>NZ_PXNP01000096.1 GCF_003007675.1 Marinobacter fuscus | reverse complement strand
AGACCCTTTGCTCTCTTTATTAAGCCAACCAAGTAATTCGTGTGGACTCTGACCGAAGCGTTCGGCTTCGTTTAAGGAGGTGATCCAGCCGCAGGTTCCCCTACGGCTACCTTGTTACGACTTCACCCCAGTCATGAACCACACCGTGGTGATCGTCCTCCCGAAGGTTAGACTAACCACTTCTGGTGCAATCCACTCCCATGGTGTGACGGGCGGTGTGTACAAGGCCCGGGAACGTATTCACCGCGACATTCTGATTCGCGATTACTAGCGATTCCGACTTCACGGAGTCGAGTTGCAGACTCCGATCCGGACTACGACGCGCTTTAAGGGATTGGCTCACTCTCGCGAGTTGGCAGCCCTCTGTACGCGCCATTGTAGCACGTGTGTAGCCCTGGCCGTAAGGGCCATGATGACCTGACGTCATCCCCACCTTCCTCCGGTTTGTCACCGGCAGTCTCCCTGGAGTTCTCAGCATTACCTGCTAGCAACCAGGGATAGGGGTTGCGCTCGTTACGGGACTTAACCCAACATCTCACGACACGAGCTGACGACGGCCATGCAGCACCTGTCTCAGAGTTCCCGAAGGCACCAATCCATCTCTGGAAAGTTCTCTGGATGTCAAGGCCAGGTAAGGTTCTTCGCGTTGCGTCGAATTAAACCACATGCTCCACCGCTTGTGCGGGCCCCCGTCAATTCATTTGAGTTTTAACCTTGCGGCCGTACTCCCCAGGCGGTCAACTTAGTGCGTTAGCTGCGCCACTAAGACTTCAAGAGTCCCAACGGCTAGTTGACATCGTTTACGGCGTGGACTACCAGGGTATCTAATCCTGTTTGCTACCCACGCTTTCGCACCTCAGTGTCAGTATTGGTCCAGGTAGCCGCCTTCGCCACTGGTGTTCCTTCCTATATCTACGCATTTCACCGCTACACAGGAAATTCCACTACCCTCTACCATACTCTAGCCCGACAGTTCGAAATGCCGTTCCCAGGTTGAGCCCGGGGCTTTCACATCTCGCTTATCGAACCACCTACGCGCGCTTTACGCCCAGTAATTCCGATTAACGCTTGCACCCTCCGTATTACCGCGGCTGCTGGCACGGAGTTAGCCGGTGCTTCTTCTGCAAGTAACGTCAATCCTTGAAGGTATTAACTTCAAGGCCTTCCTCCTTGCTGAAAGTGCTTTACAACCCGAAAGCCTTCTTCACACACGCGGCATGGCTGGATCAGGGTTGCCCCCATTGTCCAATATTCCCCACTGCTGCCTCCCGTAGGAGTTCGGGCCGTGTCTCAGTCCCGATGTGGCTGATCATCCTCTCAGACCAGCTACGGATCGCTGCCTTGGTAGGCCATTACCCCACCAACTAGCTAATCCGACTTAGGCTCATCCAATAGCGCAAGGTCCGAAGATCCCCTGCTTTCCCCCGTAGGGCGTATGCGGTATTAATCCGGGTTTCCCCGGGCTATCCCCCGCTACTGGGCAGATTCCTAAGCATTACTCACCCGTCCGCCGCTCGTCAGCGGAGTGCAAGCACCCCCTGTTACCGCTCGACTTGCATGTGTTAAGCCTGCCGCCAGCGTTCAATCTGAGCCATGATCAAACTCTTCAGTTTAAATCATACAAGAACTCGAAAGTTCTTAATTCTTGCTCAAGACAAAACTCAATTTCGACGAGTCACTGTCCTGATATTTCGTATCCGAAACACCTCGGCCAGCGCCCACACGAATTACTTGGTTAACTTTTTAAAGAGCGTTTGAGCCGCTGCTCAATCAAGGCCGCGCATTCTACATCGATCCGCCACCTTGTCAACCACTTTGTTTCGAAACTTTTAAAACCCAAATTTTCGAAACTTATCAAGCGGCTAAAACCGTCAGAACCCGGCCTTACCGGCCTTGTCCCTCAGAAGTGGTGCGCATTCTACAGCCCTCAGGAAAACTGTCAACGACATTCTCGACTTATTTTCCGGAACTTCGGTTTCCACCTACGCGGCCGATCAGAATGCATCCACTTTGAGCAAAATGCAACCGGATAATGCCGATTTTCTGGCTACCTTGCAGTTTTGCGCAAGGGGATCAGATCACCCCACCCGTTCCAGTGACCTCTTAGGCCCAACAACACTAGAAGCACCAGGCCATAAGCAACCATTTCACCGATATCCGCTCTCGCCTGCCAGAGAAAGTGCAGCCATACCAGCACCCCTGCCGGGTAAATAAGCCGGTGCAAAGGCTTCCACCAGCGACCCACCTTTTTCATGGCGCTGCGGAACGATGTCACCGCCAGCGGGATCAGCATCAGAAATGCCAGAGCACCGACAATGATATACGGCCGCTTGGTAAAGGTGGCCCAAAGGTCACCCCAACCCAGAATCAACTGCAGAAACACCAGAACATGGAGACTCGCGTAGAAGAACGAGAAGAGACCCAGCATACGGCGCAGCCGAACCCATCCCGCCCAACCGGTGAGTTTCTTGAGCGGCGAAATCAGCAACGTTATGAGCAGCAGCTGAAAGGCAGCCAATCCCAGCGATTCAGTAATAGCTTGGCCCGGATCCGGCCCCAGGGCACCGTTTTTTATATCCAGGAACAGCAATCCAAGCGGCAAAAGTGCCAACACAAACACCAACACCTTCAACCCGGTCATTGGCTGCAAACGATGAATACGGTCGAACATCAAAAATACCTTTGCAGATCCATGCCTTTATAGAGATGGGCAACCTGGTCGGCATAGCCGTTGAATTTTACGGTATCAATCCAGTTAGGCTGCAACACGCCAGATGGCAACCGGCGCTCACGCTTTTGGCTCCATCTGGGATGGTCGACCTCCGGGTTCACATTGGAGTAAAAGCCATACTCTTCCGGTGCAATCATCTCCCAGCTGGTTTTCGGCTGCTGCTCCATAAAGCGGATGCGAACAATAGACTTAATGCTTTTGAAGCCGTACTTCCACGGCACAACAAGGCGAATCGGCGCGCCGTTCTGATTCGGCAGCGTTTTGCCATAAAGCCCCACAGCCAGGAAGCTCAGCTCATTCATGGCTTCATCCATCCTCAGCCCCTCACGATAGGGCCAGTCAATAACGCTGAAGAACGAACGCTGCCCAGGCATCTGCTCTGGATCCTTCAGAGTCTCGAAGTAGACATACTTCGCCTTTGAGTTAGGCTCCAGCCGCTTGAGGATTTCCGCCAGCGGCACCCCCACCCAGGGTATGACCATCGACCAGGCTTCAACGCAGCGCAGTCGGTAGATTCGCTCTTCATACTGACTGGGCCGCAGCAGGTCTTCTACAGAGTAGGTGCCCGGCTTACCGCACTCGCCGTCGACTTCAATCGTCCAGGGCTCCACAGACATACCACCGGCGTATCTGGCCGGGTCGCCTTTGTTGGTGCCGAACTCGTAGAAGTTGTTGTATGTGGTAATGGCCTGATAGGGCGCCTTTTTCTCGTTTGTGGAGAATTCCGGTGCCAACTGATAATCGAGGGGCGCGCCAGGAACATCGCCCTTCTCTGCACGTGCCAACCCGGGCATGGTCAGCGCAGCCGCCGAAGCTAAAGCTCCGGCCATGAAAGTGCGACGGCTCAGGTAAGCAGACTCTGGCGTAACTTCAGATTCAGGGAGCGCCCAGGATGGGCGGGATTTGATAAGCATTGGAATCTCCGCATCGTCAATTGGGGTTAACTGACAGGAGGCTCCCGGAAAAATTCCCGGCGACCGATGCCGCCGGGCACCACGTTTATCCAGTACGGCCGGATTTACGCCGGAATAAAGCGCGCACCGGCCCCGAAAGCGCGTAGGCCAGGAAACCGGTGAACAGTACGGTGGCTGGATCCAGCGCGATCACTACAAACACCAAAACAACGAGCAGGATCGCCGCAAAAGGCACCCGCCCCCTCAGATCAAGATCCTTGAAGCTCCGGTAAAGAATATTGCTGACCATCAACACACCCGTGCCACCGACCACGAACAGCGTTAGCGCCGTCAACCAGGCAGAGGTTTCGTAACTGTGAAAGCACCACACGAGCCCGGCAACACAAGCCGCCGCTGAAGGGCTGGCCAGGCCAACAAAGAACTTCTTGTCTACAGAGCCGATCTGAGTATTGAAACGAGCCAATCGCAATGCCGTGCCAGCAACGTAAATAAATGTGACCGCCCAGCCTACCTTGCCCAGACCATTCAGAGACCAGAAGAACGCCACCAACCCCGGTGCTACACCGAAGGCAACCATGTCAGCCAGGCTGTCATATTCTTCACCGAACTTGCTCTGGGTATTGGTCATTCTGGCAACACGACCATCCAACCCGTCCAGAATCATCGACACGAAAATAGCTATGGCTGCATTATCGAAAACGCCGTTGGCCGCAGACACAATGGCGTAGAACCCGGAGAACAAAGACGCTGTCGTCAGCGCATTCGGCAACAGATATATTCCCTTGCGACGAACGCGAGCCCCCTCAACAACTTCTTCCTCTACTACTTCACCCGCCTCTATCTCCTGCTCTGCAGGCTTCTTGGCATCGGCAGTTTCAGCAACGTGTTTTTCGTCATTCATTCCATAAACTCCGGAAAGTATTTGGGCGGAGTATATACGAAAAACGCGGCCACAAGGGCCGCGCTTTATTACCTCACCGGAAACTCCGGATCAGTTTTTCTCTTTGTCCACGATCTTGTTTGCCGAAATCCACGGCATCATGGAGCGCAGTTTCTCACCAACCACTTCAATCTCGTGTGCGGCATTTTCGCGACGACGAGCCGTCATGGACGGGTAGTTCAGCGCACCCTCGGAGATGAACATCTTGGCGTACTCACCACTCTGGATACGCTTAAGCGCGTTGCGCATGGCCGCGCGAGACTCATCGTTGATCACCTCGGGGCCGGTTACGTACTCACCGTACTCAGCATTGTTGGAGATGGAGTAGTTCATGTTGGCGATACCGCCTTCATACATCAGGTCAACAATCAGCTTGAGCTCGTGCAGACACTCGAAGTACGCCATTTCCGGAGCATAGCCCGCTTCGGTCAGGGTTTCGAAGCCCGCTTTTACCAGCTCAACAGCGCCACCACACAGAACCGCCTGCTCGCCGAACAGATCCGTTTCAGTTTCGTCTTTGAAGGTGGTTTCAATGATACCAGTACGGCCACCGCCAACACCGCTGGCGTATGACAGCGCAACGTTCTTGGCGTTGCCGGACGCGTCCTGGAAGATCGCGATCAGATCGGGAATACCACCACCTTTCACAAACTCGGAACGAACTGTGTGGCCAGGCGCCTTCGGGGCAACCATGATCACGTCCAGATCCTTGCGGGGCACGATCTGGTTGTAATGGATGGCGAAACCGTGAGCGAATGCCAGGGTCGCACCCTGCTTCAGGTTCGGCTCGATCTCATCGCGGTACAGTTGCGACTGGAACTCATCCGGGGTCAGAACCATAACCACATCGGCAGAAGCAACCGCAGCAGCCACATCGCTGGTCTTCAGGCCATAGGCCTCGGCCTTGGCAATGGAGGAAGAACCGGCACGCAGTCCAACCACAACATCAACACCGGAGTCCTTCAGGTTGCACGCGTGAGCGTGGCCCTGGGAACCGAAACCCAGAATGGCAACCTTCTTGCCCTGGATGATGGAAAGATCACAATCTTTGTCGTAATAAACCTGCATGAGAAACCTCTATTATAAGTATTGGCCCTGGTGGGCCAGGATTTTCGATTCGTCTTGGCAGCCCTTACAGGCTCAACACTTTTTCGCCACGTGCAATGCCGGACACACCGGACCGAACCACCTCCAGCACACCGGAGGTACCGACAGCCTGAATAAAGCCGTCCAGTTTTTCGCTGTCACCGGCCAGCTGCACGGTATACACGGAACTGGTGACGTCTACGATCTGGCCCCGGAAAATATCCACAGTGCGCTTGATCTCGGCACGCTGGGAACCGGTTGCTTTCAGCTTGACCAGCATCAGCTCCCGCTCTATGTGCGCGCCTTCGGTAAGGTCCACCAGTTTGACCACTTCAATCAGCTTGTTCAGCTGCTTAGTGATCTGTTCGATCACCTTATCAGACCCGGTGGTGGTCACCGTCAGACGAGACAGGGTTTCGTCTTCGGTGGGCGCCACCGTCAGGGTTTCGATGTTGTAGTTACGCTGCGAGAAAAGACCCACAACCCGGGACAGAGCACCCGGCTCGTTTTCCAGCAAAACAGAAATGATTCGACGCATAATCACACCCTCTCCGTCTTGCTGAGCCACATATCCTTCATGGAGCCGCGGGCTACCTGCATCGGATACACGTGCTCGAAGCGGTCTACGTAAATATCCACAAAGACCAGCTTGTCTTTCATCGCCAGAACTTCCCTGAGCTTGGGCTCAAGATCTTCCTTGCGTTCAATCTTGATACCAACGTGGCCATAAGCCTCCGCCAGCTTGATGAAGTCCGGAAGAGACTGCATGTAAGACTGGGAATGGCGGGACTCGTAGTTCATGTCCTGCCACTGTTTAACCATACCCAGCGCCTGGTTGTTCAGGTTGATGATCTTCACCGGCAGGTTGTACTGGTTACAGGTCGACAATTCCTGGATATTCATCTGGATACTGCCTTCGCCGGTAATGCACAGAACCTCGTCGTCCGGATGCGTCAGCTTTACGCCCATAGCTGCCGGAAGCCCGAAGCCCATGGTTCCGAGCCCGCCGGAGTTAATCCAGCGATTGGGCTTGTCGAACTTGTAATACTGCGCCGCGAACATCTGATGCTGACCAACGTCTGAAGTCACAAAAGCTTCACCGTTGGTGAGCTTGCACAGCATCTCGATGACTTCCTGGGGTTTGATCACCTCCGGGCTGGTTTCATAGCGCATACCGTGGAAGGCGCGCCATTCCTCGATCTGCTTCCACCAGGCCGCCAGCGCATCGGCATCGGGCTTGGCTTTGGCCTCTTTGACCAGCGACAGCATCTCTTTCAGTACGGCGTCGACCGGGCCAACAATAGGCACG
This sequence comes from Marinobacter fuscus, assembly GCF_003007675.1. Lineage (GTDB taxonomy): Bacteria > Pseudomonadota > Gammaproteobacteria > Pseudomonadales > Oleiphilaceae > Marinobacter > Marinobacter fuscus. Next base: position 105,859 of record NZ_PXNP01000096.1, on the reverse strand, counting down.
TCGGCGTCGATCGTCTTGGAGATCGAGGCGGGGTCGATATCGATATGAATGATCCGCGCACCCGGGCAGAACTTTTCCGTTGCGTTAGTGACCCGGTCATCAAACCGCGCACCGACGGCAAGAATAAGATCAGAATGATGCATGACCATGTTGGCTTCGTAGGTGCCATGCATACCCAGCCAGCCGAGATGCTGCTTGTCCGACGCCGGGTAACAGCCAATGCCCATCAGGGTATTGGTGATAGGAAAGCCCAGCAAACGGGTTAGCTCTGTCAGCTGCTGGCTGGCCCTCCCGAGAACCACGCCACCACCGGCGTAGATAACCGGGCGACGTGCCGCCATCAGCATATCAACCGCTTTCTTGATTTGCCCGGCATGGCCACGAACCGCCGGGTTGTACGAGCGCAGTTTTACCTTTTTAGGATAAGCGTATTCGTAGCGCTCGTTCGGCGTGGTCATATCCTTGGGAATGTCCACCACAACCGGGCCGGGACGCCCCGTTGCGGCAATGTAGTACGCCTTGCGAATAACTTCAGGAATTTCCGACGGGTGCCGAACACTGAGGTTATGCTTCACCACGGGCCGGGACACACCGATCATATCGGTTTCCTGGAACGCGTCTTCACCAATCAGGGTGGACGCAACCTGCCCGCACAGAACCACCATAGGAATGGAGTCCATGAATGCAGTGGCAATGCCGGTGATCGTGTTGGTGGCTCCAGGACCCGAGGTCACCAGTACGGTACCTGGTTTTCCGGTAGCACGGGCGTAGCCGTCGGCCATGTGAACCGCCGCCTGTTCGTGCCGAACCAGAATATGTTTGACTTTGTCCTGCCTGAACAGCGCGTCATATATATGAAGGGCTGCACCACCCGGATAGCCGTATATGTATTCGATACCCTCATCTTCCAGGGAGCGGATCAGCATATCGGCGCCAGACAATAACTCCACGATTTTCTACCCTCTTCTACGAGTGAATGAGCCGGGAACACCCCGGTTGCCTGGATTCTCGGTCTTCCAGCTTCTTGTGAAAGCGGAACCGGCGTACTCCTCCACACCAAAACTTAAGAGGTTGTCTCCTGGCCAGCCGCCCTCCTGAGGGTTGCGGAGAACAGCTAAACAACGGGTTGCACGTAAGCAACAACCAGTGCCCGCCAGCATCTGGCGAACTCAGTGTGGTGATTAACGGGGGATACTTGCACGGGATTGCCTGCCGTATTTACCCCAGTCTTCAGGCAATCGGTAATTCTGACAGCGGGAAACTCACTGTCAATAGGCGCTGTGGCTTAATTCATCCGCGAGCGGGCGAGTATCTGCCATACTCAGCACACCGCATGGCAAGTTTTTGAACCGGAGACGGGAAAATACAGCCAACCAATGGCATGATAGCCTCAGCGAGTAACCGAGTGACGAGCAGAGACATGAACCGAAAAACACTATTGCTGACGATCGTGCTGGCAGCCGCTCCTGCCATTGGCTCCGGCGCGTCTGTTTACAAATGGACTGACGCCAATGGCGTGACCCACTTCGGGGATCGCCAGCCTACCGGCCAGAGCGCCGAGCAAGTTAATGTTCGCGCTGGCACCAGTCGCAATCCGCCTGCCCAGCGCCAGAGTGCCCAGGAACAACTGGAAGCCCTTGAAAGCGAGCAAGCCGCGCAGCAACAGCGGCAGAAAGAATCGGCCGTGGAAGAAGCCCGGCGCAAGCAACGCGAAGCCAACTGCTCAACCGCCCGTGCAAATCTGGGTATTATTGAAAGTAACGCCCGCATACGGGTTGAAGAAAACGGCGAAAGCCGCTATCTGAGCCCGGAAGAAATCGAACAACAACGCCAGCAGTTCCAGAGAATTGCCGACGAAAACTGCGGCGCGGAAGAGTAGGCTCAGCGCCCCCGTTCAGGCTATCCCGTAAACAATAACGCGCGGAGGCACAAACCACCGCGCGTTATTGCTACTTGATATGGGCCAGCGCTTACGCCTTGTCGAAAGCCAGCTTACCCTCCTGAACCTTTGCGCGAATCGTGTCGCCGGGCACGAACTCACCCTGCAGCAGCTTCTGCGCCAGAGGATTCTCGATCATTCTCTGGATGGCCCGCTTCAGCGGACGGGCACCGTAGACAGGGTCGTAACCGACCTCGGCAAGCAGATGCATCACGTCGTCACCCATGTTCAGGCTCATGTCCTGGTCAGCCAGACGCTTCGCCAGGTTGCCAATCTGAATTCGAGCAATGCCCTGAATCTGGCTTTCCGCCAGCGGATGGAACACCACCACTTCATCGACCCGGTTGATAAACTCCGGCCGGAAATGGCCGCCGACCACTTCAAGAACAGCCGACTTCATGTCCTCGTAGTTGTCCTCACCTGCCTTCTCCTGAATGATATGAGAGCCGAGATTGGAGGTCATCACTACCACGGTATTGCGGAAGTCAACGGTGCGGCCCTGGCCGTCCGTCAGGCGGCCGTCATCCAGCACCTGCAACAGGATATTGAACACATCCGGATGCGCTTTCTCCACTTCGTCCAGCAACAACACTGAGTAAGGACGGCGGCGTACCGCTTCGGTCAGATAACCGCCTTCTTCATAACCTACATAGCCGGGAGGCGCTCCGATCAGGCGCGCGACCGAATGCTTCTCCATAAACTCGGACATATCGATCCGCACCATGGCATCTTCGGTATCAAACAGGAACGATGCCAGCGCCTTGCAGAGTTCGGTTTTGCCCACACCGGTCGGCCCCAGGAACAAAAAAGAGCCATTTGGACGGTTGGGGTCTGACAGACCCGCACGGGAACGTCGAACCGCGTTGGAAACCGCTTCAACCGCCTCGCTCTGCCCGATCACCCGGGTATGCAGGGCCTCTTCCATGCGCATCAGCTTGTCGCGCTCGCCTTCCAGCATCCTGGATACCGGAATACCCGTCCATTTGGACACTACCTCGGCAATTTCTTCATCGGTTACCCGGTTCCGAAGCAATTTCATTTCCATCATTTCGGCCTGACTGGCCATGTCCAGCTGGCGTTCCAGTTCAGGAATCTTGCCGTACTGCAGCTCAGACATCTTGCCAAGATCTGACGCGCGGCGGGCATTCTCCAGATCGATGCGGGCCTGCTCCAGCTGGCTCTTGATCTTCTGAGAGCCGTGCAGCGCAGCTTTCTCCGTATTCCACACCTCTTCCAGGTCGGCATACTCGCGCTCGACATTGCCGATGACCGACGACAACTCTTCAAGTCGCTTTTTCGACGCGGCATCGGTCTCTTTTTTGAGCGCCTCCCGCTCGATCTTGAGCTGAATCAAGCGCCGCTCAAGGCGATCCAGAGCCTCGGGTTTGGAGTCCATTTCCATGCGAATCTGGCTGGCAGCCTCATCCACAAGGTCTATTGCCTTGTCGGGCAACTGGCGGTCGGTGATGTAACGGTGAGACAGTTTGGCAGCGGCAATGATGGCACCGTCCGTGACCTCCACCCCGTGGTGCACCTCGTAACGCTCTTTCAGGCCACGCAAAATAGCGATGGTGTCTTCCTCATTGGGCTCGGTCACCAGCACCTTCTGAAAACGTCGTTCCAGTGCGGCGTCTTTCTCAATGTTTTCACGATACTCATCAAGCGTGGTGGCGCCCACACAGTGCAACTCACCCCGAGCCAGGGCGGGTTTCAGCATATTGCCCGCATCCATAGAGCCCTCGGCTTTACCCGCGCCCACCATGGTGTGAATTTCGTCGATAAACAGAATGATCTGGCCTTCCTGCTTGGCGAGTTCGTTCAGCACCGCTTTCAGGCGCTCCTCAAATTCGCCCCGGAACTTGGCACCGGCAATCAGGGACCCCATATCCAGAGACAGCACCTTTTTATCCTTCAGGCCATCCGGCACTTCACCATTCACGATACGCTGGGCAAGCCCCTCAACAATGGCCGTTTTCCCTACACCGGGCTCACCAATGAGTACCGGATTATTCTTGCGGCGGCGTTGAAGCACCTGAATGGTGCGCCGAATCTCGTCATCACGACCAATCACCGGATCCAGCTTGCCGGCCTCGGCCCGCTCGGTCAGATCGATGGTGTATTTCGACAGCGCCTGACGATTCTCCTCAGCACCGGCGTCGTTTACCGATTCGCCGCCACGCACTTCATCGATCGCTTTTTCAAGCGCTGCTTTGTCAACGCCCTGCTCCCGCAGGATGCGCCCCAGAGAACCCCTATCTTCCACCGCGGCCAGCAACACAAGTTCACTGGAGACAAACTGGTCGCTGCGCTGCTGGGCCAGCTTATCGGCAATGTTGAACAATCGCCCCATATCGTTAGACATGGACACATCGCCAGCGTTGCCCTGCACTTCCGGCAGATGCTCGATCTCTTTGGCCACGGCCTGGCGCACGCGCCCCGGCTCCACGCCGGTCTGTTTCAGCAAGGGCTTTATCGAGCTTCCCTGCTGATCCAGCAACGCCTGCATCAGGTGTACAGGCTCAATAAAATTGTGGTCTTTGCCGACGGCAATGGACTGCGCATCCGCCAATGCGGATTGCAATTTACTCGTTAGCTTGTCAATTCTCATAGGGCTTCCCCAATCTCCAGGCGAACACCTGCGCTCCAGTGCAGAAACGCTGTTCGGTTAGCTTTGAGATCTAATGTAGGGGCAACTGGAGGGAGTTCAAGCGGAGTGGAAACAAAATCGTCAGAAAATTGACGGAAATCAGCCTGCAGACACCAGAGCGCACACCACCGCCGGGCTTTTGTTCCGGCTCAGGGTTTTAGCCAGACCAGCGTTGCCATACGGCCCGTTTGACCATCGCGCCGATAGGAATAGAACCAATGCTGATCCTGCAGAGTACAAAAACTACCACCGGCCACCGCAGCAACACCGATCTTCTCCAGGCGAAGCCGCGCCAGCGCATAGATATCAGCCATATAATGACCTTTGCGGGCACCCTCTGTACGAAACGCCTTCGCAGCATCTGCCGTTTCCTGAACGAACGCTGCGCGTACTTCCGGCCCGACTTCAAAGCTGTCCGGGCCGATGGCAGGCCCAAGCCAGGCGAACAACCGGCATGGCGCCACACCCATCGCTGCGACGAGGCTTTCCAGCACGCCCGCCGCCAGGCCGCGCCAACCGGCATGGGCGGCGCCTACAACGCTGCCGTCGGCGTCTGCAAGAATCACCGGGAGACAATCTGCGGTGAGGATGGCGCAGGCAATGCCCGGATGGCGGGTGAAACTGGCGTCCGCATCCGGCACCAGCTGGACGTTGTCCGGCCGCAACTCAACCACACCGGTACCGTGAACCTGGTTCAACCAACCAATCCGGCCAGGCTCAAGCCCTGCAAAGGCGGCCAGGCGCTGACGATTTTCCTTTACTGCAGCCGGGGCATCACCAACGTGACTGCCAAGATTCAGGTAGTCATAAGGCGGCTTGCTAATGCCCCCTCGTCGGGTGGTGCACAGCGCCTGAACACCCTCAGGCGCACGCCAGCTTGGCCGCAAAACGTTGTTGTCAGTAATCACCATGTTCCAGTTCCCGGGCGTGTTTGCGCAGCGCTTCAATCAATTGAAGCATATCCTCTGGCAAAGGCACTTCCCAGCTGACAATTTCGCCGGTTTCCGGATGTTCAAGCGTGAGTTTTTTCGCATGCAGAGCCTGCCTGGTAAACGCCGCCAGCGCCTCTCTCAGTGCTTCGGTGGTACCTTTGGGCAGGCGCAAACGACCACCATAAACAGGGTCGCCCACCAACGGGTGCCGGACATGGGTCATGTGCACGCGAATCTGATGTGTTCGGCCGCTTTCGAGCTTGCAACGAACCAGCGTGTGGGCCGCGAAGCGCTCCACCAGGCGATAGTGGGTGACCGCAGGCTTACCCGATGGCACAACTGCCATGCGCTTGCGATCCTGCGGATGGCGACCAATAGGTGCGTCCACTGTGGCGCCTCCGGTCAACGAGCCCACCACCACGGCCTCATATTCACGACCCATGGTGCGACTTTGCAACTGATCCACCAGAGAGGTATGCGCAATCAGGCTGCGGGCCACCACCATGATGCCCGAGGTGTCCTTGTCGAGCCTGTGCACAATACCTGCCCGGGGCAGGTTCTCAACCTCAGGCGCATAGTTCAGCAAGGCATTTACCAGAGTGCCATCGGCATGGCCCGCAGCCGGATGCACCACCAAACCTGCTGGCTTGTTGATCACCAGCAGGTGCTCATCTTCATAAACGACATCCAGAGTGATGGGCTCCGCCTGCCAGGACACCTGCACCTCGGGCTCGGCATCCAGGTCAAGGACATCATCCATCATCACCTTGTCACGGGGTTTCCGGGTCTTGCCGTTTACCGTCAGGGCGCCACTTTTTATCCAGGACTGCAGCCGGGAGCGGGAATGTTCAGGCATGAGTTCGGCCGCGGCCTGATCCAGCCGTTTATCACTGAGTTCCGGCGGTATGGTGAACTGGCCGGTAATTCGGGTATCAGAAGCCATTGAACCTCGTCGTCACCGGCTCCCCCGAAAAGGCCGGGGCCGGTACATTTGGGGGTTACGTTTCGGTCAGATTGCAAACACAACACGGGGAGGCACTGCACAGGAGCGGACTTCCCCGTTACAATGGCGCAACCAAACCACAAGTTCTGGCCATTATACGGGATTCCGGCATGAGATCAGTTGTTCAATTACTTCTTCTTTTTTTGGCTGTTTCGCTGGCAACTGGCTGTGCCTCCCGTAAAGAAGCGGAAGTATTGCCGGAAGAAACTTACTATCAGAATGCCCGCAAAGCCATGAACTCTGGCAACTTCAATGAGGCGGAGCAGAATCTGGACTCGCTTGAAACCTATTACCCGTTTGGCCGCTATGCCGAACAGGCACAGCTTGACCTGATCTATGCCCGCTACCAGAACCTTGATCTCGAAGGCTCCCGGGCGGCGGCCGACCGCTTTATCCGGCTGAACCCGCAAAGCGATCATCTGGATTACGCCCTGTATATGCGGGGGCTGGCCTCTTACAACCTTGATATTGGCCTGGCTGCCCGCTACTTTCCAATCGATGTAGCCGCCCGCAACCCGGGAGAGCAGCTGCAGGCGTTCCGGGATTTCTCCCAACTACTGACCCGCTTCCCCGAGAGCGCCTACGCACCGGACGCGCGCCAGCGTATGATTGCCGTGCGTAACCGGATGGCTGAACTAGAGCTGCACGCAGCCCGCTATTACATCAAGCGGGAAGCCTACGTTGCCGCCAACAACCGCGCCCGCTACGTAGTTGAAAACTATCCTTCATCGCCTTCGGTTGAAGAGGCCCTGATGATTCTGGCAGACACCTTCCGTTTTCTGGAGCTGAAGAAAGGGGCCAGCGATGCCATCGCCACGCTCCGGAAAAACTTTCCGAACAGCGAGGCGTTCAATGAAGACGGCGCATACGAGTCAGACTTGCTGCGCCGCCAGAACCGCTCTCTCGCCAATGTGATCACCTTTGGCCTGATCGGCGACGAGTGATTCCCCGGTTTAGCGCCCGCTTTTCCAGCCATTGGTGATCGGATAGCGCCGGTCTTTGCCGAACCCCCGCTCGGTAATCCGGACACCAATAGGCGCCTGACGTCGCTTGTACTCGTTGATATCCACCAGTCGCACCACACGGTCTACATCGGTGCGTTCGAACCCTTCAGCAACGATGGCGTCGGCGCTGTAATCCCGCTCCACATAGAGATTCAGGATCTGATCCAGCACGTCGTAACCCGGCAGGCTATCTTCATCCTTCTGATCCGGCGCCAGCTCCGCTGAAGGCGGCCGGGTAATTACCCGCTCGGGAATCACCGGCGATAGCGTATTCCGGTACCGGGCCAGGCGAAACACCAGGGTTTTGGGCACGTCTTTCAAAACATCAAAACCACCGGCCATATCACCGTATAACGTGGAATAGCCAACGGCCAGCTCACTCTTGTTGCCCGTGGTCAGCACCAGTGAACCAAACTTGTTTGACAAGGACATCAGCAGAACCGCGCGCAACCGGGCCTGAAGATTTTCTTCGGTTGTATCCGGCGCCGTTCCGGCAAACGGTTCTGCCAGTGTTGCCATAACGCTCTCGTACATGGGCTCGATGGAAAACACATCGTACTGCACCCCCAGAGCCACAGCCTCCGCTTCGGCATCTTCCAGGCTCATACCGGAGGTATAGCGAAACGGCATCATCACAGCACGAACCCGCTCCTTACCCAACGCGTCGGCAGCAACCGCAACGGCCAGCGCAGAATCGATACCTCCCGACAACCCCAGCACGACCGACTTGAAGCCGTTCTTGTTAACGTAATCCCGAACACCCATAACCAGAGCATTGTAAACGTCGGCTTCGAGCGAGGTTTCTGCAGGCAAGGCCTGAGAGACCGGCTGACAGCGATGCTCGCATAAGAAATCGACAACATAGAGCCCCTCTTCAAAACGAGGTGCCTCTACGGCAAGGCGACCGGAGTGGTCGAACACCATGGAACCACCATCAAAAACCAGCTCGTCCTGGCCACCCAACAGATTAACGTAAACCACACTGACGCGGTTTTCCCGGGCCTTACGCTCCAGCAACGCTTTGCGCCGAGCCTGCTTGTCGGTATCGAATGGTGAAGCGTTCAGGTTCAGTATCAAACTCGCACCGGCAGTTGCTGCTTCTTCAAGCGGGCCATCGCTCCACAAATCCTCACAAACCGTGAGCCCGATTTGTTGCCCCTGGAACTCGAAGACGGTTGGCGCATGCCCTTCGTTAAAATAGCGCTTTTCATCGAAGACCTGATAATTGGGCGGGCAACGCTTGAAATAGCGAGCCAAAATCTCACCCTCGGCAATAACCAGTGCGGCATTGAACAGAAGGCCGCCAGAGTGCACCGGCGCACCAATAACCATCGCCGCTGGCAGTCGGGCATCCTGCAGCTTTTGCAGCGCTTCGCTCACCCGGAGCTCAAGACTCGGGCGCAACAACAGGTCTTCCGGGGGATAACCTGTCAGGCAAAGCTCAGGGAATACCACAATGTCTGCCTGGTGCTGCTCACAGGCATCACGCGTGGCCTGCAGAATACGCTCAGTGTTGCCGGGAATATCCCCTACCAGGAAATTCAGCTGCGCCATGACAACCCGAAGCTGCCCGTTTTGTTGGTTGTCTGCAGATACCCGGTGGCTGACCGACATGGAATGGCTCCTGTAACTTGTTGCCGTGAAAAGGCTATTATAACCCGTGATAAACTGACATTTCCTCCGAACAGAGACACCCGAAGCGCTATGCCGCCACTACTGACCCACGAATCACCATCACGCTCGCTGTTCGGCTCCGGGGTAACCCAGCAACAAGCCCGCCTGTTCCGCATTTACAATTACTACCGCGTGGTCATCAGCCTGATGCTGGTGGGCCTTTTGTTTCTGGAGCCCATTACCACCGATACCAAAACACGGTGGCTCGAATACTACCAGGCGGGTGTGGCCTCGTATCTGACCATCAACGTCCTGGTCGCGATCAGCCTGGCTACCGGGTTCCTGCTGCGCAGGCGTCACCTTGTGCTTTCCATTGTGTTCGATATCCTGATCATGCATGGCCTGCTCCTGGCGGGCTCCGGCATTACCGGTGGTCTGGCCAATCTGGTCATTGTAGCGGTGGCTGCAGGCAACATTCTGACTCCGAGCCGTATGGGCACCTTCTACGCCGCACTTGCCGGGCTCTGCTCTTTGGGCATCACCGGCTGGGCCGTTCTTGCGTTCAACGAAAATGCGGATGACATTGTCCGGGCTGGCTCTCTTGGCATTGTGTATTTTGCCGCAGCATTCATTCTGCAGGGCATCTCCCGGCGCATGATACGCAGCGAGGCACTGGCCAGCAGCCGGGCAAAAAGCCTGCAGGAACTCGAGCAGATCAACCAGCAAATCATTCAACGAATGCGCACCGGCATTCTGGTGCTCGATCGCCGGGGCAGTATCCGGCTTGCCAATGCCGCCGCCGAAGAACTCCTGTTTGGCACCACCGCCAGCGACGACAACACGGTGCCGCCAATACAGCCATTACCAAAACCCTTGCTGGATGGTCTGGCGAACTGGCTGGAGAATCCAAACAACCGCACAACCCCGTTCCAGGCATCGCCAACATCACCGCTGCTACAGGCCAGTTTTACGCCTCTGGATCAACAACAGGGGGATCAGATTCTGGTGTTCGTGGAAGACATGAGTAAAGTCACCCAGCAGGCGCAGCAAATGAAACTGGCATCTCTGGGGCGACTGACGGCTGGTATTGCCCACGAAATCCGCAACCCGCTGGGGGCGATCAGCCATGCTGCCCAGCTAATGGACGAGTCACCAAACCTCGACCAGGGTGACCGCAAGATGCTCGATATTATTCACCGGCACTCCCGAAGAGTGAACGGCATCATCGAGAATGTGCTGGACTTGTCCCGACGCAGGGTTGCAAGCTCGGAACTTACTGATATCGGCGTGTGGCTGACCGAATTCTGCGAGGACTTCCGCCAAACACTGGAAGACCCGAGTTCTGCCAGGATCGAGCTCATTATTGACGACGAACTGCCGCAGGCACGTTTCGACAAAAGCCAGATCGAACAAGTGATGGTCAATCTGTGCGACAATGGCCTGAGATACAGCAGGCAGCAAACCGGCGAAAACCGGATACAATTAAGGGCTGGGGTAACCGCAGACGGTAACCGTGCCCACGTAGATGTTCGCGACTTCGGCCCCGGTATTTTACCGGAGAACCGGCATTCGGTATTTGAACCCTTTTTTACCACCGACAAAAGCGGTACCGGCCTTGGCCTGTATCTGGCCAGGGAGCTTTGCGAAGCCAACCAGGCGCATTTGTCGCTGGTGGAAGATACGCTGCCGGGATGCTGCTTCCGAATTACCTTCGCACATCCAGGGCGGATGATCTGACGAACCAGCCATATCGGGCGTTTCAACTCGACAAGGAACCGACACAAGAAGTATGACTAGACACACAGCGCTGATCGTAGACGACGAGCCGGATATCCGGGATCTGCTGGAAATTACCCTCGGCCGGATGGGCATTACCACCTGGACGGCGCCTGACCTGAGTACCGCCCGGGAACTGCTGCAGAAAAACCAGCCACAGTTATGCCTGACGGACATGAACCTGCCCGATGGCAATGGCATAGAACTGGTGCAATGGATACAGCACAACGCGCCCAACACACCCGTAGCCGTGATTACCGCCTACGGCAGTATGGACGCTGCCATTCAATCACTCAAAGCTGGAGCCTTTGACTTCGTCTCGAAGCCGGTTGAACTGCCCCGGTTACGGGAACTGGTCAACAGCGCCCTGAAGCTCTCCGATAACAGCACGCCGAAAACCACCGGTAATGATCAGCCCGAACTGCTGCTCGGCGATTCCGCCCAGATCAAAAAGCTGCGCAACCAGACCCGGAAGCTGGCCCGCAGCCAGGCACCGGTGTTTATCAGCGGAGAATCCGGCAGCGGCAAAGAGCTGGTCGCCCGCATGATTCACCTGCAAGGCCCCCGCAGTGACGGGCCCTTTGTCGCAGTAAACTGCGGCGCTATTCCCTCCGAACTGATGGAGAGCGAATTTTTCGGGCACAAAAAGGGCAGTTTTACCGGCGCAGTCGAGAACAAGGCTGGCCTGTTCCGCTCCGCCGATGGCGGCACCCTGTTCCTGGATGAAGTAGCGGATTTGCCGCTGGCCATGCAGGTTAAGCTGCTGCGCGCCATTCAGGAAAAGGCGGTACGGCCGGTGGGAGACACCAAAGAGATTCCGGTAGACATCCGGGTACTGAGCGCCACCCACAAGAATCTCCCGGAACTGGTGCAGGAAGGCAGTTTCCGGCAGGATCTGTTTTATCGCATAAACGTGATCGAGCTCTCGGTTCCGCCCTTGCGCGACCGGCCAGACGACGTACCCTTACTGGCCGGGCACATATTGAACCGCATTGCCCGGGAATACGAATGCGACCCGGCTAAGCTCACCCCGGCCGCCATCCAGCGCCTGCAGGGTTACGAGTTCCCGGGCAACGTGCGGGAACTGGAGAATATCCTGGAGCGGGCTTTTACACTGTGCGACGAAGACCTGATAGACGCCAGCGACCTGCACCTTGGAGGCGGTGCCTGCCTGCCAGCCCGGGCTGCACCGGAGCCAACGCTGCCTGATCAGACATCAGAAGCGCAGCAATCCATCGCTGTGCCGGAAGGCGAAATTGATCTGGAAGATTACCTGGAGGGCCTGGAGCGGCAAGCCATTGAAAAGGCGCTCGAGGCAACCCGCTGGAACAAGACCGCAGCGGCCAAGCGCCTGGGAATCAGCTTTCGGGCATTGCGGTACCGGTTGAAGAAGTTGGGAATGGAGTAGATAATCAGACTGGCTTTCAGGAAGAAAGCCAAACCATTGTGCCAGGGAGGCAATATGAAAAAACGAATACCGTGGGGCTTCACGCTCGTGGAGCTTCTTATCACAATCGCCGTGTTTGCAATTATTGCAGGGATGGCGATACCGGCACTACACCAGGAAATCGCCAACGGCCACCAAAGGCAACTCATTGCAACCTTTCATGGCGCCTTTTCCTACGCCAGGTCGCAGGCGGTACATACAGGCGCTCCCGTTATCCTCTGTCCACTCTCGCCAAGCTTGAATTGCGTTGACAACTGGGGCTTGCCTGTGGCGATTTTTTCCGACAGCGACCGGGATCGAAGGCCGGATGACGACATCGTCTGGCGCTACATCCAGCCACCCGAACACTACCGGATACACTCCAGAACGGGTCGGCGAGGCTACTTCGCCTTCGGGCCTAATGGCCTGATGCTTGGCGCCAGCGGCTCTCTTGTTGCCTGCCCCACCGCAGGCAACAAACAGCCGATGAGCTATCTGGCTGTGAACCGAGGGGGCCGCTTCCGCGCGATCCACGACGATGATCTGGACAACATCATTCGTCTATCCTGGGGCGGGGTCATCAGGTGTTAACCCCTTGTGCGACTAATTTGTCCATTTATCCTCGCCAGTGCCGATACTGCCACTGTTGTCGCGATCCCAGCGCCTGATGCCCTGGTTGTTCAAATCCAGAAAACCATCACCCACCTGCCCATTGACCGGGGTGGCCCTTACTACAAACGCTGAGGCCGATGCACTGTCGATGGTGAGATTGTAGTAGGCTGTGCCTCCATCCTTGGGCACCTTGTCATAGTAAATTCCGGGGGCGCCGGTATCACCGCCCCCTGCGCCTGCCCCGGTGTAGCTGTTGGTGGCCGTGAAATGTCGCTCCATTGCCGCCGCCAGCCCCATCAAAGCAGACTGAGCCTCTGCTCTTCGGGATTTCCGAACATGATCCTGATACGACGGATAGGCTACCGCGGCAAGAATGCCGACGATAGCTACCACAATCATGACTTCAATTAACGTAAAGCCCTTGTTACTCGCGGTCTTGCCCCGGATCACTCCACTTCCCTCCAGAACGTTTGAGTAAAGGTGTTGCTATCTTCAACCTTCTCACAGTTTGTACCAACACAAATGAAACCGTCTTTTTCCGTTCTGAGAAGTTTCGGTGCAGGTGGAATCCCTGGAACCGGAATATCTTTCACCCGATCTGGCTTGGTCAGCTCATCCGGATCACCAATGCCGTCATAATTGCGAACAGGCTGACCATCACGCAACGCGATTGAGTAGAGTCGTGAGCGACCTGTCGACGGCGCACATGCAGAAAGTGCCGGCGCTGGCTGATAGGTTGTGAAGGTAACCACACCATCCACCACCAGGCTCTGGGACAATACCTTTTCACCTTTATTCTCAAGCTTGAGCATCCAGCCATTTGCGCTCTGCAAGGCTTTCTCGGCAGCCAGTTTTTCGCTATCCGTACCCTCTCCAATCTTGTTATCCGTGATATCAAGAAGGTCACTTTCTGTGAGAGTGGTATAGGTTACGTATCCAGTCGAAGTATCGACAGGCGCACTAAACAGCTCCGGAATGCGAATCATATAGGCGCGATCCTCGATAACCTTGTTCAGGGGATGGGCGTGAAAACCGGAACCAATAACCAGGTTAAGGTAGCGTTTCCCCCAGAAGGTGCTCACGGAAAGGTCCGGTGTATGATAGAAGCGCCGCGCCGACGCATGGTCGCCTCCGGAAAGGTTGGCGATGCGACCACCAAATCCGAGTGTACCGGCAGAGTTACCATTGTTGAAATCGAAGCGCCAGATCTGACCACCCATATCACCGATATAAGCCTGATCTGCCAACCCATCACCATCGATATCCAGAACCTTCGGCGATGCAGGCATGCTGTACTTCATCTGAGAAAGTTCGAGATTCGCACCGGAGCCTTTTGGACCGGCCCACCACAAGCGGCTGCCCGTTTTCGCATCAACCACATACAACGCCCGGCCCATGTCATCTTCGGTAATCGTCGCCACATCGTCCTGGTCTTCATCATAGCCACCGGCGAAAAACAGGACATCTGTCTCGGTACCGCCGATATTCAGCTTGGTTTTGACCGGCGTGGACCAGGTTTGGCCGAGCTCTGAAAAATCACCGGATCCACCATTGATTTTCCACAACGCCTTTGGAGCATCCCTGTCGGTTGCATCCAAAGCATAGTAGCTACGCCCGCCGCGACGCATACCTGTGTAAAGGTACACATGATCACCATCCGCCGCCTTGATTCCGCCGCTGGGATTTTTAACCCAGCTGACCACAGAACCGTCCATTCCATAGATGCGACCAGACTCCGTTTCTTTGTTCTCCATCAAGGTTTTCTGCTTGTTCAGCATTTCCTCCGGCATAAAGGCAAAGTAGGACTCGCCTGTTTCACCATCAATGGCATGCAAATAGCCCTGGTTGTCACCGAAATAAATCGTAGTGTCCGGAGAAGCCTCGGTACCGCCATAAACAATCAGTTTCGGTTCAGAGTGCAAAGGATCGGCAATAAACTTTCTGGCATCGCTCGTGGACCCGTTTTCATTTTCGTCTTTAACATCTTCTCCCCGAATCCAGCGAATCAGGTTGGTGTGCTCGGTGTCGCTCATGCTGGAGTCTCCCAGCACACTTTTCGTCAGGTTGGCCTTGTTCGACGTAGATACCAGGTTATCACTGGCGCTCAGGGCCTTGCCTTTGAGCCATGTGTACACTTTGCGATTGCTCGGCACA
Source organism: Marinobacter fuscus (assembly GCF_003007675.1). Taxonomy (GTDB): domain Bacteria; phylum Pseudomonadota; class Gammaproteobacteria; order Pseudomonadales; family Oleiphilaceae; genus Marinobacter; species Marinobacter fuscus. The sequence continues at coordinate 90,752 of NZ_PXNP01000096.1, read as the reverse complement.
TTGGGCAGCTGGCTACGTGCGCCGCCTGCCTTCACCTCTTTACCATCAGCAGATGCCGACCACCAGCTTTGCGTGTCATCCTTAAAGAACCCCGTGGCGGAATCAATTGCTACTTTGCCGTTGACATCGACGATCTTACCGCCAGCGGAGATTTTGTAGCGCTTCAGGTTACCTTGCCACAAAGGCCGGGTGTCCGGTTCGAAAACAGAGTAATAGAGAGCGTCAAAATGACTTAAGCGATTGAACGAGTTTACCGCAACGCCAGGGGCGACAAAGGTACTGCTGGTATCAAGTACGGCCCTTACGATGTCATTGAAAGCGTTCGCCAGCTCTTCGGCATCATTCGCCAAATAGTACTTTCCACCTCCGGCAGTCGCCGTCTTCGCCAACAAGGGATCATTGATCTCGAAACCCACCGTGTAGGTAGTTATCGTTTGATCACCGTCGTGCGCCTCCGTCATATCATTTGTTCGAATGTAGCCCGCTATTTCATCAAGGCAGTTGCCGGAACAAGATGCTCCGATTTCTGTTTCCATAGTAGAAACATGATTACCATCCTTTGTCGGAGCACCATCAGTCATTAGAATGATATTATTCGACTGACACTCATACTCGATAGGAGATATATAGCCATCCTCTTGGCTTTTTATTGGGTTGCGATCGAGGAACTGATTTTCACCCTGATAATATCTCATGGCTTCAAATAAAGTTTCTGAAAGCGGCGTCCAGGTTTCATGATCAAGTGTATCAACAGCCGCCTTGAAATTCCCCCTATTAGTGGACACATCACCAATCGGGTTCATAAGATGCCCGCCTTCAGTGTTGTTGACAGTATTGAAGGCCATTAGTCCGATATTGACACCCGTCGTGGTGTCAGCTAGGTGCTTGGCAACACCTTTCATGACATCCAGCCGGGTCATCTTTATCGTTCCGGATTTCGCACTTTGCCAGTTCAGATAATTTGGCGAAAAGTATGTGCGTCTACTAAAATTATTCCAATTAACACTCCGATCATTGTCAGCCTCACAGTCAGTCGTACTGTTGTTCACATCGACTTCATCAAAACTCCGCCACTTCCTTTTATAGAAGTACGCCATTCTGTATTGCTTCAACTCACCTACTGTGTCAATGCGTCCATTCAGGTCAGAGCACTCAATCACAGACCTTCTGATGGTATACCAGTCACCATCTTGCTTATAGTAAACATAGTTTGAATTAAAATCCCCGGAATACGATTTATCCGGATCATAAACCGGGTCAGACGACACTTTCACATCAACCATTGCGTCCATGCTGCCCGAGTTATCAAGTATAAAAAGAAGATTGGGGCGAATACTCGTACTGTCCTGTGTATTAAAGAAGATCTCAGTATCATCTGCCAAGGCACTTGTCGTACCAGATGCCAACAAAAATCCAAGACTAAAAGCAGCCAGTCGGTTCATCTGAGTTTTCATTTTCCACCTCCATTGCTGGCATCAAAATACTGAACCCTTTTTACTTTCGAAGTCTCACTATCGATGAATACAGTCCCAGCACTTCCCTGCAACTCCCTAAAAGCATCCCCGGCTGATATAGAAACGCCGGCAGCCGAAAACCTCAAATTCTCAGCAGGTAGCAAGGCTCGGAACTCACACCCGTCACATTCTTTGAAACGTATCTCAACCACGCCAGAGGACCGGGAGTAAGCCAGCATGACAGATGGAGATTCAACAGCAATCTCACTTGAGGTCATTGCGGTATTTGCATACGGAAGCTCCTGCTGAGCCCAAACTAGCTGTGCCATAACTGCGAAAATACACGTGATTCCAAACTTCACGTAGTTCATAGGTTCGACCCTCAGTGTTCACTTGCCATTAAAAGAAAACCACACTGACACCACGAACAACCCGCCCGGTTGCTCCGGAGCCCGTGATTTCAGCATCACCAATAATTTCGAATCTGTGCCGGAACGTCTCAATATCTTCACCGAAAGAATGGCCTTCTATCAGGTTGGCCTCTCCCAGGTAGCGAATTTCCGACGTCGCTTTCTTTCCCGTACCGGCTCCTGAGTAGTTAACGGGTGTTGTTGAGACTCCAATACCCGCGTCCAGGGCATTCAAGGCACGTTTCCACTCGGTCGAGTTCACGTTCATAGGCTCCAGACGTTTAAACAGATCCTGTCCGGCGGACTCCGCAGAGAAAAAAGCCTGCCTGGCATTCTGAGCATTGGCCGACATACGTTCTTGCAGAATCGATGAGTTCATACTGGCGAGGCCAATCATAGTAATCACCAGAAGAATCACCAGGCTGATAATCAGAGCCGCCCCTCGCTGACTGGCTGGCAGCTGAGGGGGCGACACCGAGCCATTCTTTTCGGCAATAAACAGTAAACCGTTACTTAATTGCATGGGTCGCCATCCCCCCCGTTGTTGTCTGCATCTTCCCATTCCCACAAATCGGTACCTACAAGTTGCTTGAACTCACCACATCTACGATTCCGAAGATCCAGCGTTGTCACAAAAGCTTTCCTCAACCGCCTGTCGGCTGCGTGCGCCTGCTCACCAGTGCCGGGTGTACCGGCAACAAACACTGTTCCCGGCAATTCATAGGATTGGCTGTCATCCTGCTGCAGCACGTTCCCGGACGCACTGACTAGCAAGCCTACGCGAATGACCACAACGTCTTTCCAATCGCTGGCGGTAACGCCCGAAGCATCAACGAAACTGATGGTGTTGTTGTCTGGGTCGGTGCGCAGGCCGTACTGAACTTTCATGGCTTCGACACCTTCAACCAGTTCTTCGCGTTGAAAGTCCGGTGTGGCAGAGTTGGGCAGGTTATTGGTGGCTCGGTAGAGTGCCTGTATGTTGTTGCCCTGGTCATCCACCCGGCCGGTATCGGCCACAAAAAACACGGTGCTTTCAAAGGCAAACAGTGCAGCATCAGAGTCCGCGGCATAAGCCACTGACAAGTTGCCGTTGGTATTGGCTGCCACCTCGTGCTTAATCACTTTTGACGCCCCCGACGGATCATTGGTCATCCGGAAGACATCGGCAAACTCGCAGTTGGCAATCATGAGAAGTGCGCCGGAGCTGAACTCTGCTCCCGCCCCAAACAGGCCATCCGGATCGACAATGGGAATGTGAGAATCACGCGCTGCCATGCCTTCCGGTGGCGTAGCACCGTTACTGATGATCGCAGTCAACGGCCGTGCGCGCTGAACCATCAGCACATCGCTGCCTGGCAGGGCATCGTCCTCAATAATGCTCAAATCCTCAAAGTCTGTACCGGCATCCCAGGTTGTCTGCGTGGCTGCGGTAACCTGCCAGCCCTGAACACCGGTGTTGTACAAGTAAACACTGTCCTCGCCTGCTGCCGGTGTTATCGACGGCGGAGGATTACTCGCAACCACGCGCAGGGGCACAGAATATCCGTCTGAACACCCCTGGTATCCAGCCATCCGCACCTCTCGGGACATCAACTCCAGCCCTATGCGGCCTGATTCCTGAATACGAGCCAGAGAATCCCCCAGCCGAGTGGTCTGATTGGAGTCCATGTACACAGTAAAAATGCCGAGAATAATCGCTCCACTAAGTGCGAGAGCTATCATCAGCTCGACCAGCGAAAGGCCTGCCTGCCGCACCCGTACCGCACTCTCAACACTCAAAAGTTGCTTGCTGGGATTAGTCATAGAGTAAACTCGATAACAGTTTGCTGATCTTCAGTAGACATGGAACCTTTTGCCTCACTCCACTGGTCTTCTTTCCAGGTAACGGTAATGGTGTAGACGTTGCCAGCGGTTTTGGGGCCGCCACCGCCTGCAATGGTCAATTTCCAGTCGGGTAACAGGGCCATTTTCCCGTCGGCACCCTCCATCTGCCTTTTCCAGGCAAACAGATCTGCATTGACTCGCTCGCTGCCTTTGCAACCAGACGCTTCACATGCAGGATCTGTGATACTTGAACTCTTATCATATGTGCCGTTGTAGCTGTCGTTCAGAGCCTCGGCAACATTCGCACGCATGCGATCTGCCATGTCGTACGCCAGAACCGTGCCCTGCGTGCGCAAAAACGCACCCTGGTTATTCTTGAGACTTCCCACAGTCAGACTTGCCATTCCAAGCAGGCCTACAGCCAAAACCAACACGGTGACCAGTATTTCAATCAAGGTCATCCCCCGCTGGGCATTTGCTCCGTTATTCATCGTATTGAACCCGTTCATCTGTTGCCGCTCCGCTTCTTGGTCAACACTTGAAATCAATGTTGTTGTGGTCTTCGCGGTTTCCACTGCTATCTCTTGCTGCAGACCGTGTCTGCCCTGACACCGACAGCACCACACCCCGAGCTTCGCTCGCTCCGAAAGAATCACACATCTTGAACGTTACCTGGTTGCCGCCAGCAGGCGCTCCAGTGCGAACGAGAGCCAGGCTGGAAGAATTAAAGCTGGCATTAGTGCCGGTTTTTACCTCCAGCTTAATGCCGCTGGGCAATGGCCCGATTACCTTCAATATGGTTTCGCCCGCATCCACACTTCCGTTGCCGTTGGCATCCCGGGCAATGATCCATCCAACGCTCCAGTCTGTTTCGCCGGTACATTTTGCCGAGTCGTTGGAAGCGCACAGCAATACCGGTTCTGCGGGCCGCTTTGCGGACTCACTTCGAGCAAAGCCGATCAGGCCTTGAAGCTCATTGAAGGCCGCGGTTGTCCGGTTTCTAGTAATCATATCTCCCATCGCCGGAATCGCGATTGTCGCAACAATCGCCACAACAGCAAGAGTCACCATCAGCTCAATCAACGTAAATCCGCGCTGCGCCTGGATACTGCGCATAAGCCAGCTCCCTAAAGATTTTTTCATGTTCATAGATTACAACCCCATAAAAAAACCGCCAGATGTCGTCGACAAGTGGCGGTTTATCACCGATGAATGGACGTTGGCCCATTAAAATATGATGTAGATCACAATTCCACCGCGTCGATGCGAAGTTCTTTGGGCATGGAAAAGACGATGTTTTCTTCACAGCCCGACACTTCCACCGGCTCTTCGCCCCCCAAGGCTTTCAGGCGCTTGATCACATCGGCGACCAGCACCTCAGGGGCAGACGCTCCGGCCGTTACGCCGATTGCCTTTTTACCGTACAGCCATGCGGGGTCTATCTGGGCGGCTTCATCGATCAGATAGGCCGGGGTGCCCATGCGTTCGGCCAGTTCCCGCAGGCGGTTGGAGTTGGAGCTGTTCGGCGAGCCCACTACCAGCATCAGGTCGCAGTCGCCTGCCAGTTGTTTTACCGCGTCCTGGCGGTTCTGGGTGGCGTAGCAGATATCATCCTTGCGGGGGCCTTCGATTTCGGGGAATCGGGCGCGCAGGGCGTCGATGACTTTTGCGGTATCGTCCATGGAGAGCGTGGTCTGGGTGACGAACGAGAGCCTTGAAGGGGCTTTCACGTTCAGGTTGGCCACGTCTTCTTCGTCTTCCACCAGGTAGATGTCGCCGCCGTTACGGTGATCGTACTGGCCCATGGTGCCTTCAACTTCCGGATGGCCATGATGCCCAATCAGGATGCACTCGCGGCCATCGCGGCTGTAACGCATAACTTCCATGTGGACTTTGGTTACCAGCGGGCAGGTGGCGTCGAAGACTTTCAGGTTGCGGCGTTCGGCTTCGTTTTTGACAGCCTGGGAGACGCCGTGGGCGCTGAAGATAACCAGGGTGTCGTCTGGCACTTCGTGCAGTTCGTCCACGAAGATGGCGCCGCGGTTTCGGAGATTGTTGACCACAAATTTGTTGTGGACGACTTCGTGGCGTACATAAATCGGCGCTCCGAACACGTCCAGCGCGCGGTTTACAATTTCTATGGCGCGGTCGACACCGGCACAGAAGCCACGGGGATTAGCGAGTCGGATTTGCATGATTGTGCCTATAAATATTTACCTGAAATGAGAGAGGCCCTACCAGGGTGCCTGTCACACGCGTGATGTAGAGCTGATCGCCCGCGTGCTGCGGGGCAGAGCTTGCAGGGACACGCTATGAATACATCCCTGTACGCTTGACTGCAGCATCCCTGCTGCAGACAGTCCCTGCAAGCTCTGCCCCGCATCACGCTCTGTTCAAGTTAGCGGTTCAGGACAAACCCCTGATCATCAATGGGTTGGGCCAACCGGCTCCACATCGATAATCTGCACTTCGAATACCAGTGTATGCCCGGCCAGCGGATGGTTAAAGTCCACATCCACCACGTCACCCTCTACCCGCTGGATCACGCCCGGTAATTCCTGCTGGCGTGCGTCGGCGAAGGAGACCACAACGCCCGGCTCCAACACCATATCAGCGCTGAATTCATGGCGCTTGAAGGTCTGCACGTTGTTCGGGTTGCGCTGGCCAAAGGCTTTTTCCGGGGGCACTTCGAAGGTTTCACGGTCACCAGCTTTCAGGCCCATCAGGTAGGCCTCGAAATTCTCCGGCAGGTTTTCATCGCCGATTTCCAGTGTCGCGGGTTCTTTGTCGAAGGTGGTATCAACTGTTTCGCCACTTTCGAATTTCAGGGCGAAATGCAGAGTCACCCGGGTGCCTTTATCAATGGGGAGTTCGTTCATGGCGATCAGTTGCTCCTGTTCGCATCCCCGCCGGTCTCGGCGGGTTTGCGGAAAACGTCCAGTATCATCATGGCAGCACCGATTGTGATGGCGGTGTCTGCCAGGTTGAAGGCGGGGAAATGCCAGTCCTGCCAGTAAAAATGCAGGAAATCCACCACGTATCCGTGTACCACCCGGTCGTATACGTTGCCAATGGCGCCGCCGAGGATGAGTACGATGGCTATGGCGGCCCAGGTTTCATTGGCTTTGAGTTTTCTCAGCCAGCCAATCAGTACCACACTGACCACCAGGGCCAGAGTCACAAAAAACCAGCGTTGCCAGCCTGCGGCATCGGCCAGAAAGCTGAAAGCGGCGCCTGTGTTGTGCAGCAGTGTGAAGTTGAAGCTGGGCACAACAGGCACCGGATTGCCATACACCAGCATGGCGGTGGCCATGGCCTTGGTGCCCAGGTCGATGGCGACCACCAGTGCGGCCAGCCATAACCATTTCAGCTGGCCACCTGCTTTGCTGTCTGTCATAACCGCATCCATCAGGCGTAGGCGCGGGCTTCACCCGGGCCTTCCACGTTGGTAACGCAGCGGCCACACAGGTCACTGTACTGCTCGTTCTGGCCAACGTCTTCACGGTGGTGCCAGCAGCGCTCGCACTTGGCGTGTGCGGATGGGGTAACCTTCACCAGCAAACCTTCAAGGCTGGTCTGCTCTGCGCCCTCTGCCTCACTCACCGGTTTGACCGTCGCTTCGGAGGTGATCAGCACAAAGCGCAATTCTTCGCCCAGGTGTTGCAAGCGCTTGGCCAACTCACCCTCACAGAACAGGGTGACTTCGGCGGTCAGAGAACCTTTGATCTCGCCGCGGGCACGGGCGTCTTCCAGGCACTTGTTAACAGCTTCCTTGACCCCGTAGATCTCACGCCAGTAATCCCGGCCCAGGTCGACGTCTTTCGGCAGCGCGGTCAGGCCTTCATACCAGGTTTCGTAGAACACGGTCTCGCCGCGCTCGCCCGGCAGGTGCTGCCAGATTTCGTCGGCGGTGAAGCTCAGAATCGGCGCAATCCAGCGTACCAGGGCCTCGGCGACATGGTACAGGGCAGTCTGGCAGGAGCGCCGCGCCAGACTGTCGGCCTGGGTGGTGTACTGGCGATCCTTGATGATGTCCAGATAGAACCCACCCAGCGTCGATTCACAGAAGTTGTACACTTTCTGGTAAATGCGCAGGAACGCATAGTTGCCGTAGTCTTCATGCAGTTCGTTCTGCAGTTGCAGAGCTCGGTCTACCATCCAGCGGTCGAGGGCCAGCATGTCGTCCGGCGCCACCATGTGCTGCGCCGGCTCGAAACCGCTCAAGTTGCTGAGCAGGAAGCGAGCGGTGTTACGAATCCGGCGATAGCCGTCGGCAGTCTGGCGCAGGATGTCTTTGGAAACGCTCATCTCACCGCTGTAGTCGGTGGCAGAAACCCACAGGCGCAGGATATCGGCACCCAGTTCGTTCATCACTTCCTGGGGTGCGATCACGTTGCCCATAGACTTGGACATCTTGTAGCCCTTGGCGTCTACCGTGAAGCCGTGGGTCAGCACCTGTTTATACGGCGCCACGCCATTGATGGCGATGGAGGTTTTCAGGGACGACTGGAACCAGCCCCGGTGCTGATCAGAGCCTTCCAGGTACATATCCGCCGGGAACTGCCCCAACTCTTCCCGTACCCGCAGCACCGAGTCGTGAGTAACGCCGGAATCAAACCAGACATCCAGCGTATCCAGGACTTTCTCGTACTGGTCAGCGTCGGCACCCAGCAGTTCGTTCTGATCCAGCTCATACCAGGCGTCGATACCGCCGGTTTCCACCGCCTGCGCCACTTGTTCAAACAGCGCCTGGGTGTTCGGATGCAGTTCCTGGGTTTCCTTGTGGATAAACAAGGTAATCGGCACACCCCAGGTACGTTGCCGGGAGATACACCAATCCGGGCTTTGCTCGAACATGGCTTCAATGCGATTCTGGCCCCAGCCTGGCACCCAGCGCACACCTTTGATGGCCTCCAGGGCGTCGGCGCGCAGGTTGAGTTTGTCCATGCTGATAAACCACTGCGGCGTGGCCCGGTAGATCAGCGGCGTTTTGGTACGCCAGCAATGGGGATAGCTGTGGCGGAACTTCTCCGCGCGCACGAGTTTCCCCTCGCGCTCCAGTGCGGCGCAGACAGGTTCGTCTGCCTTGTACACATGCACTCCGGCGAATTCGCCAGCGGCTTCGGTGTAGGTGCCATCGGCTTTCACCAGGTTCACCGTATCGATACCGTAGGCTTTGCCTACCTCAAAATCTTCCATACCGTGATCGGGCGCGGTATGGACGGCACCGGTACCGGCGTCCAGAGACACATGATCACCCAGGATTACCGGCACTTGCCGGTTGTAAACCGGATGCCGAAGCATCTGCTTTTCAAGAGCGGCACCGGCAACGTTGGCCAGTACGGTGTAGTCTTCCACACCCCAGCGCTCCATGATGCCCGCCACCATATCGGTAGCCAGGATCATCCGCTCCGAACCCTGGCCTGCATCCAGCTGAACCAGTGCATATTCCAGATCCGCGCCCACGGAAACCGCCTGGTTGGCGGGAATAGTCCAGGGCGTCGTTGTCCAGATCACCAGCGACACATCGCCCGGGCCGTCGTCCACACCGAACACCGCAAGAATGGCTGCCCGATCTGCCACCGAAAAACGCACATCGATCTGGGTGGAGGTCTTGTCCTGATACTCAATCTCGGCTTCTGCCAGTGCGGACTGACCCACCACACTCCAGTAAACCGGCTTGTAGCCACGCACCAGGTGCCCTTTTTCGACAATCTTGCCCAGCGCCCGGACAATGCCCGCTTCCACCTTCGGGTCCATGGTCAGGTAGGGCTTGTCCCACTCTCCCATTACGCCCAGGCGGATAAAGTCGGATTTCTGACCTTCAATCTGTTTGGTGGCGTAATCCCGGCAAGCCTGGCGAAAGGTTTTGTAATCCACCTTCACGCCCGCTTTACCGATCTCCTGCTCAACCTTGTGCTCGATGGGCAGACCGTGGCAATCCCAGCCCGGCACATAAGGGGCATCAAAGCCCATGAAGCTGCGGGACTTGACGATCATGTCTTTCAGAATTTTGTTGACCGCATGCCCAATGTGAATGCTGCCGTTGGCGTAAGGAGGGCCATCGTGCAGGATGAACTTATCCCGGCCTTCACGCTGCTTGCGCAGGTTGCCGTAGACATTCAGATCCCGCCAGCGCTTGAGCATGTCGGGCTCACGCTTGGCCAGGTTACCGCGCATCGGAAAGGCGGTTTCCGGCAGATTCAGGGTATGCTTGTAGTCGCTCATGTCGTTGTGCGTACTCTCGGTTGGTCAGTTGTATCAGGTGTCCGGCGTGGCAGGATTTGCTGCCAGCCAGGCCCGGGCAGTCTCGAAATCCCGGACAATCTGTTGTCGCAACTCGTCAACAGAATCAAATTTCACTTCGTCCCGCAAACCATGGCGGAACACCACATCCAGATGCTGGCCATAGAGTGTGCCAGCAAAGTCAAACAGGTGCACTTCCAGCGACGGCCGCTTACCATCCACTGTCGGGCGCAGGCCGATGTTGGCAATGCCGTCCTGCCACTGGCCGGAGTCCAGCCTGGCCCGCACCACATAAACGCCCCGCAAAGCCGCCATCTTGTGCAGCAAAATGTTGGCGGTTGGCGCGCCCAGTTGGCGCCCCAGTTGCCGGCCATACACCACCCGGCCATGAATCCGATAGGGATGCCCAAGCAAGCGCTCGGCTTCTTCCAGCCCATTCACCGTCAGCGCATTGCGCACCCGGGTGCTGCTCACCCGCTCGCCATCCACCGTCACGGTGCGGGTGTTCTCGACAGAAAAGCCCCGCTCTTGCCCGACTTGATTCAGCAGGCGGAAATCACCGGCGCGATCACAGCCAAAACGAAAATCATCCCCGACCACCAGATGGCGCACACCTAGTCCACCGATGAGCACATCGTCAATAAAACCCATGGCCGAATAACTGCGGAAAGTCTGATCAAACCGGATGCACAACACCATGTCGACACCTTCCGCGAGCAACGCCTCGAACTTCTGCCGGAATGGCATCAACCGCGGCGGCGCCTGGTCACCACGGAAAAATTCCTGGGGCTGAGGCTCGAAAATGATCACCACTGAAGGCAATCCCAGTGCCCGGGACTTTTCCTTGACCTGCGAGATAATCGTTGTGTGGCCACGGTGCACACCATCGAAGTTGCCGATGGTCGCCACGCAACCACTGGCAAGCGGCGAATCTGCCCGCCCGGCGATGCGCTTGAGATTGGTCAGGCCTCTGATCAGACGCATAAACTGCGAACCCTAAACTGCCGCTGGCTTTGGGCGCGCGGGCAAATTGCCAACACGCTGGTGAGAAAACGCGCGATTATACCTCAGGAGCCGGTGTGGTAGAAATCGCCGAGCCTACTTCTGGCGGAATTGGCGCAACCGCACACCCGTCAGGCCCAGGGTGAGAAAGTACGCAGCCACACCGGCAATCACCAGAATCGCCATTTCGGTCGCCCGGGCAAGTCCGCCCAGCAGCAACCACTCGGCAACCGGCGCGTTCAGCCAAAGTACGACAGCTGCCAGCGCACCGTTTGCGGCCGCCAGCTGCATCAGGAATTTCGGCCAGCCCGGCTGACTTTGCCAGGCGCCCTCTTTACGCAAGCCCCGCCACAGCAAATAGCCGTTCAACCAGGCAGACAGGGAAGTGGCAAGTGCCAGACCGGCATGAGCCAGTGGCACAATCAACGCCAGGTTAAATGCCATGTTCGCCACCATGGCGATAACGCCAATCTTCACCGGGGTTCGGGTGTCTTCCCGGGCGAAAAAGCCCGGTGCCAGCACCTTGATCAGCATAAATGCCAGCAAGCCCGCGGAATAGGCCCGCAGGCTTTGCGCCGACATCAGCACATCCCGGTCGGTCACTTCGCCGTAATGAAATAAAGTGGCAATCAGCGGCTCAGCCAACAACGCCAGGGCAAGGGCAGCGGGTACGCCGATCAGAAGCACGGCCCGCACCGCCCAGTCCAGGGTGGCGGCAAACTGATCCGCGGAAGACGCCGCATGCTTGCGCGAAAGACTGGGCAAAATTACCGTGGCAATGGCAATGCCGAACACGCCCAACGGTAACTCTGACAAACGATCCGAGTAATACAACCAGGACACGCTACCGGTCTGCAGAAAGGACGCCAGCACGGTATCGAGCAGCAGGTTGATTTGACTGACCGACACCCCGAACAGCGCTGGCGCCATCAGTTTCAGAATCCGGCGCACACCTTCATGGCGATAATCCACCCGGGGCCGGGGCAACAAGCCGAGCCGCATCAAAAAGGGCAACTGGAAAAACAGCTGCAAAGCTCCGGCAATAAACACCCCCCAGGCCAGCGCCATTACCGGCTCTGCCATCAATGGGGCAACGAATACGGCGGCACCGATCATCGCCAGGTTTAGCAGCACCGGCGTAAACGCGGGTACCGCGAAGCGGTCGTAACTGTTCAGGATGCCACCCGCGAAGGCGGTCAGCGAAATCAGGAGCAGGTAAGGAAAGGTAATTCGCAGCATCTCACTGGTGAGCGCAAACTTGGTGTCGTCGTCCAGAAATCCCGGCGCGAATACCGCCGTCAGCACCGGCGAGCCCAGCATGGCCACCAGCGTGACCGCCAGCAACACCAGCCCCAGTGACCCGGCCACCGCATCCACCAGGCGCTTCACCTCGGACGCATCCTGCCCTTGCCGGTAAGACGACAACACCGGCACAAAGGCCTGGGAGAACGCTCCCTCTGCAAACAGTCGGCGCAAAAAGTTCGGGATTTTGAAGGCAACAAAAAACGCATCGGCTCCGGCACCAGCGCCGAAGTAGCGAGCGATCACCATGTCCCGTACCAGGCCCAGCACACGGGACAACATAGTCATCAGCCCCACAACCCCGGACGACCGCAACAACCCTGGCGCCTTGGGGGGCGGATTTACAGGTGACGTTGTTGCTGAGGGCGCAGGCTTGTTGGGCATGATGCAGATCCGGTGATATAAGGTAAAAAAGCCAGGCTGTCTCGGTAATCCACAGGGTGCCGAGAGTCACAGGCACAAGGCCTTGAACAACGATCGCGGAGTGTATCACAGGGCTTGCAAAGCAAGGGATAAACCACACGCCAACCTTGACATTTGAGGCATTCAGCGGCATAGTTCCGCGTCATTTATTCCGACGCGCTGGGTTTTGGCGCGCCTGCGATGTAACAGTTTCTTTATAGCAACGAATTTCAGGAGTTTTACGGTGGCAAATACCCCGCAAGCCAAAAAGCGCGCTCGTCAGAACGAGAACAACCGCAAGCACAACGCCAGCCTGCGTTCCATGGCACGTACCTACATGAAAAAAGTTGACGCCAAGATCAAGGCTGGCAACTACGAAGAAGCCCAGGAAGCCCTGAAAGTGGCTCAGCCGATCATGGACAGCATGGTCAACAAAGGCATCTTCACCAAGAACAAGATTGCTCGCCACAAGAGCCGCATGAACGCCAAGATCAAAGCTCTGAAAGCTGCCTGAATCTTGCGCTCATAAAAAAACCGGCTTGCGGGCCGGTTTTTTTGTGCCTGAAAAAAAGCGGAAAAGGTTAGACCACCACCAAATTATCCCGATGCACGATTTCCTCATCGGAGACATAACCCAAGACTTCCACAATCCGATCGCTGGATCGCCCTGCGATGGCACGCGCCTCATCGGCGTCGTAATTCACCAGACCGCGCGCAACTTCCCTGCCCTGCGGGTCGACACAGGACACCATCTCGCCCCGGCGAAACTGCCCTGCCACCGCCTTCACGCCTACCGGCAACAAGCTTCGACCACCCAGGCGCAACACGTTCACTGCGCCATCGTCCAGAGTCAACGTACCCCGGGTCTGCAAATGACTGGCAATCCACTGCTTGCGGGCCGCCATCCGCCCCTGATCCGGCAACAGCAAGGTTCCGATCAGCTCACCCTGGCGCAACCGGGTAATCGCCTGTTCAATACGCCCGCCCACAATGACCGTGAAGGCGCCGGAACGGGCCGCCAAGCGGGCCGCCCTCAACTTCGTTTGCATACCACCCCGGCCCAAGGCACCGGCACTGCCTCCAGCCATGGCATCCAGCTCACGATCTTCGGCCCGACGCTGAGTCACCAGTACCGCGTCGGCGTGCTTGCGCGGGTCTTTATCAAACAAACCCAGCTGATCGGTCAGAATGATCAGGCCATCGGCCTCGATCAGGTTGGCCACCAATGCCCCCAGGGTATCGTTGTCACCGAAACGGATTTCATCGGTGACCACCGTATCGTTTTCATTCACAATCGGCACCACCCCGTAATCCAGCAGAGTGCGCAGCGTGCTTCGGCCATTCAGGTAACGTTTGCGATCCGATAAATCATCGTGGGTCAGCAGGATCTGGGCGGTGTGAATATCGTGGCGCTTGAACTGGGCCTCCCAGGTTTGCACCAGGCCCATTTGCCCCACGGCCGCTGCGGCCTGCAACTCATGCAAGTGCTGCGGCCGCACCGCCCAACCGAGACGACTCATACCCTCAGCTACGGAACCGGACGACACCACCACCACTTCAACACCCGAGGCAATCAATCCCGCAATCTGATCCACCCACAAACCCAGCGCCGCGACATCCAGGCCTTTGCCATCGTCGGTTAACAGGGCACTGCCAATCTTCACCACCAGGCGGCGAGCCTGTTTTAACGGGAGGCGTTCACTCATGGTACGGGTAGATCTCGCTGGTCTCTGGTTTATTCGGGGGCGTACACCACTTCAACGTCGTAATCATCGTCGTCGAAGTCGTCATCATCGTCTTCCCGGGCGGCTCGACGCGCCTGACGGTCCGACTCAATCTTGCGGCGGGCCTCTTCATCCATCTGCCGGCGGCGCTCAGCCTCCTGCTCGGCAAACTCAGGGTTATCCGCTTCCTGTTCGGCCTGCTCTTCAATCCAGCGCATCACCGCCTGAACCAGCGGCTTGGTGCCTTCGCCGCTGAGTGCGGAAATGCGGAACACCGGGCCTTCCCAGCCCAGCTCGTCGACAATCGCCTGACAATGAGCCTCGCGCTCTTCTTCGGCCACCATGTCGACCTTGTTCAACACCAGCCAGCGAGGACGATTCGCCAGCGTCTCACTGAATTTCTCCAGTTCACCCGCGATCGCTTTAACCGCGGCAGTTGGCGAGGAACCGTCATAAGGCGCCACATCCACCAGGTGCAACAACAAACGGGTGCGCACCAGGTGCTTCAGGAAGCGAATCCCAAGGCCCGCGCCCTCCGCAGCGCCTTCGATGAGCCCGGGAATGTCGGCGATCACAAAACTCTGATGCGCCTGGACACTCACCACACCCAGGTTTGGTACCAGAGTGGTAAACGGATAGTCCGCCACTTTCGGCCGGGCCGCAGACACCGATCGGATAAAAGTAGACTTTCCGGCATTCGGCAACCCCAGCAGCCCCACGTCCGCCAGCACTTTCAGCTCCAGGCGAAGGTTTCTCACTTCACCTTCCGAGCCCTTGGTGGTCTGACGGGGCGCGCGGTTCACCGAAGATTTGAAACGGGTGTTACCCAGACCATGAAAACCGCCCTGGGCCACTTTCAGGCGCTGCCCCTCTTTGGTGAGATCCCCAAGCACTTCATGGGTATCCATATCGACCACCGTGGTACCAACCGGTACCGGCAACACCAGGTCATCGCCTTTGATGCCGGTACAGTTGCGCCCGGCACCCGGCTCGCCATTGCGCGCCTTGTGCTTACGCTGGAACCGGTAGTCAATCAGCGTATTGAGCGCGCTGTCCGCCTCAAGGTAAACGGAGCCGCCATCCCCGCCGTCGCCGCCATCGGGGCCGCCCTTGGGAACGTACTTTTCACGCCGGAAACTCAGGCAACCATGCCCGCCTTTACCGGCTTCAACAATGATGGTGGCTTCGTCTACAAATTTCATACGCCAAAATGCCTTTGCAAAAACTAAAAAGCCCCGCAGCCTCAAGGAAGCTTTGCGGGGCTCCGGGCTCGCCTGAGAACTGACTAAATCAGCCTATCAGACAAACCCAAGGTTCAACAGAACCGGATCGCCGCTGCTTACGCAGCCGGAACGATGCTAACGAACTTGCGGTTCTGCGGGCCTTTGGTCTCGAACTTCACCTGACCTTCCGCTTTCGCGAACAGGGTGTGGTCCTTACCAATACCTACGTTACTGCCAGCGTGGAAACGAGTACCGCGCTGACGAACGATGATGCTGCCTGCAGATACGCTTTCGCCGCCGTAGCGCTTGACACCAAGTCGTTTCGACTCGGAATCGCGACCGTTACGGGTACTACCTGCTGCCTTTTTATGAGCCATTACCAGCCTCCTTCTTTAAGGGGTCGCCCCGGGACTTAGCCCTGGATACCCGTGATCTTGACTTCAGTAAACCACTGACGGTGGCCCTGACGCTTCATGGAATGCTTACGACGACGGAACTTGATGATCTGAACCTTGTCGTGACGACCATGGCTAACCACTTCCGCAGTCACCTTGGCACCGTCTACCACCGGAGCGCCAACTTTTACGTTGTCGCCATCGGCTACCAGCAAAACGCGATCGAACTCAACGGAACCGCCGGTTTCAACTTCCAGCTTTTCCAGCTTCAGAGTTTCGCCTTCTTTAACACGGTGCTGCTTACCACCGCTTACAATAACTGCGTACATTCATAGTCTCCGCGATTGACCCATCCCTGCTCTTATCCACCTGGTTCTAAGGGAAGCGCTTTGGCGACCCTATTGCAGGGAGCGCAGGTTGGGATGAGTTGGGCGCGTGATTGTACGAAAAGCCGCCGTTCAATACAACCCGCATTATTGCTCAAGTTGACACTGTAAGCAGCAATACCTAGCATTGCCGCGACCTGCCCGAAAACTCAACAGAACCACCAGCAAGGGACTACTTGGCCCCATGACAGCCCAACGCATCTACGACACCGTAGCGGATGATTTCAACCGCGTGAACGATCTCATCATCAGGCGGCTCGCTTCCGATGTTCCATTGGTGGAAAAGATTGCCCAGTACATCATTGAAAGCGGCGGCAAACGACTGCGCCCCCTGCTGGTATTGCTGTCCAGCCAGGCGGCCGGGTATCGGCATGACGATCACCTGAAACTGGCCGCAGTGATCGAATTCCTGCATACCGCCACCCTGCTTCATGACGACGTTGTCGACACCTCCGATATGCGCCGCGGCCGCAGCACCGCTAATGCCAAATGGGGCAATGCCCCCAGTGTTCTGGTGGGCGACTTCCTTTACGCCCGGGCCTTTGAAATGATGGTGGAGCTCGAAAGCCTGCCGATAATGAAGGTGCTGTCCCATGCCACGGCCGTGATTGCCGAGGGCGAGGTGATGCAGTTGATGAACGTGAAAAACCCAGACCTGACCGAAGGGCAGTACATGGAGGTTATTCACAACAAAACGGCCATGTTATTCGAAGCCGCTTCCCACACCGGCGCGTTGCTGGCGGGTGCCAATCCGGAGCAGGAAACCGCGCTGCAGGACTACGGCAAGCATCTGGGCCTCGCCTTCCAACTGGTTGACGACGTGCTCGACTACCAGGGCGATGCCGAGGCCATGGGCAAAAACGTAGGCGACGATCTGGCGGAAGGCAAAACCACCCTACCCCTGATTTATGCCATGGCAACCGGCAGCGAAGAAGATCGCCAACTGATTCGTCAGGCCATCCGCAAGGGCGGTCTGGACGACCTGCCCCGAGTACTGGACATTGTCCGAACCTCCGGCGCTATTGAGTACACCCTGACCAAGGCCCGGGAACAGGCGAAACAGGCGCTTGATTTGCTTGCCCGCCTGCCGGACTCCGAACACCGCACAGCCCTCAAACTGCTGACCGAAGTCGCGGTTGCCCGGGTTAGCTGAGATGGCCTCGCCCATGGGGGGCACTAAAATCCAACTGTGGTCCCACCGGCACAATTCCGGTGGGGTTCACGGTTCGCTGGCTGACGTAGTAATGTCGCTTGATCTGCTCGATATCCACGGTCTCCGCCACCCCTGGCACCTGATACAACTCCCGCAGGTACCCTGACAGGTTTGGATAGTCACGAATCTGCTTCAGATTGCACTTGAAGTGACTGTAATAGACGGCATCAAAACGGATTAAAGTGGTGAACAGGCGCCAGTCCGCTTCGGTGATGACACCGCCCGCCAGATAGCGAGTATCCGCCAACCGCTGCTCCAACCAATCCAGGGATTCGAACAGGGCCTTGAATGCACTCTCGTACTTGTCCTGGGCGGTGGCAAACCCGGCTTTGTATACACCGTTATTGACCGTGTGGTAGACCCGCTCGTTGATTTCATCAACCCCGGCTCTCATCGTTTGCGGATAGAAATCCTGCTCCGCCACCACCCCCGGCAGACCATCAAAGGCTGAATTGAACATCCGGATAATATCCGCCGACTCATTGCTGACAATGGTCTGGCGCTCCTTGTCCCAGAGCACAGGCACCGTTACCCGTCCGGTATAGTCACCGGCGGCACGGGTGTATATCTGATGCAGATACTGCGCGCCGTAGCGATGGTCGCGATGAGCCTCTTGCCCGGGCCGGAACTCCCAACCGTTCTCCAGCATATCCGGGTGCACCACCGACACCGAGATGTGGCTTTCCAGCCCTTTGAGCTTGCGGAAAATCAGCGTGCGATGCGCCCAGGGGCAGGCCATGGACACATACAGATGATAACGGCCGCTTTCGGCCGGAAAACCTCCGTCACCGGATGGCCCCGCCACTCCATCGGCCGTCACCCAGTTGCGAAACCGTGCTGCCTCGCGCTCGAACTTGCCACCGGTCTTGTCGGTGTCGTACCACTGATCGTGCCACTGCCCCTCAATCAAAAGTCCCACAACTATCCCCCTTGGGGTCAGACCCCACCTTGTTTTTCATAGAGACAGGCTATCGGTTGTCCTGCTAGGCTGATAGCAAGCATTTCTGGCAAACACTTTCAGATAATTCGAACATGCATACCGCGATCACCATCGACGCTTTGAAGGTACTGGACGCCATCGACCGCAAAGGCAGTTTTGCCGGGGCGGCGGCGGCGCTTTTCCGGGTGCCTTCGGCCATCAGCTATACCGTACAGAAGCTCGAGGAAGACCTGAACGTCAGCATCTTTGATCGTTCCGGGCACAAAGCCGTACTGACCCCGGCCGGGCGCTATCTGCTGGATGAAGGGCGCTCCCTGCTGGCCGCAGCGGAAAATCTGGCCCATACCACCCGGCAGGTGGCCCAGGGTTGGGAGACCCGGCTACGAATCGGCTTCAATGCACTGCTGCCCGCTGAATGCCTGTTTCCAGCCATTCAGGATTTTCTGCAACTGGGTGTGCCGGTTGAAGTGCAGATCATCGAGGAAGTCTTTGCCGGTGCCTGGGACGCGCTGCAAAGCCGGCGCGTGGATCTGGTGGTCGGTGCCGACCAGCTCAGCAAACCCGCAGGGAGCTTCGCTACCCGCAAACTGGGAGAGATTCCGTTTGTGTTCGCGGTCGCCCCCCGGCATCCCCTGGCCAGCACAAGCGCCCCGCTTTCGGACAACGAAATCGCCCGCTATACCTCGGTCGCCGCAGCGGACACCTCCCGCACTCTACCTCCCGGGCATGCCGGGATCTTCCAGCGCCAGCACACCCTGACGGTAACCAATATCGACCAGAAAATTGCCGCTCAGGAAGCCGGGTTGGGCGTTGGCTGGCTACCAACCCCCCGCGTGGCGGAGGCACTCGCAGCTGGCCGCCTGGTGGCCAGAGAAGTGGAGAACCCCAGGTCGAGCGTGGCGGTTTACCTGGCGCGCCACGAGACCGACCAAGGCAAGGCACTGATGTGGTTCTGGGATAGACTGACCAGTGACGAAGGCCTCACAAAGTGGCTGCAACCCTCCCCCGTGTGAGGCACGAGGGTCAACCCCGGGGCATCGCCCGAGGGGTATACTGGCACCCCTGACGAATTCGCCAACCACCAAGGAGCGCGCGGTATGCGCCAGCTATCGGAACTGGACGCCTCGTTTCTGTACCTGGAATCAGACACCACGCCGATGCACATCGGCGGCATTTATCTGTTCGATGCCAGCGGCCTGGCCAGCCCGTTGGCATTCAGCACTTTCGTAGCCTATCTACGCAGCCGCCTGCATGTGTCACCGCTGTTTCGCCAGAAGCTCCGAAAAATCCCTTTCAAACTCGGCCGGCCCTACTGGATAGACGATGCAGACTTCAGTGTTGAACGCCACCTGGCCCATGTAAGCCTTGGCGCACGGGGAACCCAACAGGGGCTGATGACGCTGGCATCAAAGATCCTGGAGGAACGCCTGAGGCAGGATCGCCCGCTCTGGCACATAACGTTTGTCGACGGATTCAGTATCGAGACACCGGAGGGAGAAAAAGCGGGCTTTGCCCTGATCGTGAAGTTACACCACGCCGCCATCGACGCTTTCAGCGGCGAAGAAATTATGGCAAAGCTGCTGGAATATTCACCCACACCCAGGCCCATACCGCCACCCCAGCCCTGGCACCCCGGAGAACCTCCCTCGGAAGAACGCATTGCCCTTCAGGCAAGCGCCAACGTGCTGAAAACGCCGCTGCAGTTGGCGTCTCTGGCCTACAGCGCAGCTGGTGCAACAACCCGTGGCCTGATTCAGCGGCAACTGCACAAGATACCGCTGTCACTGCCGGTATTCACCGCGCCCCATAGCCCGTTTAACCGGCAAATTACGGCAAACCGGCGCATCGTCTCTGCCAGCATTGAGCTGGCCAGGCTGAAAGCCATAAAGAGTGCGTTGGGCGGGGTGACACTCAACGATGTGGTGCTCGGGTTATGTGCCGAGACTCTACGGGTCTACCTGACCCGGGCAAACGTGGCCGTCGACCGCTCCCTGGTCGCCATGACCCCGATTTCGGTGCGCTCAAGCAGTTTGCGACGGGCAACAGGCAACCAAATGTCCGCCATGCTGCTGGATCTGGCCACCATCGAACCGGATCCGGCACGCCGGATACGGAAGATTCACCAGAACGCCGTGTCTTCGGAGCCCTACCGCGAAGCGATTGCCGCAGACCGGCTCACCGAACTGGTGCCGTCCACCTTGCTGGCCCTGTCGGCTCGGCTGTATTCGGAATTCCAGGTCGCCCAGCGCTATCAGCCATTGTTCAATCTGCCCATCACCAATGTCCCCGGTCCACAGGTACCTCTGTACCTGCAGGGGACCAGACTGATACAGCAGTTCAACAGCGCACCACTTTTCGACAGCTTGGGTATGGTGATTGTTGCGGTCAGCTACCAGGGACAACTCACGTTAAACTTTACCCTGTGTCCGGACGTGGTGCCTGACAGCCACTGTCTTCCGGAGCTGGTGTTAAATAGCCTGGCAGCCATAGAACTAGCTGCCAGGAATCTGGAATCCGGCTCCGCCGATATGGACGGGCCGCCAGAGCCACCGAGCCTGACGGGCGACCTGCTAAATTATCTTGAGAAATTACTGAAGTTCAGATTATTCAAAGGCCCACCTTAAGAACGCTTTTTTCTCGTCTTCTGAGGCTTGCGCCCAGATTGCCTTCAGGCGGGCCAATGGTGCGGTGGGTTCTTCGGTATCTTGTGCTTCAGCAGAGATGCCGGAACTCAAGGCAGGTACCCGTGCCTCTGCCGGTTGCTCACCCTCTTTCCAGTGCCGGGAGCGGGCGACTTCCTTGCCGTCACTGGCAACAATGGCAGCATGGAAGCTCTCTTTCATCGCCTCGGCCTGTCGGCGGCTGCCCGGTTCTTCAAACTCGAAACGGTAAACCTCACCAGAAACTGCCTCGAACTGCACAGCGCGGGGGCCACTTTCAACGATGTGTACCTTCGGTTCTCCGTTCTTGACCACACTGTTCTTCGCCCAGATGGTCTTGTAGTTGAATACCACCTGGTTTTGACCAGGCAGCAAGCCATAGTCCAGCGCCAGGTCATCCAGCAAAAAATTGCTCATTTGCCGCCCGTTCACCTGAATCACTTCTATAGCGCCCGGCGCTTTGAGCACAGCCGGCGTGGCTGTTCCCGCGTCACCTTCCCAGGTATCGACCTGTGTTACCGATGATGCACAGCCAGCCAGTGCGGCCAGCGAAACAATCACCAGCCACCTGAAACCCCGAAATACCTGATACATAAACTATTAGCTCCTGTTCGGTCAGTGAGGGCACTCTGAACATACCCATGGGGAAGCAATCGCACGTATTCTGCAGAGGCCCGCCGCATCAGACAAGGCTTAAGGGCCGGATTGAACCGGTTATCGAAGTATTCCGACCACCGGCGCTAAGACAGAATGTAAAAAAAAGTTGAATTCGCCAGGAATTGGTTTAATTTTAAACAAATCGGCCAATACAATACGTCGCCCGAGAAGAAAAGAACAAGTGGGCTCAGGAGATACCATGGACACTCAATGCCGAACCGGCGAACAGGGCCCTGTTCCGTTCCGCAGCAGCCGCTTTTTCTGTGTCGGGAGCAAATGGTATTTCACCACCCGGGAAGGGTTCGACAGCGGGCCGTTCGCCTCCCGGGAACGGGCCGAAATCGGTTTACGCCGGTTTCTGCACGTGGTTCGCCTGTTACCGGAAGAGCAATCCGTACACTGACCCAGAGGTCGACTTCGTTATCACACCAGATAAGGCATCACCCAGGTATCAATAGCCCACAGGCTCGCCAAAGCCATTGCTCCTGCAACCACATCATCAACCATAATGCCCAGGCCACCCGGCAAGCGCTCATCAAGCCAGTTGATTGGCCAGGGTTTCCAGACATCAAACAAACGAAAAAGCATAAACGCCATCATCACGCCATAGATCTGATCCGGCATTAAACCGAGGGCGATCCACATTCCAACAAACTCGTCCCAGACAATGCCTCCGTGATCATGGACTTTCAGATCTTCGGCGGTTTTTCCACACAGCCAGATACCCACAAAGAATGCCGCCAACACAATCAACCAATACCCGATCGGGGGCACCCAGGCGAACAGGTACCATACCGGTATCGCGGCAAGACTACCCCAGGTGCCGGGCGCCTTTGGTGCCGCTCCGCTGCCACACCCGAACGCCAGAAAGTGTACGGGGTTCCGGAGAAAGCCCGGCGGCAGCACTATGCGAACCGAATCCGGCTCCTGCATCAGGTCGTCGTCGCTCATTGTGATCTCCTGAAGTGATCGAAACCCGCCCCTATCGGCAGGTGACGGCCGGTCAGTTCAATACCAGGCTCTTCGGTAATCAAACCGATCACCGTAAGCTGCTGCCGAGTGCCCGGTGGCAGCTGCTCAAATGCCCCAGGAGCCAGAGTAACGCACAACTCGTAATCGTCACCTGCAGTCAGCGCAAGATCCGTGGCTTGGGCGCCTTTCAGCGCCACCAGCTCATCCATTATTGGCAGAGATGCGGGCTCAACGCTGGCGCCCACCCCAGACGCCTGCAGAATATGCCCCAAATCTGCCAACAACCCATCAGATATATCAATCGCTGCTGACGCATGACAAGCCAACGCCTGCCCTAGCGCCAGCTTCGGTTGCGGATGGTGATAGCGTGCCAGGATCGCCTGCTGCAGAGCATCAGGGGCGGCGGTATCCAGAAAGTCCAGTGCGGCACCGGCGGCACCGAGGGTACCACTGACACAGACGAGGTCTCCTGGCCGGGCACCGGAACGGCAAAGCGCCTTGCCCCGGCTAACCGTGCCGTGCACCTGAATCGACAATGCCATTGGCCCCCGGGTGGTATCACCACCGGCCAGCGCCAGGCCGAATGCACCGGCTGCTTTGGCCAGGCTGGCAGCGAAGCCTTCAAGCCAGTGGCTGTCTACCGAAGGCAATGTGAGCGCGAGAGTGAAACAGGCAGGGCTGGCTCCCATTGCGGCAAGATCACTGGCAGCAACTGCCAGCGAACGCCAACCCAGATGCTCCGGGGAGTAGTCGCGGGGAAAGTGGACGCCCTCAACGAGGGTATCCACCGAAAATACAAGATCCTGGCCCGGCTCAATACGCTGTATTGCACAGTCATCACCGGGCCCGAGAATCAGCTGATTGTGCCGGGTGCTTTCGGCCAGCGGCTGGAAATACTGCCGGATCAGCTCGAACTCACCCATACCTCAGCGAGGGCGCGTCTCTGCCAGACGCAATCGCCGGCTGAGCTTGTCGAGAATGCTGTTGACGAACTTGTGGCCCTCGGTACCGCCAAAACGCTTGGCCATTTCGATGCCCTCGTTGATCACCACCTTGTAGGGAACATCGATGCGGTATTTCAGTTCATAAGCACCCAACCGGACAATCGCCAGCTCCACAGGGTCTACTTCAGCAAGAGGCCGGTCAAGGAAAGGCTCCACCAGCTGATCCAGCTCTGCCTGCTGACGGTGCACACCTCTGAGCAGGTCCCGGAAGTACATCAGATCCACTTTGCTCATGTCATTATCGACCATGAACTCGGCTTCAATATCCGAAATCGGTGTTTTACTGAAATGCCTCTGGTACAGGCCCTGCATGGCCAGTGCCCGGGCCCGGCGACGATCGCCTGCCTTGGGCTGACCGGTTTTCCCCGGTTGGGGAGAGCTATCACCTGCTTCGCTCATTACTCACCCAATTTCTTGAACAAACTGACCATTTCCAGGGCAGTAATCGCAGCTTCGGCGCCTTTGTTTCCGGCTTTGGTGCCGGAACGCTCGATGGCCTGCTCGATAGAATCCACCGTCAACACACCAAAGGTAACCGGTACATCGGTTTCCAGGCTGACGGCGCCCAATCCACTGGAGGCTTCACCCGCAACATACTCAAAGTGCGGTGTCCCACCGCGGATAACCGCTCCCAGGGCAATGATGGCATCATAGTCAGACGTTTCCGCAACCCGCTTTACGGCAAGCGGCATCTCGTAGGCACCAGGCACACGAATAATGGCAATGTCGTCATCAGAAATACCGTGGCGGCGCAGCGTATCTACGGCACCTTCAACCAGGCTTTCTACAACGAAACCGTTAAACCGACCAACGACCAATGCGTAACGGCCGCTGCACCGGGTGAAATCACCTTCAATTACTTTGATATCTGCCATCTCGGGCTCCTTGACGGGCCACCGCAACATTCGCAGCAGCCGGGTTTATCATTCGGGGGCGTAGGGAACATACTCCACCACTTCCAGATCGAAACCGGAGATGGCAGAGAATTTGACCGGCGGGCTCAAGAGTCGCATTTTGCCCACGCCCAGATCCCTCAGAATCTGGGAACCGGTACCCACCGTAAAGTAGACGCCGGAGCTACCTTTACCAGACGAACCCTGCCCCTTATCGAAAAATTCCTGGATCCGGTCTTCCAGGTTGTAACTGTCTTCTGCACTGTTCAACAGCACCACCACGCCCTGCCCTTCGCGGGCAATCCGCTCAAGCGCATGATGCAACGGCCAGCTGCGGGAGTCCTTGCGGCGAGCACCCAGCAGGTCACGGAGAGTATCAGTAATATGTACCCGCACCACCACCGGCTGATCCGGGTTGATGTCGCCCATAACCATCGCCAGGTGAGTTGCTCCCTGAATATTGTCGCGATAGGTATGCAGTTTGAACACGCCGTATTCGGTATCCAGTTCATTCTGCTCCACGCACTCTACGGTGCGCTCATTCATGGTGCGGTAATGAATCAGATCCGCGATGGTGCCGATTTTGAGGCCATGATCCTCGGCAAACTGCTCCAGATCCGGCCGACGGGCCATAGAGCCGTCGTCGTTCATGATTTCGCAGATCACACCGGCAGGCTCACACCCGGCCAGAGCGGCCAGATCGCAAGACGCTTCGGTATGGCCAGCCCGGCTGAGTACGCCGCCGGGATCCGACATCAACGGAAAAATATGACCCGGCTGCACCAGATCTGTGGCCCTGGCGTTGCGGGCAACGGCCGCCTGCACGGTTCGCGCACGGTCGGCCGCCGAGATACCGGTTGTCACACCCTCGCGGGCTTCAATAGACAAGGTGAACTTGGTGCCGAACCCCGAAGCGTTCTGTTGCACCATCAGAGGCAGCCCCAGCTGTTCGCAACGTTGTCGCGTCATCGGCATACAGATAAGGCCGCGACCAAATTTCGCCATGAAATTGATGGCTTCGGGAGTGCAATGCTCCGCTGCCATAACCAGGTCGCCCTCGTTCTCGCGGTCTTCGTCATCCATCAGGATAACCATCTTACCCTGGCGAATGTCTTCGATGATTTCTTCAATGCTGTTCAGTGCCATACGATTCTGCACCCTGTCGCACCGTTTGGCTGATCGCCAATCCGGGCAGTGTATTGATTGTTTAGTGGCGGACAAGAATCAGGCGCTGATCCTCGCCTACCTGGCGACGATCCCGAACCTTCCATTGCACCTTGTCGGCCATGGTATCCAGAGGTAAATGGGCTGTCGGCCGGCCAGAGCTGCCCAGAAACACCGGCGCCTGGTATAACCACAACTCATCTACCAGATTTTCCCGGATAAAGGTGCCCGCCAGCGTGGGGCCCGCCTCTACCAGCAATTCGTTGATCCCCAGCTCTCCCAGGGCATCGAGTAACTCGGCAACATCCACGCCGTTGTCTTTCCAGGCAACACCGTTCAGGCTGATTCCCAGCGCAGCCAGATCCTGTGCCGACGATGTCGCCAGTGCGGAACTGGCACAGAAAACCCGAACATTTCCACCCCGAAGGATGCGTGCACTGGCGGGCGTGCGGGCATCTCTGTCGGCAATAACCCGCAGCGGCTGCCTTGATGGGTCTGTTGCATCGCCAATATCGCCCATTTCATCCCGGCGCACGGTCAGGGAGGGGTCATCCGCCAGCACAGTACCCACACCGGTAAGGATAGCGTCACTCATGGCCCGCAGCCGCTGCACATCCCGCCGGGCTTCAGGGCCGGTAATCCACTGGCTTTCACCGCTGGCCATGGCGGTTCGGCCATCCAGGCTTGCGGCCATTTTCAGTCGCACCCAGGGCCGCCCGGTGCGCATGCGCTTCATAAAGCCCGGGTTCAGACGGGCGGCCTCTTCGGCCATCAGCCCTTCTGTAACCGCTATCCCGGCATCCCGCAGCATGTCCAGCCCCCGCCCGGATACCGACGGATTAGGGTCTTTGGTGGCCGCAAATACATGCGCCACGCCTGCCTCAATCAGTGCCCTGGCACAAGGCGGCGTGCGACCGTAATGGCTACACGGCTCCAGCGTAACGTACGCTGTTGCGCCTCTGGCATCCTGACCGGGGCGACTCAACGCCCGCACCTCGGCGTGCGCTTCACCGGCACGTTCATGCCAGCCCTCGCCAACGATGCGACCCGCCTTGGCAATCACACAACCCACCCGAGGGTTCGGATGGGTTGAATACCGACCGCGCCAGGCCAGCTGGATAGCCCGGGCCATCATCGCCCGGTCACGGTCTGAAATCATACCTTGCCTTTGCCCGCCTCATCGCCTGCCAGGGCCCGGGCCACGTCTGCGGCCGTTTCGCCATTGCCGTGCGACAGACGCTCAATCTCTTCCTTGAATTCGTTGATGTCCTGGAAGCTGCGATAAACCGACGCAAACCGCACGTAGGCGACTTTGTCGAGCTGGCGCAGCTCGGTCATCACTTCCTCACCCAGCTTCATTGACTGAACCTCGCGTTCACCGGTCGAACGCAACCGATACTTGATGCGATTCAGAGCGGCATCAATTTCCTCGATACTGACCGGGCGCTTCTCCAAGGCTTTCATAATGCCTGCCCGCAGCTTGTCTTCATCGAACG
The DNA here is from genome assembly GCF_003007675.1 of Marinobacter fuscus. Taxonomy (GTDB): domain Bacteria; phylum Pseudomonadota; class Gammaproteobacteria; order Pseudomonadales; family Oleiphilaceae; genus Marinobacter; species Marinobacter fuscus. Next base: position 63,385 of record NZ_PXNP01000096.1, on the reverse strand, counting down.
GCTGGCGCACGCCATCCTGCTTCACCACACGGGGCATCACCAGCTCCGCGGTTTCAAAGGTGGTGAAACGTTCCCGACAAGACAAGCACTCCCTGCGGCGGCGCACCTGGTCGCCCTCTGCAACCAAGCGTGAATCGATCACTTTGGTATCCGCTTCACCACAGAAAGGACAATGCATAATTCAATGCTCCCGAAAACAAGGAACCCGGGCCGTTAGTCAACGCCCGGGTTGTCAGACTTCAAGGCAATCAGCTGTAAACCGGGAAGCGGGCACAGACCGCTTCTACCTGCTCACGCACACGGCTGATGACGGATTCGTCTTCCAGATCATCCAGAATGTCACACATCCAGCCAGCCAGATCACGACACTCGGCTTCCTTGAAGCCACGGGTGGTTACCGCCGGGGTACCCACACGCAGGCCAGAAGTTACAAACGGCGAGCGCGGATCGTTCGGCACCGCGTTCTTGTTCACGGTAATGTGGGCCTTGCCCAAAGCCGCATCGGCGTCTTTACCGGTGATGTCCTGTTTGATCAGGCTGACCAGGAACAGGTGGTTCTTGGTGTCGCCGGAAACCACGTCGAAGCCGCGCTCGACAAACACTTCAGCCATGGCAGCTGCGTTCTTGATCACCTGCTGCTGGTAGATTTTGAACTCATCGCTCATGGCTTCTTTGAAGCAGATGGCCTTGGCCGCAATCACGTGCATCAGCGGGCCACCCTGGCCACCCGGGAACACGGCGGAGTTCAGCTTCTTGTGCAGTGCTTCGTCGTCACAGGCGAGGATCAGGCCGCCACGGGGGCCGCGCAGGGTTTTGTGTGTGGTGGTGGTCACAACGTGAGCATGAGGCATAGGATCCGGATAAACGCCTGCAGCCACCAGGCCAGCTACGTGGGCCATGTCCACAAACAGGTAAGCGCCCACTTTGTCAGCGATGGCACGGAAGCGGGCAAAGTCCAGTTGCTGAGAGTAGGCAGAGAAGCCAGCAATGATCATCTTGGGCTTGTGTTCAACGGCCAGGGCCTCAACCTCGTCGTAGTTGATCAGACCAGTGTCGTTGTCAATGCCATACTGAACCGCATGGTAGATCTTGCCGGAGAAGTTCACGCTGGCACCGTGGGTTAGGTGGCCACCGTGTGCCAGGCTCATGCCCAGAACGGTATCGCCCGGGTTCAGCAGCGCCATGAATACCGCAGAGTTTGCCTGAGAGCCGGAATGCGGTTGTACGTTGGCGTAAGCGGCACCGAACAGCTCCTTAGCGCGATTAATGGCCAGGTCTTCGGCAATATCGACAAACTCGCAACCACCGTAGTAACGCTTACCGGGATAGCCTTCGGCGTACTTGTTGGTGAGCACACTGCCCTGGGCTTCCATTACCCGCGGGCTGGTGTAGTTTTCCGACGCGATCAGTTCGATGTGCGCTTCCTGGCGTTTCTCTTCCGCCTGCATGGCGTTCCAGAGTTCGTCATCGAAACCGGCGATTTTCATATCACGAGTAAACATGGATCTGCTGCCCCTGTCTGTATGGCTGGCCCGGCGTGCTTTCGCCTGCGCCGGAACCCCTGAAAAATTGGGCCGCTATTCTATCTTGAAAGCGGGTTAAAAATCATCCTTTATGCCGTCCGCGGATACCGGCATACCGGCAACCGCGGTTTCTGCTCAATTGCTATCATAGAAAGCTTTAGATACCTTACCGGATCACATGCACGCGGTCTGCTCGAGGGCGGCGGGGCAGGTCTTCAGGGATCGTCAAAATCAGGGATGATTTTGTCGAGCGTACAGGGATGTATTCACAGCGTATCCCTGAAGACCTGCCCCGCCGCCCGCGCCACCGCCATCCGAATCCATGAACCGGTTTGTAAAGAGGTTTCCGCCAATATGGCCCAATACGTATACACCATGAACCGCGTGGGCAAGGTCGTTCCACCCAAGCGGGAAATTCTGAAAGACATCTCTCTGAGCTTTTTCCCCGGCGCCAAGATCGGTGTACTGGGCCTGAACGGTGCCGGTAAATCTACCCTGCTGCGTATTATGGCGGGGGTTGATCAGGATTACATCGGCGAAGCCCGCCCACAACCAGGCATTAACGTCGGTTACCTGCCCCAGGAGCCGGAGCTGGACGAAGAGAAGACCGTCAAGGAAATCGTCGACGAGTCGGTGGCCCACGTGCACAACGCCCTGGCGGAACTGGACAAAGTTTACGCCGCCTACGCGGAACCTGATGCCGACTTTGATGAGCTCGCCAAAAAACAAGGCGAACTGGAGGCGATCATTCAGGCCACCGACGGCCACGACATTGAACGCAAGATGGAAGTCGCCGCCGACGCACTGCGCCTGCCAGCCTGGGATCAGAAAGTAAAAGTCCTGTCTGGTGGTGAGCGCCGCCGGGTGGCCCTGTGCCGACTGCTGCTGTCAGGCCCGGACATGCTGCTGCTGGACGAGCCCACCAACCATCTGGACGCCGAATCCGTGGCCTGGCTGGAGCGCTTCCTGCACGACTACGAAGGCACCGTGGTTGCTATCACCCACGACCGCTATTTCCTCGACAACGTTGCCGGCTGGATTCTGGAGCTGGACCGGGGCCAGGGCATTCCGTTTGAGGGCAACTACAGCCAGTGGCTCGAGAACAAAGAGAAGCGCCTGGAGATGGAGTCCAAGCAGGAAGCCTCCCACCAGAAGGCCGTTAAACAGGAGCTGGAGTGGGTACGCTCCAATGCCAAGGGCCGCCAGTCCAAGAGCAAGGCCCGACTGGCCCGCTTTGAGGAAATGAGTTCCCAGGAATTCCAGAAGCGCAACGAAACCAACGAGCTCTACATCCCGCCCGGACCACGCCTGGGCAACAAGGTGATCGAAGTAGAGGGCATCAGCAAGGCCTTTGGCGACCGCCTGTTGTATGAGGACGTTTCCTTCACGGTACCAGCCGGTGCCATTGTTGGCATCATCGGTGGTAACGGCGCAGGCAAATCGACGCTGTTCAAGATGATCGCCGGTATGGATCAGCCAAGTTCCGGCAGCATTACGGTGGGCGAAACCGTTGAACTGGCCTACGTGGACCAGATGCGTGACCTGGACGGCAGCAAAACCGTCTGGGAAGAGCTGTCCGACGGTCAGGACATCATCAAAGTCGGCAACTACGAGACACCGTCCCGGGCTTATGTTGGCCGCTTCAACTTCAAAGGCAGCGATCAACAAAAGCGCGTGGGCGATTTGTCGGGGGGTGAGCGCAACCGCCTGCATCTGGCTAAATTGCTGAAACAGGGCGGCAACGTACTGATGCTGGACGAACCCACCAACGACCTGGACGTGGAAACCCTGCGCGCGCTGGAAGAAGCGCTGCTGAACTTCCCGGGTTCAGCGCTGGTGATCTCCCACGACCGCTGGTTCCTGGATCGCGTGGCCACTCACATTCTGGCATTTGAGGATGATGGTGAGGTGGTGTACTTCGAAGGCAACTTTACCGAGTACGATGCGGACTTCAAAAAGCGCAAAGGCGATTCCGCCATGCAGCCCAAGCGCATGAAGTACAAGAAATTGGCGTAAAGCGTTTCAACCTCTCCCCCGGCCCCTCTCCCGTAAAGGGAGAGGGGAGCTAACCCGTCGGGGTCAGATCCAGCCAGCCCTCTCCCTCACAGGAGGCGTGGGGTATAGCCTCCAGGCTGGCGCCAACCTAGCCCCTCTCCCCTCGCGGGAGAGGGGTTGGGGAGAGGGGGGGCTGGCACCACACTCTCACCATCACGGATCACAGATCACCCATGGCCAAACTCAAAACAGCGTTTGTTTGCACTGAATGTGGCGCCGACTACTCCAAATGGCAGGGCCAGTGTACTGCCTGCCAGGCATGGAATACGGTCAGCGAAGTCCGCGGCGTATCTGGCCCGGGCAAAGGCGCCCGCAGCGCCCGTTTTGAGGGTTACGCGGGCAGTTTGTCGGAAGTGAAAAGCCTGGATGAAGTCAGTCTCGCCGAACAGGCCCGGATCAGCACGGGCATGCAGGAATTCGACCGGGTGCTGGGCGGCGGCCTGGTGGAAGGCTCTGCGGTTCTGATGGGGGGGCACCCCGGCGCGGGCAAAAGTACCTTGCTGCTGCAGGCCGTCTGTCAGTTGGCCGCCCAGCATTCCGCGCTCTACGTCACCGGCGAGGAGTCCCTGCAACAGGTGGCTATGCGCGCCAAGCGTCTTGGCTTGCCCACGAAAGACCTGAAAATGCTGTCGGAAACCTCCGTGGAGCGGTTGATTCAGGTGGCGGAAATCGAAAAGCCGCGCATTCTGGTGATCGACAGTATTCAGGTGATGCATGTGGCGGACATTGAATCTGCCCCGGGTTCGGTGTCGCAAGTCCGCGAGAGCGCCGCGTTCCTGACCCGTTTTGCCAAGCAAACCGGTACCATTCTGTTGCTGGTGGGTCACGTGACCAAAGATGGCAGTCTGGCGGGCCCGAAGGTGCTGGAGCACATGATCGACTGTTCGATTTTGCTGGAAGGCTCCAGCGACAGCCGCTACCGAACTCTGCGCGGTATCAAGAACCGTTTTGGTGCGGTCAATGAACTGGGCGTGTTCGCGATGCTGGAACAGGGCTTGAAGGAAGTAAAGAATCCCAGTGCGATTTTTCTGAACCGGGGCGAAGAAGCCGCTCCGGGCAGTGTGGTGATGGTGGTCTGGGAAGGCACCCGGCCTATGCTGGTGGAAATTCAGGCACTGGTGGATATGGCCCAGGGCAGCTACCCGAGGCGGGTGGCGGTGGGGGCTGACCAGAACCGTCTGGCGATGCTGTTGGCGGTGTTGCATCGCCACGGTGGTATGCATGTGGCGGATCAGGATGTGTTTGTGAACGTGGTGGCGGGGGTCAAGGTGAATGAGACCAGTGCCGACCTGGCGTTGCTGGCGGCGGTGGTTTCGTCGTTCCGGAATCGGGCGTTACCTCAGGATCTGGTGATCTTTGGAGAGGTGGGGTTGTCGGGGGAAATTCGGCCGGTGCCCAATGGTCAGGAGCGGATTTACGAGGCGGCAAAGCACGGCTTTACCCGGGCACTGGTGCCCAAGGCCAATGTGCCACGTAAATCGTTAGACGGGATGAAGGTGATTCCGGTGACCAAGCTTTCTGATGCGCTTTCGGCGCTGGAGGAGCTTTAACCGAGCCCTGGCCTGCTCTGGTTGGTGCGGGGCACATGGCAGGGTTCACCCTCAAAAAACCGCTACGAGCACATCCATGTGCGCTTCTCTCCGGCCATCCATGGCCTCCGACATTTTTTGAGGGTGAACCCTGCCACGAGCCGTAAACGCTGGGAGCAATCCGCCAAAACAGCTCTCTATTCAATCAGGTGAGCAAACTCCCGCTCCAACAACGCCTGATCGCCCAAATTCAGCTCAACCAACCGCTTCAGGTGCGTCGCGCTTTCCAGATCGATGTACTGACAACGAAAGCCCAGCCGATGATCTTCAACGTGCTTCAACTCCACCGCCATCACAATCCCGGCTTCACGCTCATTCAGGTGGACAACCACCTCGCAGGGCTCGTTGAGTGACGCTTTCCATCCCTCGGGCTTTTGAACCAGAACGCCTTTCAGCGAAATATCCAGCACCTCCGTGGGCCACACCTGATCCTGACAATGCAACTCGCAAGGTGCATCGAAGTCGATTCTGTGGAAACGGCGTTTATCGGCTTTTTTTATCGTCACGGGGCCACTCCAAGGCGAAGACATCGCTTTCCATCAATATAGATCGGACGCCTTACTGAGTACAGGGCGAGTCCCGGCCTGCCATGAACGGCTGGCTGGGAACTCTGCAGACGGCTCCGAATCTACTGGTGATACTGCCCACTAAGCTCCACAACCGCCTCGATAAACGCACCCGCGTGCTCCGGGTCTACCTCTGGTGTAATACCATGGCCGAGGTTGAAGATATGGCCGGAACCGGCGCCATAGCGTGCCAGAATATCCGCCACTTCCTGGCGGATACGCGCCTTCGGCGCGTACAGCATAGACGGGTCCATATTGCCCTGCAGGGCAACTTTGTCGCCAACCCGGGCGCGTGCGTTGCCGATGTCGGTGGTCCAGTCCAGGCCCACGGCGTCGCAGCCTGAATCGGCAATCGATTCCAGCCACTGGCCGCCGTTCTTCGTGAACAGGATGACCGGCACACGGCGCCCTTCGTTTTCGCGAATCAGCCCAGCGACGATTTTCTTCATGTAGCGCAGGGAAAATTCTTCATAGGCCCAGCCACTCAGCACCCCACCCCAGGTATCGAAAATCTGTACCGCTTGGGCACCGGCTTTGATCTGGCCGTTCAGATAATCAATTACCGAGTCTGCCAGGTGATCCAGCAGGCGGTGCATCACTTCAGGCTGGCCATACGCCAGCTTTTTGGTCTCGCGAAAATCTTTGGACGAGCCGCCTTCCACCATGTAGGTCGCCAGTGTCCACGGGCTGCCGGAGAAGCCGATCAGCGGTACCCGGCCATTCAGTTCACGGCGGATGGTGGAAACCGCGTTCATCACGTAATCCAGGTCGGATTCGGCTTTGATGGCGGGCAGTGCGTCAACATCGGCCTCGGTGCGGATGACCTTGCGAAATTTGGGACCTTCACCGGTTTCGAAGTAGAGGCCAAGCCCCAGCGCATCCGGAATGGTCAGGATGTCGGAGAACAGAATGGCCGCATCCAGAGGGTAGCGCTCCAGCGGCTGCAAGGTAACCTCGCAGGCCAGCGGCGTATTCTTGCACAGGCTGAGAAAATCGCCCGCCTTGGCCCGGGTTGCGCGGTATTCCGGCAGGTAGCGGCCAGCCTGGCGCATCATCCATACCGGCGTGCGGTCTACAGGCTGGCGCATCAGGGCGCGTAGAAAGCGATCGTTTTTCAGCTCAGTCATAATCGGTTCCGTTCTCGTCGGTAAATGGTCAGAGACAATAGGCAGCAATGATACCCCGTTTGCGGCAATAAAAAAGGGCGGCCTCTGTTTGAGCGCCGCCCTTCTGACACCGGTCAACGGATTATTCACACATCCAGGTAATCCAGGATGCCTTCCGCCGCCTGGCGCCCTTCCCAAATTGCGGTAACCACCAGGTCGGAACCTCGCACCATATCACCGCCAGCGAACACTTTCGGGTTACTGGTCTGGAACGGAAACTCGGCCTGCTCCGGCGCAGTGACAAGGCCAGACTCGTCGGCATTAATGCCAATGTCATCGAACCAGGGGGCAGGACTGGGGCGAAAGCCGAAGGCAACCAGCACCGCATCTGCCGGAATCACTTCCTCGCTGCCGGGTACAACTTCCGGGCGACGGCGCCCGTTCTCATCCGGCTCACCGAGCTGAGTGGTGACCACCTTCACCCCTTCCACCTTACCCTCACCAACAATGGCAACCGGCTGGCGATTGAACAGGAAGTTCACGCCTTCTTCCTTGGCGTTGGCCACTTCGCGGCGGGAGCCGGGCATGTTGGCCTCATCCCGACGGTAGGCACAGGTCACACTCTCGGCTTGCTGCCGGATAGAGGTGCGGTTGCAGTCCATGGCGGTGTCGCCACCACCCAGAACCACCACCCGCTTATCTTTCATGTCAATGAATTCAGAAGGTTTTTTCTCAAAGCCAAGGCGACGATTGACGTTGGACACCAGGAACGGCAGGGCATCGTACACGCCAGGCAGATCCTCTCCCGGGAAGCCGCCTTTCATGTAGGTGTAGGTGCCCATGCCGATAAACACGGCGTCATAGTCCGCCAGCAGCTTCATGAACTGCACGTCTCTGCCCACGTCGGTGTTCAGGCAGAACTCCACGCCCATTTCCTCGAATACCTTGCGACGGCGCGCCATCACGGACTTTTCCAGTTTGAATTCGGGAATGCCGAAGGTCAGCAATCCACCAATCTCCGGATAGCGGTCAAACACCACAGCCTTCACGCCATTACGCACCAGAATGTCGGCACACCCCAGGCCCGCGGGGCCGGCTCCGATCACTGCCACTTTCTTGTCTGTCCAGTTCACCTTTGACATATCCGGCTTCCAGCCCAGAGCAAAGGCGGTGTCGGTGATGTACTTTTCCACCGAACCGATGGTGACGGCACCAAATCCATCATTCAGGGTACAGGCACCCTCACACAACCGATCCTGAGGGCACACCCGACCACACACCTCCGGCAGGGAGTTGGTCTGATGACACAGCTCCACAGCTTTCATGATGTTGCCTTCGGCCACCAGCTTCAGCCAGTTTGGAATGTAGTTGTGTACCGGGCACTTCCACTCACAGTATGGGTTGCCGCATTCCAGGCACCGGTGGGCCTGTGAGCTGGCATGGGTTTGGGTAAACGGATGGTAGATCTCTCCGAATTCTTTCTTGCGCTTTTTCGCCGGTACTTTTTTCGGATCAACCCGCCCGACTTCCACAAACTGAAAATCATTACTGAGACGTTCTTTCATAGTGCTACTCTCATCAACTCAATTTCGACCAGGCCACTCTTGGCCCACCTGACGCAGTCCGCCCACCGGTTATTCCGGTCTGGCCCGGGTACTGGCCAACAGGCTGCGCAAATTGGCGGCCTTGGGTTTGACCAGCCAGAAACGGCCGATGTAGTCGTCGAAATCTTCAAGCAGGTGCTCGGCCCAGGCACTTCCGGTTTCGGAAATGTGCTCCCGGATCACGCCCCGCAGATGGTTGCGGTAAGCTTCCATGTCTTCGCGGGAAATCCGCTGGATTTCCACCAACTCGTGGTTGTACTTGTCCACGAAGGTGTTATCCATATCCAATACGTAGGCAAAGCCGCCGGTCATGCCCGCACCGAAGTTGTGCCCGGTGGTGCCCAGCACGGTTACCAGGCCGCCGGTCATATATTCACAGCAGTGATCGCCCGCACCCTCGACCACCGCATGGGCGCCGGAGTTACGCACCGCAAACCGCTCGCCGGCGGTGCCTGCCGCAAACAGCTTGCCACCGGTGGCGCCATACAGGCAGGTATTGCCTGCAATTGAGGTTTCCTGGGTTTTGAAATCGCTGCCCCGGGGTGGCTTGATCACCAGCTTGCCACCGGTCATGCCCTTGCCCACGTAGTCGTTGGCATCGCCCTGCAGAATCAGGTTCAGGCCACCCACGTTCCATACGCCGAAGCTCTGGCCTGCGGTTCCGGTCAGGTCCAGGGTGATGGGCGCATCGGCCATACCCTGGTTACCATAGCGGGCGGCAATCTCGCCCGACAGGCGGGCGCCGATGGAGCGGTCGCAGTTGGTTACCCGGTAGCTCCAGGCACCTCCGGACTTCTCCGCAATGGCCGCAGCCGTGTCTGCCACAATCTGTTCGGCCAGCTTGCCCTCATCGAAGGGCTCGTTGCGCTCACTCTGGCAGGTATGCGGCTTATCGGCCGGAATGTGGTCGTTCTGCAGCAAGCGCGTTAAATCCAGTTTCTTCTGGCGCTCGGTGTCGCCGGGCAGGCGCTCCAGCAAGTCGACGCGTCCCACCAGATCCTGCAGGGAGCGAACGCCCAGCTTGGCCAGCCATTCCCGGGTTTCCTCCGCCACAAAACGGAAAAAGTTCATGGCCATTTCCACGGTGCCCTTGAAGTGCTCTTCCCGCAGGTAGTCGTTCTGGGTGGCGACACCGGTGGCGCAGTTGTTCAGATGGCAAATGCGCAGATATTTGCAACCCAGGGCCACCATCGGCGTTGTGCCAAAGCCAAAGCTCTCGGCTCCCAAAATGGCCGCTTTCACAACATCCAGGCCGGTTTTGATGCCGCCATCGGTCTGCAGGCGGATTTTGCCCCGCAGATCGTTGGCCCGCAGGGCCTGCTGGGTTTCGGTCAGCCCGAGCTCCCAGGGCGAACCGGCATAACGGATGGAGGTCAGCGGGCTGGCAGCGGTACCACCGTCATAGCCAGATACGGTAATCAGGTCGGCATAGGCCTTGGCCACACCCGCCGCAATCGTGCCCACCCCGGGTTCTGATACCAGTTTGACCGACACCAGCGCCTGCGGGTTAACCTGTTTCAGATCGAAAATCAGCTGCGCCAGATCCTCAATCGAATAGATATCGTGGTGCGGCGGCGGAGAAATCAGCGTCACACCCGGCACCGAATAGCGCAACCGGGCAATCAGATCGTTCACCTTGCCACCGGGTAATTGCCCGCCCTCGCCAGGCTTGGCACCCTGGGCCACCTTGATCTGCATGACATCTGCGCTACGCAGGTATTCAGCAGTCACGCCAAAACGACCAGAGGCAACTTGCTTGATCTTCGAGCGCTTGTTGTTGCCGTAGCGCACCGGGTCTTCTCCGCCCTCACCCGAGTTGGAGCGACCGCCCAGGGTATTCATGGCAACCGCCAGTGCCTCGTGAGCTTCGGGCGACAAAGCCCCCAGAGACATAGCCGCCGAGTCGAAGCGGGGGAAAATGCCTTCCACAGGCTCTACGTCCGACAGGTCAATCGGCTGGATGCCGTCACGGAACACCAGCAGATCCCGCAAGGTAGCCACCGGGCGCTCGTTCACCAGGCCAGCATATTCTTTATAGATGCCATAGTCCCCGGCACTCACCGCATCCTGTAGTTTGCCCACCACATCCGGGTTAAAGGCATGGTATTCCTGGCCATGAACGTACTTGAGCAATCCGCCCTGCGACAAAGGTTTACGCGGCTTCCAGGCAACCGACGCCAGTAGCTCCTGATCCTGCTGAAAATCGTAAAAGTCAGCGCCCTGAATTCGGCTCGGCACGCCCTTGAAGCAAAGATCCACAACATTATCCGCCAGGCCAATGCCTTCAAACAGTTGAGCGCCACGGTAGGAGGTAATGGTCGAGATACCCATTTTCGAAAGTATCTTGAGCAGCCCTTTATTGATGCCCTTCCGATAGTTGTTCTTGGCCTCGATCGGATCCATCAGTATTTCACCGGTACGGATCAGGTCATTCATTACCTGATACGCCAGATACGGATAGACCGCCGTCGCCCCAAACCCGAACAACACGGCGAAGTGATGGGGATCTCTTGCCCAGCCGGTTTCAACAATGATGTTCGAATCACAGCGCAGGCCCTTGGCCACCAGATGATGATGCACTGCACCTGTGGCCATCAACGCGTTGACCGGCAACTCGCCCTGCACCAGATCCTTATCGCTCAGAATCAGCAGCGCCTTGCCATCACGGGCGGCTTGCTCCGCCTCGTCACACACCCGGCACACCGCCTGCTCCAGCCCCTCTTCCGGGCGATAGCCAAGAGCAATTTTCTGTACCTCGAAACCGGGGCGGTCGTTATTGCTCAAGCGCAGAAACTTGGCCGGAGACAACACAGGCGTGGTCAGGATAATCCGGTTGGCATGCTCAGGGGTTTCCTCGAACACGTTCTGCTCCGCGCCCAGGCAGGTTTCCAGAGACATCACGATGGTTTCCCGCAGAGGATCAATCGGCGGATTGGTCACCTGGGCGAACTTCTGGCGGAAATAGTCCGCCACGTGGCGAACCTTGCTCGACAATACCGCCATGGGCGTATCGTCGCCCATGGAACCCACGGCCTCCTGAGCATTTTCTGCCAACGGCCGCAACACCTGATCCCGCTCTTCAAAGGAGATGTTGAACATCTTCTGGTGAACCAGCAGGTCTTCCGCATCCATCAACTTGAACTCAGGCGTCGCCTGATTCAGGGTGGTTTCCACCCGCAGGGCATTTTCCTTCAGCCAGCGCTTGTAAGGCTGGGCCTTTTTCAGCCGCAGGTCGATATCGCGGGTGTGCAGAACTTCTCCAGACTCAGTATCAATGGCCAGCATCTGGCCCGGCCCTACCCGGCCTTTGGCCACCACATCTTCCGGCTGGTAACCATAGGTACCCACTTCAGAAGCCAACGTAATAAAGTCGTCTTTAGTAATCACCCAGCGGGCCGGGCGCAGGCCATTGCGGTCGAGCATACACAAAGCATAGCGGCCGTCGGACATGACCAGCCCTGCCGGGCCATCCCAGGGCTCCATGTGCATGGAGTTGTATTCGTAGAACGCCCGCAACTCGGAATCCATGGTATCCACGTTCTGCCAGGCGGGCGGAATCATCATGCGTACTGCCCGGAACAGGTCGACACCACCGGCCAGCAAGATCTCCAGCATATTGTCCATGCTGGAAGAATCTGACCCGGCCAGGTTCACCAGGGGCTGCAGGGTTTGCAGATCCGGCAGGTCCGGTGAGCTGAATTTCGCCGCCCGGGCAATGGCCCAGTTGCGGTTGCCGTCAATGGTATTGATTTCACCATTATGGGCCAGAAAGCGGAACGGCTGGGCCAGCGGCCAGCGCGGCATCGTGTTGGTCGAAAAACGCTGGTGAAAAACACAGATCGCCGTTTGCAGATCCGGGTCGCCCAGATCCAGATAGAAGTTGGCCAGATCCGCGGGCATCATCAATCCCTTGTAAGCAAGAGTTCGATGAGAAAGGCTGCAGATATAGAAGTCCGGATCGTCTGCCAGATCCCGCTCGGCATGGCGCCGCCCAATGAACAGGCTAATGGCAAAATCTTTTTCCGTCTTTCCGGCTGGCTCTACAAATACCTGCTGTATACGCGGCAGGCAGTCCAGTGCCATGGGCCCAAGGCAACTGTCGTCAACCGGAACATCACGCCAGCCAAGAATCTCGAGCCCCTGCTCGCACAGTCGCTTTTCAAGCGCCGCCCGGGCTGCCGTGGCTTTTTGATCGTCCTTAGCCAAAAAAACCTGGCCAACTGCAAACAAGTCGCCAGGTTTTTTGTTGAACGCTGCCTCAGCAGCTTTTTGGAGGAAGGCCTTGGGGCTCTGTAACAGCAGCCCACAGCCATCGCCTGTCTTGCCATCCGCGGCAATACCACCCCGGTGGGTCATACAGGTCAAAGACTCGATCGCTGTCTGCAGGAGTTTATGGCTCGCCTCGCCCTTCATGTGGGCAATCAGGCCGAAACCGCAGTTGTCCCTGAATTCATCAGGATGATACAAGCCTGTTGTCATAAGCATAACCTCGCATGAAAAAGCGTTCCCGCCAACCTTTCCCGCACTGCGATGGTGCGTAGAAAAAGCCGACACCAAAAAAAATGGGGAAGGGAGTCTACACACGTACTAGTACGTAGACAAACTTTTTCTGAAATAGTGCTTGACAAACAGGCTAGACCGCACCGATTTGGTGCATTTTGACCAATTTACGTACAAAAAACCTTAATAGCTGCTGTAGCTGCGCAACCATGGGGCAGAAATGCCGAGTTTCTCTGGTAATGCACCAGCGGCAGACCTTGCCGCGCCCTTGTCGGGGTACTGACCATACACCAGCATGAACCATGGCTGCCCCTGACGCTCTCCCAATGTGTAGGAAAGGCGGGCATCATCGGGCGCCCGCTGAAGGACATTCAATACCGTTTGCTCCTGGTTGCCCGCGACCAGTTGCAGGGTCCACCCATTGCGGGTTTTGAGATCTTCCAGAGCCACAAACCGTTCAGGCACACTGGGTACAAAAGCTGGCCGAGGTGGCGACTCCGGCGATAGCGCAGCCTCATCCCTGTCGCGTTGCTCTGTCTGCGAGTTAACCTCTGGCTCTGGCTCTGGCTCTGGCTCTGGCTCTGGCTCTGGCTCTGGCTCTGGCTCTGGCTCTGGCTCTGGCTCTGGCTCTGGCTCTGGCTCTGGCTCTGGAACAGTCTTCGGGGAAATCACCGGGGTTGAGTCAAGCTCAAGAGACGCGGGCAAGTCCTGCGCCACGCCCTCTTCACCCGGCGTGTTTTCAGGTGCTTGAGGGGTGCTTGAGTTTGACTCATCCGGCGCTACCGGAACTTCAGGCCCGGGCCCGACAGTAATACTCCGACGAACCGGTTCAGGCGCTTCGTCCGTTTTGGCCTGGTTTCGAACCGACTGCTCGTATTGTTGCGAAACAAACCACCAGGAACCCCCGAGTAGCAGAAGTCCGATTGCGGGCCAACGAAGCTGAGAAAAACGGAAGCGGGCTTGTTCTGGCCTCATGGCAGAATCAGGAATCCGGTCCAGCCAGACCCCGGGAGCCACACGCTTGAGACGGCCAAAGCTTCCCTGGCTGAGGTGGTGCAGTTTCTTCAGGCGAGCCGGAGACACAAGCTCGTCAACACGCCCGCCCGCTTTATGGATTCGGGGCTCCAGATAACTCCGTATATCGCCTGGCGCTAACGGCGGAAGTGAAATATGGTGGGTATGCGCGGCGTCGCTGCCCCGCTCTAATACCGTCCAAAGGCTATCGCCGCCCGAAAATACCGGCACTGCAGCCTGAGCACGATCTGCGGCTACGAAAGCTGCCAGCAAAAGATTGAGCACCTCTTCACTCACCCGATCCGCATCATCAATCAACAGAACCAGGCGTCGCCCGCGACGAAGGGCACTTTCGGACCACTTGAAAAACCGGTAGACCGCTTCACGGGCATCAACATCAACAGGGACACCGGCTTTCGCAAGCGCTTTGCAATGCCGTGCCAAAGCCGCCGCACTGGTTAAAGCAGAAGCCGGCAGGGAGTGAAGTTCCAGTCGTGCAGACTCACTTCGCACCAACTCGGCAAGGATTCGCGTTTTCCCACAGCCTGGTGCGCCAGTCAGCACCAGTGCCAGGTCTCCAAACCCGCAAAGGTGGCGCAGTGCTTCCAGTGAGTGCTGGCGCATGGCATCGGGAAAGAATGGCGCTTCCATTTCAAGTGGATTTTCGCGCAAGCCATAGCGTTGTTGCAGCCGTGCAAACAGGCCGCCCAGCTCTGCCGTGCTCAGGCTTTCTTCAGTCACAATGCTTCCCTGTCTTCCGACAAACACAAATCAACCCGCTTCGGGCAAGAATGCTCCGAGCGTCTGGCGGAGATGTTCCGGCTTTGCCTCGTCTGTTACAAATGCATCGCCCAACGCACGAAGCAGCACAAGCCGTAGCTGGCCATCCACATTCTTTTTATCTACCGCCATCAGGTTCAGAAAATCCGCTTCTTTCATACTGGCTGGTGCAAAGGCCGGTAGCCCGGCTCGTTTTATCAAAGCCGCAGTGCGCCGGAAATCGGCGGATGAAATAAAGCCCTCGCGCACAGATAAGTCTGCGGCCATCATCATCCCGGTACCCACAGCTTCTCCATGCAACCAACTGCCGTATCCGGCGAAGGTTTCAATGGCATGCCCAAAGGTGTGGCCCAGGTTGAGAATGGCCCGAATGCCACCTTCCCGCTCATCCAGTGCCACCACATCGGCCTTACACTGACACGAACGGAAAATGGCCTCAGCAAGCGCCTCCGGCTGCAACCCGACGAGTTTATCCATCTCCGCCTCTAGCCATAACAGAAAAGCGTCATCCCGGATAAGGCCATACTTGATCACTTCTGCCAGGCCCGCAGACACTTCTCTGGCAGGAAGCGTCTGCAAGCTATCGGTATCAATCAGAACCGCCTGGGGCTGGTGAAATGCCCCTACCATATTTTTGCCCAAGGGATGATTGATACCGGTTTTTCCGCCAACGGACGAGTCTACCTGCGAAAGCAATGTCGTCGGAATCTGAATGAATGGTACGCCACGCTGATAGCTGGCAGCGGCAAAGCCCGCCATATCACCCACAACACCACCACCAAGCGCGACCAGCGTCGTTTTCCGGGTATGGCGATTTTCCAGCAAGGCATCGAAAATCAGGTTCAGTGTCTGCCAGTCCTTGTACTTTTCACCGTCTGGCAAAACCACCACATCCACTGTTTTCCCCGGGAAACTGGCTCTGGCCTTCTCAAGATACAGTGGTCCAACTGTGTTGTTAGTTACGATCATCACCTGTTGACCCGCTACCCAGGGGGTCAGATCAATGACACCCAGCAATCCCTGCCCGATGGTAATCGGATAACTGCGATCGCCAAGATCAACCTTGAGCTCGTGAAGCACCTTGTGCATGTTCCCTTCCTTCTTTCCGCCGCTGACGCTTGTGGCGAGGTGTTTTCGGGTTAATTCGATTAGCCAACTGACGAACGACCAGGCGGGGGCTCTTGCGGTCGGTGTACATAATGATATCCGCCAACTCGGTATAGATAGGGTCTCTCAAAGCGAACAGTGTACGCAGAACAGCCTCCGGGTCTTCACTCTGCAGTAACGGCCGGTTGCGATCCTTACGGGTTCGCTCCACTTGCTGCTCAATAGACGTACGCAAATAGACAATTATTGAATCTTTACGCAACAACGGACGGTTTTCCGGCCGCATCACCGCACCGCCACCCGTCGCCAGCACCGTTTCTGCTTCGCTGGACAGCTCTTCCAGCATGGCTGTTTCCCGCTGACGGAAACCATCCTCACCTTCCACATCGAAAATCCAGGGAATATTCGCCCCACAGCGCTCTTCGATGATCCGGTCGGTATCCATAAACCGGTATCCCAGCTCTTTGGCAAGCAACCGGCCAATGGTCGTTTTTCCAGCCCCCATGGGCCCAACCAGAACAACTCGTTTGGGCAAAGACATAATTTCCGCTCAACAAAATTCAAGCGGGTGAGAATAGCACACAGGCCTGCAATCCATAAGCGGCAAAGCCGGTTCTACCCCATAACGAAAAACCGCCGGACAATCCGGCGGTTTTTTTCAACACCCAAGTTACTGGACCAGATCACTCTTGATGATCTTCGGCGTAATGAAGATCAATAGCTCACTACGCTCATCGATGTGCTCGGTACGCTTGAACAACCGGCCGATGTACGGAATATCACCAAGGAATGGCGTCTTGGTTGTCTGGGTCGCGACCTCAGACTGGAAGATGCCACCGAGAACGACCGTTTCTCCATTAGCAACCAGCACCTGTGTGGTTACCTCGTTGGTGTTGATAGAAGGTATACCTGCGGTAACTTCACCACGAGAATCCTGATTTACAACGAGATCCATAATGATCTTGTCATCCGGAGTGATTTGAGGAGTCACTTCCAGAGACAGCACGGCCTCTTTGAACTCAATGTTGGTTGCACCGCTGGAAGTTGCCTCCTGATAAGGGATCTCCTCACCAGACTTGATAGAAGCGCTTTGGCGATCTGCGGTTACAACTCTCGGCTGGGAGACCACCTCTGCCCTGCCATCGCTCTCCAGTGCGGATAGCTCAAGGTCAACCAGAAAGTCATCACTACCCCACCCGATTGCGAAGGATGAGGCCCCTGCTCCTGTCACTCCCAAGTCCACTCCAAGTGCGCCGGGGAACGAGATGCCTCCACTACCACCACTTGCGGCACCTCGAGCCTCTTCCAGAGTGCCCAGAGAACCGCCCACTGTAATCACGTCGTTACCGCTAACGTTATATGCGGCACCACCCCAACGAACGCCGAGGTCTTCGGCAACGTTAGTCTGCGCACGAACAATACGCGCCTCAATCGAAACCTGGCGTACCGGCACATCCCAAGTAGTAACCAGTCGGCGAATTTCCTCTAACTTCTCTGCCGTCTCGCGCACGCTGATCGTATTCGTCCTGCCATCCGAAGACACAAAGCCTCTGGAGGAAATCAGTTCTTTATCTGCCTGAATCAAAGCAACAATATCAGCTGCTTTGGCGTAGTTGACCTGAATAATGTCCAACCGAACAGGAGCCAGCTCTGCAATCTGCTTACTGGTTTCGAGCTCCAGCTTTTCACGGGCAGCGATTTCATCTGCGGGTGCAACCAGCAGAACATTACCGATCTGACGCTTATCCAACCCCTTGGTTTTCAATATCAGATCCAGAGCCTGATCCCAGGGAACATTCTGCAGTCGCAAGGTTATGCTACCACCCACGGTATCACTGGCTACAAGGTTCAGCCCGGTAAAGTCGGCAATCAGCTGCAATACCGAACGAACCTCGATATCCTGGAAGTTCAGCGACAATTTTTCTCCGGTGTAGGGGAACTTCTCTTCCCGACGCGCTTCCGCCTCTTCCTGGGACAGCGCCTCCACACTCACCGTAAACTCTTTCCCGGATTGGTAGGCAATATAGTCGTAATCCCCTTCCGGCCGGATTTCAACAATCGCCGAACCATCTTCAATATAGGTGTCGATGCGGGATACAGGCGTTGCAAAATCAGTAACATCCAGCCTGCGTCGCAGGTTCTCTGGAACTGTCAGATCAGGCATACTCAGGCGAATGCGCCCTGCCACTTCACTAAGATTGACTTCTGTCGCGCTACTACCAAGGTCAACAACAACCCGCCCTTCGCCTTTATTGCCACGACGAAAATCCACTCCCGCCAGAGTGCGGGCAGTAGCCCTCGCTGGAGCTTGCGTTGAAACAGGCCTTGCATTTCCGCCTGAATCTGCGACTGCTTCGGAACCTCCGCCAATCGTCATCACCAAAGAGTCAGCACCCCGCATCGTTTCGTGGGGAACCAACTCAACAAGGTTAAAGATAAGGCGTGTCCGATCCTTAGTCTCGACAATCGTGACACTTTGCGCGTTACCTGTTCCCAAAGGAATGCTACGTTTATTGAGGGCACTGGTCGTGTCTTTGAGATCAACGGTAATTCTGGCTGGCCGCTCTATGGTGTACCCGGAGGGTTCCGGCGGCGCTCCATCAAACTGCATGGTGACTTCCAGTCGTTCACCCGGTAGCGACGAGAACGACAAGTCTTGCAGCGTGACCGCACCGGCCAGGCTGCTCCATAAACCCAGGGCAATCACACCTGCGCAGACATTGAGTTTTTTGAACATCGCTAGCCTCGACCCTAAAACTGTTTTTTCGTGCATGTTTCTTTCGTTCATATCCGTGTCGCTCCTCAGCCTTCATCCAGAGACAGGGAGCGCGGGCGTTCAACCCAGCCACCCCGACCATTGGGAACGATCTCGATCAGCTCAATCCGGGTTTCACTGATTCCGACAATGCGGCCGTAATTCTGCCCCATATAATTCTCTGTCCGCACCCGGTGAATACCTCCGGTGTTATCACGCACGAGCGCATAAAGGTTGCCCTCGTTGCCTTGCAGAGTGCCGACCATAGCAAGCGACTTGAGGTCAAAGTTTTCAAGCACTTCTCTGGGACGATCCAAGTCAGGCTCGATATCACTGACCGGTTCATCGTCCACCATCGTCAGTTGCACGTCCACCGGCGGTTCAAACGGTGCACGACGATCTGCTGCCGAATAGCTGAAGGCTTCATACGCCTTGAACTCTGGCAGAGGCTCTACATGCCCCCGGGGTTTAGCCCTGGTGTCGGTCATAAATTTATCGAGATCCGAAAATCCGCTTCCCTGGGAACAGGCCGTCAGCAACGATGCCAGACAAACACCCAGCCAGGCTTTTCCCGCATGCTTTCCTGTCATGCTCATTCTCCGGCCCGGTAGCGATAGGTACGGGCAACAACCTGCATATCCAGTTGCTCGCCGTCACCGCCGATTGGTTTTATGGTCAGGTCATGCAATGTCACGATCCTGGGCAAACTGGCAACGCTACTCACAAACGATGCAAGTTCATGATAGGAGCCTGAAACCCGAATATTAATCGGGAGCTCTGAATAAAAGTCCCGTTGTTGCTCTGGCTGCAACTTTACTTCCTGCAGCTCCAGACCACTACCCAGAGCGGTATTGGTAATATCTTCGAGCAATCCCGGCACTTCGGTATCACTTGGCAACTGACGAACCAGCGCACCAAATGTTTCCTGCATCTCTGCCATCTGCGCCTTGAACACTTCCAGATTGGCAACCTGATAGGCTTTTTGCTCATAGCGCTGCTTGAGCTCTTGCTCTTGTCTTTCAACAGCTTCCAACTGAGCATATTGATCTTTGACGAAAAACCAGTAGCCGCCACCAAGAATCAGACCAAACACAATCAAAGCAACGATCGCCTTGACCGGAGCAGGCCAGATACCCGCATTGTTGATATCCAGATCATTGATATCGAATTCATTGAGACTTTTCAGTGAGTCCGCGAGGCTCATTACTTATCCTCCCCTTCGGGCTCTGGTGTTTTCTGTTGTACCGCGAGATTGAACTGGCTATACCCTGCGCGCTCGCTGTCTGTCGCTGCAACATTAGACAGACTGGGGTTTGCGAACCACTCGGAATCCTCGAACTGCCGCATCAGGTTAGAAATACGACTGTTGGACTCTGCCATGCCCACGATTTCCAATCGCTCACCCGTTTTCTTGAGATCCGTGTAGAACAACCCATCTGGCAAAGTCTTTACCAATTCGTCGAACACCCGAACAATGACGGGCCGCTTGCCCTGAAGATCCTGGATAACCTGCATTCGTGCCAGCAACTCATCCCGCTGACGCTTCAGATCCTCAATCTCCTTGATCTGCTTGTTCAGCTCCTTGGTGGCAGTCTCGATGTAGGCATTCCGTGATTGCTGATAGGCAATCCGGCTGTCCAAGTCAGACTTCCACAAAAAAGCCAGGCCACCCGCAATAATCACGGCGCCCAACATCAGAACAACAAACTGTTTCTGCTTTTCAGCCCGAAGCTCTTCACGCCAGGGCCTGAGGTTAATTTTGGCCATCAGTCAAAACTCCTCATTGCCAAGCCACAGGCGATCATCAGTGAAGGGGCATCATTGCTGAGCGCGGAGGCATTAACCTTGGAGCCTACAGACATATCAGCAAATGGATTGGCCACCACCGTGGGCGTCCCGGTTTTCTCCTCAACCATGTCGACCAGACCCTGAACCGAAGCGGTACCGCCAGCCAAAACCACGTAGTCCACCGCATTGTACTGACTGGCCCCGAAAAAGAACTGCAGTGCCCGTGCAACCTGCTGAACCACGGCTTCACGAAATGGCATCAGAACTTCATCGTTGTAATCATCGGGAAGGCCGCCCTGTTTTTTCGCCAGACCGGCTTCTTCCACCGACAGGCCATACCTGCGCTGGATTTCTTCGGTCAGCTGTTTGCCTCCGAAAATCTGCTCCCGGGTGTAGACAGTCTTGCCTTCTGCAAGAACACTCAGGGTCGTCATGGTGGCACCGATATCCACGATCGCCACGACCAATTCTTCACCCTGAGATTCAAGCTGCGGCTCGATGAGCGTGTAGGCACGCTCCAGCGCATAGGCCTCAACATCGACAATTTTTGAGTCGAGGCCAGCAATTTCGAGTGCATCTTCCCTTATATCGACGTTTTCTTTGCGACATGCTGCCAACAGCACATCCACGTCATCAGGATTCGACTCGGAAGGGCCCTGAACCTCAAAGTCAATGGCGACCTCATCCAGCGGATACGGAATGTACTGATCCGCCTCGAGAGCAATCTGGTCTTCCATTTCGAACTCATTGAGCCCGCCGCCCATCTGGATCACTTTGGTGATCACTGCGGAACCAGAGACCGCAACGGCCGCCTGCTTCACACTGGTGCGAGACTTGGATACTACACGCTTCAGGACTTCCCCTACCGCCTCCACATCCGTGATATTTTTCTCTACAACTGCATTGGCTGGCAATGGCTCAACCGCATAGCTTTCGACCCTATATCGATCGCCATTTTTTGACAGCCCTAACAGCTTGACCGAACTGGAGCTTATATCCACTCCAAGAACGGCGCTGGATTTTTTTCCTAGCAATCCGAACACGCGCTCACCCTGTACCTGGTTAAATCCACCCGGCGTTGAAACCCCTCGGCCGTTTATTGTGAAAACGGTCACCCAAAGAGCGTTCTATGTGTTTTTTATGTAAGAGAATTTGTTGTTTTTTCCGTCTACAATAACGTCTCTTATGTTCCTGGGAGACATTGCAGGCGGCGAGGCGACCAAACCTTCCTAAAGCAATTTCTCAAATAATAGACCTATATCCAACAGTTGTCAGAAAAAAATGTCTCAATTGCTGCGTACAACTCGCGTTTTAGCCTGGTTCATTCTTACCGGCCTGAGTGTCGCCATCATTCTTGCCTCGAGTTTTTACCTTTATCTCCGTCCAAACCTTCCCCCGGTCGAACAGTTGCTCGATGTGCGACTGCAGACCCCGCTGCGGGTGTATAGCAGAGACAACAGATTAATAGCAGAATTCGGTGAAAAGAGAAGGGCACCCATCACAATCGAACAGATCCCTACAATTCAGTTACAAGCCTTCCTGGCCGCTGAAGACGCCCGCTTTTACACCCATTACGGAGTCGACATCAAAGGGCTGGTGCGGGCTGCCGTGGAGTTGGTCACCACCGGCAGCATCCAGTCTGGCGGCAGCACCATCACCATGCAGGTTGCAAAAAATTACTTTTTGTCACGCGACCGTACGTTCATTCGTAAATTCAATGAAATACTGCTGGCTCTTCAGATTGAACGTGAACTGGACAAAGAGCGCATCCTGGAACTTTACCTTAACAAAATTTATCTGGGCAATCGCGCCTACGGGATCGCCGCCGCGGCCCAGGTCTATTACGACAAGCCCGTGACAGAACTCGATCTTGCCCAGATGGCGATGCTTGCCGGGCTACCCAAAGCCCCCTCCGCTTACAACCCGCTGGCCAACCCCGAGCGAGCCCTGATCCGTCGCAACTGGATTCTCGGACGAATGAAAGAGCTTGGATACATCACCGCCGACGCCTGGTCGCTGGCCAAGGACGCACCACTTACGGCCAGCTACAATACACGCGAAATGGAGGTTGATGCTGACTATGTTGCTGAAATGGCGCGATCGGAAATGGTTCGACGCTTTGGAGAAGAGGCCTACACAGAAGGCTACAGCGTCTTCCTGACTGTCGGCGGCGAAAAACAGCAGGCAGCCACAGATGCTCTTCGGGCCGGCCTGGAAAATTACGACCGCCGGCACGGGTTTCGCGGCCCCATCGGCCAGCTCGATATCGACGGCATGTCGGAAGAAGACCTGTCCGGCAAAATACAAAGCTATCCGAAGGTCGAGGATCTGATCCCCGCCGTCGTTACCAGCATCGATGATGAAAAAGGAATCGCCCGATTGCACCTGCGAAACCTGGGCGCCGGCACCATGCCTATGGCCACCATGAGCTGGGCGAGCCGTTACCGCACCGAACGATTTACCGGCCCCAAGCCGGAAAAGCCATCGGACGTTGTTTCACCTGGCGATGTGGTATACGTGAAAGCCAGCCTGTCCGGGCAACCAGATGCAAAACAGCCCGTAAGCGATGAGCCTCAGCCCGAGGACGACAACAGCAGCCAAAAGAAATCTCAGACGATCCAGGCCTCACTTGCCCAGATTCCCCGAGTTGAAGGCGCACTGATTTCCCTGGAAGCGCAGACAGGGGCCATTGAAGCACTTTCTGGCGGCTACAGCTTCAGCCAGAGCAAATACAACCGCGCCACCCAGGCCAGTCGCCAGCCCGGCTCGACCTTCAAGCCTTTTCTATATTTGTCCGCGCTGGAGAACGGCAGAACGCCTGCCACGATCTACAATGATGCGCCTATCGTCTTCGAGGACTCGGAACTCGAAACCGCCTGGCGCCCTCAGAACTCTTCAGGGCAATTTTACGGCCCCACCACATTGCGCAAGGGCCTCTACCGTTCCCGCAATCTGGTGTCCATCAGACTGCTTCGGGACCTGGGCATTCAAACCACCCTGCAGTACCTTGAGCAATTGAAGCTACCCACAGCAAACATGCCCGCCAACCTGTCCCTGTCCCTCGGCAGCGGCCTGCTTACCCCAATGGAGCTGGCCAGAGGCTTCGCCGTGATTGCCAATGGCGGCTACGACGTCCAACCCTATCTGATTGAGCGCATCGAAGCCTCTACCGGCGAAGTTGTCTACCAGGCTCCGGAAACAAAACTGTGTGACTCGCCCTGCACTGCAGACACCGGCAAACCCGACGAAACGCGAGAGCGCACAGAAACTCCGGAAACCATTGACGGCATGACCCTCCCCGCCTCAAACGCTGACGGCCAGCCGACCACCCCCAGAATCATGGAACGCCTGGCGGATGAGCGCTCGGTATATATCATGCACTCCATGATGAAAGATGTTGTGCGCCGGGGTACCGGCCGCAGAGCCCTGGCTCTGAACCGAGACGATATTGCCGGCAAAACCGGCACCACGAACGAACAGAAAGACACCTGGTTTGCAGGCTTCAATCACAACCTGGCGACAACCGTATGGGTTGGCTTCGACCAACCGGCCCCCCTTGGCCGAAGCGAATATGGCGCCACCACAGCCCTGCCAATCTGGGTCGACTACATGAAAACAGCACTGAAGGATAGACCTTCGGCCCACATGCCAAGGCCCAACGGCATCGTCAACATTCGGATTAACCCGGAAACCGGAGAGCGGGCACGCCCCGGCGAAGAAGGCCTCTTTGAACTGTTCAAGCAGGAAGATGCGCCCGACCCCCTGAAAGCCCGGGACAACGGCCACCAGGGCACGAATGCTGACGACGATTTATCAAGGCAGATTTTTTGAGCGGAAGATTCTCAGCAGATACAAAAAACCGGCGGGATCTTCCGCCGGTTTTTCTATGAAGCAAGACGAACTATCAGGATCAGATAATGTCGTCCATAGACTTCAACGGGTAGTGTGCCGGGTACGGGTTGCGGGCAACGCCGGAATCCACGGCTGCTCTTGCAACGGCTGCTGGCACAACTTCCAGCAAGCGGACGTCCATCGGCTTCGGAATGATGTACTCACGACCGAACTCAAACGTCGCTACACCGTAAGCCTCACAAATCTCCTGAGGTACCGGCTCTTTGGCCAGCTCACGGATCGCATGCACGGCAGCAACTTTCATTTCTTCGTTAATACAGGTGGCACGAACATCCAGTGCGCCCCGGAAAATGAAAGGGAAGCCCAGTACGTTATTCACCTGGTTCGGATAGTCGGAGCGACCTGTCGCCATGATCAGGTCATCGCGTGTGGCGAGAGCGACTTCCGGGCTGATTTCCGGATCCGGGTTAGAGCAGGCAAACACAACAGGGTTCGGGGCCATCTTCGCCAACTGCTCGGCAGTCAGGAGATCCGGCCCGGACAGACCCAGGAATACGTCGGCACCATCAATAGCTTCGTCCAGCGTACGCTTATCGGTCTCGTTGGCAAACATTGCCTTATATTGGTTCAGATCGTCACGACCTGAGTGGATCACACCCTTGCGGTCGAGCATGTAGATATTTTCAGATCGAATTCCACAGCTTACCAGCAGCTTCATGCAGGCAATAGCCGCCGCACCAGCGCCCAGGCAAACGACCGTGGCTTCCTCAATTTTCTTACCTTGCAGCTCAAGTGCGTTGATCATGCCCGCAGCAGTTACAATGGCGGTGCCATGCTGGTCATCATGAAAAACCGGCACATTGCACTTTTCGACCAGAGCGCGCTCGATTTCAAAGCACTCAGGCGCCTTGATGTCTTCGAGGTTGATCCCACCGAAGGTATCGGCAATCCGCTCAACCGTTTCAATAAACGCCTGAGGGCTCTCGGAGTTCACCTCGATATCAAACACATCGATACCGGCAAAGCGCTTGAACAGGACGCCTTTGCCTTCCATCACCGGCTTGCTCGCCAGAGGGCCGAGATTGCCCAGACCCAGGATCGCAGTACCGTCAGAAATCACGGCTACCAGGTTACCCTTGGCGGTGTATTTGTATGCATTCTCGGGGTCCTTCGCGATCTCGCGGACCGGTTCGGCAACCCCCGGGCTATACGCCAGAGAAAGATCGCGGGAGGTTTTCGTAGCCTTGGTGATTTCAACGCTAAGCTTACCCGGCCGCGGCTTGGCGTGATATTCAAGGGCTGCTTCTTTCAGATCTTGAGACATTGCCACTGTTCCGTTTGTCACGTTTAAAGGTAATAGCCGCCAGAGCAACGCTCGACGGAGCGCGACATTATGGCTCGCTCAATGGCAAACGACAAGCCTGAATGGAATGTTTTGTATACAGTCAATAGTGCATTTCGCGTATACGCTCGCATCCAAGCCATCGAACAGGCACAAAAAAAGCGCCTTTCGGCGCTTTTTTTCGATTTCGGCGAAAATCAGTCTTTCTTACCGCCAATACGGCCACCGAACCGCTTGTTGAAGCGGTCAATACGACCACCTGTGTCCATCACCTTCTGCTTGCCGGTGTAGAACGGGTGGCACTGGGAGCAAACGTCGAGCTGCAGGTCGTGACCAACAGTTGAACGGGTATTAATCACATTCCCGCAGGAACAGGTAGCGGTGATGTTCTCGTACTTGGGGTGAATACCTTCTTTCATGGCGAACCTCTTACGGTCATGCCGCTACCTGATCACACGCCTTAGGGCAGCTTTCTTGCCAGGCACCGCATGTTTGAATCAATTGAAAAGACCGTGCACAATCGAGCCCGGCCAGAAACAGACCGCGAATCTTACTGACAAAGCCGGCCGCAGGCAAGTATATTGGTGGCGCCACGCCGCCGGATGCCACGCAAACCGATGATCAATGCCCTTATTCAGGATACGCAGTTACCGTGACACGGCCCCGGACAGCCCGCATCGCCCTGAATCGCCCGCTTCGAAGGCTCTTCGATTACCTCGTTCCCGAGCCTATGACACTGACACCCGGCCAGCGGGTAAAAGTGCCCTTCGGGCACCAGACACTCACCGGACTGGTCGCAGAAATCGGCGTGGAGCCACCATCCGGCATCAACCTTAAACCGGTTCAAAGTGCCTTGGAAGACTGGCCAGCCCTACCGGAAAGCACTTGCAAACTACTATCCTGGGCCAGTGACTACTACCAGCACCCACTGGGCGAGTGCCTGTTCACTGCCCTGCCTCCCGCACTGCGCAGAGGCCGTTCGGCAGAAGCAAAAGCCGATCAGCACTGGCAAACCAAAGACAGCGGCGAATTGCCGCCCGCCAATGCACATCGACAGCTAGCATTACTGACCGCCATAAAGAATGCGCCAGGCATTACATCCAGCGAACTCACGAAAGCAGGCTTCAGCCGCCCACAAATTCGGGCATTGAAGAACAAGGGGCTGATCACCGAATGCCAGGATAGGGGCAGAACCGATGCTGACAGCAACCAGAACAGCACGCCCGGACCACAGCTTTCTGAAGCGCAACGCACCGCGGCCGAGTCATTGCCCGCCGACACCGGTCGGTTCAGCGCAACACTCCTGTACGGCATCACCGGCAGCGGAAAGACCGAGCTTTACCTTCACTACCTGAAAACCCATCTGCACAGGCAGGATCAGGCTCTGGTGCTGGTGCCGGAAATCAACCTCACCCCTCAGACCCTGGCCCGGTTCCAGCGTTACTTCGGGCAACGCATTGCGATCTGGCACTCCGCGTTGACTGATAGCCAGCGTCTCGACACCTGGCTCAAGATAAGAAATGGCGAACCGGTGATTCTGATTGGCACACGCTCTGCCGTACTGCTTCCTTTTACCAGACTCAGAACAGTCATCGTCGATGAGGAGCATGACAGCTCCTACAAACAGGGAGAGGGCTTCCGCTATTCCGGCCGCGATATTGCCGTATACCGCGCCCACCTCAATCACTGCCCGGTCATTCTGGGCTCCGCCACGCCATCACTCGAATCCTGGCACAACGCGCAGCAGGGAAAGTATCGTCTGATCCGGCTTGAACAACGGGCTGGCAATGCCCGCCCACCGTCCATGGAACTGCTGGACATTCGCAGCCGCCCTCTGGAAAGCGGCCTGTCACGCCCTGCCCTGAGCGCCATCGCCGAAGCACTGGACAAAGGGGAGCAGGCGCTGGTGTTCATAAACCGCCGAGGCTTTGCTCCGGTGATGATGTGCTTTGACTGCGGCCACATGGAGGAGTGCCCCCGTTGCGACACACGGCTCACCTACCACCGCAGAGACAGAGCCATGCGCTGCCACCATTGCGATTTCCAGATGGCCGCCAGCCATGCTTGCCCTGCCTGTAAAAGCGATAATTTCAAACCGGTGGGTCAGGGCACTGAACGCACGGAAGAAACCCTGGCCGGACTCTTCCCGGACACCCCGGTGATCCGGGTAGACCGGGACAGCACTCAGCGAAAAGGCAGTATTCAGGGCATACTCTCGCAGGTAAATAGTGGCGCCCCCTGCATTCTCGTTGGCACACAAATGCTTGCCAAGGGCCATGACTTCCCGAACGTTACCCTCGCAACAGTGGTTAATGCCGATGGCGGCCTGTTCAGTGTCGACTTCCGGGCGCCGGAACAAATGGTACAAACGCTACTACAGGTGAGCGGTCGGGCCGGGCGCGGCGACAAGCCCGGAAAGGTGTTGATTCAGACCTGCCATAGCGACCACCCACTGCTGCAGGCGCTGTGTCGGGGTGACTATCCGACCCTCGCCAACCAACTGCTGGCCGAACGCCGGGCGGGCGAACTACCGCCTTTCAGGGCCATGGCGATCTTCCGGGTAGATGCCAACACCATGCAGGAGAGCCTTCAGTTGCTGGACTCGATCAGGTCGCTGATCCAGGGGCCCGGCGTTGAAATATGGGGCCCGATTCCTGCCGTTATCGCCCGCAAGGCCGATCGCCATCGGGCCCAACTGGTGGTCTGCAGTGATAGCAGAAAGCATCTTAACCGGCTTCTTACTCAAACCTGCCAGCAGCTCGATATACGGAAACTGCCTGCGAGTGTGAAGTGGGCGGTGGATGTGGATCCCCAGGAAACCGGCTAACCGGAAACGTGATGCAAGGCCAATTCTGCAAAACGTTACAATCTTTATTCATAAATCACCGATACGACGCATTGCGATTCGATTGACTGTGCTATGATTTTCAGCAATCTATCCAAGAAACCTGGAATCAATCCTTAGGTTGCGGCTCTCATGCCGGAGACGCACACCCGAAAGGCTTGCGCTGTAAACGAAAACTGGAGACACAATTATGTCAGGGAAATTCCTTGCACGAGCGGCGGCAATGTCGCTGGCACTATTCATGGCGGCATGTGGGGGTGACGATAGCTCAACCCCACTCTCTGGCACGGGCAATGGCAACGGTGGATCGCCCTCTGATCAGTTCACCGTAGGCTCAATCCAGCTATTATCCAGCACGCCCGCGATGGGCTCTTCAGGACAGGACAAAACCACGATCACGGCCTTGGTGCGAGACAGAAACGGCATACTTACACCAGATGTTCCGGTTGATTTCGTAGCATCAAACAATGGCTCACTGGCGATTCTCTCGCCCGTCACCTCGGAAACAGGCCGGGCCAGCGCCGAACTTTCAACCGAAGGCGACGCGAGAAACCGGACGATCTCAGTGACTGCCACGGCAGGCTCCGTGACCAAGTCTGTTGATGTGGCTGTTACAGGAACAACGCTCAACCTGACCGGGCCATCCGCAATCAGCAATGGCGCTTCCGCCAACTATGAAGCGCGGCTACTGGATTCAGCCGGCCAGGGCATTGGCAACACGCCTGTTACTATCTCAAGCACCAGGAACACTGTATCGGCCGCGTCACTTACCACCGACAGCGCTGGCAGGGTTCAGTTTTCCGTCGTAGCACAAACCGGGGGCACAGATACACTTTCAGTAAGCGCCTTCAATAATGAATCCAGGATTACGGAACGGTTGGAACTGAGCGTTTCAGCCGACAACTTTGCGTTCGACAGCAACGTTCCCAGCGAAGTAGAAGTTAACCGCCCTCAGAACATTTCTATTACCTGGAACCAAAACGGCTCCCCCGTCGCTGGCCGCACCGTAACCTTCTCCACAACTCGAGGCTCACTGTCGCCAAGAACGGCGACCACCAACTCTCAAGGGATCGCAACAGTCAGGCTTTCTTCGAATGATGTGGGCGTGGCGGAGATTACAGCTCTCGCGAATAGCTCTTCTGGAATCCAGATTGAAGCAAAGGAGAGCCTGGAGTTCGTATCCTCATCACCGTATACCGTCAGCATTCGCGCATCCAAAACTCAGGTATCAACAAACGGTGAAGCAAGTATTATTTCCACGGTAAGAGACAGAAATGGCAACCTCGTCAAAAATGCAAACGTCTATTTCTCACTAACTGACCCGACCGGCGGTACTCTCGAACCAGGCATCGTAAAAACGGATAGCCAGGGCAGAGCTATTTCAACCTACAAATCCACCACCAGCATCAGTGATAAAGATGGCGTCCTCGTTAGTGCGAAAATTGAACGAAATGACGGCACCTCCCGGACTCAGTCTATTACCCTGACTGTAGCTGGCCGTGCACTAACTCTGATTCTTGGTACCGGCAATACCATTTCAGCGCCCACGGAATCAACTTATGACATGCCGTGGAGCGTTCTGGTTACCGACGCAAACGGTAACGCGAGTGCGAGCCAGCCCGTGCAGCTAAGCGTATTGCCCCTGGAGTTCAGCACCGGCAACTATGTGTGGAGCGAGGCTAGCGAATTGTGGGTTCCGGTTTACACCGCCACTTTCCCGACAAACCACTCTGACCCCGCCGGTACCGAAATTGCCAACCCGGCATCCGCACCGAACGATGTTCTGACAGACGCAGTCGGATCGGTCGAGTTCAATATCCGATATCCAAAAGGGGAGTGCAGCTGGGTTCGTGTACGTCTGACGGCAACTTCGAATGTCGAAGGCTTTTCGAGCTCTAACTCACGGGAATTCACTTTGCCATGCCTGTCCGATGATCTGAATGATCAGGCAGTCACGCCTCCGGGAGGCATCAACAGCCCTTACAACAACTAATCCTCTACATTTTCGCGGTCTGGCGCTGCCAGTGCCAGACCGCGCATCTATCACCCAAACACCTAACCCAGCATCAAGCCAACAGTCAGATCTTTATCAGCCGACTGCGCATCATTTTGCTTAAGCCCCGAGTTTCCGCGATAATAGCCCCCTTCTTTTTTCACGGGCCCTCCGCCCTGTATCCATTCTTCTGAACACCGAGTCGTCTGACGCATGAAAGAGACCGTATCCGAGCTTCTCCAGTCTGCTCTTGCAGCCCTGCAATCTGAAGGCACTTTGCCAGCTGATCAGGCTTTTACACCGCAGGTTGGCAACACCAAAGACAAGTCCCACGGGGATTATGCCTGCAACATTGCCCTGGTGGCGTCCAAGGCCGCCGGTTGCCCGCCGCGCAAGCTGGCTGAGGCACTGGTCGCTGCCCTGCCCGACAGTTCGGCGGTGGAGAAGGTGGAGATTGCTGGCCCCGGGTTCATCAACTTCTTTATGAGCACCGCCAGCGCTTTTGGCATCGTGAACAGCATTCTGGATGAAGCGAATCAGTTTGGCCGAAACCAGTCCGGCAAGGGCGAAAAGGTGCAGGTGGAGTTCGTCTCGGCCAACCCCACCGGCCCACTGCACGTGGGCCACGGCCGCGGCGCCGCCATAGGCGACTGCCTGTGCCGCCTGCTGGAAGCCAACGGTTACGACGTTACCCGGGAGTTTTACTACAACGACGCCGGTGCCCAGATTAACAATCTGGCCTTATCTGTTCAGGCCCGGGTGAAAGGTCTGACACCGGAGCACGAAAGCTGGCCATCCGACGGCTACCGGGGCGATTACATTGTCGATGTCGCCAATGCCTATCTGGCCGGCGAAACCGTGGTGGCCGACGACCGGGAAGTAACCGCCAAGGCCGACCCGGAAGACCGTGACGCCATCCGTGAGTTCGCCGTGGCCTATCTGCGCCGGGAACAGGATCTCGACCTGAAAGCCTTTGGCGTGCAGTTCGACGTGTACTTCCTCGAGTCCTCCCTATACCAAGACGGCAAGGTGGAAGCCACGGTGGAGCGCCTGAAAGCCAACGGCTACACCTACGAGCAAGACGGCGCCATGTGGCTGAAGACCACGGAATTTGGCGACGACAAAGACCGGGTCATGCGCAAAAAAGATGGCGGCTATACCTACTTCCTGCCAGACGTGGCCTACCACCTGGACAAATGGCAGCGTGGCTTCAGCACGGTCATCAATGAGCAAGGCGCCGACCACCACTCCACGGTCACCCGGGTTCGGGCGGGCCTGCAGGCACTCAAAGCCGACATCCCCCAGGGCTGGCCGGATTACGTGCTGCACCAGATGGTCATGGTCACCCGCTCCGGCCAGGAGGTAAAAATCTCCAAGCGGGCCGGTAGCTACGTAACCGTGCGCGATCTGATTGACGAAGTGGGTCGCGACGCCACCCGCTTCTTCCTGGCAGCCCGCCGGGTAGATTCCCAGCTGACCTTCGACATTGATCTGGCCCGCTCCCAGACCAACGAAAACCCGGTGTATTACATTCAGTATGCCCACGCCCGGATTTGTAGCGTGCTGCGCAAGCTGGCTGCAGAAGGGGTTGAACGGGGCATGAATGAGTGCCTGGGCGACCTGAGCCTGTTGACCCTGGATGAGGAAAAGGAACTGGCAAACCAGCTGGCGAAGTATCCGGAGCTGATTGCCAATTCAGCAGCCCAGCGTGAACCCCACCACCTCACGCATTATCTCCGTGAGCTGGCCGGGCAATTCCACACCTACTACAACGCCCACAAAGTGTTGATTGACGATACCGCACTGCGGGATGCCCGGGTCAGCCTGTATCTTGCCGTGCGTCAGGTAATCGCCAACGGCCTGGACCTGCTCGGCGTAAGCGCTCCGGACGAGATGTAACTCCTCCATGGCCAGAGATTACGCCAGGAAAGACCGCCCCGCCGGGAGAGGGGCTGCCGGAAAACCGGCAGCACGCTCCCGGCAGCAAAAAGCGGCTGAACCGAAAAAGACGCACCCGTCACGCCCCCAGCATGGCAGTTTGTCTATGAGAACCATTTTGTCCCTGGCCGCCGTTGGCGGCTTTGTTGGTTTTATTGTGTATCTGAATACCCTGCCCGGCGGCAGTGCTGACCAGCCTGCAAACACACCACAGGTGCAACAGCCTGCCAAAGCTCCCACCACTCCAGCCAAGAACACTGCAAAGCAGGAACCCCCCAGCAAGGAGCAGCGCTTCCGGTTTTACGAGATGCTGCCGGAGTCAGAGGTGGTTCCACCCAAGGTGGAGGAATACACCCCCGGCCCGGCGCTGCAGAAGTTCGATTACGTGGTGCAGTCCGGCTCGTTCCGCAGCAAGGACGATGCTGAGCGACAGCGGGCGCAGATTGCCTTTCAAGGATTGCGGGCTCATGTCCAACGCATTGATCTGGATAGCGGCAGCGTGTGGTATCGGGTAAATGTGGGGCCGTTCACCTCCCGCAGCCAGATGAACTCGGCGGTGGATAAGCTGGTGTCCATTAATATTGAGCCGCTGGTGCGGAAGATTCCCAAGGAGGGGTAAGCGCTAGCCTGCCAAGGTGGGGTCTGACCCCAGGGGGTCGATTGCGGGATCTCACCTGCGGGCCTAACTGCGGGGTCTGACCCCTTGGGGTCAGACCCCACCTTGGCACACAAGTAAGCCCCAATAGGCACTTGAATTCCTGCCACCCGCCTCCATAAAGCCAGAATGTCAAATTCACACAGGCAACTGGAGCCCCAATGACCACGATCGTTTCCGTACGCCGGGAGAATGAAGTCGCCATGGGTGGTGATGGCCAGGTATCCCTTGGCAACACCGTAATGAAAGGCAACGCCCGCAAGGTTCGGCGGCTTTACAACGGCCAGGTGATTGCCGGTTTTGCCGGTGGTACCGCCGACGCCTTCACCCTGTTCGAGCGCTTTGAGGCCCAGCTCGAAAAGCATCAGGGCAACCTTACCCGTGCGGCCGTGGAACTGGCCAAAGACTGGCGTAGCGACCGGGCTCTGCGCAAACTGGAAGCCCTGTTGGCCGTGGCCGATAAAACCGCCTCGCTGATCATTACCGGCAACGGCGATGTGATCGAACCCGAGCAGGGGCTGATTGCCATTGGCTCCGGCGGCCCCTTTGCCCAGGCTGCGGCCCGTGCGCTGCTCGAAAACACCGACCTGAGTGCTCAGGAAGTCGCCGAGAAGGCTCTTGAGATTGCTGGCGACATCTGCATTTACACCAATCAGCACCGCACCCTTGAAGTGCTACCCATTAAAGACTGACCAACGGAGCAACCATGTCTACAATGACTCCACGGGAAATTGTCCACGAGCTCAACAAGCACATCGTGGGCCAGGAAGAAGCCAAGCGCGCCGTTGCCATTGCCCTGCGTAACCGCTGGCGCCGCATGCAGCTAGATGCCAGCCTGCGAGACGAAATTACCCCCAAGAATATTTTGATGATCGGGCCCACCGGGGTCGGCAAAACTGAAATTGCCCGTCGCCTGGCCAAGCTCGCCGACGCCCCCTTCCTGAAAGTAGAAGCCACCAAGTTTACCGAAGTCGGTTACGTGGGCCGGGACGTGGAATCCATCATCCGGGATCTGGCCGACATGGCCATCAAGATGCTGCGGGAGCAGGAAATGAAGCGGCACGAGCATCGCGCGCTGGATGCCGCAGAAGATCGCATCCTGGACGCCCTGTTGCCGCCAGCGCGGGACTTTAACGAAGATAGCCAGCACTCCAGCAGTGACTCTTCCACCCGCCAGCTGTTCCGCAAGAAACTGCGGGAGGGCGAGCTGGATGACAAGGAAATCGAGATTGATCTGCGCAGCGCCGCCCCTGGCGTCGAGATCATGGCGCCTCCGGGTATGGAGGAAATGACCTCCCAGCTGCAAAGCATGTTCTCCAACCTGTCATCCGACAAGCGTAAAACCCGCAAGATGAAAGTCGTCGATGCCATGAAGCGGGTAAAAGACGAAGAAGCCGCTAAACTGGTGAACGAGGAAGAAATCAAGCAGAAGGCCATCCAGGCGGTGGAGCAGAACGGCATCGTGTTCCTGGATGAAATCGACAAGGTAGCCAAGCGTTCGGAAAACACCTCATCAGATGTGTCCCGGGAAGGTGTCCAAAGGGATCTGTTGCCGCTAATTGAAGGCAGCACAGTCAGCACCAAGTACGGCTCTATCCGTACCGACCACATACTGTTCATCGCCTCCGGCGCCTTCCATCTGTCCAAACCCTCAGACCTTATTCCGGAACTGCAGGGTCGTTTGCCGATTCGCGTAGAACTGCAGGCGCTGACGCCAGACGACTTCAAACGCATTCTGACTGAACCGGATGCCTCACTGGTGCAACAATATGAAGCCCTGATGGGCGCCGAAGGCGTGAAGCTGACCTTCGCCGACGATGCCATTGCCCGCATTGCCGAGGTTGCCTGGAAGGTGAATGAAAGCACCGAAAACATCGGCGCCCGGCGCCTGCACACGGTGCTGGAGCGCTTGCTGGAAAGCCTGTCTTACGACGCAGGGGATGCGGTCACCGAAGCGTTTGAGGTAACCGCCGCCTATGTGGACGAGAAACTGGGCGAGCTGTCTGAAGATGAAGATCTGAGCCGCTACATCCTTTAATCAGAAGCTGGCACCCGCAAACACAAAAGGCCGAAGGTCACACACCTTCGGCCTTTTGTGTTCACACCACCAGTGCCCCGCCGGGCTAATTCCCTGAACTACTGAGCTTTGGAAAACAGCTGCGTTACGTTGCTCAGACCGCTGGCCAGCGCACTCTTTTCACCCCCGCCCTGACGCTCCCTGGCCACATGCAACGGCAACATTTCACCATACAGACCGGTGCTGATGGTGCGCTCTTCATCCTCAAGGCGATCCCGTCGCAAGGTGATGCCGTATTTTTGCAGCTTCGGCTCCAGATCATCAGCCCGGCGGAGCAGATCTCGCCGGGTCATCTGATAAGCGTGCTCACACACCATGCGCCGCCCCTGGAAACTGAACACATTGGAGAAAAACAGTTTGGCGTCGTCCCGGGTGGGCTCGAACAGCACAATGTCTTTATCGGGATAGTCCCGTGCATACTGGGCGATACCGGATTTCATGCGGGAATAGACCATGGTGCGGTAGGTTTGAGCGAGCAGATTGGGCATTCCCGAATGAGTCAGTTTACCCGGCTTGATGGAGCCTGCTCGCACCGCTGCGCGGGCATCCAGCGGTACCTGGGGGTTCACCGCCAGCACCAGATCCGCACCATCCTCAAACGCCACTGAGGCGTGCAAGCCTTTGCGCAGGGTGCCGTCGACATAATAGTGACCGTCTATCTCCAC
This sequence comes from Marinobacter fuscus, assembly GCF_003007675.1. GTDB lineage: Bacteria > Pseudomonadota > Gammaproteobacteria > Pseudomonadales > Oleiphilaceae > Marinobacter > Marinobacter fuscus. The sequence goes on along the minus strand of NZ_PXNP01000096.1, from coordinate 27,631 downwards.
CGGCACATACAGCCCGGGCGACGCCGTACTGGCCTGAACCGCACGGGAGATGGGTACATGATCGAAGCCCGGAGCACCGAAACACACCGCTTCGGTGCTTTCCACATCAGCCGCCACCACATACAACCGATGCTTCAGTTGCCGGAAATCATTGGTTCGGCCCAGCATGGTGAATGTTCGCAGCAGATAGTCCTGCAACCCCTCGTTATCGAACAAACCCGACGGCGCAGCCTGGGCCAGAATGGTCATGGCTTCAAGAAAACTCTGATCGTAGGGGTTGTTGATAAACCGGCTGACCGCGGTGGACACCAACCCGGGCACCGCCAGCAAACGATTACCGAACTCCTGAAACGCCGGGCGATAGAAGACTTCCGGGCGGAACGGGTGTACCTCGGCCTCGTTACGCACGAAAATCCGGCACAATTGCGCGGTGGTCACCTGGTTGGCCAGGTTGGCCGCGACGAAGGAGCCAGAATTCACCCCCACATACACATCCGCAGCATTGAAATCCACACCATCCAGCGCTTCATCCAGTGCTCTTAGAGCGCCAATTTCATAGATGCCGCCCAATGGACCCCCGCCCCCGAGCGCGAGGCCGATGCGAGGTGCCGGCTTGAGTTCGGTTGCTGTTGTCATGGTTTGTCCTTTTCAGTGACGACTGCGGAAAATGCACTTGATAAAAATCTAGCAGTGGATTTTAGAGTAAGCACACTAAACCGCCAGAAATGCCCAGGACTCAGGAAGCCGCCTGCTCCACCAGCGCAGCCGCAGAGCTGCGATCAGGCCGAAGGTATCGGCCAAATCCGGCATTGCGCAGCGCCAGGTCAACACAGCTTTTGATCACGTGGGGGGAATCCAGTAACAGTACATCTTCCAGCAATTGAATGGCCCATTCGCGATCCACACTGCGAATCACTGATTTGACCTTGGGCAGGCTGGCTGCGTTCATTGAAAGAGAGTCGTAGCCCATCGCCATGAGCAGCAGCGCGCCGCCAGGGTCGCCCGCCAGTTCCCCGCAGATACCTACCGGCTTGCCTACGGAATGAGCATCCTGGGCTACCCGCACCAGCGCCTGCAGCACAGCCGGATGGTAGGAATGGTAAAGCTGCGCCACCCGCGGGTTGTTGCGATCCACCGCCAGCAGGTATTGAGTCAGATCGTTGGAGCCGACAGACAGAAAATCCACCCGCTCGGCCAGCTCACGAATTTGATAAATCGCTGCAGGGATTTCCACCATCACGCCGACTTTCGGCATGCGGATGTCATAGCCTTCCTCGCGCACCTCGTGATAGACCCGGTAAATCAGATGCAGCGACTCTTCCACTTCGGAAATGTTACTGATCATGGGCAGCATAATCTGCAGATTATTCAGGCCCTCGCTGGCCTTGAGCATGGCCCGAACCTGCACCAGAAAGATTTCCGGATGATCCAGGGTTACCCGGATACCCCGCCAGCCCAGAAACGGGTTTTCCTCCTCAATCGGGAAATAACTCAGCGCCTTGTCGCCACCCACATCCAAAGTGCGCATGGTAACCGGGTTGGGGGCGAAGGCCTCCAGTTGCTCACGGTAATATTCCCGCTGCTCCTGCTCGGACGGGAAACGCTCTTTGATCATGAACGGTACTTCGGTTCGGTACAGCCCAATGCCTTCGGCGCCATGGGTGAGCGAGCGCACCACGTCGGTCATCAGCCCGGTGTTCACCAGCAACGAGATCCGATGGCCATCGGTGGTTTCGCAGGGCAAATCGCGCAGCGCTTCCAGGCCCCGAATCAGTTCATTCTCTTCATCATAGATAGCCTGATAGAACGCCCGAAGGTCGGTGGAGGGCGAGGCAAAAATCTGCCCCTCGAAACCATCCACCACCAGCTCCCGGCCGTTGAGCTGATTCACTGGGGTATCCACCAGCCCCATCACAGTGGGCACGCCCATAGCCCGGGCCAGAATGGCCACGTGGGAGTTACTGGAGCCCTTCATGGAAACCAGGCCCACCAGGCGGCCCTTGGGCACCTCACCGAGCATAGCAGGGGTGAGTTCCTCGCTCACCAGCACGGTGTTTTCCGGATACTCCAAGGTTTCCTGTTCGCCTTCCTGCAAATACGACAACAAGCGACGACCAAGATCCCGGATATCCACCGCCCGCTCCCGCAGATAGGGGTCGTCCATCATCTCGAAATGGCGAATATATTGCTGCACCACCTGCTTGAGTGCGCCCTGAGCCCAGACATTCTCGCGAATGCGGTTTTCCACCTCCCCGGGCAGGGCTTCGTCCCCCAGCATTCGCAGATAAACGTCAAACAGTGCCTGCTCTTCGGAGCGCAGCTGGGATGCCAGCCGGTTGGCCACCCGCTCGATGTCCTCGCGCACCGAATCCACCGACGAGCGGAACAGCGCCAACTCGTGCTCCAGGTCTTCTGCCGGCTTCTCCGGTACGGCATCAAGATCGGCCGCCGGGTAGACCACCACGCCGGTACCGATGGCGACCCCCGGGGCGCCCGGAACCCCGTTAAAACAGACATCCCAGGTTTCTTCACCGGTTAATGACAGGCCACTGATGGCGCCGGTGGCCTCACTGTGAGCAATCACTCCGGCCAACTGGGCAGAGACGGTCACTAGAAAGGCTTCTTCGCCTTCGTCGAAGCAACGGGAACTCTCCCGCTGCTGAACCACCAGCACGCCCAGTACCCGGCGGTGATGGATGATAGGTACCCCAAGAAAAGAGCGAAAACGTTCTTCACCGGTTTCCGGAAAATAACGGTAGCGGGGATGGGATGGGGCGTCTTCAAGGTTGATGGGCTCTTCACGGGAGCCCACCAGCCCAACCAGACCTTCAGAATAAGCCAGGCTGACCACGCCCACCGATTGCTTGTACAGGCCTTGGGTGGCCATCAGGATATAGCGGTTGGAGGCCGGGTCGAGCAGGTACACCGAGCAGACTTCTGTCCCCATGGCGTCCTGCACGCGCGACACGATGATATCCAGCGCCTCCTTCAGATCCCGGGCGCTGTTCACCTCTTGTACTAGACTTCGCAGGATGCTCAGCATGGAGTCAGTCCGTCATTTCTGATGTTCCTTCACACGCTTTGGGGGCTCGCTCCGCTGCCACTGCTCCATATTATGAAACAGCCTGGGCGCCAACTCCCTCAACGCACGCCTGTAAACTTCTCGCTTGAATGAAACCACCTGTCCGAGCGGGTACCAGTAGCTTACCCACTGCCAACCGTCGAATTCCGGTGAGTCCGTGCTATCCACGCGTACATGCGCGTCTGGCGATAACATCCTCAGCAGGAACCATTTCTGTTTTTGGCCCACACACACCGGGTGGGAATTGTGGCGCACCATTCGCCTGGGTAGCCTGTAGCGCAGCCAGCCCCGGGTACAGCTGATGATTTCCACATCGTCTGCCGCCAGGCCGATTTCTTCGCCCAGCTCCCGGAAAAGCGCCTGTTCGGGCGATTCATTGTGCTTGATGCCACCCTGGGGAAACTGCCAGGAGTCTTGCCCTATTCGCCTTGCCCAGAGCACTTCGCCCCGGTGGTTGGCCAGAATGATTCCGACGTTGGGTCTGAAACCGTCTGAGTCAATCACGGTACAGTCCTCTCAAAGTGTCGGCGCCGGCCTCTATGCAACCGGCGGAATTAGTCCAAGTTGCAATCATTCTTACAGAAACCCAAGACTTCGGCAAACGGCGCAGTCCCCAGGGCTTCATGGTAGACTGCTGCGCTTGCGATCGGGCCGTGGAACTGGGAGGAAACTTTGTGACGCTCGCGATTTTTGATCTGGACAACACACTGCTGGCTGGCGACAGTGACCATGCCTGGGGCGAATTTCTGGTGGAAGAGGAAATTGTCGACCCGGAAGAATATCGCCTGGCCAACGATCGCTTCTATCAGGAATACCTGAACGGCGAACTGGACATTTTTCACTATCAGCGCTTTGTGTTGGAGCCGCTAACCCGCCATAACATGGATGAGCTGAACGCCTGGCGCGATGTCTTCATGGCGAAGAAAATCCAGCCGATGATGCAGGATAAAGCGGCCAAACTGCTGGCCGATCACCGGGCCCAGGGCCACACCCTGATGATCATCACCGCCACCAACCGGTTTGTGACCGAGCGGATTGCCGACAAGCTGGGCGTGGATTATCTGATCGCCACTGAGCCGGAACTGGTGAACGGCCGCTTTACCGGTGAAGTGGCGGGCACGCCCAGCTTCCAAGAAGGCAAGGTGGAACGACTGAACGACTGGCTTGCCGCCCACGGCGAGAGCCTGGAAAACGCCTGGTTTTACAGCGACTCACACAACGATTTGCCGCTGCTGCGGAAGGTGCCCAACCCGGTGGCCGTCGACCCCGACCCGACACTGGAAGCTCAGGCCCGAGAGCTGGGCTGGCCAGTGCTGTCTCTGCGGGACTGATCGAGCTTCACCCGGCCCGGCGCAAGTCTGACTGCCCGGGCCTGAAACCTGCGTTCAGGATTCTGCAGCCACGTGTTCGCCGTAGGCCACCGAATCCATCAGGCCTTCCAGTTCGCCGGCATCCGCCAGCTTCACCCGGAACATCCAGCCATCACCGTAGGGATCCTCGTTAACGGTTTCCGGCTCGTCCTCCAGTTTTTCGTTCACCGCAATCACCTCACCGGTGACCGGGCTGAACACATCGGAAGCGGATTTAACGGACTCGGCCACGCCAGCCTCTTCACCACCATTCACCGTTGCGCCAATTTCGGGCACTTCGATAAACACCACGTCGCCCAATTGCTCCTGGGCGAAATCGGTAATGCCCACGGTGGCGGTGCCATCGGCGTCTACCCTCACCCATTGGTGGGTCTCGATGTATTTCAGATCTGCAGGGATATCGCTCATGATTCGTGTGTCCTGTTGGAATTTTTCGCGCAGTTTAACCGAAGATCTCAGCCCCAGCGAATCCCCCGGGCCAGTTTTACAAATGCCGACAGGTAATCCACGGTTTCGTCGATCTCGCGAAAGCCAAGAAATATCTGTTTGGGCATCCCCTGTTCACCCAGGCTCAACGCCCGAATTGGCAGCTTTTGCGCGTACTCATGCACCAGCCAGCGAGGCAAAGCCGTGACTCCCCGGCCAGCGGCCACCATTTGCAGCATGATATCGGTGGTTTCGATGGTTTTGTGCCGGGCCGGTGCGGTATGGGCGGGCAAGAAAAAGCGGGTGAAGATATCCAGCCGCTCTACCGCCACCGGATAGGTAATCAGGGTTTCTGTTTCCAACTGCTCCGGCCTTACCCACTCTTGTTCCGCCAGCGGGTGTTGCTCGGGCACCACCAGCACCTGCTCGTAATCGAACACTGGCTCAAAACGCACCCCGGGCTTGTGCAGTGGGTCTGGTGTGACCAGCAGGTCAATGTCATGGCCAAACAACGCCCCCATGCCGCCGAACTGGAACTCCTGTTTCACATCAACATCAACATCCGGCCACTGCTGCAAGTAAGGGCCTACTACTTTCAGAAGCCATTGATAGCAGGGGTGACACTCCATGCCAATTCGCAAGCTGCCGCGCTGCCCTTGGGCAATCTGGTGAATCTGCATCTCAGCGTGTTCAAACTGCGGCAGCAAACGATTGGCTAATGCCAGCAGTTGATGACCAGCCTGAGTCAAACGCAACTGACGCCCCTCTCGGAGCCAGACCGGCGTGCCCAGTTGTTGCTCCAGCTTACGAATAGCGTGGGACAACGCCGACTGGGTGAGGTGTAGCTGTTCCGCCGCAGCCGTCAGTGAACCCTGGCGCTCCACCGCTCGCATGATTTCCAGATGATGCCGCTCGACCATGACCTATCCGTGAACCTTTTTCATAATTTAGTGAAATAATACCATTTTTATTCATGCAAAAGCCCACCTAACCTTGAGGCCTGACTCAACACACAGGATTCAAGGACTCGATCATGGCAACCACACATAACCTCGGCTTCCCCCGTATCGGTGGCCAGCGCGAGCTGAAATTCGCGCTGGAAGACTATTGGGGCGGCCGGCAAACCGAACAGGAGCTGGCCATCACGGCAGCCGATCTGCGCCAGCGTCACTGGCAGCAACAGGCCGGGCTCGATTACGTGCCGGTAGGCGATTTTTCCCTTTACGACCAGGTGCTGGATATGTCCGTCACTCTGGGAAACCTCCCCATCCGGGCCGCCAGCAAAGAAGGCTCGGAGCTGGACGCTTACTTCCGTGCCGCACGTGGCCGGGGTGCCAATGATAGCCCCTGCTGCGTCACTGCCGCTGGCGAGATGACCAAGTGGTTTGACACCAACTACCACTATATTGTGCCGGAGCTGACAGCTGACACTCACTTTGAACTCAATCCGGAACGACTGTTAACACAACTGTCCGAAGCACGGAAACAGGGACTCAACGCAAAACCCGTGATTATTGGCCCGGTGACCTACCTCTGGCTGGGAAAAACCTCGGATGGAAGCAATCCTCTGGATTTGCTGGAGCGCCTGCTACCGGTGTACTCCCAACTCCTGAAAGCCCTGGCGGATGCTGGCGCGGAATGGGTTCAGATTGACGAACCTGCCTTGGTCACGGATCTGGACGCCAACTGGTGTTATGCCTTCAATCTGGCTTACCACCAGCTAAAAACGAACCGCCCGAAACTGCTATTGGCCACCTATTTCGGCGAGCTCAGGGACAACCTTCAGCTGGCGTGCGAATTGCCTGTTGCAGGCCTGCACGTTGATGCCATCAGTGCGCTGGCCGAGGTCAGTCGCGTGGCAGACTGGCTGCCGAGCCACAAGGTGCTTTCGCTCGGGGTGGTCAACGGTCGCAACATCTGGAAATCGGATCTGAACAGCACTCTGGGCTGGTTGGAGCCCCTGAACGAAAGACTGGGCCAACGTCTGTGGCTGGCACCGACCTGCTCACTTCTGCATGTCCCTGTCGATCTATCCCGGGAACAGGAACTTGATAGCGATATTCGCAACTGGCTGGCGTTTGCGGTTCAGAAGCTCGATGAACTGAAGATTCTCGCCAGAGCACTGAACGAGGGCCGCAGCAGCGTGCGCGCCGAGCTGGCAGACAATCAATTGGCCATCGATAGCCGCCGCAGCTCCCATCGCGTGACCAATCCGGAGGTTCGAAAGGCCGTTGCCGCCGCCACGTCCGAGCTTGGCAATCGCCAGAGTCCCTACCCTCAGCGGATCGTCCGCCAGCGGGAGAGACTAAATCTGCCCGCCTTCCCGACCACGACCATCGGATCTTTCCCGCAAACCCGCGAGATTCGACAGGCGCGACTGCAATACCGTAAGGGCGAGCTGAGCGAACAGGCTTACATCGAACAAATGCGAGCAGAAATTGTGCGTTGCGTGGAAGAGCAGGAAAAGCTCGGACTGGATGTCCTGGTACACGGCGAACCCGAACGTAATGACATGGTGGAATACTTTGGCGAGCAACTGGACGGCTATGCCTTCACGCGCTTCGGCTGGGTTCAGTCTTACGGTTCACGCTGCGTGAAACCACCGATTCTGTTTGGCGATATCCGCCGACCCCAGGCCATGACCGTGGAATGGATCCGCTATGCCCAGTCGCTGACGGACAAACCAGTGAAAGGGATGCTGACCGGCCCGGTGACGATTCTGAACTGGTCTTTCGTGCGGGATGATCAGCCTCGCAAGGATTCCTGCCTGCAGCTGGCCCTCGCGATTCGCGAGGAGGTTCAGGATCTGGAAAAAGCTGGCGTGAACATCATCCAGATCGACGAAGCCGCTCTGCGCGAGGGTCTGCCGCTGAGACAGTCGGACTGGGCAAGGTATCTGGAGTGGGCAATCAACAGCTTCCGCATCGCCGCCAACGGCGTAGATGACAGCACCCAGATCCATACCCATATGTGCTACTCGGAATTCAACGACATCATCGAAGCCATTGCCCGTATGGATGCCGATGTCATCACCATCGAGACCTCTCGGTCAGACATGGAACTGCTGGATGCGTTCCGGAGCTTTGAATACCCCAACGACATTGGTCCGGGCGTATACGACATCCATTCGCCCAACATTCCAGACAAGGAACACATCATCAACCTGATGACTCTGGCGGCTGAACGTATCCCCGCAGAACGGCTGTGGATTAACCCGGACTGCGGCCTGAAAACGCGGAAATGGGAAGAAGTGACGCCGGCACTGGAAACCATGGTAGCGGCAGCGCGGGAACTGCGCAGCTGAATTCTGAGGATTCAAAACGGCAGGTGTACTGAGCTGAATACACCTGCCGTGTTGCAGTGCTGCCCAGAATAAGCGGGGCTTGACTCAGATAGAACAGCCTGTTGCTAGCCTTAATCAGTACCCGGAGCTTTCCTCATCCAGGTCAAACTCAAAACTCTCCGCTCGGCGGACTTCCGACTTAAAGTTGCCTGAAGTATCAAGTTCCAGCCAGCGATACCCCGGTGCCAGAGGTTCCACGGCGAAGTCACTGGAGCCTGTGGCGAACTGGATGCAAGTAGAAGGCGTGGCCAGCAAGCAGGCACCGTTGCGCTGCTGTTCAAGCTCTTGATGGATATGCCCCCACAGCACTACCCGAACCTGCGGATGCCGGTCAATCACTTGCCAGAAGGCATCCCGATTTTTGAGCCCGATTTTTTCCATCCAGTCTGAGCCGATATCCACCGGGTGATGATGCAGGCAGACCATGGTGGGCAACTCTGGCTGCTGGCCAAGGGCCTGATCCAGAAACGCCAGCTCCTCTTGGGTGAGCTCTCCGTGCACTTTGCCATACACCGATGAGTCCAGCATCACGAAGTGCCAGCCACCCAGCACCAATTGGCTTTGCTCGGCCTGAAATTCAGCCGCCACCGTCGCAAGCAGTACCGAGTCGTCGTGATTGCCGGCAATCCAGAGTGCGGGGCAATCAAAACGCTTCAACTGTTCACCAAAATAACGATAGGCCTCGGCCGAGGCATCCTGGGTGAGATCACCGGTGGCGAGAATCAGATCTGGCTGGCCATGCTGGCGCAGCGCTTCCGCAATCACCGCCGACAAACTGGCCCGGGTATTAACGCCCAGCAGCGCGCCATCCGGATTCGCCATCAGGTGAGGGTCGGTAAGTTGCAGCACCTTGAGCGGGCGTGCGTTTGCGGGTTGAGTCATGCCGGGCCTGCTATTCAATGCAACCAGTTGATAATCATGACAAGTGTACGACAGCCAAGTTCAGATTAAATGTTTACGATTGGAATACAGGTCACAGTCTGACGATCTAATCTGCGCCTTCACCCGCCGACCAGGCCGCATGCTCGAGTGGCAAATGCCCGAAACGCAGGCAGTAATCCAGCCAGTCGGCCAGGAATCCATTTACCTGAACTTTTTCATCCGGGTGGTGCATAAACCGGTTGGGGTAATCGTTCACCGGTGCAATCTGGCGCTGGCGATAGCAGCTCACCACTTCCGCCATCAGGGCATCGTGGTAAACCCGCACCGTGATTTGGGGGTTGTTGAGCCAGCGGCCGCTGTTGTGCACCTGCTCCAGAAGCAAGGTTTCGGTGTATTTGGCGGTTTGTAGCACCTGAATTCGCACACGGCCGAGGTACTGGTGTTCCCGGTGCAACTCGAACTCACACACAGCCGCATCGGCACTTTCCAACTGCCGGAGCTTGTTCAGGCGCTGGTAGTTGCCGTCGCACAAAGCCCCTAGCTGCCGAAGATCCGGCACGTAGGCCTTTGGCCGCTTCACCCATTCGGTCATGCCCGCCACTCCCGGCGCAGCCTGTCCCGGTTCAACTGCAACCATTGAATGGCAATAATGGCCGCAGCGTTGTTGATGCGGCCATCCTGGATCATCGCTATCGCCTCGTCGGCGGGTACCACGTGGGCACGAATGTCCTCGTGTTCGTGCTCAACGCCAAATATGCCGCCCGCGGATTCGGTACTGGCCTGGCCCGCATAGAGGTGAATCATCTCGGTGCTTCCACCCGGCGACACCAGATAATCACAGATTTTGTCGAGGCGTTGGAATGACAACCCGGCCTCTTCCTGCCCCTCCCGCTGGGCCACCTGTTCCGGAGTTTCACAGTCTTCGTTCATGCCCGCCACCAGCTCGAGCAACCAGGGCGACTGATCACGGCCCAGGGCACCAAGACGGAACTGCTCCAGCAACACCACTTCGTCACGCACCGGGTCGTAGGGCAACACGCAGGTAGCATCACCACGGATAAAGAGCTCCCGGGTGAACAGGGGCATCGCACGGCCATCGAAGCGAGGATGGCTGAGCCAGAGCTTGTCCATGCGGAAAAAGCCCTGAAACACGGTATCGCGCTTTTGTACCTGTACGTCGTTTGCGGTGAACTGGAACGGCTTGGGCATAATCGCAACTTGTCTGAAATCGATGTTGAACGATAGCCGCTTGGCAGGGGGTGCTGCAAGCCTGCGTTTACCCGCAGGCGGAGGACGGTACAGAGCAGGTTCGGCGGTTCGCGGAGCATCAATCTGCCCCGCGAACCGCACCAGTACGATCAGACCTTATCGTACAGTTTGCTTCCGGAATCCAAGAACTCGCGGGATTTCGCCTGCATTCCTGCGTCGATGGCTGACACTTCGTCCATTCCATGTTCTGCCGCGTAATCCCGAACTTCCTGGGAGATTTTCATGGAGCAGAACTTGGGGCCACACATGGAGCAGAAGTGCGCCACCTTGGCGGATTCCTTGGGCAGGGTTTCGTCGTGGAAGGCCCGGGCGGTGTCCGGATCCAGCGCCAGATTGAACTGGTCTTGCCAGCGAAACTCGAAGCGGGCTTTCGACAACGCATTGTCCCGGATTTGCGCTCCCGGATGCCCCTTGGCCAGATCGGCCGCGTGGGCGGCAATCTTGTAGGTGATGATGCCGGTTTTAACATCGTCCTTGTTGGGCAAACCCAGATGCTCTTTCGGCGTGACGTAACAGAGCATGGCGCAGCCGTACCAGCCAATCATGGCAGCCCCGATACCGGACGTAATGTGGTCGTAACCGGGTGCAATGTCGGTGGTCAGCGGCCCGAGGGTGTAGAACGGTGCTTCGTCACAACACTCCAGCTGCTTGTCCATGTTCTCTTTGATCAGGTGCATAGGCACGTGGCCCGGCCCTTCGATCATGCACTGCACGTCGTGCTTCCAGGCGATTTTGGTGAGTTCGCCCAGGGTCTCCAGTTCACCAAATTGGGCGGCGTCGTTGGCATCGGCGATGGAGCCCGGGCGCAGGCCGTCGCCAAGGCTGAACGAGACATCGTAAGCTTTCATGATCTCGCAGATGTCTTCAAAGTGCTCGTACAGGAAGCTTTCCTTATGGTGGGCCAGGCACCACTTAGCCATGATCGAGCCGCCGCGGGAGACAATACCGGTGGTCCGCTTGGCGGTAAGCGGCACATGATGCAGGCGCACGCCCGCGTGGATGGTAAAGTAATCCACCCCCTGCTCGGCCTGCTCAATGAGGGTATCGCGGAAGATTTCCCAGGTCAGGTCTTCGGCCACGCCACCGACTTTCTCCAGCGCCTGGTAGATGGGCACAGTGCCCACCGGCACCGGCGAGTTACGGATCAGCCACTCACGGGTTTCATGGATGTTCTTGCCGGTGGACAGATCCATGATGGTGTCGGAACCCCAGCGAATGCCCCAGGTGAGCTTCTCCACTTCCTCTTCAATGGACGAGGTGACGGCAGAGTTACCGATATTACCGTTGATCTTCACCAGAAAGTTGCGGCCGATGATCATTGGCTCAATTTCCGGATGATTGATGTTGGCAGGAATGATGGCGCGGCCCCGGGCCACTTCCTCGCGCACAAATTCCGGGGTGATCTCGGCGGGAATACTGGCACCGAAGGACTGGCCCGGGTGCTGATCATTCAACAGCCCCTGCTCCCGCGCTTCCTGCAGCTTCATGTTCTCGCGGATAGCAATAAACTCCATCTCCGGCGTGATAATGCCTTTGCGGGCGTAGTGCATCTGGCTGACATTCTGGCCCGGCTTCGCCCGCAGCGGTTTGCGTTCGTCCATAAAACGCAGCGGGTCAAGCTGAGGATCTTTCATCCGGCGGCGGGTGTATTCGGAGGTATAGCCATCAAGCTGCTCGACGTCTCCCCGTTCGGCAATCCAGTTGGCGCGGATGGGGGCGAGGCCTTTACGCAGGTCTATGGTGGCCTCCGGGTCTGTGTAGGGGCCGGAGGTGTCGTATACCACCACCGGCGGATTCTTCTCGCCACCCATCTCGGTGGGCGTATCCGCCACCGTAATTTCCCGCATAGGCACCCGCAGATCGGGTCGGCTACCCTGCACGTAGATTTTTCGTGAGCTTGGTAATGGTTTGATTGCTGCTGAATCTACCTTGGCAGAATCGCTGAGGTAGGCTGGTAAATCCGTCATCATAGGCTCCCGATAATCAGAAGTTGGGTCGCGTATGACGGAAGGTGCCTGCAGATTGCCCCTGAACGGGCAGGCACTGGTTGGTCTGTCTTAATTCCTACGCCGGCATTATCCGGATCAGGTTGCGGGTTCTGCAGAACAATCTCAGCCGATCGCCGGTTTTTGGCGTATCAGCACCCCGTCAAGACGCGATAAATTTTTGTTGTACTCACCCAAGTGGATCAAGTGGATGAACTTAACAAGTGTAGAGACGGGAACCTTTATTGTCCATAATGGTCGACCTATACCTTTGGGTCACCGATGGACAAGCCCCGCTTTCTACGCCATGACCTTCCGATTCCTGTATCCAGACCACGGATGCCCGGAGATAGTTTGTCAGGAGAAAAGATGAAAAAACGGTTACTTCCAGGATTGATCACCTTGCTCGCAGCCCAGCCTGCGTTTTCTCTGGATCTTGTTGAAGCCTACGAGCAGGCACTTTCCTACGACTCCGGCATCGCATCGGCCCAGGCACGGTTTGAAGCCCAGCAGGCTGCCAGCAGCGTCAGCAAAAGCGCCTTGCTGCCCCAGGTAAGCGGCTACGCCAATGCCAACCACACCGATTTTGACGCCAAGAATGGCCCGGGCGACAGCTACAAGTCATTGAATTACGGAGTGCAACTGTCTCAGCCGCTGTTCCGGGCCGACAGCTGGTTCCGCTACGACGCCAGCCAGTTCCAGACCGAAGCGGCCCAGGCCCAGTACAACCTAGCACAGCAACAGCTGATCCTGCAGGTTGCCACCGCGTACTTCAACGTGCTGAGGGCCCAGGATACGGTAACCACCGCCCGTGCCACCGAAGCGGCAATTCAGCGCCAGTACGAGCAGGCTCAGGAGCGCTTTGATGTTGGCCTGATTGCTATTACGGAAGTGTACGAGGCCCGTGCCAGCTACGACGACAGCAAGAGCCGCCGTATCGCAGCGGAAAACCAGCGTAACGTAGCCCGGGAACAACTGGCCCGCCTGACCGGCAAGTACGCCGTTGACCTGGAAAACCTGCGGGAGAACTTCCCCCTGGGCCGCCCGGACCCGATGGACCCAACGGCCTGGGAAACCACGGCACTGGATCAGAACTGGTCCATTCAGTCTGCCCTGTACCAACTGAACGCCAGTGAAGCCAACCTGAAAGTTGCCAAGTCCGGCCACCTGCCGACAGTGGCACTGACTGCCTCCTATGGCGAAACCGAACTGGACGGTGCCAAATCCAATCAGCAGGAGGGCACGCAGGGCGTGATCGGCCTGCAACTTAACGTGCCCCTGTATATGGGCGGCGGCACCCAGGCGGGCGTGCGCCAGCAACGGGCACTTGTGACTTCCGCCGAGCAGGATCTGCAAACCGTTCGCCGGGACGTACAGGTAAATACCCGCAGCCTGTTCCTGACTGTCAACAACAACGTGGAAACAGCCTCTGCTCTGGAGCAGACCATCATTTCCCGCCGCAGCGCCCTGGATGCCACCCGGGCCGGTTATGATGTAGGCACCCGGAACATTGTGGAAGTGCTGGACGCCGAGCGCGCATACTACGTGGCACTGCGTGACTATGCCAACGCTCGCTACGACTATGTAATCAACACCCTGCAGCTCAAACAGGCGGCGGGCACGCTTAGCCCGCAAGACCTGATCGACCTGAACAACTGGCTGAACGAAGACGCCCGGGGCATCGAGGCCCTGGCCGAGCAGAGCCAGACACTGGACGACCCCACCCGGTAAACCCGGCGACCACTCCGACAAACAACCGTCGGAGTGGTCTCTGCCCGGCTACACCCGATCAATAATCCCTTCAACCACCCGATCCAGTGCCCCGCGGTTTTTCATAACCACTGCCAGCGCCCGCTCGCCGTAGGCACGCCGCTCGTCGTCGTTGGCCATCAAACGGCCAATCCGATCCGCCAGTTCATCCGTACCCGCTACCATCTGCACCCCACCGTCCGCCAGCAAGCGCTCATAGATGGTTTCAAAGTTGAACACATGAGGGCCGGAAAATACCGGGATACCCCAGGCAGCCGGTTCCAGAGGGTTGTGGCCTCCCCGTTCGATCAGCGAACCACCCACAAAAGCAATGTCACTGGCGCCATACAGAGTCATTAACTCGCCCATGGTATCCGCCAGGTAAACCTGTGCATCACCTGGTGCCTGGTCAAGCGATCGGCGCGCAAGGATAAGCCCCTCTTTTGCAACGAGCTCAGCAACAGAGTCAAAGCGCTCCGGATGCCTGGGTACAATAATCAGCAAGGCTCCCGGGTGTGCGTTCAGTATCTGCCGATGAGCTAACAACAATTGCGGATCTTCACCGGAATGGGTGCTACCGGCAATCCAGACCGGTCGCTCACCCAGTTCATTTCGCAACGCCCGGGCAGCGCCACGCACGCCTTCGGGGATGTCGACATCAAATTTGACGCTTCCGGTTACCTCTACATGGGAGGCCGCAACGCCTATCCGGCGAAACCGCTCGGCGTCCCGTTCTGCCTGGGCGGCCACCCAGGTAATACTCTTCATAATCGGCGCTGCCAGGCCTTTGACACGTTCGTAGCCCACGGCAGAACGCTCTGAAAGGCGGGCGTTGATCAAAAATACCGGCACCCGGCGCCGACGGCACTGCCTTATCATATTGGGCCAGATTTCGGTTTCCATGATAACCAGAATCCGGGGATTGATACGCTCGAGAAAACGCCGGATGCCACCCGGTGTATCGTATGGTGCGTAGGCATAAGCGACCTTGTCGCCAAACATTTTCCGCGCTTGCGCCAGGCCGGTGTCCGTCATGGCCGTCATCAGAATAGTGGCACCCAGATTGCGGGCCAACAGCCGGCGCACAAGAGGCCCGGCCGCGATCGTCTCGCCCACAGACACCGCGTGCACCCAGATAACCGGGCCGGACATAGGCGGCACCCGCCCCAGGCGATGTTGCCAATCCTGATGCAACCCGGGTGCTTTTCGGCCCTGCCACCAGAGCCGGACGAGAATAAACGGCAAGGCAAGGCGAATAAGCTGGGAATAGATAAACTGGAACACGCAGGACTCCCGGCAAAACAGTGCGTTATCATAGGCGAAATTTGTCGAGGGGTTGCATCTTGCCCCCCGGCAAACCGTTTGTCGATGCAGGATCAACGATTTTGAAAAAGAAGTACCGCAAACTCCCCCGCAATACCGACTATTCAGCCTACCGCCACCCTCGCTGGTGGCCAACCTGGCTGGGCATCGGTGCAATGTGGCTGATCGCCCAACTTCCGCTCCGGTTTCAATGGTGGCTAGGCAAAGGTATTGGTCTTCTGGCCTGGAAATTCGCGAGCAGTCGCCGCGCGATCACAGAGACCAATATTCGGCTTTGTTTTCCGGAGCTAACCGAACAACAACAGGCAGCCCTGGTGCGCAAAGCCTTTATTGCCAATGGCATTGGCGCCATTGAACTGGGTATCGCCTGGTTTCGCGACCCGGCCAAACTGACCCGCATTACCCGCGTTTATGGCCTGGAGCATTTTGAGCAGGCTCTGGCCTCCGGCCACGGTGTTCTGTTGTTGGGCGGGCACTACAGCACCCTCGATCTCGGCGGAAGTCTGGTAACGGAATTTATTGAAGCCGATGTGATGCAGCGGGACCACAATAACCCACTGATGAACGCCGTGATGACCCGCGCCAGGGGCCGTCGTTACGGCACCGTACTGGGGGCCAGAGAGCTGCGAGGGCTGTTCCGGTCACTGAAAAAGAATCGGGCGGTCTGGTACGCCACCGACCAGGATTACGGGCGAAAAGATATTGTTTTCGCGCCATTTTTCAATATCCCCACCGGCACCATTACCGCCACGTCGCGCATTGCCGAGCGCAGCCAGTGCAAAGTGGTACCATTCAGTCACTTCCGGCGGGATGATCGCCCCGGTTACGAGATCTACTTTCACCCTGCTCTGGAAAACTTCCCGAGCGGAGATGACCTGGAAGATGCCACCCGCATCAACGCAGTTATCGAACAGGAAATTCGCAAAGCACCAGACCAGTATCTCTGGATGCATCGCCGCTTCAAAACCCGGCCAGACCCCAACGACCCGGGTTTCTACAAGCCCAAACGGAAAAAGAAAAAATCGTGAACGACACCACCCGCGCTCCGGTTGTCTGGCTGATTACCGACCACAAAGCAGGCCATAGAAACCAGCTGAAAGGCCTGGGCAATCGACTGCGCGTGCTGGCCGGTGCGGAGTTGCACTGGGTAAATGCTCAGGAGTTTGCCGTTCCTCTGTGGCGGGCCCTTGTGGGCAGGCTGCCCTCACCCCGGCCCCAACTACCAGCGCCGGATCTGATTATTGCGGCAGGCACCGGCACACACCGGCTGTTGCTGGCCTTGCGACGAAGCAAACATGCCCGCTCAATTGTTTTAATGAAGCCTGCTTTTCCGCTTGCGTGGGTTCATGCCGCCGTTGTTCCTGCCCATGATGATATAAAGCCAACCCGTAACATCCTGATTACCGAAGGGGTGATCAATGCAGTCACCCCGTTGGCCAGACTGACCGACAAGCCGGAAGCACTGATTCTGCTGGGCGGGCCTTCCCGGCATTATCAATGGGACGACGATACACTGCTGGCTCAGATCAGTGAGCTGATGGCCCGGTATCCCGACTGGCGATGGACCATCAGTGACTCCCGCCGCACCCCCGAGTCACTCACGCAACGGCTTTCAGAACTACAGCGATTGAAGGTGACCGTCGTGTCCCATCAGCAAACCCATGACAGCTGGCTTAACCATCAGTTGGCGGCGTCTAGGGCCGTCTGGGTGACACCAGACAGCCTGTCGATGGTATGCGAAGCCGCAACCTCGGGCGTACCCACCGGATTACTGACCCTGCCCGCCCGGCCCGGCAGCCGGGTTGTCAAAGGCATTGAGAGATTGCTGCAACAGGGCATGATTGCTCCCTGGGCCGATCATGCCGCTGTGATGGCGCCGCAGGCTGAGCAGCGCCAAACACTCTGGGAGGCCGACCGGGCAGCCCGGTGGCTTATTGATCGCTACCTTCGCTCGCAACACAACAACAGGAAACCAAAGGCATGAGAGTTCTGCAGGCATTACCGGCACTACACAGTGGCGGCGTTGAGCGGGGCACCGTTGAGTTTGCCGCAGAGCTGGTAAAGCGTGGCCATGAGTCTTTTGTAGTGTCCAATGGCGGGCCTATGGCAGAACAGGTGCGGGGCCAGGGTTCAACCCATATTCATATGCCCATTCACCGCAAGTCCCCGTCTTCATTCGGGCAGGTTCTGCCCATGCGCAAGCTGCTTCGGGACCTCAAACCGGATGTTGTCCATATCCGCTCCCGAATGCCCGCCTGGATCATCCACCTGGCCCTGAAAACCCTGCCGGAGGCGCAACGCCCCGCCATCGTGTCGAGCTTTCACGGCATGTACTCGGTGAACCCCTACAGCGCAGTCATGGCAAGAGCGGATCAGGTGATTGCAGTGTCCAATTGCGTAAAAGACTACGTCCTAGAGCACTTTCCAGTCGCAGAAGAAAAGCTGACCGTCATTCAGCGGGGCGTAGACATTGCCGCGTTTCGGGATCGTGCGATCAATGAACAGTGGCTTCAGCATATTCTCGGGCGATTTCCGCAACTGGCAGGCAAGAAAATCATTATGATGCCCGGGCGAATCTCACGCTGGAAAGGCCAACTGCACTTCCTGGAAGCTATGTCCCGCATTACCCGCCAGAGACCGGACTGCCACGGCATCATTGTGGGTGGCGCCGAGCCCGGCAAGGAGCGCTTCCTGCAGGAACTCGAAAAGGAACGCTCCCGGCTGGGGTTGACCGATAAGGTGACCTTCCTCGGCCAGAGAAATGACATGAACAACCTGTACCTTCTGGCCGATGTGGTCTGCCATATGTCCACCAAACCGGAACCTTTCGGGCGAACGGTCACAGAAGCTCTGGCATCCGGCACGCCGGTGGTGGCCTATAATCGGGGTGGCGCAGCGGAAACCCTGCAGGCGTGCTTTCGGGATGGACTGGTTAGCCCCGATGACACCGGCGCTTTCGCCAGTACTGTTTTACACCTGCTGCAAGTGCCGTCACCAGACATCATCGTACCCAGGCAATTCTGGCTGGAATCCCAGACCGAGCGCACACTGGAGGTGTATACCAAAGCCGTCAGCAGCTGACGCGCAGCGGTTTGGATCTGCGGCCACGGGACAAAACCGCAAATCAAACAGGCGAAACGCTAATCCCCGGCGGCTCGCCTGGCGCGAAGAGCTGCCATCAGCTGGAGCTCCCGCGCCTTCGCCAGGCGCATGAAATTCCGGTTGGCTGACAGAATCGAGTAGCTGAAGCCGAACCAGCCATTACGGTACTGGCGCCTCAGAACATAGTATTTGAGAAACTTCAGGGGAAATTCAGACAACAGGCGCGCTGTGGATACCTTCCGCCCTTTGGCCGCCAGATAACGGGCCTGTTCGGTAGAAAGCTGGATAAACTTGGCCTCCGCCTGCTGCAGTGACACAACACTTTTGTGCAAGACGTTACCTGGCAGATCCAACACCCTACCTGAAACCACCTTCGGCCGATCATCATTGCTGTCTTTCTCGGGGCGAATCACCGCCCTTTGCCGATTGTACAACCTCAGGATGCGCTTTGGCCGCTCATAACGAAAAGGGTGCTCCGGGTCTGGCGGGCTCAACACCCAGGTCATTCGAAACCCGGCCACCTGCTCGCTGATCGGTTGAGAAAAACGCTCCTGAATATTCGCAACCAACTCATCGCTCAGCACTTCATCCGCATCCAGATCCAGAACCCAGTCGTTCCGGCACAGGCTGGCTGCATAAGCTTTCTGGGAGGCATAGCCTTCCCAGTCTCGATGAACCACACGGGCCCCTGCCGCTTCGGCCAAGTGGCAGGTTCGATCGGTACTACCGGAATCCACCACAATAATTTCATCCGCCAGTGCCTTCACCCTGGCCAGAGACTCCGGCAAACGCGCTTCTTCATTACAGGTAATGTAGTAAACAGACAGAGGCAATCTCATGAACGGTATCCTGTCAAAACGTACAAATCACGCACATCAGAACACTGTGGCAGCCCCCCGGATGTGCTAATATCCCGCCTTTGAAAACCCGCTTATGCTGAATGAAAGCCAGTCTTGGAGCAATCCCATGATCCACCCCGTCATTATCGCCGGAGGCACCGGCTCACGCCTTTGGCCACTGTCCAGGCAACTGAACCCAAAGCAGTTCCTGAAGCTGACCGACGAGCATTTGTCGATGCTTCAACTGACCGTTGCGCGGCTCGACGGGCTGGAAACGGCGGATCCGTTGCTTATATGCAACGAAGAACATCGTTTTCTTGCCGCTGAACAAATGCGGCAATCCGGCTATCGGGACGCCCGCATTATTCTTGAGCCCTGCGGCCGCAATACAGCTCCGGCGATCGCACTTGCAGCCCTGCAGCTCATCAAAAACCAGGAAGAAACCAGAGATCCGTTGATGCTGGTACTGGCAGCGGATCACCTCATCCAAGACATGGCAGCCTTTCAGGCGGGCATTCAAAAAGCAATTCCCCTGGCCGGGCAAGGCAAACTGGTTACCTTTGGCATCGTGCCCGGGCACGCAGAAACCGGGTACGGCTATATTCAGCAGGGTTCGGAGCTGGCGTCCGGTTGCTTTGAGGTAAGCCGGTTTGTCGAAAAGCCAAACCAGGAAACAGCCCAGGCATACCTGGACTCCAACGAATACCTCTGGAACAGCGGCATGTTCCTGCTGGGCGCCCGCACCTATCTGCAAGAACTGCAAAAACACCGCCCGGGTATACTGGCCATTTGCCAGGCAGCCCTGGACGAGGCCAGCGAAGACCTGCATTTTACCCGGCTGAACGAAAGCATCTTCTCCGAATGCCCGGAAGACGCCATCGATACGGCCGTTATGGAGAACACAGACAACGCGGCGGTAGTCGCCCTGGATGCTGGCTGGAGCGACATCGGCTCCTGGTCGGCACTGTGGGAAACCAGCGCCAAAGATACGAATGGTAACTGTGCGTCGGGAGACGTCATTACCCACAACACCAGAAACTCGCTTGTTCGTGCCGAAAGCCGACTGGTTGCCACCGTTGGCGTAGAAGATCTCGTCATTATCGAGACCAAAGACGCCCTGCTCGTTGCAAACAAGAATCAGGTTCAGGACGTTAAAAAGGTGGTCGACGCCATCAAAAGCGATGGCAGACATGAACACATGAACCACCGGGAAGTGTATCGCCCCTGGGGCGTTTACGACTCCATCGACAACGGCAAGCGCTATCAGGTAAAACGCATCACCGTTAAACCCGGCGCCAAGCTTTCGGTACAGATGCATCACCACCGGGCTGAACACTGGATTGTGGTTAGTGGCACGGCCAAAGTCACCAATGGGGAAAAAACCTACCTGGTGACCGAAAACCAGTCCACCTACATTCCTGTGGGCCAGATTCACTCACTGGAAAATCCCGGTGTGATAGATCTTGAATTGATCGAAGTTCAGTCCGGTTCCTACCTCGGGGAAGATGATATTGTGCGGCTCGAAGACGTTTACGGCAGAGGCTAACGCCACTTTGCACATACATTGCCAGCCAATGGAAGAGACGTACGTTAGCGGAAAGCACGGACTTAGCTACCTAACAAAAAAACGATAGTATCGAACTTTTTGGGGCCCCGCTCCCCCGAAATCACCGGAGTTCGAAACATCATGCGACGCCACGCTCTTTCCGCGCAAAGAACCGCCTGGGCATCCTGGTTTATCTTTGCTAACGGGGTTATCGCACTTCTGATCGGGCTGCGTTATTTACCCTGGATGAACATCCCCGATACCAGCACCGCAGCCTATGTTGGACTTCTTCCGTTTTCACCTTTCGTCCTTTGTTTTGGAGCTGGCGTTTCGCGGTGGAAGTGAAATCTTTGCGTTCTCCTGGCAGTTCTGGGCGTCAACCCTGGGCATTGTTTGCGGCATTGTCATCATTGAAACCATCATAGCCGTCCTGCTGTGGCGCAGACGCCCTCGCGGTCTGTGGTTAGCAGCCAGCTTTGCAATCATGATCGGGCTGCAGGTTGGCGCTCATGCCTGGCATGCATGGGCCGACGCAAACTACGACTCCCGAGTTACCGGCATCACCCGACACGTTCCGCTTTATTATGGCGCCACCGCCAAGCGGTTCATGAATAAACACGGATGGGTTGACCAGCAAAAAGCCCGAGATAATCAGTCCGCCCAAGGGCTGGCCCCTTCCAATCAGACAGGGCCGCTCAACTACCCGATTCAGCCACTGCAATGCTCAGAACCTGCCCGCAAACTGAATGTTCTGATGATCGTCATAGACGGGGCTCGATGGGACATGCTCGACCCGCGCTGGATGCCCAACATTTATGAATTCGCTCAGAATAACCTGACGTTCGAGCAGCATTACAGCAACGGAAACGCCACCAAGCCCGGCATTTTCACCCTGTTCTATTCGTTGCCCGCCAGTTATTGGGACGCCTTCACCGCGAGCAAAAAACCGCCGGTTACCATCAACAGAATGCAGGAGCTAGGCTATCAAACCAAAGTACTGGGTTCTGCCACGCTGGTAAGCCCCGCTTTTGATCAGAACGTATTCTCGTCCATAAAAAACCTTCGCCTCAAAACACCTGGTAACCACCCATGGGACAGGGACCGCCGGATCACCGAAGATTGGCTGGAATTCACCGAGCATGAACTTGACCCAGCCAACCCGTTCTTCGGCTTTCTGTTTTATGCCCCCCCACAACCATATGGTGCCGGACGATTACCCTGTGAAATTCCAGCCCTACTGGGAGTCCGTTAATAAGCTGCAACTCAATGCAGACTTCGACCCCGAGCTCATCAAAAATAACTACAAATCTACCCTGCACTTCGTGGACAATTTGATCGGCAGCGTTCTTGACGACCTTATGGGCCGAGACTTGCTTGATCAAACCGTAGTTATGATTACCGGCGACCACGGCCAGGAGTTTAACGACTATGGGAAAAACTACTGGGGACATGGCAGCAACTTCGGCGACTATCAGCTTAGGGTGCCAATGGTGGTACACTGGCCTAACAAACCGGCACAACGAATTGATTACAGAACCGAGAATTTTGATATAGCTCCAACGCTTATGGGTGACTTGCTGGGCTGTCAGAGTTCAGACCCAAGCCATTACGCTACCGGAAATGGCTTGTTCGAACCTCAAGAACGTCCATGGAGCATAGCCCATAGTTATATGGACTATGCGCTTTTGACGAAAGAGCTGGCCGTCGTTACCCATGCTTCTGGTAATGTTGATGTGGTAAGCCGGAGTTTGGAGCCGGTCCGGAATTATGAGCTTAAGCCCTCTATAGCCATTCGGGTTCTGGAGGAAATATCTCGGTTTTATGAATAACTGTCATATCAAGGTACGCGAACACTACTTATGAAGCTTTCTGTGATCATCAGCACCTACAACTCACCTGAGTGGCTGGAAAAAGTCCTGTGGGGATACAGCGCACAAACCCACAAGGATTTTGAGATCATCATTGCAGATGATGGTTCAAAAGATGAAACACGTCAGCTTATTGATCGCATGAGAGATGAGACCGGTCTCACGATAACCCATGTATGGCAGGAGGATGACGGTTTTCAGAAGTGCCGAATCCTGAATAAAGCGGTACTCAAAGCTCAGGCAGAATATCTGATATTCACCGATGGCGACTGTATTCCTCGCAAAGACTTTCTTGAGGTACATGCAACCGAAGCAGAGCCTGGCTATTACCTGTCAGGCGGCTACCACAAGCTGCCCATGGCGACGAGCAAAGCGATAACTCGTGAAGACATTCTGGCCGGGCGGTGTTTCGAACTCGAATGGCTCAAAGCGCATGGACTGGGTTCCACGTACAAGAACAGCAAGCTAACTGCTCGTGGCTGGAAGGCCCGATTGTTCAACACCCTAACCCCAACACGCTGCCGCTTCAAAGGCTCCAATGGATCGGCGTGGAAAAAAGATGTGCTTGCAGTTAACGGCTTTGATGAAACCATGGCCTATGGCGGTGAAGACAGAGAATTTGGAGTTCGGTTAGTTAATCTGGGCATCAAACCGAAACATGTGAGGTATAACGCAATTGTTATTCATCTCGATCATGCAAGGGGGTATGTTGATCCTGATACTGTCAGGGCGAACAAGGAGCACAGAATCCGAGTTGAAAACCAAGGCATCACCCAAACGCCACATGGTATCAATTTACACATCAGCGAGCCCCGACAAGGAGCGATCTCTTGATATTTTTCGTTTTCTCCTACAATCGCGGGCCTCACCTACGAAACTGTGTCGAATCGATTGAAATCTGCGCCCCGAAACATCGTATCATAATCTATGACGACGCCAGCAATGATCCTGAGACTATTCAGATTCTTGGCGAGATTGCGAAAAAGCACGAAGTGCGCACCAGAGATGATAAAAAATCCGGCGACCAGCACGGGGCTCTCTATACGAACATGCAGAGAGCCGTTGATTCCTTGGAAGAAGTCACGCTGATATGCTTTCTCCAGGATGATACGCAGCTAATACGACCTATCGATGATCAGGATCTGGAATTTCTGAACAACCAGTTTGACCAATTCCCGAATGCTGGATTTCTTGCACCCGTGTTCCAGAAACGAATTACTCGTCAGCGGACGCTGGATCGATTTATATATCGCGATGATCGTGGCGTTTACGTCTGCGAGCACCGCAGCAATAAACAAGTGGCAGGCGTTTACTATTCCGACATCTCCGTAACCAGAAGCGACCGCTTGCGTTCAGTTGACTGGAAATTTGTGCCGGGGGAATTTGAGAACGAACAACAGGCAAAACAGAATTTTCTGGAAATGGGTTACCTTTTTGCACCGTTTGCCATGTGGCTACCCAATCCGCCTGCTTACCGAAACAAGAAAAAAAGCTTCACATTCCGGCTTGCTGAAATCGTCAATAAGGCGGGTTTTTATCCCTTCAACATAATGGATGAGTCAGCAATACAAAGGTTGCGTAGCAGGCCAACAGATCAGGTTCCAATCGCGGAAGACTTCCTGACGGTGAAAGTAAAAGGCCTTAAATCACCATGGATTTATGATCCCTTAAGGCGGTATCGGCTTCTCCGAAAACTGGCGAAAATCGAGGCTTTCATCAAGCGAATCCGGCAAAATTCAGATTAGCGCCCCAAGCGCTCTCGTGCCATGGCGATCAGTGATTCTGCAGTTTCTTGATTTAACTTTAGCTCTTGATAACCGTTAGGCCGACTACTTGCAAATAGTTGGTCGCAGAAGACAGGTCCCGATCCTCTATAGGTTTCTCCGCTAAGATGCCTTGGGCAAAAAAAATTGCTTGGAAGAACCGTTAAGTCACTATAACCCATTTCTCGAACCGTCTCGGTCAAAACTCTCGGACCAACTGTTTTCCAAGCAGCAACTGGTTTATGTTTCAACTTGTACCAGACAAACTTGCTTGCCAAGTACTTGCTGGAAAGGAACTTTTCCAGTAGTTGCCCAATCAACCGATCACCAGGGTGGGAGGCAAAATAACCGTTGGCAATTAGGCCCGGGGAAATCAGTTCATTTTCCCAGCACGCAAATGCGGTGCAATCAAACAACCAGTCTGGCAAAGGAGAAAGGGCTATTGAATCAGCATCCAGAGCAAAACCTCCCTCATTAAAAAGTATTTCCCACCGCATCAAGTCTGCCACGCCGAAAAGCTGCCCTGTTTTCCTCATCGCATCCATGTGTCGTTTGGTTCGCCATGGAAATTCATCGTATTCCCGATTCCCCCACACTTTCAATGTAAATTCGGGATTCAATGACCGCCACGTTTCAAAACAGGCATCTGGGCGGCGACTTTCATCACCCACCCAAATAAAGTGAAAGGTAAGCGCCAATAAATCCGCACCTGTAGCTGACGCCCGAGTTTCGCCACACTGATTCCTGCTTTCACATTAAAGAGGAATCCGATGACTACCCCTGATTTACACCAGTTCTGGCAAGAGACGCTGTCGGACTGGCAGGCCTCGGGCCTGTCCGGTGCAGCCTACTGCAAACAAGAGTCGCTTGTTTATCATCGGTTTGTCTACTGGCGGCAGAAGCTGACCGGTCGTGTCGAATCCAGTGATGAACCGGTTCACGCTCGATCCGGATTCACTCGCGTGACTCCGACTCCGACTCCGGATGCCGGAGTCAGTTTGACCGTGTCACTGCCCGGCGGCGTATCGATCACCGGTCTGCATGCCGGTAATATCGATTTGCTGGGTGCCGTCTTGAGACAGCTGTGATGCGTCACCGCTATCTGCGCCCTTCCAGGGATTTGCCGGAGATCTACCTGTACCGAAAGCCCATCGACTTCCGCAAGCAGGCCAACGGCCTGGCCCTGCTGGTTGAACAGGAACTGGGGCACAGCCCATTCTCCGGTGCACTTTACGCCTTCACCAACCGGCAGCGGAACAAGATCAAATGTCTAATGTGGGAAGACAACGGCTTTGTGCTCTATTACAAAGCCTTGGCTGAGGAAAAATTCAAGTGGCCAGGGCCTGCGGATGAGCTGATGCCGCTGACCGGTGAACAGATCAACTGGTTGTTGGACGGCTACGACATCAGTCTGTTGCGGGGCCATAAAACCCTGCACTATGAGAGTGTCGGATAGCCCTTTTTGCATTACGTTTTAGGTGTGCCAGGGCATTGTTTTTGCTATAATTCCGCCATGAAATCAACGCCTGATAACGCCCTCAAAACCCCGGATCTCAACGGTTTATCGACCGCTGAGATGGTGGCGGTTATCAGCGGCCTTCAGCAGCAACTCGCCTCCAAAGAAGACGCCATCCAGCGACGAGACGCTCGCATCGAGATCCTCGAAGAACTGCTGCGCCATAAGAAGATCCAGCAGTTCGCCGCCAGCAGTGAAAAGCTGCCCAATCAGATCCTGCTGTTCGATGAGGTCGAGCTGGAAGTCGAGATTGATGAACTGCGCGATGAGCTGCCGGACGATGTCGAAGAGGAAGAGACGCCCCGCCGTTCCCGCAAGCGCCGCCAACGTGGCTTCTCCGATACGCTGCTGCGTGAGCGTATTGAATTAACCCTCAGCGACGAAGAGAAAGCCGGTGCCAGCAAGACCTTCTTCACCAAGGTGAAGGAAGAGCTGGAGTACATTCCCGCTCAACTGAAAGTGCTGGAGTACTGGCAGGAAAAGGCGGTGTTCGAGCAGGACGGCGAAGAGCGCATTGTTGCGGCTGCCCGTCCGGCGCGCCCGCTGGGCAAGTGCATCGCCACCCCGTCACTGCTGGCTTACCTCATTACCTCCAAGTATGCCGACGGTCTGCCGTTGTACCGTCAGGAACAAATGTTCCAGCGCCTGGGGCATGAAGTGAGTCGCACCAGCATGGCTCACTGGATCATCCGGCTGAATGACGTCTTCCAGCCGCTGATCAACCTGATGCGGGAAACCCAGAATAGCGGTGATTACCTGCAAGCCGATGAAACCCGGATCCAGGTGCTCAAGGAAGACGGTAAGACCGCCCAATCCGACAAATGGATGTGGGTCACCCGGGGTGGTCCACCGGGAAAACCTTCGGTTCTGTTCGAGTATGATCCATCACGAGGTGGCAAGGTACCGGTGCGTCTGCTGGATGACTTCCAGGGCATTCTGCAAGCCGATGGCTATTCCGGCTATGGGCAGGTCTGTGCCACGAACAAGCTGACGCGGATCGGGTGTTGGGATCACGCGAGACGTAAGTACGTGGAGGCGTCCCGGGCGGCACCGGCCAAAGGCAAAAAAGGCCAACCCTCAAAGGCGGATGTAGCCCTGAGCCACATCCGCAAACTGTACGCCATTGAAAAGGCCGCCCGGGATCTGAGCGACGCGGAGCGATATCGGGTTCGCCAGGAAAAGAGTCTGCCGTTGTTGAACGCCTTTAAAGCCTGGCTGGAGAAAAATGCCCCCAAGGTGATGAAAGGCCTGCTTACCCGTCAGGCCATGGATTACACCCTGAACCAATGGGACTACCTGGTCGGCTACTGTGAGCGCGGTGACCTGAAGATCAGCAATGCCGGAGCCGAGAACGCCATCCGCCCGTTTGCCCTCGGCAGAAAGGCCTGGCTCTTCGCCGATACCTCACAAGGGGCGAAAGCCAGCGCCACCTGCTATTCGCTCATCGAAACCGCCAAGGCCAATGGCCTGGAGCCTTCAGCTTATATCCACCATGTGTTGGAACGCATTGCTGAGTCCGACACGCTGGAGAAGCTCGAAGCGTTGCTGCCCTGGAATGCCGAGTTGCC
>NZ_PXNP01000095.1 GCF_003007675.1 Marinobacter fuscus | reverse complement strand
GGCAACTCGGCATTCCAGGGCAGCAACGCTTCGAGCTTCTCCAGCGTGTCGGACTCAGCAATGCGTTCCAACACATGGTGGATATAAGCTGAAGGCTCCAGGCCATTGGCCTTGGCGGTTTCGATGAGCGAATAGCAGGTGGCGCTGGCTTTCGCCCCTTGTGAGGTATCGGCGAAGAGCCAGGCCTTTCTGCCGAGGGCAAACGGGCGGATGGCGTTCTCGGCTCCGGCATTGCTGATCTTCAGGTCACCGCGCTCACAGTAGCCGACCAGGTAGTCCCATTGGTTCAGGGTGTAATCCATGGCCTGACGGGTAAGCAGGCCTTTCATCACCTTGGGGGCATTTTTCTCCAGCCAGGCTTTAAAGGCGTTCAACAACGGCAGACTCTTTTCCTGGCGAACCCGATATCGCTCCGCGTCGCTCAGATCCCGGGCGGCCTTTTCAATGGCGTACAGTTTGCGGATGTGGCTCAGGGCTACATCCGCCTTTGAGGGTTGGCCTTTTTTGCCTTTGGCCGGTGCCGCCCGGGACGCCTCCACGTACTTACGTCTCGCGTGATCCCAACACCCGATCCGCGTCAGCTTGTTCGTGGCACAGACCTGCCCATAGCCGGAATAGCCATCGGCTTGCAGAATGCCCTGGAAGTCATCCAGCAGACGCACCGGTACCTTGCCACCTCGTGATGGATCATACTCGAACAGAACCGAAGGTTTTCCCGGTGGACCACCCCGGGTGACCCACATCCATTTGTCGGATTGGGCGGTCTTACCGTCTTCCTTGAGCACCTGGATCCGGGTTTCATCGGCTTGCAGGTAATCACCGCTATTCTGGGTTTCCCGCATCAGGTTGATCAGCGGCTGGAAGACGTCATTCAGCCGGATGATCCAGTGAGCCATGCTGGTGCGACTCACTTCATGCCCCAGGCGCTGGAACATTTGTTCCTGACGGTACAACGGCAGACCGTCGGCATACTTGGAGGTAATGAGGTAAGCCAGCAGTGACGGGGTGGCGATGCACTTGCCCAGCGGGCGCGCCGGACGGGCAGCCGCAACAATGCGCTCTTCGCCGTCCTGCTCGAACACCGCCTTTTCCTGCCAGTACTCCAGCACTTTCAGTTGAGCGGGAATGTACTCCAGCTCTTCCTTCACCTTGGTGAAGAAGGTCTTGCTGGCACCGGCTTTCTCTTCGTCGCTGAGGGTTAATTCAATACGCTCACGCAGCAGCGTATCGGAGAAGCCACGTTGGCGGCGCTTGCGGGAACGGCGGGGCGTCTCTTCCTCTTCGACATCGTCCGGCAGCTCATCGCGCAGTTCATCAATCTCGACTTCCAGCTCGACCTCATCGAACAGCAGGATCTGATTGGGCAGCTTTTCACTGCTGGCGGCGAACTGCTGGATCTTCTTATGGCGCAGCAGTTCTTCGAGGATCTCGATGCGAGCGTCTCGTCGCTGGATGGCGTCTTCTTTGGAGGCGAGTTGCTGCTGAAGGCCGCTGATAACCGCCACCATCTCAGCGGTCGATAAACCGTTGAGATCCGGGGTTTTGAGGGCGTTATCAGGCGTTGATTTCATGGCGGAATTATAGCAAAAACAATGCCCTGGCACACCTAAAACGTAATGCAAAAAGGGCTATCCGACACTCTCATAGTGCAGGGTTTTATGGCCCCGCAACAGACTGATGTCGTAGCCGTCCAACAACCAGTTGATCTGTTCACCGGTCAGCGGCATCAGCTCATCCGCAGGCCCTGGCCACTTGAATTTTTCCTCAGCCAAGGCTTTGTAATAGAGCACAAAGCCGTTGTCTTCCCACATTAGACATTTGATCTTGTTCCGCTGCCGGTTGGTGAAGGCGTAAAGTGCACCGGAGAATGGGCTGTGCCCCAGTTCCTGTTCAACCAGCAGGGCCAGGCCGTTGGCCTGCTTGCGGAAGTCGATGGGCTTTCGGTACAGGTAGATCTCCGGCAAATCCCTGGAAGGGCGCAGATAGCGGTGACGCATCACAGCTGTCTCAAGACGGCACCCAGCAAATCGATATTACCGGCATGCAGACCGGTGATCGATACGCCGCCGGGCAGTGACACGGTCAAACTGACTCCGGCATCCGGAGTCGGAGTCGGAGTCACGCGAGTGAATCCGGATCGAGCGTGAACCGGTTCATCACTGGATTCGACACGACCGGTCAGCTTCTGCCGCCAGTAGACAAACCGATGATAAACAAGCGACTCTTGTTTGCAGTAGGCTGCACCGGACAGGCCCGAGGCCTGCCAGTCCGACAGCGTCTCTTGCCAGAACTGGTGTAAATCAGGGGTAGTCATCGGATTCCTCTTTAATGTGAAAGCAGGAATCAGTGTGGCGAAACTCGGGCGTCAGCTACAGGTGCGGATTTATTGGCGCTTACAAAAATTCTACCCTGCTCAACTCTCAGGTGGCATGAAGCAAAGACTGGCGATCGCCAGAGGTTTCGCAACTAATCCAGAAATTTTGCTCATGGATGAGCCGTTCGCAGCCTTGGACGAACAAAATAAGCACCTCCTTCAATCAGAGCTAGCGAAACTCTGGGAAGAATTCAAAAGCACAGTTGTGTTCATAACACACGGCCTGGAGGAAGCGCTTCTGCTGGGCGATCGGGTAGTTGTGATGAGTTCAGCGCCGGGAAAGATCATTAAAGATATCGATGTGCCGTTTGACCGCCCAAGGCATCTATCCGATTTAAAGCGAGACCCAAAATTCAACGAACTCGCTGAAGAACTTTGGAATTCTTTGCGAAGTGAAGTTCTTGCAGCGCGAGAGCTTGAAACCAGAAAGCTTCAGGAAAGCACTTCGTAATTTAAGGAAAAAACCATGGTAAATGTAATCAAGATTATTGGCACTTCTGAAGCCAATAGAAGGGTATCTATTACAGAGAAAATCCCCCTTGGATACTTGTCTCCAATTCTTTTACTTGTTCTATGGGAAGTTGCAGCCAGGGCTGCCCTTATTGATGTTAACTTCTTTCCCGCTCCGTCAACTATTATCAAAACGGGCTTTAATCAGGCCAGTACCGAATTGTTCTGGTCTGACATAACCATAAGCTTACAAAGAATTTTGGTTGGCTATGGAATGGGTGCGATTCCAGGTGTAATTCTTGGTCTCGCTATGGGACTATTCAAGCCTGTGCGTGAATTTTTTCGGCCTCTCATCTCTGCGATATTTCCTATACCAAAGATTGCTCTACTCCCACTACTTTTATTGATTTTTGGAATTGGTGAAACATCGAAGTATGTCGTCATCGCTATCAACGTATTCTTCTTGATGACAATCAACACCCTCGCGGGCGTAATGAACATTCCGAAAATTTATTTTGATGTAACAAAAAATCTAAAGGCATCCAGATGGAAAACATATTTGACTGTTGCTCTGCCTGGGTCTTTGCCCGGAATATTTACTGGACTCAGAATCTGTGCTGGCACTGCACTAATTCTTCTAGTCGCTGCTGAATTTTCTGCGGCTGATTCTGGAGTGGGTTACCGAATCTGGTGGGCTTGGTCCGTATTTTGGGTAGACACCATGTATGTTGGCTTTTTTGTAATTGCTTTGATGGGCCTTGGTTTTTCGAAGCTTGTAGACATAGCGGAGCGGCTCGCTATGCCCTGGGAAAAACGCTAATTAATTTGAATGGAGGCAAGTATTTTCCTTTATAGAATTCACTATCACAAAATCAAAACAATTAGATCTGCAAATTAACACTAAACATATAAGGTAAAACAATGACAAAATCTGTAATAAAAACAACTTTGGCAATAGCGCTTTCAGCTTCATCATTAAACGCATTTTCAAGCGTTCTTGATAACACAGACATAGTTCATAAAGGCCCCGGATTTTCGGCGAAGATGAACATTGGTGCACTGAAGGTAAATGGTCGAGATATTGCTCCTTGGGCATTTTCTGTTACAGCAGGTACCGGCGGTATATTTATCGTTAACGATGGCCTGAAGATTAAATATGATCTAACTGCCGATTTCAGCAATGCTATCAATGATAACGATGACTTAACTTGGACTCAGGGCAATGTAAACGGCGGGATAAACGACGATGTCTACGTTCGTGATGCCAAAATCACTGTAATCACCGATTACGGGATCGTGCTACTCGCGCCAAGAACGGGTTCAGGGCAATGGGAGCAGGTTTACGGGGAGGTTGATACCTTTGAGTACAACCGCTTCCATTCACAAACGGGGGACATCGCAATGTTTGGCCAACCCGAACAAACCACAGACCTGTTTGTCTATGCGACACCCCGCATCGAAGGCTTTCAGTTTGGAACATCGGTCGTGACAACAAACGAGCAAAACGGCGTCGATCGGGATATCTGGACCAACCGTCTGACGTATAAATATCAGGACCTCTATATCGCCGGCAGTCATACGATCATGAAAGCAGGATCGCTGCCTACGAATGAGGACTATACCCGTTCTGCCCTCTCCGCGAGCTATGACTTCGGTATTGTCAAACTCGCAGGCGTCTATGAAGTAGATACCGATCATCCAACAGGTGACTGGGACTCCTACGCTGCAAACGCCGAATTCAGGATCAATCCTAACTGGACTCTTAAAACCGCTTACGCAGAGAAGGATCACGATATTGACTCGTTCGACCGAAGCGGCTTCGTGCTAGGCGTCGACAGACATTTCGGCGAGAACATCAAGTTCTTTATAGAAACGGGCCAGTACGACGATGCGCCTGACAATATTGCCCTTGGCGTTGGGGTGAAGCTCTAAGGAATGAGTGTTTTGCGTAAGCGCCAATAAATCCGCACCTGTAGCTGACGCCCGAGTTTCGCCACACTGATTCCTGCTTTCACATTAAAGAGGAATCCGATGACTACCCCTGATTTACACCAGTTCTGGCAAGAGACGCTGTCGGACTGGCAGGCCTCGGGCCTGTCCGGTGCAGCCTACTGCAAACAAGAGTCGCTTGTTTATCATCGGTTTGTCTACTGGCGGCAGAAGCTGACCGGTCGTGTCGAATCCAGTGATGAACCGGTTCACGCTCGATCCGGATTCACTCGCGTGACTCCGACTCCGACTCCGGATGCCGGAGTCAGTTTGACCGTGTCACTGCCCGGCGGCGTATCGATCACCGGTCTGCATGCCGGTAATATCGATTTGCTGGGTGCCGTCTTGAGACAGCTGTGATGCGTCACCGCTATCTGCGCCCTTCCAGGGATTTGCCGGAGATCTACCTGTACCGAAAGCCCATCGACTTCCGCAAGCAGGCCAACGGCCTGGCCCTGCTGGTTGAACAGGAACTGGGGCACAGCCCATTCTCCGGTGCACTTTACGCCTTCACCAACCGGCAGCGGAACAAGATCAAATGTCTAATGTGGGAAGACAACGGCTTTGTGCTCTATTACAAAGCCTTGGCTGAGGAAAAATTCAAGTGGCCAGGGCCTGCGGATGAGCTGATGCCGCTGACCGGTGAACAGATCAACTGGTTGTTGGACGGCTACGACATCAGTCTGTTGCGGGGCCATAAAACCCTGCACTATGAGAGTGTCGGATAGCCCTTTTTGCATTACGTTTTAGGTGTGCCAGGGCATTGTTTTTGCTATAATTCCGCCATGAAATCAACGCCTGATAACGCCCTCAAAACCCCGGATCTCAACGGTTTATCGACCGCTGAGATGGTGGCGGTTATCAGCGGCCTTCAGCAGCAACTCGCCTCCAAAGAAGACGCCATCCAGCGACGAGACGCTCGCATCGAGATCCTCGAAGAACTGCTGCGCCATAAGAAGATCCAGCAGTTCGCCGCCAGCAGTGAAAAGCTGCCCAATCAGATCCTGCTGTTCGATGAGGTCGAGCTGGAAGTCGAGATTGATGAACTGCGCGATGAGCTGCCGGACGATGTCGAAGAGGAAGAGACGCCCCGCCGTTCCCGCAAGCGCCGCCAACGTGGCTTCTCCGATACGCTGCTGCGTGAGCGTATTGAATTAACCCTCAGCGACGAAGAGAAAGCCGGTGCCAGCAAGACCTTCTTCACCAAGGTGAAGGAAGAGCTGGAGTACATTCCCGCTCAACTGAAAGTGCTGGAGTACTGGCAGGAAAAGGCGGTGTTCGAGCAGGACGGCGAAGAGCGCATTGTTGCGGCTGCCCGTCCGGCGCGCCCGCTGGGCAAGTGCATCGCCACCCCGTCACTGCTGGCTTACCTCATTACCTCCAAGTATGCCGACGGTCTGCCGTTGTACCGTCAGGAACAAATGTTCCAGCGCCTGGGGCATGAAGTGAGTCGCACCAGCATGGCTCACTGGATCATCCGGCTGAATGACGTCTTCCAGCCGCTGATCAACCTGATGCGGGAAACCCAGAATAGCGGTGATTACCTGCAAGCCGATGAAACCCGGATCCAGGTGCTCAAGGAAGACGGTAAGACCGCCCAATCCGACAAATGGATGTGGGTCACCCGGGGTGGTCCACCGGGAAAACCTTCGGTTCTGTTCGAGTATGATCCATCACGAGGTGGCAAGGTACCGGTGCGTCTGCTGGATGACTTCCAGGGCATTCTGCAAGCCGATGGCTATTCCGGCTATGGGCAGGTCTGTGCCACGAACAAGCTGACGCGGATCGGGTGTTGGGATCACGCGAGACGTAAGTACGTGGAGGCGTCCCGGGCGGCACCGGCCAAAGGCAAAAAAGGCCAACCCTCAAAGGCGGATGTAGCCCTGAGCCACATCCGCAAACTGTACGCCATTGAAAAGGCCGCCCGGGATCTGAGCGACGCGGAGCGATATCGGGTTCGCCAGGAAAAGAGTCTGCCGTTGTTGAACGCCTTTAAAGCCTGGCTGGAGAAAAATGCCCCCAAGGTGATGAAAGGCCTGCTTACCCGTCAGGCCATGGATTACACCCTGAACCAATGGGACTACCTGGTCGGCTACTGTGAGCGCGGTGACCTGAAGATCAGCAATGCCGGAGCCGAGAACGCCATCCGCCCGTTTGCCCTCGGCAGAAAGGCCTGGCTCTTCGCCGATACCTCACAAGGGGCGAAAGCCAGCGCCACCTGCTATTCGCTCATCGAAACCGCCAAGGCCAATGGCCTGGAGCCTTCAGCTTATATCCACCATGTGTTGGAACGCATTGCTGAGTCCGACACGCTGGAGAAGCTCGAAGCGTTGCTGCCCTGGAATGCCGAGTTGCC
>NZ_PXNP01000094.1 GCF_003007675.1 Marinobacter fuscus | reverse complement strand
GCATGACACACGCCGAACGCAAGCGTCTCTGGCAGCAACATATCGAAGACTGGCAGGCGTCCGGTTTGTCCGGCATGGCCTACTGTCAGCAGCAGTCACTGACCTATTGTCGCTTTGTTTACTGGCGCAAAAAGCTGGCTGAGCCGGAGACCGTGATTGCGGAGCGCCCGGCTGGGCTCTCTGGCTTTGCCAAGGTGGCAGCGATGCCAGGCACGGCATTGTCAGATGGATTAACGGTGTCATTACCCGGAGGCGTCTCGATCACCGGGCTGCACGCCGGTAATGTGGAGATACTCGGTGCCGTGCTGAGGCAGCTGTAATGCGCCACCGATACCTTCGCCCCTCCTGGGATCTGCCGGAGATTTACCTGTATCGACAACCCATCGATTTTCGCAAGCAGGCCAACGGACTGGCGCTGATTGTCGAGCAGGAGTTAGGCCATAACCCGTTCTCCGGCGCGCTTTTCGCCTTCACCAACCGGCAGCGCAACAAGATCAAATGCCTGATGTGGGAAGACAACGGCTTCGTGCTCTACTACAAGTCTTTGGCTGAAGAAAAATTCAAATGGCCGGGCCCAGAGGATGAGCTGATGTCGCTGAACGGCGAGCAGATCAATTGGTTGCTGGACGGCTACGACATCACCCTGCTTCATGGCCATAAAACCCTGTATTATGAGAGTGTTGGATAGCGGTTTTTGTGGTGTTTTTTAGTGTGTCAGGGCGTTGTTTTTGCTATAATTTCAACATGAAAACAACGCCTGATAACACCTCCAAAACACCCGATTTCAGCGGTCTCTCCACCGCTGAAATGCTGGCTGTTATTAGCAACCTGCAGGAACAACTGGCCACGAAAGATGAAACGCTCCAGAACCATCAGGATCAGTTAAAGCAGCGTGATCAGGCCATTCAAAGCCGGGATGCCCGCATCAAGATCCTTGAAGAACTCCTGCGCCACAAGAAGATCCAGCAGTTCGCCGCAAGCAGTGAAAAACAGCCAAGTCAGACCCTGTTGTTCGACGAAGCCGAGTTGGAAGTCGAAATTGACGGGCTGCGCGACCAACTCCCTGAGGATGTCGAAGAGGCGGATGCGCCACCTCGTTCCCGCAATCGCCGGCAACGCGGCTTCTCCGACACGCTGTTGCGTGAGCGCATTGAGCTAACCCTCAGCGACGAAGAAAAAGTCGGCGCCAGCAAGACCTTCTTCACCAAAGTGAAAGAAGAGCTGGAGTATATCCCGGCCCAGCTGAAGGTCCTGGAGTACTGGCAGGAAAAGGCCGTGTTCGAGCAGGACGGCGAAGAGCGAATCATTGCGGCCGCCCGATCAACACACCCGCTGGGCAAGTGCATTGCCACACCGTCACTGCTGGCTTACCTGATCACCTCCAAATACGCCGATGGCCTGCCACTGTACCGGCAAGAACAGATGTTCAAGCGCCTGGGCCATGACGTGAGTCGCACCAGTATGGCCCACTGGATCATCCGCCTGAACGACGTGTTCAAACCGCTAATGACCCTGATGCGGGAAACCCAGAATGGCAGTGATTACCTGCAAGCTGATGAAACGCGGATCCAGGTGCTCAAAGAAGACGGCAAGAAAGCCCAGTCGGATAAATGGATGTGGGTGACCCGGGGCGGCCCGCCCGGAAAGCCCTCGGTTCTGTTCGAGTACGATCCCTCTCGCGGTGGCCAGGTACCGGTGCGCCTGCTGGATGACTTCCAGGGCATCCTGCAAGCCGATGGCTATTCCGGCTATGGACAGGTATGCCGCGAGAACAAACTGACCCGCATCGGTTGTTGGGATCATGCCCGGCGCAAGTTCGTGGACGCGTCCCGGGCAGCGCCAGCCAAGGGCAAAAAAGGCCCGCCCTCAAAAGCCGACGTGGCCCTGAGCCACATCCGGAAACTGTACGCTGTCGAGAAAGCCGCGAACGAACTGAGTGACGCCGAGCGCTATCGGGTGCGTCAGGAAAAAAGCCTGCCGTTGCTGAACGCCTTCAAGGCCTGGCTGGAGAAAAACGCCAGCAAAGTGCTGAAAGGCTCGCTCACCCGCAAGGCGATGGACTATACCCTGAGTCAGTGGGATACCCTGGTGGGCTACTGCGAACGCGGCGATTTACAGATCAGCAACGTGCTGGCCGAAAACGCCATCCGGCCCTTCGCCGTTGGCCGTATGGCCTGGCTGTTCGCCGATACCACCCAAGGCGCGAATGCCAGTGCCACCTGTTACTCGCTGATCGAAACGGCCAAGGCGAACAA
>NZ_PXNP01000093.1 GCF_003007675.1 Marinobacter fuscus | reverse complement strand
GTTCAAGCGGATGCACAAGGTACTGCGCCAGATGCACCGGAATCTGGGTAAGGTCTGTGAGACCATTGTTGATCAGCGCGCGATGGAACAACGTTCCGAGCGCCTGAACCACAAGCTCCACCAGGCACTGCGATTGCTGAATCAGTACGGCGACCACACCGTCAAACCTCGGCTGTACAGCCTGCACGAACCGGAGGTGGTGTGTATCGCCAAAGGTAAGGCTCGCACCCGCTATGAGTTCGGTTCCAAGGTCAGTGTAGTGACCACTGCCAAAGAGGGCTTCGTGTTGGATTGCCAGGCACTGGCCGGCAACCCCTACGATGGCCACACCGTCGATACGGCGCTCAAGCGAGTGCTTCGTAAGCGCCGTTAAACCGACCCACTTGCCCTAATCGTACTGAGCCACTTTTTTTGAGGCTGGCAACTCAGCATTCCAGGGCAACAATGTTTCCAGTTTTTCAAGGGTATCCGCTTCGGCAATGTGCTTCAGCACATGGTGGATGTAAGCGGAGGGCTCCAGGTTGTTCGCCTTGGCCGTTTCGATCAGCGAGTAACAGGTGGCACTGGCATTCGCGCCTTGGGTGGTATCGGCGAACAGCCAGGCCATACGGCCAACGGCGAAGGGCCGGATGGCGTTTTCGGCCAGCACGTTGCTGATCTGTAAATCGCCGCGTTCGCAGTAGCCCACCAGGGTATCCCACTGACTCAGGGTATAGTCCATCGCCTTGCGGGTGAGCGAGCCTTTCAGCACTTTGCTGGCGTTTTTCTCCAGCCAGGCCTTGAAGGCGTTCAGCAACGGCAGGCTTTTTTCCTGACGCACCCGATAGCGCTCGGCGTCACTCAGTTCGTTCGCGGCTTTCTCGACAGCGTACAGTTTCCGGATGTGGCTCAGGGCCACGTCGGCTTTTGAGGGCGGGCCTTTTTTGCCCTTGGCTGGCGCTGCCCGGGACGCGTCCACGAACTTGCGCCGGGCATGATCCCAACAACCGATGCGGGTCAGTTTGTTCTCGCGGCATACCTGTCCATAGCCGGAATAGCCATCGGCTTGCAGGATGCCCTGGAAGTCATCCAGCAGGCGCACCGGTACCTGGCCACCGCGAGAGGGATCGTACTCGAACAGAACCGAGGGCTTTCCGGGCGGGCCGCCCCGGGTCACCCACATCCATTTATCCGACTGGGCTTTCTTGCCGTCTTCTTTGAGCACCTGGATCCGCGTTTCATCAGCTTGCAGGTAATCACTGCCATTCTGGGTTTCCCG
>NZ_PXNP01000092.1 GCF_003007675.1 Marinobacter fuscus | reverse complement strand
GGTCGAGTAGGCCCTGGGAACCACCCCCAAAGCCTCTCACAGAACCGTACGTGAACCTCTCGATTCATACGGCTCTTGTTATCCAACCATTGCCCTTGATCCTGCCCAGTGAGCAAATAGATCCGGCCGTCGCCGACGCAGTCCATTCACTCTCCGGGCAGCCTGTAACAGACCTCTGAGTTTCCGATACTTCCCTAATGCCCACCGGCTCAACCTCAGATCGAAATGAAACAGCACATTCCGAATGTAGCTGCGGCCAAACAGGCTATAGTACTGCATCCAGCCTCGGAGGCGGGACTGACAGAATCGAGCGAACTGCCCGAGTTCTTTCTGTCGCCACCATTTCCAGGGCCACTCGTTGATCTGCTTGCGGATCTCTTTCGCTGCACTCTGGCTGATGGCCGCCGTGAAGTAGACTTTCTTTTGTCCCAACCGGTTGCGGATCAGCCGCGGTCGGAAGGTGTGACCCAGAAAATCAAACGCGATCTCCGGGTAGTCCCGCCGGTTGTACTCGCTCTTACAATACACAATCTTTGTCTTGCGGGGATGGAGCGTCAAGCCACACGCTGTGAATCGTGCCTCAAGGACCGATTTCAGTGCTTGAGCTTCCCGTTCACTGGAACAATGGCATACGATATCGTCCGCATAGCGTTCGAACTGGATGCCACCCCAGCGCTTCTCCACCCAGCGATCAAAGACGTAGTGCAGGAACAGGTTTGCCAGTAAGGGACTGATCACACCGCCTTGCGGCGTGCCCCGATCGCGTTCCTCCACGGAACCATCCGCCAACTGAACCGGCGCGCTTAGCCAGCGCCGGATGTACAGCTTCTGCCAGTCCTCGGTCACATGACGATCCACGGCCTTCATTAACAGGTTGTGGTCGATGTTGTCGAAGAAGCCTTGAATGTCCATATCCAGCACCCAGGCTTTCTTCCAGCACCGGGCCTGAGTCTGTTTCAGCGCATCGTGCGCTGACTTTCCCGGGCGGTAGCCGTAAGAGTCCGGGTGGAAGTGTTGTTCCAGTTCCGGTTCAATCAGCAGCTTGACCACCATCTGCGCAATGCGGTCGGCAACCGTTGGGATGCCGAGACGACGGGTTGCCCCATCCGCCTTTTCGATCTCCACGCGCAAAACCGGTGGTGGATGATAGCTTCCTGAGGACAAACGGTTCCAAAGCTTGTAAAGGTTATTGCTGAGGTCACCATCAAAGTCTTCCAGACTCTGATGATCTACCCCGGCGCTACCTTTGTTGGCTCGAACCCGCTTGTAGGCCTGATAGACCAAGGCCTTCGGGATGGTAAATGGTTTTGCCTGACCCTGACGGCTCCTCCCGGAATTCGGTTGGCCATCTGGATCCGACGGGATAACTTGCCCCCTTCGCTCCACACCCATTACAGGTGTTTCCACACTACTACGGGCCAATCCGTCCCTGTGTCCTGCATCGGTACTCTCGCCTCGCGGGATCTCCACTTGTGCTTCTCCCTTAACATCAGGACGACAGGTTCTCATGTTCCATACTCAAGCCTGTACCCAGGTCATGCCGCCTCAAGACCGGCTGCCGCTGTGTCCGTTGTGCCAGCTCACGTCACAGCTCATCCCGGGGAGACGCTCGGTCCCCGGTTCTGACAACATCTGTCTACATTTCGACCCCTCATCGGCGGTTCACTTTCGTTCATCTCCTTGGGTACGTACCTGACCGCTCTTGACGGCCTTTTCCCATGTCGCTCACGACCCGCACTCTTAATGCAAGCCGCACAGGGCGGTTTGATCCCGGTGTCTGGTCACCGAGACCGAGGGGCCTTCCCTCATCTTGAGTACAGCAAGAAAGACTGAAGTCTTTCGTCATGACACACGAGCGTAGCGTAGTAGGCGTCCGGCGGACGGCCGCCAGGCCGGTAGCGAACTTGAACGATTGGTTATACATAAGGCTATCACCCCCACCAATGCCAAACCTTGGCTATACCGCGCCAGACAGCCCCGAGAATAGACGGAAACAGTTTCGGGAGCAGCAACGCCAACACCGCGAAAACTACGATGCAGGAAATAAGGTAACGACTGCTGAGAAAGCCATCCCAGTAGACGGCCAACTCCAAATTGACCCAGAGCCAAACGAATACTGCCGTTGGGATAGAGAAAAACAGCGATGCAAAAAGGCTGATCAACCTTGTTTCAATCGGCCCATCTTGGCCGCGATTCCTTGCCATGACCTATGAACATTCCTTGTGTATAACGCTTGCAGCATGCGCGCCTACGGAATGGAGCCGAAGGCGCAATGTAGTAGGCGTCGCCGTGCCTGCACTGGTTAGGTTTATTTCCCATGCCTCGGCATAACATCAATGCTGCCCCACTGAAACTGCTTATAGATTGTATAGGGTAGAACCAATGTATCTGCGACTGCACACGCCATCGAGTCAAGCACATACCCGCCAATTTCGAATGAATTATAGATGGTTCCGTTCGACCGTGATGCAAACAGAGCAAAGCAAGCGTTATGTGCCAATCCGCTGTAGACGCGAGGCAACGAGTTGCAATTTGTTTTGCTGTTCCAGTAGCCATCCGATATCGCGCCATTTTCTGTGACACTGACGGTCTTAGTGGTAGCGCACCCACTGCATGCTAAGACCAGCAGGATGATTACCGTTTTAACTTCCTTGATCAAAGGG
>NZ_PXNP01000091.1 GCF_003007675.1 Marinobacter fuscus | reverse complement strand
TGCTGGTGCTCGTAGGCATCATTCATCTCTTGCCCGTTTCTGGGGTGCTGGGCGTTGAGCGCCTCGCCGCTCTGTATGGTCTTTCTCTGGGTGAGCCCAACATCGAAATCCTTATGCGTCACCGCGCCATTCTGTTCGGGATTCTCGGTCTTTTTATGGTGTACGCAGCGTTCCAGCCGTCGCTTCAAACACTGGCGATTATTGCGGGCCTAGTCAGCGTTGTGTCTTTCATCGCTATTGCATGGTCTGTTGGTGGGTACAATGAGTCTGTCCGCAAGGTAGTCATCGCAGACATTATTGCCACCGTTGCACTCGTTGCTGCAGGAGCAATCCGTGTCATCAGTCGCAACCAAATTTAACAAGTGCAGGCACGGCGACGCCTACTACATTGCGCCTTCGGCTCCATTCCGTAGGCGCGCATGCTGCAAGCGTTATTGGCCCGGCATTCATGAGTTTTTGCTGGTGCGGTGTAAAGGCCTTGGCACCGGGATTGGTTGTAAGCCCGCTTACTCTGATGATGGCCAAGGCCGGAAAATTCGCTGTCTGGTTTGGTTGCCGCAATGATCAGCGGTGTTGGTATTCATGGCGTGCCCCAGTTCTGGGGCCGTCCGTCTTAAACGGTAATCGGGTCGGCGGCTTTTGAGTTCTGGTTCCTTTCGCTATCCGTTGAGTTGGTGCAAGCTGTCCGGGAGAGGGCATGTGGTCTTGGGCACCAGGCTCAACTACGGTGGTGAACGGCCATTAACCAGGCGGTCAACCGGACGCCAAAAGCGTACCGCTTTTGGTTCCCTTCGCTGCGCTCCGGCGCCGGTTACCTCAGCGTTAATTGCCAAGGAAAGGTATGGCTATCAGTTTTAAGGTGAATCACCCCATTACCACTGACCAGTTCATTGGTTTGCTAGAGAATTCTACCCTCGGGGAACGTCGGCCAATCCACGACCGAGAATGTATGGAGGGGGTAGTTTCAAATTCCAATCTCACCGTAAGCGCGTGGGATGATGATTTGTTGGTCGGTATCGCTCGCAGCGTCACGGACTTTCACTATGCCTGCTACCTGTCAGATTTGGCAGTTCACCAGAGCTATCAAAGATCAGGAATAGGCAAACGATTGCAGTCACTGACCCAGGAGCAACTAGGGCCGCTCTGCAAATTGATACTCATCGCAGCACCGGCAGCCAACTTGTACTATGGCCAGCTTGGTTACACGCACAATGATCGCTGCTGGGTTCTGGATGCGGGGGTGACCATTGGCAATTAACAAGGCCAGGCACGCGACGCCTACTGCATTGCGGCTTCGCCTCCATTCCGTAGCCGCGCATGCTGGCTGGCGTTAGGTTTTACAACGCCGCAGGCTCAACCTAGGGAGGGGGCCCTTTGATCAAGGAAGTTAAAACGGTAATCATCCTGCTGGTCTTAGCATGCAGTGGGTGCGCTACCACTAAGACCGTCAGTGTCACAGAAAATGGCGCGATATCGGATGGCTACTGGAACAGCAAAACAAATTGCAACTCGTTGCCTCGCGTCTACAGCGGATTGGCACATAACGCTTGCTTTGCTCTGTTTGCATCACGGTCGAACGGAACCATCTATAATTCATTCGAAATTGGCGGGTATGTGCTTGACTCGATGGCGTGTGCAGTCGCAGATACATTGGTTCTACCCTATACAATCTATAAGCAGTTTCAGTGGGGCAGCATTGATGTTATGCCGAGGCATGGGAAATAAACCTAACCAGTGCAGGCACGGCGACGCCTACTACATTGCGCCTTCGGCTCCATTCCGTAGGCGC
>NZ_PXNP01000090.1 GCF_003007675.1 Marinobacter fuscus | reverse complement strand
ACTTTTTAAAGAGCGTTTGAGCTGCTGCTCAATCAAGGCCGCGTATTCTACATCGATCCGCTACCTTGTCAACCACTTTATTTCGAAACACTTACAAACCAAATTTTCGAAACTTATCAAGCGGTTAAAACCTTCAGAACCCGGCGTTGTCTGCCTTGTCCCTCAGAAGTGGTGCGCATTCTACAGCCCCCAGGAAAACTGTCAACGACATTCTCGACTTATTTTCCGGAACTTCGGTTTCCACCTACGCGGCCGATCAGAATGCATCCACTTTGAGCAAAATGCAACCGTCTTTCACCACATCCAGCCCCGCAAACCCTCTTTTAATGCGCTTGCCCGGCCCTATCGAACAACAGCCCCTGCCCCGTTTTCCCGGAATAGAGGGAAACCAACGACGACAAAGGAAGACTTACACTTTCGGATTTGCCTGCAAACATTGCCCGAAACATCAGATTTCCCGCCTCCCAACGAAGGTCGTCGACCGCCTCGAACGAAATATTAAAGGTTATTGTGGGCCCGGCTATTGCGCTGTCCGGAACCCTGACTCCCGGAACACCCACAGCCACCTCTATATAAGGCAATTCACGTTGCCGAGTGAGAACTTTGAAGTATTCCTGAAACTGATCACCAAGCTCAGACTCGAGGGCTGGCTCTATAACAGCAGCCAGGTACCGGCGCCGAGCCAAAAGCAGGCGAACACTATCGACCATCCAGAGGGCAACCACCAACAGCAAGATGATTGGCAAGACCAGCATCAG
The DNA here is from genome assembly GCF_003007675.1 of Marinobacter fuscus. Classification (GTDB taxonomy): domain Bacteria; phylum Pseudomonadota; class Gammaproteobacteria; order Pseudomonadales; family Oleiphilaceae; genus Marinobacter; species Marinobacter fuscus. The sequence continues at coordinate 5,032 of NZ_PXNP01000090.1, read as the reverse complement.
CGCAAGCATTAGCCTACTCCAGTTCCATCATCGTACTCGCCCATACCGAAACAAACGACACGATCAAGGCAACTTTCGCAAGATAGACAGCAAAGGCTGCAGACAACGGCCAGGCCAGCCAGCATAGTAGCGGAAGGTAGACACCGAAATAGCCGATCAGGGAATATTTGGCCTGCCGGGTAGCCTGGTGGTGCAACCGATTGAAGGAGACAACTCCTAGAATGACGATCAACGGAATCAAAACGTCGCTTGCCAGCATAATGAGAGGATGCAAACTGGTCTTTAACTGAAGGTAGTAGCTGAGCCCCGTCAGCGACAATGCGGTGATCACGGCGAAAAGTACCGCCTTCCAATTGAACCGCCTGCTTTCCAGCTCTGCTCTGATGTCTGCAGGCCCCTGATGGCTATGGGCCAACGCGTACCGAAACTGGCGCCGACGGCCCAATCCTCCCAGCCTCCACGTCGTCCAGACTTCATCGGTAGCACTATCAATCAGGGTGGTGCTGATAAAGACGCGATCTTTGCGGTTAATGAAGCATTCAAGCTTACGGAGCCGCGCCTGGGCAGAGGGCGTGTTGATATGACTCCCAAGCAGCACCAATTCAAAAATGATCGGCACGGGAAGTGGCTTCTTCTTACGCCCGGCTTTGCGTTTGTCGCTGGAGGGTGGATCAGCGGGAATGTCAGCGTCCTCTTCGACAGCAGCTTCTTCCAACTCCTGCCTGAATGAGTTTCCGGCCTGAATCAGTTGTTCACGGGTGAGCGCCTGCCCAGCACTGCTATCCATAAACACGCCAACCTTAATCCCCATGCCAGTGAACTTGGTGACAATACGGCGGCAGAATGGCTTTAGTGTTCGAAGGGCCGGTGACACCTGTCCGATGTTAACAGGCTCCCCATCCCACTCAGCGATGTCAGCAAAATCCGGTAGAGGCCCACCAACCAAAGGCGCGGAGTTGAGGTGGCGCGTCAGGGTTTCGAAATACTGCACCAACAGTTCGTCGCTCGCCAAATCATCGGTTTCGGCTTCCATCTTCGCCAACAATTCCTCTTCTTCCGGGAATGGTGGCACCTCATCGATATCGAGGAGGATATTCCACGACTGCTCAACAATTTGTCGCTGAACCAACCGGTCAATCAGATAAGACATGGTGACACTCCTTTGTCTGACCCCTTCTCTGGCGCATGGAACTCTACATGCAGGTCATGGGCGATTTAGCTGAAAAACTGCACTGGTATCGCCGAGCTATCAGCCCCCTTTACTTGTCTCGAAAGCCCTGCCGTTGTTCAAGCTCAACCCAGTTAAATAGATTGTCGCACCTGCCCTGAGGCTAGTTGCTTCTTGACACAGAATTATGAACACCCTCTCAAAGTGAATTACATCTTCACTTGACTTAAATGCATAAGCTTTGTCTGGAACAACTCACTCAACTCAGCACATCCCTTGATACATTACCAGTTGAAAGAAATTCCTTGACTATGGCTTTCACTAAGGCTGAATCTTCACAAACCAGCTTTGAGTCCCATTCATTCCCAAGAATTAAAACCTTTTCATCATGAACTGATCTACTGGTAAATGTACGAACCACATAATCATCATTAGTATTTTCTCCCAACGATATAACTGACTTACCGCTCTCAGTTTCAACCTGTAAACTTTCAGGGCCTAATTCGCCACCATCAATCACATCCAAAGTCACCGAACCTGATCTATCTAAAATCAACTCAACTTTATCTAAAACCTTTTCGATCTGCACATCATCAGTGCTACCACCTTGTGCGCCATCACCACTTCCGATTACCCAAGAAAATGAAAACATTATTTCGCCTTTTTCAAAGATTTCATGCCCTGTCGCCAATATAGGGTGTTTCCAGTTGCTTCTTCGTACACTGTCAATGATTTCAACTCAGCTTGTTTAGCCATCGCGGCTACATCACCTCGGCAAAATCCACAAACCGCCTTCCCTGTAACAGTTAGCGTCATATCTGTACCGGCAGTTACACCAGCATCAAATGCTTGTTGAATTGCCCCAACTTCAGCATGCGCCGTACCCATATTTCCATTGGGAAGCGCCTTTCCTGACTGGGCACTCTTCTCAGCAATTCGTTCGGCAATTAAGGTTGGTTGGTCAACCTTTGCGCCTACACGAGCAGTCTGGTTAACATCGCTGAAAACCGATCCATTTACGCGGACTTCGGCGGTAACTACTGGTTTAACACTGTTTAGAACAACTAATCTTCAAAATCGAAATGATTCCTCATCATCTCCAGCGGGGCATCAATATTAACTTTCAAAAAGTCCAACACTTCAAAGAACCAAGCCAGCTTTTTTCCAGCTTGATCAAGATCCTTGTTCGCAGAAAGGACGGATGTTCCAATTCTTGCGAGCAAAATATCCCTATCGCTAAAATTACGTATAGCATCACGATCATCTATATATGCCCAACATAACTCGGCTCCCTTTTCATAGTCAGATTCCGAAGCCTCATCGTTTAGAAACTTTCTGGCAAGTAATACGGGGTTATTGAGCTCTTCCGGAAAATCAAGCTCCAAAGTATCTAAAACTTTAATCAAAAAACTAAGATACAGCTTCATGATTTCTCTATCACTTTCTGGCCATTTTATTTTGCTTATATACATAGCACTAATAATCTATATTTAAGTGGTCGAGAGTATCCGCACAAGACGAACACACCTTTTTGGGTGATTTATGCGGAGCGTAAACATCTCCGATATTTACAGCTCGCATCGTACCACCATTTGGATTCACACCATCATTTAAAGCCTTATCCAAACACACGATTTCAGCACATCCACCGTGCCAATCTGCCCGCTTAGCTTTGGGTGTTCCCATAAGAACTCCCGTAACCTGAGAGTTAGGAGGAACGACTTCACCACTGACACCTGTGTATACTTTGTCTCCTACACGAAGCTCCGCCGCCGCACCTGTTTTTTTGCCCGCAGCTAACGCTGCATCAGCTGCTGATTCTGCTGTGTTTGGAACATCAGCTTTACGAAGAGCCCCAAAAGCACCCTTAGCTTTTCCAACCCATGAGCCCGCAGCTTTCGTCGCTCCGCCAGCCACTATACCAGCAGCAGGCCCTGCCGCCATTCCCAAAGCCGCATCCTGAGCGACCATTTTATATCCTTCAGCCCGGTATTCACGCGTTTTCTCAGCTTGCCGAAGCGCGTCATTGAATGCCTCAACTGCTTGATTATCAACTCCGGGTAATTGGTTGCCTTCAGGATCATAGACTTTGCCATACATGGCGCCAATGGTTTCGCCATGGCCGTTAGGCCCAACAACAACCGTATCCAGCCCCACCGTCTCGCGAAGGTGCCTTTGTGATAACTGACTTTCTGGAACTGGAATTTCTTGCACAGGTTCCAGATTATCCAGAATCGGTGCATCCTCCCCCGTTTCAGCATTCTCTGGGGTAATAACCGCTTTAAACTCTAGCCCCAACGGATCCACAAAATCTAACGGGTTTTTGGTATAGCGGTAAGCATTTAGTCCGCCTTTTAAACCCAAAGGATCTGGCGTCAGATACCGGCCTGTCGCGGGATCATAATCCCGGAACCGGTTCTGAACAATTCCCGTCAGCTCATCCTCAAACTGCCCCGGCAATCTGAGTGACTGATGAATCCCGTGATTAAGTGTGTCGGGCTGGCACTTGCCCCACGCATCCGCATTACCCTCCCAGACCTTTTGCCCCTCCTGATCCCACAACCGAACAGGCATCATCCGATGATCCAGTTCGTAGTAGTAGGGTTGGTTGTCGATCAGCGTGATTAAGGGCTCATCGGTTTGTGGGTCACGGAGGTACCACTGCCATTGGCCGGAAGGACTTTGCTCTCCCAGCAAGACATCGTTGTGCCACAGGTAGGTGGTGGTGCCTGCGTCGGTTTTGCGCCAGGCCCGTCTGCCCAGGGCGTCGTAGCCGTAGGTGATGTGCTGCTCTGGCCGTTTGAATTCGATGAGCTGGCCTTCGGCGTCGAAGGTGCGGTGTTCGGTGGTTTGGCCGGTAATGCGGACTTCTGCGCCCAGGGCATCATAGGTTCGTTTATCGTCGCCGCTTCTGATCAGGCGATCCTGTTCAATCTGGCCGCCTTCCGGGAGTCGGTTGCCGCCCAGGTCGTAGTGGTAGGTTGTGTCGTTTTCATGGATCAGCTGACCCTGGCTGTCCCGCTGATAGTGGGTGTCGCCGGTCAGGTTGTCCTGGGTGGCTTCCAGGCGGTTTTCGGCATCCCAGCGGTAGCGTCTTGTGGCACTTTGTTGGCCCTGCCATTTGCGTTTGATCAGGCAGCCGTAGCGGTCGTGCAGCTGGCTTTGAGTGTTAGAGCCGGCGGTACGGGTGGCTTCGCGGTTCTGGTTGTCGAAGGTGCGTTCAATCAGGGGGTTGCCGTTCACCGCCAGGGTCTGCCAACGGCCTTGTGAGTCGTAGTGGTAGTGGACGGTGGTGCCGTCGGGCAGTTCGATCTTTTCTATCCGGCCACCGGGGCCGTAGCCGTAGGCGGTTTTATATTGGTCCTGATGGTGTTCGGTGATCTGGCCGAGGGTGTTCCACGTCCAGTGCAGCTTGCGGTCGGCGCAGCTGGCATGGGTGCGGCGGCCAGCGGTGTCGTAGCGATAATGGCGGGTGACCGCTTTGCGGTCTTTGCCCTGACTGGTCTGGGTCAGTACCCGGCCAGCGGGGTCTCGCTCTGTGCGCTGCGCCCAGAAACCTGGGTATTCCCGGTGGGTGATGTGCCCGGCGGCGTTGTATTGGAAACGGATGTCCCGGCCATCGGGGGCCGCGCAGCGGTCAATATGGCCTGCGGCATTCCAGCCCAGTTGCCATTGCTGGCCATCGGTGCGGGTGATGGCGGTCAGGCGTTCGCTGAGGTCGTACTGGTACTGAACCTTATGGCCATCGGGTCGGCGATACGCCAACGGGCGCATCAGCGGGCCGTATTCGTAGCCGTGATGGTCGCCCTGGGCGTTGGTGTAGTCGGTCAGGCGGCCAGCCTTGTCGTACTGGTACTGGCGGCT
>NZ_PXNP01000089.1 GCF_003007675.1 Marinobacter fuscus | reverse complement strand
CCCGGATTTCTCATAGCCACTCAGCGAGTCCCGCAGACTGTTCGGGTTACCGCTATGAGCGTTCAGGCGCGACCATTTTTGTCTAATAAGTATTCAATTTCTGTTATCTGGACACACTACCCCCTTACCCCCATTGCGTCGGGCCGGGGGAGCCCGGGCATCTACCCCGGAACCAGGCGGCGAACCAGATCCGTGAGTTCGTCCTTGTAAGGGTAGGCGTCACTCATCAGCACCCGGACTCGACGGGTATTGCGGATGATGACCGCCCCAACCTTGATCAGCTTCAGCCTCAGGTTGCTGGCGCTCATGCGCTCGAAGGGCGTCTTTTTCAGGTGCGCTCGTAATCGCTCGAACAGGGTGTAAGCGAAGCCGGACAAGATCAGCCGCCATTGATTCGTCCACCACCGCACACTCGACGTGCGATCCGCAAATAAGTACAGCTGCTGATCCTTGATCCGGTTTTCCATATCGCCACGGGCGCAGTATTGCTCGTAGTAGAGCTTAAAACCGTCATCATAGCGGGAACTGACCACGAAGCGAGGGTTCGAACCAAGCTCACCTTCTTCCAGGCGGGCCACCACCCAGCGAGGGTATTTCCAGGAGTGCGCCTGATACCGGAACCGATAGGTGGCGGAGACTTTTTCGCCAACTTTCTGGTGCGTGTCCCGAACCAGTTGTGATGGCGCTTCCACGTCCTTGAGCAACCGGCTGTTTTTACTGATGCCGACCAGGTAATCCACATGGTTCCGGTCGCACCAGCTCAACAAGCGGGGCCGGTAAAAGCCGCTATCACCCCGGAACACAATACGAGTGTTGGGCCAGTACTGTCGGATGAACTTTACCAGCAGAGCCAAGATGGCCCAGCTGTGTCGACTGTCACTGCGATTGCTGGTGCGCAGGTAGCTCACCAGCAGGTGACGGCCACAGAACACGTACAATGGAAAGTAACAATGGTGGTCGTAATAGGCGTTAAAGAACTTGCCAGGCTGATCGCCATGAACCGGGATATCGGTACCGTCAAAATCCAGCACGATTTCCTTCGGTGGCGTCTCGTGCTGTTCGATGAAGTGCTGCCACAGCAACTCGTGGGCTTTGATGACCGACTGACGGTCTACTTGCTGCTCCATTCGGCAGAGCGTAGACTTGCCAGCTAAATCGTTCTCTTTGCCGACCGCGGTTTGCAGGGCCTGATCAAAGCGCAGGGTCTCATGATCATTCAGGTCTTCGTACCCTGCCGCCATGCCGAAGACCCGTTGCCGAGTCATGGTTTCCAGCTTGTGGTGTACCAGCATTGGGTTCCGTGAATCGTTAAGCACTGAGGCCAGGCGCTGAGTCAGGCTGTGTCGTTTGTCGACTTCCCGAAGCAGGAGCAATTCGGCATCAGAGGTGATATGACCACCGGAGAAATCGGCTTCAATTTGGCGACGAGAGAGTGGCGAGAAGGTTAGCTTTTCGGGTACCATTTTGGATAGCGGCTGTTTGTGTTGGTTAACGGTGTAAGGCCCTGAAACTATATCACTTTCAGCCGCTTCTTCCTTCCTTACGCTACCTTCTCATGAGAAATCCGGGCTAAAACAGCAACTAAAGGTAAGCGCGGCCCCAGTTCCAAACTGCAACAACAAGTTGAACAGATCAGTCTGATGCCTCGCAGCAAACAGAAGTTTATTTCCGAGATGCTGGATGCGCTGATTGCGCAACAGAAGGCCGGTTAAGAATGGCCTCATCCAAGCAACTCAATAAAGTCAGTAAGTTTTTAAGTTTTGTTTTACGCCATAAGCCAGAAGCTATCGGCTTAGAGTTGGATACCAACGGCTGGGCCAATATTGACGACCTCATCAGCAAGGCTAATGCTTCAAGTGAACCGATCAACCTGGATCGCACTTTGATTCAGGAGGTTGTCGATACCAGTGATAAGAAACGATTTATTATTTCTGACGACGGACAAAATATCCGTGCCAATCAGGGACATTCAATCAATGTGGATTTGCAGCTAAAGCCGGTCACTCCACCGGAGTTTTTATACCACGGTACAGCGACACGGTTTCTCAATAGCATCTTGCAGGAAGGATTAAAGCCGCAACAGCGGCAGTACGTGCATCTGTCAACAGATATTGAAACAGCCACTGCTGTCGGGCAGCGCTACGGCAAGCCATTAATTCTAAAAATAAAAGCCCTGCTCATGCATGAACAGGGCTTTGTATTTTATCAGTCTGAGAATGGGGTTTGGCTTACTGAATCAGTACCTAGTACCTACTTAATAAGCCAGAGTTAATCCCAATCTTTTGCTAACTCTTTGGCTTCCTGCAGCCAAATATCGAAGCTCTCTAACTCCTCCCTTTCCTCCCATCCGGAAGATGCAAAATCATGAATAATTTTCACTTTCAGTATGGAGGAATTTTCTGAGACATCAAAACAAGCTACATCATCATCGTCTAAACGCCTAGCAAATGGAACCAAGTCCAAATTTGGGTAGCGCTCTTTTAATCCTGCATGACGGACATTAAGCCACTTTCCATGCAATAACTGCCAAGGGCCAAAGTCGATTTCATCATCTTCAAGCAGGCATAAAAGATTTTTGGGGTACTCAAACCATTCAGGTAAAAGCTCCCTACTCAATAGTTCGTACATCAATATTTTTTCCCGTATGAAATAAATGGAGAGCCTTCAGGGTACGTATTTCTAAACAAAGAGCTTTGATTGCTTATCCTGTTTTTAACAGCCTCACCCCAATTAGTTGGCACCTCTCCTTTTCTACCAATAAAGCGAGAAATAAACTGCTCATCATTAGGCAATAAGTCATCGAAATTATGGACTCTTGCTTGAATTTTCACTCCTGCAAGGTCCGCCGCAACTATCCGAGTATTATCCAGAGAGGTTAAGCCACCATCCGGCATACGAACAACATCTATTAGCTTATCTGGTTCAACCTGAAACCCATTTTTCTGCATGCTTTCGGTTAAAGCACGCAATGTAGCGCCTTGCTGCTTCGTAGTTGTTTGTGTAGTGCGGATAAATCGAGGATCAAGTTCAGTCAATCCATCAATCACGTTTTTGTTTGGAACATCAGCTTTACGAAGAGCCCCAAAAGCACCCTTAGCTTTGCTAACCAATGAGCCCGCAGCTTTCGTCGCTCCGCCAGCCACTATACCAGCAGCAGGCCCTGCCGCCATTCCCAAAGCCGCATCCTGAGCGACCATTTTATATCCTTCAGCCCGGTATTCACGCGTTTTCTCAGCTTGCCGAAGCGCGTCATTGAATGCCTCAACTGCTTGATTATCAACTCCGGGTAATTGGTTGCCTTCAGGATCATAGACTTTGCCATACATGGCGCCAATGGTTTCGCCATGGCCGTTAGGCCCAACAACAACCGTATCCAGCCCCACCGTCTCGCGAAGGTGCCTTTGTGATAACTGACTTTCTGGAACTGGAATTTCTTGCACAGGTTCCAGATTATCCAGAATCGGTGCATCCTCCCCCGTTTCAGCATTCTCTGGGGTAATAACCGCTTTAAACTCTAGCCCCAACGGATCCACAAAATCTAACGGGTTTTTGGTATAGCGGTAAGCATTTAGTCCGCCTTTTAAACCCAAAGGATCTGGCGTCAGATACCGGCCTGTCGCGGGATCATAATCCCGGAACCGGTTCTGAACAATTCCCGTCAGCTCATCCTCAAACTGCCCCGGCAATCTGAGTGACTGATGAATCCCGTGATTAAGTGTGTCGGGCTGGCACTTGCCCCACGCATCCGCATTACCCTCCCAGACCTTTTGCCCCTCCTGATCCCACAACCGAACAGGCATCATCCGATGATCCAGTTCGTAGTAGTAGGGTTGGTTGTCGATCAGCGTGATTAAGGGCTCATCGGTTTGTGGGTCACGGAGGTACCACTGCCATTGGCCGGAAGGACTTTGCTCTCCCAGCAAGACATCGTTGTGCCACAGGTAGGTGGTGGTGCCTGCGTCGGTTTTGCGCCAGGCCCGTCTGCCCAGGGCGTCGTAGCCGTAGGTGATGTGCTGCTCTGGCCGTTTGAATTCGATGAGCTGGCCTTCGGCGTCGAAGGTGCGGTGTTCGGTGGTTTGGCCGGTAATGCGGACTTCTGCGCCCAGGGCATCATAGGTTCGTTTATCGTCGCCGCTTCTGATCAGGCGATCCTGTTCAATCTGGCCGCCTTCCGGGAGTCGGTTGCCGCCCAGGTCGTAGTGGTAGGTTGTGTCGTTTTCATGGATCAGCTGACCCTGGCTGTCCCGCTGATAGTGGGTGTCGCCGGTCAGGTTGTCCTGGGTGGCTTCCAGGCGGTTTTCGGCATCCCAGCGGTAGCGTCTTGTGGCACTTTGTTGGCCCTGCCATTTGCGTTTGATCAGGCAGCCGTAGCGGTCGTGCAGCTGGCTTTGAGTGTTAGAGCCGGCGGTACGGGTGGCTTCGCGGTTCTGGTTGTCGAAGGTGCGTTCAATCAGGGGGTTGCCGTTCACCGCCAGGGTCTGCCAACGGCCTTGTGAGTCGTAGTGGTAGTGGACGGTGGTGCCGTCGGGCAGTTCGATCTTTTCTATCCGGCCACCGGGGCCGTAGCCGTAGGCGGTTTTATATTGGTCCTGATGGTGTTCGGTGATCTGGCCGAGGGTGTTCCACGTCCAGTGCAGCTTGCGGTCGGCGCAGCTGGCATGGGTGCGGCGGCCAGCGGTGTCGTAGCGATAATGGCGGGTGACCGCTTTGCGGTCTTTGCCCTGACTGGTCTGGGTCAGTACCCGGCCAGCGGGGTCTCGCTCTGTGCGCTGCGCCCAGAAACCTGGGTATTCCCGGTGGGTGATGTGCCCGGCGGCGTTGTATTGGAAACGGATGTCCCGGCCATCGGGGGCCGCGCAGCGGTCAATATGGCCTGCGGCATTCCAGCCCAGTTGCCATTGCTGGCCATCGGTGCGGGTGATGGCGGTCAGGCGTTCGCTGAGGTCGTACTGGTACTGAACCTTATGGCCATCGGGTCGGCGATACGCCAACGGGCGCATCAGCGGGCCGTATTCGTAGCCGTGATGGTCGCCCTGGGCGTTGGTGTAGTCGGTCAGGCGGCCAGCCTTGTCGTACTGGTACTGGCGGCT
>NZ_PXNP01000088.1 GCF_003007675.1 Marinobacter fuscus | reverse complement strand
TAGCCCGGATTTCTCATGAGAAGGTAGCGTAAGGAAGGAAGAAGCGGCTGAAAGTGATATAGTTTCAGGGCCTTACACCGTTAACCAACACAAACAGCCGCTATCCAAAATGGTACCCGAAAAGCTAACCTTCTCGCCACTCTCTCGTCGCCAAATTGAAGCCGATTTCTCCGGTGGTCATATCACCTCTGATGCCGAATTGCTCCTGCTTCGGGAAGTCGACAAACGACACAGCCTGACTCAGCGCCTGGCCTCAGTGCTTAACGATTCACGGAACCCAATGCTGGTACACCACAAGCTGGAAACCATGACTCGGCAACGGGTCTTCGGCATGGCGGCAGGGTACGAAGACCTGAATGATCATGAGACCCTGCGCTTTGATCAGGCCCTGCAAACCGCGGTCGGCAAAGAGAACGATTTAGCTGGCAAGTCTACGCTCTGCCGAATGGAGCAGCAAGTAGACCGTCAGTCGGTCATCAAAGCCCACGAGTTGCTGTGGCAGCACTTCATCGAACAGCACGAGACGCCACCGAAGGAAATCGTGCTGGATTTTGACGGTACCGATATCCCGGTTCATGGCGATCAGCCTGGCAAGTTCTTTAACGCCTATTACGACCACCATTGTTACTTTCCATTGTACGTGTTCTGTGGCCGTCACCTGCTGGTGAGCTACCTGCGCACCAGCAATCGCAGTGACAGTCGACACAGCTGGGCCATCTTGGCTCTGCTGGTAAAGTTCATCCGACAGTACTGGCCCAACACTCGTATTGTGTTCCGGGGTGATAGCGGCTTTTACCGGCCCCGCTTGTTGAGCTGGTGCGACCGGAACCATGTGGATTACCTGGTCGGCATCAGTAAAAACAGCCGGTTGCTCAAGGACGTGGAAGCGCCATCACAACTGGTTCGGGACACGCACCAGAAAGTTGGCGAAAAAGTCTCCGCCACCTATCGGTTCCGGTATCAGGCGCACTCCTGGAAATACCCTCGCTGGGTGGTGGCCCGCCTGGAAGAAGGTGAGCTTGGTTCGAACCCTCGCTTCGTGGTCAGTTCCCGCTATGATGACGGTTTTAAGCTCTACTACGAGCAATACTGCGCCCGTGGCGATATGGAAAACCGGATCAAGGATCAGCAGCTGTACTTATTTGCGGATCGCACGTCGAGTGTGCGGTGGTGGACGAATCAATGGCGGCTGATCTTGTCCGGCTTCGCTTACACCCTGTTCGAGCGATTACGAGCGCACCTGAAAAAGACGCCCTTCGAGCGCATGAGCGCCAGCAACCTGAGGCTGAAGCTGATCAAGGTTGGGGCGGTCATCATCCGCAATACCCGTCGAGTCCGGGTGCTGATGAGTGACGCCTACCCTTACAAGGACGAACTCACGGATCTGGTTCGCCGCCTGGTTCCGGGGTAGATGCCCGGGCTCCCCCGGCCCGACGCAATGGGGGTAAGGGGGTAGTGTGTCCAGATAACAGAAATTGAATACTTATTAGACAAAAATGGTCGCGCCTGAACGCTCATAGCGGTAACCCGAACAGTCTGCGGGACTCGCTGAGTGGCTATGAGAAATCCGGGATAGGTTCGTCGATAAGTTCCTCCATCGAAACATTCAGCTCCTGGGCCAACGGCTTTAGTAGGGCTACGGCGATCCGCAGACTGCCGCCTTCATAGTGAGCCATGGTTAGATGGGCAATGCCCAGCTTCTCGGCCAGTTGCACTTGGGTTAGCCCCTGCTCCTTTCGGTACTGCGCAATGCGCTTCCCTAAGGCTTTGTAAAAGGTCTTATCTGAGGTTGTCATTTTGGCATCCCAATCGAGTATTAGTGCCATAACTTACCTCCGGTTTTTAAAAGGAGAGCTGACAATACCCTAAAATAGAGCACTCTGAAACAGGGTTATTTTTACTCTTTAGGGGTCCTCAGCGCTTTGCTTACCAGCCGGATGGCCGCGTAGCGGGCAAACTGGAGCAGGGCCTGGTCACCCAATACGACCACCAGGGCCAACGCCTGCTGGCCGTACATCAATACCCGGAACAGGCTCCGGATCAGAAACGCAGCCGCCAGTACCAGTACGACAAGGCTGGCCGCCTGACCGACTACACCAACGCCCAGGGCGACCATCACGGCTACGAATACGGCCCGCTGATGCGCCCGTTGGCGTATCGCCGACCCGATGGCCATAAGGTTCAGTACCAGTACGACCTCAGCGAACGCCTGACCGCCATCACCCGCACCGATGGCCAGCAATGGCAACTGGGCTGGAATGCCGCAGGCCATATTGACCGCTGCGCGGCCCCCGATGGCCGGGACATCCGTTTCCAATACAACGCCGCCGGGCACATCACCCACCGGGAATACCCAGGTTTCTGGGCGCAGCGCACAGAGCGAGACCCCGCTGGCCGGGTACTGACCCAGACCAGTCAGGGCAAAGACCGCAAAGCGGTCACCCGCCATTATCGCTACGACACCGCTGGCCGCCGCACCCATGCCAGCTGCGCCGACCGCAAGCTGCACTGGACGTGGAACACCCTCGGCCAGATCACCGAACACCATCAGGACCAATATAAAACCGCCTACGGCTACGGCCCCGGTGGCCGGATAGAAAAGATCGAACTGCCCGACGGCACCACCGTCCACTACCACTACGACTCACAAGGCCGTTGGCAGACCCTGGCGGTGAACGGCAACCCCCTGATTGAACGCACCTTCGACAACCAGAACCGCGAAGCCACCCGTACCGCCGGCTCTAACACTCAAAGCCAGCTGCACGACCGCTACGGCTGCCTGATCAAACGCAAATGGCAGGGCCAACAAAGTGCCACAAGACGCTACCGCTGGGATGCCGAAAACCGCCTGGAAGCCACCCAGGACAACCTGACCGGCGACACCCACTATCAGCGGGACAGCCAGGGTCAGCTGATCCATGAAAACGACACAACCTACCACTACGACCTGGGCGGCAACCGACTCCCGGAAGGCGGCCAGATTGAACAGGATCGCCTGATCAGAAGCGGCGACGATAAACGAACCTATGATGCCCTGGGCGCAGAAGTCCGCATTACCGGCCAAACCACCGAACACCGCACCTTCGACGCCGAAGGCCAGCTCATCGAATTCAAACGGCCAGAGCAGCACATCACCTACGGCTACGACGCCCTGGGCAGACGGGCCTGGCGCAAAACCGACGCAGGCACCACCACCTACCTGTGGCACAACGATGTCTTGCTGGGAGAGCAAAGTCCTTCCGGCCAATGGCAGTGGTACCTCCGTGACCCACAAACCGATGAGCCCTTAATCACGCTGATCGACAACCAACCCTACTACTACGAACTGGATCATCGGATGATGCCTGTTCGGTTGTGGGATCAGGAGGGGCAAAAGGTCTGGGAGGGTAATGCGGATGCGTGGGGCAAGTGCCAGCCCGACACACTTAATCACGGGATTCATCAGTCACTCAGATTGCCGGGGCAGTTTGAGGATGAGCTGACGGGAATTGTTCAGAACCGGTTCCGGGATTATGATCCCGCGACAGGCCGGTATCTGACGCCAGATCCTTTGGGTTTAAAAGGCGGACTAAATGCTTACCGCTATACCAAAAACCCGTTAGATTTTGTGGATCCGTTGGGGCTAGAGTTTAAAGCGGTTATTACCCCAGAGAATGCTGAAACGGGGGAGGATGCACCGATTCTGGATAATCTGGAACCTGTGCAAGAAATTCCAGTTCCAGAAAGTCAGTTATCACAAAGGCACCTTCGCGAGACGGTGGGGCTGGATACGGTTGTTGTTGGGCCTAACGGCCATGGCGAAACCATTGGCGCCATGTATGGCAAAGTCTATGATCCTGAAGGCAACCAATTACCCGGAGTTGATAATCAAGCAGTTGAGGCATTCAATGACGCGCTTCGGCAAGCTGAGAAAACGCGTGAATACCGGGCTGAAGGATATAAAATGGTCGCTCAGGATGCGGCTTTGGGAATGGCGGCAGGGCCTGCTGCTGGTATAGTGGCTGGCGGAGCGACGAAAGCTGCGGGCTCAT
>NZ_PXNP01000087.1 GCF_003007675.1 Marinobacter fuscus | reverse complement strand
CCCTTTTCCATGCCCTCGGCTCGTAACCGGTCACTTAAGTTTGCCATGGTGCTGCTCTCCTTCGGGTATTTCTGCTGATACAATTCCATTTCATTATCATCCAAGGCTGTGTAGATGTCGATGAAGTCCAGATACTTCAACTGCTTCTCGGGATCCGGCTCCAGAGTGCTCAAACCGCGCACGGCACGGGCATAAACCTCCAGTTTCTGGTCTTGCCGCCAGCTCATCAGGCTCAGGCAAAGCCTGGCGATGAGATTATTACTATGCCAGTAATCCTCTGCACGGAGCTCCTGCAACGCGCAGCGTATGTAGTTAAAACTCAGGTATTGATAACGCTCACTGCCGAGAACGAGTTCGCGCGGTTCCTTGCTACTGGTTTTCAGGAAAATCACCACCGGCACCACTCTGTCTGTGCTGCACAGCTCCGCAAGATCCAAGCAATAGTGTGCCAGGCGGTGGATAGAGAACCGCCTTGGGTCAGATTCCATCGATATAACCTTGGGCCAAAGGGGGTCTGACCCTCGCGGTCTGACCCCACAAGGCACCTACGTTAAACCTTGGAGAAATGGGGTCTGACAGCGAGTGTCAGACCCCGCCGAAAGCGAGTGCCAAGCCCTCGGAGACAGCGGATGCCAGACCCTGCCGGTACTTCGCGGGCAAAGGGGTCTGACCCTCGCGGTCGGCGTTGAAGTGCATCCTCTGTCCATGACAGCCAATCAATCTGTCACTACCCCAACCGCTCAATATCCGACTGACTGTGGGTTCTCAGATACTCCTGAAGCGCCTTGTCCATTCGGGTTTGCCAGCCACTGCCTGTGGCACGAAACTGCTCTACCACCTCCGGTGAAAGCCTGATAGTTATCCGCTCCTTGGTAACCTCTGCCTTTGGCCGACCTACCGGACGCAAACGGCGGAACTCTTCGTCCGTGAGCTCGCGCGTATCTGCATCTTGTGCAATCCCCTCGTTAATGCCAGAGTCTTCATCACTCGAGGGCAGCGTAAACGCCCTACCAGATTTAGATTTTGTCTGCATAAAGACTCACCTCCCGACGATTCGCCTTTCGAAGACTGATTATGCGGCGGATGCCTTTTCGCTCTGTGTAAACAACACAGTAGACACGATCGGCTATAGGGCCATATCCAATCATTCGACGCTCACCATACTCATTACGAGAATCCTCTAGAGCCCACACCCAATCCCATTCGAGCTTGGCGGCATCAGCTAACGAAAGGATCATACTGCTGCCTGTCCCTAATCAGGCTAATAATGATTTATGGTTTTCAGGCAGCGTGCGGCTGTATCTCCTTAGCAATCTTAGCTTCTTTACCCATCTGAGCCTGGCGCAGCTCAAACTCAGTTTGCAGGTTCAACCAGAACCGTGCACTGGTGCCAAAGTAACGCGCTAGTCGCAGCGCTGTGTCTGCGGAAACGCCCCGGTTCTCACGAACGATCTCATTCATCCGCGTTGCCGGAACATGCAAAGCCTTGGAGAGCGCATTTACGCTCATCTCCAGCGGCTCCAGATACTCTTCCCGCAGAATCTCTCCAGGGTGAATGGGACGCATACCATTGCTAATCATTGTGCGACCTCCTCAGTGGTAATCAACAATTTCAACATCTTCCGGACCGTCAGCAGTCCATCGAAAGCACATCCGCCACTGCCGGTTAATGTCGCGTGCGCCGCACCTTCCTGTGCGGGCAAGACCGTGCCACCGGTTCAGGCTAGTGCCTGTCCATAATGAAGATTTTATAATGAAGATTTTCCATGATGAACGTTTGGAGCAGTCAAAGCGGAATAGCATGATGAGTCCCGTCCGGAAGCTCAATATCCAGACGAACTTTCGCACCCGCACTCTCCACGTATCGCTTAATCGACGATAACTTCAAGTCTTTACCGGCTTTTTCCATATTGGCGATCGTAGGCTGGGTTACCCCCATGGCCTCCGCCATATCAGTCTGGGTTTTCTGCAACAAAGCGCGCACTTCACTGAGGCGAATTTCTAAAAGAATTCGATCTGCTTTAACCTGAGCTCGCCGGATAACTTCCGGCTTTTCGCGCGCAAGAAGCTTATCTATTGAGTTTGCCATGTCATTTACCTCTTTTGAGTTCTTCCAGATGTTCGGAGAACTCTCGATCTGCCACTGGAAGCATCTCATCGTAAAACCGCTTGCCCTTGCCAGTTTTTGCACCAGCACAGAGAATTATGCCGGTGCGGGCGGGATCAAACGCGAAGAATACCAATCGTCAAAACGGCGAGTTGTTTTAATATCCCACATTAGCCAGCCCTAATCATAGCTCCCAAGCTATATATTCTGCAATCTATACATACGAAACCGAAGCGCATCTTGCTGCTCACAGATATATATGTATATTTGTACAGTATCGTTATATTGTCAACAGTCACGGAAGACAAGGCCCCCACCATGCCCAAAGCCAGAGCAGAACTGGTCAGCGTTTCAGATACCCCCTTCTACCACGTGATCTCTCGCTGTGTGCGCCGCACCTTCCTGTGCGGAAAAGACCGCGCCACCGGGCGTTGTTATGAGCACCGGCGTGGCTGGATTGAAGAACGAATCCGGCTGCTAGCATCCGTGTTTACCGTAGATGTAGCGGCTTACGCGGTGATGTCGAACCACTACCACCTGGTGGTAAAACTCAGCCCGTATGAAGTGAAACCCTGGAGCACTGATGAAGTGCTGGCGCGCTGGTGCAGCCTATATAAAGGTCCACCACTGGTACAGCGGTATCATCGAGGTGATGATTTGTGTGCGGCCGAGCTTCGTCGAGTGGAGGAGTACGCAGAAACCTTCCGGCAGCGATTGGCGGACTTGAGCTGGTTTATGAAATGCCTGAATGAGCCAATTGCGAGGCAGGCCAACAAGGAAGATAAGTGCACCGGCCACTTTTATGATGGCCATCCATGGCCATCACCCCTGCGGGGCCAGCCTTCGGCTGTTCCAATTTGATCCCGTCAAATTGGTGGGAGAGTCGATTTAAATCCCAGGCTCTGGATACCGAAGAGGCACTCCTTTCCTGCATGGCCTATGTAGACCTGAACCCCATCCGGGCCGCCATGGCGGAGACGCCAGAAACCTCCGAACACACCAGCATCAAGGAGCGAATTCATCCCACCTTTGATCTGGCAGGAGCCATTGCCCGGCAAACAGAACAGCAGGCACTGAATGAGTTTTCGGTACCGTTAAAACCACTACTGGGTTTTGAAGGCGTCATTCGAAACGGCTTCCAGCGAGGCATCCTGTTCAGCTTTGAAGATTACCTGGAACTGGTGGATTGCACCGGGCGCATCAGCCGGAGCGACAAACGTGGCTGTATTGACGAAAGCGCGCTGCCGATTCTGGAACGGCTGAATCTGGACCCGGAACGATGGTGCCACCGGGCGACTGCCTTTGAAGATAGCTATCAGGATTACCGAAATCCTGGACGGCGACGACAAGCGGCTTAGACAACCACCCCCAATTACTCCAATCCCTTTATCGGTGTTCCCGCCGAGAATTTCGCTCGCCTGAAATCGGCAGATTTCCAGAATTCACGGTGGAAGGTCGCCGCTGCTTTGTCATAACCGCGAAACAGACGCAATAAAACCGAGGGCCGGAAACGGCAAAGGCCCGGGGGCGAAACCTCCGGGCCTTTGGGGATC
>NZ_PXNP01000086.1 GCF_003007675.1 Marinobacter fuscus | reverse complement strand
GATCCCCAAAGGCCCGGAGGTTTCGCCCCCGGGCCTTTGCCGTTTCCGGCCCTCGGTTTTATTGCGTCTGTTTCGCGGTTATGA
Organism: Marinobacter fuscus; assembly: GCF_003007675.1. Classification (GTDB taxonomy): domain Bacteria; phylum Pseudomonadota; class Gammaproteobacteria; order Pseudomonadales; family Oleiphilaceae; genus Marinobacter; species Marinobacter fuscus. Next base: position 3,572 of record NZ_PXNP01000086.1, on the reverse strand, counting down.
CAAAGCAGCGGCGACCTTCCACCGTGAATTCTGGAAATCTGCCGATTTCAGGCGAGCGAAATTCTCGGCGGGAACACCGATAAAGGGATTGGAGTAATTGGGGGTGGTTGTCTAAGCCGCTTGTCGTCGCCGTCCAGGATTTCGGTAATCCTGATAGCTATCTTCAAAGGCAGTCGCCCGGTGGCACCATCGTTCCGGGTCCAGATTCAGCCGTTCCAGAATCGGCAGCGCGCTTTCGTCAATACAGCCACGTTTGTCGCTCCGGCTGATGCGCCCGGTGCAATCCACCAGTTCCAGGTAATCTTCAAAGCTGAACAGGATGCCTCGCTGGAAGCCGTTTCGAATGACGCCTTCAAAACCCAGTAGTGGTTTTAACGGTACCGAAAACTCATTCAGTGCCTGCTGTTCTGTTTGCCGGGCAATGGCTCCTGCCAGATCAAAGGTGGGATGAATTCGCTCCTTGATGCTGGTGTGTTCGGAGGTTTCTGGCGTCTCCGCCATGGCGGCCCGGATGGGGTTCAGGTCTACATAGGCCATGCAGGAAAGGAGTGCCTCTTCGGTATCCAGAGCCTGGGATTTAAATCGACTCTCCCACCAATTTGACGGGATCAAATTGGAACAGCCGAAGGCTGGCCCCGCAGGGGTGATGGCCATGGATGGCCATCATAAAAGTGGCCGGTGCACTTATCTTCCTTGTTGGCCTGCCTCGCAATTGGCTCATTCAGGCATTTCATAAACCAGCTCAAGTCCGCCAATCGCTGCCGGAAGGTTTCTGCGTACTCCTCCACTCGACGAAGCTCGGCCGCACACAACTCATCACCCCGATGGTACCGCTGTACCAGTGGTGGACCTTTATATAGGCTGCACCAGCGCGCCAGCACCTCATCCATGCTCCACGGTTCCACCTCATCGGGGCTGAGCTTCACCACCAGGTGATAGTGGTTCGACATCACCGCATAAGCGGCGACATCTATCGCGAACACAGATGCCAGAAGCCGGATTCGCTCTTCAATCCATCCTCGCCGGTGCTCATAACAGCGCCCGGTGGCGCGATCTTGCCCGCACAGGAAGGTGCGGCGCACACAGCGAGAGATCACGTGGTAGAAGGGGGTGTCTGAAACGCTGACCAGTTCTGCTCTGGCTTTGGGCATGGTGGGGCCTTGTCTTCCGTGGCTGTTGACATGTGCCTATCATGCATCAATAATTTCAAACTGTATATATGTACAGCATCTTGTTGCCGGATATAACTGGCTTATAAATGTTATTGGTTCGGGTGTTCCACTCAGTGGTATGGTTTGCGTATGATAAGGATCTTCAGAACGAAAACGTTTTATCGATGGATGCGGAAAAACGGAGTGAGCGATGATGATCTCCGCCAGGCAGTTATGGAAATGAATGAAGGTCTGATAGATGCGGATCTTGGTGGTGGAGTTTTTAAGAAAAGGATTGCATCGCACAGTCATGGCAAGAGAGGTGGCTCGAGAGCGCTTGTCGCCACCAACTTGGGTGACCGTTGGTTCTTTGTGTTTGGGTTTGCCAAGAACGAACGTTCAGACCTGTCGGCCAGGGAGTTGCGAGCACTAAAGGCGTTGGCAGCAGATTTGTTGCAGTATTCAGACCAGGAGCTGCAGAAAGCTCATGTAAGCAAAGTGTTGAAAGAGATTACTTATGGCAACCACTGAAAGAGACAACCGGCTGTTGAATGAAATTCGAGAAACGGCATTGGACCTCCATGCCGTTGGGCTGATAGGTAAACGGCGACTCGGCGAATACGAAGAGCTGTGTCGCACTGACAGTAGAGAGCTCCCGCCGGAAGAAATCCGGAATATTCGCAGCCAGACCCGTATGAGTCAGGCTGTGTTTGCTGCCATTCTTAACGTGAGTGTTTCAACCGTTCAGAAGTGGGAGACGGGTGAGAAAAAGCCTGCCGGAGCATCGCTGAAATTGTTGAACCTTGTGAGAAGAAAGGGTATCGAGATTTTGTATTTATAACTCCTATCAACCATGCAATCGTGGATAGGCACAACCTCGTCAAACATGGCCCCCATCTTGCTGAACATGTCCCAGCGTAACCATGGACAGGCACTAGCCTGGAATTTGAGCATGGACAGACACAGAGCGAAGAGGCATCTGCCGCATAATCAGTCTTAGCCTGCTAATGGACAGGCACTAGCCTGAATAGCCTGCCAATTTTTTGGTTGGGTCTTCGTGAGTCTTTGTTGACCACATCGCGTGTGGTGCCAGTGACGGCCCCGCACTCCAAACCCAAACACCCTCCCCACCCGAGAGCCATCGCTGCGGGTTCGGCAACTGTTCTCATTAATGGTATTCCTGCGGCGGTAACTGGCAGCGCGATTTCCTGCGGGGGCGTCACGATTGGCAGTGGTAGTGTTGTGATTGGTGATACCTTCACGCCCACGCCGTTTTCGGGTATCTCACCGTTGCCGTCAAAGCCAGCTCCGCAAGCGGCCTCTCGCGCCAATCTCTCCAAACGCCCTGATCTTGGACAGGCACTAGCCTGACCTGATCCCCGGCGGACTGATCTTGGACAGGCACTAGCTTGACCAGACCCCCAAAAGCCCGGCGGTTTCGACCCCGGGCTTTTGTCGTTTCTGGCTTTGGATTTGCTGCGTCTAATTCTAATTCGTTGATCATGGACAGGCACTAGCCTGATCCGATCCCCAAAGGCCCGGAGGTTTCGCCCCCGGGCCTTTGCCGTTTCCGGCCCTCGGTTTTATTGCGTCTGTTTCGCGGTTATGACAAAGCAGCGGCGACCTTCCACCGTGAATTCTGGAAATCTGCCGATTTCAGGCGAGCGAAATTCTCGGCGGGAACACCGATAAAGGGATTGGAGTAATTGGGGGTGGTTGTCTAAGCCGCTTGTCGTCGCCGTCCAGGATTTCGGTAATCCTGATAGCTATCTTCAAAGGCAGTCGCCCGGTGGCACCATCGTTCCGGGTCCAGATTCAGCCGTTCCAGAATCGGCAGCGCGCTTTCGTCAATACAGCCACGTTTGTCGCTCCGGCTGATGCGCCCGGTGCAATCCACCAGTTCCAGGTAATCTTCAAAGCTGAACAGGATGCCTCGCTGGAAGCCGTTTCGAATGACGCCTTCAAAACCCAGTAGTGGTTTTAACGGTACCGAAAACTCATTCAGTGCCTGCTGTTCTGTTTGCCGGGCAATGGCTCCTGCCAGATCAAAGGTGGGATGAATTCGCTCCTTGATGCTGGTGTGTTCGGAGGTTTCTGGCGTCTCCGCCATGGCGGCCCGGATGGGGTTCAGGTCTACATAGGCCATGCAGGAAAGGAGTGCCTCTTCGGTATCCAGAGCCTGGGATTTAAATCGACTCTCCCACCAATTTGACGGGATCAAATTGGAACAGCCGAAGGCTGGCCCCGCAGGGGTGATGGCCATGGATGGCCATCATAAAAGTGGCCGGTGCACTTATCTTCCTTGTTGGCCTGCCTCGCAATTGGCTCATTCAGGCATTTCATAAACCAGCTCAAGTCCGCCAATCGCTGCCGGAAGGTTTCTGCGTACTCCTCCACTCGACGAAGCTCGGCCGCACACAA
>NZ_PXNP01000085.1 GCF_003007675.1 Marinobacter fuscus | reverse complement strand
CCCGGCTTATTCATGAGGCCGACCTGAAAACGAAGATGGCGAGAGGTTTTCTCTTGTAGAATCAGGATGTTCCTGCCAGAACACGATTCAAGAGGACCACTCGCCATGGGTGAAAGCCTATCCACCTGGACGCCCTCATGCAACGGCTCTGTCCGTGTTGAGCTGAGCGGCCAGCGCACCACCAGCGACAGCGGCGCCCTGCTGCTGCGTGAAGCCCTCGACAACAGCGGCGTGATCGAGGCGCTGGAAGACAATCTGGTCGATCGACGCCACCCGCTGCGCATCCGTCATTCGCTGGCCAGCCAGTTGCGTACCTTGGTGCTGCAGCGTGCGATGGGCTGGATCGATCTCAGCGATACCGACACGCTGCGCCGTGACCCGCTTTGGCAGTTGGCCTGCAGCGATGCACGCGGCATGACACCCCTGGTCCAGGACCGGCCGTCTCAAGCCACGCTGTCGCGGCTGCTGAGCTGCCTCGGTCGTAACGACAATATCGATGCCGTGCACGAAGGCCTGTTGCGGCTGGTGGTCTGGCGCCTGACCTCGCTGCAGAACGGTGAACGTCCCAAACAGCTGACGCTGGACATCGATGGCCTGCCGATCGAGGTGCATGGCCATCAGGGCGGGTCGGCCTATCATGGCCTTTACGGGGCCCGCATCTACTCGCCGCTGGTCGCATCGTTGGCGGAGACCGGCGACATGGTGGGCGGCCTGCTGCGCGAGGGCAACGCCGGCCCGGCAGAGAACGCCGACACCTGGATCCCGCATCTGGTACGACGACTCAACGAGAGCACCGGGGCACAGGTTCGTGTGCGCATCGACGCCGGTTTTACCGATAACGCGACGCTGGAGGCCCTGGAGGATCGGGAGATCGAATACCTGGGCCGGTTGCGCAGTCACACCGGTCTACAGAAGCTGGCAGCACCGCTCCTGAAGCGGCCACCCGGCCGGCCACCCGAGCAGCCTCGCGAGTGGTGCCACGATCTGGAGTACCAAGCCGGCTCCTGGTCGGCACCGCGGCGCGTAGTGCTGGTGGTGCAGGAACGCCCCGATGACCTGCTGCTGCATGCCTTCTTCCTGGTCACCAACCTCAGCAAGTTCGACTGGCCGCCAGAGAAGGTCCTAGCACTCTATCGCAAGCGCGGCAGCGCCGAGGCGCACATGGGCGAGGTGAAATCAGCACTCGACGTGCATCTCTCCTCGACCGACCGCGGCGCTTCCACCGTTCAAGAGGTGATGGCCCGCAACGAAGTGAGTCTGCTACTGAGTCTCTACGCCTACCAGGTCCTGCATGGCCTGCGCTGCCTGCTGGAGCGGCAGACCCGGCAAGGCTGGAGCCTCAGCCGGATGCGCGAGCAGGTGCTGAAGGTCGCCGCCACGCTGAGGCTGCACGCTCGGCGAATCACCGTTCATCTGGGGGCCGCCGCCGACAAGTGGTGGCCGACGCTGCTGAAGGGGCTGCCGAAGCTGACCGCACTGAGCTGACGCTCCTGCGAGACCACCACAGCATCAGAAAGCGAGCGACCGGAGCGGCGGTCGGCGATCACGGCTGCTTGGACGGTCGCAATTGATTCCAAAGAGCTATAAGTAAGTAGGAAAAGGGCTGCGTTCTGGCATTACTCAACAGCCACTCGCGCTGAAGATGCGAATCCTGATAAGCAATGCCAACAGCCAGTACCTTCAGACCGCTCAATCAGCGCCCTCGTGAATAAGGCGGGTTAATGTTGGTAGTCATGATTTTGAATCTGCAATGGACTTCATCAAAGATGAGGTTCTGACCAACCAAATAGTCGAACTTACTGCCAGCTTTGTTGCGTACCACGATAATGCTTACGCCCACTCAATTATGTCTGGCTCATGCGATTGGCCTGCTGGCTCGCTATTGAAAAAGCTGGTTGAAGCTTTGCCGCAGGCTGATAAACAACTTCACGTCGCTACGCCAAATTACGATTTGCTGGCTGAATACGCCTTAATTCGGCACAAGATTCCCTACATTACCGGATTTCACGGTGGGTTCCTTCGTCGCTACGATTGGGGTGAAGCAAAAAAGTCAGTTCAATCCATTCAGAAAGGTCTTGGCAGACCGAGGCAGCCACCAAGAGTTGTTGAATGTAAACATGTTCGCTTACACAAGCCGCACGGTTCGTTAAATACATTTGAATGGGAAGCCCAGCTTATTGAATGTAACAGCTGGATACTCAACAAACCTAGTGGCGTTGTTCGAGCCATGATCACTCCAGGTACGGCCAAATATCAACGATTACACAAGGACAGAGCACAGTTAGCCGAGTACGACATAGCTGTCGGAAACCATACTAGCTTCCTATTTTTAGGGTTTGGCTTTAACGATTCCCAGCTTGTTAACAACGCATTTAGGCAAAAGCTTGAACAAGACCAATGCCGTGCTTTGGTGATTACTCGGGATTCAAACCCGAGAATTGAAGAGTGGCTAGGCAAATGTCCGAACATGTGGCTCATCTGCAAACAGGCTGACTCAGACAAAAGTAGGATCTACAACTCAAAGTATGAAAACTGGCTACATATTGATGATAAGGAATTATGGCGTTTTGACGCTTTTACCAACGAATTTTTAGGGGGGTAACATGGCACTTTTTACTTTCAATGATGACAGCTACACACTTGGCAACATCCGTGAAGTTGACACCCGAAAAGTAACCATTCTGGTTAACAGTGATAAAGATCTACGTAAAGCCAGAGTTGGACAACTTGTAACCGTACAACTTAGCGGTGCAACTGAATGTTGGCTGATTGGCATGATTGATAAAGTCATCAAAGCGGTAGTCACTCAGCCACTTACACAGGAAATAGCTGAAGATGATTTTGACGAGATAGACGCTTTTGAAGATAGCGTAGTCAATACAGTTAAGATCACGCTGATGGGTGCAGCCCGCTGGGATGCAATCGTTCAAAAATATAAGTTTTCACGATCACTTGATCACGTCCCTGAAATTGACTCAACCTGTTACGTGCTTAAAGACGCTCATCTAGAAGAATTCATGCGTGTGATTTCTGAGTGTGGTGATGGAGAACACTCACTGGAACTGGGCTCTTATAAGCTTAATGAAAAAGCACGGGCTTATGTCGATGGCAATAAGCTTTTCCAGCGGCATGCCGCTTTGCTTGGCAGTACCGGCTCTGGTAAATCATGGACGGTTGCCTCTATTTTGGAAAGAAGCTCACAGCTACCTTCTTCAAACCTTGTTGTATTCGACCTGCATGGTGAGTACAAGGAACTTTCTTATGCTAAGCAGCTGAGAGTACCTGGGCCGGATGAGGTTGACGCAGATGATGACTCACTGCTCTTTCTGCCGTACTGGTTGCTTAATTCGGAAGAGATTCAATCATTATTCGTTGATCGCAGCGAGTTCAGTGCACATAACCAAGTGGTGGTTGTGCAAGATGCAATTACGGAAAATAAGAAAGCATTTTTAGAGGAAAATGGACGCAATGATTTATTAAAGTCATTCACGTTAGATAGTCCGATCCCTTTTTCAATTGAAGATGTTGTAGAAAAACTAAGGTTTCTCAATGAAGACCATAGAGTGCCTCGCGCTGATGGCAAGGGGGACAAAAGCGGGCCATTCAATGGTGAATTTTCGCGACTTTTGGTGAGAATTAGAAGCCGGCTAAGTGATCGGCGTTACGGATTCCTTTTCAAAAGCCCTCAAAAATTCAATCAATACGGTTCGTTGAGCATGATTGCTGAAAAACTGATGGGTTTTGGCAATCAAAAGCAAAGCATAAAAGTAATCGACTTCTCAGAGGTTCCTGCTGACATACTGCCAGTCATCATTGGACTGGTTGCTCGTATTATCTATCAGGTTCAATTCTGGACTGATCCGAATAGCCGCAGACCAGTTGCTTTTGTCTGCGATGAAGCTCACCTATATCTGCCAAGAAAAGAAGGTAACCCAGTTGAACGCAGAGCGGTCGAAGCATTTGAGAAGATAGCTAAGGAAGGTCGAAAATACGGCGTTGCACTCATGATTGTGAGCCAACGGCCTTCAGATGTAAGTGCCACCATTCTAAGCCAGTGTAACAACATCATTTCATTGCGTTTAACAAACGCGGATGACCAAGCAACTGTTCGAAAATTACTACCAGAAAGCCTAGAAAGCCTCTTAGAAGCATTACCCATCATGGATGTTGGCGAAGCCATGGTTGTAGGAGACTCGGTACTACTGCCGAGTAGAATAAAAATTGATCCTCCTGCTGAAAAGCCACTGAGCGCAACAATTGATTTCTGGTCTCGTTGGCAAGAAGACGCTACCAATGCCGATTTTGCATTGGCTGTAGAAAACATGCGCCGACAAAATAGAACGAAACCCTAACCTGAAGCTGCACCTCGGGTATCAGGCGTTGAAGAGAGATAACGAATGACACAATACACACCCAAATTTCAGGAAGAATGTAGTGCCAAGTGACCAGTGCTGAGGTTCCTGCTCAGACAGGGTGATAGGTACCGGCATAAAAAATGACGTGATCCTCTACACCACCGACGATGGCCAATCTCAGTTCGTACTACGCGAGCTGGGTGGCCAGGTATGGCTGACCCAGCTGGAAATGGCGGAGCTGTACCAGACCAGAAAACAGAACATCAGCAAGCATGTGAAGGGCGTTTTGTCAGACGGGGGGCTGGCTGAAGCGGCAGTTGTCAACTCCAGGTTTACAACTGCCGCTGATGGCAAAGAGTATCTGACACAGCTCTACGCGCTGCCCCTGATTATTGCCATGGGCTACTGGGTTCGCTCGACCTGTGGTACCCAATTTCGGCAGTGGGCAACACGCACCTTGGGCGATTATCTGACAAAAGGCTTTGCGATTGACGACGCGCGCCTGAAAAATCTACCTGTGGCTGCCTCAGCGGTAACGGACTATTTTTGACGAATTGCTCGAACGCATCCGAGATATCCGGGCGAGTGAGCGATGAGCGACATGCGCCTTCGGGTGCGGAAATTTTTGCACTGGCAGCCACCAAAGAAATAAAGGGCCGGAATGACTATCCAAACAGCCCCCGGATGTCAGGAAAAATACAGTGCCAGGCTTCTGGCAGTACCTATTCAGAACACAGGGGCCAGTTATGCCAAACGACTTCTCTGCGGAATCCTTACTGGAACAATTGCGCCAACTGGATGAATGCCCGCGCATTGAAGCCAAACGTGGTAGCGAGATAGGTAGCTCGGTGATGCAGACTGTGTGTGCTTTTGCTAACGAGCCCGGGCTGGGTGGTGGTTATTTGCTGCTGGGTGTAAGTGAGCCGGATGCACAGCACAACCAGTTTTATGTTTCGGGTGTTGATAACACCGATAAGCTGCTTGGTAACTTACAGGCCAACTGCAGTGAGCACGTTGAACAAACGGTACCATCTGAGGCGCTGGACGCTCTGGCCGTCCGCCACGGAAAGGGGATCTCCCCTATTTGCAGCGGAAAGCTCGAATACAGGTGACCTTGGCGCAAATACAGGTGACCCTTCTGTAAATACAGGTGAGCTGCATTCAGATACACGGGAGCTGCCAGCCGGGCCGGATTACGGCAAGCTCTGAAGGAGCTCTCTCTCAAAGCCCGCAATAGAAACAACAAGGAATTGATATTGATGGCTGAACCCCATGCCCCGAAGTTTCAGGAAGAATACAGCGCCAAGTTACCGGCGCTGACGTTGTTGACCAACCTCGGGTGGTCGTTCCTCTCCCCTGAACTCGCGTTAGCTGCCCGTGGTGGTAAAGCCGATGAAGTGGTTTTACGCCAGGTGCTGCGCGGTGAGCTTCAAAAGCGCACGTTTACCTTTGCCGGTAACAGCTACCCGCTGTCTGAAAAGGCTATCGACAACCTGATTGCCGAGGTGTGCAGCCCTGCACTTAACGAAGGCTTGTTAACGGCCAACGAACGCCTGTACAACCACCTGCTGTATGGCATCTCCGTCACTGAGTTTGTGGATGGTAAAAAGGCCAGCCCGACGGTTGCGCTGATTGATTGGCAGAACCCGGCCAACAACAGCTTTGTGTTTACCGAAGAGTTTACCGTTACCCGCTCGGGCGGCGTCGGCTCTTCATTTCAAGACAAGCGAAGACCCGATATTGTCTGCTTTGTAAACGGTATTCCTCTGGTTGTGATTGAGGCGAAGCGCCCGGATGGCAAGGCCCGGTCTGGAAAAGGGGGAGGCCCCACCATTGACGAGGGCATTTCGCAAAGCCTGCGTAACCAGCGCCATGATGAAATCCCGCTACTGTTCGCCTATAGCCAAATGCTGCTGTCCATAAACGGCAACGAAGGCCGTTATGGTACCTGCGGCACGCCCGCTAAATTCTGGGCTGCCTGGCGTGAAGAAGACATCGCAGATAGCCAGATGTACGCCATCAAAAATACAAAACTCAAAGATGAGCAGCTGGCAGGCTTATTCAGCCACCGCCCGGCAAAAGATCTGGATTGGTATCAGAGCCTGACCGCTGCGGGGGAGCTTGCGGTTACTGGCCAGGATCAAATGCTGATCAGCTTGTTAAGCCCTGCCCGGTTGCTGGAGATGACCCGTTACTTCACCTTGTTCGATAAAAAGGCTGGCAAAATCGTCGCCCGTTATCAGCAGGTATTTGGTATCAAGCGGCTGATTGAGCGCATCAATACCCGCAGCAGCACCGGAGGGCGTGAGGGCGGTGTGATTTGGCATACCACGGGTTCGGGCAAGTCATTCACGATGGTGTTTTTAAGTAAGGCACTGATCCTTCACGAGAGCCTGAAGCAATGCCGCATTGTGGTGGTGACTGACCGGGTAGACCTGGAAACCCAGCTGAGCAAAACCTTTGCCTCTGGCGGTGAGCTGGCCGGTAGGAAAGACAAAGAAGCGGCGATGGCCACCTCTGGCAAACGCCTGGCTGAACAGATTGGCAAAGGCACTGAGCGGATTATCTTCTCGCTGATCCAGAAGTTTAATACCGCCACCAAAATGCCGGAGTGTGTAAACCACAGTTCTGACATCATTGTGCTGATTGATGAAGGCCACCGCAGCCAGGGTGGTGAAAACCATATCCGCATGAAGCAGGCGCTGCCCAATGCTGCCTTTGTCGCCTTCACCGGCACACCACTGTTAAAAGACGACAAGACCACCAATAAGTTTGGCCCCATTGTGCACGCTTACACCATGCAGCGCGCCGTAGAAGACCAGACGGTGACACCACTGCTGTACGAAGAACGCATTCCCGATCTGGATGTGAATGAACGCGCCATCGACAGTTGGTTTGAGCGCATTACCGAAGGTCTTTCAGACGAGCAAAAAGCTGACTTAAAGCGCAAGTTTGCCAAAAAAGGCCAGGTATACGGTGCGGATGACCGCATTCGCTTGGTGGCACTGGATATTGCCAACCACTTCGTAAAGAACATCGACGAAGGTTTGAAAGGCCAATTGGCCTGCGACAGCAAGGCCTCTGCTATCAAGTACAAAAAGTATCTGGACGAGGCAGGCTTGTTTGAATCTGCGGTGGTGATGAGCCCGCCGGATAGCCGTGAAGGTAATACCGCTGTCGATGAGGCCACCACACCGGAAGTGACCCAGTGGTGGAAAGACAACGTGGGCGCTCTCTTTGGTTCTGGGGATGAACAGGCCTACACCAAACATATTATCGAACGCTTCGACAAAGATGATTCACTGAAGATTGTGATCGTGGTCGATAAGTTGCTCACCGGCTTCGATGAGCCGAAAAACACGGTACTGTACATCGACAAGCCACTGAAAGAGCACAATCTGATTCAGGCCATTGCGCGGGTAAATCGCCTGCACCCGAAGAAGAAATTTGGCTTGCTCATCGACTATCGCGGCATTCTGGCCGAACTGGATACCACCATTCAGAAATATCAGGATCTGGCCTCCCGTACTCAGGGCGGTTACGACATTAATGATATTGCTGGCCTCTATAACCAGATGAGTACCGAGTACAAGCGCCTGCCACAGCTCTATAAGCAGCTGTGGGCCATATTCGATGGCGTGAAAAACAAGAACGATATTGAGCAATTGCGTCAGGTGCTGGTGCCGAAGATTGAAGACAGAGAGGGCGAGCTGGTGGATGTGCACCTGAAAGTACGTGAGGACTTCTACGAAGCCCTCACGGCCTTCGCCAGCTGTTTGAAGATTGCGCTGCAATCGGCCACCTTCTTTGAAGACAAGAGCTTTAGCGACCAGGATCGTCGCCACTACAAAGAAACGGTGAAGCAGTTTTCCAGTCTGCGCCAACTGGTGCAACAAGATGCGGGCGAGAAGATTGACTACGACGAATACGCCGAACAGGTGAAAAAGCTGCTGGATAAGCATGTGGTGGGAGTTGAGGTTAAAGAGCCCGGTGGCGTGTATGAAGTAGGCAAGATGGGGCAAAAGCAACAGCCAGAAGACTGGAGCGAAGATAAAACCCGCAACGAAACCGACATTATCAAAACCCGCGTAACGCGTATGATTGAGCAGGAGCTGCGGGACGATCCCTATGCACAGGAAGCGTTTTCCAAGCTGCTGCGCCAGGCCATTGAAGAGGCCGAAAAGCTATTCGACCACCCACTGAAGCAGTACATGCTGTTCCGTGAATTTGAAGAGCAAGTTCAAGACAGGCGCTTAAACGACATACCTGATGCCTTTGCCGGTAACCGCCATGCTCAGGCCTATTTTGGTGTATTCAAAAAGGTATTGCCGGAAGCTCTTTCTGTGCTCGACCAGCAAGTTCAAGATAAGTGGGTCAAAGTGGCCTTTGACATTGACCAGGCGGTAGAAACCTCTGTCGCGGAAAACTCCATCAATCCGCAAAACATCGAAGCCGATATTCGCAAAAAGCTACTGCCGCGCATGTTCCAGGAATGCAAAGCCATTGGCGGCGGCATGGATCAGGCCAAGAAGGTTGTTGAGATGATTGTTCAGATCACTCGAGTGGGGTTAAACGGTGCTTGAACGGGTATAACCAGATGAATGTGCCGATTAAACGCCGTCCCGAAAAAACAGGCCAGACCATGAGCTTTTGCTACGGTGACGAGCAGATTACGTTTGAGCGCGTTAAGCGCCCGCAAGCCACTGGCAAGGTATTGATCAAGGTTCATCCGGACTGTCGGGTAATCGCATCCGCTCCCGAAGATGCGGACAGCGAGGCGGTTCTATCGGCTGTTAAAAAGCGTGGACGTTGGATATACGAGCAACTCAGGGACTTTCGAAAACAGCTTGAGTTCATTACACCGCGCCAGTACATCAGTGGCGAAAGCCATTACTACCTTGGGAAACGGTACCTGCTGAAAGTGATTGAAACCCCTGAGCAGGTTCAAGGCGTGAAACTGCTGCGCGGCAAGCTGGAAGTGTCAGTTCGAGTAAAGTCTACCGACAAGGTGAAAGAACGGTTGACCGACTGGTACAAAGAGCGGGCCAAAGAAACCTTTGCCAAGCGCCTTGATGCCATGCTGGAGCAGGCCCTTTGGGTGGATGAGCGCCCACCTCTGCGCATACTGACCATGCAAACCCAATGGGGCAGTTGCTCACCCAGTGGTCGAATCACTCTGAACCCGCACCTGGTTAAAGCGCCTCGTGAGTGCATTGACTATGTGATATTGCATGAGCTTTGCCACATCGCCGAGCATAATCACAGCGAACGCTTCTATCGGCTGATGAACCGGGTGATGCCCAAGTGGGAAAAGACCAAAGAGAAGCTGGACGGTATGGCGATGGCGATTACAAATTAAAGACACCTGCAAGCAAACACCGGCAAAGCCTCCCGGCCTTGCCAGTGTGTACAGGTGATCAGCTGCGGCTGGTCACTTCCAGCAGGTGATAACCGAACTGGGTCTGGATCGGGCCGATCACGGTGTTCAGTTCACCGCTGAATACGGCTTTGTCGAACTCGGGTACCATCTGGCCCGGGCCGAAGGAGCCCAGGTCGCCGCCGTTGCGGCCAGACGGGCAGCTGGAGTGCTGTTTGGCGACTTCGGCGAAGTCCTGGCCACCTTCGATGGCTTTTTTCAGTTCTTCACATTTTGCTTCGCTGTCGACCAGAATGTGGCGTGCGGTTGCTTGTGCCATGGTTTCAATCCTGTGTTGCATGAGTGGAACTTCCTGAACGGGAATGCTGCCCGCACCGCGCCCGGAGGGCAAGTGCTTTTTGTCGGTGTTTTTCCGGTCTGACAGTGTGGCGGGCAAACCTGTACAATGCCGCGTTTCTTTTGCCGGTGGCCACCGGCCTTCACTTTTGCAGGTTTCTTCCTTGATCTCTACAGCTAATCTGACCATGCAATTCGGGGTAAAGCCCCTGTTTGAAAATGTTTCTGCCAAGTTCGGCAACGGCAACCGTTACGGCCTGATCGGCGCCAATGGTTGTGGCAAATCCACGCTGATGAAAATTCTCGGGGGCGATCTGGAGCCCTCGGCTGGCCAGGTGATGCTGGAGCCCAATACCCGCTTGGGTAAGCTGCGCCAGGATCAGTTTGCCTATGAGAACTGCACGGTGATGGACACCGTGATCATGGGCCACGAGGAACTCTGGCAGGTGAAGAAAGAGCGTGACCGCATCTATTCACTGCCGGAAATGAGTGAAGAAGACGGCATGGCGGTGGCGGATCTGGAGGTACAGTTTGCCGAGATGGACGGCTACACCGCGGAATCCCGTGCCGGTGAATTGCTGCTGGGGCTGGATATCCCGCTGGAGCAGCACGAGGGGCCCATGAGTGCTCTGGCGCCGGGCTGGAAACTGCGTGTGTTGCTGGCCCAGGCGCTGTTCTCAGATCCGGACGTGTTGCTGCTGGACGAGCCCACCAACCACCTGGACATCAACACCATCCGCTGGTTGGAGAATATCCTGGTGGCCCGCAACAGCACCATGATCATCATCTCTCACGACCGGCACTTTCTGAACAGTGTCTGCACGCACATGGCCGACCTGGATTATGGCGAGCTGCGTCTGTTCCCGGGCAACTACGATGAGTATATGACCGCCGCCACCCAGGCCCGTGAGCGTATGATGGCGGACAACGCCAAGAAGAAGGCGCAGATTGCCGAACTGCAGCAGTTTGTCAGCCGCTTCTCGGCCAACGCCTCCAAGGCCAAGCAGGCGACGTCCCGGGCCCGGCAGATCGACAAGATTCAGCTGGAAGAGGTGAAGCCGTCGAGCCGGGTCAGCCCGTTTATCCGCTTCGAGCAGGGTAAAAAGCTGCACCGTCAGGCGGTGACGCTGGAGAAGCTGACCAAAGGCTTTGACGAAGGCCCCTTGTTCCGCAACCTGGATTTGCAGATTGAAGCGGGGGAGCGGGTGGCGATCATCGGGCCGAACGGGATTGGTAAAACCACGCTGCTGCAGTGTCTGGCAGGCGCGTTCACACCGGACAGCGGGCAGGTGAAGTGGACGGACAGTGCCGAGGTGGGGTATTTCGCCCAGGACCATACGGCGGATTTTGCCGCCGATGACACGCTGACCGAGTGGATGGCCCAGTGGACGACCGGCGGTGATCAGTTGGTGCGTGGCACGCTGGGGCGCATGTTGTTTTCCAGTGATGATATTGGCAAGTCGGTGAAGGTGTTGTCTGGTGGCGAGCAGGGGCGGATGCTGTTCGGCAAGCTGATTCTGCAGAAGCCGAATGTGATGCTGCTGGATGAGCCGACCAACCACCTGGATATGGAGTCGATTGAGGCGTTGAACCTGGCGCTGGAAAATTACCCGGGGACGCTGATTTTTGTCAGCCATGACCGGGAGTTTGTGTCTTCGCTGGCGACGCGGATTATTGAGTTGGGGGCGGATGGGGTGACGGATTTCAGTGGCTCCTATGATGACTATTTGCGGAGTCAGGGGTATTTGTAACCCTTGACCCGCTCCTGCGCATCAAGCCTTGGCGTGGGTTTTTGAGAGCAAGGATTAATCATTGAACGAGCATGAAGTTATTAACGCCACCCGGCACTGGGTGGAGGACGTTGTTGTAGGCTACAACCTGTGTCCCTTTGCCAAGCGTGAGTTGGTGAAGGATCGGGTGCGGTTTGTGGTGACCGGGGCCGCGACGGAGGAAGCCTTGTTGCAGGCGCTGCAGGATGAGTTGCTGCATTTGCAAGAGGCGCCGGAGGTGGAGACCACGCTGTTGATTCATCCCGGGGTGCTGCAGGATTTCGGCGCCTATAACGAGTTTCTGGATGTGGCGGATGGTTTGCTGGTCTTTCTGGATCTGGAAGGGGTGTTCCAGGTGGCGAGCTTTCATCCGGATTATCAGTTTGCCGGAACCGGGCCGGAGTCGGCGGAGAATTATACCAATCGGTCGCCATTTCCCATGCTGCATCTGCTGCGGGAGTCGAGCCTGGAGGCGGCGATTGATAATTATCCCGATGTGGACGGGATTCCGGACAGGAATATTGAGCTGATGGAGCGCCTGGGTGCCGATAAGATGCGTGCGGTGCTGGCGGGCTGTTTTCGTTCCGGCGGGGATGACTGAGCAGGGTTCCCGCCTGTTTTCTGATTTTCGATGATGTTGGTGTTATGTCTGATCTGTCTCTGATTCAGTATGTGCTGATTGCCCTGGTGTTTGTTTGGAGCGGGTTTGTGCGTTCCGGGCTGGCGTTCGGGGGAGCGGTGCTGGCGTTGCCGTTTCTGTTGCTGATTCACAACGATCCGTTGGTGTACTTGCCGATTATTTCGGTGCATTTGTTGATTTTTTCTTCGCTGACCATCTGGATGAATCATCGCAAGCAGGCGGCCCAGGCTGGCGGTGGCGACGTGTCGGGCACGGTGGACTGGCGTTATCTGGGCAAGATACTGGGCATTATGATTGTGCCCAAGATCATCGGGGTGTTCGGGTTGATTACCTTTCCTGCGGTGGTGATGAGCTCGATCATTTTCGTGATCGTGTCGGTGTATGCCATGTCGTACATTCTCAACAAGCCGTTCCGCAGTAAAAGTCCGTTTGTGGATACGGTGTTCCTGATGCTGGGAGGGTACATCAGCGGTACGTCGCTGATCGGTGCGCCGCTGGTGATTGCCGTGGTGGCTCAGCACCTGCCCCGGGAGCGGCTGCGGGATACCCTGTTCGCGCTCTGGTTTATTCTGGTGACCATCAAGATGGGCGCGTTTGTCTGGGCCGGTATTGATCTGCAGCTTGTCCACCATCTGTGGTTGCTGCCCTGTGCGGCGGTGGGCCACGTCATCGGGCTGTGGTTTCACGAGCGTATGCTTAAATCGGAGCCGACGGTGTTTTTCCGGTTTCTGGGGGTGGTTTTGCTGGTGGTGAGTTCGCTGGGGTTGTGGCGGGGGATTACCGGTTGAATGAATGCCCCGGCCTTGGCCGGGGCATTGCACAGGTGGATCAGATCAGGTTGTAGATAAACACAATGCCGACCGCCACCGGGGTAATAAACCGCACGGTGACAAACCACAGGTTGAACAAGCCCGGCGACAGCGCCAGTTCCTTTTCCATGGCCGGTCTGGACATAATCCAGCCTGCCATCACCGCCACCAGCAGGCCACCCAGTGGCAGCAGGATGTTGGCGGTGAAGAAGTCCAGCAAATCAAAGATGGTTTTGCCTTCCAGCTTCGGAATGAAGCTCAGCGGTGCCACGTCGGCCCACAGGTTGAGCGACAGGATTGAGGCGATGCCCAGCGCCCAGCAGACAATGCCGGCACCCAGGGTACTGATGGAGCGATTCAGGCCTTTTTGTTCTTCCAGCCATTCCACAATGGGTTCCAGCAGGGAAATGCCGGACGTCCAGGCGGCGAAGATCAGCAGCACGAAAAACAGGGTACCGAACAGCGAGCCCATGGGCATCTGGCCGAAGGCCAGTGGCAGGGTCTGGAAGATCAGCCCGGGGCCTGCGCCTGGCTCCAGCCCGTTGGCAAAGACAATCGGGAAGATGGCAAGGCCAGCCAACAGCGCCACGCCAGTATCGATCACCGAGACGGTGATGGAGGTCTTGGCAATGGAGATTTTCTTCGGCAGATAGGAGCCGTAGGCCATCATCACCGCCATGCCCAGGCTCAGGGTAAAGAAGGCGTGGCCGAGCGCAACCAGCACACCGGAGGTGGTGAGTTTGGAAAAGTCTGGCTGGAACAGAAAGGCGGCCGCCTGGCCGAAGTGGCCGGTGGTCATAGAGTAGCCGACCACCACCAGCAACAGCACGAACAGAGCGGGCATCAGAATACTGACGGCGCGCTCAAGGCCGGAGCGCACGCCCCGCGCCACCACCAGCATTACCATGGCCATAAACAGGGTGTGCCACAGCAGCAGGGTGCCGGGATTGCTGAGCAGGCCGGAGAAAATCTCACCCACCGCATCGGCGGTTTGCCCGGTCAACTGGCCACTGGCGGTGGTGCCCACGTAGGAAATGGCCCAGCCGCCAATCACCGAATAGAACGACAAAATCAGAAAGCCTGCCAATACACCAACAGCGCCCACCAGTTTCCAGGCCGGGTTCAGGCCATCCTGCCGGGCAATCAGGCGGATACTGTTCACCGGGCTGTGGCCGCCCCGGCGGCCGATCATTACTTCTGCCATCATGATCGGGATGCCGATGATGGCAATGCACAGCAGGTACACCAGCACAAAGGCACCGCCGCCGTTTTCACCGGTGACGTAGGGGAATTTCCAGATGTTGCCCAGGCCCACGGCGGAGCCGGTGGCGGCCAGGATGAATGCCAGCCGTGAAGACCAGAGCCCCCGCTGGGCATTGGCGCCTTCCAGGGTGCCGGAATAGGTGGCAGAGCTGTTTGATGAAACAGACATGGTTGTCTCCCGAGAGTGTTGTTTTTGTTTCAGGGGTTAAGCGCGGGAGCGCAGTCGCTGCGCTCCCTTAACAGTGTCGGCGTACCCGAATCAGTGGGTGCCAGTCGCCCGCTCTGGAGCGGGAGCACTGGCCGCCGCGTGCTTTTTGAAGCGTTCTTCCGCCAGTTGGTTGGCGATGGCGCCGGTTGGCGTGCCGGATTCATCGGAGCGGCGGAAGATTTCGGTGAGCGTGTCGCCGATGGTTTCCACGTGCTGGCGCACGGTTTGTGGGGTGGCACCGGAGCGCTCATAGAACACGTCGATAATGCCACCGGCGTTGATGGCAAAGTCCGGTGCGTAGAGGATGCCGCGCTCTTTCAGGGCGGCGTCGTGTTCCGGGCGATCCAACAGGTTATTGGCGGCTCCGGCAATAACCGCCGCCTTGATGGTAGGAATGCTGCGGTCGTTGAGAATGGCGCCCATGGCGCAGGGGGCCAGCACATCCACCGGCAGGGTGAGAATTTCCTCCGGCGCCACCGCGGTGGCGCCCAGTTCGTCCACCGCGCGCTGCAGGTTGTCCTGATGAATGTCGGTAACCCAGAGTTCGGCCCCCGCCTCTTTCAGGTGCTGCGCCAGGCGAAAGCCGACATTACCCAGGCCTTGCACGGCGACTTTCAGCCCGGTCAGATCGCCGCGACCAAGCTTGTGACGGACGGCGGCCTGCAGGCCAACGAAGGTGCCATAAGCGGTGGTGGGCGAGGGGTCGCCGTTGCTGGGTTTACCGTTAAAGGCGATGTGATCGGTAATGCCCGCCACGTGTTGGGTGTGGCGGCCCATGATTTTCAGGTCGGGTACGCTGGTGCCCGAGTCTTCGGCGCCAATGTAGCGGCCACCGAGGCTTTCCAGATGGCGGCCCATGGCTTCCAGCAGCGCTTCGGTCTTGTGTTGGCGCGGGTCGCCGATAATCACCGACTTGCCACCGCCCAGATCCAGATTGGCGAGGGCGGATTTGTAGGTCATGCCCCGGGACAGGCGCAACACATCCCGCAGGGCTTCTTCATCGTTGGCGTAGGGGAACATTCGACAGCCGCCCAGTGCCGGGCCCCGGGACGTATTATGGATGGCAACAATGGCCTTCAGGCCGGTCTCGGCATCGCAGAAAAACGACAGGTGCTCGTGATTATCAAATTCCGGGTGATTGAACAGCATGGTCAAATCCTCTCCATTGCGGCCGGATGGCGGCGGCAGGTGGTATTGTTTTTGTCCTCCGGCTTGTGGCCGGGATTTCGGTATCCGCCCGAAGGAGTGGTCGGGTTGCCCTTTTGGGGCTGGACAAAATTCAAGCTAAATGAAGTTTACGTGAACGTCAACCTCAAGTTCGGGAATTTCCGAAACCCGGGCGAAACCGTCCGGACTCTGGCAGGTGAACTCGTATTCTCGGCGATGTGGTGGTTATTACCTATTCGTGTTTGTCTCTATCCCGATTAGTTTCTGTCGATGTCTGAGACCTCTTACACCTACTCGTTTGACGCCCGCAAGGCGCGCACCGAATTCTTCCGCCTGATGCCGATATCACTGTTTGTATTGGCATTTGGGGCGGCCTTTGGTCTGGCCGCCATCCAGGAAGGCCTGTCACCCCTGCAAGCCATTTTGATGAGCACCACGGTATTTGCCGGTGCCTCTCAGTTTGCGGCGGTGGATATCTGGGGTGCGGAAGTCTCCGTGCTGCCGCTGATTGCGGTGGTGTTTGCCATTAATTCCCGGCACCTGCTGATGGGGGCCTCGCTGTACCCGATGCTGAAAACTGTGCCGCCGGGCCAGCGTTACGCCATGCTGCTGGTATTGACTGATGCCAACTGGGCGGTGTCGGCTCAGGAATACCAGGCCGGGCGACACAATCTGGAGGTGATTGTGGGGGGCGGCCTGGTGTTGTGGCTGGCGTGGATTGCCGGAACGGCGCTGGGTGTCTATTTCGGGGGGCTGCTACAAAACCCGAAAACCCTGGGGCTGGATATGGTGTTGGGATGCTTCCTGTTGGCCATGGCCCTGGGCGGTAAGAAAACACCCCGGGTATTGATGGCCTGGCTGGTGGCAGGGGCTGCCTCGCTGGCGGCCTGGAGGTGGCTGCCTCCGAATATGCACGTGGTGGCCGGTGCCATTGCCGGTGGCCTGGTGGGGCTGTTCTGGCTGGAGCCGGAAGTCAGGGCCCGAACCGCCGGGGAGGGTACTGATGACCATTGAAACTTCCACACTGGGGGTGCTGGCGCTGATTGCCATTATGGCGGTGGTTACCCTCATTACCCGTTTCGGTGGCGTGTTCGTGATGTCGTTTATTCGCATCAATGCGCGCACCGAAAGCTTTATTAACACCATGGCCAGTTCGGTGCTGATTGCTATTATTGTGCCCATGGCGGTCAGTGGCGATGCCGGGGCATTGGCGGCTCTGGTGGCCACGGCTGCGGCTATGCTGGCCATCCGTAAACCCCTGCCCGCCATTGCCATCGGGTTGATGGCGGCGGCATCGGTGCGTTATCTGGTCTGAATTGTCAAAGCTGGTTAAATCCCGCTCAAGTTTGCCGGGGGTGTGCCGTTACGTGAGGCAATGTCACGGAGGGGTGCCCGATGATTTTGTCCAGCAATATTTCTTTCGTTCAGAACAGCAGCCGTCATGAGTCGGCGTTTGACAGCTCCCAGCTGAGAATCCGCCAAAGTGGTGCTTCTTTGCCGGGCGAAGGTCAGCAACTGGATGGGCGCGAACTCTCGGTGGTTCGCCAGGCAACCTATCGCTACACCAGTCAGGAGCAGCTGGGTTTCACCAGCTCCAGTCAGGTCAGTGGTGGCGACCGAAACGGCACCTTCACCAGCGCTGAAATGCTTGAGAAATCTTCTGAAGTTTTTTTGATGGGGCAGCAGGCGCTCACGGTAAGCCGGGCCGCACTGGGTGGCGGTGCGGCTGGAGAGAGCTCCGGCAGCCTGTCGGTGTCGGCGGGCCGTTACATGTTTTATTCGCAAAGCCAGTCCCGCAGTTTTGCCTCCACCGGCAGCATTACCCTGGATAACGGCGAAACCATTGATTTTACCCTGTCGTTGCGCCAATCCCAGTCCCACAGTTACGAGTATTCCGAGTCTATCCAGATTCGTGAGCGGCCGATGACCGATCCGTTGGTGATCAATTTTGGAACCTCCACTGCGCGCCTGACCGATACCCTGTTTGAATTCGACATGACCGGCAACGGCGACACCGCGGAATTTGCCAGTCTGGGTTCCGGCAGCGGTTATCTGGTGTTCGATCGTAATGGTAACGGCACGGTGGATGATGGCTCAGAACTTTTTGGGCCCGCCAGTGGTTCCGGTTTCAGTGAACTGGCGGCCTACGATGACGATGGTAACCTGTGGATTGATGAGAACGACGCCGTGTTCGATTCCCTGTCGGTCTGGGTACAGTCGGCCGATGGCAAGCAGGAATTGAAATCCCTGAGCGAGGTGGGGGTGAAAGCCCTGTATGTCGACAATGCCGACGACCGCTTTACCATGACCAACAGCCAGGGTGTGCCATTGGGGCAGATCAAAGGCACCGGGATTTATCTGACCACCGACGGCGAGGTACGAACGCTCGAAGAGCTGGAGCTGGCGGAACAGAACACAGAAACGGTGCCACCGCTAGAAAGCTCCCTCGGGCAGAGCGGCGACGATAACGAGGTGGGTGGCGCCCTGGGCGCACGCATTGATGCCATTCGTAATGCCCTGGCAAAGCTCAACGAACTCCGGGAGAAGCAGCAGGAGTTCATTGAAGAGTCGAAGAAGCTGGGTGAACAGAAGTCGCCTCTGGATGACTACCTGAGCGTGATTGATCGGCTGCGGCTGGAGCTGCTGAACAGCCAGGACGAGAAAAAGCAGGCGGCCAGCCGCTATCTGGAATTTGCCCGGGACTGATCGGGCTTCTAGGCTGAGGGTCAGGCAAACCGAAAAAAGGAAGAGGTGTATGTCTGACCATCACGTTTACAAGAAAGTGGAAATTGTCGGCTCCTCCCGCAAGAGTGTGGAAGATGCCATCGATAACGCCATTGCCGAATGCGGCAAGAGTGTCAGCAACATGGAATGGTTTGAGGTGGTGGAAACCCGGGGCCACATTGCCAATGGTCAGGTCGGCCATTATCAGGTGGTGCTGAAGATCGGATTCCGTATCGAAAACAGTTAAGGCTTGATGGCCCGGTGGCGGATAGAGGTGACCAGCTGGTTCATCAGCTCCCGGGCTTCGCCCTCGTGCAGGCCGTGGTATTTCTCATGCAGTACCCGCCGGTCGTGGTTCGATGGTGCGGTGGCGGCGTCTTTCAGTAAGTCCAGATACTGGCAGGCGGCCAGGTGCGCCTTGATTTCGACATCAATGAATCGGGTAAGCAGCTCATCCACCAGCTCGTTGCAGAACGGCCGGTGCCGGTTCAGCAGGTTGCGGGCTTCCAGCGCGGCATTGCGGGCTTCGAGCCGCAGCTCCCCGGCGGCATCGCCCGCCTCCACGGTTCTCAGAAACATGCCCAGGCGTTCGTGCAGATGCCAGATTTGAGGCCAGATGTGGTTGTAGGCCTCCATTTCGGTCTGGTAGCGGGACTGGTCGAGAGAGCCCGTGGCCTGGGAAGGTGTTGCGTCCGAGTGATTGAACTGGGAAACCCTCAGATCGTCTACCTCCCGCCAGAGGGTTTCTGACCGCTCCCTGAGCACGGCCAGTTCGTTCTGCTGACTTTGACGGCTGCGGCCAGCCTGCCACAGCGCCATCAACGCCAGCAGCAGAGCGCCTGCGGCGAGCAGCAAGGGCAGGTCGACAGTGGCGAGCAGAGCTCCGGGCAGGCCTGAGTCCATGGTGATTGCCTGTTGATTGTCAGAATGCCACTTTCAGTATAGAAGCTAATCTCCGGTTTGCTGGCGAAATGGCAGGGCCGTTACCGCCTGTTTGAAATACCCCTGCACGTGGTCGGCCTCCTCCCGGGTAAAGTCAGCAATGGCATCGCGAAATCCCGGGTGCTGAATGCCGTGCCAGGAGTGGGTAATTACCGGTTCAAACCCACGCACCAGTTTGTGTTCGCCCTGGGCACCGGCGTCGATATGATCCAGCCCGAGCGTCAGGGCCAGTTCAATACCCTGGTAATAGCAGGTTTCAAAGTGCAGATGATCGTATTCATCAAGACATCCCCAGTAGCGCCCATACAGGGTGCTCTGGCCAGCCAGGAAAAGGGCCCCGGCAATCATTTTGCCGTCGCGCATAGCCATCACCAGATGCAGGTGTTCGGGTAGGGTGTCTCGGAGCCGGGCGAAAAAGGCGTGGTTCAGGTAGGGTTGCTGGCCCCGTTTGAAGTAGGTGGCCTGATAGAACACGAAGAAGGTGTCCAGCACCTCATCGGGCAACTGGTGGCCATCAAACCACTGGAAACTGATGCCCTGTTCGGCTACCTGGCGCCGTTCCCGGCGAATGGATTTGCGTTTGCGGGAATTGAGTGCCGCCAGGAAATCGTCAAACTGCCGGTAACCGTGGTTGTGCCAGTGAAACTGGCAGCCAATCCGGTGCAACGCCTGCGGGTGGTTTAGCAGAGCCTGGTCTCGGGCATCCGGGAACAGCAGGTGCCAGGAATGGGCGCCCTGTTGTTGCGCCAGGGTATCCAGCAAGTCTTGCAGGTGCTCGGCTGTAAGCGCGTGGCGAAGTTCGGGCTCGAGCAGCAGCCTTGGCCCTGCCGAGGGTGTGAAGGGGATCGCCATCAGCAGTTTCGGGTAGTAGGGCAAACCATAGCGCTGATAGGCCTCAGCCCACGACCAGTCGAACACATATTCGCCCCGGGAGTGGCTTTTCAGGTAAGCGGGTGCCACCCCCGCCACCCGGCCGTTCTGCACAAACACCAGGTGGCGGGGCGTCCAACCGGTCTGCGCCGAGGTACAACCGGATTCTTCCAGTGCCAGCAAAAATTCGTATCGGAGAAACGGGTTGGCTTCCCCGGCCAGTCGCTGCCAGTCCGCTTTGGCGATACGGGCGATGGACGGCCGGGTTTCCAGGGTCAGGTTGTGCAGAGCGGGTTCTGGCATGAAGCGTATCTGGTCAGTGGGTGGATTCCCCTACCATACGCCAGACACCCGCTTCTGATCACTTTTGTTTGTCGTTCTTGCGGCTTTCGCAGCGCTCCTGCATTTTTTTCTGCCACTTGTCCATGCGTTCCTGATGCCGCGCCTGCCGCTCCTGGTGGATGTCGGCCCAGATCTCGCGCTGCTCAGCCGTCAGTTGCAGGCGGTCAGCCATCTCAGCCCGCTGCTTTTCCATCTCTGCCCGGCGTTCTTCCCGGTTGAACGGGCCTTTGCCATCTCGGGCTTGTTCGCAGAGTTCCTGCTTATCCCACTTGCCACCCTGGTGATGTTTGCCATGGCGGTCGGCCAGCGCTGTGGAGCTGGCCATCAGCATGGCAGATGTCATAACGCCGGCGACAATCAGGGAAGTAGTTTTTTTCATAGTGTTGTCCTCGTTGGGTTGTTCAGTGTGAGGACCATCATAACGCTGGCAATGTCAGGTGCCGTCAGCGCAGTGTAAAGGTTCGGTAAAGGCCGGAGTCAGTTCCCGGGCGAGCGGCCGGGGCCATGCTAGACTGACGCCGGATAACCGCAGAGGGCAGACGTATGCAGAACCGGGTGTTGCTGATTGAAGATGATGACGAACTTCGGATGCTGCTGGCACGCTATCTGACCAGTCAGGGTTTTCAGGTGCGTGAGGCGGCGAATGGGCGCGATGGTCTTGCGTTGGCAACCGGGCAGGATTGCGACATTGTGGTGCTCGATATCATGCTGCCCGACATCAATGGTCTGGATGTGCTGCGGGAGTTGCGTTCCCGGGCTCACCTGCCGGTGATTTTGCTGACCGCCCGGGGAGAAGAGACCGACCGAATTGTTGGCTTTGAAGTCGGCGCCGATGACTATATCCCCAAACCCTGCAATCCCCGGGAGCTGGTGGCGCGGTTACAGGCTCTGTTGCGGCGGATTGCCTGGGATCAGCAAACCGGGGTTGAGGCGGGCCGTTGCTATGGCGATTTGAGGGTGGAGCCGGGCCAGCGCCGAATCTATCAGAATGATCAGCCACTGGATCTGACCGGTACCGAATACGAGGTGTTACAGGTGTTGCTGGCCCACGCTGGCGGCGTGGTGCGAAAAACCGACCTGATGCAGTGGGCCCTCGGCCGGCGGCTGGAAGCCCACGATCGCACTCTGGATATGCACATCAGTAACCTGCGTAAAAAGTTGGGTAATGAGCCGTCGCCGCGCATCGAGACGGTACGGGGGCTGGGCTACAGCTATCGGGTGCCGGAATCATGAAAGACTTCCGATTCCCGCTGTTCTGGCGGGTGTTCCTGTCGATCTGGCTGGCCATGGCGGTGACTCTGGTGGCCAGCAACCTGGCCTCCCGTTGGTTGCTGGATCGGGAGCGCCAGGCCATTGAGCGCGAACTCGGCCTGCAGGAGCTGGCCCGGGAGGCCTTGGCTATTCGGGAGCGGGACGGCCGTGGCCCGGCCTGGCGCTTTCTGCGGGCGGAAAGCGAACGGTTGGGTTTGCACCTGATGCTGATTGAACGGGAGGAAGGGCGCCATCGGTTGCCCCGTGTGATTCGGGAGCGCATCCAGTCTGGCTGGTATCCGCACAAACCGGCGGTGATTGAGCTGGAGCAGGGCTACCAGTTAATCGCCTGGCCCAGAATGGGCGGAGATGGCTGGCTGAACCCCCACCTGTTCCGGTTTCTGGAATGGGGTTTGGCGTTTCTTTTGATTTCGCTGGCCTGTTGGTGGCTGGCGCGGATGATTTCCCGTCCGCTCCGGCATATGGAAAGCACTGCCCGGGCGATTGCCGAGGGCAAGACCGACCTGCGGGTGGTGGCTACTATTGCCCGGCGGCGCGATGAAATTGGCCAGATGGCAACGGCTTTTAACGGCATGACCGATCGCCTGTGCCAGTTACTGGATCGCCAGCAGCAACTGCTGCGTGACATCTCCCACGATTTGCGCACCCCCCTGGCCCGGCAGCGGGTGGCCATAGAACTGGCCGCCGACAGTGGCGCCGATGCCGACTTGATGGCAAGTATCCAACGCCAGAATGAGCGGCTGGATGAAATGACCGGGCAGATTTTGCTGCTGTACCGGGTGCTGGAGCAAGGTGGCGATATCGATCGTGAACCTGTGCAATTGCGGTTGCTGTTGAACCGGGTGTTGCAGGATGCCGCCACATACGCCGAGGATCGAGGCGTGGATTGCAAACTGGTGGTGGCGGAAGGTAGCCAGGTGGTATCGGTACTGGGGGATGAGGGCCTGCTGCAACGGGCTTTTGACAATGTGCTGCAGAATGCCTTGGATCACACGCCACCCGGGCAATCGGTGTCTCTGTCGCTTGCCCTGTCCGGCCGCGACATTCTGGTGACTATTACCGATCAGGGTCCGGGCGTGCCAGCGCCCCTGTTAACCCGGATGTTCGAGCCCTTCTTCCGGGGTGATCAGTCCCGGGGCGGCCAGGGCTGGGGGCTCGGGCTGGCGATTGCCCGTGATATTATCGCCGCCCACGATGGCCGTATTCGTGCCTGCAACGGTGCCGACGGCGGCTTGGAGGTGACCATCAGTTTACCGGTATTTGTCGCTGGCTGATGCCCTGATGACAGACAACAGGAATGGCTATGAGTAAGGATTATCCGGTGCCCGCCGGGTTTCTGGAGCGGGAAACGGAAGTGAAAAAAAGCCGCTTCATTGCCCGGGTGTACCCGGTCAGCGACCGGGAGCAGGTGCGGGCTTATGTAGACCAGGCTCACCGGGATTTCCCCGATGCCCGGCATGTGTGTTGGGGTTATCAGATCGGTCGGCCGGGTTCGGCCGCCGAGGCCGCCATGAACGACGACGGTGAGCCCTCGGGTACGGCGGGCAAACCCATTCTCGGGGTGATTCAGCACAAGGATATGGGCGATGTGCTGGTGATTGTAATCCGCTATTTTGGTGGCATTAAACTGGGCGCCGGTGGCCTGGTTCGGGCCTATGCCGGGGCGGCTGAAAGTGTGCTGTCCAGTGTGGAGCGGGTGGTGCAACAGTTACGTGCCAGTGTCGAGGTAATCTGCGGGTTTGCCGATGAACAGCCTTTGCGGCACTGGTGTGAGGGCCACGAGGGACAGATCGAAGCGATCGCGTATAGCCAGCATGTCACGGTAACGGTGTCCCTGCCAGAAGCACAACTCGCCGAATTCACTCGCTTTTGCGAGGCCCACAAACTGGATTACCGTTTAGACACATAGCGGTACCAGACAAGCCGAGCGCAAGTGCGATGCGTATACTTTGACCAGAGCGTATTCGGGAGTAATAACCACGCGTGTACTGATGGTTGCAGGGGTTACATGATGGGGATGAACAAGCGTAAGGGTGGACTGGTATTTTCCACCGATCAGGGGCGGATGTGCCCCGGCTGTCGGCAGCCGGTTGACCAGTGCGAATGCGCATCAGCCAAGCGCCCGGAAGGCGATGGCGTTGTTCGTGTCAGCCGTGAAACCAAAGGCCGTAAAGGCAAGGGTGTTACTCTGGTGACCGGCATCCCGATGGATGACAAGGCACTCAAGGCCTACGCCAAGGAGCTCAAGGCCAAGTGCGGCACCGGCGGCACGGTCAAGGATGGCGTGGTGGAAATTCAGGGGGATCAGCGGGATATTCTGGTGCCATTGCTGGAACAAAAAGGCTGGACGGTCAAGCGCGCCGGTGGCTGAGCCCTGCCGAGAGGCATAACAACAAGACAGAATACAGGAGATATTATGCATATAGCGGTACTGGGTGCCGGCGTCGTGGGGGTCACTACGGCCTGGTTTCTGCAGAAACAGGGGCACCAGGTAACCGTTATCGACCGACAGAATCAGGCCGGGTTGGAAACCAGTTATGCCAACGGCGGCCAGGTGTCGGTATCCCATGCCGAGCCCTGGGCCAACCCTTCGGCACCGTTGAAGCTGGCAAAGTGGCTGCTGCGCCCCGATGCGCCCCTGTTGTACCGGCCGCGTCTTGATCCCTACCAGTGGCGCTGGGCGTTATCTTTCCTGGCCCAGTGCACATCGGCCAAGGCCGCGCATAATATCCGCCAGATGGTGAATCTGGGTACCTACAGCCGGGGCCAACTGCAACAGTTGCGAGATGAGCTGGGCCTGGACTACGATCAACAGAAACGCGGTATTCTGCACTTTTACACCAATCCCGAGGAGTTTGATGGCGCACTGGAACCCGCCAGACTGATGCGGGATCTGGGGTGTGATCGCCAGGTAATTGATGCCACCCGGGCGGTCGAGCTGGAACCGGCCCTGTCGCCGATTCGCCATCGTATCGCCGGAGCCACCTACACCGCCGACGACGAGAGTGGCGATGCCCGAAAGTTCACGCAACTGCTGGCGGAACAGTGTCGGAGCGCCGGTGTTGAGTTCCGCTACGGCACTGAAATTCTGGATTTTGAACGGGCGGGTGATCGCCTTCTCGGCGCGCTGGCGCTGACTGACGGCCAGCATCACACCATTCGGGCGGATCGCTTTGTGTTGAGTCTGGGAAGTTTCAGTGCGGTGTTGGCTCGAAGGCTGGGGCTGTTTTTGAATATCTATCCGGCCAAGGGTTACTCCATAACGGTGCCGGTGAAAGACCCGCAGGCGGCGTTCAAAGTGAGCCTGACCGATGATGAATACAAGCTGGTTTACTCCCGTTTGGGTGATCGCATCCGGGTTGCCGGTACCGCCGAGCTGAACGGTTACAGCCGGAATCTGAACTTCACCCGTTGCCGCGCGATTGTTCGCCGGGCGGCGGAGGTAATGCCCAACGCCGGTGATTGGGACAGGGCGGAGTTCTGGACAGGCCTGCGCCCGGCGACGCCCTCCAATGTCCCCTACATTGGCAGAAGCCACTTCAGTAATCTGTACCTGAACACCGGCCATGGCACCCTGGGCTGGACGCATGCCTGTGGCTCGGCGGCGGCTCTGGCAGATATTGTCGATGGTCGCAAACCCGAGGTGGATTTCGCGTTTTCGGGGGTTTAAACCCGTACAACCGACACAAAAAAGCCGACGCGTGCGCGTCGGCTTCTTCAGGTTCCGGGACGATCAGTCCTGAATCTGATCCCGTATCAGTTTTTTGTTGATCTTGCCAACACTGGTCTTGGGAATGTCCTCAACAAAGCGCATCTGGCTCGGAATGGCCCACTTGTTGATGTCCCCGCTGTCGACGAACGCCTGCAGGTGCTTCTGAATGTCTTCTTCAGAGGCGTTTTCGCCTGGCTTCAGGGTAATCAGGGCGTAAGGGCGCTCGCCCCACTTCTCATCCGGAATACCCACCACGGCAGCACCCGCAACGGCGGGATGTTGACTGATCATGTTTTCCAGGTCCAGCGATGACAGCCACTCGCCGCCGGTCTTGATCACATCCTTGATGCGATCCTTGATGGTGAGCGTGTGGTTGGGCTCCATAGAAGCCACGTCACCGGTATGCAGCCAGCCACCTTGCCACAGCTCCTCGCCCTTATCCGGTTGCTTGAAGTAGCTCTGGGTCAGCCAGGGGGCGCGGGCCACCACTTCGCCCTTGCTTTCGCCATCGTGGGGCACCGGTTTGCCGTCAGGGTCGACGATTTCCAAATCCACCATGGGCACGGCTACCCCGGTTTTTACCCGGATCGGTGTTTGTTGCTCCAGCGGCAACGTCACGTCTTGCGGAGTGAGGTGGGTCATGCTCAACAGCGGGCAGGTTTCCGACATGCCGTAACCGGTGTACAGGCGGATGCCCAGTTTAGCAGCGGCATCGCATAAGCCTTTGGTCATGGCGCTGCCGCCAATCAGGACGTGCCAGTTGCTCAGGTCGGCCGTTTTGATGGACTCGGTAGCCATCATCATCTGCATGATGGTGGGCACACAGTGTGAAAAACTGACCTTGTGGTGCTTGAGCAGATCCACCAGAAGTTCCGGTTCATACCGGCCCGGATAGACCTGCTTGATACCCAGCAAGGTGGCTGTATAGGGCACGCCCCAGGCATGTACATGGAACATGGGAGTTACCGGCATATAGACCGACGATGATCGCAACAGAGGCATTTCATCGAAGTGGCCGATGCTGCCAGCCATCGACAAAGTGTGCAGCACCAGTTGGCGGTGGCTGAAATAGACCCCTTTAGGGTTACCGGTTGTACCGGTGGTGTAAAAGGTGGTGGCGACGCTGTTTTCGTCGAAGTCCGGGAACTCGAAATGATCATCCGCTTTGGCCAGCAATGCCTCGTACTCGCCGTGGGTGTCGAACGAGACTTCACCGGCCTGGTTGGCATCGGTCAGCTGAATCCAGGTCTTGACGGTACTGACCTGATCCTTGATGCCCTCGATGATGGGCAAGAAGTCGTCGTGCACCAACACCACATCGTCTTCTGCGTGGTTCATGGTGTAGAGGATCTGTTCCGGAGACAGCCGCACGTTAACCGTATGCAGAACCGCACCCAACATGGGCACCGCAAAGAAGCATTCCAGATAGCGCGGCGTATCCCAGTCCATTACGGCGACGGTATCGCCGGGCTTCACTCCGGCGTCGGTCAGCGCATTGGCCAGGCGGTGAATGCGCTTCACCAGGTCTTTGTAGGTGTACTTGCTGCGGTTGGCATAAACAATTTCCTGCTCCGGGTTGTAACGGGGGCCGGACATGAGCAGTTGTTTGATCAGCAGTGGGTATTGGTGGGCGTTTTCAGCGGGCTTGAGAATTTTGGTATTCGCCATAACGTATCTTCTCACTGTGCTTTTGTTTGTTGTGACTTCAAGAAAGATTCGGTTGACTTGAAATCGGCCTGCTGAAGGCTGAGATGATTTGCTTGTCAACCCATCCACTATACGCAAAATTTGCAATGAGCCAATAGTAAGCCATTGGTTTTAGTCTTTTTTATCGCCAGTTTTCCGGCCGATCAGGGGCGTTTGTCATCGCGGCTTGCCAGACGTTGGCTGATCGGGCCGTAGCGTTCTCGCAGCTCATCTTTGACGGTGCCTTCCCAGAGCGTTACGCCGGTAAAGTAGCCCGCTCTGCCAATAACATGGGCGGCAATGGGGGCGGTCAGCAGGATGAACACTACGATGGCGATGGCTCTGGCAGACACCGCACTGTCGGCAAAGTAGATTGCCACCCCGCCCATGGTCAGCATTGCGCCCAGTGCGCCGGCCTTGGTAGTGGCGTGCATACGGGTGGGCAGATCCGGTAGGCGTACCACGCCGATGGCCGCCAGCAGCATGAACGACGCACCGGCCAACAGCAGTGTGCAAACAAGAAGCTCAGTCATTGCGCACGCCTCCCCTTTGGACGAAGCGGCCGAAGCCAATGGCCGCGAGAAAGCCAGTCAGGGCAATCACTATGGCCACATCCAGAAAGCTGGATACACCGGTATCGATGGCGTGTACGCCCACGTAACCCACAATCACCGAGGCGATCAACTCCAGCGCGACAACCCTGTCGGGCAGGGTCGGGCCACGGGTCAGGCGGATGAAGGCAAACAACAGCGCCAGCGACAGCATGAAGTAGACGACATCGATCACGATACTGAGCATGGCAACACTCCTAGTGGAATACCTTGAGAATCCGACGTTCCAGCTCCCGCAGTTCCGCCCGCAACTGTTCTTCATCCTGAAGAAACATGGCATGAATGAACAGAGTCTTTCTGTCATCGGAGATATCCAGGCTCAGAGTGCCCGGAGTCAGAGAAATCACACTGCTGACAAAGAGAATTTCCATGTCTGTTCTGGCCACCAGCGGAAACGCAATCACGCCAGGCTTCATATGCCAGACCGGCGTGGCGATGTCATAGGCCACTTTCAGGTTCGACTTGATCAGTTCCTTCAGGAAGTACACCAGGAACGCCGCGAACCGTGGAATTTTCCGCGAATAGCCATGCAGCGCAGGTACGTGGCGTTGCAACACCATAAGCGCCAGATAGCCAAAGGCCAGGCCTGCCAGAAGGTTCATGGCGGTAACGCTGCCAGTGAGTGTTACCCAGGCAAGGGCCAGCAGCAAATTCCAGAACAGACCGATCATTGTGGCGCTCCTCCGAGTACGGCATTGATGTACCTTTGAGGATCGAGTAACTGGGCGGCTGCGGTTTCGGCCAGCACGTAAATGGGCTGGCCATAGAGCCCGATTGCCAGGGTGCAGGCCGCCAGGCCCACCACCGGGGTATAGCAGGCCCAGGCCCCGGAGTCTTTCACATCGCTGTTCAGGCGGCTGGCATCGGTGACGTGCTCCGGCAGTTTCTTCCAGAACACTTCGGCCCATATCTTGATCATGGAATAGAGGGTCAGAAGCCCTACCAGCAGCGCGATGGCGGCCACCAGATATTCGTTGGCCTCCAGGGTTGCACGCACCACGATGAACTTGGCAAAGAAGCCGGACAGCGGCGGAATGCCCGCCAGGGACAGGGCCGGGATCAGGAATAGCAGCGCCAGCCAGGGGCGTTGGCGATAAACACCGCCGAGATCTTTCAGCTGATAGCTGCCCAGCAAGCGAAAGGTAATGCCACTGATCAGGAACAGATTGGTCTTCACGATGATGTGGTGCATGATGTAAAACACGCCGCCGATCAGGGCCAGGGGCGTGAACAGAGCCAACCCCAGCAGCATGTAGCCGATCTGGCTGACAATGTGAAACGACAGAATCCGCCGGAACTCGAACTGGGCCGCCGCCCCCAGTACGCCGGTGAGCATGGTCAGCGCGGCCACCCAGAGCAGCAGGGTGTGGGTGTAGCCAACATCCTGGGTGAACACCAGGGTGAATACCCGAAACAGCGCGTATACCCCGACTTTGGTGAGCAAGCCTGCGAACAGGGCGGAAACCGCAACCTGCGGAGTGTGGTACGAGGCAGGCAACCAGAAAAACAGCGGGAAAGCCGCCGCCTTGATGCCGAAAGACACCATGAACATCAGCGATACCACGGTAATCATGCCCGGGTCATCGATGCTGCGCACTTTCTGGGCAATATCGGCCAGATTCAGCGTGCCCACCATGCCATACAGCAAGCCCACGGCCGACAGGAAAATCGCCGAGGAAAACAGGTTCAGGGTCACGTACTTGATAGCACCTTCCATCTGGGCACGCTCACCACCCAGGGTGAGCAAGGCAAAGGACGCCAGCAGCATCACTTCGAACCAGACAAACAGATTGAAGATGTCGCCGGTCAGAAATGCCCCGGCGACGCCCGCCAGCAGCAGATGCATCAGTGGGTAATAGCCAAAGGTCTCGTGGCCGGGCGGGGTGCTGGCAAGAGAGTAGAGGGCAATGGCCAGCCCGATAATGCCAGTGAGTACAATCATGATGGCTGCCAGCATGTCCGCCACCAGTACAATGCCAAAGGGGGCAGGCCAGTTGCCCATCTCGACCACCACGAAGCCCTGGGTCAGGGTGGTATCCATCAGCCAGAGCCCGGCGATCAACAGCAGCAGAGTCGCCAACACAGCCAGGTATCGCTGCAACCTGACCGAGCGCCACAGCGCCAGTGACAGGGCGCCAGCCGTCAGTGGAATCAGAATTGGCAGAACGAGTTCCAGGTTCAAGTATCGGTATCCTTCATTTGATCCAGGTCGTCAGTACCCACTACTTCATAGGCCCGGCGGATCAGAACCACCGCAAAGGCGAGCACACTGAATGCAATAACAATGGCTGTGAGAATCAGGGCCTGTGGCAGGGGGTCGGCCACTGCGCCAGCCACGGCCTTGGCGTTGTCCGGTATCAGCGGTGGCGCACCCCGGGTCAGCCCTGATACCACAAAGATCAGCAGGTTCGCGGCGTTACTCAGTATGATCAGGCCAATCACCAGTTTGACGATGGAGCGCCTGAGCATCATGTAAATGCTGGCGGCAAACAGAATGCCCACCACCAGTGCCATCAGAGTTGCCATGGCTGGTCTTCCTCCCTATGCAGCCAGTGTCTGGATTATTGCTCGACCTCCATCAGCCCGATCACAAAGGTCATCAGGGTGCCAAGAACCGCAAGGTAAACACCGATGTCGAATATCAGCACGGTGGATAATTTCAGATAGCCTTCGCCGGGCAGTGGTAACTGCCACCAGTGCGCGGTGAGCATCGGCTGGCCCGCTATCAAGGCTGGTATGGTTGACGCCAGGCCGAGTAGCAGGCCTGCCGCCAGTAAATCCTGTGGCTTGGCACGCAGTAGCTTGCGGGTGGAGTCGGCGCCGAAGGTGAAGGCGTAGAGCACAAAGGCACTGGCGGCCACCAGCCCGCCAATAAAGCCGCCGCCGGGTTCATTGTGGCCCCGCAGCAGCAGGAATGCCGAGAACATAAGTTGCAGTGGCATGATGGCCAGGGCTGCGGTTTGCAGAATCAGGGTGCTGGTTCTCATGGCTTCTGTTGATCCTCCGCCCTCAGTTTGAGCATGGAATAAACCCCAATCGCAGCCAGCCCGAGTACAAAGATCTCTCCCAGAGTATCCAGTTGCCGGAAGTCCACCAGAATCACGTTCACGATGTTGCGGCCCTGGGCCAGGGCGTAGCTGTTCTCGATAAAGAATGTGGAAATGCTCTCAAAATACCGGACGTCCAGCACCGCAAGCATCAGCAAGGCCATCACGCTACCGGCAAAGACGGCAACCGCCAGATCGCGATAGCGTTCCCAGGGTGTGGAGAGGTTCACGAACGGTGGCAGCTTGAACAGCACCAGAACCAGCAGGATCACGGTCAGGGTTTCCACCAGTAACTGGGTAATGCCCAGATCCGGCGCACTGAAATGGATAAAGGTAAGTGCTACGCCAAACCCCAGTACACCGACGGAAGCAACCGATGCCAGGCGGGATTGGGTGATGCAGGCAAATACTGTGGCAGCCACCACCAGCAAAGCGATGCCCCACTCGTAGAAGTAGCTGTCGGCAAGATCGAAGGCCAGGTCGATGTCGTATCGAAAGAGCAGGGTGTACCCCGTCAGGCCGAAGGTCACCAGCACCAAAATCAGCAGGTAGGTGCCCAGTACCCCGTTCTGCAGGCGCCGGGTTTGCCAACTGGCAAACTGTGCCAGCCCTTGCATAAAACCGAAGTACCCGGCCTCTGGCCCGCGCCGGGCCATGGTGCTGTTGAGCCGGTGCAGCCGGGGTTGCAGTTTAGGCCACTGATGAACCAGAACAGCACCCACAACCAGGCTGGCGGCAGACAGCATCAAAGGCACGTTAATTCCGTGCCAGAGTGCCAGCTTCGTCGCCACCGGGCTGCCGACACTGGCGGAGATGGCGGCATCAAGAATAAGGCTGGCGGGCAGGGCGGGCGCAACGCCGAAAATCAACGCCAGCAGGGCCAGGACTGCAGGGCCTGCAAGCATGGCCATGGGCGCCTCGTGAGGTTGTTTAGGCATTTTAACGGTAGCGCCGAAAAATGGTTTGATTACCAGCAGGCCTGCCACCGCGACCACCAGCATGGCGGAGAACAGTGTGGCCATTAGCAGCCCGGCAGACCACAGCGGCGACTGCAACAGAGCTTCCAGTAAAAGCTCTTTGGCAACGAAGCCGAACAGTGGTGGCAAACCCGCCAGGGATAAGGTGGCAAGCCCGGTGATGGCCGCGGTTAGGGGCATACTGTGCCGCAGGCCCCCCATGCGGGTGATGTCTTTGGTGCCGGTGGCGTGATCCAGAGCTCCGGCGAGCATGAACAGTGCGCCCTTGTAGAGCGAATGGGCCACCAGGAAGCAGACAAACGCAGTCAGCGCCAGTTCGGTGCCCACGCCGATCAGCAGGGTGAGGGTACCCAGTGCCATCACCGTGGAGTAGGCCAGCAGCTTTTTGATGCCGGTGTTGCTGTAGGCCAGATAGGCGCCGGTGATCATGGTCATGGTGCCAAACGCCATCAGAGTCCCGCTCCAGAGCAGGGTGTCGCCCATGGGTTCGTTGAGCCTGGCCAGCAGATAAACGCCCGCTTTTACCATAGTGGCAGAATGCAGGTAGGCAGAGACCGGTGTGGGCGCTGCCATGGCATTGGGCAGCCAGAAGTGGAATGGCCATTGGGCCGATTTGGTGAAGGCTCCAATCAAAATGCACACCAGCGCTGCGGTGTAATAGGGATGCTGGCTGATTAGGGTGCCGGACTCCAGAAGGCCAGAGAACGAATATTCGCCGGTAATTGTGCCCAGGAGAATCAGGCCTGCCAGCAGTGCAAGCCCACCGCCAGCGGTGACAAATAAGCCCTGCAGTGCGAATTTGCGGGCGTCGGCGTCTTCGTGGTGAAAGCCGATCAACAGGTAAGAGGTAATGCTGGTCAACTCCCAGAAGACGAAAAAGGTGATCAGGTTGTCGGCCAGCACCAGGCCCAGCATGGAGGCCATGAATGACAGCAGAATGACATAGAACCGGCCGAGATCCTTGTGGCCTTTCAGGTACGCGCCCGCATAAATCAGAATGAAAACGCCGATGCCGCTGATCAGCAGTGCGAAAACCAGCGACAAACCATCTACCAGGAAGTCGAGGGAGATATTCAGCCCGGGCATCCAGGGGTATTCGAGCAATAGCCGACCGCCGTTGCTAACCTCTGGCACCAGAGAGGCGAAATAGGCGGCAAGAAGTGCGGGAACCAGAGCCAGTACCCAGCCGATGTAGCTGCCCGCTAAACGGTTCAGTAACGGCACCAGGGCCGTGACCAGAAAACCGGATAGCACAGCCAATAGCATCATGGGCGCTGGCTCCTTTCAGGTTCGACTTGATGGGTTCTAAAAATCTTCGGTGTTATCGTGTCCCGTTTGTTTATGTACGGTTTTTTCTAAAAGTAGGCTCATTCAGCCGGAAACGCGAACCGCCTATTGATCCCAGGATTGTCCCCGGGTGTTCTTCGCGGTTTTTACCTGAAGGTGCATGGCGGCCTTGGCCAGAAAGTTGGCGCTGACCGGCGCAGTCATGAACAGAAACGCGGTAATCAGGATTTCTTCGATACCGATGTCCTGGCCCAGAGTGCTGAAATACAGTACCGAGCTGATCACGATGGCACCCACGCCCACGGTGGTGGCTTTGGTGGGGCCATGGAGCCGGGTGTAGAAGTCCGGCAGGCGGGCCAGCCCGATGGCGCCGATCAGGGTAAAAACACCGCCGACAATCAGCAGGGCAGAAATGGCGTATTCGGTGAAAGGGGTCATATCGATACTCCGGATTATTCGATCACACTGCCGCGTTTGAGGTATTTCGCCATGGCGACCGTGCCCACGAATCCCATCACGGCAATCAGCAACGCTGATTCCAGGTACATACGGGTTTTCAGTGCAATACCGAGCAGAATAATCAGGGCAATGGCGTTGATGTAGAGGGTGTCGAGCGCCAGTACCCGGTCGGGAGAATCGGGGCCTTTCACCAGGCTGTACACGTTCAGCACGGTGGCCAGCGTTACCATGGCGATGGTCAGGTAGAGCGCAGTCTGCATCATTGAAACATCTCCAGCAAAGGCTTCTCGTAGCGGTTGCGAATGGCGTCGATCACCTCCTGATCGTTCTCCGCATCCAGCGCGTGAATCAGCAGCAGTTTGTTGTCATCGCTTACGTCGGCACTTACGGTGCCGGGGGTCAGAGAGATGGTACTGGCCAGAATACTGATGGCGAGTGGGTGTTCCAGCTCCAGTGGATAGCAAATGAATGCCGGGCGTGGCTGCCCCGGGCTGAGAATCAGTTTGGCCACCTCTACGCTCGCCACCACAATGTCCCAGAGCACCCTGAGTACGAATGCAGGCGCGCGCCAAGCTTTAATGAAGGCTGGCGGGTCGGGCCAGAAGCTCCGGGTCATCTGGGGTATGCCCCAGGCCAGAATCAGGCCCAGAACCAGACTGCCGCCGCTGATGCCGTCACTCAAAAACTGCCAGGTAACGAACAGGGTAAGGCTCAGCCAGGGTTGTGGAAAACGCAGTCGATCCAGCATCAGTTATCCTCCCCGATCATGGGGGTCTGCAAGATTTCAATGTAGGCGTTGGTGTTGTGAAGCTGCGCCGCTGTGGCATCGGTATAACGTGTGATCGGGCCTGCGAATGCCACAATCAGCACGGTCATGGCGGTCAGGCCACCGGCCGCCACGGAAATCCGGCCAGTCAGAGGCTCCGGGGTTTGCAGGTGGCCATCCACCGTACGCCAGAACACAATGCTGCCAGCACGACTGTACGCCACCAGGGTCAGGAAACTCCCGGTGAGCAGCACCGACCACAGCCAGGCCATGTCGGCGCCGGACTCTACGGATTTCAGAATCAGCACCTTGCCGAAAAAGCCGCTGAGTGGCGGCAAACCGGCGGCGGCTACCGCTCCTACCATGAACAGTACACTCAGGAAGGTACGATTGCGCATTTTCGGTGCGGTAATGATCCGGTCGTCGGCGGTGCCCCGTTGGTGCGCCACCAGTTCCGACGCCAGAAACAGCCCGCCCACCGTCCAGGTGGTGCTGAGTAGATAGAACAGGGCAGCCGACAGGCCCGCTTCTGAGCCCAGCGCGATGGGGGCAAGCAGTGTTCCGACCGAGATAATCACTTGCCAGGCCACCAGTGTTTTCAGGCTGCCTGCACCCAGTGCCCCGATGACGCCCATGGACAGGGTGGCCAGGGCGATGGGGAACAGCCAGTCCATGCCGAGAAAGGCCAGGGCACCCGCACTTTCCCCAAACACCAGCAGATAGACCCGCAAAATGGCGTAAATACCCACTTTGGTCATAACCGCAAACAGGGCCGCCACCGGCGCAGTGGCTTTGGCATAGGCCCGGGGCAGCCAGAAACACAGAGGCAGAATGGCAGCCTTGAGGCCGAACACCACCAGCAGCATCATGCCACCCGCCTTCACAATATTGAGGTTGTCTCCGCTGACCTGTGCCACCTTCACTGCCAGATCGGCCATGTTGAGGGTACCGGTCACGCTGTAAATCATGCCGACACTGATCAGGAACACCGCCGAGCCAATCAGGTTGAGTACCACATAGTGAAGGCCGGGAACGGTTCTGACGGTACCACCGCCATGCATCAGCAGGCCATAGGAGGCAATCAGCAGCACCTCGAAGGCGACGAACAGGTTGAACAGATCGCCGGTCAGGAAGGCAATGTTCAGGCCCATCAGCTGGAACAGGAACAGGGCATGGAACTGCCGGTTGCCCTCATCGGCGCCACCAATGGCGAACAGGTGGCAGAACAGCGCAAGCACCGCCGTCAGAATCAGCATCAGGGCAGCCAGGCGATCCAGTACCAGCACGATGCCGAACGGTGGTTGCCAGTTACCAAACGCGTAGATCCGGTAGCTGCCGTCGTCTGCCAGTATCAGCAGCACAATGGTAGACACCAGCATAAGTACGGTGGTTGCCAGGGCCAGGGTGCGGCGCAGGCTGATTGGGGCGTAACCCATCAGGGCCTGCAGAATGCCACCCAGTAGGGGGATCAGAATCGGAGCGGTAAGCCAATGGTTCATTTACCGGTAACCTCCTCTTCGTGCTCCGGTGCTGGCGATTTGTAGGGCTTTTTCCCATCCACATGGTCATCTTCGTTGTCGGCGAGGTTTCTCAGCGACATCACCACCAGGAACGCGGTCATGGCAAAGCCGATAACGATAGCAGTCAGCACCAGTGCCTGGGGCAGGGGGTCGGCATAGCCGGCAGAGCTGCCGATAATCGGTTGCTGGCCGGTGGACAGGCGGCCAGTCGCGAACAGAAACAGGTTTACTCCGTAAGACAGCAGGGTAAGCCCTACCACCACGGGAAAGGTTCGGGCCCGCAACAGCAGGTAAACGCCAGAGGCCGTCAGGGAACCTATGATCAGTGCAAAAACAAGTTCCATTATGCTGCCCCTCGTTTGCTCTTGATGGCTGAATGCGGAGACACCCGGCCGATACTGACCAGTGCCAGCAAAGTGGCACCGATGACGGTCAGATAAACGCCCAGGTCAAAGACCAGCGCTGAGGCCACCTCGAATTTGCCCACCACCGGCCAGGTCAGATATCCGAACGTGGAGGTCAGGAAGGGGTAGCCAAATGCCAGGCTGCCCGCACCGGCTACGGTTGCGAACAGCAGGCCCAGGCCAATGAGGTTATGATATTTGAACGGCACCCGATCCTGAGTCCACTCCATGCCGCTGGCGATGTACTGCAGAATCAGCGCAACCGAGGTGATCAGCCCGGCAATAAAGCCGCCGCCGGGCAGGTTGTGCCCCCGCAGGAAAATAAAGGCCGACACCATCAGGGCCAGGGGCAACATGGGCCGGGCAATCAGGCGCAGCATCAGCGGATAGGCGTCTCGCGACCAGGCATGGCCCTCGCCATCACTGGGTGGCGGAGTCAGCGGCGTATTCTTCAAAAGGGCATAGATGCCCAGCGCCGCAATGGCCAGAACCGTGATTTCGCCCAGGGTATCGAAGCCACGGAAATCCACCAGAATGACGTTAACCACGTTGGTGCCGCCACCGCCGGGTTTGCTGTTCGCCAGGAAAAACTCGGAAATGGAGCTAAATGGCTGGGTCAGCATCGCCAGGGTGATCAGTGTCATGCCGGCACCGGCGACCAGCGATAGGCTGATGTCCCGCAGTCGGCGGCGCAGTGGCGTTTCGATGGGCGTCCAGGAGGGCATGTAATACAGTGCCAGCATCAACAGAACAATAGTGACAACCTCCACCGACAACTGAGTCATCGCCAGATCCGGTGCCGAGAAGCGAGCAAACGCCAGAGCCACAATCAGCCCCACCACACTTAGCAGCACCAGCGCATAGAAGCGCTCTCGGTGCACCACAGCAGTGGCCAGCGCGCAGGCCACCAGTACCACTGCGGCGATGGCCGTGGGCCAATCCACCGGGCTAAGCCCGCGCTCACCCACAAAAATGCCAAGATCCAGCAAGGGCATGGCGGCGACCGCCAAGACACTCACCACCAGCAACATGACGTAGCGCTGTAACGAGCCGTTTTCGATCTGCGAGGTAAAGCTGTTGGCTTTCTCGACAATGCGCAGCACCACAGCCTCGAACACGGCCTTTTCATCGATTTCGCGGAACCGGGCGTGAAACGCAAAGAACTTCTTGCGCTGGCTGTACATGACCAGGCCGCCTGCAAAGGCCACGAAGCTCATAATCAGAGGCAGGTTGAAGCCATGGATGACTGCCAGCTGGAAGTCCGGCAACTCGCCCCCGAGGGTAGCGCCCGCGGCTGCATTGAGCAGGGGGCCGACGGAAATAGCCGGGAACATACCTACCATCACACAGGCAAACACCAGTATTTCCACCGGAATCTTCATGTACCGTGGCGGTTCATGGGGCGGATAGATCGGCAGGTTCTTGGGTTTGCCGTTAAAAAAGACGTCGTGAATAAACCGGGCCGAATAGGCCACCGCAAAGATACCGGCCAGAGTCGCCACAATCGGTGGCAGCCAGGCCCAGAGCCCTGGCAGGTTCAGCTCGAGCGACTCGGCAAAGAACATTTCTTTACTGAGGAAGCCGTTCAGCAGCGGTACCCCCGCCATGGACGAAGCCGCCACCATGGCCAGAGTGGCGGTATGGGGCATGTAACGCCAGAGGCCATTGATCCGGCGCATATCCCGGGTGCCGGTCTCGTGGTCGATGATCCCTGCCGCCATAAACAGCGAAGCTTTAAAGGTGGCGTGGTTAATTACATGGAACACCGCTGCCACCGCTGCCAGCTCTGTACCCATGCCAAACAGCAGGGTGATCAGCCCCAGATGACTGACCGTAGAATGCGCCAGCAGGCCTTTGAGGTCGTGCTTGAACATGGCCGTGTAGGCGCCGATCAGCAGGGTGGCCATGCCGGTAAAGCTGACCATGTAGAACCACTGCTCGGTACCCGCCAGCGCCGGGTACAAGCGGGCCATCAGGAACACGCCTGCCTTGACCATGGTGGCCGAGTGCAGGTACGCCGAGACCGGCGTAGGCGCCTGCATGGCATGGGGCAGCCAGAAATGGAACGGGAACTGGGCGGATTTGGTAAAGGCCCCCAGCAGAATCAATGACAATGCCACCGGGTACATACTGTGATTCTTGATCAGGTCACCGGCCGCCAGCACGTCGTCCAGCTCAAAACTGCCCACGATGTTGCCAACAATAAGAATGCCCGCCAGCAGCGCCAGCCCCCCACCGCCGGTAACCGCCAGTGCCATCCGGGCGCCCCGCCGGGCGTCCTGTTTATGGTTCCAGAAGCTGATCAGCAGGAAGGAGGTCAGGCTGGTGAGTTCCCAGAAAATCAGCATTAGCAGCAGGTTGCCAGACAGCACGATACCGAGCATGGAACCCTTGAAGCACAGCAGCAGGGCGTAAAATTTTCCGATGTTTTCGGCCGGTTTCAGGTAATAGCGGGCATACAGAATAATCAGCAGGCCGATCACCAGAATCAGCAGGGCAAACAACAGTGCCAGGCCGTCCAGGCGGAAGCTGAAAGAGATGCCAATGGCTGGCAGCCATTCGTAGCTGTGCAGAACGGTGCCGCCTGTGGCCAGGGTTTCCCAATGGGGGAACAGGGCGGCCAGAGCCACCAGCGCAGGCACAGACGACGCGATGGCGATGGCCGTGCGCCCACCCTGAGCGAACAGGGGCGCCGCAATAGCCCCTAAAAATGGCAGAAATACAACCAGCGGTAGCGACATCGCAACCTCGTTATCGGTGTTCTTACGGGTGATGGGTAAAGATGTTTACCCGTCAGAGTCTAGCTGTCGGACAGGGTCCGTGCATGGAACCTTTCTATGGCGAACTTGCCATGGCAGAAATGCCGGGCATCAGCCTGGGAAAGGAGGATCCGGGAAATAGGGGAGTCGCCCCCGCTGCAAGCAGATGTCAGCGGTCTGGGGCCTTGTTGGCGAGTCTTTGCAGCCGTGGGACCTTGCGGTCATGGTTGCTCCGTCAGTCAAACTTGAGAAATGATAATACGTGGCCTTCTGGCAAGGTCAAGTCAACTGGCCGATTCTGTTATCAAAAAAGTCACCCGGATGCGCGTTTTGTCACTTCCGGGCGTTGTTGTTCACTACCCTTAACGGGCGGACTTTATGGCGCTGAAAATGGCCCTAGCTTCCGCCTCCAGAACCTGGCAATGCAGGCTGTTACCCTGTTGATTGGCCTGGGCCAGCTGCTTCAGCTTCATGTTGTACAGCCGGTTCAGCATTTCTGCCTGATTCGATTTCATGGGCGCTTTCATCGAAACTACCTCCCCGAAGGGCTAAAACTGTCAATGGTTTTTACGTACTGCGGCAAAAAAACGCCTTCATAACAGTTTGATGCATAAGCCGGGCCATAGGAACGATACCAAAGGTGGAGATCAATCCCTCTTTGGATGGAATAGGGCAAAAAGAGATCCGGATCAGAAAGTTCGCAAGGGCAATTTCAACCGCCCCGCTGCTTGTGAGACGCTTGCGACAGACACAGGAGAGAATCAATGACAGACACGC
This sequence comes from Marinobacter fuscus, assembly GCF_003007675.1. Classification (GTDB taxonomy): domain Bacteria; phylum Pseudomonadota; class Gammaproteobacteria; order Pseudomonadales; family Oleiphilaceae; genus Marinobacter; species Marinobacter fuscus. The sequence goes on along the minus strand of NZ_PXNP01000085.1, from coordinate 171,880 downwards.
TGATTGACCGCCGGGATCTCGCGTTCCAGCTTTACGAAGTGATGAATACCCAAGCTCTGATTGAACGTGCGCGTTTTAGTGAACACAGTAAAGAGACCTTTGATGCGGTGATTGAAACGGCTGACAAGATGGCTAGAGAAAAATTTGCCAGCCACAACAGTGCCGCCGACAAGAACGAGCCAGCGTTTGTCGATGGCCAGGTGGAAATGTTGCCAGAAGTCAAAGAGGCTTTTGAAGCCTACGCCGGGGCGGGCTTTCTGGCGGGCCGTTTCGATTACGAACTGGGCGGCATGCAATTGCCGGAGTCGGTGATGGCGGCCTGCAACGGCTTCTTTACCGCCGCCAATCCGGGCACAGCCGGATATCCGTTTCTTACCACCGCCGCCGCCAACCTGATCCGCGTGTTCGGCAGTGACGAGCAGCGTAACCGTTTTCTGCCGCACATGCTTAGCGGCCGTTACACCGGCACCATGGCGCTGACCGAGCCCCATGCCGGTTCCAGCCTGGCGGATATCCGCACCTCGGCGACGCCCACCGATGACGGCCATTATCTGATCAAGGGCGCGAAAATCTATATTTCCGGTGGTGAGCAGAGCATCACGGAGAACATTGTGCACATGGTACTGGCCAAGATTAAAGGTGCACCGCCCGGTGTTAAAGGTATCTCTCTGTTTATCGTTCCCAAATTCCGGGTGGACGACGAAGGCAATCCCGGTGATCGCAATGGCGTAAGCCTGGCCGGACTGATTCATAAATTGGGTTACCGGGGCACCACCAGTACCGCCCTGAGTTTTGGCGACGACGCGCCATGCCATGGCTTTCTGGTGGGCGAGCCTCATCAGGGGCTGAAATACATGTTCCAGATGATGAACGAAGCCCGCGTGGGGGTGGGTTTTGGCGCGGCGGTGATCGGCTACCGCGGCTATATGCACAGCCTGGAGTATGCCAAAGACCGGCTGCAGGGGCGTAAAACCAGCGAAAAAGACCCTGAAAGCCCGCAAGTGCCCATTATTGACCATGCCGATGTCCGTCGGATGCTGCTGGCCCAGAAAGCCTACAGCGAGGGCGGGCTGGCGCTGTGCCTGTTTGGTGCCCGGCTGATGGATGACCAGCACACTCACCCGGATGCCCAGAAGCGTTTGGAGGCGGGTAAATTGCTGGATCTGTTGACCCCGGTGATCAAGGCCTGGCCGTCCGACTATGGCACCCGGGCCAACGATCTGGCGATTCAGGTTTACGGTGGCGCAGGCTATACCAGGGAGTACCCTGTGGAGCAGTGCTGGCGGGACAATCGCCTGAATCCGATTCATGAGGGCACCAACGGCATACAGGCGCTGGATTTGCTGGGGCGCAAGATCTGGCAGGATCAGAGCCATGGTCTGCAGCTGTTGTTGCAGGAGATGCAGGCGGATTTGCAGGCGGCGAATACCGAGCGCTGCCAGCAATGGGCGCTGTCGCTGAGTGAAACCTTGCAGCAGGCGGTGAAAGTGACCCAGAGCCTTGGCAAATCGCTGATGGCCGGAAAGGCCGACGAAACCCTGGCCAATGCCAGCTGCTATTTGCACCTGTTCGGTCATATTGTGGTGGCTTGGATGTGGCTGCGGCAGGCGAATGTGGCAGCGGGGGCGCTGGTGTCTGCGAACAGTGATGCCGAGCGGAATTTCTATCAGGGCAAGTTGCAGGCGGCCCAGTACTTCTTCCATTGGGAGCTGCCCACGGTTGCGCAGGATCTGGTACTGCTGCGAAACCAGGATGACACTTGCCTGAAAATGAAGCCCGAGTGGTTTTAAGTGCGGCGTTTGTGCGGTTGTTCGTGGTCAGTGGCGAATTTCCGATCACTGGTCCAGACTTCCTGCTGACACCAGAAGCAGTCACCAACAACAAGAACAGGGAAGCGCTGCCATGAACGCCTCACATTCATCTCCGGCCACCATGCCGTGGCATCTACAGAAACGTCTGCAGGAATACGCCAGAAGCCTGAAACTCGCGGAGATTATTTACACCGATGCCACCGGGCAGGTGTGTGTTGTACATGGCATTGTGCGAGAAGTATTAAGCCGGGCCGGGCGGGATTTTCTGATACTGGAAAAGGGGCAAATGGTGGCGGCGGACCATATCATCATGATCGACGGAGAACGGCTAACAAAAGCGTAATCGCCGGGTAATTGCTATTAAACACCCGGGACTTTTATCCTGAACGTGTTCTGAAACTTAATCGACAAAGGGACACGTTATGAATAAGTTTACGTTGAGTGCGCTTGCGCTGGTCATGTCGCTTGGGCTTGCGGCCTGCAGCTCCGAGGATGAGGGTGTGGATTTCGAGCAGGCGGGTGAGAACGCGGGCGAAATCGTTGATGACGCGGCTAACGCAACCGAGGAAACCTGGGAGGAAGCCACCGGACAGGATGAAGGGGTGATGGGCGAACTCCGTGAAGGGGCTGAAAATGCCGGAGAGGAGTTGAACGATGCTGCCGAAGCCGCCGGTGATTCCATTGAAGAAGGCTACGACGAAGTAACCAAATAAGGTAACCCACGACCTCCGTGAACGGTTGCCATTTGCATCCAGGCTGACCATACATCAAAGCCCGCTCCGGTTGTTCCCGGGCGGGCTTTTTTCGATTCAGGTTTCAGGTTTGGGGCCGATAACCCACTAAAGTACAGGTTCCTAACCCGTCGTATTTCTTTACTCTCTTGATTGGCCTGAGTTAACAAGATGTATGTGTCAGAAATAATAATGATGAGGGCACCATGGGGTTACTCGATCGAAAGGTCCTGTTGTGGGGCGCAGGTATTTCCGTTGTTGCTTGCCTGTTGGGCGTTGCGATGTCGATGATCACGGGGCTGGATACGGCCGCGCTGTTGATAGGGTTAATATTAGGGCTGGCGATAGCCACCGGGTTTCTGGTGGTACGCGTGCTCGCGCCATTTGAACGGAGCCTTTCCGCTCTTGAAGACCGCTCGCTGCCGGAACACGATCCGTTACAAACCCGCTGTTCGGGGATACTTGCAGATGCCAGGGCTGGGCGGGCCTTGATCGATACCCTGTCGGAAAGTGCTGACCTCAATGCGATTTCGGCGGCGGAGGTGTCTTTTGCAGCTGACCAGGTGAAGCGTCGGCTGGATCAACAGGTCGCTGAGACTGCACAGATGGCAGACCACGCCCGGCAGATTCTGGATACCGTTCGGGAATCTTCGGAGCAGGCCACCGACGCGGCCACGATGGCGCTGCAGAATCGGGAAGTCAGCGTTGAAGGCCGTCAGGCGTTGCTGGCTGCGATTGAAAGTGTTCGCCTGGTACACCAGCAGTCCTCAGAGAACCTCGCATTGATTCAGGCGCTGAATGAAAAATCCGGCAGGATTCAGGGCGTGACCAGCACGATTCATGGCATCGCTGAACAAACCAACCTGTTGGCACTGAACGCGGCCATTGAGGCAGCACGGGCAGGGGAGCAGGGCCGGGGGTTTGCAGTGGTTGCCGATGAAGTGCGGCAGCTGGCGGGAAGGACCGCCCAGGCCACCAGCGAGGCCGCACAGACACTGGATGAAATCCAGAGCGACACCCGCCTGATCGTGACCCGTATTGAAGACCTGGCGCAAACAGTAGAGGCCGGCCTGGCCTCGGTCGAGAGCGTTGGCGGCCAGCTCGATCAGATTCGGGATCAGTCCGACCGGGTGCAGCAGCAGGTGGCCCGAATTGCTGAGATCGATCAGGCGAACGAGCACAGTCTGGCACAGGTATTCACCGGCATTGAGGCAGTGCGGGATCACATCTCGGAGAGCGAGCACAGTGTGGCATCGCTGGCCCGTCAGGCGGCGACACTGATGGAGCTTGCCGAGGTGGCCAATGCGGCTTTCGCTCTTAACAGTGAAGAAAGTTACCATCGCCGCTTTTACGATAAGGCCCGGGAGGGCGCCGCCCGGATTGGCCAGTTATTCGAGCAGGCTCTCCGTGAGCAGGCGCTGACCGACGCTGCTTTGTTCGACAAACAGCGCAAACCTGTTCCGGGTACAGACCCTCAGCAGTATGCCAGCAGTTTCGACCGCTTCACTGACCGTGCGCTGCCTGCCATTCAGGAGCCGATCAACAAGTCGGACGATGCGATCGTATTTGCCATCGCCTGTGCTCCTGATGGCTACGTGCCAACCCATAACCAGGCCTTCGCCCATCCGCCCACCGGTAATCGTGAGGTGGATCTGGTGAAAAGCCGCAGTAAGCGCCTGTTCAATGACCGCACGGGTATTCGCTGTGGCAGCCATACGGAATCGATGCTGTTGCAAACCTATCGGCGGGACACCGGCGAAATCATGCACGATGTCTCGGTGCCGATTTTCGTGAACGGCAAGCATTGGGGGGGCTTCCGGATCGGCTATCAGCCCGCAGGACATTAGCCACCGGCTGTGTTGTAATTATCCGGCTATCACACTTTTGGGGAGTGCAGGATGCAAGATTCCGAATTTATTCCGGCAGATCGCGACCAGCGGCAGTCCAGCCCCGCCAGAAACCTGGCGGTGGTGGTCTACATTCTGCAGGGACTGTCGTTTTTCCTGGGTGGCATCACCGCCCTGGTGGGCGTGATCATTAACTATGTCAAGCTGGACGAGGTGCGGGGCAGCTGGATAGAACCTCACTTCCGCTGGCAGATACGCACGTTTTGGATAGGCTTGTTATGGACGGTGATCGGGATCCTGACCACCATGCTGATTGTGGGTTGGTTCATCCTGTTGGGCATCGCGATCTGGGTCATCTACCGCATCGTCAAAGGGGCGCTGGCCCTGAACGACGGCAAAACACCGGAGTGATGGCTCCGGTCAGTCTTCCGTAACCTCTTCCAGCCGGAGTGCGCTCAGCATTCCGGCGAAGCCCATCAATCCCAGCACCAGAATCACCGCTATATCTGAAATCAGTGAAATCGCTGCGGTAAGCGCACCGGTTACCAGCAACAACAGCCCGATGACGGTGTTGCTGACCGCGGTGTAGTCGGTGCGTTTGTTGCCTCCCGCCATATCCACCAGATAGGTTTTCCGGCCCAGGCGCACGCCCGCGTGGGCAATACTCAGTACGAAAAATGCGATTGGGTAGAACCAGGCGCCACCAAAGCCGGGCCCAAGTGTTAACGCAAGCAGGCCTACCACCAGGCAGATACCGCTGGCCATAGCGGCGCCGCGAATAATAACCCGGCGGCTGGAGGTGTCGGCGGCCCATCCCCAGAAGCTGGCGCTGAGGGAACTGGCAAGGCTGCTGGCGAGCAGGAATACTCCGAGCATCCAGCCAATATCGGCTTCCTGCTGTGCCAGCACGACAAAGTAGGGTGAGGCCAGAGCGGAGCAGAGTAACAGCGCCCGGGTGATGACAAAATGCCGGAACGGAGGGTCGTCCCGCAACAGCGACAGGCTGCGGAAGGCCTCGTTGATGGCGTTGCCGCCGCCTCCGGTTTCGCCGGGATACTCTTCAACATTGGCAAAGAGAAAGCCGGCAATCAGCCAGAGGCCCGCTGCCAATAACAGCAGGGTGGTGTAAAACGCCAGGCTCGGATCGCCGCGATCCCAGAACAACAGGCCGGTGAGTACCACGGTTGCCGTGCCGCCGATGGTGGAGGCAAGCCCGGACAAGCGGCCACGGCGGGTTTTCGGAATGCATTTGCCCTGAACGTCTTTCATGGCCACCGAGCAGAACCCCCGGGACAGCGAAAACACGATCAGAGCGATGACGATACCGCTGCCAGCCGCGTAACCGTCCAGGAACCAGACGCTGGCGGCCATGGCTGCTACGCTGATGGCCTGGCCGAAGCTGCCCAGCGTCCAGAACCATTTGCGAACGGCTTTGCGGCGCACCCAGGCGGCAATCACCATCTGCGGCACCATCGACCCGGATTCGCGGATCGGCACTAGCCAGGCCACCAGCGCCGGTGCCCCTACTGCGCTCATCAGCCAGGCCAGCACCGTTTTCGGGCTGATCAGCAGATCTCCCAGCTTGGTGAGTACGTTACTGAACAGAATCAGGAAGAAGTTGCGGGGTACCTCCTGGCAGGCTTCTTCCGGGATGTCCTTGCAGACCCGGGCATCTTCCTCGTTTGCGATCAGGCCGTAAAGCTGTTCGATGGTGTCCCGTCTGGTTGCTGACAAAGCGCCGTCCTCTGGAAAGTTTTGCCAAGCATACCAGCAAGCACGGCTGCCATTAACCCGGTTGATAAGGGCCGGGGGATCAGACCAGATGGTGATCCCAGTAAACCGGCAGGCTGGCAAGCTTTCGGGCAGGTTGTGCGGCGCCCAGCTGAACCAGTTGGCCCTGGCCGGAGGAGATTAGAAAGTCACCGCCCGCCAAAGCCTGAATACCGGCACAATCGGTGATACTGGCGCGGTTGACCAGTTCCCCGGTACTGCCCCGGAAAATGATGGCGGTGCCGCCCACCGGTGAGGCCGCGGCCACCAGGTCGTTATCCGGATGAGCAATCACGCTGGCGATGTAGTTGGCGAGGGCGGCCTGGGTGTCATCATCAAACCGGTATTCCCGCAATGCCCCGTTTTCCAGCCTTGCCAGCAGCGCCGGGCGTTCGTACAACGGGCCCTGATATTGATAGGCCACGTAGACTTTGCCTGAAGGGCTGACATCAACATGGCGCGCACTCTGCTGATGATGGCGCGGCGCCAGGCGAGCCAGTACCTGGCCATTGTGCCGATCCAGCAGCAACAGGGCCGGTTTCATGGTGCTGAGATTGAGTTTGATGCGGTCGTAGTCCGGGTGGGTAAGGATGCCCCCCAGGCCGACCACCAGTGTGTGTCCGTCCGGGTGCAGGGTAATCTGATGGGGCCCGGTGCCTCCAAGATCGAAGGTGTTCACCCGCCGATAATCCCGCTCGGCGTCGTACACGGCAACCATGCCCTGGCCTTGCTCGTAGCGGCTCGCGGTGGCGTACAGCCAGCGGCCATCGGGTGAGAACACACCGTGGCCAACGAAGTGTTCTCCTTCGTCAGCTTTGATCTGATAAAGGCGCTTACCGGTGTTGCCGTCAAATACGTAAAACGACCAGCCGGGGCGGCGCTCGAAAAACAGAATGTCGCCGTGAGCCGGCCGGTTGCAGCCGCTGTGGCAACGGGTGGCAACCGGAGATTGCCAGAGTATCTGGCCGGAGCGGCCGAACGCGCTTACGCCAAAACTGCCATCGGGCAGGCCCACGGCACCGGAATACCGGGCAGGTTGCGGGCCGGATTTTTGCGGCAGCAGGGAGCAGCCACTCAGAGTAATACCCAGGCCCCCGGCCAGGGTTGCCTGTAAAAATTGCCTGCGATCAAGCGCCATGATTTGTGCCCTTAGTCGCCGTCACTGGAGTTAAACCCTCGCACCACACCCAGTGCCACGGCGGCTTCGTTGTTCACCATGGTTGCCAACTGCGACACATCCACATACAGGCTCTGAATCACCCGGAACTGATCGTCCTGCTGGATGGCGGTGGTCATGGGCAGGTCAGCAACCGGGAAATTTTCCAGTACCTCGTCAAACTGTTTTTGGATGCGGCCAGCCAGGGCGGCGTGTTCCTCGGCGGTCAGCAGAGTCGTCAGCCCCGGCAGGAATCGTTGCTTGAGGCCGGTAACGGTGGCTTCGACGGCTTTCATGCTCTGGCCGCTGCGCCAGGCATCGGTGATGTAGGCATTGCGTTTGCCATTGCCCCGTAACCCCATGGGCTGGGCCAAACGACGTTCTTCCAGAATCTCCAGTGCCCCCATGCCTGCCCGGATGGTGGCATCCCGATAGGCGTCGGTGTCCAGATAGCGGGATTCGAAGCTGCGCCAGTTTGCCGCAAGGGTTTCACTATTACTGCGAAGGTGTTGGGAAACGGCCTGGAGCAGGTTGCAAGCACCGCTGGCGGGGAGTGCATGGTCAGAGTTGAGATGCCGGGTGTCGTACAACAGGTATTCCAGCATCGGGAAACCCTGAACCGCGACCCCGGACTGCGCAACCTGTTCGGTGGTGACGGGCTGTTCCATACCCATCAGGGCATTCGCTTTTTTGGCAATCAGGTTCTTCGGGTCTGGCCAGAACTGGAATTGCCAGGACAGATTGTTCTGTTCCACCGGCCCGAAATCCACGAAGCGAACCTGCTGCCAGGCCAGAAAGGCCCGCTGCCAGGCCTTGTTCAGCGTGGTTCGGTTGCTGTCGTTGGCGGTAGTGCAATAGTCATCGGCTGCGGATTGCAGTTGCCCGGATGCCACTGCCAGGGCCTGATACCCCTCGCCAATGGCCTGATGCCATTGCTGCCTGGCCTGTCGGTCGGCGGTGCCTGCAAGCGCCAGGGAGCTGCAAAGGGCGAGGGCCGATGCGCAAAGGATTCGGGTCATCGTGTGCATGGCGTGTCCTCAGAGTGAGTTAAGGAATTCGATCAGCGCATGGCGGTCTTGCGCGGACATCTGGCGATAGCGGTCGGCGGCCGGTTGGGCTTCGCCACCGTGCCAGAGCACGGCTTCTTCCAGCGTGCGGGCGCGGCCATCGTGCAGAAAACCGGCTTGCGGGTTGACGACCTGGGTCAGGCCAATACCCCACAGTGGCGGTGTACGCCATTCGTTACCATCGGCCAGGAACTCATCGCGGCCATCGGCCAGGCCAGGCCCCATGTCGTGCAGCAACAGGTCGGTGTAAGGCCAGATGGTCTGATTGCTCAAATCCGGGCGTTCCGCTACTTCGCCGGTCTGGTGCCTGGGGGTATGACAGGCGGCACATCCGGTTTCGTTGAACAGTCGGGCGCCGGTCTGCACGGCCTCGTCTGCCATATTGCGCCGGGCAGGCACGGCCAGACTGCGGGCGTAGAAGGAAACAAAGTTGGCGACCTTGTCGCTGACTTCCGGCTCACCACCATGGGCAAAACGCTCGCAGTATTGCTCCGGGGTGCAGTCGGTGGTGGGTTTGAGCGATGACGTCAGCCCCATATCCCCTGCGAACGCGCCCATGCTCTGCTGATGTACGTTCGGCTCAGCGGCTTTCAGGCCGAACCGGCCGGGTACGGTGGTTTCTGTGGCCAGATCCCATACCTGATTCAGCTTGCCGGAAATGCCGTCGTTGTTGTTGTCATCCGGGTCGGCCAGAGATTCCAGGCGGGCAATGGGAATGGCTTCGAGCAGGCCCATGCCAATCATCGGTGGCGCCACCCGGGGAGAGACCAGCAGGTCTTCCGGTAACGGGCCGTAATTCGGGTTCTCGATGCGGTACACCGGCTTGCGCAATTCCACCTCGGTGCCATCGGCGAGCGTGTGTGTCAGGGCTTTCCAGTCAGTCACCAACTCGGCTTCGGGTTTGGCGGCGGGCAGGGCGGCGGTCTGTAGCTGACTGCCATACATCGGTGCCGGTTTAAAACCATGTTTGCGAAGTATCTCGGCATCCTGCTCCGGATCTGCCGGTACTGCCAGGCGCAGAAATAGTGACACCGGGGGTTCGTCGACACCGGGCGGGTGCCCCCGGCCGTCCTTCACGTGGCAACCCTGGCAGGAGTTGGTGTTAAACAAAGGGCCCAGGCCGTCCCGGGCATCGGTGCTGGCGGGCGCTTCCACCCAGGGGTTGCGGAAAAAACTGTTGCCGACGCTGAAATCCAGCCGTTTGGTCATCGACAGATTGCCCTGGGGCAAGGAATAGGCATTGCTGTCGGCTTGCTGAACGGTACCGTCGCCGCCGGTGTGTGGTGTGGTTTGCAAAGGGTAGCCAGCGTGACTTGCTGCGCTCAGGGCCGGAGTACCGAAGGCTAACGGCAACAGTAAAGAGAAAATTGCTCGTTTCATAAAGACTCGCGTTTCAGAATGGAAGAAGCCATGGAAAAACATCCCGCAGGAGCAGGAGGGCTTTCCATGGCTTGTTCTTGTTTTTCAGGCAGCGGGGAAGCCCCCGCTGCCTGCGTGTTGGCGCCTACGGATCAGAAAGCGTGGCCGGCATCGTCTGGAGACAGTGCTTCAATGCCAAGCTCCCGGGCCGCCTGCTCGATGGAGCCGGTCTGTTCAACCAGCGCCATGATAGCGCCATTCACAATGCGGCTGCCTTCGGCATTGGCCGGGGCGATCATGCTATCAAAAGCCATGGGGTTCTGGCTGCTTTCCGCGCGGGCCTTCATCACCGCCAACGCCTTCATGGAGGCATCGAGTTGTGCGGTCAGGCGAGCGTTCAGCTCCGGATTGTTCTGCTCAACCAGGTCTGACAGGGACGGGCCGGTGACCACAGAGCCGTCCACGCGGCGGTAAGTGCCGGTGTAAACGTTCTGGATGCCTTTGCCGTTGTAGTAGTGTGAGTTATGGGTGTTGTCGCTGAAGCAATCGTGCTCGTCCTCGTAGGAGTTAGCTTCCAGCGCCACTTTCATGCGCTCACCGGCCAGCTCGCCCAGCGACAGTGAACCCATGCCGAACAGCATTTTCTGGATGCCCTCATCGGCGCTGGCGTTGGTCAGCAGGGCGCGGTAGTTGCCGCTGGTTTCCGGGGCCCACTGGGCCACCATCCATTCCAGATCCGAGATCAGCAGATCGGTAACCGCATCCAGGTACTGGGCGCGACGGTCGCAGTTGCCGTTAGTGCAGTCGCCGCCTTTGGCAAAGTCCGTCACCGGGCGCTCGCCTGCACCGCTTTCAAAACCGTGCAGATCCTGGCCCCAGAGCAGGAACTCAACGGCGTGATAGCCGGTTGCCACGTTGGCTTCGGAACCGCCAATCTCGTTCAGGTTGGCCAGTAGCTCGGGGGTCAGGCGGGACACATCCAGATCCTGGCCGCCGACGGTAATGTTGTTGCTGGCGATGATGTTGGCGGTGGCGCCGGCGTTACCCAGCTCGTACTGATAGTCGTCGGCATTCACGTAGTCGATCAGGCCTTCGTCCAGCGGCCAGGCATTCAGCTGGCCTTCCCAATCGTCCACAATGGCGTTGCCGAACCGGAACACTTCAGACTGCTGGTAGGGCACGCGGGCCTCTAGCCAGGCGTCTTTGGCTGCGGCCAGGTTGGCTTCGGTGGGGTTGGCGATCAGCCGGTCAGTGGCTTTGTCCAGAGCGCGAGCGGTAATCAGAGCATCTTCGTACGTGGCGTGCGCAACGTCGGCGTAGTGGGAAACAACCGAGGCCTTGGTCGCCGGTTCAGCCTGATCGCTGGACCACGGAGCGTTCGCACACCCGGCAGTCAGAGTTGCGGCAATGGTCAGCGCGAGCGGTGCTGGGCGAAATAGTCGGGTCATAGAGGCTCCATGCAATGTGGGACTGGTAATAAGATTAATTAGCGTTCAGATTATGAGGTTGGAAAGGCAGTGAATCAAGGCCGATTTGACATTGAGCAAGCCATTGAAGAGCAAGGTGGCCCGAGCATCGCTTGCACCACAACAGTGACTGCGGCTTAATGACGCCAGATTTCGGGAGCCCTATATGCTGAGTTATCTTCACGCCTTCCACGCAGGCAATTTTGCCGACGTACAGAAACACGCTGCCCTGGCGCTTGTTCTGACCATGATGCACGCCAAGAAAACGGCCATTGCCTGCTTTGACACCCATGCGGGCAGTGCTATCTATGACCTGGAGAGTGAGCGGGCCCGAAAGACAGCTGAAGCCGATGAGGGTGTGCGCAAACTCTGGCCGTTGCGTTCGCAGTTGGCGGCGAGTGACTGGGCGCCATTCATTGAGGTGATTGCCGATGCCAACCAAGGCCGAGCCCCGAAGACGTTGCAGGTCTACCCGGGGTCACCGGCCTGGTTTGCCGCTTTCAGCCGCCCCGGCGATTCGGTGACGGCGTTTGAGCTGCATCCCTCGGAAGAGCAGCAGTTGGCTCGTTGGGGGCAACAGGCGGGTATCCGGGTGCGCCATGAAGATGGCTTGAAGGGCCTGCTGAAAAGCCTGCCGCCCCCTCAGCCACGCCTGCTGGCTTTGATTGACCCGTCTTACGAAGTCAAGAGTGATTACGAGTCCGTTGCCCAGGCGTTGACCAAAGCCTGGAAAAAGTGCCGGCATGGGGTCTTTCTTGTCTGGTACCCGATACTGACCAGCGGTTTGGAACAGCGCCTGCTAAGTGCTCTGAAAAGCGAAGCGGCGGTGCGCAAGACCCTGCGCAATGAGGTACGGCTACAGGCTCCCCCGGAGCGAGGCATGATGGGTTCAGGCATGCTGGTGGTTAATCCGCCCTGGGGCTTTGAGCAGCGCATGGCGGCCATGATGGAGGATTTACAGGGTGCTGAACGGCTTGGCCTGAACCATACTCTGGACTGGTTGGTGCCGGAATAGCCAGGAGAGGGATTCTTGACTGAACAAGCCGAAAGCAAACACCCCTGTCTGGCAGGTGGCCTGATTCACCCTGATCAGTGGCAGTTGCCGGAAACATCGGTGCGTAAAACCCTTCGTGCGGGTATCCGCGATATTCTGCTGCAACTGAAAGCCGATTTCAGCATGGCGGATCAGGCCTATCAATCGCTGGACGACCTGCCATCCCTGTCGAGCGCCCGCCTTCAACGCTACGCCCCGTTACCGGACTTTGCACCACTGGGCTCGGCCTTGCTCAGTGCTCTGGACGAATTGCGCCAATCGGGAGCCCATACCCGCAAGGCCTGCTTTCTGGTGTCTCAGCCATTCAGTGGTCTCCCCGAAGCCCTTGAAACCTTGGATCTTCGCGTTATTAGTCCGCCTGCCAATCTGTTAATGGCAGACGCTGATATAGCGGCCTGGTGGGACGAGCAGTTGATGACCGATGACTGGGTAATACCGGAGCTTGCTGATTTCTGGCTCCGCCACAGATCCGGCCTGGGGTTGATCCGGGAACTGATGGCGCGTCTGGCAGTTGATCAGGCCGGGAACGGGGTGGTCGGGTGTTCCAGTTGGTGCTGGCAGTTCTGGTGCCAGTACTTACCGGATCTGTATGTAGCGCCCTGGATGCCTGCGCCTCTGACCGGAGAATGCCTGGTTGACTGGTTCGGGCAGCTGGCCATGCCTGACACCGGGCAGGGGCTGACCGCCCGCATGACCAACGATGGCCGGTTTGTGTTGCCCGCGCCCTCAGAGAGCCGGGAATCCCGAAAACACAGCCTGTTTCCAAAAGACCTGGCGACGCTGGCACGGGGCAATCCCGGGGTGGCACTGGCAGTCTGGCGGCGGGCCTTGCGGGCCAAACCTGAGGAGTCTGAATCCGGCGATGTCGACGCACCGGATGCCACAGAACACTGCTGGGTTGCCCCCCTGGATCGCCTGAGCCTGCCCAAAGTACCGCCCTCGACGACGGTCTCAACGGGCCATGTTCTGCATTCGCTTCTGTTACACAACGGCCTGGATCTCGAGCGCCTGGCGCAGGTGACCGGGCTGCCGGAACAGGAACTGCAAATCACGCTTGGCCGACTGCAGCGGGCTGATGTCATCGCATTCTCCAGGGATAGTCATCGCTACAGAGTGCAGCCGTTGGGCTATCCGGATGTGCGTCGCTATCTGCAAGCCCGGGGCTATCCGGTGGATCGATTTTAGGGAGCCATGGAAATGGATACATCCGGCATCAAGAGTGCGTTGTCTTCGATAACCGTTGATGCGTTGCTCAGCGCTTTGCTGTTGGTGGTGGCCGCGTCACTGCTGATTTTTCTGATCCAGAAACTGGTTCCGGTGATTGCCGACCGGTTGTCTGGCAAGCCCAGGTTGTACCTGCTGGCTTCCGTGCCCCTGTTGCGGCTACTGATTATTATTTTGACCATTATCCTGGTCGTGCCGATGCTGGTGGAGCCGTCATTCGAGAACATGGTGGCGGTGTTCGGTGCTGTGGGCCTGGCGCTTGGCTTTGCGTTCAAGGATTATGCCACCAGCCTGGTGGCCGGTATTGTCACCCTGTATGAAATGCCGTATCGCCCGGGGGACTGGATTGAGGTAAACGGCCACTATGGTGAAGTGCGTTCTATCGGCACCCGCACCGTGGATATGGTGACGCTCGACGATTCGGTCGTTGTTATTCCCCACGGCGTACTGTGGAACAGCCTGATGGCTAACGGCAACGATGGTACCGACAATCTGATGTGTGTTGCCGAGGTGTTCATCGACCCCAATCACGATGTTGATCGAATGCTGAACTTGTTCCGCAATGCGATTTTTACCAGCCCGCTGACCCGCACCTACCAGCCGGTTCGTGTTACCGTGTCGGCGCAGAAAGCCGGTATGCAATACCGGCTCAAGGCCTATCCGATCGAGCCCCGGGAGCAGGTTCCGTTCGTTTCTGACCTGACCGCGAGGGCGGTTGCCATTTGCCGTGAAGAAGGGGTGCCGTTAATAGCGCTTCCCTGGCAGAACTCCTAGCTATTGCCAAGTCTTAGTTTTTTTCGGATGTGTTGTGAATGAAAAATCAGAAGCAGGCCATGATCTACGGTTTGGCCACCGTGCTGTTGTGGTCGACGGTGGCCACCGCGTTCAAGTTGTCGCTGGCCGATCTGGCGCCGGTACAGATGCTGCTGGTGGCAAGCAGTGCTTCCATACTGGTGATGGCGGTTATTCTGGTAGTGCAGGGGAAGTGGCAGCAGGTATTTCAGCTGCGGCGCGGGCAGTATCTGCAATCGATGGGTATGGGGCTGATCAACCCTTGTCTTTACTATTTTCTATTGTTCGGGGCCTTTGACCGGTTGCCAGCCCAGGAGGCTCAACCGTTAAATTACACTTGGGCGCTGGTGCTGGCTTATTTGTCGGTGCCGTTTCTGGGCCAGAAATTACGCCGTATCGATATACTGGCGGGCCTGGTGTGTTACGCCGGGGTGGTGGTAATCGCCACCCGGGGTGCGGTGATGTCGCTGTCGTTTTCTGATCCCTTGGGGGTGTCGCTGGCCCTGGGCAGTACGCTGGTGTGGGCGTCTTATTGGATCATCGCCACCCGGGACAGCCGGGATCCGGTGGTGGGCCTGTTCCTTAATTTTGTGTTCGGCTTGCCGGTTATCATTATGGTTTGCTGGCAAACCGCGGGGCTGGTTCTGCCCCTTGGTAAATCGGCAGTCGCGGCTCTGTATGTGGGGGTGTTCGAGATGGGTATCGCCTTTGTGCTCTGGTCCCAGGCCATGAAAAAGGCAGAAAATACCTCACGGGTGAGTAACCTGATCTTTATCTCGCCGTTTTTGTCTCTGGTGTTTATCTACTTCATTCTCGGGGAAGTCATTCTGTCATCCACCTACGTTGGCCTGGTACTGATCCTCAGCGGTTTGTGGCTACAGCAGCTGAAGTTGCGCAAGCGGGAGCAGGCCCTTGGCCAAGGCTGATAGCTGGTATCTGTATCTGGTGCGTACTGCGGCTGGCAGCCTCTATACCGGCATTGCCACCGATGTGCCCCGGCGCTTTGCCGAGCATCAGGCCGGAGCGCCGAAGGGCGCCCGCAGTTTGCGGGGCAAGGGGCCTTTGACGCTGGAGTTCCAGATGCCCGCTGGTGATCGAAGCCGGGCGTCACGGCTGGAGTGGCAGGTTAAGCGCTGGCCCAAGGCTCGCAAAGAAGCGCTGGTAAAAGGCCTGGTCAGTCTGGAAAGTTGCTCCTGATATGTTGCCCGGCGATGGCCAGAGCTTCTCTGGCACGACGCAGCTGTGGTGCATGCACCTGAAACACATGCCAGAGGTTGTTGTAGATCTCCAGCGTGGCGTCCACCTGGTGCTGCCTGGCCAGATCCGCCAGGCGACGGGCGTCATTTAACAGCATTTCCTGGCTGCCGACCTGGATCAGCAGCGGTGGCAGGCCGGTCAGGTCGCCGTAAACTGGCGAAATGAGCGGGTGGGCCAGGGGCATGCCGTTGGCATAATAACGCGCCGCCCGATAAGTCCAGCCCGCGTGCAGCACGGGCTCAATATCCGGCGCGAACAACGCCTGTTCGGTCAGGTCTGTCCAGGGCGAAAAGCAAGTAATGGAGGATGGCAGGGGCTGATTACGATCCCGTAATCGCATGGCCAATACCACCGCCAGGCCGCCACCGGCCGAGTCCCCGGCGATTGCAAGGGATTCCGGAGCGGTGCCCTCGTCAAGCAAGGCGGTGTACACTGCTTGTGCATCGTCCGGTGCGGCGGGAAAAGGGTGCTCCGGAGCCAGTCGGTAGTCGGGCAGGACAACCTCACAGTCGGTATGCCTGGCCAGATAGCCTGCCAGGCCTTTATGGGTGCTTGCCGAACCCATCACATACCCGCCACCATGCAGGTAAAGCAGGGTTCCGCGCGGCGATTGGGAAGGCGTCAGCCGGATAGCCGGAACCCCGCCCAGAGTGGTTTTTGACAGCCGGATGCCGCCGGGCAGAAATGATGTCCGGTAGGCCTGGCGAATATAGCGACGCTGCACGCCAAGAGGAAAGGATTTCGACAGTACCGGCCGCACCAGGTGTTGCATGGTTCGTCGTAAACCGGCTTCGAACAGCGGCTGGAACATCTGTGCTCTCCTTTGTGATTGCGATAGGATGACCGGCAAATATGGATTCATGACAGGCGTTTAACTCTACGTGTACTGGAAAACAGATACCATAGAAATACCGAACTGGGACAGGCACTCCTTACTGGACCGTCTTGAACCCTTCGAGCCGACCGTTCACCGGGAACTCAGCGCCGAAATGGAGGCCTACTGCCGGTTTTACGGGTTGGATCTCTGGGTAGAACATCCGGAAGTGGTGTATCACCAGGGCTACATCAAGGCGGTACGGCATGAAGTGATGGTGCATTACTTCCGCCAGCCAGACAATGTGCCCTGCCGTGGCACCGTGTTCATTCTGCACGGGTATTTCGACCACGTTGGTTTGTATACTCAGCTGATTGACCGGTGTCTGGGCGCAGGGTTTGATGTGCTGGCTTATGATCAGCCCGGGCACGGGCTGTCCAGTGGAACGCCCGCGGCCATCGGCAGCTTTCTGGAATATCAGGCGGTTCTGTCGGAAGTGATGGCCAGGGTACGGGATAAGATCCGCGGGCCGTGGTTTGCCGTCGGCCAGAGTACAGGTGGTGCGATTCTGATTGACTACCTGTTATCGAATCACCACAACCAGAACAGCTCGGCGTTCCGGCGCGTGGTGCTGCTGGCGCCCCTGATAAGGCCCATGGGCTGGCTGGGGGCAAAGGTGTTGCATAGCCTGTTCAAGCCGTTCCTGAACCGATGGAAGCGTGCGTTCAGCCGTAACAGCGGCAACACCCGTTTTCTGCGGTTTTTACGGGAGCATGATCCGCTTCAGGCCCGGGCGGTTCACGTGGACTGGGTAACGGCTCTGCGCAAGTGGGTGCCGCATATCGAGTCGGCCCGGCCGGTGGATTTTCCGGTGACGGTAGTTCAGGGTGAAAAAGACCTGACAGTGGACTGGCAGCACAATCTGAGAATTATCAGAAACAAGTTTGCGTCAGTGAAGGAACGGAAAATTCCGGATGGCCGCCACCATCTGGTGAACGAAGCGAAGGATCTGCAGGCGACGGTATTCAACACGATAATAGATACGTTCATGGAGTGAGGCATGCCGCTGGCGGCAATGTTGTGCTTCGGTAAGGTTCAGACAGGAGATAGCAGTGAAAAAGACCATTCTTGCTTTTGCAGTAGCAACGGTTGGCCTGAGCGGCTGTATGACATACGACCCTTACACGGGTGAAGAGAAGACCTCCAATGCGACCAAGGGTAGCATTATTGGCGCCATAGGTGGTGCTGCCATCGGTGCTGCCACTTCCAGCAAGAGTGACCGCGGCAAGGGTGCGCTGATTGGCGCAGCCGGTGGTGCCGCTGTCGGTGGAGGTATTGGTTACTACATGGATCGTCAGGAGGCCCAGTTGCGCCATCGCCTGGAAGGCACCGGTGTGCGGGTGGTTCGTAATGGCGACCAGATCGACCTGATTATGCCGGGTAACATCACGTTTAATACCGACCAGTCGAGCATCCGCTCCGGCTTCACCGGTACTCTGGAATCTGTGGCTCTGGTGTTGAAAGAGTTTGATAAAACCATTATCCAGATCGAAGGCCACACTGACAGTACCGGTTCTGACAGCTACAACCAGTTGCTGAGTGAGCGCCGTGCGTCTTCAGTTCGCGATTTTCTGCTGAACCAGGGCATCGAGTCCCGTCGTACCCGTGCAACCGGCTACGGCGAGCGATATCCGGTAGCGTCTAATGATTCTGCCGCAGGCCGAGAGCAGAACCGCCGGGTTGAGCTGACGCTGGTGCCAATGCAGCAGTAACAGGTTGTCCGGTGAATAAAAAAAGCCCCTGAACTCAGGGGCTTTTTCGTATTCAGGCGTGGCAGCTGTCTGCCGCTTAGAACAGCACGCGACAGCGAATCGTACCTTTTACCTGACGCAGCTTCTCAAGCGCCAGCTCGCCGTAGGCCTTATCGACATCGACCACCACGTAACCAATGTCTTCCTTGGTTTGCAGGTACTGACCACACACGTTGATGCCGTTCTCGGAGAACACCTGGTTGATCTCGGACATCACGCCCGGCACGTTCTCGTGGATGTGCAGCAGGCGGTGCTGATCAGGGTGTGAGGGCAGGGCGACTTCCGGGAAGTTGACGGACGACACGGAGGTGCCGTTGTCACTGTACATGGCCAGCTTCTCGGCCACTTCGCGGCCGATGTTTTCCTGGGCCTCGATGGTGGAGCCGCCTACGTGCGGTGTCAGGATGCAGTTGTCGAACTCGCGCAGCGGAGAAACAAACTCTTCATCGTTAGACTTGGGCTCAACCGGGAAAACGTCGACGGCTGCGCCCAGCAGTTTGCCGGAACTCAGCGCTTCGGCCAGGGCGTCAATATCGACAACGGTGCCCCGGGAGGCATTCATAAAAATCGAGCCGGGTTTCATCTGGGCAAACTGCTCGGCCTTGAACATGTACTTGGTAGCTGGTGTTTCCGGTACGTGCAGGGAAACCACGTCGGCCATATTGAGCAGCTCTTGCATGCTGCCAACCTGTGTGGCGTTGCCGATCGGCAGCTTGGAGACTACGTCGTAGAAATAAACGTCCATACCCAGGCTTTCGGCCAGTACGCTGAACTGGGTACCGATGTTGCCGTAACCGATAATGCCCAGCTTCTTACCACGGATTTCATAGCTGTTCTTGGCAGATTTCAGCCACTCACCGCGATGGGCCTTGGCGCTCTTCTCGGGTACGCCGCGCAGCAGCAAAATAGCCTGAGCCAGAACCAGCTCCGCCACGGAGCGGGTGTTAGAGAAAGGCGCGTTGAACACAGCGATACCACGGCGGGTGGCCGCCTGCAGGTTGACCTGATTGGTACCGATACAGAAACAGCCCACCGCGACCAGCTTTTTGGCCGCTTCAAATACTTTCTCGGTCAGCTGGGTGCGGGAACGAATACCGACGAAGTGCGCATCGGCAATCTTCTCGATCAGCTCTTCCTCACCCAGTGAATGGGTCAGATACTCGATGTTGGTATAACCTGCAGCGTTGAGGGTATCAATCGCAGACTGATGCACACCTTCCAGCAGCAGGATACGGATTTTGCTCTTTTCGAGAGACGTATTTGACATGGGCTTGCTTCCGAACCTTTCGTCACGTGAAATGACCCGTGGCCGGGGATCCTGGTTGGCCCGGCTCACAGAACAGGGCCGGTATGATACCATAAACCGAGATTTTCACAGTGCGCCGGTTAACCTGAGTCAATTCTTTTTCGTTGTCAGGTTAGTCGGTTCTGGATCAACCCAGATGAGACCCTAGCATCCATGAGTTCCGAACAGATCGTTGCTTCCCTGAAACAGCTGGTTGCCACTCCGGAGAACCCGGGCAAAGTCCTGACTGACCCGTCAGACCTGGAAAATTACGGTAAAGACTGGACCAAGATCTACCCGCCGAAGCCCCTGGCTATCGTGCTGCCGAAAACCACTGAGCAGGTTCAGGCGTTGGTGAGGTTTGCCAACGAGAACCAGGTGGCACTGGTGCCGTCGGGCGGAAGAACCGGCCTCAGCGCTGGCGCCGTGGCGGCCAATGGTGAAGTGGTTGTTGCCTTCGACAACATGAACCAGATTCTGGAATTTAATGCCAGCGACCGAACCGTGCGCTGCCAGGCGGGTGTGGTCACTGAGCAGTTGCAGACGTTTGCGGACGACAACGATCTTTATTACCCGGTGGATTTCGCCTCGGCAGGGTCCAGTCAGTTGGGTGGCAACCTGTCGACCAACGCCGGTGGCATCAAGGTGATTCGTTGGGGCATGAGCCGGGATTGGGTAGCTGGTTTGAAGGTGGTTACCGGAAAGGGGGACATTCTTGACCTGAACAAGGATCTGGCCAAGAACAACACCGGTTACGATCTTCGCCACCTGTTTATCGGCGCCGAAGGTACCCTGGGGTTCATCACCGAAGCCACCATGAAGCTTACCCGTAAGCCGGATGATCTGACGGTGCTGGTTCTGGGGCTCAATGACCTGTCCAACACCATGGACGTTTTGCAGACGTTCCAGAAGACCCTGGACCTCACCGCCTACGAGTTCTTCTCTCATCAGGCCATGGGGCACGTGCTGGCGCACGGCCAGGTGCAGGCACCGTTCGAGACCGAAGCGCCTTATTACGCCCTGCTGGAGTTCGAGGCGGTCTCCGACCAGGTGATGGACGATGCCATGAACCTGTTTGAGCACTGCGTGGAGCAGGGCTGGGTGCTGGACGGCGTGATCAGCCAGAGCGAGACTCAGGCGCAGAACCTGTGGCAGTTACGGGAGCGGATTTCTGAATCCATTGCGCCCCGTATCCCCTACAAGAATGACATTTCGGTGGTGGTGTCCAGGGTGCCCGGTTTCCTTGAAGAAATCGACAGCGTGGTTGCCGAGCACTACCCGGACTTCGAGATCATCTGGTTTGGCCACATCGGCGACGGCAACCTGCACCTGAACATTTTGAAACCGGAAGACATGGATAAAGAAGAGTTCTTCGCCAAGTGCGAGCAGGTGAACAAGTGGGTGTTCGAAATCGTCGAGCGGTACCAGGGCAGTGTGTCGGCCGAACATGGCGTTGGCATGACCAAAAAGCCCTATCTGCAGTACACCCGGAGTGAGGCGGAGATTGCCTACCTGCGCGGTATCAAGCAGGTGTTCGACCCCAACAACATCATGAACCCGGGGAAGATCTTCGACTGATGAAGGAGCATATTGTTGTTCTCACCGGCGCTGGCATCAGCGCCGAAAGCGGCCTCTCCACCTTCCGTGACAACGATGGGCTCTGGGAGCAACACAGTGTCTATGATGTGGCCACCCCGGAGGCGTTCCAGCGCAACCGGGATCTGGTGCTGCGTTTTTACAATGAGCGCCGCCGCCAGCTGCAGTCGGTACAGCCTAACCCCGCCCATCGATTGCTGGCAGAACTCGAACTCCGGTATCAGGTTACCGTGGTCACCCAAAACGTCGATGATCTGCATGAGCGTGGAGGCTCGAGCAACGTGCTGCATCTGCACGGTGAACTCACCAAGGCCCGCAGTTCGGTCGACCCCGGCTTGGTCTACGATATTGGCTATCGCGACATAAACCCGGGTGATACCTGTGACCACGGCGAACAGTTGCGCCCGCACATTGTCTGGTTCGGTGAAGAAGTGCCGATGCTGGAGGCTGCCGCCGACGTGGTGCGCACCGCCGATCAGTTGCTGATTGTGGGCACTTCGTTGCAGGTATACCCGGCGGCCGGGCTGGTGTATGAGGTGGGTATTGATGTGCCGATTACCGTGATCGATCCCGGTGAGCCAGCCTCGGTTTCCCGTGCCCGGGTGATTCGCAAAGGCGCCTCCGAAGGGGTGCAGGAGTGGGTTTCCCGCTTTTTGTGATCATCCGTATACGTTCGAAGCCCGGTCGGGGAGTGCCTTCCAAAACTGTGTGGAGCCATGGATGGCGGAACTCAAGCGCCACATGGATGTGCCGAAGGAGTGTGTTTTGGAAGGCACTCCCCGACCGGGCTGGGCTGCCATCTAGCCCCGGAGGTACTTCTCCAGTTCACTCCGGAATGCCGCCTGCACCCCCAGTCGTTTCAGCATCCAGTAGTGCCCGGCAATCATCCGGTCGATAAAGATGCTTTCCACCGGCGGCTTGAAGTAGTCGAGGTATTTGAACACGGTGCTGGTTTTGGCGGCCACGTGTTTGTGGATATCCGCCTCGGCAAAATCGTAGGGCTCGTCGTTCAGGAACGGAATAATCAGAATGTCCCGCCACATGGCGTAATAGGCTTCATCCACCGCAGGCTGGTGATCAACCCGGGCGCCCAGGTCGATCAGGTACTGGTCCAGCGCCTCATAGTCTTCTTCCAGTGCCGCGATCAGGGCTTTACGGTAGGCCTCGACAATTTCCGGCTTGAGCTTTTTCACGCAGCCGAAGTCGTACATGACGATGGTGCCATCAGGCCGGTAGGCGAAGTTGCCCGCATGGGGGTCGCCGTGGATGCACTGAAAGCGGAACAGCTGATCCGCCATGATGGTAAAAATGCGATGCCCGATCAGATTCAGGGTGTCCTGGCTGTAGCGATCTGGTGTTACCTTGCTGACGTGATCCCCCTCCACCAGCTCCAGGGTTAGAACCCGGCGGGTGGAGTGGCTGTCAACCACCTCCGGAATCACCACCCAGGGTTGATCCTGATGGAACTCGTGGAACAGTTTCAGATTGCGCGCTTCGTTCTCGTAATCCAGTTCCTCTTTCAGCCGCACCCGGATTTCGCCGAACAACTGGTCGACCGTTTCTTTCGGCATCTTCAGAAGCCCGCCCATTTTCAGAGCCAGGCGCAGCTGTTTCAGGTCTGAGTCACAGGACTCGTCCACTCCGGGGTACTGTACCTTCACAATCACGTCGGTGCCGTCGTGCAGGCGTGCCCGGTGCACCTGGCCGATAGATGCCGAGGCGTAAGGTGTTTCCTGCAGGTACTCGAACAGCTCCCCCACCGGCTTGCCCAGCTCGGCTTCAACCTGTTCCAGGATCACCTCGAAGGGCATGGGTGGGGCTTCTTTTTGCAGTTTTTCCAGAGCGTCCGAGAATTCCTTGGGGAGAAAATCCTGGGTCTGCGAGGCAATCTGGCCGACTTTCATCACCGCACCTTTCAACTCACCCAGGGTGTCGGCAATCTGGCCCGCCATTCGGGTGTAGCTTTCGCTCTGAGCGCCTTCGTCGTTTTCGGTGCGGAACACCCGGCGGGCGCGTTGGCCAGCGTACTGGCCCGCAACCGATGCGGTCATGCCTGCGAGTTTGAGAAAGCGCCCAGTGCGCGAGGTTACCGGTTTTTTCGCCATGATCTGCCCGAGTCTCCCTGAACCAGATGGTGTGCCTGAATATGCGTAACCTTGGCGGCTTCAGACCACTGTGGTTTCCACAAATAACACATCTTCCAGCTCAAGGGACAGGGTTTGCCCGGAGTTTAACGGGCCAACACCTTTAGGTGTGCCGGTGAGCACCACATCGCCGGGCATCAGGGAAAACTGTCTGCTGATGTGGGCAATCAGTGGCACCACCGGATTGAGCATATCGGCAGTGTCTCCGGTTTGCTGGCGCTGGCCGTCGATGTCGAGGGTAAAGTGCAGATTGCCCCTGGGTAGTTTCTCGGCCGCCACAAACGGTGACAGCGGGCAGGCACCGTCGAAGGCTTTGGCCCGCTCCCACGGATGGCCTTTGTCTTTCAACTGGCTCTGCACATCCCGCAAGGTCAGATCCAGAGCAAGGCCATAACCGAGAATGGCGGCCTCAGCCTCACTGGCGGAGGCGTGGGTCAGAGGCTTGCCGATCAGAACCGCGAGCTCGGTCTCGAAGTGAACCGAGCCCTGATCCTTGGGGTACGACAGTGGGCGGGTGAGATGCACCGCCGAGGTGGCCGGTTTGATGAACAGCAGGGGCTGATCGGGTACCGGGTTGTTCAGCTCTCTGGCGTGTTCGGCGTAGTTGCGCCCCACGCAAACGATTTTACCAAGGGGAAGATGAACCGGTGTGCCATCTTTCCAGTGATGTTGATAATCGCCCATGGTGGCGCCTCCGCTCAGTCTCCGTCGAATGAGCAGACAGTATAAACCTGCAACCCCTCTTCCTGCAGCTTGCTTGAACCGCCCAGGTCTGGCAGGTCAATCATCGCCGCCACTTCAACAATCTCGGCGCCGATCCGGCGAATCAGGCGGGTGGCTGCCAGCATGGTGCCGCCAGTGGCAATCAGGTCGTCGACCAGCACCACCTTGTCGCCGGGTTTGAAGGCATCTTTGTGCAGCTCCACGGAGGCTGTGCCGTACTCCAGTTCGTAGTCTTCCACCAGAGTGTCGAACGGCAGCTTGCCCTTCTTACGCACCAGAACCAGAGAAGCATTCAGCTCGTAGGCAAGTGCGGAGCCGATGATAAAGCCCCGGGCGTCGACGGCGGCCACCGCATCAATATGCTGGCCATGATAGCGATGAACAAAGGCATCGATCAGCTTGCGAAAGGCTGTTTTGTCCTGCAGCACTGTGGTGATGTCACGAAATGACACGCCGGGCTTGGGCCAGTCCGGCACTGTGCGGATGGCTTGTTTGATGCTTTGGGAAAAGTAGTCCATGAATAATCCGGTTACGATACCGGATGCCGCTCAGGCGGCATCCAGGAAGATGAATTTCAGAATGAAAACCACAGCAATGGTCACCACACTGGCGTTCAGGTCGGCCCAGCGCCCGGACAGCAGTTTGATCACGCCGTAGGTGATGAAGCCCAGGGCAATACCGTTGGCAATGGAGAAGGTCAGTGGCATGGCCAGCGCTGTCACGATTGCCGGCGCGGCATCGGTAATGTCATCCCACTCGATCAGCTTCAGGCCACCGGCCATCAGAACGGCAACGTACAGCAGAGCGGGGGCGGTGGCGTAGGGCGGAATAATGCTGGCCAGCGGCGACAGGAACAGGCAAGCCAGGAACAGACCGGCAACCACCACGGCGGTAAGTCCGGTACGCCCACCGGCAGCAATACCGGCAGTCGATTCAATGTAACTGGTAGTGGTGGAAGTACCCAGTGCCGCACCAGACATGGTGGCTACGGAATCTGACATCAGGGCCTTACCCAGGCGGGGCAGTTTGCCGTCTTTGTCCAGTAAGCCGCCACGCTGGGCCGCACCGATCAGTGTGCCGGAGGTGTCAAACAGGTCTACAAACAGGAAGGCGAAAATCACACTGATCATGCCGACGTTCAGGGCGCCCGCCAGATCCAGCTGCATAAACGTAGGGGCAAGACTGGGCGGGGCGGATACCAGCCCCTTGAACTCTACCAGCCCAAGCATCATCGCGACGGCGGTCACCGCCAGGATGCCGATCATCACTGCCCCGGTAATCTGGCGGAATGACAGGGCACAAATCAGCACAAAACCACCAAAGAACAACAGGGCTTCTGCCGCTTTGATATCGCCCATGCCGACCATGGTGGCCGGGTTATCCACCACAATACCGGCGTTTTGCAGGGCGATCAGGGCCAGAAAGAAGCCGATGCCGGCGGAAATGCCGAAGCGGAGCGACATCGGGATGCTGTTGATGATCCATTCACGCACTTTCAGAATGCTGAGAATGAAGAAAATAAAGCCAGAGAGGAAGACCGCACCCAGCGCGACCTGCCAGCTGTAGCCCATGCCGCCAACAACGGTAAAAGCGAAAAAGGCGTTGAGCCCCATGCCGGGCGCCAGAGCAATCGGGTAGTTGGCCCAGAGACCCATGATCAGTGTGCCAATGGCCGCAGCGACACAGGTGGCGACAAACACGGCACCGTAATCCATGCCGACCGCCGACAGTATGTCGGGGTTGACCACGATGATGTAAGCCATGGTCAGGAAGGTGGTGATGCCCGCTACCACTTCTTTACGAACGGTGGTGCCGTGGGCCTGGAGTTGGAACAGTCGTTCAAGCATGACGGGGGTCTGCCTCTCGGGATGCTTTGGGTTGGGAGTTTGAAATCTGTTCAGTGGGGAGAATAGGAGCTGCGTGAAAAAACGGCAATGTTACCGGCTATGTCTCGCGGCGCCAAGGGATGATTCTGTGATCAATTGTGTACCTGGTCTCGTTGCAGGCGGATGTCGAAGCGCACAGCCAGCATGCGGACGATGACGATAAACAGCAGACCAATGGTCAACGCGGTGGATTCGCTTTCCAGTAACCATTGGCAGACAAAGTAGAGCCAGCAGCCTGCGAACGAGATGGATGCGTAGATCTGGTCTTTTCGGAAGATGAAGGGTACTTCGTTGCACAGGGTATCTCGCAGGGCGCCACCGAAGCAGCCGGTCATAACGCCGAGCATGGAGGCAATAAACCAGGAGTGGCCGAGATCCAGTGCCAGCTGGGCGCCCAGTATGGAGAAGATACCCAGGCCAATGGCGTCGGGGAAGACGATGCGGGACTCTTTCAGGGAGTGGGCCCGGCTCCAGTAGCTGAACACGATGGCCATGGCCAGTATCAGGATGGGTTGTTCCTGGTGTTTGATCCAGTACAGCGGGTGGTTGTTCATCATCAGATCCCGCAGGGTGCCGCCACCGAGTGCGGTGATAAAGCCGATGGCGAAGACGCCCACCGGATCCATGTTCTTGGAGCGGGCGACGATCATGCCGGAGATGGCAAAGGCGACGATGCCTATCATCTCCAGAGTATAGATTATGTCGAACATGGGCGGCTCTGGTTATCGGAAGTCTGGTTGCAAGGGCAGCTCGAGTGCGCGAAGCATAACCGAAATCGGCACCCGGTTCATCTGGTACACAGCAAGGCGCTTGCTGGCAATACAGATGTGTGGGTTATGCGATAGGTGTCCATTATTAGCAGTGTTTATCGGCTTGAATAAGGTGGGCCTAATTGATTTATGGGAGGGTCAGTGAGGTTTTCCCGTTTGAGGTTTATGCCGAGGTGGCAAGCAAGCGCTTGGTTTGTAAACGGGCCAGACTCGGGTAACATGTCGCAGGTAACAATCGACCCGAAATGACACCAGCCACGCTCGAGCCAGAACCGTGCCCCAAAACCCTATTGTGAAAGCGCTGATTGCCGAACAACTCGTGTCAGACCCCGCCAGTGCCCGGGGTCGCCTGCTGCACGAGGCCGCCCGACTGTTCCGGGAGAAAGGTTATGAGCGCACCACCGTGCGTGACCTGGCCGCGGCAGTCGGTATTCAGTCTGGCAGCCTGTTTCATCACTTCCGCAGTAAAGAAGATATTCTCAAGGCGGTGATGGTTGAAACCATTCGCCTGAATACTGCCCTGATGCGGGCCGCAGCCGAACAGTGTGCGACGCCTTTGGACAAACTCCGGGCCCTGGTACGGGCAGAGCTGGAGTCGATTAATGGCCAGACCGGCGAGGCCATGGCGGTGTTGGTGTACGAATGGCGCAGTCTGTCGCAAGCCGCGCAGACAGAAGTACTGGAGTTGCGGGACATTTACGAGGCCTTGTGGCTCTCGGTATTGCAACAGTTGGCCGCGCAGGGTCAGCTCACGGCTGATCCCTTCATTACCCGCAGAATGCTGACCGGCGCGCTCAGTTGGACAGTAACCTGGTACCGCCCTGAAAGGGGCGGGCTCACGCTTGACGGCCTGACCGATGAAGTCTTAAGAATGTTGGGTCTCAACGCGGAATAGACCTTCTGTTGCCCTGAAGACTGCGGGCTTGTTGCACTCGCTGTGCGGCCGTCAGCTCACTCCTTTCTGAACTGGGTCACACCAGGTTTCTTTACTCTTGCGATAGCGCTTCATTAAGGGCGCTGGTTCACGGAATGGGTGGGGAAATCTGTGTAAAAACTGTCTGCGATCCCTTACGCACAAAAATAATGTCAGACAGGTCGAACTATGATCTCTTCACTGGTCACATCGGGGCGCAGGCTGTTTGCTTGTGTCCGCGCCACCCTGCTCAGTGTTTTCGTACTGCTTTTAACAGGCTGTTCTGCCAACCCGATATACAGCACCACCGGTAGGGTGCTGTCCGGCTATTCGGAATCTGAGGCCACGCCCTATGTTATGCAGATGTCCGACCCCGAGATGGCATGTGCGCTGGGTGAAGGCACTGATCCCCTGATGTATTCGTTTTCCCGGGTTACCGATGCGCCCGAGTCGACGGGCTCTCTGTTAATGATGCTGGCTGCCAATTGTACCGAGTACCGGGCCTGGGAAGACGAGTTGGCTTATCTGAGGGCGGGTTACCGCAGCGATGTGCCCGCAGCCAAAGACGCTCGCGAGCGATCCAAACGCCATTACGCCCAGACCGCAGAGCGCCGGTACATTGCGTTTCAGCGCGCGATGGCGGCCTACCGATTTGATCCGGCGGCAGAGCCATTGGCGTGCCCGGATCTGGTTGATGACCAGCAGGAACTGACATTCCTGCTGGGTCTCCTTACTGGCATGCAGGCCATCGTCAACGATTCCAATTCCGGCGCTATGGCGGGTGTGCCCCGCAGCATTGCTCCCCAGGCCGAACGGGCGGCTCAATGCCTGGATAACGGGAAGTGGGGCGGTTTACCCAACGCGGTTCGGGCTCTGGTTTGGCTATTGCTGCCAGATACCCGCCCGGCCCAGGCAACTGATGCCTGGCAAGTTCTGAATGAAAGCGCGCAGCAGGGTGTGCAGGCCGGTATTCGGGCGTCTTATGCGGTGCAGGTGGTGGCGGCTGAAACGTTCGGCCGCCCCCGGGTGCTCGCGCAGGCTATTGAGGGGTTTGCCGGGGCGGATGCCAGGATTGAGGTCTGGGACGAGTTTCGGCTGGTGGACGAAGTGGCCCGTGATGTGGTGATGTTTGCCTCTGACAAGCACTGGAGTGCGAATTATGGCCACCGTACTCCGCCCGGCTTTTTCGGCAGGATGAGTTTCGAGCGTAATACCGATACCACTGAAACCATGGCTTTGGACGACCTGCTTTAGCAGGCCGTGCCCGCCCGTATCCTCTGGTTTACCCAGGATTCCCTTACCACCACAAGAATGACCCGGAGGTCATCATGATTCGCAAATCCATTGCCGCCCTGTCTTTCACGGTTGCTGCTCCGATGGCGGCTGCCCAGCCCGTGTCCATGTGCGTGTTCGATGTCATCGGCGCCAACGGTGATGTGTACAACATGGTCAAGGACTACGCTCTGGAAATGAAAGCTCACGGTGTGGAGTTTCAGCTCAAGCCCTACACCGACGAGGGCGTAGCGGTCGGTGATTTCAACGCTGGCCAGTGCGATGTGGTGGCGGCCACGGACATTCGTATTCGTCCGTTTAACCGGTTTACCGGAAGTATTGGCGCGGTGGGTGCACTACCTACCTATGATGACCTGAAAACCCTGCTGGCAACACTGGCTCAAGCCAAGGCCGCGCCACTGATGAAAGACAACGGCTATGAGGTGCTGGGTATTGTCCCGGCCGGTGCCGGCTATCTGTTTGTTAACGACCGCAGTATCGATACCGCGGGCGAGCTGGCGGGTAAACGTATTGCCACTCTGGATTACCAGAAAGACGCTATCCATATGGTGAACTTCGTCAAGGCCACCGTGGTGCCGTCAGACATCACCAACTTTGCCGGCAAGTTCAATAATGGGTCGGTAGACACGGCATACGCACCGGCCTTCGCCTATCAGGCTCTGGAACTCTACAAAGGGATTGGTGAACAGGGTGGTATTGTCGATTATCCGCTGGCACAGCTGACCATACAGATCATCGCGCGGGACAGTGTGCTGGACGATAGTCTGGCCCAGACCTCCCGTGAGGTGGCCTGGGGAATGTACCCGCAGGCCATGAGTCTTATCGAAAACCAGGAGCAGGCGATCCCGGAGAAAGAGTGGATTCGGATTCCCCGCCAGGACGTGGTTGGCTATCAGGAAATGTTCCGTGAGAACCGGCTGGAAATGCGTGATGGCGTGGCCGGAGCGCCGTCGGTATACCACCCGAAAATGCTGACCTTGCTGAGTAAAATCCGCTGCGCCAGCAATCCGGGCGCCTCGGAGTGTACCGCGGATAACCGGGAATAAGCGGGGCCCGATATGAGCTGGCGCGCAATGACGGCTTCTGGTGTGAAAACGCTATATCCCGTGCATCGGTTGCACGGACTGGTGCTTTTGTTGCTGCTCCTGGCAACCCTTGCTCTGGGTATGGGGAACTCGCTGCACTCCCGTATGTTATGGGTAGGCGAACAGATCTGGCCTGGTTACTACTTGCTGAACCCGGACGCCAAAGCGCCTGCCTGCAACCTTGAATTGGATGTTGATCGGGAAGTGCAGGCCCGGCTGCAAGCTTACAAGCCGGATCCGGATGACCTGTTCAGCTCACCGCCGGATCCCTCGGCGCTTCGGCAGTCCCTGCAGAGCAACCTGGTGCTCTGTGCACAGCGCCATCAGCAGTTTGCCGAAAACCAGAAGCGCGCCACGGTTGCGTTGGGTCTGTACAAAGCTCTGGAGCAAGGCCTGGCGAACTTCCTGCTTGAAAATATCGAGCTGACCAAACTCCTGTTTATCGGCATGTTTGCGCTGGCGGCGGTGGTCTCTGCATTCGACGCAGACCACATTGCCTTGCGCTTGCCACGAAATCGGGCTGAGTGGCGGCTAAGCCAGGGGGTTCAGTTTGTTGTTAACGGCCTGATGGTGCTGTCGCTGAACGCCTATATGGGCCGCCTGGCGCAGTCACCCGGTACCGAGAGCACCAGCCTGCTGCAATATGCCTGGGCAGGCGTGTTCGGGCTGTTTATGGTTATCAATGCGGTGCGGTTTCTGTATGTACCCGCCCGGATTCGGGCGGGCAGTCTGGTTTTTACCTCCGGGCTGGTAGTGCCGTTGTATTGCGCCATGGGGCTGATTGCCATGTCCTACTTCTTTTTTGTTGATGGCTATTCCTCCGGGCTGGCCATCTATTTCGGCATGATGTCCAACCTGTCCTCCATGTTTATCAACATCGGGCTGTATGTGCTGGTGGGCATGATGTTGAAGCAAACCCGGGTGCCGGAATTGTTGCTGAACCTGGTCAAGCCGTTCAATTTGCCCGCGCCCATGCTGGCCTCGGTGATTATCTTTACCACCGCCTTTCCGACGGCCTTTACCGGTGCGTCTGGTATTTTCATTCTGGCGGTGGGGGGCGTGGTTTACGACGAGTTGCGCAGGGCCGGGGCCGGGCGCCAGCTGTCGTTGGCAACGACTGCGATGTCCGGTAGCCTTGGCGTGGTACTTAACCCCTGTTTGCTTATCGTGGTGGTTGCGGCGTTGAACAAGGAAGTCACCACCTCGGAAATGTATGATTGGGGGTTCTGGGTGTTCCTCCTTTCGGCCACTCTGTTCTCTTTCATCGTCTGTAAAACGGAAGGTAATTGGCGCCCTCGACCGGCGCCGGGGGCGCTGGGCAAAGCCATTGCTGAATTGCGCCCGCTCTTTCCCTACGTATTGACGGCCGCGCTGGTAATTGCCGCAATATGGGGTGTTATGGGCTTGCGCTTCAATGAATACAGCGCGCCCCTGATTCTGCCTTTGGTTATGCTCGCGTTGGTGTTGCTGGATGCGGGTGTAAACCCGGGCGAAAACGGTGCAACCCGAACCCGCACTTTTATTGCACGTAGCACAGCCGCCGCCAGCGATTCGGCAGTGCACATCGGGGCGCTGCTGGCGTTGATCGGGTTCTCGATCTGCCTGGGAGGGATTCTGGAGCGCTCCGACATCGTTCACGCACTGTTCCCGGAAGACCTGACCAGTCCCTGGCTGGCGATGCTGGTGATCGTGGTGATGCTGACCGTAATCGGTATGGTGATGGATCCGTTTGGTGCAGTGATCCTGGTATCTGCCACCATTGCTCAGCCAGCGTTGCAGATTGGTATTGATCCCTTGCACTTCTGGATTGTTTGCCTGGTGGCATTTGAGCTGGGTTATCTCAGCCCGCCCGTTGCCTTGAATCACCTGCTGACCCGGCAAGTGGTGGGCGAAACAGAAGTGGTGGCCGCAGAGCGCACGGGCTCGCTCTGGCATCGTTATGAGCGCCTGCTATTGCCCCTGGCGGTGATGGTGCCCACGCTGCTGTCGGTGGCCTTTGTGCCGATGCTGTTCTATGCCCGTTGAGCAGGGTTGATTTCCGGTGAAGGTCGAACATCGTTGTCGAGCCGTATACTCTGCATGAATGGTTTTCACCGGTTGTGGGAAGAACGACGCCGTGAAGTTTTCAACGTTTGCTTTTGCGCTGTTGCCGGCAGTAGTGCTGTCGGGCTGTGGCAGCGATTCTGAAAATGGGAATGCCGCACCGGATACAGAACCCTTATCCGGAGTGATCCGCATCGAAGCAAACAGCCGGATTGACCAGGACACCATGGAACAGTTGGCCAGGGCGGGCAGTCAGCCTGCCACCGGTGTTCAGGTAATGCCTGCGAACTTTGTGCTGGCGGGTTATGTCAGCGGCGACAGCGGCTTCTTCACGACTATTCAGGGCGACACCTTTGACTACCGTACGGATCGTCGGGACGACTACATAGTGCCTATGGCACCGGGCGAATCCATCGCCCTGCAGAGTTTCGGCAGTCGGGCCGGTAATCCGGAACTGCGGTTGTCTTTTCCGGATTCGACCGGTGCGGTGCGGAGTACGGATCGGGATCAGGCGCCCGCCACCCTGAGCTGGAACGGGAGTAACACCGAGCCCGCGAATGTGAGGGTGTCGGTAACAGCCAGTGGCCCGGGGGCGGCCCGGTATATCCTGTCGAAAGTGGCTGGTGAGCAGGCGGAACAGAAGGATTTCTACTGGCCGGAGCACAGGTTTATTCCGGGCCAGGCGGTGGTATCGACAGCTGCAGATGAAGAGCCCGTACCGCAGGGTATTCTGATGAACGCATCTGCAGCCCAGGCAGAGCGCCTGGGCCCCAACCGCTGGCTAATGACCATGCCCCAGTTACGGGCTGCCAGTGCCGCATCCGCTGATGCCACACTTCGATGGATTGAATCGCTTCGCAGTGCACCGGGCATCGTCTCTGCTGCGCCGAATTATCAGATGACTGCGTTTCAGTCCATGGCGTCAGCGCCAACCGCAGAAGAACTGTACCCGCTTCAGTGGCATTACGACCTGATCAACGGGCCGGTGGCCTGGCAACTTGCCCCGGACGGTGGAGAGGGAGTTACCGTTGCGGTGCTGGACAGCGGGCTGTTCAGGGATTCCGGGGCCTCGGTCTGGCACCCGGATCTGGATGCCAATGTTTTGCCCGGCCGGGATTTTGTGGACAACGACAGTCTTCCCCAGGACCCGGGCAGCCAGATTGGAACCAGTGTGTTCCATGGCACCCATGTGGCGGGAATCATAGCGGCGAACCTGGGCAACAGCTCAGGATCTGATCCGGATTACGGCATGGCCGGAGTTGCTTTCAATGCGGGAATTTTGCCGGTGCGGGTTCTGGGGGAGGGCGGAACCGGCTCTTCCTTGGATCTGATCAATGCGATCCGTTGGGTTACCGGCGAAAATCCGGCCGGGCCGCCCCGTGCGGATATCGTGAATATGAGCCTGGGCGGACTACCGGAGATTCCCGATCTGGAAGCGGCTATACAGTTTGGTGTCGACCGGGGCCTGCTGTTTGTCGGGGCGGCAGGGAATTCGTCTACCTCCGTGCGCTCGTTTCCGGCGGCTTCACCGAATGTGCTTGCTGTCAGTGCGGTGGATGCAGCGGGTAACCTGGCCTCCTATTCCAATTTCGGATCCTGGATCGATCTGGCCGCCCCCGGTGGTGATGCCAGCCGGGATGGGGATAACGACGGCCGGGCTGATGTGGTCTGGAGTACCAGTGCGGTGTTGAATGGGGGCGTGTTTCAGCCCGATCATATCGGCCTGCAGGGCACGTCTATGGCGGCGCCCCATGTTGCCGGAGTTCTCGCATTGATGAAGGCCCGGAACGGCTTGCTTGATACTTCCGGCCTGAGGGCCTTGCTGGTTGCCGGAGAGTTGACCGACTCGCAGGGTTTGAATGGCAATACCCACGGTTACGGAATCCTTGATGCCTCGAAGGCGTTGCAGGCCGGTGAGAGCGGTATTGCGACAGTGCTGTCGCCATCGCCGTCGTTTGTGGCGCTGAGTAATGAATCCGCAACACGTAAAACCATTCGACTGACCCGGATAGGGCCAGGCCAGATAACACTGCCCGTTGTGACCAGATCACCGGGCTGGCTGACCATTGCCGAGCCCCAAGCCCAGGGCAGTGATTTCCTGCTTTCCATCTCCTTGAATCTGTCAGCGATTGAACCGGATGTTGCCTACCGGTCGGACGTGGTGGTCAGTTATCAGGGCGGCAATCAGCAAAGAACCCTCAGTATTCCGGTAAGCGCCCAGGTATTTTCCGATGAGCAGGCCCGGGATGCCGGTGAACACTTCGTCCTGCTGGTGGAAACACAACCGAACAGTGACGGCTTCTACAATGCCGTGTCTCAGGTTTCGGCAACGGCAGATAAGGGGCAGTATGTGTTTCGTTTCCGGGCGGAAGACGGTGAAGAGCCCTGGGCGCTGGATGAGGTGGTGCCGGGAGACTACTTTCTGGTTGCAGGTTCGGACACAGATGGTGATGGCCTGATTTGCCAGCCGGGCGAGGCTTGCGCAGAATACCCGGTCACCGGCCTGAGGGAAGTTATATCGATTCGGGAGGGTGATC
Organism: Marinobacter fuscus; assembly: GCF_003007675.1. Taxonomy (GTDB): domain Bacteria; phylum Pseudomonadota; class Gammaproteobacteria; order Pseudomonadales; family Oleiphilaceae; genus Marinobacter; species Marinobacter fuscus. The sequence goes on along the minus strand of NZ_PXNP01000085.1, from coordinate 137,446 downwards.
CGCTGAACAGCCTGCGGCTGACCACCAGCTATTCCCGGTCGTCGATTACGGCAGAAACACCGGATGTTCTACCCCGGCCAGGTTTTAAAGGTTACCGGCTGATGAATTCCGGCTCTGAAGGAGCCCAACGAACAGGAGCAAAAGCAATTCAATGACCCGTCTATTGTCCAGGGGCCTGGCGGTCAGCCTGATACTGGCCACAGCAGCGGCCTGCACCACCACTGGCTCGGGAAGCGAAATCAGGCCGCCTCTGATCCGCCAGATAACCCAGTCGGCCCATTGTGGCCTCAGTGGGCCGGGTGTTGCTGTGGTTAAAAGCCTGAATCAGCGTGATGTTTTGCTGGATGTCCCTGGGCAGAATATGGCGACAGATGCGGTGCGCAGGGTCGTTCTGGCCAATGAACACCTGATCTTCGTTACCCTGGGCCAGAAGCCGACCGCCGGATACAGCCTGGGGCTTTCGTCGTCGGAGATTGAAAACTCAACCCTGGTGCTTGAGATGGCTCTGAAAGAGCCGGCTCCGGGCATGATCGTGGCTCAGGTGATCACTTCCCCTTGCGTGGTGCTGGCGGCGGAGCCCGGCCAGTGGCAGTCTGTTCAGGTAAACGGGCTTGGCGAGCAGCCGATAATGTCGAAACCGGGAAACTGAACCGGGCACACGCCAGCACAAAACAACCGTTGATCTTTCAGCTTGAATCCCTAAGCTATGGCGCAACGATCACTTGCGGAGCCATGCCACACCTATGAGCCAGCAACAGTACAACGCCGATGCCATTGAAGTTCTGAGCGGACTGGACCCGGTGCGCAAGCGCCCCGGCATGTATACCGATACCTCCCGCCCCAACCATCTGGCTCAGGAAGTCATCGACAACAGTGTTGACGAAGCGCTGGCGGGTCACGCCCGAAAAATCGAGGTTATCCTGCACAGCGACAACTCGCTAAGTGTCGAGGATGACGGCCGGGGTATGCCCGTGGATATCCACAAGGAAGAAGGCCTGCCCGGCGTTGAGCTGATCCTTTCCCGACTGCATGCCGGCGGCAAGTTTTCCCAGGGTAATTACAACTTCTCTGGTGGTTTGCACGGTGTCGGCGTTTCTGTTGTGAATGCCTTGTCGACCCACCTGGAAGTCACCATAAAGCGCGACGGCCAGATGCACCGGATGACCTTCGCTGACGGCGAAAAGGCCAGTGAGCTTGAGGTCGTCGACACGGTGGGCAAGCGCAACACCGGCACCCGGCTGAAGTTCTCGCCGGATCCGAAATACTTTGACAGTCCGAACTTCTCGGTCAGTCGTTTGCGCCACAACTTGCGCGCCAAGGCGGTACTTTGCCCGGGGCTGACGGTGGTTTTCACTCAGGAAAAAACCGGCGAAAAAGACGAGTGGTGCTACGAGGACGGCCTTCGGGATTACCTGCGTACCGCCCTGGCCGACATTGAAGCCATTCCCCTTGAGCCGTTCACTGGCAGCTTTTCCGGCAACAAGGAAGCTGTCGACTGGGCTATCCAGTGGTTGCCCGAGGGCGGCGACGCAGTGATGGAAAGCTACGTTAACCTGATCCCCACGGCCCAGGGCGGCACCCATGTGAACGGGCTGCGCACCGGATTGCTGGAAGCCATGCGGGAATTTTGCGAGTTCCGCAATCTACTGCCCCGGGGCGTCAAGTTGTCACCGGAGGATGTCTGGGAACGGGTGGCCTATGTCTTGTCGTTCAAGATGCAGGAGCCCCAGTTCTCTGGCCAGACCAAAGAGCGGTTGTCGTCGCGGGAGGCGGCTGCGTTTGTCTCTGGCGTGGTGAAAGATGCGTTCAGTCTGTGGCTGAACCAGCACACCGACATTGCCGAGGCTCTGGCGGAGCTGTTCATCAGCAACGCCCAGCGCCGTTTACGTGCCAGCAAAAAAGTGGCCCGGAAGAAGGTCACCTCCGGCCCGGCATTGCCCGGAAAACTGGCGGATTGCTCGGGTGGCGACACCAAGCGCTCGGAACTCTTTCTGGTGGAAGGGGATTCCGCGGGTGGTTCCGCCAAACAGGCCCGGGATCGGGAGTTTCAGGCGGTGATGCCGCTGCGGGGCAAGATTTTGAACACCTGGGAAGTGGACTCCGGTGAGATTCTGGCGTCCCAGGAAGTGCACGACATTGCAGTTGCCATTGGCGTGGATCCGGGCTCTGAAGACTTGTCCGGATTGCGTTACAACAAGGTGTGTATCCTGGCCGATGCCGACTCGGATGGCCTGCACATTGCCACGTTGTTGTGTGCCCTGTTCGTCAAACACTTTCGGCCGCTGGTCGCGGCGGGCCATGTCTTTGTGGCCATGCCGCCTTTGTACCGTGTAGACCTCGGCAAAGAGACGTTCTATGCCCTCGACGAGCACGAGAAGCAGGGCATTATCGACCGGATTGCCGCAGAAAAGCGCAAAGGCAAGATTCAGGTTACCCGCTTCAAAGGGCTGGGCGAAATGAACCCGCTGCAGTTGCGTGAAACCACCATGGCGCCAGATACCCGCCGCCTGGTGATGCTGACGCTGGAAGAGGGCGACGACACCGACGAGTGTATGGATATGCTGCTGGGCAAAAAACGGGCGTCGGATCGCCGTGCCTGGCTGGAGGCTTACGGGAATATGGCAGATGTTGCCGTTTGATATTCCATTCGAATCTATAAAAATCGAAAGGTATTCTTTTTAAGCTTTTAAAAAAACCACTATCCTGCCAGTTTTCGTACCGGAAAGGGTCGGCGGATGGACTGGCAAGGATGGTTTTCACTGGGGCTGGCGGCTGTGGCCCTGTTGGCAATGAGTTCCGGCCGCTTTGCACCCCATCAGGTGATGCTGGCCGTTCTGGTGATTCTCAGTGCCAGTGGCATCATCAGTGCCGACCAGGCCCTGGCCGGGTTCAGTAACCCGGGCCTGATTACCGTGGTGGCCCTGTTTGTGGTGGCGGCGGGGGTTCATCATTCCGGTGGTGTGGATTTGCTGGTGCATACTATTCTGGGCCGCCCCAAGTCCGTGCGCAGTGCCCAGGCGCGGATTGCCCTGCCAGTGACACTTCTCAGCGGTTTCCTCAACAATACCCCGGTGGTTGCCACCATGATTCCGGCGGTGCATGCCTGGTCCCGAAAAATCGGTATTGCCCCCTCCAAACTGATGATGCCGCTGAGTTATTCCGCCATTCTGGGGGGCACGCTTACCTTGATGGGAACCAGCACTAATCTGGTGGTCAACGGCCAGTATCAACAACTGACCGGCAGTGACGGATTTTCCGTGTTCTCGCTGACACTGGTGGGTTTGCCGGTCGCGGTGGTGGGGGTGGCGGCCATGCTGCTGGTACTGCCAAGACTGTTGCCAGACCGAAAAGATCAGCAGAAATTCGGCTCGGTGAACGAGTTCACCCTGGAGGTGGCGGTGGCCGCCGACGGCCCTCTGGTTGGCAAGAGTGTCGGGGAGGCGGGGTTACGGGAGTTGGAGCAACTGTACCTGGTCGAGATTGAAAGGGACGGCAGTGTGGTGACGGCAGTGCCCTCTGAGGAGCGGCTGAGGGGCGGTGACCGACTGGTGTTTGCCGGAGACACCCAGGCGATTTCGGATCTGCTGCGCATACACGGCATAGTACCCTCGGTACACGAAGATGAGCCGGCACTGAGCAAAGACCGGGCCGAGCGCTGTCTGGTGGAGGCCTTATTGTCGCCCCAGTCGGATGTGCTGGGCCAGACCATACGGGATGCCCGGTTTCGCGATCGTTATGGAGCCGTGGTGCTGGCGGTGGCCCGGGGCGGCGAGCGGGTGCCGGGAAACCTGGGCAATATCCGTCTTCGCCCCGGCGACGTTCTGTTGCTTGAGGCACGCCCGGCGTTTGTCAGCCGGCAACGCTACAACAAGGATTTTCTGTTAATCAACGATCTGGAAACCGAGGCGCCCCGTCACGACCGGGCCAGGCTATCCTGGGGCATTTTACTGGTACTGGTGGCGCTGGCGGCCTGCGGTGTAACCACCATGCTTAATGCTGCCATGGTCGGCGCCTTCTTGATGGTTCTCAGCGGCTGTTGCTCGCCGGGGCAGGCCCGTCGGGCGGTGGATGTGCCGGTAGTGCTCACCATCGGTGCGTCTTTCGCCCTTGGTGGCGCACTGGAGCACACCGGGGCTGCCAACGTTATTTCCGGGTTGGTATTAGGGTTCAGCGATGGCAATGCCTTGCTGGCACTGATTCTGGTATACCTGATGGTGTCGTTACTGACGGAAGTGATCACCAACAATGCCGCTGCCGTGCTCACCGTACCTGTGGTGTTGTCTCTGGCCAGCGCCATGGGGCTGCCTGCGGAACCCTTCATTATTGGTATCATGATGGCGGCCTCTGCCAGCTTCGCGACCCCGCTGGGCTACCAGACCAACATGATGGTGTTTGGCCCCGGCGGCTACCGGTTTTCGGACTTCGTGAAGGTCGGTGTGCCCCTGAACCTGCTGGTGGGTGCTGTGGCCGTCCTGACCATTGCCTGGCTCTATGGCTTTTGAGGTCCCTGCAACGTAAAAACCCGGCTGTTGCCGGGTTTTGTTGATCAGTTGTTGCTAGGGACAACCACAGATTCGTCGAATTCAATTTCCATGTCGATTCCTCATTGCTTTTGCCCGTGTCCGGACGATTTAAAGTATGGGTAAAGTTTATCGTTGCTATAAATTTGAACAATCCGTAAAACCGCATACGACAAAGGTGGTTATTGTCAATAGGCTGGCCATTCCGTCAAAAAAACTGATGCATGTCAGCAAATCATTCAGTTTTTCTTTTCTGTGACAGGCCTCTACACTTTACGCATGACTGATTCACATCCATGGAACATGGATATTCATTGTTTTTGAGGGAAGTTTTTTGCATGTCGGCTCGAAATTCGGAAGTGACTTACGGCTGGGTGGCTATTCTTCTGCACTGGACGGTGGCTGTGGCTATCGTCGGGTTGTTTGTTCTCGGGTTCTGGATGGTCGACTTGTCCTACTACGATCCCTGGTACCGCCAGGGGCCCGATATTCATCGAAGCGTTGGCATTATTTTGTTCCTGGTGATGCTGTTCAGGATCGGCTGGCGTGTTGTCAGCCCGGCCCCCCGGCCTCTTGCCAATCACCGCCGCTGGGAAATTCTGGCAGCACACGCAGCCCATTGGCTGTTGTACCTGTTGATCTTTGTCGCAATGGTCAGTGGTTACCTGATTTCCACGGCTGATGGATCTTCTATTCATGTTTTTGGTGTTTTCGAAGTGCCTTCGGTGACGGGCCAGATCAAAGGTATGGAAGACACGGCGGGGCTGGTGCACTACTGGAGTACCTGGGCGCTGGTGGTCCTGGCGGGAATCCATGCCTTGGGCGCGCTCAAGCACCACCTGATCGATCGGGACAAAACGCTTCGCCGCATGATCGGATTGTCATGAACCTGATTCTCATTGCTGATAACGTACTGAAATCTGATAACCAAAGGAGTCTGTTATGAAGAAGCTTTTACTTGCGACGGCCATGTCGGCTGCGATCATTGGCTCGGTGCAGGCCAATGAGCACAGCGGCACTTATGCGTTTGATAACAAGGATACCCACCAGTTTATCACCTTCAAAATTTCCCACTTGGGCTACAGCTGGCTGTACGGCCGGTTCAATGATTTTGATGGCCAGTTCACCTACGACGCCGATAACCCGGAAAACAGTTCTGTCACCGTCACCATCGACACGTCCAGCGTTGACAGCAACCACGCCGAGCGAGACAAGCACCTGCGCAGTGAAGATTTCCTGCACGTGGGTGATTTCCCCGAGGCTACCTTCAAGAGTAAGCGGGTGGTTGTTGATGGCGATGGCGAAGCCGAAATTATCGGCGATCTCACGCTCCGTGGTGTAACCCGGGAAATCACGCTGGACGCCGAAATGCTGGGCCATGGCAAGGACCCCTGGGGCGGCTACCGCATGGGCTTTGAAGCGGAGACCGAGCTGCGGCTGAAGGACTTCGGCATCCCCATGGATCTGGGGCCCGCCTCAGAAACGGTCGAGCTGGAAATCTCCGTGGAGGGAATCCGACAGTAACGTTCGTCCTCCGAGTTGGGCGGTTCTGCTTCTGGCAGAGCCGCTCTTACTCCCGGTCATGTTGAGGGGGGGGGGGAGAGGTTTAACAGGTGGAGGTATTTGTGGGCGTCTGTGGCTATGGATGAAAGCTACGCCCGCACTGGGTAGGTCAGGATTTGCTGGCCGACTCTGGATGCCGGGACTGGCCGCATTCTTCGTCCACCCGGCACAGATGCCGACGACGCAGAAATTGAGCGGCGAAAATCACAGTCCAGATCACCGCGCCTGCCCAGATATAGGGAACAGGAATCTGAAACGTTCCGCTGATGGCAAACTCCACCAAAAGCATCAGAGCGACTGCCAGAACCGCATTTACCAAGGCCGTAACCATGGCCTGCCCGCAGGCTTTAAGATTTGGTTTCATAGTTGTCCGCTTGGTCAGAGAGTGAACAGCTTTCTGATTACCGTGAGAGAATACGGTTCACCTTACAGACTCTCCATTCGGGAATTCCGCTATTGGAATTGGTGTATCCGGGCCCGGCTCCATATAATGTGCGCCACATCTTTTTCAGGCATTCACGGTAAATAGAGGCATACATGCCAGAGTTTCAGACGACGGATGAAGGTTTCGAGCGGGTCTCCCTCAGGGACTACACCGAGAAGGCGTACCTGGATTATTCCATGTACGTTATTCTGGACAGGGCTCTGCCCAATGTGGGCGATGGCCTCAAGCCGGTACAGCGGCGCATCGTTTACGCCATGTCGGAACTGGGACTGAAATCGACCTCAAAATATAAGAAATCTGCCCGTACCGTGGGCGACGTGCTGGGTAAATTCCATCCCCATGGCGACAGTGCCTGTTACGAAGCCATGGTGTTGATGGCCCAGCCCTTTTCCTACCGCTACCCATTGGTGGACGGGCAGGGTAACTGGGGCTCTCCCGATGATCCAAAATCCTTCGCTGCCATGCGTTATACCGAATCCCGGCTGGCACCGTTCGCTGAAGTACTGCTCAGCGAGCTGGGGCAGGGCACGGTTGATTGGGTGCCCAACTTTGATGGCACCATGGAAGAGCCTTCGGTGCTGCCAGCGCGGCTGCCCCATGTGTTGCTCAATGGCACGACCGGCATTGCCGTGGGTATGGCCACGGATATCCCGCCGCACAACGTACGTGAGGTCACCGCGGCTTGCATACGCCTTCTTGATCAGCCAGATGCCTCTGTGGATGAGCTGTGTGAGCACGTCAAGGGGCCGGATTTTCCAACCACCGCGGAAATTATTACGCCCCGCAAGGATCTTCGGCAGATGTATCAGACTGGCCGGGGATCGCTGCGAATGCGTGCCCGATGGATTCGGGAAAACGGTGAAGTGGTGGTTACCGATCTGCCTCATCAGGTGTCCGGTAACCGGGTACTGGAGCAGATTGCTCAGCAGATGCAGACCAAAAAGCTGCCCATGGTGGCGGACCTTCGGGATGAATCCGACCATGAAAACCCGACCCGCCTGGTGATTGTGCCCCGATCTAACCGTGTGGATCTGGATGGTTTGATGGCGCACCTGTTTGCCAGCACCGATCTGGAGAAAACCTACCGGGTGAACATGAATGTGATCGGCAACGACGGTCGTCCCGGTGTTAAAGGGTTGCATCAGATTCTGACCGAGTGGCTGGCGTTCCGTAAAACCACGGTCACCCGCCGTTTGCAGCATCGTCTGGACAAAGTTCTGGCCAGGCTGCACTTGCTGGAAGGCTTGTTGATTGCCTACCTCAACATTGATGAAGTAATCGAGATTATTCGTACCGAAGACAAGCCGAAGGCGGAGCTGATGGCCCGGTTCGGGTTGTCTCCGGAGCAGGCAGAAGCCATTCTGGAATTGAAGCTGCGCCATCTCGCCAAGCTTGAGGAAATGAAGATCCGCGGTGAGCAGGATGAGCTGTCGGCGGAGCGTGTTGAGTTGCAGGCCATTCTGGGTTCGGAAGACCGCTTGCGTGAACTGATCAAAACCGAACTGGAGCAGGATGCGGAAACCTATGGCGATGAGCGCCGTTCCCCCATTGTGGAGCGGGGCGAGGCCAAAGCCTTCAGTGAGACCGATCTGGTCTCCAACGATCCGGTAACCGTGGTGTTGTCCGAGAAGGGCTGGGTGCGTGCCGCCAAGGGCCATGATATTGACCCGGGTGGGCTGAGTTACAAGGCTGGTGACAAGTTTGCCCTCGCGGCCCGGGGCCGTAACAACCAGCAGAGCATCTTTGTTGATTCGACCGGCCGGGCTTATTCGCTGATGGCCCATTCCCTGCCATCTGCCCGGGGCCAGGGTGAGCCGTTAACCGGCCGAATCAATCCGCCCTCCGGTGCCACCTTTGCGGGCCTGTTAATGGGCAACCCGGAGCGCAAGACCCTGCTGGTAACGGATGGTGGTTACGGTTTTGTCACTTCTCTGAACGACATGATCAGCAAAAACCGGGCGGGCAAGGCTGTGGTCAGCGTGCCTAAAGGGGCGAAGATCATGCCGCCGGTGATGATTCCGGAAACCGCCACTACTCTATATCTGGCTGCCATTTCCAATGAAGGGCGGATGCTGGTGTTCCCGCTCAGTGAGTTGCCGGAGTTGGCCAAGGGCAAGGGCAACAAGATCATCAGCATTCCTTCGGCCCGGGTTCAGAACCGGGAAGAGTATGTCGTCGCAATTGCAGTGTTTGGTGAGGAAGATCAGTTGGAAATTCTGGCGGGTAAACGCAAGCTGGGCCTGAAATTCAGTGATCTGGAACATTATCTGGGCGAGCGGGGACGCCGCGGCCACAAGCTGCCCCGGGGCTTACAGCGGGTGGACGGCATTGATGTTATCCCGTCCGCAGCCCGGGCGCAGGAAGAGGAGTCTGCAGACAGTGAGTGAACTGGTACTGATAAACGTATCCGGGCGCGACAAGCCGGGCCTGACGTCGGAAATTACCGGCATCATGGGCAAGTATGATGTGCGGATTCTGGATATTGGCCAGGCCGTGATTCACGACCATCTGACCTGGGGCATTCTGGTGCAGATCCCGGACGCCTCGCAATCGTCGCCGGTCATTCGGGATTTGCTGTTTCGCCTGCACGCACTGGATCTTCAGGTGCATTTTGCGCCCATTACCGAGCAGGAATACCTGACCTGGGCCGAAGGGCGAAATCGTGCCTGTTACATCGTTACCTTGTTGTCCCGGGATATCAAGGCTGAACAGATTGCCCGGGTGTCTGCCATCACCGCTCGCCATGGCCTGAACATTGACAACATTACCCGGCTCTCGGCCCGGCCGTCGCTGAACGTGACTGACAATCGCATTGCCTGTGTGGAGTTCTCGGTGCGCGGAAAGCCCTCTGATCCTGAGCAGTTACGCTCGGACTTCCTGCACATCGCGGGGGAGATGAACGTGGACATAGCCTTTCAGGAGGATTCCATTTTCCGTCGCAACCGCCGCCTGGTGGTGTTTGATATGGACTCAACCTTGATTGAGGCAGAAGTGATCGACGAACTGGCCCATGAAGCCGGGGTGGGTGAGCAGGTAGCGGAGATTACCGAGCGTGCCATGCAGGGCGAGCTGGACTTCAGCGAGAGTTTTGCAGAGCGACTGGCGTTGCTGAAGGGGCTGGATGAGTCGGTTCTGGAGCGCATTGCCAGCCGCTTGCGCATGACTGAGGGCGCCGAGCACCTGATTCGAAGCCTGAAGGCACTGGGCTACCGAACCGCCATTCTGTCTGGCGGCTTCACCTATTTTGCCCGGCATTTGCAGAGCAAGCTCGGCATCGACTATGTGTATGCCAATGGGCTGGAAATCGTCGATGGCAAAGTCACCGGGCGGGTTCAGGGGCAGATTGTGGATGGTAAACGCAAGGCAGAGCTATTGCTCGAGATTGCTGAAAAGGAGCATATCGCCCGTGAGCAGGTGATCGCTGTGGGGGACGGCGCCAACGACCTTCCCATGCTCAGCCAGGCAGGCCTGGGTGTGGCGTTCAGAGCCAAGCCTTTGGTGAAGGAGTCGGCCCGGCATTCCATTTCCACTCTGGGGCTGGATGCGATTCTGTACCTGATTGGCTTCAGAGAAAGTGAAACCAACCAGACCTTGCAGCAAACCAAGCTCTGATGCCATGCCGGTAGGTTAAGTAATAAAAAAGGCGGGGATTCCCCGCCTTTTTTGACTCAACCTGGTGGGGCTCAGTTATCGCCAAAGTCGTAGTTCATTTCCGGTACCGGCGCCTGCAGGTAGTAGCCCTGAATGTAATTCACCCCGGCCTGCCACAGCGTTGCCAGCACACTGGCATTTTCCACCAGTGGAATGATGGTCAGCTTGCCGGCGTTCTGCAGGCTCTTCACCAACTCCTTGACCTCTTCCTTGGCTTCGTCGTTCTTCTGGATCTCTTCGGTGAACGAGCCGTCGATTTTCACATAGTCGGTATCGATGTGTTTCAGGGTGTTGAAAGGATCGAGCGCACAACCGAATTGCGAAATGGAAACCTTGCTGTGTAGCTCATGAACCGCCTTGGTAAAGTCCTTGGCCTGCTTCATGTATTTGTTGGCGTCGCCTTCGCGGATCTGGAAAATCAGCGAATCGCCCGGTAAACGTGCCGCTTTCAGGGCTACGCTCAGCCAGGGGGTAAAAGTCTTGTCCTGCAGGGTTTCCGCGGTGATGTTCAGGAACAGCCGGGTATCGTGGCCACGGGAGCGGTGGCTTGAAAGCTGTTTGATGGTCTGCAGAATTACCCAGCGGTCGATCTTGATGGCGGTGTCGCTTGGGCCCATGGGTGGCAGGAAGTCGTACGGGGAAACTTCCTCATCGTCCTTGGTCAGCATCCGCACAAAGGCCTCGTAGTGTTCTTCGCCTTCACCCCGCAGGTTGATAATCGGCTGGAACAGCAGGCGGAAGCGGTTGTCGTCCAGGGCCTTGAGAATCGCCTCAACGGAATTAGTCTCATCCAGTGTTTCATAGTCTGCCGGGTTGTAGACCAGGATACCGTTGCCGTTCTCGTGTCCCTTTTGCTTGCGCACGTCGGCCGAGGCGATATGAGCCCGGCCCATCAGTTCTTCGGCTTTGGGCGAATTTTCGGTGATGGCGGCGATGCCGATGGATACGGTCAGAGGGACGGTGAGCCCGTTAATGTCGAACAGATGATCGTCAACGGCTTTGCGAACATCCTCTGCGAGGCTGATCATTTTGTTCTCGTCGCAAGGTAGACACAGAGCACAGAAGGCATCATCGCCCAGGCGTGCCAGCGTAACCGTGTCTCCGGCATGTTCCTTCAAAAGGTTGGCCATGTCGCCCAGGAGCAGATCCGCGCCGGAAATTCCCACCTGGCTTCGGGCGCTCTGGAAATTGTCCAGGGCGATGTAGGCGAGTGCGCCGGTCTGATTTTCTTTGCCCGCGGCGGATATGGCCCCGGCCAGCTCCGCCATCAGGTGTTGACGGTTGTACAGGCCAGTCAGCAAATCCTGGCTACTGATCTGTTTCAGCTTTTCTTCCAGCTCGGCATCACTGTGTTCGGGCAGAAGCACGATCTGTGTGCAGCTCTCGCCATCATAGGTGGCAGCAGAAACCGACATAGTGACGTTTAGTTCGTGATCATCGCTCCGGCGGGTTGTGAAGTTCATGGTCATGCCATCTTTGCGCTCTTCGGCAAAGGCTTTCATGAACTCTTTGTATTTCTCCTGACTGTCCGGAGTCAGGGTGTCCAAAACCGGAATACAGATCAGATCATCAATGTCGTCGTAGCCAAGGAATTCCATGTAGGACTGGTTGGCGTATATGTGCATACCATCGTTGATGTAGGCGATGGCGTCTTTGGAGCTTTCCAGAAGTAGCTGGCAACGTTGCTCGGCCTCACGCAGGTGAGATTCCAGTGCACGCCGCTTGCGCCGCTCGTCCAGGGCCGCCAGCTCACGTTTTACAACCAGAACCAGGTGGTCGGTGTGCTCGAACGGAATCGCATCCTGGGCGCCAGCGCGCAAAATGTTGACGCTGCGCTCGCGGCTGTGTTCGTCGGTCAGCAGAATGAAGGGAATGTCCTTGTCGAGCCGTTTGACCGTTGCCAGAACGTCGTCGGGTGTAAACTCCTGCTCAAGATCCCGAGCGAGCAACAGATCCCAGTTGGAGGCTTTGAGCGCTTCCTCAAGATCTTCTTCCGAGGTTATCCGGTGCGCTCGGGTGGCTTTTCCCGAATTCCGAAGCAGGCTGATCAGCGTCTCTGCATCGTTTTGTGACGGGTCAAGAATCAGAAGATGGACAGTCGAGTTCTTTTTCTGCATTCGATACTTATCTCACGGTGCCTGTTGCTCACGCAGGGATGATGCAAGGGTTGGAGGGCAATAACAACCTTATCATGTTTCCGCTTTGTTCGCCGGGCACTTTCGAGTGATTACAGGCGAGTGATTACAGTGAGGGCCACAAAGAATCGAACTCGTCTCCGGTCGTTCCGTGTGTCGGAGATTTCTGGTCGCTGTCGCGGGTTCCGTCAACCGGGCTCTGAAGCTTCAGTTCGAACTGGCTGACGCTGCCGGTTGCCGAGACCTTTTTCAGCAGTTGCCCCTGACTCTCCCGGCCATCATGCAGCATGGAAATCCGGCTGCCCGTCTGGAACGGCAGTCGCGGCGTGATCAGCGTGGCAGGCTGATTCACTGCACCGATCTCCGGTAACAGCAGGGCGCGCAGATATTCGCTGCTGTTGCCGACTTTCTGAAGCAGGCGAAGCGCGCAGGGTGATGCGCTCGGAGCCAGCAATTCAATACCTACCTGGGTTCCCTGGTTGCGAATTTGCCGTAGCCAGCGTACCACGGCGATGCTCCATGGATGCCCTGGCTGTTCACGAACGCCAAGGATTTCACCTGCCTGCAACGACGTGGGTATGTTGTTTTCCCAGGCAACACAGTAACCCCCAGGGCTGGTATTGACCAGTTGGGCATGGTGAGACCTGGGTCTTGCACGATCCTGACCCGAAGCGGTTTGGCTGCCATCGCTGGCGCGAAAGTTGATCGGGGTATCGGCCGAATACAGCCGTTCATCACTGGGGCCGGCATCATGAGCCCCGGACCAGGCGTCCGGGTTGCGATTAGCATTCTTGATAAAGCGGTTTCCCGTTTCGTCCGATCCACTTTCGTTGCCGTTGACGAATTCCGGGAAAAGTCGTTGTCCGGCAACGAAATAGTGGGCGGCACTGAGGCCGACGCAGACCTCTAAAGTACCTTGGCTGGCGATACGGTTGAAATTGCGCTTGGCCAGAATGCCAAGAGCCTGGCTAAGGTGCGTGAGCAGGGAGTCGCTGGTTTGGCCTGTCGCAGGCGCTACTTGTTTGCCGCGATCGGGTGAGCGTCGGCTTTCAAGTAAGTCGATCAAATGCTGCGACAGATCACGGGTGTCAAAACCAAAGCTTTCTGTACCCGGCGTATGATCAAGCAGGCTTCGGTATACCGGTGCACAATCCCGCTCCATGTTGATAACAAACAGGGTGTCGGAAGTTTTGTCCGGGTTGCATTGACACATCGATGTCCAGGTTTCCGACATCTCGTAGACCTGGGCCAGCTCGGGTTGGCGCAGTTGGTTGGGCCGCGAGCAGCCGAGCAGTAAAATTCGCTTGTAACTGTCTGCAAGAGTGCTGGAGCGGTGCACCGTCAGTGTGTCGTCGTCTACCTCCCAGTCTGCGAGTTTGTTGCGGTAGGCGAAGCGGAACATGCGGTGGCATTCCAGCCAGCTCTCGGAGGGGCTGGGGCAGTAAAGCTGGTGTGACCGGAGAATGGTGGCGGCCAATTCGGAAATGGCGCGGTGGATTGACGTGGCTATCTGCCGCCGGTTTTTCTCGACACCACCATTATCAATGTATTCCAGAACACAGAGTTTGTAACCTGCGGCCAGGTGCAGTTGCAGGGCCTGAGCAAGATTAGCAATTTTTCTCTGTTTCTCCGGCAGCGCCACGGACAAGCCCAGAAAGTGCCGGGACAGTTCGTTGCAGACAAAATGAACTTTTTCCCGGATAGCTTCGAGGAACTGCATACGTTGCAGTGGCGGAGCAAACAGCTGATTCAACTCGATGATGGCGTGATACAGCTGGCGGGATGATTCGCCCACGTTGGCCATGGGCAGATGCTCTGCCCACGCACGAAAGGCTCGCGGTGTGGTTTCGCAAAACGACAGGCTCGCTGTTTTTTGCTCTGGAACCTTGAGTTCCGGTTTCAGGATTTTGCCTTCCATGTTATTCCGCCAGTATCCGGATTGCTTGGGTTGTATTCCCACAAAAAGGATGAAAATACAGCTCTTTATTGTTCAGGGATATTGCACTTTAAGATAGCAAAGTAGTGGCGGAAAGCGAGAAATGCAGCTGTTTACAATGTTTAACATGTGAACTGGGGCCAATTTCTACCGGCGGCCCAGATCCAGTGTGGTTTTGCTGGCCTGGCCGGGCAGTTCCCGAACCAGTTTGGGCACCAGAAAGCCCGGTAGCTGCCCCTGCATTTCTCTGACCAGTTCGGTGGCCCGCTGATCGCTGACATCAAAATGGTGGGCGCCGGTTACCGGGTCGAAGGCATGCAGGTAATAGGGCATGATACCAGCGTCAAAGAGGGCTTCGCTCAGGTTGCACAGGGCAGTGGTGTTGTCGTTAACACCACGAAGAATCACACTCTGGTTGAGCAGCGTAACACCTGCCTTCGCTAGCCTGGCCATAGCAGTGCGTGTGGCGCTGTCGATTTCGGCGGCGTGGTTGATGTGCACAACCAGCACCTTTTGCAGGCGGCTTGCCGACAGCCAGTCGGTTAGTTCGCTACAGACGCGCCCTGGAATGACCACCGGCAACCGGGAGTGAATGCGCAGGCGACGCAGGTGCGGCACCGAATCCAGCAAGCTGGCCCACTGCGCCAGCAAGCGGTCATTTGCCGCCAGGGGGTCCCCCCCGCTCAGGATGATTTCGTTGATCTCGGGGCTGGCCATGAGTGTGTCGACCACTTTTTCACGGTCTTCTCTGCCCAGGCGGTGCTCCTGATAGGGAAAGTGCCGCCGGAAGCAGTACCGGCAATTGATGGCGCACTGCCCGGTAACCATCAGCAGGGCACGGCTTTTGTATTTCCGGATCAGCCCGGGGGCAGCTATTGCAGCATCTTCCTGCAGCGGATCCGATACGAAGCCCGGTGCTGCCTGCGCCTCACTGTCGATGGGCAAAACCTGCCGTAACAGCGGGTCGTGCGGATTGCCGTATTCGATCCGATCCAGATAGGGTTCAGGCACCCGGATGGGGAACAGGGCATGGCCTGCATCAGCCCCGGCTTTCCAGTCATCCACCGATAGCCCCAGGCGTGAAAGCAACTGCGACGGGGTGGTGATCGAGCGGCTGAGAATTTCCTGCCAGCCGGGCTCTGCCGGAGTCACCGGTACAAGCTTTGGCTCACTGCAGGTATTGCGGGCTTCAATACAGGAGGGGGTTCGCTGTATCATAGCGGCCTTTGAAATTTTAACGACAATGTGTCAGGTGGACATTTCATGGCTTCATATTCTACCAACGAATTCCGCGGCGGTCTCAAGGTTTTGCTGGATGGCGACCCTTGTATCATTCTCGAGAACGAATTCGTTAAGCCGGGCAAAGGCCAGGCGTTCAACCGCGTTAAGCTGCGCAATCTGATGAGCAACCGGGTGTGGGAGCGGACCTTCAAGTCCGGTGAATCCCTGGAAGCGGCAGACGTGATGGAACAGGACATGGAATACCTCTACACC
Source organism: Marinobacter fuscus (assembly GCF_003007675.1). Classification (GTDB taxonomy): domain Bacteria; phylum Pseudomonadota; class Gammaproteobacteria; order Pseudomonadales; family Oleiphilaceae; genus Marinobacter; species Marinobacter fuscus. The sequence continues at coordinate 121,702 of NZ_PXNP01000085.1, read as the reverse complement.
GACGGTGAGTTCTGGCACTTCATGCTGACAGACGGCTCCTTTGAGCAGTTTGCCGCCGATGCGAAAGCGGTGGGTGACTGCGTTAAATGGTTGAAAGAGCAGGATGTGTACACCGTTGTCCTTTATAACGGTGCCCCCCTGACGGTTGCTCCGCCCAACTTCGTTGAGCTGGAAGTGGTTGATACCGACCCTGGCATGAAGGGCGATACCGCCCAGGGCGGCTCCAAGCCTGCGACGCTGTCGACCGGTGCCGTCGTGAGTGTGCCTCTGTTCATCACCATTGGCGAGGTGCTGAAAGTAGACACCCGCTCCGGTGAATACGTTAGCCGCGTAAAAAGCAGTTAACGGCCCGTGAAGCCCGATATCCCCGCATGGCAGCCGACTGCCACGCGGGAGACTCTGAAAAGCCGTGCACAGCTTCTGGCCTATGTGCGCGGCTTTTTTGCACAGCGTGATGTGCTTGAAGTGGAAACTCCGGTACTCGGGCGCCACGGTGTGACCGACCTTAACCTGGAAGGTATTCCTGCGGCAGTAACCGCTGCCGGTGTACAGGGCGGATGGTTGCAGACGTCTCCCGAGTATCATATGAAGCGCCTGCTGGCGGCTGGCTCCGGTTCGATTTTCCAGGTGGCTCGAGTGTTCCGTAACGGCGAGCGGGGCCGGCGGCACAATCCGGAGTTTTCCATGCTCGAGTGGTATCGCACCGGTTTTGATGATGCCGCGCTGATGCAGGAAGTGGCAGATCTGGTGTGTGGCTGGCTGGCGTGCCCGGCACCCGTTACCCTGAGCTACCGGGATGCGGTTCGGGATCTGGCAGGCTTTGATCCCATGACCATCACCGATTTGGAACTGAGCCGCTACTGTGAGCGTTGGCTGGAGCCGGGGCAGTTGGCAGACATGGAGCGTGATGCCTGCCTGGATCTGGTGATGAGTTTTGTGGTGGAGCCGGAGCTTGGCCGGGACAGGCCGGTGTTTATTACCCGCTACCCGTCATCTCAGGCAGCGCTGGCCCGCACTTCAGACGATCAGGGGTTTGCAGTGGCGCATCGTTTCGAGCTCTATGTTGGTGGCCTGGAGCTGTGCAATGGCTATTGGGAGCTGACAGATCCGGAGGAGCAGCGGGAGCGCTTTGCAAATGATAACCGGCTCCGGACAGCGGCGGGAAAGCCGGAAATGGCCATAGATGCCGCCTTGTTGGCCGCGCTGGATAGGGGCTTGCCGGAATGTGCCGGTGTGGCGTTGGGCCTGGATCGTCTGCTGATGCTGAAAACCGGTGCGGCTGACATTCAGGATGTGATCGCGTTTCCGATTGAGCGGGCCTGACTGGTTTCCGGCCCGCGCCCACTACTTTTGATTTTGCCGAAGGCTTCACCCATCCGGACTGTTTTGCCTGCCACTTGATTTGGGTTCCAGGTGACATCGTTTTTGGGCATCACCAGAATGACGGTTGAGCCTAAACGAAACCGGCCCATTTCTTCGCCTTTGGCAAAGGTCGGGGCATCGTCGCCCTGGTATTGCCAGCAGGAAACCTGGCCGGTGTTCGGCGCCACCACGCCTGCCCAGGTGGTTTCGACACTGCCGACGATCATGGCGCCCACAAGAATCATAGCCATCGGGCCTGCTTCGGTATCAAACAGGCAGGCCACCCGCTCGTTTCGGGCGAACAGATTGGGCACGTTTTCGGCGGTTACCGGATTCACTGAAAACAGTTTGCCCGGCACGTACACCATCTCTTTCAGGGTTCCCGCCAGAGGCATGTGAATGCGGTGGTAATCTCTGGGCGAGAGATAAATGGTAGAGAATTCCCCGCTGCGGAAAGCCCGGGCCCGTTCTTCATCGCCGCCCAGCAGTTCGGTCAGGCTGAACGATTGGCCTTTGGCCTGGAAAACCCGGTCTGTACTGACCTGCCCAATCTGGCTGATGGCGCCATCTACCGGGCTGACAAGCGTATCTGCTGTGGCATCAACGGTGCGGGCACCGTCCTTGAGAGCCCGGGTGAAAAAAGCATTGAACGAGGGGTAAGCAGTAATATCCGGTTCGGCCGCTTCGCTCATGTCGACACCATAGCGACTGACAAACCATTTGATCACCCGGTTTTTCAGAGCGGGTGCGCTGTCTTTGTCGGCCAGTCGGCCTGCAATTCGGGACACCGCCAGCTGTGGCGTGATGTATTGGCTCAGAACAAACAGTTTATCAAGCATTCGAAAACGGCTCTTGGGGAAAGGACGCTAGTCTATCAAAACCGGCGCAAAGTATAGAAATTGTTTCACAATTTCGCCGTAAAGCCTGATGCTTGCTATTATCAGGTCATTCTCTGCGAGTGGCGGCCGGGGAAATCCTGCCGTCGGGGGCTAATTGGCGATAAGGCGTATTCAGTCACTATGCTATTGATTATTGGTGCTCTGGTTGTTATTGCGAGCGTTCTGGGCGGTTATGTCCTGCATGGTGGCAATCTGGCGGTATTGTGGCAGCCTACCGAGGTGCTGATTATCGGCGGTGCGGCTGTTGGCTCGTTTGTTATTGCCAATCCTCTGCATACCATCAAGGAGGTGTTTCAGGCGGTATTGCGCTTACTGACCGGCTCGCCCTTCAACAAGTCCTTTTACACAGACCTGCTCAGCCTGCTGTACGAGATTTTTGATAAATCCCGTAAGCAGGGCGTGATGGCCATAGAAGAAGACATCGATAACCCGGAGGCCAGTCAGATTTTCAGTCGCTATCCGGCGATCATGAAATCAAAACACCTGCTCGATTTTATTACCGACTATCTACGTATTATCAGCTCCGGCAATATGGCGCCCCATGAACTTGAGGGCATGATGGAAAACGAGATTGAGAGCCGCCAGCACGAGCTTGAAGAACCGGCCCACGCAGTAAACAAGATTGCCGATGCCTTACCCGGACTGGGTATTGTTGCCGCGGTGCTGGGCATCGTTATCACCATGAATTTTCTCAGTGAAGGGCCGGAGCGGATCGGTCTCAGCGTCGCTGCGGCTCTGGTTGGTACGTTTCTGGGTATCTGGATGGGCTATGGTTTCATCGGCCCCACATCCATTGCTCTGGAGCACTCGGCGAAGTACGAACTCAAGGCCTATGAATGTGTAAAGTCGGCCATTGTGGCAACGGTGTCGGGCCAGGCTCCCCAGATGGCGATCGAGTTTGGCCGTAAGGCCTTGCCTACCGATAAGCGCCCCGGGTTCCAGGAACTGAACGACCATGTTCGTTCCAAGTAACCGTCGCTTCAGGTAACACCGGGAGTTCGCGTGGAAGAACAGCCGATCATCATCAAACGCAAGAAAAAGGTGGTTTCCGGGCACCATGGCGGTTCCTGGAAAGTGGCCTTTGCCGACTTTGCGACGGCCATGATGGCCTTTTTTCTGGTGCTGTGGCTCACGGCGACGGCGTCTCCGGAACAGATCAGAGCTGTTGAGGGCTATTTTAAAGATCCAGTCGGGTTTACCGAGGGCGGTTCACCGAACCCGGTTGATCTTGAAGGCAGTGCTTCTGTTATTGAAGAGGCCACTCAGGATCAGGAGGCCAGTACGATCCAGATCAAGGATGAGGTGGTGGATGAGCTGGCTGATACCTTGGAGCAGCGCCGGATGCAGCAGCTGTTCCAGGAATTGCAGGAGCGTATCGACCAGAGTGAAACCCTGCAGGAGTTTAAGGATCAGCTGTTGATTGACATTACTGATGAGGGTTTGCGGATTCAGATTGTGGATCGTTCAGGGCGGCCGATGTTCGACAGTGGCCGTGCCGAGCTCAAGTATTATTCCCAGGATGTCCTGTTTGAACTGGCCAAAACCCTCGGGTCGGTGAACAACAAGCTGAGCATTACCGGCCATACCGATGCCACGCCGTTTGGCGGGCGCCCGGGCTATACCAACTGGGAGTTGTCGGCAGACCGGGCGAACACTGCCCGGCGGGCACTGGTGGCAGGCGGCGTACGTTTGCAGCAGATTGCGCGGGTGATCGGTTTAAGTGATTCCTTGCTGTTCGACCGGGAAAACCCCATGGCGCCGGTAAACCGGCGTATCTCGATTATCGTGCTGAACAAGAAGGCGGCCAGCAGTATCGAGAGCGGTGCCGGCCGCCCGGATCAACCGCTGATCGATCTGACTGCGCCTGGCGGCGACGAGGAGCAGCAGGCACGTGACCAGCTGGAGAGCGGAGATTGGTTCCAGCCGAAGGAGGAACCGGCACCCGGTGAGTTGAACTGGTAGCCCGGCCCGTTTTGGCATCAGGTTAGTTTCAGCCCCCGGGCTTGCTGCTCGGTCATATCCTGCAGGATGCGGTGAAAACTTTTCAGTCGTTCCGGTGAAATGTCTCCTGCAGCGGCAGCTGTTTCCAGAGCGCATCCCGGGTCGCCCAGGTGTCTGCAGTTACGGAACTTGCACCGGCCGATGAGTGGCTGGATTTCCCGAAACCCGTACTCCAGTTCCTGTGGCGTCATGTGCCAGAGGCCAAACTCCCGTATGCCCGGTGAGTCAATCAGATCCCCGCCGCCGTCCAGGTGGAAAAGTTTGGCCGTCGTGGTGGTGTGCACGCCTTTGCCCGTGCTTTCAGATACCGCGCCCACACGCAGAGATTCATCCGGCAGCAACGTCTGGATGATCGAGGATTTACCAACGCCGGACTGGCCGACAAATACGCTGGTCTTTCCCCGAACCAGTGCCTCGACCTCTGGCGCGGATTGGCCCGCGGCACGGGCGGCTGAGGTTTGTTCTATCTGGTAGCCGAGGGATTTATAACGGGCCAGCAGCGTTTCGATTCGCTCCCGGTTCCCGTCGTTGATCAGGTCGGTCTTGTTCAGCAGGATCACCGCCGGAATATCGGTACTCTCGGAGGCCACCAGATACCGATCGATCAGGTTGTCATGGGGCTCGGGCTCCGGGGCGATTACCAGGATAATATGGTCGATGTTGGCGGCCACCGGCTTCAGCGCACCGAAATTGTCCGGGCGCTGCAGCAGGTTTTCCCGTTCGCAACGGGCCACAATCACGCCGGTAGCACTCTTGCCCGGGCGCCAGACCACCCGGTCTCCGGTGACCAGACTGTCGATATTGGCACGAACAAAGCACCGAAATACCTTGCCGGTGTCTTCGCCTTCGAGGGCTTCAATGTCCAGTTGCTGGCCATAATGGGCGATCACAAGGCCGTTCTGCTCCGGCCCCAGTTCGCCTGCGGCAGCCTGATCCTCGACCGCCTTTTCTTTTCGGGCGGCGCGCGCGGTGCGTTCGTTCTGTATCTTTTCAATGCGCCATTGCTGGCGTTTGTTCAAGCGTCTTTTTGCCATTGGAGCCCAGGTGGTTGCCGGTGTTCGGGTATCACATCATACGTGAATCATGGACAATACAGCGAATTTCATGCACCCGTTTTTTCGTCAATAGTTAAGAGGTATTCACCATGAGTAACAGTGATCGTCTGGTCTGGATCGATCTGGAAATGACCGGGCTGGATCCCGAGCAGGAGCGAATCATCGAGATGGCGACGATTGTTACCGATTCGCAGTTGAATGTGGTTGCAGAGGGGCCGGTCATTGCAATTCATCAGCCGGACAGCCTGCTGGATAGTATGGACGAGTGGTGTACCAAAACCCACGGCGCCAGCGGCCTTACCCAGAGGGTAAAAGACAGCACCATCAGCGAGGTCGAGGCTGAGCAACAGACCCTGGCGTTTCTTGCAGGCCATCTGGAGCCTGGTCAGTCGCCCCTGTGTGGCAACAGCATCGGGCAGGATCGCCGTTTTCTGGTGAAATACATGCCGGAGCTGGAAGCCTTCTTCCATTACCGCAATCTGGATGTCTCAACGGTGAAAGAGCTGGCCCGGCGCTGGCGCCCGGATGTACTGGCGGGGGTGAAAAAACAGGGCAGCCATCTGGCTCTGGACGATATTCGTGACTCCATCAACGAGCTCCGTCATTACCAGGCCCACTTCTTCAAGCTATAAACCGTGTTGCTGAAGGGCCCAGGCAACATGCTCCCGAACCAGCTCTGAAGGATGCTCTGCCCGGGCTTTCAGCGCTTCGACAACCGGTATGGTTGTGGGGGCATTTCCCAGTCCGACCGCCAGGTTCCTGAGCCAGTTTTCGTAACCGGTTCGGCGAATGGCCGAGCCTTCAGTGCGCTTCAGAAACTCCGACTCTGTCCATAAAAACAGCTCTGCCAGCGAGGCATTGTCCAGACGGTGCCGGGGTTGAAAATCATCCTCCATCGTCGGTTTGCTGAATTTGTTCCACGGGCAGACAAGCTGGCAGTCGTCGCAGCCGAACACCCGGTTGCCCATCATGGGGCGGAGCTCTTCCGGAATCGAACCCTTGAGTTCAATCGTGAGGTAACTGATGCAGCGCCGGGCATCCAGTAAGTGAGGGCCGACAAACGCATTGGTGGGGCACACCTCCAGGCAGGCGGAGCAGGAGCCACAATGCTGACTTTCGAAAGGCGCGTCCAGTGGCAACGGTGCATTGGTGAAAATTTCACCCAGAAAGAAAAACGAACCGGCTTTGGGGTGAATCAGCATGTTGTTCTTGCCGATCCAGCCAAGGCCAGCGCGCTGGGCCAGCCCGCGCTCAAGTACCGGTGCGCTATCGACAAATGCCCGGTAGTCGAATCCGCTGATGGCGTTGTCTATGCGCGCCGCCAGGGTGGCGAGTCTTTTGCGCATCAGTTTGTGATAGTCCCTGCCGAGAGCGTAGCGGGTGATATAGGCCTGATCCCGGTTAGTGAGCACTTGTTTCGGGTTGTCAGGGGCGGGCAGGTATTCCAGTCTTACCGAGATAACCCGGGTGGTGCCGGGCACCAGAGAATCCGGTGTGTAGCGCTTGTCACCATGGTCGGCCATGTACGCCATGTCGCCATGGTAGCCAGCCTTCAGCCATTGTTGCAGGCGCTCTGCATGGGGGCCGGTGTCGGCCCGGGTTATTCCGGCATCGGCAAACCCGAGCTCTTTGGCCCATGCACGAATCCGGTCAGGAAGCGCTTCCAGGCTCGGGGTTCGGGTGTCGGTCTTAGAGTGCTGTGACGGCTGGCTCATAATGGCTGGGCTGACTTCGGATGCTGCGAAACTTTAATTTGATTAAGTTATGACCTTCTTTCCTGTTTTGCTATTCTTTACAGGTATCTGGCCAGTCTTCTTAAACTGCTTTCTTCCTCGGGGAGTGCCCGGAGCATGTCCATTGTATCAACGAACAGTCTAACAGAACCCCTCTATTCCGCCGACTCCGTGCGGGCGATGGATCGGTATCTGATTGATCGTAAAGGCGTGGACGGTTTCGAACTGATGCAATCTGCCGCCAGTGCCGCGTTTCGCCAGTTGATGTCAGTCTGGCCGGGACAGCCCTCTTTGCTGGTGTTTTGTGGTGCTGGCAACAACGGTGGCGACGGTTACCTGATCGCCGCCAGTGCCCGTCGCCACGGGCTTAAAGCTGTGTGTGTGGCGGTGGCTCCTGCAGAGAAACTCGCTGGCGATGCGCTTCTGGCCTACAACAAGGCTTGCGCTGATGGCGTAACCCTGCTGGATTTGCGGCAGTTATCCGAAGACGAGACCGAGCAATTGGCAGCGGGCGCCGATGTTCTTGTCGATGCGATGCTGGGTACCGGTTTTGCGGGCTCGCCCCGAGAGCCTTTTGCCAGTGCCATACGGCTGCTAAACCGGAGCGGTAAGCCGGTACTTGCGGTTGATGTGCCTTCCGGCCTGGATGCCACCACCGGCGCGGCGATAGGAGAAGTGGTTCGTGCGGATATCACGGTGACCTTTATTGGTGCCAAGTTGGGGCTGTATACCGGGGCGGGCGCCGGAGTCTGCGGCCGTGTGATTTTTGAACCTCTGGTGGATACCGCTACTGCGCAGGCAAGTGGCGAGCAGGCCCTGGCGGAGCTTTGTCGCTGGCAGCAGTACCGTAGCAGGTTGCCCAGGCGGGCGCCCGATGCCCACAAAGGTGATTTTGGCCATGTTCTGGTGGTCGCAGGCGATCACGGATTCGGCGGAGCCGGTATTCTGGCGGCGGAGGCGGCATCCCGCGCCGGAGCAGGCCTGGTTTCGCTGGCCACCCGGCCGGAATACGTGACCGCCGCGCTGGCGCGATGCCCTTCGGTAATGGTTCGGGGTGTTACCCACGGCTCTGAATTGCCTGCGCTGCTGCTGAAAGCGGATGTGGTTGTCTGCGGGCCGGGGCTGGGGCAGTCCTCCTGGGGCCACCAGATGTTACAGCAGGTTGTCGAATCCGGTAAGCCGCGGGTGCTGGATGCCGATGCGCTCAATATTATGGCAGGCCGCGCGCCTGCGCCGTCAAGGCATCACGTACTGACACCCCACCCGGGTGAGGCTGCGCGCCTGCTGGGTTGTACGGTACAAGAGGTAGAGGCGAACCGCCTGGCCGCCGCGACCAGCTTGCAGAAGCAATGGCGGGGTATTGTGCTGCTCAAAGGCGCTGGTACGGTTATTGCGGCTGAAAGCAGCCTGCCCAGGATTATTCCAGGTGGGAATCCGGGCATGGCAACCGGTGGCATGGGCGATGTGCTTTCCGGCATTCTGGGCGCTTTGCTGGCTCAGGTTACTGTACCCGAATCGGCCGTTACACTGGCTGCAAGCTTGCATCTGGCGGCCGCGAATGCGGCCGTGAAAACGCAAGGCTACATGGGGTTGCTGCCCACAGATGTGATTACCTGCTTGCCGGAAGCGCTCCGCCTGGCGGAAGCAGACGTGAATTCTGAGAACCGGGAGAACGGATGAGTATTTTTGGAAACGAGCGCCGGTTGTTCCTGGAGGGTGAGGCAGAAACGGAAAAACTGGGGCAGGAGCTGGCCCGGCTGGCGGCTGCCTCAGACACTGGCCTGACGATCTTTCTTGATGGTGACCTGGGCATGGGGAAGACCACCCTCAGTCGCGGCGTTCTGAGGGGGCTGAATCATCAGGGGTCTGTGAAAAGTCCGACATACACCCTGGTGGAGCCCTATGAGGAGCTTGAGCCGCCCGTCTACCACTTCGACCTGTACCGTCTGGGAGATCCGGAAGAGCTGGAGTACATGGGGATACGGGATTATTTCGACAACCGGAGCATTCGCCTGATCGAATGGCCCGAGCGGGGCGAGGGCGTGCTGGCCGAGCCGGATCTGGAAATCCATCTGGAGCGGGAAAAGCAGGGGCGCTCGGTGGTCTTACGTGCCCGCTCGGAGCTGGGCGCCCGGATTCTTAACGACATTGAACTGGTAGGGCCGGACGTATGAGACTCTGCATTCTTTTTTTCCTGGCGATGCTTGTTTCTGTTGCCGCGCAGGCCGGTACCCGGGTCGAAGGTGCCCGCTTGTGGCCTGCGCCCGATCACACCCGGCTGGTGCTCGATACCGCAGGGCTGGTTGAGCACAATGTGTTTTCTCTGTCGTCGCCACCACGGTTGGTGATTGATCTGAAAAATACCGCGTTACAAACGGATTTTGGTGCTGTGGATCTTACCGGTAGTCCGATCCGGAGTATCCGGAGTGCCCCGCGTAATGGCAGCGACTTACGGGTGGTGCTTGATCTTGCCAGTGACATCAAGCCCCGCAGCTTTGTTCTGGAGCCAAACCAGCAGTATGGCCACCGGCTGGTCATTGACCTGATTGATGAAGAAGGCAGTCGCCTGGAGCGTGCAACCAGCCCAACCGTTACCCAGGATTCTGCCGGCAAGCGGGACATAATCGTGGTGATCGATGCGGGCCACGGCGGCGAAGATCCCGGAGCTATTGGCCCAAAAGGCACACGGGAGAAAGACGTTGTGCTCCGGATGGCGAAGCGGTTGGCCGACCTGATCAACAGTAAGCCGGGCTTTACCGCCAAACTGACCCGTACCGGCGATTACTACGTGGGTTTGCGTAACCGTACCCTGCTGGCGCGTAAATATAACGCCGATCTTTTTGTGTCAGTTCATGCGGATGCCTTCCGCACGCCCCAACCCCGGGGGGCCTCTGTGTTTGCGCTGTCCCAGCGTGGGGCCACCAGTGAAACGGCCAGGTGGCTTGCCCAGAGCGAAAACCGATCCGACCTAATTGGTGGTGCCGGCGGGGTGTCGCTGGATGGGCGTGACGATATGCTGGCAGGGGTGCTGCTGGACTTGTCCATGACCGCCAGCATCAACGCCAGTCTTGGCGTGGGCGGCTCTATTCTTGGCCGATTGGGTAAGGTGGCGAAGCTGCACAAAAGCGGGGTGGAGCAGGCCGCGTTTGTGGTTCTGAAGTCGCCTGATATTCCCTCAATTCTCGTTGAAGCGGGCTTTATTTCGAACCCTACGGAAGAAAAGAACCTGGCATCCGAGTGGTACCGTGACAAGCTGGCAAAAGCGATTATGGAAGGTATCGAGTCCTATTTCGAGCAGACACCACCGCCGGGTACATTGCTGGCCTGGCAAAAAAACCAGGGTCGTGGTGGGCATGACGTTAGCCACTACCGTATCCAGCGAGGCGATACCCTGTCTGCGGTAGCCCGGGAAAACCGGACGACCGTGGGAGAGTTGATGCGCTTTAACGGGATGAATGATGATCGTGTTATGGTAGGGCAAACCATTCGCATCCCCTCATCCTGATTTAAGAGGTAGTCCCCGGATATGCCCCACATCCAGTTACTGTCGCCCCGGCTTGCCAACCAGATTGCCGCTGGGGAGGTGGTGGAGCGCCCCGCATCGGTTGTTAAAGAGCTGGTTGAGAACGCCCTGGATGCCGGGGCAGACCGAATCGACGTGGAAATTGAGCAGGGTGGCGCCAAGCTGATTCGTGTTCGGGATGACGGTTCCGGAATAGCTGAAGAGGACCTGCCTCTGGCACTGAGTCGCCATGCCACCAGTAAAGTATTTACGCTCGATGACCTTGAAGCGGTGGCGTCGCTGGGGTTTCGGGGTGAAGCCCTTGCCAGTATCAGTTCTGTGTCACGGCTGACGCTCACCTCCCGGACTGAAGCCCAGGAAGCTGCCGCCCGGGTTGAGGTGGAGGGCCGGGATATGGATGCCCGGATAGCGCCCGCCGCCCACCCTGTCGGCACCACGGTGGAAGTGCGTGATCTTTTTTTCAATACGCCGGCCCGCCGGAAGTTCCTGCGCACTGAAAAAACCGAGTTCAACCATGTGGAGGAATGCGTCCGCCGCCAGGCACTGAGTCGGTTTGATACCGGTTTTACCTTGCGCCATAACCAGCGGGTAATGCAAAGCCTGCGCCCGGCAGAGTCAGCGCTCGATAAGGAGCGTCGTATTGGTGCTCTGTGCGGCCAGCAATTTATTGACAACGCTGTTGTGATTGATGCCGAGGCCACCGGCCTGCGTCTCTGGGGCTGGGTGGCGCTGCCAACGTTTTCCCGCAGCCAGGCCGATTTACAGTATTTCTTTGTTAACGGTCGGGTGATTCGCGACAAACTGGTGGCCCACGCTGTTCGCCAGGCCTACCGGGATGTGCTTTACAACAACCGGCATCCTGCCTTTGTGTTATACCTCGAGGTGGATCCGGCAACGGTGGATGTGAACGTTCACCCTACCAAGCACGAAGTGCGTTTTCGTGATGGGCGCCTGGTGCACGACTTCATTTTCCGGACGTTGCATCGCGCCCTGGCCGATGTCCGGCCCGATGACCAATTGCGAGGCGCCGTTGCCCAGTCGATAGTCCGTGAGGCTGATGTTAGCCCTCAGCCCCAGGTACAGCCCTCTATAGGTGGCGCTTCGACACCCTGGCCGGGATCGCCCGGCCGTCCTGGATTTTCTACCCCGGAGAAGGCTCAGGTCCAGCAGGAATGGAAGGCCAGCGACCAACTTGGCTTTTACCAGTCCCTGAACGAGGGAGGTGGTGTTGCAACTCCGGGCAGGAGCGGGCCTGGCGGGCAGCCTGCTGCAGAAATTACGCCACCGAGAGATGGCGGAGAGGAACCGCCTCTGGGCTACGCGATTGCCCAGTTGCACGGGATCTACATCCTGGCGCAGAGCCGTTCCGGGTTGATTGTGGTGGATATGCACGCGGCTCATGAGCGCATTACCTACGAGCGCATGAAGCATGCGCTGGCGGAGCAGGATCTGAAAAGTCAGCCGCTGCTGGTGCCGTTGTCGCTCGCGGTCAGCCAGAAAGAGGCTTCGCTGGCAGACAGTCATGGCGAAGAGCTGCAGCGACTAGGGCTGCAGGTTGAGCGTATTGGTCCGGAAACGCTCGCAGTCCGGCAAATACCCGCGCTGCTGCGGGGCGCAGACAGCGAACAGCTGGTGCGGGACGTGCTGGCAGATCTGATCGAGCATGGCCAGAGTGATCGGGTAGAGGCTGTTACCCACGAACTGCTTGGTACTATGGCTTGTCATGGTTCGGTGAGAGCCAACCGGCAGCTGACCATACCGGAAATGAATTCCCTGTTGCGGGATATGGAAGCTACCGAACGCAGTGGCCAGTGCAATCACGGTCGCCCGACCTGGACGCTGGTTACTCTGTCCGAGCTTGATAAGCTGTTTTTGCGGGGACGTTGACAACCTATGACTCACCAGCAGGATCCGTTACTGGCCCGCCCGCCCGCTATTTTTTTGATGGGGCCGACCGCGTCGGGCAAAACCGATATGGCGATTGAACTCTGCCGCCAGTTGCCCTGTGAAATCATCAGCGTTGATTCCGCCCTGATTTATCGTGGTATGGATATTGGCACTGCCAAACCAACGTTGCAGGAACTTGCCCAGGCGCCTCACCGGCTGATCGATATCTGTGATCCGGGCGAGACTTATTCTGCCGCCGATTTTCGCCGTGACGCGCTGGCAGCCATGGCGGATATCACGGCCAGAGGGCGTATTCCCCTGCTTGTGGGTGGAACCATGATGTACTTCAAGGCCTTGCTACAGGGTATGTCGGGCCTGCCTGCGGCAAACCCCGCGCTGCGGGAGCAGATTGAGCAGGAGGCGGCCGATCAGGGCTGGCAGCACCTGCACGGCGAACTGCTGGAAAAAGATCCGGAAGCAGCCAGGCTTATCCACCCGAACAACCGGCAGCGACTTACCCGGGCGATTGAAGTTATCCGTTTAACCGGTAAGCCTATCTCGTCGTTCTGGCAGGCAGGCCCGGAAACAGAGTTAGAGCAGGACAGTACGGATATCAAGGATTACACGTATTTCACCCGTTGGCAGGCAGACGAAAGCACAGACCTGCCGTATACTGTTTTTCAGTTTGCCCTGGTGCCGGTGGAGCGTTCTGTGCTGCATCATCGAATCGAGAAGCGTTTTCTGGCGATGCTGGAAGCCGGTTTTCTTGATGAAGTCCGGGCGCTGATGGCTCGCGGGGATCTTGGCCCGGATTTGCCCTCGATGCGTTGCGTGGGCTACCGACAGGCCTGGGAGTACCTTTCCGGTGACAGTGACTACGATGCCTTTGTCGCCCAGGGCGTTGCGGCAACCCGCCAACTGGCGAAGCGGCAACTGACCTGGTTGCGGAAATGGCGGGATGTTTGTCTGCTGAATACCCCTGATCCCCGACCGGTGCTTGAGACCTTGAAAAATGCCGGGGTTGGCACCACATTTAACTCAAATTTATAACGATCTGCACTTAAATAAACAGGAGAATACTCATGTCAAAAGGGCACTCTTTACAAGACCCTTACCTCAATGCTCTGCGCAAGGAGCGCATTCCGGTTTCCATCTTTCTGGTAAACGGTATCAAATTGCAGGGCCAGATCGAATCGTTTGACCAGTTCGTGATTCTGCTGAAAAACACCGTAAGCCAAATGGTTTACAAGCATGCGATTTCAACCGTGGTTCCCGCTCGCAATGTTCGGCTGCCGCAGCAGAATCCAGCAGGTGAAGGCGAGACTGAAGACTGATTGCCAGCGCCTTCTTTAGTAATTCACACCCGCGCCCCAGGACAGCCACTGTGCTTGAATGGCCGCGGGTGTTTGTGTTCATGGAGTCGATAAATCTTGTTTGAGCGTCCAGATGTCGGAGAGCGGGCGGTTCTCGTTCATATTGATTTCACTGCCCACGACGATGCTGAAGATCCCGGCGAATTTCGGGAGCTGGTTACCTCTGCGGGGGTTGAGCCGGTGGCCACCGTAACCGGCAATCGTAAACAGCCCAGCCCCCGGTTCTTTGTCGGCGAGGGTAAGCTTGATGAAATCCGCGATACCGTGGCCGCTGCTGAGGCCGATGTGGTGCTGTTCAATCATGCGCTCAGTCCCAGCCAGGAACGCAACATCGAACGCGAATTGCAATGCCGTGTGCTTGACCGTACTGGTGTCATTCTCGATATCTTTGCTCAGCGTGCCCGGACCCATGAGGGTAAACTTCAGGTAGAGCTGGCCCAGCTGGAGCACATGTCTACCCGGCTTGTCCGGGGCTGGACGCACCTTGAGCGGCAAAAAGGCGGTATCGGGCTGCGGGGGCCTGGTGAAACCCAGCTGGAAACCGACCGCCGGTTATTGCGCGAACGCATCAAGTCTATTCATAAAAGGCTTGAGAAGGTGCGCAAGCAGCGGAATCAGGGCAGGCGTGCCCGCCGCCGGGCTGACATACCAACCCTGTCGTTGGTAGGCTACACCAACGCCGGAAAATCGACATTATTCAACCGTATCACCACTTCCAGCGTATATGCAGCAGACCAGCTGTTTGCGACTCTGGATCCGACCCTGAGGCGGTTGGAACTTCCAGATGTGGGGCCGGTCGTAATGGCCGATACCGTAGGGTTCATCCGGCACCTACCGCACAAGCTGGTTGAGGCCTTCCGGGCAACGCTGGAAGAGACCACCGAAGCCAACTTGCTGCTGCATGTTGTGGATGCCGTCGACGAGCGCCGCGATGACAATATCGAACAGGTTGAAAGTGTCCTGGCAGAGATAGGTGCGGATGAAATTCCGATGCTGCAGGTGTTCAACAAGATTGATCTGATGGACGATTTCGAGCCACGCATCGATCGCAACGGCGAAGGCGTGCCGGTGCGGGCCTGGGTCTCTGCAGTGACCGGCGAAGGACTGGAGTTGTTGTTCGACGCGATTGTCGAGCGCCTGGCGGAAGATGTGGTGCATCACTTTGTGCGCCTGGGACCGGTAGACGGAAAGCTTCGCGCCCTGTTGCATCAGGCGGATTCGGTGCTTAGTGAGCACTATTGCGAAAACGGCGATACGCTATTGGAAGTGCGGCTGCAAAATCGTGACTGGTTGCAGCTTTTGAGTCGTGCGGGCGTAGCCGAAGACAGTCTCAGGTTTGAAGCGCCAGGCCTTTGAAGCGCCCCGCTATTGCCGGAGACTTGATAAAACCCTAGTATTTGCAGCCATTCGAATAAACGGGAACGGAGAAAACTATGGCCTGGAACGAACCGGGTGGTAACCGTAACGACAACGACCCCTGGGGAACCGGTGGTGGTCGTCGCGGCAATGATCAGGGTCCGCCAGACCTGGACGAAGCGCTGAAAAAGGGGCTCGATAAACTGAATCGCATGCTCGGCGGCAAAAAAAGCGGTGGTTCCGGCAGTGGCAGCAGCAACTCCGGTAGCGGTGGCTTTGGCGCCATTCTGGCGATTGCCGCCATTCTGGTGGTTGGCTACGTGCTCTACCAGTCTTTCTATACCGTGGATGAACAGGAGCGCGCGGTAGTGCTCAGATTTGGCGAGTACAACCGTACCGAAAGCCCGGGTCTGCGCTTCAAAGTGCCCCTGATCGATACCGTATACAAGGTTCGGGTAACCAGCATTCGTACCGCCGAGTCATCGGGCCAGATGCTGACCCAGGACGAAAACCTGGTGACCGTAGACCTTCAGGTACAGTACAGGGTGTCTGATGCACAGGCCTACGTTCTGAATGTTCGGGACTCTAACCAGGCCCTGGCTTTTGCCACCGACAGTGCGTTACGTCACGAAGTGGGCAGCTCATCGTTGGATGACGTGCTGACTGAGGGGCGTGCCGAGCTGGCCGTTCGTGTGGAGCAGCGGTTGCAGAGCTTTTTGCGCGAGTATGGTGCCGGTCTTGAAATCGTTCGGGTGAACGTGGAAAGCACCCAGCCGCCGGCGGCGGTTCAGGATGCCTTCCGTGAGGTTCAGAGGGCCCGTGAAGACGAGCAGCGCCTGAAAGAGGAAGCCGAGACCTACCGTAACAAGATTGTTCCGGAAGCCCGTGGTCAGGCCCAGCGCATGATTGAGGAAGCGAGCGCCTACAAGGAAGAAGTGATCGAGCGTGCCCGCGGTGAAACCGCGCGCTTTAACCAGTTGCTGGCCGTGTACGAGCAGGCTCCCCGGGTAACCCGTGAGCGTATGTACCTCCAGGCAATGGAACAGGTGCTGTCTAACAGCAGCAAGATCTTTGTCGATACCGAAAGCAGCGGCAACATGATGTACCTGCCTCTGGATCGCCTGACCCAGGGCGCCATGTCGTCCTCCGGTAGTCGGTCGCTTGACAGCCGCAGCCAGCAGGTGGATATCCAGAATCTGACCGACCAGGTTTTGCAGGAATTGCGCACCCGTCAGGATACCAATAGCCGGAGGAGCAGATAATTATGGGAGCTAAAGGTGTAGTGGGCCTGGCAGGCGCCCTTATCGTTGTTCTGCTTGTGCTTTCCAGCGTGTTTATCATTCCGGAGACCCATCGGGGCGTGAAGCTGCGTTTCGGTGAGCTGGTGGAAACCAATATTCAGGCAGGCCTGCACTTCAAAGTGCCGGTGATTGACCAGATTCGTGAATTCGATATCCGGGTACTCACCATGGATCTGCCGTCCCGCCAGTATCTGACGGTGGAGAAAAAGCCGCTGGATGTAGACTCTTATGTGGCCTGGAAAATTCGTGATGTGGATCAGTTCTACCGGGCCACGGGTGGTGACGAGTACCGGGCGCAAACGCTGATCCTGTCCCGTGTGGACAACGGCCTGCGTGACGAGTTCGGTGTGCGCACCATGCATGAGGTTGTGTCGGGTCAGCGGGATGAGCTGATGCACACGCTGCGTGATCGGGTGAACGAAACATCGGTAACTGAATTCGGCATCGAAGTCATGGACATCCGGGTGAAGGCCATCGAACTGCCCGGGCAGGTGAGTGAGAACGTGTATCGCCGTATGGCGACTGAGCGCCACAAGCTGGCCCAGGAATTCCGCTCGCGCGGTCAGGAGCTTGCGGAAGGTATTCGTGCCGACGCAGATCGTCAGCAAACGGTGATTCTGGCCAACGCTTTCGCCGAGGCCGAGAAAACGCGTGGTGAGGGGGACGGTGAGTCTGCCGCGATCTATGCAGATGCTTATGGCGCGAACGAAGAGTTTTACAGCTTCTATCGCAGCTTGCAGGCTTACCAGAATACCTTCGCCAATAAAGGCGATATTATGGTGATTGATTCTGACAGTGACTTCATGAAGTTTCTGAAGAATCCGGCTGGCGCTACCAACTGATCTAACCGGTACCAGCCAACCGGAATTCCGGAGAGAATTTAACCTTCTCCGGGATTCCGGTTTTTTTGTGTCTGCCAACCGTGTAGAATCCCAGCGGTTTTGTGTGGGGTTTTTGTGATGTTTGTCGCGAAGCACAGTACGCCCCAACACGCCTAAATTCTGAGTCACGCTGCGGGCCTTGCCCGGGCGGGAGAAACGGACAACAGAATCTCATGACTGTATCTGATCGCTGGTTACTGCCTGACGGGGTGGAAGATATTCTGCCGCCACTGGCCGGGCGCATTGAGTCCCTGCGCCGGGACGTTATGGACACCTGCCAACGCTGGGGCTACCAGCTGGTTATCCCTCCGCTGATTGAATATCTTGAATCGCTGTTTACCGGAACTGGCCACGATCTGGAGCTTCAGACCTTCAAGCTGACGGATCAGCTGACCGGTCGCATGATGGGTTTGCGGGCAGATATGACGCCCCAGGCGGCCCGTATAGATGCGCACACTCTGGGCCAGGAAGGTATCACGCGCCTGTGTTATGCCGGTCACGTTCTGCATACCCGCCCCAGGCACATGCTCACCGGGCGCACGCCCATCCAGGCCGGTTGTGAACTGTTTGGTAGCGGCTCTGAAGCGGCAGATCTTGAAATTATCAGCCTTATGCTGGAGACCCTGCGAGTGGCCGGGCTGCCGCGGGTGCATCTGGATCTTGCCCATGTGTCGATTTATGAAAGCCTGATCAAAGACGCCGGATTTGATCGGGATACCGAAGCCGCTGTGTTTGACGCCATGGGCCGCAAATCCGTACCGGAGCTGGATGATCTGCTGGGTGATTGCGCAGAGGGCTCGGCCGGTGCGCGCCTTAAGGATCTGGCCCGGGTGAACGGTGGCATAAATGCCCTCGCGGATGCCCGCCAGGTTCTTGCCGGTGCTTCTCCGGCGGTGGATGTGGCCCTGGATCAATTGGGCCGTGTGGCAGACCTGCTGGCCCGGGATTTCCCGGAAGTGAGCCTGGGTTTCGATTTCTGCGAACTGCGTGGTTATAACTATCACACCGGTCTGGTGTTTGCGGTGTATGTGCCGGGTTATGGCGATGCTGTTGCCAAGGGTGGCCGATACGATGCCATTGGCAGTGATTTCGGCCGGGCCCGGCCTGCGACCGGGTTCAGCCTGGATATCCGGGCGCTGGTTGCTTTGGGGCAGCGCCCCTTCCGGCAGAGCGGTGCAATCTGGGCTCCGGCTGATGAAGACAATGCTTTGGAAGGCGTTATTTCCGGTCTGAGAATGACCGAGACGGTCATCCGGGCTTTGCCGGGAGATGAGGTAACCAGTCCTCTTGCCCGCGGCTGCGACCGACAACTGGTGAATCGTGGTGGTGAATGGGTAGTGGAAGCTATCCAGTAAGCCGGTATGTGTGTTTTGGGGTAAATCATCAGGGTGTGAGCTTCTGGCCCGCCCGAATTGAGAGAGAATCATGGGTAAAAACGTTGTTGTGCTGGGCACCCAGTGGGGTGATGAAGGCAAAGGCAAGATTGTTGACCTTCTGACAGACAAGGTGGCAGCTGTTGTCCGCTTCCAGGGCGGTCACAATGCCGGCCATACGCTGGTGATTGAGGGCAAGAAGACCGCTTTGCACCTGATCCCGTCCGGCATCCTGCGCAAAGACGTCCAGTGCCTGATCGGTAACGGTGTTGTATTGTCACCGGAAGCGCTGCTGAAAGAAGTGCGGGAACTCGAAGCCAATGGTGTTGCGGTGCGTGATCGGCTGAAGATCAGCCTGGCCTGCCCCATTATCCTGCGCACCCATGTTCGTATTGACCAGGCCCGTGAGCGTGCCCGTGGCAACGACAAAATCGGTACGACTGGCCGAGGTATCGGTCCGGCCTACGAGGACAAAGTGTCCCGGCGTGGTATTCGCCTTGAGGATCTGGGCAACAAACGCGAGTTTGAAGCCAAGCTGCGTGAAATCATGTCGTATCACAACTTTGTCCTGACCGAGTATTACAAGGAAGAGGCCGAGGATATCGACCAGGCTCTGGCGGAGCTGCACCAGATGGCAGAAGAGATTCTGCCGATGGCCGCTGATGTAACCGATATCCTGCATGACTACCGCAAGCGCGGCGAACACATCCTGTTCGAAGGTGCTCAGGGTTCGCTGCTGGACATCGATCTGGGTACCTATCCCTACGTCACCTCCTCCAATACCACGGCTGGTGGCACGGCGACGGGCTCTGGTTTTGGCCCGCTGTTCCTCGACTATGTGCTGGGTATCACCAAGGCTTATACCACTCGTGTAGGCTCTGGCCCATTCCCCACAGAACTGTTTGATAGCATGGGTGAGCACCTTGCGGTGAAAGGTAACGAAGTGGGTACCACCACCGGCCGTTCACGCCGTTGTGGCTGGTTTGATGCCGTTGCTCTGCGGCATGCCATCCAGATTAACAGTGTGTCCGGCATCTGCCTGACCAAGCTGGACGTTCTGGATGGCCTGGAAACCGTAAAGGTATGTGTCGGTTACAAAACACCCAATGGTGAAATCAACCGTCCGCCGATCGGTTGTGACGGTTTTGCCGAAATTGAGCCGGTTTACGCCGAACTGCCGGGCTGGAGTGAAAGCACGTTCGGGTTAACCAGTGTTGAACAGCTGCCGGAAAACGCCAAAGCCTATATCCGCTTCCTTGAAGAGCAGATTGAGGCGCCGATCGACATTATTTCCACCGGGCCAGACCGGGTAGAGACCATTACTCTGCGTCATCCGTTCGGGGAATAAGTCCCGGAAATAAAAAAACCGCCCGCGGCCGTTGCCCCGGGCGGTTTTTTGTTTCTGGCAGTCTGGTTATTCGTGGAGGGGCGGGGCCTCACGGCTTCCGGGCGATGATGGTTGCGCGTTTGGGGCCCGGGTAGCCCTCAATGGTTTTTGTCGGGTCGTGCGGGTCAAGAAAATCGCTCAGCGAGTTGAACCGCATCCAGTCCGTCTGCCGTTGCTCTTCGGTGGTGGTCACGCTGACATCCACAACCCGGGCATCGGTAAACCCGGCCCGGTCGAGCCAGCGCAGCAGGGTGGGGCAGCTCGGCAGAAACCAGACGTTGCGCATCTGACCATAGCGATCCTCCGGCATCAGGCTGTAGCCCTCAGGGCCGTCCACGACTAAGGTTTCCAGAACCAGCTCGCCACCTCTGCGCAGCGTACCTTTCAGCTCCAGCAGGTGGTCCAGCGGTGAGCGCCGGTGGTAGAGAACGCCCATGGAAAAGGTGGTGTCGAACAGCTCCAGGTTCTCTGGCAAGTCTTCCATGCGAACCGGCAGAAGATCCACCGGGGCGTGCATCACATAGCCTTTGACGGCGAGAAACTGGAACATGAACAGCAGGCCCGGATCGATTCCGATCACCCGTTTTGCGCCAGCGCCAGCCATGCGCCAGCAGTGGTAGCCCGAGCCGCAACCGACATCCAGAATGGTGCGGCCAGACAGATCCGACAAGTGGGGGGCCACCCGATCCCATTTCCAGTCTGAACGCCATTCGGTATCGATGCGGGTATCGAAAAACGTGAACGGGCCTTTACGCCATGGCATCAGCCCACGCAGTCCCGACTCAAGCGCTTCCAGCCCGCTGGCTGAAAGGGCTGCAGGGGACGCTACGGTAATGGCAGAGCGGTTAAGGTCAACCCGGGCTTGGGGAACATCAGGCAGTTGCTCAAGGGCTGCCTGCCAGCGTGCCACGTCGCCGTGGGGTTGCTGCTCAAAACGGTGAATCAGTTGGCTCGTTAACTGTTCATGCCAGGCGTTCCGGTTTTCGGATTCAAGATACTGCAATACGTCGGTGAAATGCGGGCGCCAGTCAAATTGGGTCATGGATTGTCTTTCGGTTTCGGATTCAGGGGGTCAGGCCTTCTTGATGGCCAGCATGGAGACGAAGTTGAAGCATTGGTACCACACCAGTACTTCGTCAAAACCGACAGCCTGCAAGCGGCTGCGGTGTTTGGCCAGAGTCTCGGGAATCATGATGTTTTCAATAGCCGCGCGTTTCTGGCTGATTTCCAGATCCGAGTAGCCGTTGGCCCGTTTGAACTCGTGATGAAGACAGGTTTGCGTGTCCTGTTCAAAATCGGTTTCGAAGCGGATCTTTTCGGAGAGGATCAGCACCCCGCCAGGCAGTGTGGCGTCTGCAATTCTCTGCAAAAGTGCTTCACGTTGGGGTGGTTCTACAAACTGCAGCGTGAAGTTCAGTGTGGTCACGGAGGCCTTGCTGAGCTCGGTGGTTTGCACATCCTCACAGCGCAGGGTAACCGGCAGCTCATGGTCATCCAGAGCAATGTGATGCTGGCACCGTTCCAGCATGTCACTGGAGTTATCCACACCCACCAGCGTGCAGTCCCGGTAGGGAATGCCGTGACGCATTGCAAGGGTGGAGGCACCCAGTGAACAGCCCAGATCGTAGCAATTGGAACCGGGCTGGACATATTGCTCGGTGATCACTTCGATCATCGGAATAATGGTGGTGTAACCGGGAACGGAGCGTCGGATCATGTCCGGAAAAACTCTGGCCACAGAGGCGTCAAACCGGAAATCCTCCGGGTTGCGTTCGGTGGCAAACAGGCGGTCGGTCATTGGTTGGCCGGAGTCTTCTGTCCGATTACTCATCCTGCTCTCCCGGAACGGCCTGCCGGGGATCTGGTGTGGCCAGATCCCGGTCGGTGGGTGATGGCCGTGTGCAGCGCACACCCCGGTTTTTGTAGTCTACCAGAATGCCCCGGAACGAAGGATCAACATCGGCAGCGATAGCCAGGTAGCCGTTTTCGCAAACTGCATGGAGTTCCGAGGATTTGCGCGACATCCGGAAGGTCTCGCCGGGGTTTACATGAACCGCAGTGAACTCTCCAATCGGGGCAAAATCCTTGTTCTCAGAGTGTTCGATTTTGCCTGCAGCCTCCAAGACTATTACGGTTCCTGCAATAGCGGCAATACCGGTGAAAATGAGGGCTTTGGCGGTGAATCGCCTTTCGTTGTCGCTCATGGGTACCTCTAGTGATATTCAGAATTGGCCGGGCAGGCTGATGGCCGGTTGCTGCAGGTCGGCCAGCTGCTCCCGCAGAGACAAAATCTGGTCTGACCAGAAACGTGGTTGTGCAAACCAGGGGAAAAAGCGCGGGAAAGCAGGGTCTTCCCAGCGCCGAGCCAGCCAGGCGCAGTGGGCAATCTGCCGATAACAACGCAGGGGCTCGATCAGGTGTCGTTCACGACGATTGAAATCCCGGAACATTTCGTACCCTTCAAGGAGTTCGCCAAGCTGCGCGCCCCTTTCGGCAGGCTCTCCATTAAGCAGTAACCACATGTCCTGCACGGCCGGGCCGGTGCGGCAGTCGTCAAGATCAACGAACAGCATGCTGTCGTCGCGGCACAGGATATTGCCTGCGTGGCAGTCGCCATGAATGCGTAGCGTCTTTACGTCTCCTGCCTCGGAAATCCGGGCCCGGCAGGCCGTCATAAGATCCGGTATCAGGCTGTCCCAGGCAGGCTTCAGGTCGTCCGGGATCCAGCCCCCTTCACGCAGGGACAGGTGGTTTTGCTCCAGCCCGTTGAGCAAATCGAAGGCCGGGCGGTGCTCGAAGTTTTTCAGTTCGCCCAGGTTGTGGATCTGTCCGAGCCACTGCCCGAGTCGATACAAGGTGTCAGCAACGCTGGTGTCGGGTGCCTGGCCACCGCGCTGCGGGAATACAGCAAAACGAAAGTTGTGATAGTGGCCCAGGGATTGGCCGTCGGGTAGTACCAGAGGGGCGACCACCGGCACGCCAGCCTCCACCAGCGCCAGGCTGAACTCGTGCTCTTCCAGAATTGCGGCATCGGACCAGCGGCCGGGCCGGTAAAACTTGGCAATTACCGGCGGCTGGTCTTCCAGCCCAACCTGGTAGACCCGGTTTTCGTAACTGTTCAGCGCAAACAGTCGGCCGCTGACGTCAAACCCAGCGGCTTCGATGGCATCAAGAATAACGTCAGGCGACAGGAGGTCGTAGGGATGAGATGAGGCTGTTTCGGACAGATCGGTTGGCATAGAGACTCAAAGGGCTGTGTCGTATCGGGCTTTCATGGTTTGCAAATGATACCAGTTTTCGTCTAATTCCCAACGAATACGATTAACCCGACCACTCGCCAGTACCACATCGCCCGCTCTGGCCTGCACCTGTGCCAGCTCCCTTTCGGCTTTTTGCCACTCCCGGTTGGTATCAGCCAGGTGGCGCATACCCGGGAAAACCGCAATCAGGGCGCGCTGGGTCGACACGGTATGGGATCTCAGCGAGCTGATGATTGCGGTATCCCCTTCTACCCGCAGTACGCGGTGATGATACGGGTAAGACGAGACAATCTGATCGCTTTTCAGTTCCGCGTTCAGGGAGATCACTTCAAATCCACGCCAGCCTATCCAGCCAACAAAGAGTGCGGCGACAATCATCACGGTAATGAACTGCTTTTTGTCCGACATGCTCAAGTCCATTGCTGCACAGGGTTCCCTGCAGCAGTATAGCGTGTCTGGCGTAACAGGTAATGCATACGGGGTCGGAGTAAGGTAATTTCAGAATTTTCTATCCATTGAGCGGGCCAGTATTGTGACAGAGGAACACTACAGCGTTGAAACAGTGGTTATCGGTGCCGGCGTGGTCGGCCTGGCAACGGCCCGTGCCCTTGCGCAGGCCGGGCAAGAGGTGCTGGTGCTGGAGTCGGGTGCCGCGATTGGTGAAGGTACATCCTCCCGTAACAGTGAGGTAGTGCATGCCGGTATCTATTATCCGGAGGGGTCATTCAAGGCCGGGTTGTGTGTGCGGGGGCGGCAACTGCTGTATGACTATTGCCAGGCCCGCAATGTCCGGTTTCGCAAGTGCGGAAAGTGGATTGTCGCCACTGACAGTACGCAACTTGCCGGGCTGGAAAAGGTGCAGGCTCAGGCTGCGTGCAATGGCGTGAAACTGGTCGCCATTGACGGCCGAATGCTGAAGGCCCGCCAGCCTGGTCTGCAGGCGTTTGCGGGGCTCTGGTCTCCGGAAACCGGCATCATCGATAGTCACGGATTGATGCTCTCGCTGCAGGGAGAGCTGGAAGACGCCGGGGGCCAACTGGTTTTGCACAGCGAGGTTCTGTCGGCGGAGTCGGTGGCCGGAGAGCACCGTTTGGTTGTGGCCGGGGATGCACCGGTGATCCTGCGGGCGCGCCGGGTTGTTAATGCCGCCGGGCTTGGGGCGCCCGGGCTGGCCCGGCGCTGGGGCGGCTTGCCGGATACGTGTCAGCCCCGACAATGGCTGGCAAAAGGGGTTTACTTCAGTTATAGCGGCCACCACCCGTTTGAATCCCTTATCTATCCTTTGCCGGAACCCGGGGGGCTGGGTGTGCATCTGACGCTGGATCTTGCCGGGCAGGCCCGTTTCGGCCCCGATGTTGAGTGGGTTGAGCAGGAAGATTATCAGGTTGCTCCGGAACGGGCGGCCGCTTTTGCCCGGGCTATTCGCCAGTGGTGGCCAGGGTTTGAAGCCGACCGGTTACAACCGGCTTATGCAGGTATACGGCCCAAATTGAGCGGGCCGGGCGCTGCTTCAGCTGACTTCAGGATAGACGGGCCGGAAACTCACGGTATTCCCGGCCTGGTGCATTTGTTTGGTATTGAGTCGCCGGGGCTGACATCTTGTCTGGCCATCGCCGACAAAGTTGTCGGGTTGCTGGAATGAGCGTGCTCCGGCGGCTATCAATCAGGCGATATGCGCACATCAGCCAGGGGTGCGGGCCAGTGCCCACAGTTGAATTTCTGAGGCGCCTGCCCGTTCAAGAGCCGCCGCCAGAGCTCTGGCAGTTGCCCCGGTAGTGACAACGTCGTCAACGATGGCGATGCGTGCCGGAACCGGAGCGCAAACCTCGAAAACGCCCTTCAGGTTTTTTAGCCGCCGATTGCGATCCAGATTTCTCTGGGCTCTGACTCGTTTCCTGCGCCGAACCAGTCGGCCTGCCACAGGCACCCCCAGTTGTGCCCCTGCGAACTCGGCGATCTCCTGAGCCTGATTGAAGCCTCGCTGCCAGCGCCTGGCCCAGTGCATCGGTGCCGGTATGATCAGCTCAGGCAGCTCATCGTCGGTCAGCGATTGTTCGAGAAACCCGACAAAACCATTCAGCAGTGGCCGGATAAATTTCCGTTGCCCGTGATATTTGTAGCGCCCGATCATTCCGTCAACCGGAAATTGGTAGCGCCAGGGAATCAGGCTGCTCCTGAAGGGTGGTGGTGTGGCCAGACATTCTCCGCAACAACCGGTTGACACCGGAAACGCCAACGGTAACGCGCACATACGGCAACACCATTGATTAAGCGGGAGGTCTTCCCGGCATCCTTCGCAGAGCCCGTGGATGGCCTCCGCTGCGAGGCAGGTGACACAGTGTCCTTTTGTGGCTTCGCTGTTAACCATAAAGTTAAATGTGGTTGACAGGAATGTCAGTCTGTTTATCATCTCGGTTCATCCGTAAACCAAATAATCTGGAAAGGTTAACAGGACTTTTTTATGACCGCTAGCACAACCCGTCACGACTGGACGCTGCAGGAAGCCCGGGCACTTTTTAATCTTCCGTTCAACGATCTTCTGTTCCGTGCCCAGACGGTCCACCGGGAGCATTTCGACCCGAACGAGGTGCAGGTCAGTACCCTGTTATCCATCAAGACCGGTGCCTGCCCGGAAGACTGCAAATACTGCCCCCAGAGCGGGCATTACAACACCGGGCTGGAGAAGGAAAAACTGCTGGAAATCGAGAAGGTGATTGCGGAAGCCCGGGTGGCCAAAGATAAAGGCGCCTCTCGCTTTTGCATGGGGGCGGCCTGGCGTAGCCCGTCGAAGAAAGACATGCCTTACGTGCTGGATATGGTTCGGCAGGTGAAGTCCCTGGGGCTGGAGACCTGTATGACCCTGGGCATGCTCAAGGAAGACGAGGCCCGGGAATTGGCGGACGCCGGTCTGGATTACTATAACCACAACCTCGATACCTCCGAGAAATTTTACAATCACATCATCACCACCCGAACCTATCAGGATCGCCTGGATACTTTGGATAACGTGCGCCGGGCGGGCATGAAGGTGTGTTGTGGCGGCATTATGGGCATGGGTGAGGATGAGGATGACCGTGTCGGGCTGCTGGTTCAGTTGGCCAATCTGCCGCAGCATCCCGAGAGTGTGCCGGTGAATATGCTGGTGAAGGTGAAGGGGACGCCGCTGGAAGGTGTGGAGGATCTGGATCCATTTGATTTTGTGCGGATTATTGCGGTGGCCAGGATCATGATGCCGGAATCCCATGTGCGCCTTTCGGCGGGTCGGGAGCAGATGAACGAGCAGATGCAGGCGCTGTGTTTCATGGCTGGTGCCAATTCCATTTTCTATGGCGAGAAGTTGCTGACGACATCGAATCCGGAGGCGGATGCGGATATGCAGTTGTTCCGTAAGCTGGGGATTCGCCCAGAGCAGCGGGAGCAGTGCGCGACCGAGGCGCAGGAGGAAGAGGCGATTGCCGAGGCGGTGGAGTATGAGGCTACCCGGCATCTGTTTTATGACGCGAGTCGGGAGTCAGCTTAAGTTTTGGAGCAAGACGAAGGGTGGGGGTGGCTTTCCGAGACACGCTACGAGCACATCCCTGTGCGCTTGTTTCAGGCCATCCCTGGCCTTCAACAGTCTCGGAAAGCCACCCCCACCCTTCGCCCCATAAGTGGTATCAATTAACGAAAGGTTTACTATTGATCTTGGCCACCTGATGCGAAATTTTGCGCGAGAAATCCAACAACGAAAGCAGGCCGGGCTATACCGAACCCGTCGCTTGGTGTCGGGCCCTCAGCGGCCGGAACTGGTTGCAGACGGCGAGCAGCTCCTGTCGTTCTGCAGCAACGATTACCTTGGGCTGGCCAGCCATGGGGGAAATATCACGACATTAAAAGATGCGCTGTCAGAGGTCGGGTTGGGCGGTGCGGCATCGCACCTGGTGTGTGGCCATCATGAAGCCCATCATCGCCTGGAGCAGCGACTGGCGGCGTTCACCGAGCGTGATGACGCGTTGTTTTTCTCTACCGGCTATATGGCCAATCTGGGTGTGATCTCGGCGCTGGCCGGGCGGGGCGATACCATCTTTTCCGACCGGTTAAATCATGCCTCGATCATTGACGGCTGCATTCTCAGCCGCGCGCGGGTGAGGCGCTACGCTCATGGTGATGTTGCCGCGCTGGATACCCTGCTTTCCGAAACGTCCGGACACAAACTGGTGGTGACCGACGGTGTGTTCAGCATGGATGGCGATATCGCACCGCTCAGGGAGCTGGCGCGGGCTTGCAAGGCCCGGGATGCGTTGTTGGTGGTGGATGACGCCCATGGCATTGGCGTACTGGGGCCGCAGGGGCGAGGCAGTGTGCTGGAGGCCGGGTTGTCCCAGGATGAGGTGCCGGTATTGATCGGTACCCTGGGCAAAGGAGTAGGCACATCCGGTGCCTTTGTGGCTGGTTCTGAGGTGTTGATCGATTATCTGGTGCAGAAAGCCCGAACTTACATTTACACCACCGCCATGCCACCGGCCCTGGCATTGGCCACCTGTGCCAGCCTGGATGTGGTAGAGCGGGAAGAGCAGAGGCGGGGTCATCTCGATGCGCTGATCCGACGTTTCCGGGCCGGTGCCCGGGCGCTGGGGTATGAACTGATGCCATCGCGCACGCCCATTCAGCCGATTATGATCAGGGATAACTTTTCGGCGCTGGCGCTGAGCCAGGCGCTGGAAGAGCAGGGCATTCTGGTCACGGCCATCCGGCCCCCGACGGTGCCGGAAGGTGAAGCCCGCTTGCGGGTGACGTTCAGTGCCGCGCACACCGAGGAAGATGTTGAGTGTTTGTTGCAGGCTTTGGCGAACAGCCGGGCGCTGGTCGATGAGCTTGCCAGCCACCAGGTGTCGCCATGACCATCTACACCCGAATTGAGCCAGCGCCCCTTGCTGAAGGCGGAACCGGCAGCAAGCAATCCATCGCGCGCGGTTTTGGCAGTGCCAGTGGTACCTACGACGGCGCATCCAGGCTGCAAAAGGTGATGGGCGATGCCATGATGGCGGAGTTTACCGGTAAATTTGCTCCGGAAACCATACTTGATCTGGGCTGCGGCACCGGCTGGTTTACCCGAAAACTGGCGCAACACTACCCCCGGGCAAGAGTCACCGGGGCAGATCTGGCACCAGGAATGCTGGCCGAGGCGTCCCGCCTGAGCCCGAAAGGGCTGAGATGGCTGCAGGCCGATGCCGAGCAGCTGCCGTTACCGGATAACAGTACAGACCTGGTGTTCAGCAACCTGATGATTCAGTGGAGCAACCGGCCCGATGCCATTCTGGCGGAATGTCGCCGGGTGTTGAAACCGGGTGGCCGGTTGATGGTTTCCACCTTGCTCGACGGCACCCTGGCGGAGCTCAAGCAAGCCTGGGCCGAGGCCGACCCGGGGCAGCCCCATGTAAACCGATTCACCCGCTGTGCCGACTGGCAACAGTTATCCAGTCAGCAACTTTTTGGCTCCACCCTGAAGACCGCCACCTTGACCTTGCCTTACGACTCGCCGATGGCTCTGAATAGGGAACTCAAGCAGTTGGGCGCTGTGTTCAAAGGCGAGGAGCGTCGCAGAACCATCACCGCCCCCGGGAGATTCAAGGCAATGGCTGCCGCTTATCCGGAAACCGGGAATGGCCAGATTATCGCCAGCTACCAGGCAGGCTGGTTGTACTGGTTAAAGTGTACGTAAACGAGAAAGGCAGTGGTTTCTTCCGGCGGGCTAGCGCAAAGGTTTGAAGAGAGGGTGCGGGACGGCTTTCCGGGACTATCTTTCGCCATGGATGGCGAAAGCTAAGCGCACAGGGAAGTCTTGAGCGTGTCCCGGAAAGCCGTCCCGCACCCTCGACCGCACCGCCGTTAATTTCAAAGCACCAGTCAGAGACCAACAATGGCCAAAAAAACCTACTTCATAACCGGCACCGACACCGGCGTCGGCAAAACCATCGTCTCCGCCGCCATTCTGGAAGCGGCCAAAGCCGCAGGCAAACGCACCCTGGCCATGAAGCCGATCGCCTCCGGCTGCGACAACACCTCCGAGGGTCTCCGAAACGAAGATGCGCTCATGCTGCAGGCGGCCATCACCGAAACACTGCCTTACGACACCATCAACCCCATTGCCCTGGAACCCGCCATCGCGCCCCATGTGGCGGCGCACCAAGCCGGACGGCAAATCAGCGCCCAGCGACTGGTTGGCTTCTGCCGTGGCATGCAGATTCGCCCCGCAGACCTGCTGCTGATTGAAGGGGCCGGTGGCTGGCGGGTGCCGCTGAATGACCGGGAAACCTACGCAGCCGTGCCTGCAGAGCTGAAACTGCCGGTGATCCTGGTGGTGCCCTTGAAGCTTGGCTGCATCAATCACGCGATGCTCAGCGCCGAAGCTGTGCGGGCTGACGGCCTGACCCTTGCCGGATGGGTAGCCAATCGCCCCGAGCAGCAGGTTATGAGCTGCGAGCAGGATACTCTGGATTACCTTACGGCCCACCTGGGCGCGCCGTGCCTGGGCGTATTGCCCTGGATAGAAGAGGCAGAAACGGTCGCGTTGCCGGGGCTCCTGTCACGCTACCTTAATATCACACCGCTGATTGAAAAGTGACCAGGTTTGTGCGTTAATTGTGTCAAATGTCTGTCACAGGAACGGCCACCCATGATCAACAACACGCTATCTATCGGAATACAGGGTATTCAGGACGGTATGATGGGCATGGAGGGTGCCGCCAGAAAAATCGCCAGGGGCGGTGACGATGGCCCGAAAGGTTCCGCCGAGGGTGCCGGTGGGTTGATCGAACCCATTATGGATCTCAAACTCTATGAGCGCAGCGTCGAGGCATCTGCCCAGGTTGTTAAAACGGCCGATGAAACCCTCGGAACCCTGCTTGATATTCGTGCCTGAAACTGTTTCCGGTGAACGCTCTCTCCTCCCTGTCGCCGGTCTTTCCCGGCTATAGTTCAGGCACCCTGGGCTCTGCAGTGCCGGGTACAGAGTCGGGTGCCCGGCGTGCAGACGCCGCTTCCGGCTTTACCTCCGGTGCCGGATCTGCGGATGCCCCGCCGTCTTCCACCCAAAGCCGTGACGCCGAAAGTCGCGACACGGAGGGCGCTGGCAAGGCCAGCAGGCCTGAAGCCGATAACCCCCAGGCCTTGTCCGAGGCCGAACTGAAACAACTGGCGGATCTCAAAGCGAGGGATCGTGAAGTTCGTACTCACGAGGCTGCGCATCAAGCGGTTGGTGGACAATATTCAGGTGCAATCTCCTATACTTACCAGCGGGGGCCAGATGGTGCCCAGTATGCGGTGGGAGGTGAGGTTCCGATTGATGTGGCCCCTGTGGCGGGGGATCCCCAGGCCACCATAGAGAAAATGCGGATTGTGCGCGCAGCCGCCATGGCGCCCGCTCAACCTTCGGCCCAGGATCGGGCGGTGGCCGCCCAGGCCATGCAAACCATGTTGCAGGCCCAGGCCGAGCTTGCCGGCAACAATGGCGCCCGCGCTGCGACCCCGTCCGAAACCGAAGACCCGTCGAAGACCACCACCTCCGCATCGGAAAGCCGGGACAGCCGCGCCAGTGATGCCGCCGAACGCTACCGCAGCGTTTATGCCATTGGCACTGACCGCCGGGAGTCCGGCTCCCTCACCTCTGTTTTTGCCTGAAATACCCACCGTTTCTTTTCTGCAGAAAACTTCTCGAATCGACACACAAAGCAACAGAATTTTCTGTCAGGGCTATTGACAATTCCGTGCCTCAAAACGTATGTTTCAAACAAGTGTTTTATTGAGGCTGTGGTGCGGTGCACCGGAGCATCTGATCAAACCCAAGGCGAAAGGCTGAGACCAGGGTCCAGCCAAGCGCGAAAACCGAGGTGGATTCCATGCCTGAATACAAAGCCCCCCTGCGTGACATCAAATTCGTAATGAACGAGCTGCTGAACAGCGAGCAGCACTACGCCAATCTGGAAGGTGCCGAGGATGCAACTCCGGATATGGTGGACGCCATCATCCAGGAAGGTGCCAAATTCTGTGAGCAGGTACTGTCTCCGCTGAACCAGGTGGGCGACCAGGAAGGCTGTACCTGGAGCGAAGACGGCGTGAAGACACCGACGGGTTTCAAAGAAGCCTACCAGCAGTATGTGGAAGGCGGCTGGCCGTCCATGACTGCCCACCCGAACTACGGTGGCCAGGGTCTGCCACACTCCATTGGTCTGGTTGTCAGCGAAATGGTCGGTACCTCCAACTGGTCCTGGGGTATGTACCCGGGCCTGAGCCACGGTGCTACCAACACCGTTGAAGAGCACGGTACTGAAGAACAGAAGCAGGTCTACCTGACCAAGCTGATCAGCGGCGAATGGACCGGCACCATGTGTCTGACCGAGCCGCACTGTGGCTCGGATCTGGGCACCCTGCGCACCAAGGCCGAGCCGAACGCTGACGGCAGCTACAGCATCACCGGCACCAAGATCTTTATCTCTGCCGGCGAACACGACATGGCCGAGAACATCGTCCACATCGTACTGGCTCGTCTGCCGGGCGCACCGGAAGGCACCAAAGGCATCTCTCTGTTCATCGTACCCAAGCAGCTGCCGAACGAAGACGGCTCTGCCGGTGAGCGCAACGCGGTGTCCTGTGGTTCCCTGGAGCACAAGATGGGTATCCACGGCAACGCCACCTGCGTGATGAACTTCGATGGCGCCAAAGGCTGGCTGATCGGGCCGGAGAACAAAGGCCTTAACTGCATGTTCACCTTTATGAACACCGCCCGTATCGGTACTGCAATCCAGGGACTCGGCGCATCCGAGCTGGGCTTCCAGGGCTCGCTGGCGTACGCCAAGGATCGTCTGGCCATGCGTTCTCTGAGTGGTGCGAAAAACCCGGAAGGCATCGCCGATCCGATCATTGTTCACCCGGATGTCCGCCGCATGCTGCTGACCCAGAAAGTGGTTGCAGAAGGCGCCCGTGCCCTGATCTACCTGGCAGGTCAGCAGGTCGACGTGGTTCATTCCGGCAAGACTGAAGAAGAGCGTAAGCACGCTGATGCGCTGCTGGGCTTCCTGACGCCGATTGCCAAGGCCTTCCTGACCGAAATCGGCTACGAAGCAGCCAACCTGGGCATGCAGGTTTTCGGTGGCCACGGCTTTATTTCCGAGTGGGGCATGGAGCAGAACGTTCGTGATGCCCGCATCGGCATGATCTACGAAGGCACCACCGGCATCCAGGCGCTCGATCTGCTGGGCCGTAAGGTTCTGATGACCCAGGGCGAGGCGCTCAAGGTCTTCACCAAGGAAGTGCACGTTTTCTGCAAGGAAAACGCCGACAACGAACAGCTGAAAGAGTTCATCGAACCGCTGGCGGCAATCAACAAGGAATGGGGCGACCTGACCATGAAGGTGGGTATGGCTGCCATGAAGAACCGCGAAGAAGTCGGCGCGGCCTCTGTTGATTACTTGATGTACTCCGGCTATGCCGTATTCGCCTACCTCTGGGCGCGCATGGCCAAGGTGGCGCTGGACAAGATGGCTGACGGCACTTCTGAAGAAATGTTCTACAACGCCAAGGTTCAGTCTGCGCGCTTCTACTTCAAGCGCCTGCTGCCGCGCACCCGTACCCACGCAGAAACCATGCTGGCCGGTGCAGATAGCCTGCTGGACATGCCGGAAGAAGCCTTCGCTATCTAAGGCGGGATCGCTATCTGGTTGATGGCAGAGAAAAAGCCCGTTCTCCTACAGGAGGCGGGCTTTTTTCATGAGTCGCCGGGGCGTTTTAAGGTAGAATAACGCCTCATAGAACAACAACCCTGTTTCGGACACATAGCCGAGCGGGTGGGCACTGACCTCCACAAGAAGAGGCGTTTATTCAGGCCCACCGAGAGACTGACTGTTTTTTTTGGAGAGTTTTACATGGCTGATTATCAGGCACCCCTTCGTGACATGCGGTTCGTTCTGAACGAAGTTTTTGATGCGCCTTCCCTCTGGGCATCCCTGCCGAAAATCGCAGAAAACGTAGACCCGGACACCGCAGACGCGATTCTGGAAGAAGCGGGCAAGATTGCTAGTGGCGTGCTGGCTCCGTTGAACCGTGAGGCAGACGAGCAGGGCTGCAAGTGGAACGAGGGCGAAGTGACCAGCCCCGAAGGTTTCAAAGAAGCCTACCAGACCATCGTGGAAGGCGGCTGGAATGGCCTGGGTGGTAACCCGGAGTTTGGTGGCATGGGTATGCCCAAGACACTGGTGGCCCAGTTTGAAGAAATGATGCAGGGCGCCAATATGGCGTTCGGTCTGGCACCCATGCTGACTGCCGGCGCCTGCCTGGCCTTGGATGCACACGGCAGCCAGGAGCTGAAAGAAAAGTACCTGCCCAATATGTATTCGGGTGTCTGGTCTGGCGCCATGGACCTGACCGAGCCCCACGCCGGTACTGATCTTGGCATTATCCGCACCAAGGCCGAGCCTAACGGCGATGGCTCTTTCAACGTGACGGGCACCAAGATCTTCATCACCTGGGGCGAGCACGACATGGCGGAGAACATCATCCACCTGGTGCTGGCCAAGCTGCCGGATGCCCCCAAAGGTCCAAAGGGTATTTCCCTGTTCCTGGTGCCCAAGTTCCTGGTGAACGACGACGGCTCCCTGGGTGAGCGCAACCAGTTCAGCTGTGGTTCCATCGAGAAGAAAATGGGTATCAAGGGCTCTGCCACCTGCGTGATGAACTTTGACGGCGCTAAAGGCTGGCTGGTCGGTGAGGAAAACAAAGGCCTGGCCGCCATGTTCACCATGATGAACTACGAGCGTCTGGGTGTCGGTATCCAGGGTATTGGTGCTGCCGAGGCCTCGCTGCAGAGCGCCCGTGAGTACGCCAACGAGCGTATTCAGAGCCGCGCACCCACCGGTGCCCAGCAGCCGGAAAAAGCGGCCGATCCGATTCTGGTGCACCCGGACGTTCGCCGGATGCTGATGACCATGAAAGGTTACGTGGAAGGTGGTCGCGCCTTCTCTACCTACGTGGCCCAGTGGCTGGATATCTCCAAGTACGCGGAAGACGACGAGCGTCGCAAGCACGCCGAGGGTATGGTGGCGCTGCTGACCCCGGTTGCCAAAGCTTTCCTGACCGATCGCGGCCTGGACACCACCATCATCGGCCAGCAGGTCTTTGGTGGCCACGGGTTTATCCGTGAATGGGGCCAGGAGCAACTGGTTCGGGACTGCCGGATTACCCAGATCTATGAGGGCACCAACGGTATCCAGGCGATGGACCTGATGGGGCGCAAGGTGGTTGGCAGTCAGGGCAAGCTGTATGAACTGTTTGCAGCCGATGTTGCAGCCTTCATTGAAGAGAACAGCAGCGATGAGGTGCTTCGCCCGTACCTTGAACAGCTCTCTGCGTCGCTGGAGCGGCTGTCTGATGTAACCGAGCATGTGGTGAACCAGGCTGCGGAAAATCCCGAAGCAATTGGTGCCGCAGCGGTCGATTATCTCGACATGTTTGGCTACACAGCGTTGGCCTATATGTGGGCGAAAGTGGTGAAAGCCGCGGCTTCGAAGGCAGAGGGTGATACCTCCGGTTTTTACACCGGCAAGGTAAAGGCGGCCCGTTTCTACTTTGACCGCCTGTTGCCAAAGGCGGTTTCACTGGCTGAGAGTATCCGCAGTGGCAGCGATGCCATGATGGCGCCCGCAGCCAACGAGATCTGAGGGTTTCGTTAAGCCAACAAAAAAGCAGGCCCGGAGGCCTGCTTTTTTGTGTCTGTCTGACTGAAACTTGTTGACCGTTTATTTCAGCTTGTCACGAATGTTCTGGTAACCGGTTTTCAGGTCTTCACCAAGTTTTTTGGCGGTATCCCGCGCTTCCTGGCCTGCGCCTTCGGCATCGTGCAGAATCCGGTCAAGTCTGGCCCGGAACTTATCCCAGTTCTGCTCCAGGTCGTCCCATTCATCTTTCACGTCTTCCCGGGCCAGATGCAGCTGAAGCTTGGCTTCATCCCGATACTGCCGGATCTTGTCTGAAAGTTTGTTGAAGTCGTCTTGAAAGCTCATGTCATTCTCCTTCCTGGAAATATTTGAGACTTTACAATGCGCCTAAAGGTGAAAACCTGTCAAGTGTCTGATAATACACTCTTCGGTAACCCGGGTTCCCCGGCTTGGGAGCGCGCATTCTTAACGGAGAGTGAGTTGGGCGGAGTCTTAACGGGTGGCGAGCAGCACCGATAAATCCCGCAGATGGTGCCAGGGCGTAAAGGCGTCGTAGCCTTTGGCGGCGCGATCGGTCAGGCTGCAGATATCGATGGCCTCGAGAAGGCTGGCGACGGACAGCCGGCGTGCAGCCTGCTGCACGGCGGCCGCACGCTTGGGCTGAAAAACGCCCCGCTTTTTCAGGAATGCCGCCGGATTGTCACCGCGGGGTAGGGACGTTTTGAGCTCAATAATCAGGTTCAGATCCCGAGCCAGAACCGTCAGCAGGCCCAGCGGGTTCTCGCCTTCCTGTTCCAGTACGCCGATGATCCGGCAGGCATGGGCCGCCTTGCCTGAAAGGAGTTCTGTAACCAGTTCAAAGCCATTGAAGCGGGCGCTGTCCTGGACAGCCTGTTCCACCGTGTCTTCATCAATGGTCTTGCCATTGGTCAGCAGCGATAGCCGATCCAGCTCCTGACTGGCCGCCAACAGATTGCCCTCAAGGCGCTCGGCCAGAATGTCCAGCGCGCCGCGTGTCAGCTCCAGGCCTTTGGCGTTCGCCCGCTGTTGCAGCCACCCCGGGAATTTGTCTGCCTCTACCGGCCATACCGGTACATGCACGCCGTGGCTCTGCAACTCCTTGTACCACTTGCGTTTGGTCTCCGCGGCATCCAGCTTTGCGCTGATCAGTAAAAGAATGACGTCTTCCGGTGGCGACGGCAGAATCTGTTCCAGCACACGCCGGCCATCCCCCAGCTTTCCCGTGGGCAGGTGAATCTCGATCCGGCGTTTTTCTGCAAACAGGGACAGTGCGTTGCATTCATCTGCCACGGTATTCCAGTCAAGCTGGTTGTCGGCATGGAAGGTCAGCCGATCCAGGTACCCGGCCTCTCGGGCAGCAGCCCGCACCTGATCACAGCATTCCTGAACCAGCAACGGCTCGTCGCCGGAAATCAGATACACCGGGGCCAGGCCTTTCTTCAGCAGTTGCGGGAGTTGGCCGGGCTGGGTCTTCATGGCAGCTCTGTGCCCGGCTGGTTTGAGCGGTAGTCCTTCACAAGAGCGTTGATGCGCTCTCCGGACATGGGCGCCAGGCGGAAGATAACCTGCCTGGCGAGATCCTTGCTGAGCTGCTGCTGCAGTTCATCTTCTTCACGCTGCTTGGCGAGCACGTTGTCCTCATCGTACCTGTAGCTCTCGCTGGTATGGATGTCGGTGCGTGCTATCAGGGGAATCCGGTCGCGGGTGCTCAGCTCCAGAGCCACGGTGTGGCGCAGAATGTATTCGGCAGCAGACGCCCGAGGTGTGATGGCAGATGCCCGCCGATCCTGACGGTAGTCTGACAAGGCAAGCAGGTAGTCTGCCTGCTCTGCGCTGGCCAGTGCGACGCCGCCAAGCCGAAGCTGCTCCCTCAGCGACTGGCAGAAGTCCCGGGGCATTGAGCCACGGCACTCTACTGCCAGAGGCTGCACAGCGGCAGGCACCGGCGAGGTGCCCCGCAACTGAAAGCCACAGCCCGCTAGTGCACCGCTCAGAACGCCGAGCAGAAGGAGCAGGCGGGAACTGCGCGGCAGCAAGGCAGCAAATGGCATAATCAGTTGGCGACCACGTTAACCAGCTTTCCGGGCACCACGATCACCTTGCGAACGGTTTTGCCATCGGTAAAGCGCATTACGTTTTCGTTTTCCAGGGCCAGCTTTTCGAGATCGGCCTTGCCAATATCGGCGGGCACGTTTTCCTTGCCCCGGACTTTGCCGTTCACCTGAAGCACCACCTCTATTTCACTGCGCACCATGGCACTTTCATCGGCCACCGGCCAGGAGGCATCCACCACAGGTTCACCGTGACCGAGCCCGTACCACAACTGGTGACAGATGTGCGGGGCAATGGGAGACAGAACCAGCACCGCCGTGTTCAGGGCTTCCTGGCGAACCGCGCGGGTTTGTGCTTCGTCATCGTTCAGGCGGCCGACTTCGTTTAACAGTTCCATCACCGCGGCGATGGCAGTATTGAACGTCAGACGACGGCTGATGTCATCGCTGACCTTGGCAATGGTTTCATGGGTTTTACGGCGCACATCTTTCTGGGCCTGATTCAGGCTGTCGATGTCCAGTGCCGGGGCGGCACCGGCAGCAATGTGCTCGTTCACCATACGCCACAGCCGCTTGAGGAAACGATGCGCCCCTTCCACGCCGCTGTCCGACCATTCCAGGGACTGCTCTGGCGGCGCGGCAAACATCATGAACAAACGCACTGTATCGGCGCCGTGCTGGTCAATGATGGCCTGGGGGTCGATGCCATTGTTCTTGGACTTCGACATCTTGGTGACACCGCCGATTTCCACCGGTTGACCATCGGATGCCAGAACCGCGCGCACCACCTGGCCTTTACCGTCCCGCTCTACGGTCACCTCAGCCGGGTTGTACCAGGTCTTGGCGCCGTTATCTTCGTTCCGGTAGTAGGTCTCTGCCAGAACCATGCCCTGGGTGAGCAGGCGCTTGAACGGCTCGGAGCTGGTCACCAGGCCCACGTCGCGCAGCAGCTTGTGGAAGAAGCGGGCGTACAGCAGATGCAGAATCGCGTGCTCGATACCGCCGATATACTGATCGACCGGCAGCCAGTAGTTGGCGGCAGCCGGGTCCAGCATGCCCTTGTCATAATTCGGGCTGCAGAAACGGGCGTAATACCAGGACGACTCCATAAAGGTGTCAAAGGTGTCGGTTTCCAGAGTCGCGGCCTGGCCGTTGTACTGGGTCTTGCACCACTCCGGATCGGCCTTGATGGGCGACTGAACGCCATCCATCTCAACGTCCTCCGGCAGGCGAACCGGCAGTTGGTCATCCGGTACCGGCATTTCTGTGCCGTCTTCCAGAGTCATCATGGGAATGGGAGCGCCCCAGTAACGCTGGCGGGAGACGCCCCAGTCGCGCAGGCGGTAATTGACCGTGCGCTTGCCGATGTTCTCGGCTTCCAGATGATTGGCAATTTCTTCAAAGGCCTCATCACTAGTCAGCCCGCTGTATTTGCCGGAGGACACCAGAACGCCTTTCTCAGTGAACGCCTGTTCCTGAATGTCGATGTCGTCGCGACTGTCGTTAGGCGCAATAACCTGTTTGATCGGCAAGCGATACTTGACGGCAAACTCGTGGTCTCGCTCATCGTGGCCGGGCACCGCCATCAGGGCGCCGGTGCCGTAATCCATCAACACGAAATTGGCGACCCATACCGGAATTTCTTCCTGAGTCAGCGGATGAATGGCTTTGAAGCCGGTGTCGATGCCTTTCTTTTCCATGGTGGCCATTTCGGCTTCGGCCACTTTGCTGTTGCGGCAGTCTTCCACAAATTCAGCAACGTCACGATGGCGCTCAGCGGCCGCCTTCGCCAGCGGGTGTTCCGCGGCAACGGCCATGTAGCTCACGCCCATCAGGGTGTCGGGGCGGGTGGTGTATACCGTCAAGCCGCCGTCATGGTCTTTCAGCGGGAAGGTGAGCTCCGTACCCACCGATTTGCCGATCCAGTTGCGCTGCATGGTCTTGACCTGTTCCGGCCAGCCTTCCATGTCTTCAAGATCGCTCAGCAGTTCTTCCGCATAGTCGGTAATGCGAATAAACCACTGGGGAATTTTTTTCTGTTCTACCAGGGCACCGGAACGCCAGCCGCGGCCGTCGACCACCTGCTCGTTGGCCAGTACGGTCTGATCGACCGGGTCCCAGTTAACGGTGGACATCTTTTTATACACCAGACCCTTTTCGTACAGGCGGGCAAAGAACCACTGCTCCCAGCGATAGTAATCCGGGTCGCAGGTGGCCAGCTCGCGGCTCCAGTCGTAACCGAAGCCCAGTTGCTTGAGCTGTTTTTTCATGTAGTCGATGTTGGAGCGGGTCCAGGTAGCCGGTGCCGACTTGTTGGCAATGGCGGCGTTTTCCGCGGGCAGGCCGAAGGCGTCCCAGCCCATGGGCTGCATCACGTTTTTACCCTGCATCCGCTGATAACGGGAGATAACGTCGCCAATGGTGTAGTTGCGGACGTGCCCCATGTGTAGCTTGCCGCTGGGGTAGGGGAACATGGACAGGCAGTAGTACTTGGGCTTGCCCGGCTCTTCCGTCACCTTGAAGGTTTCGTTGGTTTCCCAGAAATCGCGGGCGGTTTGTTCTACATCACGCGGATTGTATTGTTCGTCCATTCCTGCCATTGCCAAAATTACCCTGTGTCAGACTGGTGTTCAAAAAGGGCAGATATTCTAACGCACACGGGGCTATACAGGTAGTCTGCCAAAATGCTGGAGTTGTGCCAGACTTGAAGGTGTGTGGATCTTGCCGGAATGGGGTGGTGCCGGTTGCTGGTGCGGGATCGTTTTCCGGGACACGCCGTGAACCCATCCGTGGGGGCTTGAGCGCAGCTTCCCTGCTGCGCTCAAGCGTACAGGGATGGGTTCACAGCGTGTCTCACCAAACCCTGTCAGACCCTGGCACTTGCACCATAGCTACCCCGGTACTTGCATCAAGGCATGACGAAGAGGGTTGGCAATAAATAAGCAGGCAGCGTGTTCAGGGGTTTACCACGGCACACGGGCTTGCATAACCGAGGCATGAGTAGAGGCAAACTATGACAGAGCCAGAACGCAGTCACCTGTCCGGCAAAGCCCTTGAGGTGTACGACCGGATGTTGGAGCGGGTGCAAGCGCGCCTGCGGGATCTTCAGGAAACCTCATTGCAAACCCTGGAGGAAGAGGTACAGAAAGCCGTTGAAGTGGAATACGAGCTTGAGGAAATGACCCGGGAAGAGGCCGATCTTCTGGGCGCCTACCTGCAGAGAGACCTTCAACACCTGCTGCACTTTGTGGAAGAAACCGGTGAAGGCCTGAAAGAGTGGTTGCAGCTGGATTTGTCGTTGCTGGAACAGACCCTTGCCGATCGGCTGCTGTCGGTGGCAGACCAGACTCTGGTCGGCACTCTGGAGTTGAACCAGAAGCTCGAAAACCAGAATGTCAGCCACTACATCTCCGGCGAAGTGGCGACGGCAGGCATGTTCCGTTGCCTGAACTGCAGCCATATGCTGTGCCTGACCAAGACCAGCCATCTGCACCCCTGTGAAGCCTGCGGCTCCCACTACTTCGAGCGAGTGACCAGCCGCTGGCCTTTGAAAGACGAGTGACTTGGTAGGGATTGTTAGTTTTTCGGAATCTCCCGCTCGCGCACAAACACAATAAGAATAGCCGCGAGGGTCAGCACCGGCCAGGAGCCGGTCTGCATATAAGGCGTGCTGCCTTCGGCTGTGCGGGCTTCGCCCGTAAGCACCGCACGTTCGAACTGCGGGATGCGTTCGGTAATCCGGCCCTTGTGGTCGATGATCGCGGTAACGCCGTTGTTGGTGCCACGCAGCATATAGCGGCTGGTTTCCAGGGCGCGCATGCGGGCGATCTGCAAATGCTGAAGCGGGCCGATTGAATCGCCGAACCAGCCGTCGTTGCTGATGGTCAGTAGCAGGCCAGTGTTGCGGGCATTCACTGCCACGAAGTCCGGGTAGGCCACTTCGTAGCAGACATAGGGCATTACCCGGGTGTCGTTGGCGGTCAGCGGTGACTGGTATTTGGGCCCGGGTGAAAAGCTGCTCATGGGCAGGTCAAAAAAGCCGATCAGACCCCGCAACAAACCTTGCAGTGGCACATACTCACCAAAAGGCACCAGCTTTTGCTTGTGGT
Source organism: Marinobacter fuscus (assembly GCF_003007675.1). Taxonomy (GTDB): domain Bacteria; phylum Pseudomonadota; class Gammaproteobacteria; order Pseudomonadales; family Oleiphilaceae; genus Marinobacter; species Marinobacter fuscus. Next base: position 80,443 of record NZ_PXNP01000085.1, on the reverse strand, counting down.
AGGTGCCCTCGCCATTACCAATTACCGTGATGCTGTTGTGGAAAGTGTAGTCTTCCAGCTTGTCGCTGTAGCCGTACCAGGGAATGCCGGAGATCAGTGTGCTGTTTTCGCCCAGCTCTTCCCGGATATGCTCGATGATTTTACCGGCCTGGTTCTGGGGCAGGGGGATGGCCGTTTCCGGCCAGAGAATCAGGTCTTTGTCCCAGTGCTCTTCCGTCATGCCCAGATAGGTCACGATCTGATCCCGCAGGAAGTCCGGATCCCATTTGATCTGCTGAGGGATGTTGCCCTGCATGGCGGCAAAGCTGATGGGCTCCTCACTCAGCTGTGTCCATTCCAGCCGGTTCAGCAGGGGCGCGGTGAGCCAGGGGATCAGTGCGATAACCAGCGTAGCCGCAGCGGCTGTTCTTCGGGCTGTCAGCAGCAGCCACCAGGCGCCATAGGCGGCCACGGCGGTGACGGTAATCCAGAGCGTGAGGCCGTGCACGCCGGTTAGCGGCGCCAGGCCTGCCAGCGGGCCGTCGGTGTGGGCGGTACCCAGGTAGAGCCAGGGGAAGCCGGTTAACAGCCAGCCTCTTAGCCAGTCGCCCAGCACCCAGACGGCGGGGAATAGCAGCAATCGGCGGATGGCGCTGTTTCTGGCCAGTTTGCCCCAGAACCAGAACGCCAGGGCGGGAAACAGTGCCAGACCGGCAATAAACAGCACCATGAGAATAATGGCAATGGGAATCGGCGTATTGCCGTGCTCGCTGATGCTGATATACACCCAGCTGGCGCCGGAGCCGAACAAGCCGAGCCCCACCAGCCAGCCACTGCGGAACAGCTGTGTTGACGGCAGATGCACCGTGGCCCAGAGCACAAGAAAAACAGAGACCGGGCCCAGAAACCAGAGGTGGAAGGGAGAAAAGGTCAGCGTTTGCAGAGCGCCGGCAATCACAAGGATTGCCGCGCTCAGCCAGTTTCTGGTGGGAAGCTTCGGGGTCAGCGGGTGTACGTTGGCTTCATGGCTCACTACGGGTTACCTGCAGCAGACGGATGACTCGGTTATCAGCGTTCGCAATAGTAAACTGCAAGCCGCCAAATTCAACCGTTTCGCCCCGTCTGGGCAGGTGACCGAACTCTTTCAACACCAGGCCGCCGATGGTGTCGAATTCTTCCTCGTCCATGCGGGTATCGAAGAACTCGTTGAAATCATCAACCGGTGTTACCGCTTTGACCGCAAAGGTGCCATCACCGCGGGCCTTGATGTGGGTTTCTTCGTCGAAATCGTGCTCGTCTTCGATTTCGCCGACAATCTGCTCCAGCACATCCTCAATGGTGATCAGGCCAGCGGTGCCGCCGTACTCGTCCACCACCATGGCCATGTGATTGCGGTTTTCCTTGAACTCCTTGAGCAGCTGGTTCAAGCGCTTGCTCTCGGGCACAAACGTCGGCGGCCGCAGGATTTCGCGGATGCGTGTCCAGTTCAGGTCGTTGTTCAGGGCCAGTGGCAGCAGGTCTTTGGCCAGCAATACGCCAATCACGTCGTCCTGGCTCTCACCGATGACCGGGAAGCGGCTGTGGGCGGAGGCGATGATTTCAGGCAGGAATTCTTTCGGATCCTGGGAGGCCTTGACGGTGATCATCTGGGAGCGCGGGATCATGATTTCATCCACCCGCATATCGATCACCTGCATGGCACCTTCGATGATGCTCATGGCGTCGACATCAATGATGTCCTGGGATTCTGCATCCCGAAGGATCTCCAGCACGTCCTCAACGGACTCAGGCCCGCTGGAGAAGGCCTGTGATATACGTTCCAGCCAGGACTTGTTGCCCTGGCTGCGACTCGACGGGTCGTCGCTCATGAGTCTGGTTCCGTTTCCTCTGCTACGTAGGGATTGGCGAAGCCCAGTTGCGACAGCAACCGGATTTCAATCGCTTCCATTATCCCGGCCTCATCGTCGTTAATGTGGTCGTGACCCTGGAGATGCAACATACCGTGAATAACCATATGAGCCCAGTGGGCAGGGGCACTTTTGCCTTGCTCGCGGGCTTCTTGTTCAACCACTGGCGCGCAGATCACAAGATCCCCGGCCAGTGGAACCGTTATACCTTCTGGTGCTTCAAATGGAAAGGACAACACATTGGTCGGTTTGTCCTTGCCACGATACTGATGGTTCAGTGCGCGGCTTTCGTCTTCATCAACAACACGAACAGTAACTTCGGACTCCACATCCTCAAGCCAGGCCAGCTGCGCCCATTGCTCGAATTGTTCGAGCGCCGGGAGCGGCTGGTGCCCGCAAGCCAGCTGCAGGTCAACGGTCAGCAAGTTCATTGGCCGCTGCCATCGTCAAAGGCATCGTAGGCTTCGACAATGCGCTGTACCAGCGGGTGGCGCACCACGTCTTTGGCTTCGAAGCGGGTGAACCCGATGCCCGGCACCTTGCTGAGCACACCGGCGGCATGAATCAGCCCGGAGTTCTGCCCCCGGGGCAGGTCCACCTGGGTGGTATCCCCGGTAATCACGGCGGTTGAGCCAAAGCCGATCCGGGTCAGGAACATTTTCATCTGCTCCCGGGTGGTGTTCTGGCTTTCGTCGAGAATGATGAACGAGTTGTTCAGCGTTCGGCCACGCATGAAGGCCAGAGGTGCGATTTCAATCACGCTTTTTTCGATCAGTCGGGTAACCTGATCAAAGCCCAGCATTTCGTAAAGGGCATCGTACAGGGGCCGCAGGTACGGGTCGACTTTCTGGGCCAGGTCGCCTGGCAGAAAGCCGAGCTTTTCGCCTGCTTCCACTGCCGGGCGCACCAGCAGGATGCGCTTGACCTGCTCGTCTTTCAGGGCTTCCACCGCACAGGCAACCGCCAGCCAGGTTTTGCCGGTACCGGCCGGGCCAATGCCAAAGTTAATGTCGTGGGTGCGGATGCTCTGCACGTATTTCTGCTGGTTGCGGCCCCGGGGCTTGGCGGTCAGTTTTGGCGTCTTGATGACGGTAACCTGACCTTCATCATAGGGCACGTCGTCCGGCAGGCGCTCGAGCCCGGTCTCGCGGATGTACAGGTGCACGGTGCCTGGTGCGATATCGCTGGTGGCTTCGGTTTCCCGGTACATGTGGCGAATGACTTCCACCGCGGCCGCTACATTTTCGGTGGCGCCCTCCACCCGAAAATGGTGGCCACGGCGGCCTACTTTTACCTGTAGGCGCTGTTCAATCATCTTCAGGTGTTCGTCAAACTGGCCACAGAGTGTGGCCAGTCGGCGCTGATCTACAGGGTGCAGATCAAACTGTCTGGAATCTTGATTAGTCAATCTTGCTCCGCCGGGTTTCGGCTCAGTAGAGTTGGCTTCCCGCAGGAACGCCTCTCAGGGAATTCGGGTAGGCTTCAACAATCTCGACATCGATAAAGTGCCCGACAACCTCGGGGTTGTCGTGGCGGAAGTTAACGATGCGATTGTTCTCGGTACGCCCGGCGTATTCGCCCGGATCCTTTTTTGACAGGCCGGTTACGAGGATGCGCTGGGTGCTGCCTACCATCTTGCGGCTGATGTCCATGACATTCTGGTTCAGTCGGTCTTGCAGAATGTTCAGTCGCTGCTTTTTCACGTCCATGGGCGTGTCATCCGGCAGGTCCGAAGCCGGTGTGCCCGGTCGGGCGCTGTAAATGAAGCTGAATGACATGTCAAAACCGATGTCGTTGATCAGTTTCATGGTGTCCTCGAAGTCTTTGTCGGTTTCGCCGGGGAAGCCGATGATGAAATCGGAGGAAAAACTGATGTCCGGGCGGATTTTCCGCAGCCGGCGCAGTTTGGATTTGTACTCCAGGGCGGTGTGGCCCCGCTTCATGGCCGCGAGAATGCGATCGGAACCGCTCTGTACCGGCAGATGCAGATGGCTGACCAGTTCGGGCACACGCTCGTAGACATCGATCAGCGCATCGCTGAATTCCACCGGATGGGAGGTGGTGTAGCGGATGCGGTCGATCCCATCAATGGTGGCGATCAGTTCGATCAGTTCTGCCAGGTCCATCATGTCGCCGTCGTGGGTCTCGCCCCGGTAGGCGTTGACGTTCTGGCCCAGCAGGTTGACTTCGCGCACACCGAGGGTGGCCAGGTGGGCGACTTCGGCGATCACATCATCCGCCGGGCGGCTGACTTCTTCACCACGGGTGTAGGGCACTACGCAGAAGGTGCAGTATTTGCTGCAGCCTTCCATGATGGAGACGAAGGCAGAGGGGCCGTCGGCGCCGGGCTCGGGCAGGTTGTCGAATTTTTCGATTTCCGGAAAACTGACGTCGACGACGCCGACTCCGTCACCTTTGGTGCGGATTTCGGTGATCATGTCGGGCAGTCGGTGCAGGGTTTGCGGGCCGAACACCATGTCTACGTAGGGCGCCCGGTTTATGATGGCCTGGCCTTCCTGGCTGGCGACGCAGCCGCCCACGCCGATGATGAGGTCGGGCTTTTTGGTTTTGAGACGTTTCCAGCGGCCGAGCTGGTGGAACACTTTTTCCTGGGCTTTTTCGCGGATGGAGCAGGTGTTCAGTAGCAGGATGTCGGCGTCGTCCGGGCTGTCGGTCATTTCGACCGCTTCGCCGGTTTTGAGCAGGTCTGCCATGCGGGCAGAGTCGTACTCGTTCATCTGGCAGCCGTGGGTTTTGATGTACAGCTTTTTGGCCATGGGTCTCACGTTTTCTGGTGTATGGGCGCCGGGGTGGAGTGGGGCGCTGGCAAAAATGGACTGCGTATTATAACGGGGTGCTTAATCTTCAACCACCGTTGTCTCGGTATTCCTCATTTTGCTGTGTGCTATCATCCTGGCCTTGGTGCTCGAAGGCTTTCGGGGTTGGCTTTCCAAAAACCGCTACGAGCACATCCATGTGCGCTTCTCTCAGGCCATCCTTGGCCTTCGAAATTTTTGGAAAGCCAACCCCGAAACCCTTCCTGTGTGTTGGCGTGGGATTTCTCACAAGCCTTGAGGTTGGCAGAAATTTCACCGTAACTTGAATGACTCGCAAACATGACTCCAGAACGCCTCGCCCGAATCAAGCAGATCCTGAACACCCGCCAACCCGACCTGCGGGTGCTTACCGATCAGGTGCATAAGCCCCGAAATCTTTCGGCAATCATCCGCTCCTGCGATGCCTTTGGGCTGGCCAATATGCACGTGGTCTGGCCCAAAGAGGGCTTTCGGGCGTTTCGTAAGACCGCCGGGGGCAGTTTTCACTGGGTGACGACCCACACTCATCCCACCATGGACGCAGCGGTGGCTGAGTTGAAGGCCCAGGGGCATAAACTCTATGCGGCGCAGTTGTCGAACCGGGCGGTGGATTTCCGCGAGGTGGATTACACCGTGCCCTGTACCATCATCATGGGTAATGAGGTGGATGGGGTGAATCCGGTCACTGCCGAGCAGGCGGATGAGCACATTGTGGTGCCGATGATGGGGATGGTGGAGTCGCTGAATGTGTCGGCGGCCTGTTCCATTATTTTGTCCGAGGCGCAGCGGCAGCGTCAGTTGGCGGGGATGTTTGATCAGCGCCGGATGCCGGATGAGGAGTACGAGCGGTTGTTATTCTGCTGGTGTCAGCCCACGGTGAAGCGCTACTGCGATGACCGGAATCTGCCGTATCCGCCGCTGGATCCGGAAACCGGGGATCTGCTGGATGGTGTGGGCTGGATGCAAGAGGTGCGCAAGCTGCGGGCTGATCGTCCGCGATGGGACGAGCAGCCGGAGAATGTAGTAGAGGGCTAGCCCGGATCAGCTTTTTGGGGCAGGTGCCTCCGTAGATGTATGCAGATTTTTAATTTTTTATTTGTAATTCAATCGCCTTCATATTGAGGTGCGGGTTTTGCTCGATTATGGCTGAGAGCAGGTCGGCGGCTGTCCGGCCTTGGTTTCTATCTTTTATACCGGGATTGGCACCCAAGGATATCAGGATTTCAACAAGTTCAGGCTCGTTGATAAGGACTGCTTCGTGTAATGCGGTATATCCGGTGATTAATGAGAACCCATTGATGTCTGCACCAGAGGAAAGCGCGGCCTTAATAACCAATATGGCTCGCTCAGGATGTGTAGGATAAGCATTAATAACGCAGACGTATGAACTCCACACAGAAACAATGGGACTGATGTAATGCAGGGAACTGGCGCGGAAGGGTTTTTCGCCTCTGATTTAGAGGGCTTAACCGAGGCGGAGCTTGTTAGCTTACTAAAAAGTCAGTGGGGCTATGCCAAAGAACAGCCTTTTGATGCGATTGGTCGCCTAAAAGGAATTACTACCAATAGCGGTGCCACTTTTTTTATTCTGGAAGAGCTACACAGCATCCATGATGGCGCCGCTTTACTTTACCCTTTAAACGAACCGGACGTTCGCCACACGGTGTTTGTTGGCGCGATTAACAAAACCCAGTTGAGTGTGGAACCGACCGACGGGCTTTGGGTAAAAGCCAGAATGGAGCTTTCGCCCAAACAGGAACGGACGAAGCATAAGAATCCGTTTGCGCTAAAAGTGGTTAATGGCGGTTTGGAGCGGCTCGAAGCAATTCCCGAAGAAGCAGCCAATACTGACATTGTTATCGATGGCGAGAGTTACATTGAAAGTTGGGTGCTTGAGTTTTACCGGCAAAAGCACCAAGAGCAAATAAACAAAGAAGGTGAACAGCTACGGGTAGAGCTGCAGCAACAGCGCGCCAATGAAGAGCAGCGTGTTGAGGCGTTACAGAGTGCAGTGGAAAAACTGGACAACCAGGTAAAGAGTCAAACCGATGCTCTGCACAAGACTGCAGAAGAGCTTGCTACCACCCGCGATCTGCGAGACAAAACTGAGATCGAACTTGGTCAGCGCAAGAAAAACATGGAGTATCAATTGAGTAGATTAAATAGTTTTATTGAGCAAAAAGCGAAGATGCTGTTGGAGCTGGACTTAATCAGTGAGGATGACGCTGACAACTTGCTTGGACAGCCCGGTACTGAGTCAAAGCGGAAAGGGCACGATTTTTCGGGTGTGTTTGCATCAGACTTAGGGCAGGCAATTAGCTATGTGCAGGCCTTTATGCAGCATAGAGGAATTATATACCGCCGCAAAGTACTGGAAGACTTTTTTGCTCTGCTGACCACTAATGATTTGATTATTTTGGCTGGAGACTCTGGGGCGGGTAAGACGAACTTGGTTAAGTCGTTTGCCGAAGCAATCGGTGGAAAGTCCATTATCGTGCCAGTCAAACCTAACTGGACCAGTGCTGAGGACTTGTTGGGCTACTACAACCCGCTGGAACAGAAATACCTGTCAACGCCGTTTTTGGATGCGCTGTTCGAGGCCGCACGCAACCCAGACGTACCATATTTAATTTGTCTGGATGAGATGAATCTGGCGCGGGTCGAGTATTACTTTGCGGATTTCCTCAGTCTCCTGGAAGAGCGGGGACAGGTACCGGAAATTTATCTGTATTCCGATTCTGAAGCTGAACACTTACTTAGCGAAACTCGGAACTTTATAGCGCTAATTGATGAAGCGAAGATTAAGGTGGATAAACCAAATTTGGTGAGCTTTTTAGACCTTCTTCGTGACGAAAGCTTGAATATGAAGTTGCATGAGCTATGCGGCTTTCGAGAAGGGGATTCTCTGCTTAAGTACCATGCTCAGTTACGCAAGCTAATGAGCAGTTATTTGAATACCCCTTCGTCTATTAAGTTGCCACCGAATGTCAGAATTATTGGCGCTATCAATGTAGACGAAACCACGCACTACCTTTCTCCCAAGATTCTCGACCGAGCACATATCCTGCGATTCACGAGCCCTCTGCTGACCGACTGGTCAGTGGCAGAAGATGAGGTGGAGGAGTTCGACCTAGATATGAATTTGCCCGTGCTTTTTGATGCGGAGGTACTGGGAGCGAGAGAACACTACCCTGAGTTTGATCGTAATGATCCTTTAGTACAGACCCTGATTTACGTGGTTCGAGAGTTCCTTGAGCCGTTGGGGATAGAGTTTGGCTTGCGGACGGTTAGGCAGGCGCGTCAATACAGTGCTGCGTTACAACCCTTCGATGCTGATGATGATCTCATTCTGAACAACATTGTACTGCACAAAATTTTGCCCAAATTGATGTTTGATGGTGAAAAACAGGTGGATGGGGATCTTGCTAGAAAGGACATTCTGGTGGCAATGAGAGATTACCTCGACCAACAGTTAACGGCATTGGACAAAGATGGCACCGATTCTTGCATCGAAGAATTTGACCGGGTAATTCGCAATGCGAAAGCGAACGACTGGGTAGTGAATTACTGGTCGCGCTGATGCTACCTGCAGAAGTCAGATACCTTGATGTTTTTTGGAGCGATCCCGAGACCGTCATAAAGTTAGTGTCGAGTCGGGATGCCATCGAGTTCGAACAAACACCGTCTGGTTGGAAAGGAGAAACAACCACCTTTCCTAGCACTCATCATTTCATCGGGGTGCGGGTCACGGATGCAAAGGTCGAGCATACCCCTTACATTCTGGCTCCAAATGGAAACCGTCAAGAGTTGAGGGCGGTTAAACAGCCAGGCGGCGATGAAGTATGGTGGATACAAAGCGATGTCTGGGATCAAGAAAATAAACGTTGGCTGAGTGAGCTCTATCGAACTGCCGGTAGAGTGGAGTTAATCGTGCAAGGGCAACCGTTAATTCTAGAAAATAATACTTTTAATTTTACGGTTGCCGAGCTGGAGTACTACTTAGCTGACTTTAAAAATAGTTTGTGGATGTTGATTCTTGATAATAACAGCCCAGCAAAGGCGGGTATCAACAAAGAAGCCCCTGATGTTTTTGATAACGAGGTGTTAGGGCTACTCAACAGTTTTATCGAAAGCGTGGAGAAAATCGTAAAAAAACCAGGAATGGTTTTGTCTGAGACGCAGCAAAAATTGCCGCTACGCGCTGTCAGGCCCGTACCGCGAACGTTTAGAGAGTATGCGACCCAGCCAAGTACCAAACTGCTTTCGAGTCGCTCTTTCTATGAGAGTTACGATACCTCTGAAAACCGCTTCATTCATTATTGTATTCAACGCGTACTCTACGTTATCCGGAGCTTATCAAAGGTTGCAGCAGCACAAGAGCGTTCCTACGCGCAGAGAATTCAGCAAGAGATAGAGTGGCGAGATAAGTTACAGGCGACAGATACCAAGAAAGTCGATTCGCGAGTTTACGATAATGAAATCGCCAAAATCGAAGCAGATTTAGATGAGCTAAATCAAAATTTATCAAAAACTGTTTCTAAACGCTGTCAAAAGCCTTTCGAAAGGCGCGCTGAAAGGCATGGAACCTACTCAATTCAACTTGGGGCTTCTTACCGGAGTTCAAAGACGAGTTTTTTCGCGAATCGACTAAATGGCGATGATTTTCGTGAACGCTATGGTACATATCTTGTAGTTAACTTCCCCTGCTTTGATGATTTCTCGCTAATAAACAGCAAGCTGGGCGGCGCAGAGTTGTCGGTGACAGGGATTTATGGGAAACACCGAAGTTTCAATAGTAATGGAAGCGAATACTTTGAGCTTACATTCTATGAGGTGGAATCCGTATCAATAGTAAAGCATCCTTTGCTAGCGAAACTTTCCGAATTAATCGAGCACAGAGAGGAGCTAGAGAAACAAGCTTGGATCGTCCCCCTAACATGGGAAGAGGCTAAGGATCGGCGGATAGAACGTGATGTCTCGACTAAAAAGACTCTTTTTTATGAGAGCCTGCAAAATAAAATGTCGGATTTCTTGGCATCGATACCCACGATACAGAAGCGTTTGACGAAAGTTTGTTCATTTTTTCAGGGTCACAAAGTAAAGGTCCGATCGGACTGCCCGAATACTATGGTATTTGTCCAAAACCCTTCATATGCATCTGCAAAGGCTTTATTTAATAGAGTTACAACACTCAATGGTCTGGACGAATCTGTATTAAATTCATTGATGGTGATCGATGAAGTCGGGTTGGTGAACGTTGCAAGTCTCTATGAGAAATGGTGTCTTATTCAGATAATTAAGGTGTTACATCAAATCTACAACTTTGATATTGCTGACGGGTGGGAGCGGATTCTCGTCAAGGCGGTTTTAGAAAATAGTTATAATGTTGAAGTTAAATTGAGTTCATCCGGTCGCCAGCAAAGTATAGTGCTTACATACGAGAAAGTTTTGGAGTCAGGTAAAAGGCCTGACTTTGTTATAGACCTGATTTCCAAAAGGTATGTGGAACCTACCAAAGAGAAGCCTCAATGGTCATTCGAGGGAGAGCATCAGAGTCGCATAGTGCTTGACGCAAAGTTTCGGGGTGATATCAGCGAGCAGCACCTTAGCCGGTTGGTTGATGAGTTATATTATGATAAGAATTATAGTGAAGATAACAATAATCAAGTTTTTGTAATTCATCCAAGTCCTAATGTTATCGAAGATCGAACTTCTCCATTAATTTGGGGAACACAGTGTGACTATGGGCAAAGTAATGAGAAGAACCATAACATAGGTAGTATTTTTGTTAGCCCTTCATTGACGCACAGCCAATCGATTGAAAATCTTCAGCGCCTTATTGGTCTATTTTTGCAGAATAATACCGCAATTCTCTATGACAAAAGCACGCATATTTTGTCATGGCATAACAGCGCGTGCATATCCTGTGGTAATGGTGATTTTAGTGCGATTGATATGCAGTATAGTCCAACAGCCGGTGGAAACGAACGATGGGCGATAACGTGTAAAGTTTGCTCTTTAATTACTGTTAAAACGGTTTGTGCAACCTGCAGGAAATCTCTGTTCAAAAATGGACCTAAGTGGACATACCACCGGACTATGGCCGAACAAACCTCAAATGTAGTTTGTCCGAACTGTGATACTTTTTTATAGAGTTGTGCATTATAGCGAGCGATCTAAATTAATCGGAATCCGTGCTTTTAAAAGGAATTGGTATGAGCAACGTCGGTCAGCGAGAGCGAGTAACACAAAGTCGGGTGGTTAGCCCGGATTTCTCATAGCTACTCAGCCCTCTGCATACTCATCAGTATTTGGGGACTATTTGCTCTCTACACGTCGGAGACGATGCCGGAGCTTTTCAAGCTCTCTACTTTCAGCGTTGTAGGTCTCGGATTATAGAAGGTGCTGACCTCGATTTTTTGTTCGCCTTTTCAGCAGCCTGTCGAACTTGAGTTTATAGGTAGTCGTTTTCGAAGAATGAATGGAAGCAGGAGAGGTTCGTAAGGCTGGGGTCTTATGTGTATCTCTTGGGGGCTTGTATAAAGGAGAGTAGCTTTGTTAGTTTCGCAACTGATCTCCCTTATGGAGGGGAAAGTTGGGCTGAGTGCGCTCGTATTGGCAGTAGTGCGATTTGAGTTACGCCTAGCGAAGGGAGATTTTTGAACGAAGCCACGTCAATCATTCATGCAAGGATGCAGTATTATGCAATCAAATTCCGCAATTACTCGTTACACCACCAGTGACTTTCAATCGGCACCAGTATTGGCATTGGCCGATCTGATGGGTTTGGATTCAGGGCACAAGCAGCAAATAGCTTCGAATACGGGCTTTTATGGTGGCCTGCTATGTGGAATAGCAGTGCATCGTCATTTGGATCGACAGAACCACATGGAGGTTAACCGCCGCATAATCGAAGAAGTTCCCGTAGGAAGACTGCAAGCGAAACTGCGTGAGCTCGTGGTTATGCAGCGGGTTCAGCCATACTGGTTTATGTGGTCTTTGAGTGATGAGGAACTCCAGGGTTTTTTCGAGCTTAATAACGCCGTTGAGACAGTGACGGGGCACCTCGTGCCCTCAGGACTCGATGGCATATTGGGAGGCCTAACGGTTGCCGCTTTAGCTACAACGGCTTACGAGGTTGCGACATCTGGTGGTAAGGCGCTTGTTAAAGATAGAGTTCGGGCTGTTGCAGGCAGTCAACTAGTCGAAGCTGTTGCGAGGAGGCTTGGTGCTAATCCTGCAATAGTTGTGCAAGCCGGTTACATTGTGATTCCGGTAGCCATAGTTATCGCTGGCTTGAATATAATGGCAAAACACAGCTCTGAGAGGGCGCGCCGGGAGCTTTCCGCCCGAGGGTTGCTTGCGTATAAGGATCTCTGATGGTTGGATTGTCAATTGGCGCTGGAATTGCCGCATGGTACGTTGCTTTGACGTTGTTGCGGCGCGTCATGATGCAGCCGGAGCTGGCTCGAAACGCCAGGCTATGGTTGTTCTTGTCAGTTGGCCTCGTCGCTATGCTGTTTGCTCTGGTCTTCTCTTTGGCTCTGGCAGCGGTCGGTTATCAACTTTTTGATGTCAAGACCTTCGCGTTTGCATTTATGCTTTTCGCGCTACTCAGTTTTATTACGGGAGTCTTTTGCATCAGGAAGGTGCTGCCATGATCCCGCTCAGTAGTAGATTTGCATTTGAGATGTGGTGGTTTTTAGCCGCTCTGATTCTTCTTTTCAGCCTTTATGACGATGCTCAGGCGAACAAAGGGATAAGTGAAAACCTGGCTCCTGAATTGATCCGTTATTCCAAGGCTTCACTGAACCTGAGTTTATGTGCTGTGGTCTTCGAAGAGGAGGTCAGAGATTTTGAGGGTGCCGAGCGGTATGGGGCGGGCGTTGTTCATACTGAACGATTGATACGTCAGGGTAGTTGGACGGATAAAGAGGTTTTGTCAGCGAGCGTTTCAGCTATGGAGCAGGACTATTCATTCAGACTAACACCAGAGAAGACTTGGGCGGACTTTCGGCGCGAGAAATTTACTCGCGAATTTTGCGACAACGTGCTTGATGAGTTACCGGGCCAGAGTGATTAAATGATGATAATCCTCTTGGCTGTGGGCTTGTTTTTTGCAGGAGCGGTTTGTCATTGCAGAATTCTACGGGCCAGCGCGGCTGGTTCCAGGCTTCCCCTGAGAATTCTATTTGCTTTGTTCAGTGCAAGCTCGCTGGCGATCTCCACGGCAATCTTGATGGGAGAGTTCTTAAGTCTTCCCATCAGTTTCTGGACTGCGATAGCGACTACGCCAGTATTTTTTTTGTTTACTGATTCCTTGAGCTCGGCTCTGCGGTTTTACGCCGAGGATTCAAAGCACTGAATATTATTCATTATTTCGTCCCTCCAGATATCGCTGCAGTTGTTCACGCAGGGCTTTGGGCAGGCGGGTGATGGTCAGGGCGTCTTTGTCCCGGTCGTAGTACACCGCCTGGTTGACCAGGTCGGAGGAGAAGGACACGCTCATGCCACCGCCGGAGCCCGCGATGCGGACGAGTTTTTTCACTTTTCGGTGGTCCGGGTGCAGTACGCCGGTTTCCGGTAGTTCGGCGTTCTGGCTGGCGAATTCCTTGAAGCGCTCGGGTTGGCTTTCGTCCAGGTAGTTGGACAGGGCTTCGATTTCCACCGGCTCGCCCAGGGCGTGCTGGTCTTTGCAGAATTCGTAGGCTTTGGCGCGTACCTCGCCCGCTTTTTCCGGCTCGCTGGTTTTGGCGAAGGCTTCGACGGCGTCGAGGAAGGTCATGGTTTCTTTTTCCACGTCGACGCTGTTGGTGAAGCCGCACAGGCGGATAAAGAGTTCGCCCGGGTCGCCGGTGCCGCGGCCGTGGATGAGGGTGATGTAGTTTTCGCTGCCTTTGCCCTCGCGCCAGTCGTCCAGCTCAATTCGAGCGGCCAGGTTCAGGCGGGACAGGCTGAGCACATCGGTGGCATCCAGTTTCTGGCTGCCGTCAAAGCGCATGGCGCTGTCGGTTTCCAGCACGTACAGGTACACCACCTCGGCGTCGGCCAGGGCGTCGTGGACGATCACCAGGTGGCCGTCGAACTCTTCCTGGCTGCCGTTCAGCAATTCCTGCCACTGGCCGAACAGGCGGTCGGTCATGGCGGCAAAGCTTTGTTTGTCTTCCAGGTAGTCTTTCAGCCAGGCGCTGAACGGACTTTCGCCAAGGTCTTCGGAGAAGCGGCCGTATTTTTTGCCGGGTTTGCTGTTGAACAGGCGCTTCATTTGCTTGTGCAGGGCTTCGTAATCGCCACCGGGCTCCTGCTGGGCTTCGCCACTTACAAGGCGGGCGGGCTGGCCCGGCTGGTATTGACTGGCGAAAGCGGTGCGCAGGTGTTTGATGGCCATGGGCTGCTCCTGTCTGATGTAGTCGGCTGCGGGGCGTGATTGTGCCACGGATGGCGCAGAAAGAAACCCCGATCCCCTGCTAATGAGCGGGATCGGGGCAGGGGTCTGCGGAAGGAACCAGTACTCAGATTCGCTTGCTGCGAGTCAGCTCCTGTACCAGTGTCGATACGGCTTCGGGGATCTCGGCGCCGGTCTCGGCGCTGCCGCTGACATGGGCAACATCGGAACCCAAATTGATAACAATCGCTATCAAACCGTTGGCACTCAGCAGTTGCGCGGTGCGGCGGCGGTGGTCGGCGTCTCCGGTGTTTTCTTCAGAGACCACCACGGCGGTTTTACCCTGATCAAACAACGCGCGTTCCACTGCCAGAGCCAGTTGCGATGCCTGCTTACCGTTACAGCCAATAATGGCTGGCTTCTGGGCCAGGCGGCGTTCCCGTTCTTCGGTGGTGACCGGATCCTGGGAAGCCAGGCCGTCGGCCAGGCCGTCAATCATGCCAGCGCCGATGGTGACGTTGGTCAGTCGGTCAATCACGATAAAGCTGCCGGTGGCGTGGTTGCGCTGATAGGCGTCGAAGGCCACGGGCTGGCTCAGGGTCAGTTCGCACAGGCCGATTTCGTTAAGTGCCAGTTGCGCCGGGTTGTCCTGCTGTTCCAGGGTGTTGACATCGGTCTGGTGGTGAATCCGTTTGACGGTGCCCGAAGTAAACGTCGGCCCCAGTTTGATATCGTAAAGGCGGCCGGTTTGAAGGGGGGAGTCGGTCATCCAGACGATGTGAGCGTTAAACCGGTTGTGTACTTCCGGCTCATCATCCACTTTAACCAGCATGTCACCGCGGCTAATGTCGATCTCGTCTTCGAGGGTCAGGGTAATGGCCTGGTCGATGTAGGCTTCATCCAGGTTGCCGTCGAAGGTCACGATGTCTTTGACCTTGCTGGTGCGGCGCGAAGGCAGTGCCATCACCGCATCACCGGGACGAACCACGCCAGAGGCAATGGTGCCGCAGAAGCCCCGGAAATTCAGGTTGGGGCGGGTAACGTACTGCACCGGAAAGCGGAAGTGCGCCAGGTTCTTATCCCGGGAGACTTCCACATTTTCCAGAATGTCCATCAGTGGCTGGCCGGTGAACCAGGGTGTGTTGTCACTCCGGTTGACCACGTTGTCGCCATCCAGTGCCGAGATTGGCACAAAGCGAATGTCTTTCAGGCCCAGCTGGTTGGCAAAGGCCAGATATTCTTCGCGGATTTCGTTGAAGCGGTCTTCGCTGAAATTCACCAGATCCATTTTGTTGACCGCCACCACGATGTGGCGAATGCCCAAAAGAGACGCGATGAACGAGTGGCGCCGGGTCTGGGTGAGTACGCCGTGGCGGGCGTCGATCATCAGGATAGCCAGTTGCGCGGTGGAGGCACCGGTGGCCATGTTGCGTGTGTATTGCTCATGGCCCGGGGTGTCGGCGATGATGAACTTGCGCTTGTCGGTGCTGAAGTAGCGGTAGGCCACATCGATGGTGATGCCCTGTTCCCGCTCGGCCTGCAGGCCGTCCACCAGCAACGCCAGATCCAGCTTTTCACCGGTAGTGCCCATTTTGGCGCTGTCGGTTTTCAGACTGGCCATATGATCTTCATAGATCATTTTGGTGTCGTGTAGCAGGCGGCCAATCAGGGTGCTTTTGCCGTCGTCGACGCTGCCGCAGGTAAGCAGGCGCAGCAGCTCCTTGTTTTCATGTTGTTTCAGGTACGCCTGAATATCGTCGGCGATCAGATCAGACTGGTGTGACATCTTAGAAGTACCCTTCCCGCTTTTTCTGTTCCATGGAGCCCGCTGAATCATGATCGATCACGCGGCCTTGTCGTTCCGAACTGGTGGCCAGCAGCATTTCCTGGATGATGTCCGGTAGGGTGTTGGCCTCCGATTCAATCGCACCGGTGAGCGGATAACAGCCCAGAGTGCGGAAGCGCACGGATTTCATCATCGGCTTCTCGCCCTCTTTCAGGGGCATGCGATCATCGTCCACCATAATCAGGGTGCCGTCCCGCTCAACCACCGGGCGCACCGCCGAGTAGTACAGTGGCACTATGTCGATGTTCTCCAGATAGATGTATTGCCAGATATCCAGCTCCGTCCAGTTGGACAGTGGGAACACCCGAATGCTTTCGCCTTTGTTGACCTTGCCGTTGTAGGTATTCCACAGCTCCGGGCGCTGGTTCTTCGGATCCCAGCGGTGGTATTCGTCGCGGAATGAGTACACCCGCTCCTTGGCCCGGGATTTTTCTTCATCCCGGCGGGCAC
The DNA here is from genome assembly GCF_003007675.1 of Marinobacter fuscus. Classification (GTDB taxonomy): domain Bacteria; phylum Pseudomonadota; class Gammaproteobacteria; order Pseudomonadales; family Oleiphilaceae; genus Marinobacter; species Marinobacter fuscus. Next base: position 64,060 of record NZ_PXNP01000085.1, on the reverse strand, counting down.
CGCCAAAGGCGGCATCAAACTTGTATTTGTCCAAGGCCTGCTTGAGCGCCAGGGTTTTCATAACGTCTGTATGTTTGGCGCTGCCGTGGCTGAAGGGGCCGATGCCCTGCTTCACGCCGTCCTCATTGGTGTGCACCAGCAGATCCAGGCCAAACTTTTCCGCCACCTGATCCCGGAAGGTGATCATGTCGCGGAATTTCCAGGTAGTGTCTACGTGCAGCAGCGGGAAAGGCAGTTTGCCAGGATAGAAGGCTTTCAGCGCCAGATGCAGCATCACAGCGGAGTCTTTGCCGATGGAGTAGAGCATGACCGGGTTATCAAATTCGGCGGCGACTTCCCGGATTATGTGGATGCTTTCGGCTTCCAGCTGCTTGAGATGCGTGAGGTTGTATGTGGTCATGATCATCCATTGCCCTGAGGGCAGAGTGTTGCCAGAAAATAGGATTTACCACTATAACAGAGCCGGTAAGGGCATAAGAAGCCTTCGATTTAGAATTTAAGCGCATTAGAATATGGTGCTGCTGTGAGCACTGCGCGGGTGAGGTGCTGCCGGTGCGTTCAGAATCCGGTTAGTGTGTACTGCCGGGCAGGGTGCGTGCGTCTGACAACAGCTTGGCGACGTAGCGGTCGACATATTCAAAGCCATTGTCTTCGAATTCCGTAAACTGAATGCCTACCTGGAACTCGTTGCGGGCAATACGGCGCATGTGCACGATGTTTCCACTGGCCAGCACGGTAACGGGTTGAGTGGGCACTACCGGTACGGTGAAGCAGGTATTTACGCCAATCCAGAAGCCGGGGGAGGGCGCCCGCATACCAGGCACCAGCGCCTGAACGGTATGTTGATCGCAGGAAATCATGACACCGGAGCGCGAAAGATTGGAGACCTTGCAGGTCAGGCAGCAGCCGTCTGGTTTTTCGATGCTGATGTCCGTCGAGACGTCGACCCGTTGCTGGTTTCGCAGATTGATTTTGGCGGCGTTAGATCTCATGAGCATTCTTCTGGCAGATAATGTCTTTAAAGAAATAACCGGTTTCGTACCGCTGCCACACAGCGGGATTGACAAACGATATCAAGATTAGCTGTTTACAAAGTGATCAACAAGCGATCCATAGGGTATTATGTCAGGATTGCAGGGTGTTTCTGAACACGATGTCACAAATTGTGCCTGAAAGTTGATGCGGGTCAGTATGTATACTGAAGCCGGTGCGCACCTGTAAGGCTGCGTTGAACCACGCCCTGCGGTAAGATTGCGCTCCTTATTCATTGGGATAATACAACCCCGCAGGTTTTTATGGTCGATAAAGCAGAAAACGCCGCTGCAGGCGGCAAAGTCGGATTCATCAGTCTGGGGTGCCCGAAAGCCCTGGTGGACTCCGAAAGAATCCTGACCCAGCTTCGGCTGGACGGTTACGACGTTGTGCCCACCTACGACGACGCCGATATTGTGGTGGTGAACACCTGCGGTTTTATTGATGCCGCCAAGCAGGAGTCATTGGATGCCATTGGAGAGGCCATCAGCGAGAACGGCAAGGTAATCGTTACCGGCTGCATGGGCGTTGAAGCGGAAAAAATTCGCGAAACCCATCCGGGCGTGCTGGCAGTCTCCGGCCCTCATGCGTATGAGGAAGTGGTCGGAGCGGTACACCAGTATGTGCCGCCCAAGAAAGAACACGATCCGTTTGTTGATCTGGTGCCGCCCCAGGGTATCCGGCTGACGCCCAGGCACTACGCCTATCTGAAAATTTCCGAAGGCTGCAATCACCGTTGTACCTTCTGCATTATTCCCTCCATGCGGGGCGATCTGGTCAGTCGGCCGATTGGCGATGTGATGGACGAGGCTCAGCGCCTGGTGGATGCTGGGGTTAAGGAAATCCTGGTAATTTCCCAGGATACCTCGGCCTATGGTGTCGACATCAAATACCGCACCGGCTTCTGGCAGGGCCGCCCGCTGAAAACCCGGATGCAGGCGCTGTGCGAGGCGCTTGGTGAAATGGGCGTGTGGGTGCGGCTGCATTATGTCTACCCCTATCCCCATGTGGATGATGTGATTCCGCTGATGGCCGAGGGCAAAATCCTGCCTTACCTGGATATCCCGTTCCAGCACGCCAGCCCGAAAGTGCTCAAGGCGATGAAGCGCCCGGCCCACGACAGCAAGACCCTGGAGCGCATCCGCAAGTGGCGGGAGATCTGCCCGGAGCTGACCATTCGCTCTACCTTTATCGTTGGCTTCCCCGGTGAAACCGAGGAAGACTTCCAGTACCTGCTGGACTGGCTGGATGAAGCGCAGCTTGATCGGGTGGGTGCTTTCACCTACAGCCCGGTGGAAGGCGCGCCAGCCAATGAGCTGGAAGGAGCGGTGCCGGAAGAGGTGAAGGAAGAGCGCCTGGCCCGGTTTATGGAAAAGCAGGCGGCCATCTCCGCTGCCCGCTTGCAGGCCAAAATCGGCAAGACCATTGAAGTGCTGATCGACGAAGTGGACGAAGAGGGTGCCATTGGCCGATCCAAAGCGGATGCGCCGGAAATCGACGGTATGGTGTACCTGAACGGTGAAACCGGGCTACAGCCGGGGCAGGTGGTGCTGGCCGTGGTGGAAGAGGCCGACGAGCACGACTTGTGGGCGTCACTCGCCTGAGCGCGATAAGCCGCCAATGAAACGAATCAGCCCCGGCCTTCCGGGGCTGATTCGTTTTAGCTTGGAGTTCAGGCCGGGCTGTTCTGTACGCGGGCAATGGTATCGGTGTAATAGTCGTCGAAATTCTTGAAGTCGACGCTGTTCCGTCCGCAACACCGGATGTTGCCGGATTTTATGTCATACACCCAACCGTGGACTTCAATTTTGCCGGTGGCCAGCTTGGCGGCCACCACCGGGTGGGTGCGCAGGTGCTGTACCTGCTGGGACACATTTTCCTCAATGGCTTCGTTCAGATACTTGACGTCCAGCGCCTGTTCGCCATCAATGCCGTGGCGTTCCCGGACAATTTCCATGGCCGACCGGCAATGCCCGAGCCACTCCTTCACGTGAGGCAGCCCCTTCAGGGCCGGAATGTCCAGAGCGCCTTTGATGGCGCCGCAATCGGTATGGCCGCAGACAATAATATGTCGAACCTTCAAAACCGCCACCGCGTATTCAATGGAGGCGGTCATACTGCCGGTTTCATTGCTGTGTGGAGGGATCACGTTGCCGGCATTGCGGCAGATAAACAGATCCCCCGGAACGGAGCCGGTCATCAGGTTCGGGTCGATGCGTGAGTCCGAACAGGTGATAAAGAGAATGTCCGGGTTCTGGCTGTCGGCCAGCGATCGGAACAGATCCTTGCGTTCCGGGTAAACGTTTTTGCGGAAATCCAGTACTCCGCGAACAATATGATCCATGGGTTATCCTCAATGCCGGTCAGGCAACTTCAATCAATACTTCGCCCGGTGTTACCCGGTCGCCTTTGGTTACGTGAACCGCTTTTACAGTGCCATCCACGCTGGTGTGGACTTCGGTTTCCATTTTCATGGCCTCGGTAATCAGAACCGCCTGACCTGCCGAAACGCTGTCGCCTTCGCTGACCAGAACATCCACCACATTGCCGGGCATGGTGGTGGTAATGTGGCCAGGGTCTGTCGCCTGCTTGCGCCCACTGCTACCGGCTCCCGCTTGATACTCATTAAGTGATTCGAACACCACTTCCTGCGGCATGCCGTCCAGCGACAGATAGAGCTTGCGCTTGCCGGGGCCGGAGGCGCCCACGCCAGTTACGGCCACCTCGTAGGTTTCGCCGTGGACATCAATACGAAACTCGGTGGCTACCGCCCCGCCCAGGCGATCACGGCCTTTTTGCTCGGCCGGCAGCAATTCCTCGGGCTGCAAAGTGCCGTCTTTCCGCTGCTGCAAAAACTCACGGCCCAGATCCGGGAACATGGCGTATGTGAGCACATCTTCCTCGCTCTGCGCCAGACTACCAATGTCTTCTCGCAACTTGGCCACCTCCGGGCTCAACAAATCGGCCGGGCGCCCCTCATTCACGTCTTCGTTACCGATGGCCTTTTTCTGGACTTCCGCATTAACCGACGCTGGCGGATGGCCATAGCCGCCCTGCAGGTAACGTTTTACTTCATTGGTAATGGTTTTGTAGCGTTGCCCCGCCAACACATTATAGACGGCCTGGGTGCCGACGATCTGCGACGTGGGCGTAACCAGAGGAGGATAGCCAAGGTCTTCACGGACCTTAGGGATTTCATTGAACACCTCCCGGATCTTGTCGAGGGCATTCTGTTCTTTCAGCTGGTTGGCCAGGTTGGACATCATGCCGCCTGGTACCTGGTTGATCTGCACCGACACGTCTTCCCGGGTGAACTCGCTTTCAAACTGGTGATACTTTTTGCGCACTTCGCGGAAGTAATCGGCGATTTCGCTCAACAGTACCAGATCGAGGCCGGTGTCATAGTCGGTGCCTTTCAGGGCGGCCACCTGGGATTCCGTTGCCGGGTGGCTGGTGCCATTGGCAAAAGCGGAAATGGCGGTATCGATACGGTCAGCGCCAGCTTCCACCGCCTTGAGCTGACACATGGCAGCCAGGCCAGCAGTGGCGTGGCTGTGAATCACCAGCGGCAGATCCACCGCGGATTTGATGGCCTTGACCAACTCGTAGGTGGCATAGGGTGTTAGCAGCCCCGCCATGTCCTTGATGGCAATGGAGTCAGCGCCCATGGCCTGAAGCTCTTTTGCCTGCTTCACGAACAGTTCCGGGGTGTGTACCGGGCTGGTGGTGTAGCAGATGGTGCCCTGAGCGTGTTTGCCTGCTTTCTTCACCGCCTTCATGGCGGTTTCCAGATTGCGCAGGTCGTTCAGGGCGTCGAAAATGCGGAACACATCAATGCCGTTGTCCGCCGCTTTCTGGACAAACGCCTCCACCACGTCATCCGCATAGTGCCGGTAGCCCAGCAGGTTCTGGCCTCGCAGCAGCATTTGCAGGCGGGTGTTGGGCAATGCTGCGCGCAACTGGCGCAGCCGCTCCCAGGGGTCTTCTTTCAGAAATCGTACGCAGGCATCAAACGTGGCGCCGCCCCAGACTTCCAGAGACCAGTAGCCAACCTGGTCGAGCTTGTCGCAGATAGGCAGCATATCCTCGGTGCGCATGCGCGTTGCGATCAGGGACTGGTGTGCGTCGCGAAGGATCAGATCCGTTACTTCAATTTTCTTTGTCTTGCTCATATTCAATGCTCCTTCGAATTACCAGCCAGCGTGGGCCGCAATGGTGGCGGCAATGGCCAGTGCAACTTCACTGGGGTGACGTTTGGTGGAGTAGTTCAGCAATTCCGGGTGGCTGGGCACAAAGCTGGTGTCGAACTTGCCCGCCCGGAAATCCGGGTGATCCAGAATCTGCTGGTAATAGTTGGCGGTGGTGGTTATGCCGTGCAGTCGCATATCATCCAGCGCCCGCTTGCCCCGGGCGATCACTTCCTCCCAGGTGAGTGCCCAGACCACCAGTTTCAGGCACATGGAGTCGTAGTAGGGCGGGATTTCATAGCCGGTGTAGATGGCCGTATCCACCCGCACACCCGGGCCGCCGGGGGCGTAATAATGAGTAATGCGCCCAAAGCTGGGCAGAAAATCGTTTTTCGGATCTTCCGCGTTAATCCGGAATTGCAACGCAAAACCCCGGTAGGAAATATCTTCCTGCCGGTAACTCAGCGGCAGCCCAGCGGCGATCCGCAACTGTTCCCGGACAATATCCACCCCGGTAATCGCTTCGGTGATGGTGTGCTCTACCTGCACCCGGGTGTTCATTTCCATGAAATAGACTTCATTACCAGACAGCAAAAACTCCACCGTACCGGCATTTTCATAACCCACGGCCTTGGCCGCTTTCACTGCCAGGTTGCCGATGTACTGGCGCTGCTCCGGGGTCAGTTGAGGGCTGGGGGCGATTTCGATCAACTTCTGATTGCGCCGCTGGATGGAACAATCCCGCTCAAACAGGTGAATGGCGTCGCCCTGGCTGTCGGCCAGCACCTGCACCTCAATGTGGCGGGGGTTGACTATGCATTTCTCCATGAACACTTCGGCCGAACCAAAAGCTTTGGTTGCTTCCGAGATCACCCGCGGGTACTGGGTTTTTAGCTCATCGGGGGTGTCGCACCGGCGAATGCCCCGGCCACCACCACCGGAGGTGGCTTTCAGCATCACCGGATAGCCAATCTCGTTGGCCAGTTTAAGGGCCTCGTCCAGATCGGCCAGGTTGCCTTCAGAACCTGGCGTAATCGGCACCCCGGCGGCGCGCATGCTGTCCCGGGCCTGGGTTTTGTCACCCATTTTGTGGATAACGTCGGATTTCGGGCCAATAAAGGTCAGGCCTTTTTGTTCGCACAGTTGGGCAAAGCGGGCGTTCTCCGACAAAAAGCCATACCCGGGGTGGATGGCGTCACAGCCAATCTCCGCCGCCAGGTTCACAATCCGGGCCGGATCCAGATACCCGGCGATGGGGTCTTCGCCGAGAGAGTAGGCTTCGTCCGCTCGCTTTACATGCAGGCCATAGCGGTCGGGCTCTGTGTAAATGGCCACCGAACGAACCCCCATCTCGGCGCAGGCGCGCACAATGCGCACCGCAATTTCGCCCCGGTTGGCGATAAGCACTTTCTTCAGCATGGGCGATTCCTCGTTTCGTCGTCCCGATTGAAGGTGAAAAAAGCTTAAATGCGATGATGGATGAGGAAAAATTGATATTATTTCGGTTATCTATAAGTGATAACTTATAAATAAAGTCGATTCGGGAAAAGCCTATGCCGCTCAGCATCCAGAAACTCGCCAGCCGCCTGACCTTCCGGCAGCTTCAGGTATTCAAGGCTGTGTACGATCTGAAAAGCTACAGCCGGGCTGGCGAGCTGCTTGGCCTTACCCAGCCCGCCGTCAGCAGTCAGATGCGCCATCTCGAACAGGCGCTGGGCACGCCTGTGTTCGAGTATGTCGGGCGCCAGCTATACTGCACCGCTGCTGGTGAGGAAATGGCCTTGTGCGTGAGCGCGGTTTTCCAGGAATTGGCGCAAATGCAGGATCGCCTCGCTGCACTGGAAGGGCGGGTGGCGGGTGATCTCAAACTGGTGGCGGTAAGCACGGCCCAGTATGTGGTGCCGTACCTTCTGGGGGCGTTTCTGCAATTGAATCCGCAAGTGAATGTCTCGGTAGCCGTGGTTAACCGCGCCACTGCCCTGCAGCGCCTGAACGACAATAGCGATGACCTGGCCATTATGGGGATGGTGCCCACGGAGCGGCCCTTGTCCTCACTGCCGTTTCTGGACAACGAACTGGTGCCGGTGGTGCCGGCGGGGCACCCGCTATTGCAGAAGGGTAGAGTAACCGCGCAGCATTTTCTCGACAGCCAGTTGCTGGTGCGCGAGCCGGGGTCGGGCAGTCGGCTGGCGCTGGAGCTTTATTGCCAGCAGCACCGGTTGAAGTTGTCGCCGTCCATGGAGTTGGGGTCGAATGATGCGGTGAAGCATGGCGTGTTGGCGGAGTTGGGGGTAGCGGTGATTCCGCGTTTGAGTGTGGTGTCGGAGTTGAAGCTGGGGACGTTGCAGGTGCCGCCGATTGTCGGGTTTCCCTTGCGGCGCAGTTGGTGCGTGGTCTATCCCCAGGCTCGGCACCCTACGCCAGCGATGCGGGCGTTTATCGACTATATCCAGCAAAATATTGCTCAATTTGAGCGGGTGTTTCGGCGGCTGGCTTCTTAGTGTTGGTGTTCGCCTTCGCCCAGCCTTCTGAATCTGGAGTTAGCCACAGCGGGAGACGCCTCCCAAAAAACGCTCTTGTTTTTGCGAGCGTGCTGCACACACGTTTAATCGGCAGGGTTTGGGCTTCCTTCCCAAAAATTTCGGAGGCCATGGATGGCCGGAGAGAAGCGCACATGGGTGAGGCAAGCGTTTATGAAGCGAAGCTTCATGCGCAGCCGAACGACAGCAATCTATGATTGCTGGCCGGGCCCGCTTGCGGGTGCTTGTAGCGGTTTTTGGGAAGGAAGCCCAAAGCCTGCCTGCACCAAAACCGGCAGGCTAGGGCCCAGATAGCGGGCCTGTCCCAAGGTCAAGAAAACCGGGGCCCTGGTCAGAGCCCCGGAGGCCGGTGATTAGCCACCCAGCTTGCGGACAAGAATCTCGTTGAATAGCTTGGGGTTGCCCTGGCCCTTGGAGGCCTTCATCAGCGGCCCCATGAAGCCACCCAGCATCTTCTTGCGCTTCTTCGGGTCTTCCTCGCCCTGGTATTGGGCCACCTGATCCGGCATACCAGCCAGAACCTCATCCACCATGGCTTCCAGGGCACCGGTATCGGACACCTGTTTCAGCCCCTTGGCCTCGATAATGGCGTCCACGTTGTCGTTTTCGCCGGTCCATAGGGCCTCGAACACCTTCTTGGCGCCGGAGGAGGAGAGCGTGTTGTCGGCGATGCGCACCACCAGATCACCGAGTTGGGCACCGGTGATGGGCGATTCGGCAACGGACTTCTCCTCGGCATTCAGGCGCGCTGAGAACTCGCCCTGAATCCAGTTGGCGGCCAGTTTGGCGTCTTTGCCGTGGGCCACAGTTTCTTCGAAGAAGGTGGCCAGTTTGGCGTCGGCAGACAGAATGCCCGCGTCGTAGTCGTTCAGGCCGTACTGCTCCTTGAAGCGGGCGCGGCGGGCGTCGGGCAGTTCCGGCAGGCGGGCGCGGGCGTCTTCGATGAAGGCGTCGTCGATTTCCACTGGCAGCAGATCCGGGCAGGGGAAGTAGCGGTAATCATTGGCTTCTTCCTTGCTGCGCATGGAGCGGGATTCGTCCCGGTCGCCGTTGTACAGGCGGGTTTCCTGGGTGATGCTGCCGCCGTCTTCCAGAATGTCCATCTGCCGCTCGACTTCGTGGGCGATGGCCTGTTCCATGAACCGGAACGAGTTCAGGTTCTTGGTCTCGGTGCGGGTGCCCAGAGTATCGCTGCCCTTGGGTTTCAGGGAGATGTTCACGTCAAAGCGCATGGAGCCCTGAGACATATCGCCGTCGCAGATGCCCAGCGAGGTCACCAGGCTGTGTAGCTTCTTGGCAAAGGCCACGGCTTCTTCGGCGCTATTCATGTCCGGTTCGGTGACCACCTCAATCAGCGGCGTGCCCGCCCGGTTCAGGTCGATGCCGGTCATGCCGTGGTAATCCTCGTGCAGGGATTTTCCGGCGTCTTCTTCCAGGTGGGCGTGGTGAATACGCACCCGCTTGCTGCTGCCATCGGCCAGGTCGATGTCGACATAACCGGGGCCGACGATGGGCTTGTCCAGTTGCGTGGTCTGGTAGCCCTTGGGCAGATCCGGGTAGAAGTAGTTTTTGCGCTCGAACACCGAGCGGCGGCCGATCTCGGCGTTGGTGGCCAGGCCGAACATTACGGCATAGCGGAACGCCTGTTCGTTAGGCACCGGCAGGGTGCCGGGCATGGCCAGGTCAACGGCGCTGGCCTGGGTGTTAGGCTCGGCACCGAAGGCGGTGCTGGAGCCGGAGAAAATCTTGGTCTGGGTGGCGAGCTGAACATGAATTTCCAGCCCGATCACGATATCCCACTGCATGTGTTGGTCTCCTCGTCCGGGCTTATTTTGGTTCACGCTGGTGCCAGTCGGTCACCTGCTGGAATTGATGGGCGGCATTCAGCAAACGTGCTTCCGAGAAATAATCCCCGATCATCTGCAGCCCCACCGGCAAGCCATCGACAAAACCTGCCGGTACCGACATGGCTGGAATACCCGCCAGGTTGATGGCGATGGTGAACACGTCTTCCAGGTACATAGACACCGGGTCGGTGGTTTTTTCACCCTGGATAAAGGCCGGTGAAGGCGTCACCGGGCTCATCAGGATGTCCACCTCTTTAAAAGCGTTAATGAAATCCTGCTGAATCAGGCGGCGTACCTTCTGGGCCTTCAGGTAATAGGCATCGAAATAACCGGCAGACAGGGCATAGGTACCCACCAGAATCCGCCGCTTCACCTCGTTGCCAAAGCCCTCGGCCCGGGTACGGGTGTACATATCCATCAGGTCTTTTGGCTGTTCACAGCGATAGCCGTAACGGGCACCGTCGAACCGGGACAGGTTGGCCGAGGCCTCCGCCGGAGCGATGACGTAATAGGCGGCGATGGCCAGTTTGGCGTTTGGCAGCGACACCTCTTTTACCGTCGCGCCCAGCTTCTCATATTCACGAATGGCGTTACGAACCTGTTCTTCCATCGCAGGCGACAGCTGATCGCTGAAATACTCCTTTGGCAGGCCAATCTTCAGGCCCTTTAGCGGTTCGTTCAGCGTCGCGGTGTAATCCGGCACGTCCCGGTCGATGCAGGTGGAATCCTTCGGATCGTGGCCCGCCATTACATTCAGCATCAACGCGGCGTCTTCCGCCGTGCGCGCCATCGGCCCACCCTGATCCAAAGACGACGCAAACGCAATCATCCCGTAACGGGACACCCGGCCGTAGGTTGGTTTTAACCCGGTAATGCCGCACAAGGCTGCCGGCTGGCGTATAGACCCGCCGGTATCGGTACCGGTTGCTGCCGGCACAAGCCGTGCCGCCACCGCCGCCGCCGAACCTCCGGACGAACCACCCGGCACCCGCTTGTCGCCGTTTGCCAGGCCCCAGGGATTAGTGACCGGGCCATAAAAACTGGACTCGTTGGACGACCCCATGGCGAACTCATCCATGTTGGTCTTGCCCAGACACACTGCGCCCGCCTGCTTGAACTTTGCGGTTACCGTGGCGTCGTAGGGCGGCACAAAATTATCCAGCATCTTCGAGCCGCAAGACGTGCGCACACCACTGGTGCAGAAAATATCCTTGTGGGCAAACGGCACCCCGGTCCACACCGTGGCCTTGCCAGCGGCCCGCATCTCATCGGCAGCCCTGGCCTCGGCCAGCGCCTGCTCATCGGAAACGGTAATAAAGCTGTTGTACTTGCCGTCTTCACTCTTAAGACGGTCCAGGAACTGTTGAGTCAGCTCCACACTCGACATCTTGCCGCTCTCCAGCTCTCTGGAAAGCTCTGCTACGGACTTGTTATGCATGATAAATCCCGAAATAACTGATGGACGACCAAATCACTCAATAACCCTGGGCACCAGATACAGCCCATCCTCGGTAGCGGGCGCAATAGCCTGGAAAGCCTCCCGCTGACTGGTCTCGGAAACCACATCCGGCCGTAGCTTCTGCACCGCATCCAGAGGGTGCGCCATGGGCTCCACCGAATCAGTGTCGGCGGCACTCAACTGATCCACCAAATCCAGAATATTGCCCAGATCTTTCTCCAAAGCCGAAACCTGCTCGCTGTCCACTTTGATGCGGGCGAGCACGGCAACTTTCTCAATGTCCGCGCGGGAAATGCTCACGTTGCCTCCAAAAGCGTGTGTGAAAACAATGTAATAAATTAATCCAGAACTGCACCGTTGGTTTGGTATGAATCCGCGTTGCGTGGCAAAAGGCCTGCACCAGCGCCTGAAAATCTCCTCGGAAACAGCATTCTCGAGGGGGTTCCGGCACCACCTATCGGACAGCGTGCTACTCAAACTTTAAAATAAGGCGCACATATTAGCAGAATCACTTGCAACATTGGCCCCGTGTAAAACGGTAAAATGTGAGAATGGTAAGCCCCAAGGCCCCGATGGCGCCTTGCCTGAGTAGGTGCTCACTGCTAAAGTTGCCGCATTCTTTACTGCAACCGCAACTCTCAGGTTGAAACAACACGAATGTTAATCAAAAGACTCCGAGGTTTATTCTCCAGCGACTTGTCCATCGACCTGGGCACCGCCAACACCCTCATCTTCGTGCGCGAACGCGGCATCGTCCTCAACGAACCCTCAGTCGTTGCCATTCGCACCAACAACTCCCAGAAAATGGTTGCTGCCGTTGGCTCCGAGGCCAAACGAATGCTCGGGCGCACCCCGGGCAACATCACCGCCATCCGCCCCATGAAAGACGGTGTTATCGCAGATTTCGTTGTTACCGAAAAAATGCTGCAGCACTTTATCCACAAAGTCCACGAAAACAGCTTCATTACCCCGAGCCCCCGCGTACTGGTGTGTGTGCCCAGCAAATCCACCCAGGTAGAGCGCAAAGCTATTCGCGAATCCGCTTTGGGTGCCGGAGCCCGGGAAGTATTTCTGATTGAAGAGCCCATGGCGGCCGCTATCGGCGCCGGACTGCCGGTTGAAGAGGCCAGTGGCTCTATGATCGTTGATATCGGTGGCGGCACCACCGAAATCGCCATTATTTCTTTGAATGGTATCGTCTACGCCGAATCAGTGCGGGTGGGCGGCGATAAATTCGACGAAGCCATCGTGACTTACGTCCGCCGCAATTACGGCAGCCTGATCGGTGACACCACCGCCGAGCGTATCAAGCACGAAGTCGGTTGCGCTTATGAAGGGCTGGATATCCGCGAGATCGACGTTCGTGGCCGCAACCTTGCCGAGGGTGTTCCCCGTGCCTTCACACTGAACAGCGAAGAAATCCTGGATGCACTGCAGGAATCCCTGGCACAGATCGTACAGACGGTAAAAAGTGCTCTGGAGCAGTCGCCGCCCGAGCTGGCGTCTGATATTGCCGAGCGGGGCATTGTGCTGACGGGTGGCGGCGCACTCCTGCGCGGTCTGGACAAACTGCTCAGTGAAGAAACCGGCCTGCCGGTCATCATTGCCGAAGACCCGCTTACCTGTGTGGCTCGCGGTGGCGGTAAAGCCCTCGAAGTCATTGATCGTGCTGGTATCGGAATGTTCTCCCAGGAGGGTTGATGCCCGTGGGGGGACTGAGCCATTAAGACCATCTTCGCCCAGGGGCCGGTACCCGGTTTCCGGCTCCTGCTCGTCTTGTTGATATCGGCAGCGTTAATCGTTGCCGATGCTCGTTTTGATAAGCTGGCACCTCTGCGCAGCACCCTGGCGACCGGCTTGGCACCGGTGTACTGGCTTGGTAATGCCCCCTATTCATTTTCTGACTGGTTTTCCGGGCTCTTCGTCAGCCGTGATGATTTGCAGCGGGAAAACGAAGAGCTGAAAACCCGAATGCTGATTTTGGAGCGCCGGGCCCTGAAGTACGCCGCGCTGGCCTCTGAAAACAACGAGCTTCGGCGCCTGCTCAACTCCTCTGAAGCTCTTGATGACCGGGTGATTGTTGGCGAAATCGTTGCGGTCTCCCCGGACCCCTATTCCCACGAAATTGTTATTAACAAAGGCGAAAGCGACGGCGTCAAGCCCGGCCAGGCCATTCTGGATGCCGAAGGTCTGATGGGGCAGGTGGTGCAGTCCAGCCAGTTTACCGCCCGGGTATTGCTGGTGTCGGACAGCAGCCATGCGGTGCCCGTAGAAGTGGTAAGAAACGGGCTGCGGGCTATTCTGCTGGGCACCGGAGATCCACGCGAACTCGATGTTCTGCATGTACCCAGTACGGCCGATATCCGCGAGGGTGACATGCTGGTCAGCTCCGGGCTGGGCGGGCGTTTCCCCCGTGGGTATCCGGTTGCCGAAGTGGAAAGTATCACCAAAGAAGCGGGCGAGCCCTTCGTCACCATCCGGGCGCTTCCGAAAGCACGGTTAAGTGAGAGCCGGCTGGTTCTGGTGGTTTTCCAGCCTGAACAGCACCCGGTTCCGGCAGAGAATTCCGATACTGCGGGTGACCGCCCAGGCAGTGAGGACGCTGGCTGATGCTCTCGGTAATAAGTTATCCGTTATTTTTTGTCACTGTGGTGCTCTCTCTGGTTATGAGCATCTCGCTGTTTCCCGCCGAGTGGTTCGCCTATCGGCCTGAATGGCTTGGCCTGATTGTATTCTATTGGACCTTCCGGGCGCCGGGGCAGTTCGGGGTGATGGTGGCCTGGTGCCTCGGTTTGCTGCTGGATGTTCTGGAGTCCACCCCGTTGGGCGTGAATGCCATGGGCATGGCGCTGATAGCCTTCCTGGTAATGACCGTGCATCAGAGGTTGCGTATGTATCCGCTGCCACAACAATGCGTGATGGTGTTTCTGCTGTTGGGCATCGACCAGATGCTGGTGCATTTCGTCAAGCAACTGCTGGGGGCGGAAGACATTGGTTTCAGTTACCTGTGGCCGGCGGCAACCAGCGCTCTTGCCTGGCCGGTGGTCAGTGCCGTGCTGGACCGGTTGAATCGCAAGCTGGGGTGGGTGCTGTGAGCCGCCTTATTCTCGCCTCTGCATCGCCGCGCCGTGCCGAACTTTTGGCACAGATAGGCGTGCCCTTCGAGGTGGTACCGGCCGATATCGACGAAACTCCGAAACCCGGTGAAGCACCGGAAGCCTATGTTGAGCGTCTGGCCCGGGAGAAGGCGCTGGCGGTTGCCGGGGCTGAAAGCCGCCTGCCGGTGCTGGGCTCCGATACTTCGGTGGTCATCGGTGGCGATATCCTGGGGAAGCCGGATTCACCGGCCAGCGCCCGAAGCATGTTGCAGCGCCTGTCGGGGTCTACCCACCAGGTGATCACCGCGGTGGCGGTGGCCGTCGCAGGCCGCTGTCATTGCCGGGTGGTGACCACGAACGTGACCTTCCGGCCGCTGAGCCAGGCAGAAATACACGCCTACGTGGCCAGCGGCGAGCCCTTTGACAAGGCCGGAGGCTACGGTATTCAGGGTCTTGGTGGTATCTTTGTCTGTGAATTGAAGGGTAGTTACAGTGCGGTGGTCGGGTTGCCACTGTGTGAAACCGCAGAATTACTGGCAGAGGCAGGCTATACCGTCTGTGACAACTGGCCGGGCAGTGGTAAGGAGAGCCAGCCATGAGTGAAGAAATCCTGATCAACGTGACACCGGTGGAAACACGGGTGGCTCTGGTTGAAAACGGTATGTTGCAGGAAGCCTACATCGAGCGCACCAGTCGCAAAGGCATCGTCGGCAATATCTACAAGGGTAAAGTGGTTCGGGTCCTGCCCGGTATGGAAGCGGCCTTCGTGGATATCGGGCTGGAGCGGGCTGCCTTCATTCATGCGTCTGACGTTATTGTGAGCCAGTCGGGTAATGAGGAGCAGCCCAGCGAGTCGCCCAAAACGGTGCCGGATATCCGTACCCTGCTGCGCGAAGGCCAGTCGCTGGTGGTTCAGGTAACCAAAGACCCCATCGGCACCAAAGGTGCCCGGCTAACTACCCAGTTATCCATACCGTCCCGTTATCTGGTTTTTATGCCCGGCGTCGGGCATATCGGTGTCTCCCAGCGAATCGAAGACGATACCGAGCGGGCAAGGTTGAAAGGCCTGGTTGAGGCCGGAGCCGCAGAGCACGACGATGTCCGGGGCGGCTATATTATTCGAACCGCCGCCGAGGCCGCGTCATCTGAAGAACTGATTGCCGATATGCAGTACCTGCACCGGCTCAGCCAGTCGATCCACGAGCGCATCTCCACGGCAGCCACGCCGTCTGTGGTCTATCAGGATCTGCCCCTGTTTATCCGCACTATCCGCGATCTGATCCGACCGCAAACAGAAAAAGTCCGGATAGACAGCCGTGAAAGCTATCAGCGCGTCATGGGGTTTGTCCGTGAGTTTGTTACCGAATTCGCCGACAAGGTTGAGTACTATCCGGGGGAGCGGCCAATCTTCGACCTTTACTCCGTGGAGGATGAAATCCAGAAAGCCCTGAGCAGAAAGGTTCAGCTTAAATCCGGCGGTTACGTGATTATCGACCAGACCGAAGCCATGACCACCATCGACATCAATACCGGTGCCTTCGTTGGTCATCGCAATCTGGAAGAAACCATTTTCAAAACCAATCTCGAAGCCGCCAGAGCCATAAGCCGACAGCTCCGGTTACGTAATCTGGGTGGTATTATCATCATCGACTTTATCGACATGGAAGATACCGAGCATCAGCGGCAGGTTCACCGCATGCTCGAGAAGATGCTGGAGCGGGATCACGCCAAAACCAAGATTACCGGGGTGTCGGAGTTGGGGCTGGTGGAAATGACCCGCAAACGCACCACCGAAAGCCTGGGCCAGGTGCTGTGTGAGCCGTGCCCGATTTGTGATGGCCGGGGCTTCCTGAAAACCGCTGAAACCGTGTGCTACGAGATCTTCCGCGAGATCCTCCGGGTGAATCGGGCTTACGAGGCCGAAAACTATCTGGTTATGGCATCCCAGAAGGTCGTGGATCGTCTGCTGGACGAAGAGTCCGACAACGTGGCCGATCTGGAAACCTTTATCAGCAAAACCATACGCTTCCAGGTGGAGCCCTTCTACAGTCAGGAACAATACGATGTTGTTCTGCTCTGATAGCTGATAACGGGCGTTGCAGGGAGCCGAAGTATGCCGAGCCGCGAGCAGGGTAGCCCGGGGTCAGATGAAGTCAGGTGTGGAATCCTGGCGCGATGCCTGGGTGTTTTCTCCAGCCTGATCTGGTGGTCGTTGCTGGTCGTTCTGGTGCTGTTTGCCCTGTACGCCGGAATCGGTCGCCAGTTAACCGCAAACATAGACCGCTTTACCGATGACCTCGAAGTAGCGCTGTCAGAGGCTTCCGGGCTGGACATTACCGTCGGCAGCCTGTCTTCCCGATGGTTCTGGCTGGATCCTGCCGTAACCGCCAAAGACATCCGCATCCGTTCCCGCGATTCCGACCGCCTGTCGGCGGAGTTGGAGCACCTGGGTGTCCGGCTGGACTTTATCGCAAGTCTGTTTCGCATGCGCCTGGTGTTCAGGAACTTTGATGCCGACGGCCTGGAGCTCACATTGATCCGCCCGCCCGGAGATGAACACATCAATCCGGTTGAGGAAATGGCAGATCTGGCAGGCCCTGCAACCCCCAAATGGCAGGAATGGCTCCGGCTGGCAGGGCACTGGCTTTCCAACCCCGAGGCGCGGGTCACCCGCGTGAGCATGGCGCTCGGGCCCAGTCGGGAGGATCTGAGATTTCTGGATATTCCGCAGCTGGATCTGTCGTACCGGAGTGGTTTGTTCCAGGCGGCAGGGCGAGCGATGCAAAGCGGCACCGCCACCCAGCTTGCCAGCTTTGCTCTGGTTGGTCAGCGCTTTTTCCGGGGTGAGTTTACCGGCCAGCTCTATCTGGATGTGGATTCGGGCCGCCTGTTCGACGGCCTGATTGATGACCTGAGCTGGAAAGGTATCCGGGTAGAGGGCTTTGATATTGGCGGCAACCTCTGGCTGACCTTCGACCGTGGCACCTTGCATCAGGTTCAGGGGGAAGTGCGCACACCCTATCTGCAGCTGGGGGTGAACCAGCAATCCCTCGCACCTCTGGAGAATATTCAGGCCCGGTTCGGCTGGCGTGACGGCGAAGCCCTGACGTTACAGGGCCTGCAGTGGCAGTGGCTTGACAGCGACATCAGCCCGTTTAGCATTCGCCTTCAGCCCCACCCCAGGGGTGCCGCACTGGTGGCCGACTCCTTGCCGCTCAAACCGCTGCGGCGCCTGGTCCGGGCACTGAGGATTCTGCCCCAGGAGGCAGATAAGGCGCTGGCGGATTATCTGCCTTCCGGGTATCTGGATGACCTTCTGCTGATACTGCCGGAGCAGCCTGCTGATTTTTCTCTGACGTCCCGATTCCGGGAGCTTGGGGTGCGTGCGGCGTCTGGTGCGCCCGGGGCAACGGGGCTTAACGGGTGGTTACAGCTGGATGCGCACAGTGGCGCGGTCACCCTGGACACCCGTACGCCTTCAACTCTGGGCTTTCCCGAGCTGTTCAACACCCGCTGGAACCTGAATCGCCTGGCCGGAACGGTTACCTGGCTGATAGATGGTGAGGTTATCCGGGTGGTGTCCAACGATCTCGACATTGATTACGCCGACAACACCCGGATTACCGGAGCCTTTGATCTGCGCCTGCAGACAGCGGGCGAGGACAACCTTGGTCTGCGGGTCTCCGTGGAAGGCGGCAGCGCCGACATGGTGGCGGATTTTGTGCCTGCGCATGTGGTGGATGAGAGCCTGTATCAATGGCTCAGTACCAGCATTCGGGAGGCAGAGGTGGCCGGGGCGTATTACGGCCACGGCCGCATTGATTCACAGGCTCCACCCGGCTCCTTTGTTTCCTCTATGTGGTTTGATTTCGAACAGGGCAGGGTTCAGTACGACCCGAACTGGCCATTGGTGGAACAGGCCAGTGGCCGGGTGGAAGTGCAGAATACCGATACCAGAGTCACCCTGAGCGGCGGTCGCACTGCCGGGCTGACCATAACCGGCGCTTCGGTAACCACCATACCGGATGAACGGGGCCAGGGCAGGATAACCGGCCTGAAGGTGGATGCCAGTGCGCGGGTGCCGGGAACGGCCATTCCCTGGTGGTTGGAAAACACGCCTTTAAGCGGATTGCTGGGCTACGACGGCCTTGATGCGGTGTACGGAGGAGATTTTCGCCTGGGGCTCGGATTGGAGCTGCCATTGGATAGCGGTGGGCAGAAAACCCGTGTCATCGCCAATGTTAAAACCGAAAACGGAGAGTTCGAGTTGCCCGGGGCAGGGCTTGCCTGGACGCAGATAAGCACAGACCTGACCTTTGATACTCGGGAAGGGTTCAGTGGAGATGGCCTGGCGGCGGAGTTTTTTGGCCAGCCGGTGCGGGTGGATTTTCAGATGATGGGAGAGACCGGCCTGGCCATTCGCCAGCAGGGTCGCCTGGCTGTCCCGGAATTTCCGGCATCGGTCGGCTTGTCCGAGGCCCTGTTTACCGGCTTGTCCGGAATGCTGGATTACAGCGCCGGAATCGTGCTGGGGGCAGGCGAGGCTGACCCGGTGATCACGGTAACCAGCGATCTGGCCGGGCTGGCGGTTGATTGGCCTGGTGCCCTGGCAAAAGAGCCGGAAGCCTCTGCTCCTCTGGAAGTAAGTATCGATCCCTTTGCCGAAGGCGGTATACGGGTCTTAGCAGACTGGCAGGAGCGATTGAAAGCCGTATACCAGTGGCGGGAGACCGGTTTTGACCTGACCTTTGATGAAGTTCGTCTGGGCACCCAAACCCTGACCGGAATCGAGATTGAAGCGTTGAACCTGGATACTGCCTGGGTGGTGCATACCCGCTCTGAGCGGGCTGCTGGCAGAGTTTCTTTACCAAAGTCCGGCGGCACCATCATTGCTGACTTTGAACACCTGAGCCTGATCCGCGAAGACCAGGTGTCCGCCTCTGGCGATACGCCTCATCTGTTGACTCTGGAGGAGCAGTTGCAGGCATTCCGCGAACTGGATATCGGCAACTGGCCCGATGTGGATGCGTCTATTGATGATCTTCGGCTGGGCAACGAATCCGCGGGTAGCTGGCGGTTCCGGCTGCGGCCAGCGCCAGAGAAACTGAACGTGCGCGGTTTGGAAGGGCGTCTTGGCTCTCTGGTACTGGCAGGTGACATGGCCTGGAGCATTGTCGGCGACCGGGAAACCACCCGCTTTACCGGCACCCTTGAGGGCGGAGCCCTGAAAGATCTTGAGGCGCTGACCGGCTCTGTGATCCCCATGACCAACGCACAAACCGCCGTTGAACTGGACCTGAGCTGGCCGGGCAGCCCCGACGAAATTGCCCCGGGCAAACTCAGTGGAACGGTGAGTGCCCGGCTGGATGATGGAGTGATCATGCAGGAGAGCAATTCCGCCCAGCTCTTCCGTATTTTCAACCTGTTGAATACCGATACGCTCTGGCGGCGCCTGCGGCTGGATTTTTCCGATCTGTATGAACGGGGTGTTGCGTTTGACGCCATTTCCGGCAAAGCCAATGTCACCGATGGCTTGGTGACAATGGATCCGGAACTCCAGCTGGTGGGGCCGTCGGGAGCATTCAAGCTCAGCGGCAGCACCAACATGGTGAACGAAACTCTGGATATGCGTCTGGTACTGGTGCTCCCCATCACCCAGAACCTGCCATTGGCGGCCATTCTGATGGGAGCCGGAGCGCCTATCGGTGGGGCCCTGTTTGTGCTCGACAAGATTCTTGGCGACCCGTTAAGCAGGCTCACCAGCGCCACCTACACTGTATCAGGTACCTGGGCCGAGCCGAATGTGGAGCTTCGGGGGGTATTTGATACCGGCCCCTAGGGTTTGCGTTTTCCCGAACTGTTCCGGGCGTTGCGGGAGCAAGGTGCGGAATGGGTGTGTCTGCCCAGCGCGTTTACCTGGCAAACAGGCGACGCCCACTGGCACCCGCTTATCCGGGCCAGGTGCGCCAGAGCATGCCGGTGTGGCAGCACCGGCGGCTCTGATTACTGTTCGGCGTCGTCGATCCATTCCCGCAGGGCCCGGAACAGTTTCCGGGCCTGGCCGGTGTTTTTGCCTTTTTCCACTTCCTTGCGAGCGTTGCGGACCAGATTACGCAGGTGCTGTACGTCTGCAGAGGCGCAGTAATCAACAAACTCACCCACCACCTTGTCGCCTTCAGAGATCATCCGGTCGCGCCAGCGTTCTGCCAGATGGTGGCGACGGGTGTGTTCTTCGCTGCCGGCATAGAAGGCATCAATGGCCCGTCCCAGCGCTTCCGGGTCGTCTTCCTGGCGAATGATCTTGCCAATGTATTGCAAGTGCCTGCGTCGGGCCTCCCGCTGGTTGATCCGGCGGGATTCCAGTATCGCGGCTTCCAGCGAGTCGCTGATGTTCAGAGACGCCAGCTGCTCGTCGTTAAGCTCCAGCATCCGTTTGCCCAGATCCTGCAGCGCGTGCATCTCCCGCTTGAGCTGGGATTTGCTGGGGCCAAAGTCTTCATCAAATTCGTTGTGCTCTTCATGCGGGCTCATAGGGCCTCCTTATGCGTAAAAGTAGGTGGCCAACCCGAGAAATGACAGAAAACCGACCACGTCGGTTGTGGTCAGCAGGATGACACCCCCGGCCAGCGCCGGGTCTATATTCAGTTTTTTCAGTACCAGCGGCAGCAGGGTGCCCACCACCGATGCCAGGGTAAGGTTGATCACCAGAGCCAGCGCAATCACCAGGCCTATCGTCAGATCCCCGAACCAGGCAACCGCCGCTCCGGACACCACCAGCGCAAACAGTACACCGTTCATCGCGGTGGCCAGGAATTCCCGGTTCAGCAGCCATTTAATGTTATCGCCACTGACCTGGCCGACGGCAATACCCCGAATCATCAGGGTGAGGGTCTGGCTGCCAGCAATCCCGCCCATGCTGGCGACAATGGGCATCAGCACTGCCAGGGCGACGACCTGCTGGATGGTCTCCTCGAACATGCCGATTACCGAGGCGGAGGTAAACGCGGTTACTACATTGATGCCCAGCCAGACTGCCCGGCGACGGGTGGTCTTCCAGACCGGGGCAAAGGTGTCTTCGTCTTCGTCCAGGCCAGCCATGCTCATCAGGGAGTGGTCGGCGTCATCGCGGATAACGTCGACCACGTCATCGATGGTAATCCGGCCCAGCAGTTTGCCCTGTTCGTCCACCACCGGTGCAGAGATCAGGTCGTAGCGTTCGAACAGCGTGGCCACTTTGGTATCAGGCAAGCCCACGGGAATAGGCTCTATTTCGGTATCCATCACCTCCCGCACCGTAGCAGTCGGATTGGACACCAGCAGTCGGGTAATGGGTAGGGTACCGATAAATTCGTCCCGCCGGTTAACCACAATCAGGGAATCGGTCATGGTGGGCAGGTTCCGGTGGCGCCGCAAATAACGCAGAACCACGTCAATACTGATGTCCGGCCGCACCGTAATGGTGTCGGTGTTCATCAGGCCGCCGGCGGTATCTTCCGGGTAAGACAGTACTTCTTCTACCCGCTGCCGATCCTGGTCGTCCATGGTGTTCAGGACTTCCTGGATCACGGTATCCGGCAGCTGCTGCAGCAAGTCGGCCAGATCGTCCGACTCGAAGTCCTCAAGAATATGGGCCAGCTCCTGGGCATTCAGCTGGCTCAGGAAGTAGGCCCGGATATCATCGCCCAGATACTGGAGGACATCCCCCTCGTATTTCTTGTCGACCAGGTTCCACAGCAGGGTACGTTGCCGGGGTGGCGAGGACTCCAGCAGGTGGGCAATATCACTGGGGCTCAGGCCGCCGTTGAGGATGCGGGAAACCTGCTTGAGCGCGCCACTGTCCAGCGCCTCGCTGAGTGAGCGAAGTCGCTGGCGGGCCTGGCTTTTTTCCAGAATATCGGTCATTGAACCACCTGCAATCAGAAAACTCTCGTATTATAGCGGAGTTAGCAGGTACAGGAGAGGGGAGATTGTAGGTGAATGGCGAAGATTTGCTATTCGCCTTCACCAAAGTAATCGTTGATCAGGCCTGTAAGGGCTTCGATGGCGGCGGCTTCGTCCGGGCCTTCTGCCAGCAGTTCCACTTCCGTGCCCTGGCTGGCGGCCAGCATCATTACCTGCATGATGTTCTTGGCATCGACCTCCCGCCCTTTGCCACGAATCCGTACTTTGCTGTCAAAGTCCGCAGCCGTAGCTACCAGCTTGGCGGTCGCCCGGGCATGCAGGCCGAGTTTGTTGATGATGGTGACGGGTTGAGAAATCATCCAGATTACACCTCGCCACGGGCCTGAAGGTGGGGCAGCTCTGTGTGGCGCACCTGCACATTCCGGTAATGGCTGCGGAAATGCTCACCCAGTCGTTCACATACATACACCGAGCGGTGCTGGCCGCCGGTGCAGCCGATCGAAATGGTCATGTAGCTCCGGTTGCTGTCGGCGAACGAGGGCAACCAGGTGCCGAGAAAACCGATCAGGTCGTCAACCATCTGGCGGCTCGAGGGCTCCTTTTCCAGAAAATCAATGACTGGCTGATCCAGCCCGGTATGCTTGCGCAGACTGGTGTCCCAGTAAGGATTGGGCAGGCAGCGAACATCAAACACGTAATCCGAATCAACCGGAACACCATGCTTGAACCCGAAGGACTGCACCAGCAGGGCCAGTTCCTGATCCTTCCGGCCTGCCACTCGCTGTTTGACCATGTCACGGAGTTCATAGATCGATAGGCCGGTGGTGTTCACATACAGGTCGGCCAGACGGGAAAGCGGTTCCAGCAGGTGTTTTTCGCTACTGATGGCCTCCCGCAGGGAGGTCTTGTCATCACTGAGCGGGTGTTTGCGCCGGGTGGCATGAAAGCGCTGCAACAACGACTGTTCATCGGCATCCAGAAAAATGATTTCAATGTCTGCGCCGGTCTGCTTCAGCTGCTGGTAAATATCCTCGAAGTTTGCCAGCTCGCCGGACAAGTTGCGGGCATCGATACTGACGGCCATCTTTTTCAGGCGGTGGGTTGCAATCTGGCTGGTGGCCTCCTGGCTCAGCGGGAACAGCAGGCCAATGGGGAGGTTATCAATACAGTAGAACCCGAGGTCCTCAAGCACGTGCAGGGCGGTACTCTTGCCGGAGCCGGACCGTCCACTGACGATGATGAGTTTCATAGTGCTGGATCTCCTACACTCTGCCTCAATGGTGTGTGTCGGCCATTTTCCGGAACAGTCCGGAAGGGTCTTCGCACTGGCGAAGGCGCTCGCAGAAAGCGCTGTCGTTGAATCGCTCGGCCAGCTGGCTCAGCAGTTCAAGGTGTTCGCTGGTGGCTTCTTTTGGCACGATCAGGGCAAACACCAGATCCACCGGCTGATTGTCGATGGCGTCGAAATCCACCGGCTGCTCCAGTGTCATCATTACGCCAATGACCCGGTCCAGGCCTTCCAGCCTGCAGTGTGGAATGGCAATGCCTTCCCCGATACCGGTGCTACCAAGCCGTTCACGGGCGACCAGGTTGTTGAAGATATCGGTATCATTCAGGGTTTCATCCTGATAGTGAATCCGTTCCGCGATGAACTCCAGTACGCGCTTCTTGCTGGAGGCAGGCACCCGGCAGAGTGTCAGCTCCGGAGCAAGAATCTTGTCGATGGTCAGGGATGATTCGCTCATGGATTGGTTATCGGTCCGTAAAAAAAAGGCTGCGGACGGATGACTCCGCCGCAGCTCGTTTCCAGAAACACCGGGATCGGTTTCCGCTAGCCTAGCGGCTGGCGCTGCCGTGCATCCGGTCGACGTTCTTTTCCTTGTACTTGAGGATCTGGCGGTCCAGCTTGTCCACCAGGCCGTCGATGGCGGCGTACATATCCTCGTTTTCAGCCTTAGCATGAATTTCACCGCCACTCACGTGCAGAGTGGCTTCTGCCATCTGGCGCAATTTTTCGACCTGCAGGATCACCTGGCAATTGGTGATGTGGTCAAAATGACGCTCCAGCTTTTCAAACTTGGTATTAACGTAATCCTTCAGTGCGGGAGTCAGTTCTACGTGATGGCCTGAAATATTGAGTTGCATAGGCGTCTCCTGTTGTCATCCGGCTGGCTAGGCTGCCAGCGTGTATGTCGGCGCTTCATGCACCGAAAAGTTAAACCAGTCGTTTGCGTTCGTTCGAGGGAGGAATGTTCATGGCCTCCCGGTATTTGGCAACGGTACGCCGTGCCACATTGATTCCCTGTTCTCCTAGCATGGCCGCAATCTTGCTGTCGCTCAATGGCTTTTTCGGAGTTTCTTCCGCAATCAGCTTTTTGATCATGGCGCGGATGGCTGTGGAATAACATTCACCGCCCTCAGCGGTGCTGACGTGGCTGGAGAAAAAGTATTTCAGCTCAAAAATACCCCGTGGGGTGTGCATGTACTTTTGCGTGGTCACCCGGGAGATGGTGGATTCGTGCATCTCGACGGCCTGAGCGATGTCCGACAGGATCAGCGGCTTCATGGCTTCTTCGCCGTGATCGAGAAAGCCCTGCTGGTGCTCCACAATACGGGTTGACACTTTCAGCAGGGTTTCGTTCCGGCTTTGCAGGCTCTTGATAAACCATTTGGCTTCCTGCAGCTGGTCGCGCATGTACGTGTTGTCTGCGCTGCTGTCGGCCCGGCGAATCAGCGAGGCATAGCTGGCATTCACCCGGATGCGGGGGGCGATTTCCGGGTTCAGCTCTACCCGCCAGCGGCCCTCGTGTTTGCGCACAATCACGTCTGGAATCACGTAGTCTGGTTCGGCCCGGTCGATCAGATCGCCCGGCTGAGGGTTCAGGCTGGTAATCAGTGCCAGAACCTGCTTCAGCTGGTCTTCTTTCAGGCGGCTACGGCGCAGCAACTGGGCGTAGTCCCGGTTGCCCAGCAGGTGCAAAAACTGGCTGACCACCAGCCTTGCCTGGCGCAGCCAGGGCGTGTCATCCGGCAGCTGGTTCAGCTGAATCAGCAGGCATTCCTGAAGATCCCGGGCAAACACACCGGGCGGGTCGAAATGCTGCAACCTGCGCAGCACGGCCTCGACTTCATCCTGCTCCAGCGGATCTTCATCCGAATCGTCCCTCAGCCCGGAAAGAATATCTTCCACGGAGGATGTCAGATAGCCCCGTTCATCAACGGCGTCCAGCAGAGCATGGGCGATGGCCTGATCCCGGTCACTCATCGGGGTCAGGTTAAGTTGCCATTCCAGGTGATCCTGCAGGGTTTCTGCCGGGGAATTGCGGGTCTCGAAGTCGGAATCGTTTTCGTCGTCGCCTTTGCTGGCCGGGGCCGGGGCAGACTGGTAGATGTCATCCCAGGCGGTGTCTACCGGGAGGTCATCGGGGATATTGTCGGGGATATCGTTTTCGGTAGACCAGTCGGGGCCGTTTTCAGCTTCGTCCCAGTCGGTTGTCTCCGGGGGGCTGTCTTCCTGGCTGTTGTCGGTATCCGGAGTCTCGTTTCCGGGCGACTCATTGCGCTCTTCGTCGTCCTGCTGGTCGTCGTTTTCTGCCGTCTCCAGCATAGGGTTGGATTCGAGTGCCTGCTGGATTTCCTGCTGCAGATCCAGAGTAGAGAGCTGCAGCAACCGGATGGCCTGCTGCAGCTGCGGCGTCATGGTAAGGCTCTGGCCCAGCTTAAGCTGTAATGAAGCTTTCATAACCATGGCTCAAAATCCATAACTCACGGGTGTCCTGATGGCTGCCCGGCCTGGTGAAAGGCCGAAAAAAGTGTTTAGTGCTGGTTACTTGCCGTTGCCTGAAACCAGTATAAGCAATTTTTCTGCCGAGTTTACTTGCTACAGATCAGCAAAACAATCAGACCTCGGTGAAACACCGTTACCGGGCTCTGCTACAGGCGGAATTCGTTGCCCAGATAAACTTCCTTAACCTGCTGATTTGCCAGAATCGCATCGGAATTACCCGAGGCAATGATATGGCCGCCGGAGACGATGTAGGCGTTCTCGCAGATATCCAGCGTTTCCCGCACATTGTGATCGGTGATCAGCACGCCGATGCCCTTGTCCCGCAGGTGCCGGATGATGTGTTTGATGTCACTCACCGAAATCGGATCCACGCCGGCAAAGGGCTCGTCCAGCAGGATGAAGGCCGGCTCCATGGCCAGTGCCCGGGCAATCTCAACACGTCGCCTCTCGCCTCCGGATAGTGCCATGCCCACACTGTCACGGATATGGGTGATATGGAACTCTTCCAGCAGTTCTTCCAGTTTGGCTTCCCGGTCGGCCCGTTTCATGCCTTTTCGGGTTTCCAGAATCGCCATGATGTTGTCACGCACGGTCAGTTTGCGAAACACCGAGGCTTCCTGTGGCAGGTAGCCAATGCCCTTGCGGGCCCGCCCGTGCATCGGCAGGGCGGTAATGTCCTGGCTGTCGATGGTGATGCGGCCCCGGTCAGCGGTTACCAGCCCGACGATCATGTAAAAACAGGTGGTTTTACCGGCGCCATTGGGGCCGAGCAGGCCGACGATCTCTCCGGAGCGGATTTCCAGCGACACATCGAGAACGACTTTCTTTTGCTTGTAACTCTTTGCCAGGTTACTGGCTCTCAGTACTGCCATCCGAAGCATTCCCGTTGCTGGGTTGAGTGGGGGTACGCGGCTGGATCACCATTTCCACACGGCCGGAGCCGTTGTCTGTGGCGTTACCACCTTCAGCGGTAACCACCCGCTGCTCTGTGTCATAGCGGATGATGTCGCCCCGGAATACGTTGCCGTCCTGCTCGATCACAGCCTGGCGTTCAAAGATAACCTGATTATCCTCACCGGACCAGGTAATGGTGAGTGCGCGGGCATCTGTTGAGCCGGGGCCGGTCTGGTTGGGCTGAACAAAGTGTGCGGGCATGCCAGAGGCCTCAATCCGGCTGATCCCTCGGGCGTTCCGCTGCAGAACCACCCGCTCGGCTTCCAGCCGGGTGTCGCCCTGAACCAGTTCCACCGCACCGCTGTAAACGGCTGTTCCGGCGGTATCATCCAGCCGGGCAGAGTCTGCGCTCACCCTGATGGGGGTATCGGAATTCAGGTCGAAGGCGGCTGCGGGGCCTGCCAGCAAGCTGGCAGCCAGCAGCGCTGCGCGCAAGAAAAGGGGATTATCTGGCCGTTTCATAGTGTCCTTCTACCCGCGAATGGAGCTCCAGTATGCGTTCATCAATCCAGGCCTTCATACCGGTAGACCGGGTAACGCCATGGGGTTCGGTGATCACCACCGGTTGGTCGGTGGCAATGGTGCCCGCCTGGTTATCCAGGGTCAGAGCTTCGGTTTCCAGCCGGGCCTGCTGATCGCCAAGCTGGTGAATCAGCTGAACGTTGCCGGTCAGTTCGAGCCGTTCGGTGGCTTGCTGCAGGCTACCTTCGTCGGCTTCGATGAGCCACGGATCCGCGTTTTTCTGGCCGCTAAGCCGGGCTCTGGGTTGTACAATCCGGGCCACGCCGGAGTGGTCAAACTGCTCGATTCTCGGGCTGTTCAGTTGAATGGCCAGTTTGCCCTGCTCATTCCAGGAACGATACTGGCCGTTGATTACAAAACCATCGGGTTCTGCGGAGCCCCGCAGATCGCTGCCATCGTCCCGCAGGCTTACCGGCGCATCGCTTTGCCACATCAGGAATACGGTGGCTGCCAGCGTGCCCGCCAAAGCCAGCATCCGCAACCGGGGCTTGCCATTGTGGCCGGTCAGCAGATCGCGGATCATGCAGGGTTGTCCAGGTAGGGCGCCAGTGCCTGGCCCAGGCCGCCCCGGGCGGTCAGGATCAAATCGCAGGCTTCGCGCACCGCGCCCCGGCCACCGCGGGCCTGAGTGCAATAGTCGGCGTGTTGCTGCACCAGCCAGTAGCCATTGGGCACACTGATGCCCAGGCCCGCGTATTGCAGGGCAGGCAGGTCGGGCAGGTCGTCGCCCATGTAGGCGATCTGTTCGGGGGGCAGGTTCATGGTCTCGGTCAGTTCGAGCAGCGCGGTTTTCTTGTCTTCGCGGCCCTGCATCAGGTGCGGGATGCCAAGATCCGACATACGCTTTTCAGTGAGCGGAGACTGGCGGCCGGTAATGACGGCCACGGTAATCCCCGCCTGCATCAGCTGCTTCAGGCCCAGGCCATCCAGAATATTGAACGCCTTGAGTTCATCGCCCGAAGCACTGAAATACACGCTGCCGTCGCTCATGATACCGTCTACGTCCAGGGCAATCAGCTGCACTTGGCGGGCTTTTTCCAGCAGGGGCTCAGGCCAGAGCGCGATGAGTGGGTGGGTGCGCGAAGCTGGCATCAGAGAACCCCCGCGCGCAGAAGATCGTGCATGTTAATGGCGCCCACAAGACCACCGGCGGCGTCGGTGACCGGCAGTGCGTTGATCTTCATTTCTTCCATGATATTAAGGGCTTCGGCCGCCAGATTATCGGCCTGTATGGTTTTGCCGTTGCGGGTCATCACATCGCAAATCCGCGTGGTGTGTACATCGACGGACTTGTCGAGTGTCCGCCGCAGGTCGCCGTCTGTGAACACGCCGGTCATAATGCCTTTGTCATTGACGACCGTGGTCATGCCCAGGCCCTTCTGGCTGATTTCAAGCAGGGCCCCGCTGAGGGGGGTGTCCTCAGCCACCCGGGGAATCTGGTCGCCGGTATGCATGATGTCGGACACCCGCAGCAACAGGCGCCGCCCCAGATTGCCTCCCGGGTGGGAAAAGGCGAAATCTTCGGTACTGAAGCCCCGGGCTTCAAGCAGGGCAACAGCAAGGGCATCGCCCATCACCAGCGTTACCGTGGTGCTGGAGGTGGGTGCCAGCCCCAGAGGGCAGGCCTCAATGGCAACGCTGACATCCAGGTTGACGGCGGCCTCCCGGGCCAGCACCGAGTCGTTTTTTCCGGTCATGCTGATAAGGGGAATGCCCATGCGTTTGATCAGCGGCAGAATGGTAATGACCTCGCTGGTGCTGCCACTGTTGGATATTGCGATAACGACATCCTGGGGCGTGATCATGCCCAGGTCGCCATGGCTGGCTTCACCGGGGTGGACGAAGAACGCCGGTGTGCCGGTGCTGGCCAGTGTGGCGGCAATTTTGCTGCCAATATGCCCGGATTTACCCATTCCGGTAACAATCACGCGGCCTTTGCAGGCCATGATAATCTCGCAGGCTCTGCTGAAATCGCCGTTTATCCGGCCCTCAAGGGCTTCGATGGCCTCCCGTTCGATACGGATGGCCCGGAGTGCCGAAGTGGCATAATCCTGGCTGGCAGGTGCGTGTGAGTCTGTCATCAGTGCTCGGAGTCCGCTCATTCAGAATGAAGGCCGCAGTATATCATTTCTCAACCGTCTGGCCTGCCCGGCGTACCGTATCTCTGGATAATCACCAACGATGTCACGGTTCGTATACCGTGAACAGGCTTCGTATCAGCAATACAATTTACCTTGCTGTAATTGAGCTTGGGAAGCGCTTCGAATAAGGTACACGCTTCGCGAAAAGGATGGATTATGGAGACATCTGCTTATATATCGCTTCGGAACGTGGTTTTTTCCCGCTCGGGACGGCGGATTTTTGATGGTGTCACTCTGGATGTGCCCAGGGGCAAGATAACCGCCATCATGGGGCCCAGTGGCACCGGTAAAACCACTTTGTTGCGATTGATCGGTGGCCAGCTGCGCCCGGAGTCCGGCGAGATAGTGGTGGCAGGCCAGAACGTGCCCGCTCTGCGTCGCAAAGCACTGTATCGGCTTCGCGAAACCATGGGCATGCTGTTCCAGAGCGGGGCCCTGTTCACCGATCTGAGCGTGTACGAAAACGTGGCATTTCCATTGCGGGTACATACGAAACTACCGGAAGACATGATCCGCGATATCGTGCTGATGAAGCTTGAAGCCGTTGGCCTGCGCGGCGCGCGGGAGCTGATGCCTTCGGAGCTGTCCGGCGGCATGACCCGCCGGGTGGCGCTGGCCCGAAGCATTGCCCTGGACCCAGAGCTGATCATGTACGACGAACCCTTTGCCGGGCAGGATCCCATCGCCATGGGCGTTCTGGTAAAGCTGATCCGTGATCTGAACAGCTCCATGGGCCTGACCAGCGTGCTGGTCTCTCACGATGTGCCTGAATCCCTCAGCATTTGCCACCATGCCTGCATTCTTGCCGATGGCAAAGTGATCGGCCAGGGCACACCGGAAGAGCTTCGGGCCCACCCCTCGGAACAGGTTCAGCAGTTCCTGGGCGGCAAGCCCGACGGCCCGGTGCCGTTTCACTACCCGGCTGGCGCGGTGGCAGGTGATTTTGGCGTGGCCGGAGGCGGCGTATGATTGATCGCATTGCACTGTTCGGCCGCCGGGGCCTGAACCTGGTTGCATCGCTCGGGCGTGCCGGGCAGTTTCTTTTTGGCGTGCTGGCCGGGGTGCCCAGGCCTGCGACCGGGTTTCCGTTACTGGTCAAACAGCTCTATGCTGTGGGCGTACTGTCGCTGGCGATTGTGGTGGTGTCGGGATTGTTTATTGGTATGGTGCTCGGGCTTCAGGGGTATACCATACTCAGTGACTACGGCTCCGAATCGGCTGTCGGCCAGATGATCGCTCTCACCCTGGTGCGGGAGCTGGGGCCGGTGGTCACCGCGCTGCTGTTTGCCGGGCGGGCAGGTTCTGCGCTGACTGCAGAAATCGGCCTGATGAAAGCCACGGAGCAGCTCTCCAGCATGGAGATGATGGGTGTCGACCCTCTGCGCCGGGTGATTGCGCCCCGTTTATGGGCTGGGTTTCTTGCCATGCCGATGCTGGCGATGATTTTCTCGGTGGTTGGCATCTGGGGCGGTATGCTGATCGGTGTCGAATGGCTGGGTGTGTTCGAGGGGTCTTTCTGGGGCAATATGCAGTCGTCGGTAGAGTTTGTGGACGACGTGCTCAATGGCCTCATTAAAAGCGTGGTGTTCGGCTTTGTATGTGCCTGGATTGCGGTCTACCAGGGTTACGACTGCGTACCCACCTCTGCGGGCATCAGTTCTGCCACTACCAAAACCGTTGTTTATTCATCGCTGGCGGTACTTGGCCTGGACTTTGTGCTGACCGCCGTCATGTTTGGTGATTTTTAACAGTTTCAGGGAGCCTTTCATGGCACAGAGAAGTCTAGAAGTGATTGTTGGCCTGTTCATGCTCGCGGGGCTTGGGGCGCTCTTGTTCCTGGCGCTGCAGGTAAGTGGGTTGTCGCCAAAATCGGCGGAACAGACCTACACACTGTATGCCGATTTCAACGATACCGGCGGGCTCGCCCCCCGGGGCAAAGTGTCTATGGCGGGCGTCAAGATCGGTTCTATCGAGTCGATCAGCCTGAACAAGGACACCTTTCAGGCCCGGGTAACCATGTCCATCAACGGCGATATCGACAACATCCCGGCCGACAGTGCCGCTGTTATCCGGACATCCGGTTTGCTGGGCGAACAGTACATAGACATATCCATTGGCGGAGATATGGATTCGCTGGCAGCGGGCGATACCTTTTACGCCACACAGTCTGCCATGAATATTGAAAGGCTGATCAGTAACTTTGCGTCTGGCAAATAGTGCCTCAACGCTTACAGGAGGGTTTATGAATCACCTCACACAAGGTTTTGTTGTTCTGGTTGCCGGGCTGTTTTTCCTGGCAGGTCAGGCGGTTGCCGGGCCGGAAGAAGAACTGGTGCGCTATGTAGACGAGAACACCCAAAAGCTGGTGCAGAAGCTGAACGAAGAAAAGGGTCTTTACGAAAAAGACCCGGAAGCCTTCTACACCAGCATGGACAATACCCTGCAGGAGTTTGTCGACTTCCGCCGGATTGCCGCCCGCGTAATGGGCCGGTATGCGCGCCAGACCACCCCGCAGCAGCGGGATGTGTTTGTCGAAAAGTTCAAGCGCAGCCTGTTCGACAGTTACGCCCAGGCGCTGGTGTCGTCTGAGGATTTCCGGATCAACGTAAAGGGTGCCACCATTCTGGCCAACAACGACGACCGGGCTTCTGTAGACATGGAGCTGGTGAGCGCTTCCGGCAACCGCTATCAGATTATCTACTCCATGTACAAAAACAGCGAGCAGCGCTGGATGATGGAGAACGTCATCGTGGAAGGGGTGAACATCGGCATTTCTTTCCGTGACCGCTTCGCACAGGAAATGGAAGCCAACCGTGGCCAGGTGCAGGCCGTTATTGACAACTGGAGTGATGCTGTCGAGTCTCTGAATCTGGATGAGCAGGTGGACAACTCATGACCGCAGAGGGCCGGATTGAACGGCACGAAGGCGTGTTGCGATTGCTGGGCGAGGTGGATGCCACCTCCGTGCTGGAGCTGCGCAAGCAGGGCGAGCAGTTTATCCAGCAGGCAGGCCAGCAACCCCTGATCATAGACCTTTCAGGCCTTTCAACTGCCCACACGGTCGTGCTTTCACTGCTTCTGTGCTGGCATCGTCTGGCCTTGTCCCTGCAGGGGCAGCTCAGCTTTACCGGCGCCAGCGACCGGCTTGTCTCCCTGGCTGCGTTGAGCAGCCTGCAAAACCAGCTGCCCGGATTTTCGCCTCAAAGCTGACCGGCGCCCGGGAATTGGTTACAATTCCGCCCCTGATTTTTAACTTAATCGAGGAATCCCTATGGACGCCGCCCAGGTTACCGAACTTGTCAAAGAAGCCCTGCCCGATTGCGAGGTTCAGGTACAGGTTGATGGCAACCATTATCTGGTGGTTGCAGTGGGTGACGTTTTCGAAGGTCTGCCGACCATAAAGCGTCAACAGATGATCAACAAGGTACTGTTCCAGCACATTATGGATGGCACCATTCACGCCCTTCACCCGAAAGCCTACACCCCGAGCGAGTGGGCCGAGCGTCAGGCCTGAGCCTGAGCGGAACAGAACAGGACAATTCATTTTGGATAAACTTCTGATCAGGGGCCGCAAGCCTCTCGATGGCGAAATCCGTATTTCCGGTGCCAAAAATGCGGCCCTGCCCATTCTGGCCGCCACGCTGCTGGCCGACGAGCCGGTCACGGTTGGCAACCTGCCACACCTGAACGACATCACCACCATGATCGAGCTGCTCGGTCGTATGGGGGTGGAGCTGATGATTGATGAAAAGATGAGTGTTGAAATCCACGCCAACACCATCAAACATTTTCATGCGCCCTATGAGCTGGTGAAAACCATGCGTGCCTCTATTCTGGTGCTGGGGCCGCTGGTGGCACACTTTGGTGAGGCCGAGGTTTCCTTGCCCGGTGGTTGCGCCATTGGCTCACGCCCTGTAAATCTGCACATCCAGGGGCTGGAGCAGATGGGTGCCGATATCAAGGTCGAAAACGGTTACATCAAGGCCAAAACCAATGGCCGTTTGAAAGGGGCTCATATTTTCCTCGATACGGTGACCGTAACCGGAACCGAAAATCTGCTGATGGCGGCGGCCCTGGCCGAGGGTAAAACCATTCTCGAGAATGCTGCCCGCGAGCCGGAGGTGGTTGATCTTGCCGAGTGCCTGATTGCCATGGGGGCGGATATTACCGGCCACGGTACCTCGACCATCGAGATCAACGGAGTCGAGCGTTTGCACGGCTGCCATTACGATGTCTTGCCGGACCGGATCGAGACCGGCACCTACCTGGTGGCGGCTGCGGCCACTTCCGGCCGGGTGAAACTGAAGGACACCCGTGCCGATATCATGGAAGCGGTGCTGCTGAAGCTGGAAGAGGCCGGAGCCCATATCACCACCGGGCCGGACTGGATTGAGCTGGATATGAAGGGCAAGCGACCGAAGGCGGTGAGCCTGCGGACGGCACCTTACCCGGCGTTCCCAACCGACATGCAGGCCCAGTTTGCGGCTATGAATGCGGTGGCGGAGGGCTCAGGTACCATCATCGAAACCGTGTTCGAAAACCGCTTTATGCATCTTCAGGAATTGATTCGCATGGGCGCGGATATCACGCTTGAAGGTAATGCGGCGATCATTAAAGGGGTTGAGTACCTGACCGGGGCGCCGGTAATGGCCACGGATTTGCGGGCCTCCGCCAGCCTGGTGATTGCCGGGCTGATGGCCGAGGGCGACACCATTGTGGATCGTATTTACCACATTGACCGCGGTTACGAGTGCATTGAAGAGAAACTGCAGTTGCTGGGCGCGAGCATTCGCCGTTTGCCAGCCTGATACCCATTACGGAAGCCGGAAGGATACATGACAGATTCCATCACCATCGCCTTGTCGAAGGGAAGAATCCTTGAAGAAACCCTGCCATTGCTGGCAGAAGCCGGCATCGAGCTGATCGATGACGTGAAGAAGTCCCGCAAGCTGGTATTTCCGACCACCGATCCTTCGGTGCGGATTCTGGTTATCCGTGCGACGGATGTGCCAACCTATGTGCAGTACGGTGGCGCAGATCTCGGGGTGACCGGCAAGGATGTGCTGATGGAGCATGGCGGCGAAGGGTTGTACGAGCCGTTGGACCTGAACATTTCCCGTTGCCGGTTGATGACCGCGGGTAAGGCAGGGGAGCAGCCGCCTGCCGGCCGGATTCGGGTGGCGACCAAGTTTGTGAATCTGGCCCGGCGCTATTATGCGGCCCAGGGGCGGCAGGCGGATATCATCAAGCTTTACGGGGCGATGGAGCTGGCGCCGATTCTGGATCTGGCGGATGAGATTGTCGACATTGTAGATACGGGGAATACGCTGAAGGCCAATGGTCTGGAGCCCCGGGAGTTGATTGATCATATCAGCAGCCGGTTGGTGGTGAATCGGGCGTCTATGAAGATGAAGCATGGGCAGATTAATCCGATCATTGAGAAGATGGCGCTGGCTGTTGAGCGGGGGCGTTAGGCGGAATAGGGCCGCTTTACCTTGAGCGGTTGCCTTGGAGACTGTCAGCCGTTGGGGTGGCCTTTCCAAAAACCGCTACGAGCACATCCATGTGCGCTTCTCTCAGGCCATCCATGGCCTTCGAAATTTTTGGAAAGGCCACCCCAACGGCTTTCGCTAACCTTTTGGGTAGCCTTCCGCAATGAGTTTTATCCCGTTGCTGCTGGCGGGTAATTCAGCAGATACGTGTTTTCCACTAAAAGCAGGGTTAGAACGATGACCGATAGCATCACCCGATTGAGTACTTCCCAGAGCGATTTTGACAGCGCGCTGGCCAGTTTGCTGGCGTGGGATGACAGTGTGGATCATCAGGTGAATGAGTCGGTGCGGCATATCCTGCATGAGGTGAAAACCCGGGGCGATGCGGCGGTTCTGGAGTTCACCGGCAAGTTTGACAGGCTCTCTGTGGCGTCCATGGCGGAGCTGGAGTTAAGTGAAGTGCGTTTGCAGGAAGCGCTGGCGCGGATTCCGGAGGATCAGCGGGTGGCGCTGGAGCAGGCGGCGGCCAGGGTGCGGGATTATCACGAGCGTCAGAATCAGGCGTCCTGGCGTTATGAAGACGAAGACGGCACAGTGCTGGGGCAGAAGGTGACACCGCTGGATCGGGCCGGGTTGTATGTGCCCGGTGGTAAGGCGGCGTATCCGTCGTCGGTGTTGATGAATGCGATTCCGGCCAAGGTGGCCGGGGTGGCCGAGGTGGTTATGGTGGTGCCCACGCCGGATGGTGTGGTGAACGACATGGTGCTGGCGGCTGCGGCGATTGCCGGGGTGGACCGGGTGTTCACCATTGGCGGTGCCCAGGCGGTGGCGGCCTTGGCCTATGGTACGGAAACGGTGCCTGCGGTGGACAAGATAGTCGGCCCCGGGAATATTTACGTTGCCACGGCCAAGCGCGAGGTGTTCGGCGTGGTGGGTATCGATATGATCGCCGGGCCGTCGGAGATTCTGGTGATTTGTGATGGCAACACAAATCCCGACTGGATTGCCATGGATCTGTTTTCCCAGGCGGAGCACGACGAGCAGGCCCAGAGTATTCTGGTAAGCCCGGATGGTGCGTTTCTGGATGCGGTGGAAGCCAGTATTGCCAAGCTGTTGCCCACTATGGAGCGGGAGGAAATTATCCGGGCGTCTCTGGCCGGTCGCGGAGCGTTGATTCAGGTGGCGGATCTGAAAGAAGCCGCGCAGGTGAGCAACCGGATCGCCCCGGAGCACCTGGAACTTTCGGTTGAAGATCCGGAGGCTATGCTGGGGGATATTCGCCATGCCGGTGCCATTTTCATGGGGCGTTACACCGCCGAGGCGCTGGGAGATTACTGCGCGGGCCCCAACCATGTGTTGCCCACCAGTGGTACCGCGCGTTTCAGCTCGCCGCTGGGGGTTTATGATTTCCAGAAGCGCTCGTCGCTGATCGGTTTCAGCGCTTCCGGGGCAGACCGGATGGGCCGTGTGGCGTCGGTGCTGGCTCGGGGAGAAGGGCTGACGGCCCACGCACGTTCTGCGGAGTATCGTATCAATGAGTAAGTTCTGGAGCCCTCTGGTTAGTGAATTGCAGCCTTATGTGCCGGGCGAGCAGCCGAAAATGGCTAATCTGATCAAGCTGAACACCAATGAAAATCCGTTCGGGCCTTCCCCTCAGGTGATCGAGGCCATTGAGCGTGAACTGAATGACAACCTGCGGCTGTACCCGGACCCGGAAGGCCAGGCGTTGAAAGAAGCGATTGCCAGCTTTCACGACGAGATTGGCATCAAGCCGTCTCAGGTGTTTGTGGGCAATGGGTCAGATGAAGTGCTGGCGCACATTTTCCAGGGCCTTCTGAAGCACGAACGGCCCATTTTGTTCCCGGATATCAGCTATAGCTTTTACCCGGTTTATTGCGGCCTGTTCCAGATCGAGAGCAAGGTGATTCCGCTGACCGATAGCTTCGAGATCAATCCGGAGGATTACCGGCAGCCCAATGGCGGCATCATTTTCCCGAACCCGAATGCGCCGACCGGGCGTTATCTGGGGCTGGAGCACGTAGAGGCGATTCTTCAGGCCAATCCGGACACTGTGGTGGTGGTCGACGAAGCGTATGTCGATTTTGGCGGCACCAGCGCCATTACCCTGGTGCACCGCTATCCCAACCTGTTGGTGTGTCAGACCCTGTCCAAGGCGCGTTCCCTGGCGGGCTTGCGGGTGGGTTTTGCCGTGGGTAATGAAGAGCTGATCGAGGCGCTGAACCGGGTCAAAGACAGCTTCAACTCCTACCCGTTGGATCGCCTGGCGCTGGCCGGGGCAGTGGCTGCGTTTGAAGACAAACAGTGGTTTGAGGACTCCTGCAACGGTGTCATCCGTGAGCGCGAGCGGGTTAGCAAAGGCCTGGAGAACCTGGGTTTTGAAGTGCTGCCTTCGAAAGCAAACTTTGTGTTTGCCCGCCACCCCCGGCGCACCGGAGAAGACCTGGCGGCCCACCTTCGGCAGCAGGGGATTATTGTCCGGCATTTCAAAAAACCGAGAATCAGCGAGTTTTTGCGAATAACCATCGGTACACCAGACCAGAACGGAGCCCTGCTGAAAGGGCTCGGGAAGATACTGGAGGCGTGATATGGCAACCCGGGACGAGATACTGCGTACCATCGACGAATGGCTGCAGCCAGGCAATTTTCAGGATTACTGCCCGAACGGATTGCAGGTAGAAGGCCGCGCCAGCGTTGATTCTATTGTCTCCGGGGTGACCGCCTCCCGTGCGCTGATCGAGGCCGCCATAGAGCAGCAGGCCGATCTTATTCTGGTGCACCATGGGTATTTCTGGAAGGGTGAAGAGCAGGCCATCCGGGGTATCAAGCGGCAGCGTATCAAGCAGTTGCTCGCTCATGACCTGAATATGGCGGCCTATCACCTGCCGCTGGATGACCACCCGGATTACGGCAACAACCGGCAGTTGGCCGAGGTGCTTGGAATCCGGAATCCCCGGCCGCTGGGCGGGCTGGTGTGGCAGGGTGAATTAGCCGAGCCTCTGCCTGCGGGCGAGTTCGCCCAGAGCATTGCCAGGGCTCTGAACCGGGAGCCTCTGCTGGTGGCTGCCGGTGATCATCCGGTGCGCACGGTGGGCTGGTGTACTGGCGGTGCTCAGGGCTACATCAACCTGGCGCTTGAAGCCGGCCTGGATGCGTACATCAGTGGCGAGATTTCAGAGCCTACGGCCCATACGGCCCGTGAAGGTGGTATTCATTACTACGCGGCAGGGCATCATGCGACCGAGCGTTACGGTGTGAAGGCTTTAGGGGCTGCACTGGCGGCGGAGTTTGGTATCCGCCACCAGTTCATAGATTGCGATAATCCGGCCTGACTTTTTTTGAATGCCACAGCCCGGCGGCATTACGCCGGGCGTTTCTCTTCCTTGTCCAGGCCGTAGTCTTCGGCCAGAGTTCCCTTGTCTTCGGGGTCATTCCGGGGTGCGTAGTCGCGGGGCGGTTCGGCGGCGTCAGAATCCTTGCCATGCTCCAGCCGGCTTGACGATGCCTGGGCGAGTTCTTCCGGCCAGTCATCATCGTTGCACAGGCGGTTGGCGCCCCGTGCCATATGCTGGTTTACATCCCGATAGGCATCGTTAAAACGACGCAGCAGGTGGGCAGACTCCATAAAGTGCTCGTTTACCTGAGCCTGGTAACGAGTGAACTCGCTGCGGAGCTCTTCAATTTGTTGCTCGGAGCGACGCTGCCTCAGGGTGGCGCCCTGGCCGGAACGGCCTACAAGCACCCCGATGACAAGGCCAGCCACCAATGCGGCAACAGCCGCCAGAATCAGGTTTGTCATTAAAAATCGTCCTTTCGTTGCCTGGAAATAAGCTCGTTCCCACTTCTCTGAGTATACCCCTCCGGACCAGTGGTTCCCATGATCAAATACTGCGCCAATCGTCGTATTGCCGCAGGCGGCGCCTGGCGTGGCGAAAAAAAGCGAAATAAGCGACAATATTGCGCCGAATTTTTCATGACTTACATTTTTCAGGAAGCCTGATGACAGTTGCAGCAGCCACCGGAACAGAGGTTAACCTTACTCCCTGGGAGCGTTACCAGAAGGATCTCGAGCGGCCGGATTTTCACAAAGATCCTGCGCAGGAAGATGCCGTAAAACGGTTACAGGCACTTTACGACAAGCTGGTGGCTGCGGAAAGCGAGCGCCCCAAAGGCCTGACCAAACTGCGCCGCAAGCTCAAAAAAGGTAAGCAGGAGCCGGTTAAAGGGTTGTACTTCTGGGGTGGCGTTGGCCGGGGTAAAACCTACCTGATGGACACCTTTTTCGAAGCCCTGCCATTTGAGCGGAAAATGCGGGTGCATTTCCATCGCTTCATGCAGCGCGTACACAATGAGTTGAAGGCACTGAAAGGCGAGAAAAACCCGCTGGATATCGTGGCGAAAAAGTTTGCCGACGAAACCCGGGTGATCTGCTTCGATGAGTTTTTTGTTTCGGATATCGGCGATGCCATGATTCTGGCCACCCTGATGGATGGCCTGTTTGGTCGCGGGGTTACCCTGGTGTGTACGTCGAACATTGTGCCGGACGGCCTGTATAAAGATGGCCTGCAACGCGCTCGCTTTATGCCCGCCATTGCTCTGGTGAAACAACACACCGATGTGGTGAATGTGGACGGCGGCGTGGACTACCGCCTGCGAACCCTGGAGCAGGCCGAGCTTTACCACTGCCCGCTAGACGAGCAGGCCGACATCAGCCTGCGCACCAGCTTTGACGCGCTGGCGGTTGAGGCGGCAAAGCACAGCAAGAGCATGGAAATCAACGGCCGAAAAATCCCGGCCCAGGCCCACGCAGACGACGTGGTCTGGTTTGATTTTCCGGATGTCTGTGATGGCCCGCGAAGCCAGAACGACTACATCGAAATCGCCCGCCAGTTCCACGCCATCATCATCAGCAACGTGCCGGTGCTGGGCAACGACAAAGACGACCAGGCCCGCCGGTTTATCAACATGATCGACGAATTTTACGACCGCAACGTAAAAGTCATCATCTCCGCCGCCGCCCCCATCACCAAACTCTACGCCGGCGGCCGCCTGAGCTTCGAATTCGAACGCACAGAATCCCGCTTGCTGGAAATGCAATCCAGAGAATACCTGGAAGCACCCCACAAGCCTTGACCAAATCAATGTGGGGTTTGAATGTGGGGTCTGACAGCGAGTGTCAGACCCCAAAAAAAGCACCAACGAGAGATCACAGCATGAGTCAGGACAACGTAGTTATCGTCAGCGGCGTACGCACCCCTATGGGCGGCTTTATGGGCAGTCTGGCGCCAGTATCCGCGCCGGAGCTGGGCGCGATCGCTATTGCCGAAGCGGTCAAGCGCGCAGGCCTTCAGCCTGCGGATATCCAGGAAGTCATCATGGGCAACGTGCTGCCCGCCGGTCTGAAGCAGGGGCCTGCACGCCAGGCCATGCGCAAGGCAGGGCTGCCCGACAGCACCGGTGCTACCACTATCAACAAACTCTGCGGCTCCGGCATGAAAGCCGCCATGTTCGCCCACGACCTGATCAAGGCCGGCACCAACGACATCATGGTTGCCGGTGGCATGGAAAGCATGTCGAACGCGCCTCATATCCTGCTGGGCGCGCGCCAGGGATACCGCATGGGCCCCGGGCAGGCGCCGCAGGATCATATGTTCCTGGACGGCCTTGAAGATGCCGAAACCGGCCGCCTGATGGGCTCGTTCGCACAGGAAATGGCCGACCAGAAAGGCTACACCCGTGAAGACATGGACAACTACGCCATCTCCTCCCTCAATCGCGCCAAAAAGGCCATTGAAGACGGCGTGTTGAAAGAAGAAATCATCCCGGTTTCGGTAAAGACCCGCAAAGGTGAAGTACTGGTTGAAGACGACGAGCAGCCACACAACGCCAACATCGAAAAGATCCCGAGCCTGCGCCCGGCCTTCGCCAAAGACGGCACGGTTACCGCCGCCAATGCGTCTTCGATTTCCGATGGATCTTCAGCCCTGGTGCTGATGCGCGAATCTGAAGCACAAAAGCGTGGCCTGAAACCCATGGCACGCATCGTGGCCCACAGCACCCATTCCCAGCACCCCAGTGAATTCACCTGTGCTCCGGTGGGCGCCATCAAGACCCTGTTCGAGAAAACCGGCTGGTCCGGCGACGATGTTGACCTGTATGAAATCAACGAAGCCTTCGCCATGGTTGCCATGATGCCGATCCGCGAACTGGGGCTGGACCCCGAAAAAGTAAACATCTACGGCGGTGCCTGTGCCCAGGGCCATCCGGTGGGTTCTACCGGCTCTCGCCTGCTGGTAACCCTGATGCACGCACTCAAACGCAATGGCAAGAGCAAAGGCGTGGCTGCCCTGTGCATCGGCGGGGGTGAAGCGACCGCCATGGCCATCGAAATGCTGTAAAACCAACAAGCTGGTTGCACTCCCGAATCTTGTCTATAGTGTGGGAGTGCGAACCCCGGCCGGGCGGAGAGTGACAGCAAAATCATACTTTTGACTGATCAAAGCCGCCACAGGCGTTAGCTATAGTGCAACCATCACGGCACTGTATGCACAGCCGTCAGGACATCAAAACCAGAACAATCGAGCAGCGACTCAGAACAACAACGGAGTAGCCTTCCAATGACAAGAAAAATTCAGCCTTGGCAGCGTTGGGCCAAGTTACCACTTGCTGTAGCCATTGCCGCTGGCGCATCCGGCCAGGCCTCTGCATTGTCCTATTATCTGGGGGATGTCGAGGTACAGGTGAACACCACCTTGTCTGCAGGTGTGGGCTGGCGTGTTGAAGATCCGGATCAGCGGCTGATTGCGCAGGGTAACCTGGGGCCGAGTTACGCGTTCACCCAGAACGGCGCGTCAACCAACAACTACGACGACGGTAACCTGAACTTCGAAAAAGGCGACACCTACTCGAAGATTGTCAAAGGCAACACCGAGCTGTTCCTTGATTACGCCGTCGACAGCCAGTACCTCACCCGGGTGGGCGGCCTGCTCCGTGGTCGCTACTGGTACGATTTCGAACTCAAGGATGAAAACCGCGCCATCGACCCGGTGGGCAATCGCCGTGAGCTGAACTCCTTCGCCAAGGGCAACGCCTCGGGCGGAGAACTGCTGGATGCCTATATCTTCACCGACTGGTATTTCGGCAATGTGCCGGTCAGTGCCCGATATGGCAAACAGGTGGTGTCCTGGGGCGAGAGCACCTTCATCCAGGGCGGTATCAACACCATCAACCCGGTTGACGTACCCGCCTTCCGCGCTCCCGGCTCCGAGCTGAAAGATGCGCTGCTACCCGTTGAAATGTTCTATGTGTCTGCCGGTATTACCGAAAACGTTTCGGTAGAAGCCTTCGTTCAGGCCGACTGGGAGCCGGTACGCCCGGACGACTGCGGCACCTTCTTCTCCACCAACGACTTCGCTGCAGACGGTTGTGGCCCGGTATTGCTGGCGGGGCAGCTCTCGGACCTGCAGGCCGAGCAGCAGGGCTTTATCGCCCCCCGTGGCGGCGATGTGGAAGCCGACTCCAAGGATCAGTTCGGTGTGGCCATGCGTTGGTACGTGCCGCAATTGAACGACTCGGAACTGGGCTTTTACTACATCAAGTACAACAGCCGCCTGCCATACGTTAGCGGCTTCGCCAACAACCCGGCGGGCAGTGTTAACCAGGATTACGATCCCAGCCTGCCGTCCAGCCGGTTCCCGACCTACGTTATGGAATACCCGGAGAACATCAATCTGTACGGCATCAGCATCAACACCACCACACCGGGTGGCTGGTCACTGGGTGCCGAGTACAGCTTCCGGGATAACGTACCCCTTCAGTGGAACGCGTTTGAGCTGATTTTCGTCGGCCTGCAGAAGCGTGGTCCCAACGGTGAAATTCTCAGCCTGCTGGAACAGCAGCGCCGTGAAGAGCAGGGCAATGGAGCCAATATCGGCGGTAAGGGCTTCGAAGGCTACGACCGCTTCAAGGTGTCCCAGGCCCAGTTCACCCTGGTCAAGTTCTTCGATCAGGTTATGGGTGCCAGCCGCCTGTCACTGATCAGTGAATTTGGTGCAACCTACATTCACGGCCTGCCCAGCTTGTCAGAAGCCCGCTATGGCCGCTCCGGTACCTTTGGTATTGGCACCATTCCGACCGTGAATGGCGATCTGTGTGCAGAGTCTGTGGGTGGCAACGCGCCGGAGAACATCAACACCAGCAATTGCACCAACGACGGATACACAACCGACTTCTCCTGGGGTTATCGTGCCCGTCTGGTATGGGATTACCCGAACGTCTTTGCAGGTGTAAACCTGTCTCCGCAGCTGGCCTGGAGCCACGATGTGAAGGGCTACTCCCCGCAACCGGGCGGCGCCTTCAACGAGGGTAGCAAAGCGGTTGGCCTGTCGGTACAGGCGGTTTACCAGAACAAGATCACCGGCAACATCGGTTACACCAACTTCTTCGGTGGCAAGCCCTACAACGAGTTGACCGACCGTGATTTCGTGAGTGCAAGCGTCTCTTACTCATTCTGAGCCGGATCGAATTCGTTTAACGAGGTACTTTAAATGAAATTGAACAAGAAACTACTGGCCACTGGCGTATTGGCTGCAAGTCTTTTCACCGGCCAGGCTCTGGGCGCGGTGTCTGCAGACGAAGCGGCCAAGCTGGGTGACTCCCTCACCCCGATGGGTGCGGAAAAAGCAGGTAACGGCGGCGCTATTCCCGCCTGGACAGGCGGCATGACCACGCCGCCAGCCGGTTACAAGGGCGACGGCATCTATGTAAACCCGTTCCCCAACGAGCAGGCTGAATTCGTTATCGACCAGAGCAACGTTGATCAGTATGCCGACAAACTGTCCCCGGGGCAGGTGGCCATGATCAAGCAGTACCCGGATTACAAAATCCCGGTTTATCCCACTCACCGCACGGCGGTTTACCCGAAGGCAGTGATGGACGAAACCGTCGCAAACGCCACCAAGGTAGACTTGATCCAGAACGGCAACGGCCTGGGCAACTACGAGAGCGCCACGCCGTTCCCCATTCCGCAGAATGGCCTGGAGGCAATCTGGAACCACATTACCCGCTACCGGGGTGGTTCGGTGCAGCGTAACGTGGGCCAGGTAACGCCGACGGCAAACGGAGCCTACTCGGTGGTCAAATTCCAGGATGAACTTACCTGGAGAACCTACCTGTCGGATTACAAGCCGGGTGAAGACGACAACGTGCTCTTCTACTTCAAGCAGGCCATCACTGCGCCTGCTCGCCTGGCCGGTAACGTACTGCTGGTTCATGAAACCATCGACCAGGTGAAAGAGCCGCGTCGGGCGTGGATTTACAACGCCGGTCAGCGCCGTGTTCGCCGTGCGCCCCAGGTGGCCTACGACGGCCCGGGTACCGCAGCCGACGGTATGCGTACCTCAGATAACTTCGATATGTTCAACGGCGCACCGGACCGTTACAACTGGGAGCTGCTGGGCAAGAAAGAGATGTACATCCCGTACAACTCCTACAAGCTGGTGGATCGCAGCCTGAGCTATGACAAGATCGTCAAGGCGGGCCACATCAATCAGGATCTTACCCGTTATGAACTGCACCGGGTGTGGCACGTACGCGCAACCCTGAAAGATGGCGAGCGCCATGTGTATGCCCAGCGTGATTTCTACATCGACGAGGACTCCTGGCAGGCGGCAATCATCGATCACTACGATGGCCGCGGCGAACTCTGGCGCGTGGCAGAAGCCCACGGCATGCAGTTCTACGATCAGGATGTGCCCTGGTACGCGCTTGAAACCCTGTACGATCTGCTCTCG
This sequence comes from Marinobacter fuscus, assembly GCF_003007675.1. Lineage (GTDB taxonomy): Bacteria > Pseudomonadota > Gammaproteobacteria > Pseudomonadales > Oleiphilaceae > Marinobacter > Marinobacter fuscus. The sequence goes on along the minus strand of NZ_PXNP01000085.1, from coordinate 19,290 downwards.
GGTCGCTACCTGGCCCTGGGCCTGACCAACGAGGAGAACAACCCGTACTCCTTTGGTGTTGAGCGTCAATCCCGGGACTACACACCGGCGGCCTTGCGCCGGGCGGGTACGCGCTAAGCGCAGCGCCCACCTGCAGTACCTGAAAAGCGGCGGCCCCTGGGTCGCCGCTTTTTTGTGAGTGCTTTACTGACTTCGGTTGCCTCTGTGATGAAAATCCGCCTTTAAGCCGTTTTATTTCCGCCAATTTTTTGCAGCGTTACCGCCTTTCGTTTAACCTCACAATCAATAGTCATACTAAAGGCGTACCCGAAGCAGGTCGCCATGCCGATTGCGGCGATAGCTACACGTTTTTTTGTCCGATAGCTACACGTTTTTTTGTCCGATTGCGGCGTTTGTGCCTGGTCGGTTCTGAGTGGGGCAGTGCGTGAACAACCTGAAAGACGGCCGTGCGGCCAACGACGAGTTCCAGACCGCCAACAGCGGGTTCCAGAGCGGAGAACAGGTGCGCGATCTGATCGAACACCGCCTGCGGGTACCTGCTATTGCTGAGGCCGATCTGCCTCGGCCCCGGCTGGATGCCACCATTCTCAACGCTCTGAAACCCGGGCGCCTGCTCCAGCTTGAAGCACCCAACGGTTACGGCAAAACCCACGCCCTGGTGCGGGCACTGGCGGCGGATTCCACCCTGCAGGTTCGCTGGATATCCCTGAACAGCGGCGATAATGCGCCTTCCCGGTTCCTGTCGATTCTGGCGGCGGCAATGGATCTGGCGGAAGGGCTGCCGGCCAGAGGCGGCACCTTTGAAGATCATCTGGCCCTGATGCTGAACGCCCGGGACCGTTACCGGCCCGCTGGCAATGAAGTGCTGGTGCTCGACAATGTCCATCACCTTACCAACCCCTCGGTAACTGGCCTGTTACACCAGCTGGTGACTCACCTGCCGGGCGGGCTCTCTGTCGCCATGGCCTCGCGCCTATCGCTGCCTTTCGAAAGCCACACGCTGGAGTTGCAGGGAAATTACACCCGGCTTGGCCCGGAGACACTGGAATTTACCCGCACAGAAACCTTCGATTTTTTTCAGACAGCGGCTTCGGAAAGCCCGATTACCAGCGTGGCGCTGGATCACCTGTACAGCCTCACGGAGGGCTGGCCTACGCCGCTGGCGCTGTACCGGCGGGAGCTGGCCCTGGGCACCGAGCGCCACGCGCTATACGAAACACCCTCGGTAGAACGCTTTCTCCGCGACACCGTGTTGCTGCCGCTGTCTGCACCCCGGGTGAAATCCCTGCGTGCCATGGCCGAACTGGACACCTGCTGCGACGAGCTGTTTTTTGCCGTGGAGCCTTCGGTGGCGGATTCCGGGATGGCACCCTCGGAAGCCGCCGAACGCGGATTGCCCATCAAAGCCATTCCGGGCCGGGGCCGCTGGTTCCGTTTAAACCCGCTGCTGCAGGCCTGGCTGAGTACTCCGGTGATGGGCGGCTACGTCACCCGAATGCTGATTGCCAGCCAGTGGTTTGAGCAGCGCCGGCAGATTCCTGAAGCTCTCAAATACGCCGTACTGGCGGGCAGCCACGATGAAGTGGTGCGGATTGCCTCGGAAAGTACTGAAGCCCTGCTGCTCGGGCAGGATACCGCCTCGTTGTTGTCGCTGCGCAAAAACCTGCCGCCGGAACTGCTGGAGCAAAGTGCCCGGTTGCGAATTGTTTATGGCTGGGTACACGCCATTGGTGGCCAGTTCCGCCAGGCCCGGCAACTGCTGGAGAATTTTCCGGTGGCGGACCGGGAGGCCCAGCAGGCCAGAATTCAGGCGCTGGAAGCCTTTATCCTGCGCGGTGAAGGCTATGTCCAGTCCGCACTCGATACCGCCGAACAGGCACTGGCCAACAATACCCTCTCTACCCAGGCGCAACTGGTTACCCAGATTGTCCGTTCCAGCGCCCTGTGTGCCGCCGGGCGCTTTGCTGAAGCCCGCGATGCCAACCGGGCGGCTGCCAGGCTGGCCAGAGAAGCCGGAGATGCCGGTTCCGAGGCCCTGTCGGTATACGCTCACGCTCGCATAGAGCTGGGCAAAGGCGCATTACGCCACGCCGAACAGCTGCTGCGCACCGGCCTGGATACCGCCACGCAGGAACTCAGCCGGCCCGCCAGAGTGGGCGAAACCCGGTTGCAACTGGATTTGGTACTGGTGCTCTGGCACCAGGGGCGGCTTGAAGAGGCAGACCGGCTACTGGTGAACTATACCCGGCACGCAGAACAGGCCCGGGATATCGGCTTGCTGCTGGCCATGGCGCTGCGGGTACTCAAGTGCCGGGCCCAGGGGCGGCTGGACGATGCGTTTGTCTGGATAGGCCGGGCCGAGCGAACCATGCATGCCTGGCAGGTAGACGAAGCCCTGTATCTGCCGGTACTGGATGCCCTGAAAGCCAGTTGCTGGCTGCTGCAGGGGCAGTTCGACAGCGCCGAACAGGCCATCCGGCGGCTTGAGCCCTACCTGCAGCAGGGCCGGGTGCCGGAGCTTTTTCCGATGATGCCGGGGTTGCTGGATTGTCTGCTGGTACGGGCAGATATCGCCAGAGGCGACTTGCTGAGGGCGCGTAAGCGCCTGGACGAGGTTATCCAGCGGCACGAAGGCTCCATGCGCTGGGGCCTGCAATTGCACATTGGGTTACTGGACGCCCTGCTGCTGGAGTCTGAGAAAGGCTTGCCAGCCGCCCAAAAACAACTGGAAACCATGGTTGCCAAAGCGGGGCAGGAGCATTTCATCAGCCCCTTTGCCGAGCTGGCGACCGAACTTGCCCCACTCATTCGCAAGAGCTTTCACCAACTGCCGCCATCGGATTTTGTGGCTGCTCTGGGTGAGCTGTTTCAGTGCCAGGCCGCACCGGAGCCGGTAGCTGCACTGGCAGAACCCATCAGCGACCGGGAGCAGGGCGTTCTGGAACTGATTGCCAGTGGCCTGTCGAACCAGGAAATTGCAGACCGGCTGCATATCTCACTGCACACGGTAAAAACCCACGCCCGGCGCATCAACGCCAAACTGGATGTGAAATCCCGCACCCAGGCCATCGTGCGCGCCCGGGAACTGGGGCTGCTTTGATTCGGGCCGGATTGCTACGGCCCGGGGCTCCGGTATCAGGAGCCCTGGCTTAATTCCTCAATGCGCTGGTCTTTCTCGGCCCACAAGCTGCTTACCCAGCGCTGGAACTCCACCCGGATTGCCCGGTCGTTCTCATAGTCCATGCCCAGAAACTGCTGCGGTACCTCGCGGGTGCGAATGTCGATAATAATGTGCCGTACCCGGCCGCACAGGTAATCCCAAATGCCCGGCCTGCCGCCGGGGTAGACAATGGTTACGTCCAGCATGGTGTGGATCATCTCGCCCATGGCACCAAACACAAAGGCGGTGCCACCGGCCCGGGGTTTGAGCAGGTGTTTGTAGGGTGAGTTCTGGCGCTGGTGCTTGGCCGGGGTGAAGCGGGTGCCTTCCATAAAGTTGAAAATGGTAACCGGGGTATAACGGAACTTCTCGCAGGCCGCTTGGGTGGCGGCAATGTCCTTGCCCTTCAGCTCCGGGCGCCGGGCCAGCTGCTCTTTTGTGTGCCGGTGCATAAACGGAAAATCCAGAGCCCACCAGGCAACGCCCAGCAACGGCACCCAAATAAGCTGCTTCTTCAGGAAGAACTTCAGCAGCGGAATGCGGCTGTTCAGCACATACTGGATGGCGGGAATATCGGCCCAGCTCTGGTGGTTACAGGTAACGAAGTACCAGTGCTTTTTGCTCAGGGTTTCGGCCCCGCGAACATCCCACTTGACCCGGTGCAGCACCCGCACCAGGGTGTTGTTGAACCCTATCCAGTACCAGGCAATGGTGTTCAGAATAACCGTACAGACTTTGCGAAAACCGGTAACCGGAACCACCAGCTTGATCAGCGCCACCGCCAGCAGCAGCGGCAGAAACAACACGGTGTTCAACAGAATCATCAGCGCGGCCAGAGTGCCTTTGACCGGTGCGGGCAAAAAATCAAGCATGGGGCTATCCCTGTCTCTTCAATTATCAGAATCAGCTTTCAAAGGGTGTTCCGGGGGCACCGCCACTGCCGGGCGGCAGCAAGGACTCCGGCATGGCAGAGGCCAGGCGCTGGAACTGCTCGGCGGATCGCTCACCCAGCAGCGCCCGGAACTCCCGGTCGTAAAATTCCAGATTGTTATACCGGATCATGGCGCGGATTTCCTGCACGTATTCTTCTCCGCGCTCGGAATAGTCCCGCAGGCCTTCCGCCAGCTCGTGGCCAGAGAGCGGGTTTTGTGCTTTGCGGTCTGCCAGCCGGATGTCCCGGACGGTCTGATAGGCCGGATGGCGATTCAGATTCTGGATGTAGGACCGTACCGAATAGTAGGGCGACGCGAACTTTGCCACCTCATGATCCGCACCTTCAACCCGGCTTTGGGGCACCAGGCCGCAGCCCTGGGTGAAGCACCACTGGCCGAACAGGTTGTTACCTTTTCGGGCGAAGCGGGAGGTGCCCCAGGCGGATTCGTTGGCAGCCTGGGCCAGGATCAGTGAGGGGGGAATTACGTCCAGGCGTTTGCGCAGGCGGGCGAACTGCTCGGCACTGCCCGTTTCTGCGTTTACACGCAACCGCTCGCCTTGCCGGGTGAGCCAGGCTTTGTCGGTGGCATCCAGCCGGGCTTTCCCGGCCAGATGATCAAGGTATTCCCGCTCCAGAAGAATGCGGGAATTGGCCAGCACAATGCGCGGATACAAAAACGAGAAGAAGGCGACCTTTTTTTCGGTGGTGTCGCGATACACGGAAAAATCCGGCAGCCGCTCATTGGCCCAGGCGGGTAAGGGGGGAAGGCCTGCCAGCTGAACTTCACCGGCGTCATCACCTGGCAGCTGCCCGTTGATGGCGGGAGGCTGGTACCAGGCACCGCCAAGTGCAAAGGCAACCACGGGAACGGCGAACATCAGCGCTCGGAAACTGGCTGTCATAAACCCCTCGTATTCATCGATATAGCCTGAATTATAACAGGTAATACGAGCCGGTTGCCGCTTGGGTCAGGGGCGTTGGGTTTCCTCCACCAGCGTGGCCAGTAACAGCCCAGCTCGCTGTTCCGGGCCGGTGTCGTCTCGCACTGCCAGAAACAGCTGGTCTCCGGATTCGGTATAGAAGCCCGACAACGTGATGTCAGCGCCTGTTATAGAGACGCTGCCGCTGGGGTTGCTGATGTAACCGGCGGTCACCGAAAGCCCGGTGGCGGCAGGCGCAGTAACGCGGTTCTGCCGGATACTGTGCTGCACCAGCATGGCGTTGCCCTCAAGGCGGGCCGTGCCGCCAGACAAAAGCAGCTCGGCCCCGGCAAGGTGATACAGCCGGTTATCATCGGGCGTTACGCCCACAAACGCGCCCTGAAGGCGATAACGGCCAGGCTTGAGCTCACCCTGGGTGAGCTTCTTACCGGCAATCATCAGGCCGCTGCCCAGCACCTCATCGTTCAGGTTGAACGCCAGTAGGTTCTGGTTCGGGGTGGTGGCGCCGATGCCCAGATCTGGTTGTCCGAAGTTCGGGTCGTTCTGCGCCGGGCGACGGTCGGCCTGAGTGCGGAACAGCCCCAGCCTGCCCATATAGCGATCGCCGTTGCTCAGGCGGGACTGGCGGTTCAGCAGGTTCCAGGTATCGGTGCTCTGGCGGCTTGCGCCGGTAGCACCGGAGCCATCCCGGGCCAGGGTGAAGCTGTTCAGGCTGGCCTCGCCGCCCAGGCTCTGATTGCCATAGCTACCCAGGCGCCACTGGCCATGGCCGGATTCAAAGGCCGCAGGCTGGCCGTTGCCGAACCTGGCAGCCAGATACACATGGTGAAATTCCTCGCCCGCCAGCGGCTCCAGGTCGGTTTCGGCCTCACCCGGGCGCTGCAGGTTCAGCTCGAACACCGATACATAGTGATCCTCAAGGGTTTGGCCGCGGGTTAACTGGTTTTCACTCTCCGACAGAGCAATGGCTTTGCCCGCAGTAAAGTAACTGGCCAGAACCCGATCCGGCCCGGCCTGAGGGTTCAGGGGCTGCGAGGTGTAGGCATCCAGAAAGTAGGGATTTCGGGTCCAGCCGTTGATAACGCCGCTTTCCCGGCCGGTAATGGTCTGGTAAAGCGTACGCCCGGCCAGCAGGCGGGCCGGAGCTTGCGTGGTCAGCGTGGCAGCCCCGGGGGCGCTGGAATGGTTATTCAGGCCCCAGTCGCCGGCGTTGCGGGCAAAAAAGGCAGCCTCCGGAGAGCCGGTGCCGGACACATCGTGAAAACCATGAATCAGGGTTTGGCGGCCATAGGGGATATCAGACGCCAAAGAGGTGATGTTCAGGTTAAACGCATCGAATGAGGTCAAGGTCAACGCCGGGTACAGGAAGGCTGCGTTATCTGCGGCCAGCGGTTTTTCCTGGGCAAAACGAACGCCCCATTGCCCGGCCCCAGACACCCGTGATTCCCGCCAGGTCTGCCCCAGTTCCAGGCCGAAGAACACCGAATTGTAGTCGGCAGCACTGGCGCTGATACGGCCCGAGGAATCGGCATCCAGCAAGGCATAGCTGGCCATACTCTGCACAAACTGCCGGAAGTCGGCCCGCGCCTCCAGCGCGTCCAGGGCCTGATTCAGGCTGGCGCCCGTGGCAATATCAATCTCGAAATCGTGCACCTGGTCTGCCAGTGTGCCCCACACATACTTGTTCAGGCAGTTGGGGTTATCCACGCAGGCCTGCACGGTTTGCAAGTCCAGCGTGGAGTAGTCTTGCCACAGAATGCGATCCACCAGATAGTGGGAAAACGGATTCACCTTCACATTCCGGTCTGCGTCGGCAGCCAGGGCTTTCAATATATAGCTGCCGTAACGGGCCTCCACAATCACATCGGGGCCCAGCGGTACGCCGTCGGCAAAGGTAATCACCCGGGAGCCGTCGCTGGCCGGGGTTTGCCGGTAGTCCACATCGTCGAACACCTGGCCGCTGGTGTTGGTGCGATACACCCGCACGTCATCGGCGGTTACGATGTTCAGGTTGCGCCGGGTTGCCTCGCCGCCGGGTGCCATTGCCCGGGGAAGTTCCAGCGATACACGAATCTGGTTTGGCTCCAGGCCGTTGGCACTGCCGGAATCGCCGGTACTGCCAGAGCTGAAATCGTCAAAGGCGTTCTGGTTGTCGCCGAACCGGTTGGGAATCTCTTTGGCGCCGTCCACCGCGCTCTCGCCGCCACCGCAGCCAGCGAGCAGAACACCAAGAGTAAGCAGAGCAACAGAAGAATACTTCATGCCAGGCGATCCGTTTGCAAATGTTTACAGAGCCTAACAGTAATGCCGAAGGGGGAGCGTGAATGGCAGCACGAAACCGGCAGCCCGGCGATCTTCCCTAAAGACCGGGTACTGCGGCTATTCAGAGGGCGTTAGAAGAAAATTTTAATACCGGCCATCACGCCTTCGTCCAGATTCACATCCGGGGAGCCGCTCAAATCCAGTTCCGTGTTCACGTACCGGTAACCGGCAAAGATTTCCGCGTTGCGAATCACCCGGTAGCTGCCCCGCAGCTCCAGGCTGGTCATGTCGTCGGAATCGCCGAATGAAAGAATGCTGGGGGCGTAGTGCAGGCTGCCGCCAAATGACAGGCCCGGGACCGAGGGTACGTTCAGGGTAGTAAAACCACCAATGCCGACCGCACCGCCGTCCAGCCGGTCGTCATCCCACCCGGTTGCCCGCAAGCCGATGCCAGCCGTGGCGGGCAGGTTGCCTATGGCCGTTCTGCCCTGGGCATGAAAATCGATATTGGCAATGTGTCGGCTGCCCTCGTGGTAGGTGTAGCCTGCACCAAGCTGTATGTCGTTATTGCTGCCGAAGAAGTTCACCTGGCCTTTTACCGAATCGTTGGTCAGGCTGAAATCCAGATCACTTGCCCAAACCGGTGCTGCCACAAGGGCAAGCGCCAGAGCAGAAATGCGGGTTATCTTCATGAATACACCTTGGTTTACTGTCTGATAGACACAGACTCCGGGCGCGCGGGCCTGGAGTTGCGGTAATGCCGATAAGCGTGGATGGTAAACACCTGATTGCGGGTTCACAACTTAAAAGGCGTTAAGCCCTTGCGGCGCAGGCAAGCCCGTACCGCCAACGCGTTCAGTGGCGTGTGGTCTCGCCGCCCTGGTCCAGGTCGTCTGGCGATGCGGTTTCAGCCGGTACCCGGTATTCCTCGTTGGCCCAGGCGCCCAGGTCGATCAGTTTGCAGCGCTCGCAACAGAACGGGCGCCAGGGGTTAGACTCGCTCCATTCCACGGACTTTTTGCAGTTCGGGCAGTTTACGTTCATGGTTATAATCCGGGCTGGTGATTGAGGGTGGTCAGGGCGTACCTGCCGTTGCTTCGCAGTATTGTTCCAGCACTGCCCGCAGTATTTCAAGGCTCACCGGTTTGGCAATAAACGAATCCATGCCCGCCTTGCGACAACGTTCTTCGTCTTCTTCCATGGCGTTTGCGGTTAGCGCCACCACCGGAGTGGGCGCGCGGCCATGGGTGATTTCCCACTGGCGCAGCTGCCGGGTGGCTTCAAAACCGTCCATTCTGGGCATCAGGCAATCCATAAAAATCACATCAAACGGATGCCACTGCCACAGGGTGCAGGCGGCTTGGCCGTCGTTGGCGGTCATCACCTCGCAGCCCAGCTTTTCCAGCAAACGCCGGGTAAGCGTGCGGTTTACCGGGTTGTCTTCCACCAGCAACACCCGCATTCGCCCGCAGGCCAGCTCCGGCTTGCGGTTGTCGGTGTCGTCCAGGGTTTTCAGCGAAAACCGGGTGAGGAACCGGCGCTCCTGATAGACATCGCTTGAGAACAGTTGGTTCAGAATAGGAATCAGGTAAGACTCCCGCAGCGATTTACTCAAAAAGGCATCAGCGCCGGACTGGCGGAAGTGCTCGGCATCGCCCCGCTGGGGGTTGGACGACAGAATCAACAGGCGCATACCGGCCCACTGCGGGTTACTGCGAATCTGCCGGCACAGCAGATCCACGTCCATATCGGGCACAAACCCGTCCAGAATGGTGGCATCGTAGGCGCTGCCATTGTCGAAGGCCTGGCGCAGGCTACCCAGCGCCTCGGCGGCCGAGCGCACGGCTTCAATATGCACGTCGTAGCGAGACAACATCTCCAGGGTGATCTTGCGGGACAACTCGTAGGAATCCACCACCAGAATCCTGCGCCCGCGCACTTCCCGGGAGTCTGGCCGAATCATGGCCGCGCCTTCGCTGGCCTCTTCCAGAACCAGGTCCAACCAGAAGGTGGAGCCTTCACCGGTACGGCTTTCGATATCCATTGAGCCGCCCATCAGATTCACCAGCTGCTGGCAAATGGTCAGGCCAAGGCCCGCGCCCGGCAACTGGCGCTGAAACTGTTGCCCCAGCTGCATGTAAGGCTCGTACACCAGCGGAATCTCATCCGGGTTGATACCCACACCGGTATCCTCCACGGCCATTCGCAGCCGAACGCCCCCTTTGCGGCGGCCCAGCACCTCAATGCTGATCAGCACATGGCCAGAATCGGTAAACTTGATGGCGTTGGAGACCAGGTTCAGAAGAATCTGGCGAATGCGTACCGGGTCCGCCCGGAGTGCCCAGGGCAGGTTCTCATCAATGCGTACTTCCAGCGCCAGCCCCTTCTCCCGGGCTCTGGAGCCCAGCATGTGAACCAGATCGTTCACCACTTCCCGCAGATTGAACGGAATACGCTCCAGATCCAGTCGGCCTGCTTCTATGCTGGAGATGTCCAACAAATCGTTGATGATGGAAGACAGGCTTTCTGAGGCATTGAGCAGAGTGTGTACATACTCCTTCTGCTCCTGATCCAGCGGGGTATCCGACAGCAGGTTGGCGTAGCCCAGCACCGATTGCAGGGGAATGCGCAATTCATGGCTGACATTGGCCAGAAACTGGTTCTTGGCGCGGTTGGCCCGCACCGCATCGTCGCGCTCGCCCTGGGTTTGTTTGTGGTCGTGCCGGAGCGAGCGGGTGTCTTCCAGAATCTGTAGCCGCATCTTGTTCAGCGCCTGCTCCAGCTCCGACAGCTCATCCGGCACCGCCGGTTTACGGCGGCGCAGCTGCAAGGGCTCCATCAGCGCGTCCAGGTTCAGCCGGGTGGCGTAATCGGCCATGGCCTCCAGGTGCCGGGACAGGGTAAGGCGCACAATCAGCACCAGCCCCAGAGTACCCAGCATCACAATCATCGACTGGAACAGCAGGTTCACCAGTGCCCGGTCCAGCAAATCCTCATAGAGCTGGTCTATGGAGGTTACAATGGTGAGCTGACCCACCAGTTCCGGTTTGGTAAAGGTGGAACGGTTGAACTCCAGCGGGAAGGTCTGGGCGATCACCCGGCCCTCGGGGTAGGTGCCGGTGGAAAACTGCTCGCCGGTGGTGGTGTTCAGATAGGCGTAGGAGATAAAGGGCAGGGTGCGCATGTCGTCCAGGCTGTTGGCCGCCTCGCTGAAGTTCATCACCCACAGGTTGCTGGCCATGCCACCGGCAATCAGCCCGGCGGTGCGCTCCTGGTTGTTGCGCAGGTCGGTTTTCTGCCGTTCCACCTCGCCAATCATCTGCACGCCCGTCGCCACCAGCGACAGTACCAGACTATAGAGCAGCACCCAGCCCAGCAGGCGCAAAGCCAGCGGGCGCAAGCCCAGACGTTTGAACAACCGATTTGCAGGCAAGGCACCTATTCCCTGTGTCAAAGACCAATTCACCGTGCGGCACGGAGGAGTTTATCAGACCGACAGCACTTCCACACGCAACCCCTGGCCAAAGTGGTGAAAGCGAAAGCGCACATTCAGATCGTACAGATTGGCGCCGTAGGTGCGGTCTTCATCCCGGCCCCGGCGGAACGAGGGCCGGGGGTCGTAGGCCAGTACATCTTCAATCAGCGCGCGGATATCCGGGTAGTCGGCGGGCGGCAGCGCCTGCAACTGTGCGTTGGCGTGTTCGCTGAACACCACCGCCAGCCGCTCGGTGGGGGCGGAATCCGCCCAGCCCAGAGACGCCTCCGGCACGGAATCGGAAAACGGCAGATAGGGTTTGATATCCAGAATCGGCGTGCCTTCAATGAGATCGTGATTGCGAATGCGCAATACCAGTTGCCCGCCTTTTCTGGCCAGCCCTTCGTTTTCCACCACCGACAAGCCCAGGCTGTTGGGCCGGAACGGCGAGCGGCTGGCAAACACGCCCATCTTCTGGTTGCCCCCCAGCCGTGGCGGCCGCACCACCGGCCGCCATTCCGCCCGCACCGCCTCGTGAAACTGAAACACCAGCCAAAGATGACTGGCCGACTCCAGCCCCCGGAACGCGTCTTCCCGGTCGAACGGGCTCTGGATAACCAGCTCGCCGTGGGCATGGCGGGTAAGCCCGGGCTGGCGGGGCACGCCGAACTTGTCTTTGAAACAGGAGCGGGTAATGGCAACCGGCGTAAGGGTAAGCGCCTCCGCCGCCGGGCGGCTCTTGTGTTTTGGTCTGGTCATAATGTCTGTGTTGGTTGGTATTGCGTTTGGCACTTGTATAAAAAGTATCGTTGCCTTGCGAACGGCGTTAGCGACGGTCGATGGTGCCGGAGAAATACATTTCTATCCGGAAAATAAACGAAGGCTGATCGCCGAAACTGCGATCCCTTGGGAACTCCAGCGCCGGAATCAGTTCCGCATACAGCCAGTCATCATACATCCGATAGCGCCAGGTCAGGTCGACAAAATAGGCCGTGGTGCGCCACGAGGGCTTGCTCTCGCCCAAAACGCCCAACCGGGGCGTAAGCACCGAGCGATCGTCCAGCCGTTTGCGCAGGCTGTGAATATGGGCCAGTTCAAACCGGCGCTGCCGGTGAATCCATTCCAGTTCTGTAGTGTTCGAATAGTACCAACCATCAACAAACGGCCTGCCCGCCCCAAACCAGGTGCGGCCGCCGTAGCCTTTGGTGTGATAATAGTAGAGCCGCTGTTTCGCCTGTAGATTCCAGTTGTTGCCGGCCTCCCAGCGTTTCTGGGCGGTGGTGCGCCAGAACAGCTCCGGTGGCAGGCGCAAGCGGCCACCGATATCCGTAGACAGGTTAATGGCATCGCCAATGGCGGTTAAAAACCGCAGGGCACCGGTGGTGTTGGTGTCTGTGCGCTCCGGCTCTGTCAGTTGCCGGTCCCGCTCACGCTCCGCCAGGGGCACCAGTTCTTCGCTTTCACTCTCCACCACCAGGCGCAGCTTTTTCTCGGCGGTTGGCACATCCAGCCGAAACCGCATTTCCGGCTCAAACTGGGCCAGATCGCTGTATTCAGACTCGGCCGCAAAGCCCAGCCGCAGGTAACTCTGGTTGGCTGGCAGCGCCGTAGATGAACCCGACACGGTTTGATCGGCCCAGGCACCAAACGACTGAACCGTAGGACCGTGGCGCCGCTCCTGATGAATTACCCAGGTACTGAACTCCATCCACCAGGAATCTTCCGGCTCTGCCCAGAATTCGTCTGGCTGAAAGTTGTAGAAGGTTATCGGCAACTTTTCCGGCGCCAGCACAGACGCCGCCGACATATCCTTGATGCGGAACACCGGCTCTGCACTCTGTGCGGGGCCGGTAAACAGAAGCAGGGCGGCAAACAGTGCCGGAACAAGGCCGCAAAGCCAGGAAGGCCCGGGCAAGCAGCGAGCACCACCCGATAGAAACCCCAGGGGCTTTCGTGTGTTCAGATCACGCCCCCGGGCTGAACTGTGACATGAAATTCTGGTGCAACTGGCTGACAACCACGGCAACGTCATCGAGGGACTGTGTATTATCAATCACCACATCGGCCTTGCTGCACCGCTCCTGCCGCGCCATCTGCGCCGCCAGAATGCGCTCCACTTGCTCCCGGGTATTGTTATCCCGCGCCATGGTACGGACAATCTGGGTCTCCTCCGGAACATCCACCACCACCACGCGCTCCGCTAGCTGATGCTGATCGGTTTCCAGAAGCAGGGGAGAAACCATAATCACATAAGGCAGGGCATAGCCCTCCGGCGCCAGCTGGCGAATCAGCTCCTGCCGGATAACCGGGTGCAATAGCTGCTCCAGCCAGCGCCGCTCAGATTCATCCGCAAACACCCGCTGCCGCAACGCCGCCCGATCCAACCCGCCATCGGCCTGCAACACCCCAGCACCAAAATGCGCCACAATCGCCGCAAGCCCCTCCGTACCCGGCTCCACCACCTCCCGGGCCACATCATCCGCATCCACCCAATGCACCCCCAGCGCCCCAAACAACCGCGCCACCGAAGACTTACCAGACCCAATCCCCCCGGTAAGCCCCACGATCGAAGGCGAGGTTTGAGCCTGGCGTTTGCTGTCAGACCCCAATGGCACCACCTCAGCCATCTCAGATACCCCCACCCAGGTACCCAAACCAAACCGCCTGAATCTCCCCCCCAAACCAAAGCGCCAACAACCCCGCCGCCGCCAGATACGGCCCAAACGGAATCGGCACCTCACGCCCATGCTTACGAAACACCATTAAACCAATCCCAACCACAGCCCCCACCAGCGAAGACAACAAAATAATCGCCGGCAACAATTGCCACCCCAGCCAGGCCCCAAGCGCCGCCAGCAGCTTGAAATCCCCATGCCCCATGCCTTCCTTGCCAGTGGCCAGCTTGAACAGCCAGTACACACTCCAGAGCGACAGGTACCCGGCAACAGCACCCCAGAATGCACTGGAAAAATCCGTCAACACGCCGAAGTAATTCAGCACAAGGCCAAGCCACATCAGCGGCAGGGTAATGTTGTCTGGCAGCAGCTGAGTATCGAAATCGATCATGGTCAGAGCGATCAATGCCCACACCAGCAACAAAGCCCATAAGGCGGCTTCCGTTGGCCCCAGCAGCATAACAGTGACCACTGAAGACGCGGCCGTTAGCGCTTCAATGACCGGATAGCGGGGAGAAATGTTCGTTTTGCAAGAAGAGCATTTGCCCCCGAGCACTAACCAGCTCACCACAGGAATATTCTCCCAGGCCCGAATCCGGTGCCCGCAAGAGGGGCAGGTAGACGCAGGCTTTGAGAGGGTTACCGGTGAGTCCTCGGTGCGGTCCCCTTCCGGTACTTCCAGAAACTCCTCGCACTGGCAGCGCCATTCCTGTTGCATCATCTTCGGCAGGCGCAGGATAACCACATTCAGGAAACTGCCTATGCAGAGGGAAACGAGGGTAACGGAGGTGTAGAGCAGCCAGGGGGTTGAGAGGAAGATTTCTAGTGTGGGCATTGAGTTGCTCGGTTGGTTTTGCGGTGGAGGTTGGGGCGGTTTAGGCCCCTCCGTGGGTGTGGCGGGAGGGGCTTCGAAAACCGTAACGTCGAGGTAGGTGATTAGCCGATTACAGAGCCGATCTGGAAGATTGGCAAATACATTGCGACGATCAACCCTCCTACCAGAACGCCCAGTACAGCCATAATCATGGGTTCCATCAGGGTGGTCAGGTTGTCCACCATATCGTCAACCATGCTTTCGTAATGTATGGCAACCTTCTCCAGCATTTCATCCAGGTTGCCGGATTCCTCGCCAATGGCGGTTAACTGCACAGCCATTACCGGAAATATATCCTGCTGCTTCATGGTGGCCTGCAACTGGGTACCGCTGGACACATCGTTCTTGATGTTCATGATGGCATCCCGGTACACCGCATTGCCGGTAGCCCCGGCGACCGAGTCCAGAGCATCCACCAGGGGCACGCCCGCCGCAAAGGTGGTGGAGAGTACCCGGCCAAACTTGGCCACGGCAGACTTGTCCAGAATCTCCCCGACAACCGGTAGCTTGAGTATGTATTTGTCCACTGCATCCGAGAATTTTCGTGATCGATGCTTGAACTCCTTAAACAGGTAGACGCTACCAATAATCCCCAGTAATACCACAAACCACCAGCTTTGCAGCCACTCGGATATTCTTATGACCAGTTGGGTGAAAACGGGGAGTTCGGCGCCGAATCCTGAGAAAAGGTCCTCAAACTGGGGTACGACCTTTACCAGCAGTATGCCCGTTACGATAATCGCAACTACGATTACCGCAGCCGGGTAGGTCATCGCCTTTTTTACTTTCTTCTTGAGCAGTTCTGTTTTCTCAAGATAGGTGGCAATTCGGGCCAGCATTTCTTCCAAGGCGCCAGCCTTTTCGCCAGAGTCCACCAGGTTGCAGTAGAGTTCATCGAAATGCCGGGGGTGCTTGCGCAGGGCAGTGGCAAAACCAACACCGGAAGCAATGTCATTCCGTATCGTCATGACCAGCTCCTGCAGCCCCTTGTTCTCCAGGCCGTCGGCCACAATATCGAAGCTTTGTACCAATGGTACCCCGGCCTTCATCATGGTGGCCAGCTGGCGTGTGAGCATGGCAATATCAAAGGGGGTGATTTTCTTGCTGCCACCAAACAAGGGCTTGGGTTTTTTCTTTACCTTGTCGGGAATAATGCCCTGCTTGCGTAACTGCGCCTTTACCAGTGCCAGGTTGGCTCCATTCAGCTCGCCTTTGGTCTTGTTGCCCTTACGGTCTTTGCCTTCCCAGACGTAAGACTCCAACTTCTGCGCTTTCTCTGCCATGGTTAATCCTTCGTCACACGGTTGGCTTCTTCCAGGCTGGTTATACCTTGAATGACTTTCAGCAGCGCGGACTGCCTCAGGTTGCGGAAGCCTTCTGCCTGAGCCTGCTTCGCAATTTTTATCGAACTGGCCTCTTCCATAATCATGCTGGCCAGCGCCTCGGTAATCCTGACCACCTCGTACATGCCCACGCGGCCCTTATACCCATTAGTGCATTTATCACAGCCCTTGGGCCGGTACAACGTGAAACCGGTATCAATTTGTTCCTGTGTGAACCCTTCCTTCAAAAGCACGTCATTGGGTATGGTTATTTTTTGTTTGCAACTGCTGCACAAACGCCGGGCCAGCCGCTGGGCAATAATCAGGCTGACCGAAGTGGCAATATTGAAGGCCGGCACCCCCATGTTCATCATCCGGGTCAGGGTTTCGGCGGCACTGTTGGTGTGCAGGGTGGAAAGCACCAGGTGGCCTGTCTGGGCCGCCTTGATGGCAATATTGGCGGTTTCCAGGTCCCGGATCTCCCCCACCATGATCACATCCGGATCTTGCCGCAGGAAGGCCCGCAGGGCTTCTGCAAAGCCAAGGCCCACCCGGTTGTTTACGTTCACCTGGTTGATACCTTCCAGGTTGATCTCGGCCGGGTCTTCCGCGGTGGAGATGTTAATATCCGTGGTGTTCAGAATGTTCAGGCCGGTATAGAGTGACACCGTTTTGCCGGAACCTGTCGGGCCGGTTACCAGAATCATGCCCTGGGGCTGGGCCAGGGCGCCCAGATACATTTGTTTCTGGTCTTCTTCGTAGCCCAGCACATCAATACCCAGTTTTGCCTGGCTGGGGTCCAGAATCCGCAACACAATCTTTTCGCCCCAGAGCGTAGGCAGGGTGTTCACCCGGAAGTCGATGGCTTTGGTTTTCGAAAGCTTCATCTTGATCCGGCCATCCTGGGGTACCCGGCGCTCAGAGATATCCAGCTGCGCCATAATCTTGACCCGGGCGGAAATCTTCGGCGCCAGTTTGATGGAAGGCCGGGAAACTTCCTTCAGAATGCCGTCTGTGCGGTAGCGAACCCTGTAGGTTTTTTCGTAGGGCTCAAAGTGAACATCAGAAGCACCGCCACGAATGGCATCCAGCAGCATCTTGTTGACGTATTTTACAATGGGCGCATCATCAACGTCTGTTGAGCCCGTGGCACCCTCTTCATCCTGGTCACCGCCCTCGGTTTCCACGCCATCAAGGTCTGCATCTTCCAGGTCGCCCATGGTGGTGTCCTGGGATTCCAGGTATTTGTCTATGGCGGCGTGCAGTTTGGCGTCGTCTACCAGAATGGCGTCTGTGCTCAGGCCGGTGTTGAACTTGATCTCATCCAGCGCCTGAATATTGGTGGGGTCTGAAACCGCGATAAACAGCCGGTTGCCGCGCTTGTACAGCGGCAGAGCGTTGTGCTTGCGAATCAGCTTTTCGTCTACCACCTTCTCCGGCATGGTTTCAGTGGCGATGGCATCCAGATTCAGCACCGAAACCCCGAACTCCATGGCGGCCGAGAAAGCCAGTTTGGAGCTGTCTGCCAGCTGATTCTGGGTAAGGTAGGTGATCAGAGGGATGCGATTCTGCGAAGCCTGAATAAAGGCATCTTTGGCGGCTTCTTCGTCCAGAAGGCCGTCATCCACAAAACGGCGCGCCAGGCCTGTGAGGGTTACGTTGCGGTTGCTGGTTGCCATAGGTGCTCTGGGAAGGTTTTGATTTTCCGAAGATCGGCAATGAGATGTTAATTCACTTTACGTGTTTAGTGTAGGCGTGGTTGGCTGTTTTGAAAAGCGCTAATCAGAATTCGGTTGGGCGCAGCGATTTGAGTGTTTTGCTTTAAATCAGAAATCAGTGACATAATAGGTCACTGATTTCTGATTGTTTTTCTGCCCGGTTTGATACTTCAGGTTATCAACGCAGAGCGATACTTTATGGGATGATAGAGCAAGATGCGCTTGCGGCGTTACAAGTAGTGTTTTTTGTTCCGCGAGAGGTAACCGTAAAGGTAATGTCGTCCTCGGCGTTGTAGTTTGCGACCGTCGGCACACCGGAGATTGAAGCACAAGCGCTTGGAGTATAAGCAGGTGCAGCTCTTCCCATTGCGAGTTCTGAAACAGCAGATCCCATGTAGGCTCTGGCTTCGTTGAGACATCCAGTGTTAGCGGCGTCTTGGGTATAGGTGCGATATGCCGGCAGTGCTACGGCTGCCAGTATGCCAATGATGGCGATTACGATCATCAATTCGATCAGAGTAAAACCCTGTTGCGTATTTTTCTTCATTTCATGTTCTCCAGTCAGCATCACAGCATTTTCGAAGGTTAGCCCGCGTTGCAGGTTATTAGGTATATGCATGGTGTGTGCCAGTATTCTAAAAGTGCTGTATTTTGTGGCTCCGCTTGGTTTGAAGGAGGCGCTTGGTGCTTATCGGAGCTGGCCTGTCTGCGATTTTTTGCGCACTATTGGTCATGATGTGACGTTTTGGGGCGCATCGACTGATCATGGAGACTGATCAAGACTGATTATGGACAGGCACTCACAGAATGATCATGGACAAACAGAATGATCATGGACAGGCACTAGCCTGACCAGATCCCCAAAGGCTCGGAGGTTTCGCCCCCGGGCCTTTGCCAAACAGAATGATCATGGACAGGCACTAGCCTGACCTGATCCCCAAAGCGACACCATGATGGACAGGCACTAGTGATTGATCGGCACTAGTGATTGATCATGGACATAACTGATCATGGACAGGCACTAGCCTGACCAGATCCCCAAAGGCCCGGAGGTTTCGCCCCCGGGCCTTTGCCGTTTCCGGCCCTCGGTTTTATTGCGTCTGTTTCGCGGTTATGACAAAGCAGCGGCGACCTTCCACCGTGAATTCTGGAAATCTGCCGATTTCAGGCGAGCGAAATTCTCGGCGGGAACACCGATAAAGGGATTGGAGTAATTGGGGGTGGTTGTCTAAGCCGCTTGTCGTCGCCGTCCAGGATTTCGGTAATCCTGATAGCTATCTTCAAAGGCAGTCGCCCGGTGGCACCATCGTTCCGGGTCCAGATTCAGCCGTTCCAGAATCGGCAGCGCGCTTTCGTCAATACAGCCACGTTTGTCGCTCCGGCTGATGCGCCCGGTGCAATCCACCAGTTCCAGGTAATCTTCAAAGCTGAACAGGATGCCTCGCTGGAAGCCGTTTCGAATGACGCCTTCAAAACCCAGTAGTGGTTTTAACGGTACCGAAAACTCATTCAGTGCCTGCTGTTCTGTTTGCCGGGCAATGGCTCCTGCCAGATCAAAGGTGGGATGAATTCGCTCCTTGATGCTGGTGTGTTCGGAGGTTTCTGGCGTCTCCGCCATGGCGGCCCGGATGGGGTTCAGGTCTACATAGGCCATGCAGGAAAGGAGTGCCTCTTCGGTATCCAGAGCCTGGGATTTAAATCGACTCTCCCACCAATTTGACGGGATCAAATTGGAACAGCCGAAGGCTGGCCCCGCAGGGGTGATGGCCATGGATGGCCATCATAAAAGTGGCCGGTGCACTTATCTTCCTTGTTGGCCTGCCTCGCAATTGGCTCATTCAGGCATTTCATAAACCAGCTCAAGTCCGCCAATCGCTGCCGGAAGGTTTCTGCGTACTCCTCCACTCGACGAAGCTCGGCCGCACACAA
>NZ_PXNP01000084.1 GCF_003007675.1 Marinobacter fuscus | reverse complement strand
CAGGGAGAGTACATCCTGCAGGGTCTGAACCTTGGGCGGCTTGACGATGGGAACATACTCCCAGGGTTTGTCGAGGACATACTGATAGAAACGCTGCATAGCATTGCGGGCAATTTTGACCAGGCTCCAGGAGCGATGCTCGACCAGGTGAATGAAATACTGCTGGAGCTGCTGGGTGCTAAGCTGGTCGGGACAGGTATCGAAATGGTCGCTCACCTGTCGCAGGCAGCGGGTGTAGAGGTCGATGGTCTTGGCGCTTTTGCCCCGCAGGGTGAGTTCGTTATGGTAGCGTTGATGCAGAACTTGAAAACGAGCGTGGTCGTGGGTGTTCATGACGCGTCTCCTGACAGGCCCTTCCGAAATAGAAGGGGTCAGGAAAGTACAGACGATTTGCGCCTCTGCCGCGTAGCGGCTTCGTTCAACAAGTGGCAGCAACCGGCTTGCTCTCGCCACCAGAATCCATTTATTCACTGGGACGGCATGACGCCAAACTGAAAATTTCTAGTCCCACAAAGGGACACTAACAAGGAGAGTGAGCAATGAGTGAAAGACCCAGCCTTCTAAGAGCACGCCTGGCCTTCAGGGAAGTCTACGACGATATCGGGAAAACGGTATCGGCGGTCGGCTCAAAAATCGGAGGCAGGGTGAACCATAACATCAACGTTCTGACCCCCGAGCAAGGTCAATTCCGCAACGCCTGCGCCATACGAATGAGTTACGTGCTCAACCGGGTAGGTCCGAAAGTCCCTTTCATCAACGGCAAGACGGTTTCCGGTGGGCAGGGCAACTGGTACCTGTTCCGCGTTAGGGATCTTATTAACTTCCTGCACAATCAACTGGGAGAACCTGACGTCATGATCGAAGACCCCTCGGCCTCCAAGTTTGCTAACCATAAAGGCATTCTGGTAATGGAAGTCCGAGGTTGGTCAGATGCGTCCGGTCACGCGACCATATGGACAGGCCTCGAGTGCGCAGACCAGTGCTATTTCCCCCAATCTCATAAGGCATACCTATGGACCTTGAAAGATTAATTCCGGGATTAGCCAGTATTGTCCTGGCAATGAACGTCAGCGCTACCCAGCTAGAAGAGATGGACGAGGAACGGCTCTTCAAGAACTACGCACTGACGATGTGTATCGCCACCGAGTATCCTGATTCCGATGTATACAATGATTCGATAAAAGCCCTTAACGGGTATCGGGAATTTGGCAACATCCATCTCGATGCCTACTTTGAACTCACGGGCGCGCTGAATGGGTGGCAGGCTGAAGAGTACTCCTCCAAATCCGGTGAAGTTGTGGAGATTGCGAGATGCATTGATTTCCACAATTCCTCCCAGGTGGCCGAAATCTTCGAAAAATACGCTTCTGAGTAAACGATAACGACAGATCAACCTTTTCGGACTTTTCTGGGCTACAACACCAGTAACGTCGCGAGGAACAGCATCAATCCCATACCAATCAGGTCCGTAAACGGGAAACCGGGACAGATTTATTTTTCGAACTTTTCAGGTCGAAACTGCATCGGGATAATGGGGACAGATCTATTTTTTGCAGGCGCCGCCCCTGACCGCCAGCTTTATTGGCAGGTTCTATGTGATCGCTCTGGGGGTGGCGGACAGCCAGTGGTGGCTGCTGGGCGGCATCGTCGCCAGCAGCGCCATCGGCCTGTTCATTACCTGCGGGTGATGGTGACCCTGTACCTGCCGGAACCCGGCATGCGCCGCCGGGACGCCACCAACGACTGGGGCAGTAAGGTCGGCGGGCTGACCCTGCTGGTGGTCGCCGTGCTGATCCTGGTGATCGGGGTGTACCCGGCGCCGGTGATTGACTGGGTGGTGGGGCTGTCCGGGGTTTAGGAGTAAATGGGGTCAGATTGAGCCTAATCGAAAAATTAATTGAATTGAAAAATCATTCATATCCTCTACGCTTTGAAACAGCAGAAGGAAGCTTGATAATTGAAATCCAGTATTTAGTTGAGCAAGACACTGAGTTCGCTCATGATTTCATTCATTTTGCAGTGACTACAGACGGCTGGGATTTGCTTATCAGCAGCGATTCAGACTCCGATTCGATCATGCAAAGAGAAAACGACGATGTGGATCTTCTAGGTATCACATTATCTGATCTGCTAAATGCAAAGAGGGTATCTCTGCAATGAGTCGTTTGTTCGCGTGGTGCATAGCAACTCATAATCGGGTAGCCGGGGGTATCTAACCCCCAGCCCCCACAACACCCTGCATGCGGCTCCGCACAAGGCGTTTCACCGGGAATGGTGAAGCTTGATCCATCCATCGCGCAGTGATGCCAGTCCCTCGGCTTTCAGGTAGTCATTCGACAGTGCCTGTTGAATACCCGGCGTCTTCGAGCTGCGCCAGGGGCCTTTACTGGTGATACCACACGCGACGGCCGATTGGACGTGAACGCCCAGCTTCATCAGGTTCCTGACTTTGGTACGCGGCTTGCGCCACTGTCGCCAGTAGGCCATCCGAACGCGACGACGGATCCAGTGATCCAGATCGCAGCAGCGTTGATAGCCGGTGGCGATACCAAAGTAGTTGATCCAGCCCCGAAGGTACTGGCTGACCTTGAAAAACTGGTAGTGCATCGACACCCCCCAGTTCCGGTTCGTCAGTTCCCGGATACGTTGCTTGAATTTGCGCAGCGTGTCCGGGTGCCAATGGATCTGGGTTCCCTTGAAGGTAAAGCCCAGGAACTTGCTGTCATTGGTTCTGACGACTCGGCTCTTGGCGGTGTTGACCGTCAGTTTCAGGCGGTGTTCGAGGAAGTGGCTGATGCTCGTCAGCACCCGGTCTCCCGCGCGGCGGCTGTTCACCACGATGGTGAAGTCGTCCGCGTAGCGGGCAAACCTATGGCCCCGCCGTTCCAGTTCTTTATCCAGTGGGTCGAGCATAATGTTGGCCAGCAGAGGTGACAACGGGCCACCCTGTGGTACACCTTCCCGACTCTCCAGATAGAGCTGGTTATCGATAACCCCAGCTCGCAGATACCGGGCAATCAGTCCCAACAAACGCTTGTCCCAGACCTTGCGGCCCAGGTGCGTCATCAACAGGTCATGATTGATCTGGTCGAAGAGCTTCGACAGGTCCACATCCATGGTAAAGCGTCTCCCCTCCTTGAGAATGCTTTGTACCCGTCGCACCGCCTGGTGCGCATTTCGACCCGGACGGAAGCCGTAGCTATCCGCTGAAAATCCCGGTTCGAACAGGGGCATCAGGATCTGGGCAATGGCTTGCTGAATCACCCGGTCTGTCACCGTTGGGATGCCAAGCTGGCGCTTGCCACCGTCCGGTTTGTCGATCTCAACCCGCCGTACCGGCGCTGGTTGATAATCACCCGAGCGAATCGACTGCTGGACCACGTTCCAATGGCCAGCCTTTACCCAGGCGGGAAATTCCTCGACGGTCATGCCATCGACACCCGCCGCTCCCTTGTTGGCTCGAACCTGCTTCCAGGCTTGTTGGAGATTAGCCCGGTGCAGTACAGCATCGAGTAGATCTTTACTAAAGGCTGGCTTCGTGGCCGTACGCTGAGCCACGTCATTGCTGGTCGGCATTCGTGTGTTCAAGTCGGTCAAGGCTCCTCCTTTGTTCCCGGTGTTTGGCCCTTCACCCTGTCCTGACCATTACGACGGGCGTTTGGCTACTATGGCCTCTGCTGACTTCTACTCAATCACCGGAAGGGTTACCCCCACCGGCGCTATCGGTGTCCATCTCGTTCGCTCGCAACCGCCGATGGCAACGGCTGCGCCCAGGCTTGATCGACCAGTGGCCTGACTGGTGACTAACCGATCGCTCGTTGAGCAGATCCCGATACGTCGGACCGCCCCAGATAAGAGCATGCACTGTCACTGCACTGCTGCATCATTTACGGTGGCCGTCAGATCACATGGCTTCGTTGTCTTGTGCC
>NZ_PXNP01000083.1 GCF_003007675.1 Marinobacter fuscus | reverse complement strand
GGCATGGAAGGAATGTTGAGAAAGCAGGTTCAGCTCAAATTTGGCCCGATCCCGCTTTGGGCGGACGAGCGCATATCTACAGCTACTAACGAGCAGTTGGAGATCTGGGTCACCGCAATTCTGTCGGAAGACACGCTGGAAGCGTTGCTTGCTCTAAGGGGCTGAACGAAGCGCGGAATGCAGCACATTCGCTTTCGACGGGGTCTGACACTCGCTGTCAGACCCCATTTCTCCAAGGTTTAACGCGGGTGCCTTGTGGGGTCAGACCGCGAGGGTCAGACCCCTTTTGCCCGCGATGTGATCATGGACAGGCACAGCTTAGCCTGTTGCCTTTGTTAGTGCTCAATGGGTATTTTCCCCGACGGGCAACGCCAATCTTTGACTTTGTCCATCAGCATGGAGTCAATCTCCGGATATAAGTGGAGATTCTGCTGGTGAATCGGGTAGGTCATCGCCAGATCGTCTATAAGCAAATCTCGCATACAAGTAAAGGACTCCGGCCGGGTAAAGCGGTCAGCGCAACTACCCCAATGGATCGGACCCGCTTCAGTTTGCTCGACGACCGGCCAATTAAAAGCATCAGACTCCACCCTGGCAAGGGATTCTGATTCCTCCAGAGTTTGCCCCGCCGGGACTATCAGCGGATCTCGTTCTACTTCGGAGCGTGGCGACAGCATGACATATAGGGACTGATACCGGACGTTTGAACCAACACCAATTTCGGCCTTAAACCCCGGAATCAAACGGGCCACCTCTTCTGCCTGAATCAAAATACTCGTTCCATAGCCGCCCCCCTCTGGATCGAAGCCTGAGTCAGAGCCTCCTGATAGGGGTATTGTTACAGCATGGCTCTCGGGTATGCACAAGAATCTACCGGTACCAGCACTTACACTATTTGTGGAAGAGCTGCACCCCGTCAAAATGATCGCGCCAACGAGAAGAAATGTGGCTATTTTCATTTCGAATCCACCGGGTCGCAGTCGTGGCAATACAGCTTTCCATACATTTCCAACTCCCAACTGTCGGGTATGGCGCCGAACCAGGTGCCGCCATAGGAGTCTGGTGAAATGCCGAACTCCGCGAAGGCCATGTGGTGGTATTTTGCTATCTGTTTTCTGCCCAGAAGACCTGCCACGCTCCCAGCCTGCGCGGTATAATCTGCGTCCACTGCTCGGGCATGATGCCAGGCAACCGCCAGACCCACTTGTCGTATTTTTTTCCGCATCTCTCCTATAGTTCCCTGAACCCCGGCCCTCTGAAGTCCGACTGCAGTGGTCAACTAATCCCGGACAATATTTTAAGGTTTTCCTCAGCGGCGACGGGCGAAATGCCACCGTTGAACGTATGAGGCCTTTGCCGGTTGTAATAGTTGCCGATGATTATGAACAGGCACTAGCCTGCTATTCGCTATCGACGGGGTCTGACACTCGCTGTCAGACCCCATTTCTCTACCTTCGCAAAAGTTGACTAAAAGTAAACTTCGAAAGTAAACTGTATCTATGCACAAGTTAACCTATAAAAAGGCTGCGTTGAAAGCGATCCGGAAAATGCCTAAGCCTCAGGCACAAAAACTGCAGGGTGAGCTAGAGGCGATGGCCCGCGATCCGCAAGCATACTGGGGCGATTGGAAGCCGATGAAGGGCGGACCTTTCTGGCGCTTGAGACAAGGTAGCTACAGGGCGATCTGCAGCATTGATGATGGAGAACTGGTGGTTCTGGTGCTGAAGGTTGGTTCAAAAGGAGATGTTTACAAATGAGCGCGCAAATAATTGAACGTGAAGGCAAGCCGGAGTATGCCGTGCTTCCCTACAGCGACTACTTGAGATTGTTAGAGCTCGCGGAAGATGTGCGGGATACAGCAGATGCAACAGAAGCCATGCGTGAGCTCGTAAGCGGTGAGGATGAAGTGATACCTGCTGAGGTGGTTGCTCGCCTTATCGCCCGAGAAGATCACCCACTAAAGATCTGGCGCGAGTATCGCGGTCTAACCCAAGAAGCCTTGGGCAACTCCGCTGGCGCGAGCAAATCCTATATCAGCCAGATTGAAGCGGGCAATAAGATTGGCTCAGCTAAGGTTCTGAAGGCGCTCGCGGAAGAACTGCAAGTGGATATGGAGGATCTGCTGCTGGAGTGATATCAAAAACAGATCATAGTCAAACAGGATGATCATGGGCAGGCACAGCTTAGCCAGCACTGATTCCGAAAAGCCCGGAGGATTCGTCCCTGGGCTTGTTGCATTTTGTCTGCTGCGCCTGTTTCGGCGTTATGGCAAAACAGCGCCGGCATTCCACCGAGACTTCTGGAAATCCGTGGATTTCAGGCGGATGAAGGCCTCAGCAAAACTGCCGGTAAGCTGATAAGAAAAAGAAGGGAAGCGGGAGCTAGGACGCTCGTCGCCGTCCAAGATTCCTGTAATCCTGGTAGCTGTCTTCAAAGACGGTTGCCCGGTGGCACCATCGCTCCGGGTTCCAGTGCCTGTTGCTCTGTTTGCCGTGCAATGGCTGCTGCCAGGTTTAACAACGGGGTCTGACCCTCGTTATCGA
Organism: Marinobacter fuscus; assembly: GCF_003007675.1. GTDB lineage: Bacteria > Pseudomonadota > Gammaproteobacteria > Pseudomonadales > Oleiphilaceae > Marinobacter > Marinobacter fuscus. The sequence goes on along the minus strand of NZ_PXNP01000083.1, from coordinate 84,933 downwards.
CGGGGTCTGACACTCGCTGTCAGACCCCTTCACCAGAACAGACCCCTTAACCAAACTGCCGGTTCAGCCAGGTATTGATATCATCGGATTCATACATCCACTGCTTTTCGCCGGCGTTATTGGTGATCAATAAGCAGGGTACTTTAACGGCACCGCCGCCGTTCATAAGATCTTCGCGATGTTCAACATTGTGCTGTGCATCGCGTAGTTCAACATTCAGCCCCAGTCGGGCTATTTCTTTACGAACTTTGATGCAAAACGGGCAGGCGCGGAACTGGTAGAGCGCCAGGCCTTCAGTTGTCTTGTCGATTGCAGCTTGCTGCTCCGGTGAGCGTGTGATTGCCTCGGGCGTGGTGAGTTTCTCAGAAAGCAGCATGAAAGGTGTCAAAACTAATCGCAGCAGACGAAAAAATGTACGGATAATGGCTCGCATATTTGAAGTTGGTCTTTGTAGATCTGAAAGGTGAGTGAATAAGAGATCGTAAGGGTACCATGGCAGCTGCCACTTTTGGGGCGATTCAGGCGCCTTGTGGGGTCAGACCGCGAGGGTCAGACCCCCTTGACCGCGAGGGTCAGACCCCACATCCCCAAATCAGGGCAGGTTCTCCCGCCAGCGTTTTACCTGCACCTGGTCTTTTATGGCGTCGATGATTTCCAGCACCAGGCTGATCAGGGCTTCCTTGTTCGGGCTGATTGTGTGTTCCTGGCCGGGTTCCGGTAAAAATACGTTTACGATATCTTCGATAAACGCGTGATTGCTGGTGGAGGCCAGGTCTTCGAGTACCTGATGAATAATGTTGGCGACGATATCGCCAACTGCGTTTTCCAGGGTGTCTTGTATTGTGCCACCCACCACGGGGAGGTATTTCAGGCGTGAGAGTTCGTGGTTCTGGGCCAGGGCCTGGTCTACCCGCTCTTCCAGATAAACTCTGAGGGCACCGCGGTTTGGTACGTAGCCTTGTTGTGCCGCCTGGGCAACCCGCTCTGACAACCAGCCAGACAGCATTTCCCGGCGTGGATAGAGTATTTCGTCCTGAATCCGTTCGATCAGCGGTGAGCCTCGCTGGGCTTCTGCCTGTACACCGCTGAGCACCTTCAATACGATTCTGTCAGACAATTCTTCCAGAAAAGCCTGGTAATAAAAATAGAAGAACTGGAACAGCCGGGTGTTGGTTACGTCGATGATCTTGTACTGGTGCAGCCGGTACACGATAGAGATAATCCGCAGAACCCGCAGGAAGCGGAGGCTGCCAACAGGGATACAGCCGATCAGGTCGTACCAGTGAATGAACGGATAGAAATACCAGCGGTCATACACCTTTGCCTTCACCGAATAGCCCCAGCGCAGCACGAATTCGCTGAGGAAGATTGCGACAAACACCATGTCGAAGAAAATGAAGTTTTCGTGAACGGGGTTGTAGGCAGAATGCGCCGCTGGCAGATGTTCGCGCAGCAGGTTCTGTACCGCGACAAAGTTGTAGATGGAGTCCCAGATGATCAGCGTCAGGTTTATGATCAGCAGGCCTAGCATGAGGAAGTCGATCACGAACCATGTCAGTTGATGGCTGGCTCGCAGATTGTCACGGTTGATTTTGAGCATTGCTGAACCTGTTCGTGCATCTTAAGTGGCTGACAGGTTAGCGTATTTGAACACAGGGTACGAGATCAGCCATGGCGGCTGGCCGGTGCTTGGGGGTAAACTGCCGCCCGGGTGCGGGAATTCTCCGGTTTACAGGTCAGGACGTCCTTCAGTTGATGCGGTTATCTTGGTTTTACAATCGGTTGTTTTGGCGCTCACTGCTTCTGGTTGGGTTGCTGCAGGCATGGTCTGCGCTCGCCAATCAGGTACAGGTGAGCGTGAATGGCGACCACGACAACCTGCAAAAGAACGCTGCCATTCTGGTCGGGGAAGTAGAAGGGCGCACTGCCGATGGTTTGCGCCGTTATGCGCCTACCGCGATGGAGCAGGTGCGTGAAGCGCTCCGGGCGCTGGGTTATTACAATCCGTCTATCCAGTGGCAGGTAACGGGGCGTGACGATGGCCTGGCCAGGTTGATGCTTACGGTAGAGCCGGGCGAGCCGGTGCGCATTCGCTCCCGGCAGGTGGAAATACTCGGGCCCGGCAACCGCGATGGCGCCTTTTTGCAGGGCCTTCCGGAGGTACCCGGGGAAGGCGATGTGCTGAACCACGGTGAATACGATGCGCTGCGCCAGTCCATCAGCAGCCGTGCCAACCGCCGGGGCTACTTTGATGGTGCCTTTGAAACCCGCACCCTGACGGTGAACCCGGAAGACAATACCGCCGACATTGTATTGCGCTACCGTACCGGCGACCGGTACCGGCTGGGGCAGGTGGTGTTTCTTGAGGGCCATGGGTTTGATGAAGACCTGCTGCGTTCGTTTGTTACCTTCATCCCGGGTGAGTACTTTCACGCCGACAAAATTGCCAATTTGAACAACAATTTGTCTAACAGTGGCTATTTTTCGGGTGTCGATGTCGATGCCTCGCCAAACCGGGCCGAGGACAAGGTGATACCGGTGGATATCGGGCTTACCCCAAGGCCACCCCGTTCCATTTCCGGCGGTATCGGGTTTTCCACCGATGTGGGGCCGCGTTTGCGGGCCAACTGGCGTGAACACTACATTAATGCCCGAGGCTACAAGCGTGGCGCGGATACCGAGCTGTCCGAGCCCCGGCAGAATCTGAGCGGGTGGTATGAATTCCCCCTGGATCCCCCGATGACCGACTCCTTCCGCTTTGGGGCCGGCTACCAGCGCGAAGACATTGAGGATGTGGAGTCTGAGCGGCTGACGATTGGCCAGCAATGGAACCACCAGCTTTCCAACGGCTGGCGGCAGACGGTGTCTGTGCGTTGGGAAGGGGAGCGGTTCAGTATTGGTGATGTAGAGCAGGGTAACTCCAGCTTGCTGCTTCCCGGAGTGAGTTATTCGAAACTTCAGGCCGATTCGCCACTGGACCCGTCCCGGGGCTATCGGCTGCAACTGGACGTGACCGGCGCCCACAGAGCCGTGCTTTCAGATGCCGATATCCTGCATGTGAATGCGCTGGCCAAGGGCCTCTATACGCTCGCCGACAAGCAACGTTTTCTGGCCCGCTTCAATTTCGGCGGCGTGGCCACCAACCGGTTTTCAGCGGTGCCACCGTCGTTGCGGTTTTTTGCCGGTGGCGACCAGAGTGTGCGTGGTTACCGGTATGAGTCGCTGTCGCCCCTGAGCCGCGAAGGAACAGCGGTGGGTGGGCGTTATCTGGTGGTGGGCAGTGTTGAGTATCAGTACGAGTTTGCCGACCGCTGGCGTATCGCCGCGTTTGTGGACAAGGGCAATGCGGTTGATGATGTGTTCCAGCCGTTGGCAACCGGTGTTGGCGGGGGAATCCGCTGGGTAAGCCCGGTGGGACCCTTGCGGCTGGATATCGCTAAAGGGCTGGACGAACAGTTTGGCGGCGGCTGGCGCATTCACTTTTCCATGGGGCCGGAATTATGACCAATGCTGCGCAGGGCATGGCCCCGGAAGCCGGTGGTTCCAAACGGGGCAGACGGCGTTGGTGGTTCTGGCCGCTGGTGGTATTGCTGGTGGTTATTTTGCTGCCGCTGATTCTTGGCCTTGGCGTGTTGTTGGCCCTGAAAAGCGAGACAGGCACCGCCTGGGTTATCGATCGAATTCCCGGGCTGCAAACCGAAAGCGCTGAGGGCTCTTTACTGGGCCAATGGCAGGCAGAAACGGTTGTCTGGCAAGGCTATGGCGTTGGTGTGCAGGTGCAGTCGGCCGAGGTGGACTGGTCCCCAACCTGCCTGTTTGAACTAAAGCTTTGTCTGGAAACCCTGCAGATTGGCCAGCTGGATGTGGTGCTTCAGCCATCCGGCGAACCGGCGGACGAAATGCCCCGCAAGGCCATTGAATTGCCCGCTATCAATCTTCCGCTGGCGCTGAATGTGGCAAACGTGCAGGTGGGGCGATTTACCCTCAACGATAGTCTTGTCTGGAGCCGGGCGGAACTGGTGTCCCGGGTGTCTGGAGCTACTCTGGATCTCGATAAACTGTTGTATCAGCGTGATGACGTACTGCTTCAGGCCGGTGGCCGTGTCGAGATGCGTGGGGATTGGCCGGTTACGCTGGATCTGATGGCGCAGCTTCCCCCACCACAGGGAGACGAGTGGAAGATTAGCCTGGGGGTTGGTGGCAGTGTCCGGCACCTGCGTTTGTCGGGGCAGAGTTCGGGTTATCTTGCTGCAGAGTTTGAGGGTGAGGTTGAGCCCCTGGAGCCGGAACTGCCGCTGAGCCTTCGCCTGAACTCCGGTCGGTTCCATGCCCATGCTTTGGTCCCGGAAACGCTGACGCTTGAAAACTGGCAGCTGGTGCTTGACGGTTCGCTTGCCGGGGGCTTTGACACCCGGCTGGACGCGACCTTGCCCGCGGCAACCGGTCCGGTCAAGGCCCGGGTGGAAGGCCTGGTGACCACCGGAGGTGTGTCCGATGCGCTGGTTTCTCTTGTCAGTGTTCGCGGTGGCGATGCCGCCAGTGAGGTGTTCGAGGCCAGAGGGCAGGCGTCCTGGGCGGACGGTATTGAAGCAGATGCCGAGCTTCTGCTGGATCAGTTTCCCTGGTATGGCCTGGTGCCGGAACTGGCCGAACCGCCGGTGCACCTCAAGCGGCTGGATGGCGAGGTGCACTATCGTAACGGAGACTACCGGGCGGCGCTGAATGCCCAGGTGGAAGGCCCCCTCGGGGAGGCCGGGCTGGCCACCCGGCTGAATGGCGATCTGGAAACCGTAAGAATCACCCGCCTGGATATGACAACCGGTGCAGGCTCCCTGTCTGGCGAGGCCGAGCTGGCTATTGCCGGTTCGCTGGGGTGGGATGCCCGGTTGCAGCTCGACAGGTTTAACCCCGGTTACTGGGTTCCGCTGTTGCAGGGCAGCCTGAACGGCCAGGTTTCATCCCGCGGGCAGATGCGCGAATCCGGGCTGCCGGAGCTGGTCGCCAGCCTGGATCTGCAAGGTCAGTGGCAGAGCCGCCCGGCAACGGCCAAAGGGCGCCTGTCTACCGAAGGCAATGATTGGCGTGTCGAGAATCTGGCAGTGTCTGTCGGTGACAACAACCTCAATGCCGAGGGGCGCTATGGCGAGAGCCTGGCGGCCAGCGTTCAGCTAGATTTTCCTGCCCCGGAACAACTGCTTGAAACCTTGTCTGGCCGGGTGACGGGTAACGTGCAGGTGAGCGGCTCGGTTGAGCAACCGGCGGGTGAGGTTACTCTGGATGCCCGCCAGTTGGCCTGGGCAGACCAGTTTGTTGTAGACACCCTGCAACTGCAGGCAACACTGGACAGCGCCGGTCGACTGGATGCCAATCTGGATGGCGGTGGTTTGCAGGCCGCGGGGCAGACTCTCAGCCGACTTTCGGCGACCGTCAGCGGCACCCAAAGCGAGCATTCGCTGTCGTTTGAAGCTGAACACCCGGAGCTGAGCGTAAAGCTGGGGCTGGCCGGGGCTCTGGCTGACAACTGGCAGGACTGGCGGGGCCGGGTTCGCCGGGGCGATATCCAGGTGTCTGGCCCGGGCCATAACTGGAAGCTGGCGAATGCCGCAGGCCTGGCCTTCGTGGATGGCAAACTCACCCTCGGGCAGCATTGCTGGCGCTGGCAGGAAAGCTCGGTATGCGCCAGCGATCAGGCCTTGTGGCCTGACACCCGTCTGGCGTATCAGGTACGGGATTTTCCGACACAGGCGCTGGCACCGCTGTTTCCGGAAACCTTTCAGTGGAACGCTTCACTGAGCGCGGAACTGGAAATGCGCCTGGCGGATCAGGGGCCGGACGGGCGCATTCGTATTGATGCCGGGGCCGGAGAGTTCCGGGTACTTGTTCTGGATGACTGGCATACCATCGGCCACGACTCGCTGGTTCTGGAGGCGGGGCTGGTTCCCTCCATGGCGGATATCCGGCTGGGCTTTGCCGGGCCGGAGCTGGGGGATCTTAGCCTGAACCTGTCGGTAGATCCGACGGCCGAAGACCGGCCGGTGCAGGGCACCTTCAATGTGCAATCGCTGGATCTGGCATTTTTAACCGCCTTTACCGGCCTTGAGGAGATTCTGGGGCAGGTAAATGGCCAGGGGCAGATTTCAGGCCCGCTGATGAAGCCCGATGTGCGCGGTGAGCTGGCGCTGACCGGGGGGCGGATTTTTGACCCCGGCCTGCCGCTGCCTATCGATGACCTGGTGGTGGCGCTTGAGTTTCAGGGCCAGTCTGCGGATGTCAGCGGGCGCTGGAAGAGCAACGACCGCAGTACCGGAGAGGTAAGCGGAACGCTGGCATGGCAAGGGGCTCCGGAGCTGTCACTGAACCTGAAAGGTGACCGTTTGCCGGTAACGCTGGAGCCCTATGCACGGCTTGAGGTGGGGCCGGATCTGAATGTAGCGTTCCGCAATGGCGAGTTGACGGTTGATGGCAGGGTAGACGTGCCCCAGGGCGAGATTCTCGTCAAGGGTGTGCCGCCCTCGGCCGTGTCGGTGTCGGACGACGAGATCATTGTGGGTGTGGAGCGGGAAGAGCCTGCCATTCGGGCCATGAACATGGATGTGACGGTTGTGGTGGGTGAAGATCAGGTGTCATTCGATGCATTCGGGGTTACCGGCAATCTGGAGGGCACCTTGCGCATCGGCAACAATATGGACACCCGTGGCTCTCTGCAGTTGGTACAGGGCCGCTACGAGGCGTTCGGGCAGGAGCTTGATCTGCGCCGGGCAAGAATTCTGTTTGTCGGCTCGCTAACCCGGCCATACCTGGACATAGAAGCCGTGCGTGAAGTGGATACTGTGGTTGCCGGAATCCGCCTGAGCGGGCCGGTGGATGCGCCACAAACCGACGTGTTTTCCGAGCCCTCCATGCCCCAGAGTGATGCCTTGTCTTACGTTATTCTCGGGCGGGCTCCCAGAGGGCAGGCCGATGACGGGCAGATGAGCCGGGCAGCAATTTCACTGGGGCTGACCCAGGCGAACAAGTTTACCCAGGGGGTCGGCGATGAGCTGGGAATCCGCAATCTGACGCTGGAAGCGGAAGGCTCCGGGGACCAGGCAGCCGTTGTTGCCAGCGGCTACCTGACCGATGAACTGAGCCTGCGCTACGGGGTTGGCATTTTCGAGCCCATTACCACCGTGGCCCTGCGCTACGATCTGGGCCGGTACTTTTATCTTGAAGCCGCCAGCGGGCTGGCGGCCTCTCTGGACTTGTTCTATACCAGAAACTTCTAATCCAGCTCGAACACCGCGTGCACGCTGGCGCGTATTTCACGGGGGCCAACGCTGGACACGGCATCTCCGCCCATTTTGGCTTCTGCCATCATCAGGGGCGCAGGCCGGTGGCCGCCATTCACGTTCAGTGTTTTGATCTCGCCGCACTCCTTGTCCAACTGGCTGGCAACGAATTCACAACGGCTTCGGGCATCGGCAATGGCCCGGCCCAGGGCCTGCTGTTCAAATTCCTGTTCACGGGAGTGATAGAACTGGCTGGCACCCAGGTGATATTGCAGGCCCAGGCTGTTGGCTTCAGCCAGCAGCGGATTTATCAGTGCAAGATCGGAAATTGAGAAGCTGACCGTTTGCCTGGCCACTGAAAGGCTATCGGGTTTGGCGTCTTTCTCCCGGGCAGGTACCGAGCGGGTATACACACTGATATCGGCATCAGAATAGTCCTCAAGCTGGCCCCGGTGTGGTTCGATGGCCTTGCGCCAGCCGGCCATGATGTCCGATACCTGCTCTGAGGCTCTGGCAGGGTTGGTGTGTTCGGCAGTGACCGTAAATTGCAGCCGCGCGCTGTCGGGCTCATAGCGCACCAGGCCTTCGCCACTGAGGCTGACTTCACCGGCAGTGGCGATGACGGGAGCACTTGCCAGTGCGGTCGCCAGAAAGAGGGCATTACGGAATTCAGACATATTCGTTCTCCTTGAATTAAAATCCGGTGTTTGGCTGATCAAATCCCGGATCAGAGTCGGCGCTGCTCAGGCGCTCAAGCTTTCTGGCACTGGCAGCCTGTACCAAATCGCTGAAAATACGCCGGTGGCCTTTGTGGTAAAGCAGGTATTCCGGGTGCCACTGAACGCCCAGCAGCCATTGTTCGCCCATATTCTCAAAAGCCTGTACGAACAGATCCCTGTCGACCGCCGTTACCCGAAGATTTCGGCCAAGCCGTTTGATGGCCTGGCTGTGAATGCGGTTTGCTCCGATAACATGGCTGTACATCAGGCGTTCCAGGCGGCTGTTGCGAACCAGCCTCACGGTTTGCAGGGGCAGCAGCAGGGGCCGGTGCCGGGTGTGTACTCTCAGAGGCGTCACGTTCTGGCACAAAGAGCCGCCATAAAAGACATTGATTAGCTGCGCACCGCGGCAAATACCAAGAACAGGGATGTTCAGGCGTTCTGCCTGTTCCAGCAGGCGGCGGTCGGTGGCATCCCGTTTCAGGTCATAGCGGGCGGTTACCTGAGGCTGCTGCCCGTATTGCTCCGGGTGAACATGGGTTCCGCCGGACAACACCAGGCCATCAAGCAGCGCAACGTTGCTGCGATCGCCGGGCCGGATGTAATGCGTGCGGGCGCCCTGCAGGCGCAGACCGAAACTGATCAGGCGGTGGGCAAGGCTGCGCCGGGCAGGCCCGCTGATGCCGATGGTCAGCCCTGGGTGTTCGGGAATGGCGCCCGCTTCAGACATAACCGTGCTGGCGCAGCCATTGGTCTATGGTATCCAGCCAGGGGTGGGTCAGGTTGTGCAGGCTGAATTTTCGTGCGTCGCAAAACGCCTGACGGGCCTTTTCCAGATCCTCCGGGTGGTTGGCCAGTTGTTCCAGTACCACCCAATCGTTCCACACGGTCGAGAAGTGCCAGTTCGGGTTGTCGATATCGCAGTCCGGAAGCCGGTAGTGCAGGGTCGGGCGGCTTTTCACTCTTGGATCGGTAACGTACTGGTTGAGCAACGGCTTGTTCAGGTGCGCAAACAGGGGCAGCAAATCCAGTGCCTTGTTGCGGGTTGGGTTGTAGTGAAGGTAGTCCCGCATCAAAGTATCCATATCGGGCTGATAGTCAGCCGCCATAAGCCGGTCGACATACCGGCTGCTCCATGGCTCTATGTACGGGGTGAACTTCCGGCTGATGTCTAACTGGTGCCGTGCCTTGAGCCACTCGTACAGAATGGCGAAGGCACGGAGATAGCGAACCAGTGTTCCGGGTTCGAGATCCGGAAGTTCCGGGTTGAGCTGCAGGCCGAATGCAAAGTACAGGGTCTGGCGGCTGCCTTCCGCCCCCAGATCCCTTAGCTTGTTGACCAGCAACTCGATGTCTTTGAGGCTGGTCATCGGCAGTGGCGGGCTGACGATCTCCAGCGGAACAATCCGCTCTGCCGCAAAATCGATCACTTCCATGGCCTGGCTACCCAGCTCCCGGATGGACTCGGGTAGCCGTTCATCGGCAAGATCGAGATCCTTGATGGGGTCAGAATCCAGTTCAATGGTGAAGCTGCCTGAGGGCGTTTCAATTCGGGTTACGTATCGGGATTCCAGCTTGGGTTCACCGCCCAGCAAACGGGCAGTGTGACTTACCAGATCATTGTACGTGAGGCCGGAAAGCTCGATTTCCACGCCCACCTTGCGCTCTTGCCCATCCTGATTCATCTGCTTTTCCGGCAGCTTGCATCGATTTCCGTTGTTCCCTTGCATGCGATGTGTCCCTGGCGAGATTTACAGTTACTTTAACATACCGGTTACCCGCTGCCCGTTACAGCTCTGAAAACCCCGCGCAGGACTTTACACTGGATAAAACACTGTATATAGTCGAATCACTGTATAAAAAACCAGGATCAACATCCGGAGCAAAACATGAAGCTGACCGCAAGACAATCTCAGGTGCTGGACATCATCCGGCGATACCTTGATGAAACGGGGTATCCGCCAACCCGCGCCGAAATTGCGAAAGAGTTGGGGTTCCGGTCTGCCAATGCGGCAGAGGAGCACTTGCGGGCGCTGGCCAGAAAGGGCGCCATTGAAATGGTGCCGGGTGCCAGCCGCGGTATCCGCCTGCCGGAGTCCGAAGCAGATGCCGGGTTGCCGGTGATTGGCCAGGTCGCGGCGGGTAGTCCCATTCTGGCCCAGGAGCACATAGAGGATCATTGCACACTGCAGCCAGATTTCTTCTCGCCCACGGCAGACTATCTGCTGCGGGTGCGCGGCATGAGTATGAAGGATATCGGCATTCTGGATGGTGATTTGCTAGCTGTTCATCGCACCCAGGATGTCCACAACGGCCAGGTGGTCGTCGCCCGGGTGGGGGAAGAAGTGACGGTAAAGCGGTTCCGGAAGGATGGCAATAAAGTCTGGTTGATTGCCGAGAACGACGAGTTCGCACCGATTGAAGTCGATCTGACCGAGCAGGAACTGTTCATCGAAGGTCTGGGCGTTGGCGTGATACGGCGTTCAGATCTGCATTGATTGCGAATATTCAGCAGCGCGCAGCGCAGGCAGGTAAGTAATGGAACAATTAAGTTTTTCTAACAATATGGCGTTCCAACCCGCATTAGCCCCCGGAGCGACCCCCGTTTCGTCTCCGGAAACCGGCAGGCGACCGGCCCGAAGCAGATTGTCGGCGGGCTCTGGCCGTCATTCGGCACCTGGCCATGTCGGCAATATTACTGAGATTATCCTGCCGGAAGAGCAGGTGGAAAACTTTCAGTTGTTGCTGCCCATGCTCACCCAGCTGAATCAGGAAAAGCGCTGGCTTGCCTGGATTGACCCGCCTGCGCCTCTGGTAGCCAAGTGGCAAAAGATGCACGGTATTGTTGCGAACGAAATTCTGGTGTTGCGGTCAACGCCCGAATTTTCGGCACAGGATCTGGCCGAGCGGGCACTGGGGGCAGGAACCTGCCACGCCGTGGTGCTCTGGACCAGAAAGCTCGGTCGCGGCGCTATGGAGTCGCTGCAGCAGGCATCGGCTGCCGGTCACAGCCATGGTGTGGTGCTGCGGCAGCGGTAGTACTAATGTAGAGTGTATTAATGCAGAGTGTATTGAGGCTGGGCATCGGCGGTATCATGGTCGTCTTCTTCCCAGTCGATGTCGTGGCCAATGTTGCCCGCAGCTTCAATACCCGCTGCAATCATGGCTTTCGCCACGTTCATGTCACGGTCGTCCATCATCTCGCGGGCTTCTTCAGAGAAAGATATGCGCACCAGGGGAGCGGTGTCATCATCGATTCTGCGCAATGCAAAATCGCCGTCTGCGAGTTGGACAATTTCAAAAAAAGAGGGAGACATTTGGTTCAACCTTAATCGACAAGAATTCGAGTGTGTGCATCCGGCTTTGGCAATCAGTATTCGCTGTGTTGTTCGGTCAGAACCCGGACAAATTTTGCCATGGCTGACAAGCTGTTGTGCAATGCCTTGCACGAGCGATCCGGCCCATGGTTAGCAGACACTGCGATCAGGTTGTCGGCAGCCTTGTGTTTTTTCGCTTCCGACGGTTTGCTCAGCGCCGCCTCAAGTTCCGCGAGATGCTGCCACCAGCTTCCTGCAGTTGTTGCAAGTTCCCGCAAGTGTTCAGCTTCCGCCACCGGGTAAGGAAACAGAGCCTCAAGTTGCTCAATCGAGCTGGGCATGGCTGTTTTGTTCTGGTGTAGCCGGGCAATCGCAGTCAGTAGTAACTGTCGGCCCCTGAGCATTAACTCTATCGCGCCCTGTTCAAGTGCTTTCTGCTCCGCAACCGGCATCGCGGCGGCCGAAGAACTGGGTGTCTGCTCCAGCCGCGCCAGTAACGTTCTGGCGAGAAACAGTTTTTCATTAACAAGAGAAGGCCACTGTTGTGCCATTGCCAACCTGCGGATTTTTTGACCGGGCGTTTGATTCAGAACAACCGGAAGATTATACCATTCGGGCGCAAAGATTTCGCCGGTCTTTAAGTGTTTCCCCTGAACCAATTTGACAAGAAAACACAAACATTCACTTGAAACGATCGTTTGAAACTGGCAAAAAGGGCGTAGATTGGATGAGCATTTATTGTCCAGAAAACGTGTGCCGGAGGTAGAGTATGCGAAACGGTTTATTGGCGGCCGTCACGATTGCCGCGATGGGGGCTTCAGCCCCCTTGATGGCAAAGGTGTCGGTGGAGGAAGCGCAGCGGCTGAATAGCGATCTGACGCCGGTGGGTGCGGAGCGCGCCGGTAACGCAGCTGGCACCATTCCGGCATGGGATGGCGGGTTGTCGACACCACCGGATAATTGGCGCGAGGGGGCGGTAGAGGTGGATCCTTTCCCCGCAGATCAGGCGCTTTATGTGGTGACCGGTGACAACCTGGAGCTGTACCGCGATAAACTCACCGATGGCCATAGAAAGATGATTGAACAGTATGGCCCGGAGTTTTTTATGCCGGTGTACCAGTCTCGCCGAACGGCCGCCTACCCGGAGCATGTGTACGACAAATTCCGTGAGAATGCGTTGACAGCCGAACTGCTAGACAACGGCAACGGTGTACGCAACACCATTATGACCAGCCCCTTCCCGATACCGAAAAACGGTCTTGAGGCTATCTGGAACCATATTCTTCGCTATCGGGGCGAAGAGGTGTCTTTCCGCAGTGCCTCGGCAACGCCACAGAAGGATGGCTCGTTCAACCCGGTGGTCAACCATTACGACTACTTCTTCGCCTACAGCGAGATCGGCACCAACCTCGAAGATATTGATAACAAGATCTTCTACCTGAAAACCGAAACCATTGCGCCTACCTCTCTGGCGGGCACCATTACCCTGGTGCACGAGACACTTGACCAGGTGCGTTCACCGCGACTGGCGTGGCGCTATGATTCCGGTTCCCGCAGGCTTCGCCGTTCTCCGAATCTGGCCTATGAAACGGATTTGCCGAACGCCTCGTCTCTGCGCTCGGTCGATCAGAAAGACATGTACAACGGCGCACCCAACCAGTACGACTGGGAGCTCAAGGGCAAGCGCGAACTGCTGGTGCCCTACAACGCCTACCGGCTTCACGACCAGTCGGTACGGCCTGCAGACGTGATTCGCCCCAACCACATCAATCAGCAACTGGCTCGTTACGAGTTGCATCGTGTCTGGGTGGTAGAGGCAACGCGCCGTACCGGTATCGGGCACATCTACGACCGCCGTGTCTTCTACATTGACGAAGACAGCTGGCAGATTCTGGTCGCGGAAGAGTACAACGATAAGGGTGAGCTCTGGCGGGTATCCGAAGCACACAATATCAGTTATTACAGCGAGCCGGTCTTCTGGACCACCATGGAAATGACGTATGATCTGAAGGCAGATCGTTACTACATTGATGGTCTGGATGACGGCTACCCTGCCTATAACTTCGCGCCCGGATACCGTGGCAACGAGTTTACGGCTGCCGCCGCTCGTCGCGCAGCAAGGCGTTAACAGAACGCATGACAACGCTGCCTTCGGGCAGCGTTGTGCCGTCGGCCAGGCTCCTTTTTTCTACGGAGACCGATAATGGCCGATTCCGATACCCTGCTTTCTGCACTGACCCAGCTTCAGAATGACCTGCAAGCCGCTTTGGATGCAGAAGACTGGGAGCTGCTTTCCTCACTGAACGCCAAAGTACGCCCCACTGTTGACCCGGTCATGGCCGCCCTTGAGCATGGGCAGGTTGATGCAGCGTTGGTTACCAGAAAGCTGCAGGCCCTGAACGACTTTGTAGCCCAGGCAGATGCGGCCGCCACCAAAGCCCGGGATGAGGCAAAGGCTTCGTTGCAGGATGTGAACCAGAACCGAAGTGCCGCCCGCGCCTATCGAAACATCTCGTCAAATTAGTGATCTGTCTGATACCGGTCAGATTCTGCCGGGACTTTGGTGTCATAAAATTGACAGGGACGGGTATACAGTCTTAAATAGCGCACAAAATCATCAAGGAATCGCTGTGAATGTCCAAAAATAACAAGGTGCTGGTACTGTGTGAGGACGAGCCCCGGCGGCGCGATCTGGTTACCATTCTGGAATTTGTCGGGGAAGAACAGGTTGTGTCGGGTGATTCCGCGATGGCACTCCTGGCATCTGGAGATCAGGATCAGCAGGACAGCGTATCAGTTGCGCTGGTGAATGGCGCTTGTGAACAGGCGCCCGCCTGGGTAGAGCAGGTCTGTAAAGAGTTGACGGGTGTACCGGTACTGATGGTTGGCGATCCGGAGCTCAACGCGCTGGCGGATGACCACCTTGCCCGGGTGATCACCCGCATGGAGTGGCCGCTTAACTACACCAAGTTTGTGGATTCCCTCTACCGGGCGCAGATATATCGTGATCAGTTCAGCCGGAACAAAGAGCGCGGCCATCAGCGGGGTGTGCAGCTGTTCCGCAGTCTGGTGGGCACCAGCCGGAAAGTACAACAGGTTCGCCAGTTGATGGAGCAGGTAGCTGACAAGGATGTAAGTGTGCTGATTACCGGCGAGTCCGGCACCGGCAAGGAGGTGGTCGCCCGCAACCTGCATTATCATTCCTCGCGCCGGGACAAGCCCTTTGTCCCTGTTAATTGCGGCGCTATTCCCGCAGAGCTGTTGGAGAGTGAACTTTTCGGCCATGAGAAGGGGGCGTTCACCGGCGCAATTACCGCGCGTATCGGGCGCTTTGAGATGGCCGAGGGCGGCACCCTGTTCCTGGATGAAATCGGCGATATGCCGCTGAACATGCAAGTTAAGATTCTGCGGGTGTTGCAGGAGAGAACCTTCGAGAAGGTTGGCAGCAACCGCACCCAGTCGGCGGATGTCCGGGTGATTGCCGCAACCCATAAAAACCTGGAAGACATGATTGAGGCCGGAGACTTCCGGGAAGACCTCTATTATCGCCTGAATGTATTCCCCATAGAAATGCCGGCGTTGCGGGATCGGGTTGAAGACATTCCGCTGCTGATTAACGAGCTGATCTCCCGCATGGAAAAGGAAAAGCGCGGATCGCTGAGGATGAATTCAGCTGCGATTATGAGCCTGTGCCGCCACGACTGGCCGGGCAATGTGCGGGAGTTGGCTAACCTGGTAGAGCGCCTGGCGATTATGCACCCTTACGGAGTCATTGGCGTTCAGGAGTTGCCCAAAAAATTCCGTTATGTGGATGATTACGACGAGAACCGGCCGGTTGACGATTCGGGCATGCCTTCTTCGGTACCGGGCCTTGTGGGCCTGGACGCACCGGCGTTATTGCCGGTTAATGGCATCGACTTGAAGGACTATCTGTCTAATCTCGAAAAGCAATTGATCCAACAGGCTCTGGATGAAGCGGCGGGCGTGGTTGCCCGGGCTGCGGAAAAGCTTCGGATTCGGCGCACCACACTGGTAGAGAAGGTTCGGAAATACGGCCTGCGCGAAGAGGGCGAAAGCAGCTGATTCAGTCGCCGCAATCTGACCGCCAGAAAACCGGACACTGTCCGGTTTTTTCGTTTTCGGGCCCCGCGTTTTGTGACGACAATTTGTCGGCGTGCCTTTTCATAATCTCCTTAATCATTGAAATTGTTGCTGAATGTGATTCTGGCATGAGTTTGGCTTAACCCTGTGTGAATGTGTTTATTCAGGTCTTGGTTGACCGGAACAGGGGAAAGGTTATGAGTCAGGCACACATCGCGATGGATTCAGGGCGCTTGCACGCCGACGCCAACGCGGCAGCGGATGTGAACGACAAGGTGACAGCACTGTTTCCGCAGCAGGATGGTCCTGCGGTTGATTCGGCGCTGGAACTGTTCAACCGGATGTCCCGCCAGATTACCGATTCCTACCGAACGCTGGAGTCTCGGGTTAACCAGTTATCCGGTGAACTGACCCACGAAACCCGTCAGCGCCAGCAGGAGCTGGAAGAGAAGGAAAAGCTGGCAGACCGGCTTTCAACTCTACTCAGCGCCTTGCCTGCGGGCGTGGTGGTTCTGGATAAGCAGGGCACTGTCAGCCAGTGTAATCCGGCTGCAATCAATCTTCTGGGCGAGCCGCTGGAGGGTGAGCGCTGGATCGATGTCATCCAGCGTTGCTTCGCCCCCCGCAGTGATGACGGGCACGAAGTGTCGCTGAAAGACGGGCGCCGGGTAAGCATCGAAATCCGTACCATGGAAAACCAGCCCGGCCAGTTGATTCTGTTAACCGATCTGACCGAGACCCGCCAGCTGCAGAGCCAGCTTGCGCATGCCCAGCGCTTGTCGGCCATGGGGAAAATGGTGGCGTCGCTGGCCCACCAGATTCGAACACCCCTGTCGGCGGCCATTCTTTACGGTGGCCATTTGAGCCAGCCGGACCTGGACGAGGAATTGCGCCAGCGTTGCGCAAACCGCCTGATGTCGCGCCTGACCCATCTGGAGCAACAGGTGCGGGATATGCTGATCTTTGCCCGTGGCGAAACCCGGCTGGCCGAAGCGCTGGATGCCCGGCGCCTGGTTGAGGCGCTTGAAGCCGCAACCGATGGCCTGAGCCTCGGGGCTGGTGCCCGGGTAATTCTGGACAGCCGCCTGCAGGACGATTGCTGGCTGATGTGTAATCGGGATGCCCTGGTTGGCGCCTGCATGAACCTGGTGAATAACGGCTTCGAGGCCGGGGCCTCCGAGGTTGATCTTCAGGTGGCCCGGTCCGGACAACACCTGGTCATCCGGGTAACCGATAACGGTACCGGCTTTTCGCAGCAGCAGGCCGGGCAGATTACCGAGGCGTTCTACACCACCAAATCCCACGGAACCGGCCTCGGCCTTGCGGTTGTGCAGGCGGTGGTGAAAGCCCACCAGGGCGAGTTTTCGATTGAATCTTCCGGGCAGGGGGCAGAGGCCATTGTGCGCCTGCCTTTGCTGAACGGTAAGTTGTAACGAGTTGATTGGAGGCATTGCCATGGCTAAGGCCCGTATCCTGATTGTCGAAGACGATCGCGATCTCAGAGAAGCGCTGGTAACCACCCTGGAGTTGGCGAATTTCGACGTGCGCGAAGTCGCCAGCGGCGAGGATGCTCTGGCAAGCCTGGCCCGTATGCCGGTTGATATGGTGATTACCGACGTTAACATGCCGGGTATCTCCGGCCATGAGTTGCTGGCGGAAATCCAACGGCTTTATCCGGGCTTACCCACCATGCTGATTACCGCCTACGGGCAGATCAGCCATGCGGTGTCGGCCATGCAGGCGGGCGCCATTGACTATCTGGTGAAGCCGTTTGAGCCACAGGTACTGGTAGAGGCTGTCAGTGGTGTGGTGGGAGGCAGCCGTCAGAAATCCGGCGATGAGCCGATCGCTGAGGACCCGGCCAGCAAAAGGATGTTTCAGCTTGCCGGAAAAGTGGCAGCCAGCGATTCTACGGTGATGATTTCCGGGGAGAGTGGCACCGGCAAGGAAGTGCTTGCGCGCTTCATCCACCAGAATTCACCCAGAGCCGACAAACCGTTTGTGGCCATCAACTGTGCCGCAATTCCGGAGAACATGCTTGAGGCCATGCTGTTTGGCCATGAAAAGGGCGCATTTACCGGAGCCGTGGCCGCATCGCCGGGCAAGTTCGAGCAGGCCAACGGTGGCACCATTTTGCTGGATGAAATTTCCGAGATGGATCTGGGGCTCCAGTCCAAACTGTTGCGGGTGTTGCAGGAGCGGGAAGTCGAGCGCATTGGCGGCCGTAAAACCATCAGCCTGGATGTACGGGTGCTGGCAACCACTAACCGCGATCTGGCCGAATACGTAAAAGAGGGCCAGTTCCGCGAAGACCTGTACTATCGCCTGACGGTCTTCCCCATGCGCTGGCAGCCATTGCGCGAGCGACCACTGGACATTCTGCCTTTGGCCCGGTCTTTGCTGAAAAGCCATTGCCGGAAAATGAAGCTGACCGGAATTGCCCTGGCAGAAGATGCTCGAAAGGCACTTCTGGCTCACGCCTGGCCTGGCAATGTCCGTGAGCTGGATAATGCTATTCAGCGTGCGCTGGTTTTGCATCAGGGCAATGTCATTCATGCCGACGACTTGTGCCTTGAGCTTGGCATCACCGGAACAACCGGCGTTGCCACCGAAGCAGCACAGGCGGTGCCGCCTGAGGTTGTCCAGAGAACCGAATTGCCGGAGGAGCCCTCAGAGCCTGAGTTTGCTGAGCATTCAGGCGAGGTTTTCGAGCCGGGTTCACTCGGCGATGATCTTCGTCAGCAGGAGTTCCGTATTATCATTCAGACCCTCAGGAAAGAAGGTGGCAGGCGTAACCGGGCAGCAGAGCAATTGGGCATCAGCCCCAGGACACTCCGCTACAAGCTTGCCCAGATGCGCGATGCCGGCATCGATCTTGAGGCTGAACTCGCTTTGGCCTGACGCTTTACTTTCGTCTCTCCCATACTCCTTCGGGCACCCGCTTCGGTGCCTTTTTTTGTGTCGGAATTTTGTTCCGGCCCAGGGCAGGCGCTCCGGCCTGCACAAGCCCTTCGCCAATTCTTTGTCGCCCCCCGCTTTTGTGACTGACTTTGAGTTCATTAACGGCTTGAAATAAATGGTAAATTTATTGATGGTCTGGTTTTTGCTGCATAGAGATTAAATAGCAGCAATCGGGCCTGAGGGGCCGCACAGAGCGTGAGTTGGAGAATGATATGGTTCAACGTGCCGACATCAATAATGTGCTTTCGGAAATGCGGAATCTGCGTTCTCAGATGATGCAAAACCAGCGCATCGAACAGGATCAGTCTGTACGTGGCCGGATTGATGGCCCCCGTGAAGTGCAGCAGACCCAGGAAGTACCCAGCTTCAGTGAGATGCTTGGCAAGGCTGTTAACAATGTTAACGAGCTCCAGAGCCAGACCGGGGAATTGCGCACCGCTTACGAAATGGGTGACCCCAATGTGGATATCACCCGGGTAATGATTGCTGCCCAGAAATCGTCCGTGTCTTTTGAAGCCTTGACCCAGGTTCGCAACCGGGTGGTCAAGGCCTATGAAGACATCATGAACATGCCGATCTGATAACGGAGCACCAGCATGGCAAGCGTACCCGCGGAAACCGCCGCCTCTGACCTGCCAGCCACCCAGGATGGCCAGGCTCCAGAAAGCCGCAGCAATCTGTTGCTGGGCTTCAACCGGCTGCATGTGTTGCGCCAGATCGGCCTGATGGTGGGCCTGGCGGCCAGTGTTGCTCTGGGGGTTGCGGTTGTGCTCTGGGCCCAGGAGCCTAACTACCAGCCAGTTGTGGGTGATCTTTCCGCCTACAACCCCCAGGACGTGACCACGATCCTCGAAAGCAACGGCATCGATTACAAGATGGACCCCCGCACGGGTGCCTTGCTGGTGCCCTCCGAGCAGGTGTACAACGCGCGCCTGAAGCTGGCCGCTGAAGGGGTGACCGACCAGAAGACCATGGGTTACGAACTGCTGGATCAGGAGCGGGGTCTGGGCACTTCGCAGTTTATGGAAACCATCAGCTACCGCCGCGGCCTGGAAGGCGAACTGGCCCGCACGATTGCGGCCATGCGTGGCGTTCGCAATGCCCGCGTGCACCTGGCGATTCCGGAGCGCTCCGTGTTTATCCGCGATGCCCGGGAACCCTCTGCATCGGTATTTCTGGAAGTCTTCGCCGGCCGTCGCCCCGAGCCGGAACAGATCCGCGCCATCGTTAATCTGGTGGCGGGCAGCATTCCGATGATGAATCGTGAACAGGTAACCGTGGTCGATCAAAACGGGAATCTGCTGACCGGCGATGAGGCTCCGGCCGACACCGACCGGATGAAAGACCAGTACGAATACACCGCGCGGGTGGAAGACCGGCTGACCCGGCGCGTTGCCTCTATGATTGCACCGATTGTGGGCGAAGGGCGCTACCGGGCGGAAGTGACCGCCGATCTGGATTTTTCCGCCGTTGAGCGGGCCGAGGAACTGTTCAACCCCGAGCAGCAGGCCATCCGCAGTGAACGGGAGTCTTCGGAGCAGCGCGGTGCCGGTGCGGCCGGAGGCATTCCCGGAGCCTTGTCCAACCAGCCGCCGGGCAATGCAACCGTGCCGGAGCAGGCAAATGCCGGTGGCGCAGAGGGTGAGGCACCGGCAGCCGCACCGGTAAACGTGCGCCGCGAATCTACCCGGAACTACGAACTGGATCGCACTGTGAGCTATACCCGCCAGGAATTGGGGGCTATTCGGCGGGTTACCGTCGCCCTGGCGGTGGACGATATGAAAGTCGTGGATCCGGCAACCGGTGAAGTCAGTTATCAGCCCTGGCCGGAGGCCGAACTGCAGAGAATCAGCATGCTGGTTCGGGATGCCGTGGGTTATTCAGCCAGCCGTGGCGACAGTGTTACCGTAATGAATACCGCCTTTGCTCCCACCGAGGCTGTGGAGTTTGAAGCGCCGGGCTTCTGGGAGCAGCCCTGGTTCTGGGATCTGATGAAGCAGGTACTGGCCGGGCTGGTGATTTTGATTCTGGTGCTGGGCTTGCTCCGGCCCACTCTGAAAACGCTTTCCGGTGGCGGCGAGCGCAGTCGTGAGGGCGGCAGTGACGACGGTGATTACGACCCGCTGGAGGGCATCGAAGGCGGGCAGGCCCTGCGGGATGCCATGTCCGCACAGGATGACCTGCTTTTGCCCGGAGCAACAGACAGCTATGATAGGCAGTTGAATGCACTCAAAGGCCTGATTGCGGAAGATCCCGCCAGGGTTGCACAGGTCATGCGCCAGTGGGTAAATGTCGATGACTGATGAAAACGGCCAGCTGTCGGGCGATGGTGCCCGAAAGCCACAACGCAAGATACCCCGTGTGGAGCAGGCGGCTATTCTGCTGATGTCCCTGGGTGAGGCAGATGCTGCCGAGGTGCTCAAACACATGGGACCCAAGGAAGTCCAGCGCGTGGGCGTTGCCATGGCTCAGATGAAAGACATCAGCAAGGACGACGTAACCCACGTGCTCAACCAGTTTGTCGAAGCCGTTGGCGGGCAGACCGGGCTTGGTGTTGGCAATGATGACTACATCCGGGCCATGCTCACCCAGGCGCTGGGTGACGACAAGGCAGCCAGTTTGATCGACCGGATTCTGGTGGGCGGTAATACCACCGGGCTCGATACCTTGAAATGGATGGAACCGAGGGCCGTGGGCGATATCATCCGCTATGAACACCCTCAGATTCAGGCCATTGTCATTTCTTACCTTGATCCAGACCAGGCTGCCGAAATTCTGGCAACTTTGGATGAGCGGGTGCGGCTGGATGTGATGATGCGGGTGGCCTCGCTGGAAAGCATCCAGCCACAGGCGCTGCAGGAGCTTAACGACATTCTCGAGAAGCAGTTTTCCGGTGGCTCTTCGGCCCAGACCAGCCGCATTGGCGGCGTAAAGCGGGCTGCAGACATCATGAACTTTATGGATCGGAGCATCGAAGGCCTGTTGATGGATTCGATCAAGGACATGGATCCGGATCTTGCGTCCACCATCGAAGACCTGATGTTCGTATTTGACAACCTCAAGGACATCGACGACCGTGGCATTCAGGTACTGTTGCGAGAGGTATCGTCGGATGTTCTGGTGGTGGCCCTCAAAGGCGCAGACGACGCGGTCAAGGAAAAGATCTTCAAGAACATGTCTAAGCGCGCGGCTGAGCTGCTGCAGGATGACCTGGAGGCCAAAGGCCCGGTCAAGGTGAGCGAAGTGGAATCGGCCCAGAAAGACATTATCACCGTGGCCCGGCGAATGGCCGAAGCCGGCGAGATCTCTCTTGGCGGTGCCGGTGAAGAAATGATGTGATGAAAAAAGCCGACCCGACCGCCGCGCAAAAACCGAAAGAACAACTGACCGCCTGGGAAAAGTGGGAGCTGCCGCTGCTGGATGCCCAGGGCAATCAGGTGGAGGAAGTGGAAGAAGTAAAGCCGCTGACCGCCGCCGACCTTGAGGAAATCCGCAGTGCCGCCCGGGAAGACGGGTTTCAGGAAGGCCGCGAGGCAGGCTACACCGAGGGCTTTGAAACCGGCCGGGCGGATGGCCACAAAGAAGGGTTTGCTGCCGGGGAGCAGGAAGGCCATGCCCACGGTGAGCATCAAGCCCGGGAGCTGGCACAGGCCGAGCTGGCGTCCCGGCTGGATCGGCTGGAACATATTCTGGGTGAGCTGCTGCTACCGATCGAGCGCCACGAAGAAGAGCTGGAAACCGTTATGGTGAATCTGGTGACGGTTCTGGCCAGAGCCGTGGTGTACCGTGAACTGGGCACCGATTCGTCCCAGATCCGCCAGGTGGTTCGTCGCGCCATTGCGGCCTTACCGTCCACCGCCAATAATCTCCGCATTCATATTCATCCTGATGACATCGAGCCGGTACGGGAGGTAGCGGAGCGTCTGGAATCCGGTGCCTCCATCATCGAAGACGATACCCTGATGCCCGGAGGCTGCAAGGTTGAGTCGAACCACAGTCTGGTGGATTTCACGGTTGAAAAACGTTTCCAGCATGCGGTTCAGGGTATGCTGGAAGAGCAGTTGGCTGAGCCTGCGGGCGCCGATAACCTCAGCCAAACGCCCCACCTGGGGGAGTTGACGGACTTCCATCGCGACGTGCTCAGTAACTCGGCCATGTCGGGTGCTGATGTCGCCGCGACTTCTCAGCAAGATAACCCGCCGGGTGAGAGTGATGACATCACGCCTGGCTGAGCGTCTGAGGCATCTTCAGGGTGCCGTGCAAACGGAACTGCTGCCGGAATTGTCCGGCCGGCTGACTCGCATGGTCGGGCTGACACTGGAGTGTGTCGGCTGTCCGATGGTGGTGGGCGACCGCTGCCTGATTCAGGGTGAAGGGAGTGCCAGTGTCGAGGCCGAGGTGGTCGGTTTTGAGGAAGACAAGGTCTACCTGATGCCACTGACCGCCATTGAGGGCCTGAGGCCCGGAGCCCGGGTTGTGCCTCTGGCGTCTGCCAGCCGTGTGCCGGTAGGGCCCCAGATGCTGGGCCGGGTAGTGAACGGGGCGGGCGACCCGCTGGATGACAAAGGCCCGCTGCAGGCCGAAGCCCGGGTGCAACTGACCGGCGACATCATCAACCCCCTGAACCGGGCGCCGGTGCGGCAGTCCATGGATGTGGGGATACGCGCGATCAATGCTCTGCTGACCGTTGGTCAGGGCCAGCGGCTGGGCCTGTTTGCGGGCAGTGGTGTGGGTAAGAGTATGCTGCTGGGCATGATGACCCGTTTTACCGATGCCGACATCACTGTGGTTGGCCTGATTGGCGAGCGTGGCCGTGAGGTCAAAGAATTCATCGAGGATATTCTGGGGCCCGAAGGGTTGGCCCGTTCTGTGGTGGTGGCTGCCCCGGCAGACGACTCACCTCTGATGCGCCTGCGTGCTGCCATGCTGACGACCCGGATTGCCGAATATTACCGGGATCAGGGTAAGCGGGTTCTGCTATTGATGGACTCGCTTACCCGTTATGCCCAGGCCCAGCGGGAAATTGCGCTTGCCGTTGGCGAGCCCCCGGCCACGAAAGGCTATCCGCCCTCGGTATTCGCCAAATTGCCACAACTGGTTGAGCGCACGGGTAACGGCCGCCCGGGTGGTGGTTCAATTACCGCATTCTATACCGTGTTGACCGAGGGTGATGACCAGCAGGATCCCATCGCGGATGCCGCCCGGGCCATTCTGGACGGCCACATTGTGCTGTCCCGCCGTTTGGCGGAAGAGGGGCATTATCCGGCCATAGACGTCGAGGCATCCATCAGCCGGGTGATGCCCCAGGTAACCGACACCGAGCATTTTGCCCGTGCCCAGCGCTTCAAACAGGTTTACTCCCGCTATCAGCAGGCCCGGGACCTGATCAGTGTCGGCGCCTATGTGAAAGGCTCGGACCCTGAAACCGATTTCGCGATGGAGCATATTGGGAATATGCGGCAGTTCCTGCAGCAGGGGCTTAATGAAAGCGCCCCCCTGCATGAAAGCATTGAGCAATTGCTGGCGGTTGTGCCCGAGCGGCGCTCGCCGGATCGGCGAAAAACCGCTGTGCCCAGCCCGGCTCGCAGAGGCGGTGAAGCCTGATGCTGCGTTCGAAACGCCTGGAAGTTGTGCTCACTCTGGAGGAGCGCAAGGAGCAGGAGGCCCTTGAGCGGATGGGGGAGGCCCGCACCCGGGTGGAAGGGCATCGAGAGCAGGTTGCTAACCTGGAACGCTATCAACAGGAGTACCGGGATCAGATTCGCGCCAGCCAACAGGGTGTGGTTCCGGTGGCCCGTTTGCAGGCGTGGCAGGCGTTTATCGCTCAGCTGGATCAGGTGATTGGCCAGCAACAGAATTTGTTGCAGAAGGCCGAGCAGCTGTATGAAGCCCGGCGCCTTGAGTGGCAGCAGGCCTGGGAACGTCGTCGTGGTATGGAAAAATACATTGAATCCTGCCGGGATCAGGAGCAGCGTGAGCGGGACTCCAGGGAGCAGAAGCTGGCGGACGAGGCGGCGAGCCGCGCTTTTGCCAGAAGAAACCGCTGATTCTACGGGCAGGGATTTATCGTCACCCGGATGCAAAATCCGCTTTTTTGTCTATTCTTTACCACATGACGCCACCGGCAAAGGCGCTGTTACCAGGGCCATTGGCCGCAGGAGGTTAGAGAATGCCGATTTACACACGCCGGAGTGACGACGGTCAGGCGCTGACCATCCAGGTTGAAGGCCGGTTTGACTTCAGTACTCACCAGGCGTTTCGTGATGCCTACGAGCATAATGACCCCTCGGTGAGTGAGTATATTGTCGATTTATCGGATACCACTTACCTGGACAGCTCCGCACTGGGTATGTTGCTGCTGTTGAGAGATCATGCCGGCGGGGATAATGCGCGAATTTCCATCAGAAACTGCAATGTGGATGTAAGGCGCATACTCTCCATTTCCAATTTCGAGCAACTGTTCAGTATTCACTGAAATGCCCCCTCTAAAGGTACTGATTGCCGAAGACAGCGACAGCGACCGGCTGATTCTTGCCCGGCTGATACAGAAGCTCGGCCACCAGGTACTGGAGGCCGTGGACGGGGCAGAGGCGGTGGAGCTGTTTGGCCTGCATCAGCCGGATCTGGTACTGCTCGACGCCCTGATGCCTCGCATGGACGGCATGGAAGCTGCCCGACAGATCAAGTGGCTGGCGGCAGACCGGCTGGTGCCGGTGGTTTTTCTGACATCCTTGTCGGAAACGGCAGATCTCGCCCAGTGTCTGGAAGCTGGCGGTGATGACTTTTTGATCAAACCTTACAATTCCGCGATTCTTGAAGCCAAAATCCGGGCCTTCAACCGCATGCGGGTTCTGCATCTGGAGCTGGCGGAGCAGCACGCGCAAATCCAGCGCCAGAACGAGCGGCTGCTGGAAGAACAGCGGCTGGCTCTTCGGGTGTTTGAAAATGTAGCCCATACCGGTTGCCTGGACGCTGCCAACATCCGCCACTATGCCTCGCCTCTGTCGGTGTTTAACGGTGATGTATTGTTTGCCTCGCAACGGCCGGGTGGCGGTCTTCTGGTGTTTCTGGGGGACTTCACCGGCCACGGCTTACCGGCAGCGATTGGTGCTATGCCGGTGGCCGAGATTTTCTACGGCATGGCCGCCAGGGGGTTTGATGGCCCCGACATTCTTCGTGAGATCAACCGGAAACTGCAGCGTATCCTGCCGGTGGGCATGTTTTGCTGTGGCGCGATGATCGAGTCGGACTTCAAGCACGGTCTGCTGCGGGTGTGGAATGGCGGGCTTCCGGATGGCTGGCTGGTGCGCGCAGACGGTGAGCGGGTGGCTATTCCGTCGCGGCATCTGCCGCTGGGCGTTCAGGATCCCCAGCGTTTTTCGGCATCGATGGTGGTACTCAATACCAGCCCCGGGGACTGGCTGGTGTTGATGACCGATGGCTTTTCCGAATCCCGCAACCAGCTTGGAGAGTGCCTGGGGGAAGAAGTAGTCCGGGAGGTACTGGCAGATCTTGGGGCCGGCCAGTCGCCATTCGAACCTTTGATGGAACGGATAAGCGAACATACCGGAGAGCCACTGCCCGCTGATGATCTGACCCTGTGTTGCCTGCAGATCGTGGATGATAATACCGAAGAGGCCCAGGCGGGCCGGCTTTCCGAGTCGGCACTCTCCGGAGCGACCGACTGGCGCTGTGTGTATGAATTGCGTGAGCAGACACTGGCGGAGTTCAGCCCCCTGCCGATGCTGCTGCATATCTGCATGGAAGTGCCGGGGCTCAGGCGAAAGAGTGGCGAAATCTACACGTTGTTGTCCGAACTCTATAACAATGCGCTGGAACATGGCGTTCTGGCGCTGTCTTCCGAGTGGAAAGTCTCTGCCGGTGGTTTCAGCCGTTACTACCAGGAGCGTGAACGCAGGCTTGCAGATACAGACGGTCATTTCATCCGCTTCGAGTTGTCGCACCGGCCCCGTTTGGGCGGGGGGTGCCTGACGATACGCTGCGAAGATAGCGGGGAAGGCTTTGTTTTCGCCGAGGCTTCTGACACAGTGTCTGCCAGCCAACCGGTTTCCGGCACCACCTATTCCGGCCGGGGGCTGGAAATTCTGCGACGCATGAGCAGTCATCTGCAGGTGCACGGAGCGGGAAATTGCGTGGAAATTGTCTACGAATGGATGCTACCGGGCGAAACCGGCCATGGCGGTAACGGGCCGATGATGATGGAGAACAGCCGATGAATGACAAACCCCATCTTGATGTAGAGGCGCTTGCTGAACTGCAGGATGTTATGGAGCATGAGTTCGATTTGCTGATCCAGACCTACCTGGCAGACTCCACAACACGGCTTGACGCCCTGAAAACGGCGCTTGAAGAGAAAGACGCGGATCAGTTTGCCAAAACCGCCCACAGTCTCAAGGGGAGTTGTATCAACATGGGTGCGCCCCGGCTGGGTGGCTTCTGTTTTGAGGCGGAGCAATTGGGCAAATCCGGCGATCTTGGCGGCGCGGGTGAGGTTCTGGCCAGGATTGATGCCGAGTTTGAAGAGGTTGCCCGTCGGCTCCGGCACTTTGGTGCGGATGCCTGATACCTGTGCTTCCAGTTCTCTGGCATTGCTTTTGCTTCTATCTCAGCAGGACGCCCCTTTAACAGGGGCCTGAGACAGAAAGCGGCAAGAGGTTGCCATGCAGCAAAGCATTCTTCCCCAGGTTCCTGCGAACCCCTCCCAGCCAGAGGCTGGTGGCCAGAAATCGGTTGGCCGAAAAGAGACCGGTGGCGGGGCCAGCCAGTACGAATCAGTGTCCCGGGCAGAACAGAAGCGTCTTGATCCGAAACGCCTGGAACAAAAACAAGCCGACCGGCAACGGCAACCGGATAATGCCGACAAGTCATCGGCGCCGGAGAAAAACCGCGAACCCACCGAAACCCGGCGGACTCAGAAAAGCAACGATGAAACGGGGCAGAAAAGTCGAGTTGCCGCTGCAGAATCGGCTGAGTCTGATGTCAGTCAGGATGCTCTGGCCGTGGGCAGTGCCCCTGGCGATAGCCCGGAGGCCCCGCTGACCTTTGCGTCTCTGCAGTCGCTTTTCGCTCCCGTTGAGCCATCGGCTTCAGGGGCTCCGGTGGCCGGGTTGTACCCCGGGTCGTCGCAAGGGTTGCCGGTTACCGGTGGCACGGTCAGGGCGTCCGCTCTTGCCGCCAACGCTGAAACCACTCCCGCTATGGAATCCCGGTTAACCACAATGTTGGCCAGCACCGTACAGGGTGAGGCTTCTACGGCAGCAGACCGCAGCAGTTTGCTGATGACAGGCAGCCTGCCCAGTCCCGTTGAGATGGGGGCACAGCAGCAGGCCAGAATGAATCTCGACCCCAGCATGCCGCTACGCGGCTACACCATGTCGGTAGACACCCCGGTGGGGCAGGCTGAATGGGGCGACAAGGTGATGGGTAAGCTAAGCTGGCTGACTGCCCGCAATATGTCCATGGCGGAAATTCACCTGACGCCGCCTGATATGGGGCCCATGGAGGTCAAGGTCAGGATGCAGCATGACCAGGCGACGGTCACTGTGCATGCGGCCAACCCGGTGGTACGTGAACAGCTGGAACTTAACTCCCACCGGTTGCGAGACATGCTGGGTGAGCAGGGACTGTCGCTGGCACAGTTTGATGTGTCGGATCAGCCGGGCCAGCAATCCGGCGGTGAAAGCGGTGGTGCAGAGGATGGTCAGCCTTCTTCGGCAGGCGGTTCAGCCCTGGCCGAGCACGACGGGGACGGTGATGGCCTGGCGACCGGCCAGCTGGACCTGACCTGGCGGGGCGAAGTGGATATCTTCGCCTGACGCTTGGCCACTTACCTGTAAAAGCTTCCGTTATGGAACGACGCGCTTTGCCCATCCTGCCCGGCAGCGCTAAACTGCGGGTTTGCAGCGCAGGGGCGGGCGTGACTGGCCCGGGCCTTGCTTTGTTTCCTTGAAACGATCATCGGAAGCCCTCCGGTGACGGAAAACTGACAAGCGGGTGATATGGCGGAAAACAATGCGGCGGAGGCTCCGGCCAAGAAAGGCAAACTGAAGCTGATCATCATGCTGGTGATTATCATCGTGCTGGCGGTTGGTTTGTCGGTGGTAGGCACACTCTGGTTTCTGGGGGATGGCCTGCCTGGTAGTGACAGCGAAGACGGCAGCAATGGGGCACCGGCCGAGCCTGCTTTTGTGGCCAGCAGCTACACGGATATCGAGAAAGCTCTGGTAACCACTGTGCAGGCCCAGGGTCGACAGCGTTATGCCCAGGTGTATGTGTCGTTCGAGGCCAAAGATCCGGCAGCGCTGCAGGCGGCAGAAACGCATATGCCACTGATTCGAAGCCAGCTGGTGATGGTGCTTGGCGGCCAGGACTTCATGGAACTGCAGACGCCGGAAGGGCGGCGCGCCTTGGCGCAAGCGATGCTGGACAGAGTCAATCAGGTACTGGCTCAGGAAAGCGAGCCTGCCATTGACCGGGTGCTGTTCCGCAATTTTGTGGTTCAGTAGGCAGGCGTGATTGGTGGTACCCGGCCAATTATGCCGGGCGGGAATACACACTCAGGGGTTGAACCCGTATGCAGGATTTACTGTCACAGGACGAGATTGATGCGCTACTCCACGGCGTGGACGACGGCGACATTGATACCTACGAGGAAACCGACGACACAGGCGTAAAGTCTTACGACCTGGCCAGTCAGGACCGGATCGTCCGTGGCCGGATGCCCACGCTGGAAATGATCAACGAGCGCTTTGCCCGCTACACCCGGATAAGCCTGTTCAACCTTCTGCGCCGAAATGCCGACGTATCCACCGGCGGTGTGCAGATCATGAAGTTCGGCGAATACATTCACACCCTGTATGTCCCCACCAGCCTCAACCTGTGCAAGGTGCGCCCGTTGCGGGGCACGTCTCTGTTTGTGCTGGATGCCAAGCTGGTGTTCAAGCTGGTGGACAACTTTTTCGGCGGCGAAGGCCGCCACGCCAAGATTGAAGGCCGGGAATTCACTCCCACGGAAACCCGCATTGTCCAGATGGTGCTCAATCAGGTTTTCAACGACATGAAAGAGGCCTGGCACGCGGTATTGAAGGTGGACTTCGACTACCTCAGCTCGGAAGTGAACCCGGCCATGGCCAACATCGTCAGCCCGAGCGAAGTGGTGGTCGTCAGCACCTTCCACATTGAACTGGACGGCGGTGGTGGCGAGCTTCATTTTGCCTTGCCGTATTCGATGATCGAGCCGATCCGGGATGTGCTGGATGCGGGTGTGCAGAGTGATATCGACGACGTGGACGAGCGTTGGGTCAATGCTTTGCAGGAAGACATCAAGGATGTAAATGTTCCGATCACGACCACGGTCTGCCGCCGCAGAATTTCATTGCGGGATATTGCCAAATTGAAAGCGGGTGATGTGATTCCGGTGGAAATCCCCGAACATCTGACGGTTACCGCTAACGGCATTCCAATCTACAAGGCCACCATGGGCACCCGTGACGGCAAACTGGCATTACGAATTCATGAGCGGGCGACATTGCCCAAAGTGAAGAAACAACTGAAGGTGGGACGCAATGGCTGAAGACGACAAAAAAGACGACCAGGAACTCAGCGAAGACGAAAAACTCGCCGCTGAGTGGGAGGCGGCCATGGAAGAGTCGGGCGACAGTGACTCTGACAGCACCACCGAGGATGACTGGGCGGCCGCCATGGCGGAAGCTGAAGGGGCTGGCGAAGACTCCGGTGTACGTACCGCACCCATGGAAGAGTTTGGGGCCGATACTGCGGGGCTGGGCGGTGAAGCGCCAGACATCGACGTGATTCTCGATATCCCGGTGACCATCTCTATGGAAGTGGGGAACACCCAGATTCCTATACGCAACCTGTTACAACTGAACCAGGGCTCGGTTATCGAACTGGATCGCCTGGCGGGCGAGCCGCTGGATGTTCTGGTAAACGGCACTTTGATCGCCCACGGCGAGGTGGTGATGGTGAACGAAAAGTTCGGCATCCGGCTGACCGACGTGATCAGCCCGGGTGAGCGTATCAAACGGCTGCAGAAATAACATGGGTCGATCGCTTGTCGCTGCGGTGGTCACCGGCATGTTGCCGCTGTCACTGGCGGCTCAGGAAACCGCGCAGCAAGCCAGAGAAACAGCGGCCCGTGCGCCGGACACTCTGGGGACTCTGTTGAGCCTGGGGGTAGGTTTGCTGGCGGTCGTTGCCATTATTTATGGCTGCGCCTGGCTGATCCGCCGGATGAACGGCATGACCGGCATCAACAACCATGCCATTCGCGTGGTGTCGGTGTTGGCCATCGGCGCCCGCGAGCGTATTGCGCTGATTGAAGTGGGCGGCCAGCAGATTCTGTTGGGCATTACGCCCAGCGGCATACGCACTCTGCAGGTTTTCGAGACACCGGTGGTGGATACAAACGATGCCGGTGGCGGTGATTTTGCCCGCAAACTGCAAGCCATGATCGGCAAGTCCTGGTCGGCGCCGGAAAGGAAAGATTAACGTGATGCGCTCGGTTCTGGTGTCCCGTCTTGTTCCCTGGCTGGCGTTGATCGCCGGATTGTGCCTGCCCGCCCTGGCTCAGGCAGACCTGCCGGGCATTCCTGCCTTTACCGTTGAGCCGGGCGAAAACGGCACCGAGGAATACTCGGTAACCTTGCAGATACTGGCGCTGATGACGGCGCTGACTTTCCTGCCCGCCATGCTTATGATGATGACGTCGTTCACCCGCATCATTGTGGTGTTTGCCATTTTGCGGCAGGCACTGGGCCTGCAGGCCACGCCGTCTAACCAGATTCTGCTCGGGCTGGCGTTGTTTCTGAGTATTTTTATCATGAAACCGGTGCTGGAAGAGGCCAACCGGGTGGGGTTGCAGCCGTATATGCAGGAAGAAGTCACCTCTCTGGAGGCGCTGGAACTGGCCAGCCAGCCGTTCCGGAAGTTTATGCTGGAACAGACCCGAGAGGACGACCTGGGGCTGTTTATGCGGATCGCCGACGTCCAGTATGAAACGCCAGAGGATGTCTCGTTCTGGGTGCTGATGCCAGCCTTCGTGACCAGTGAGCTGAAAACCGCGTTCCAGATCGGGTTTATACTGTTTATACCCTTTCTGATCATCGACATGGTGGTGGCCAGTGTGTTGATGGCGATGGGGATGATGATGCTATCCCCGATCATCATTTCGTTGCCGTTCAAGATCATGCTCTTTGTACTGGTAGACGGCTGGGCCCTGATTATGGGCACCCTGGCGGCCAGTTATGGAATCTAGGAGGCACCTATGACGCCGGAAACCGTGATCGACATTCTGCGTGAAGCGCTCTGGCTGATTGTGCTGTTATCTGCGGTGATTATCGGGCCGGGCCTGGTGATTGGCCTGGTGGTCAGTACCTTTCAGGCGGCCACCCAGATTAACGAGCAAACCCTGAGCTTTCTGCCCCGGCTGCTGATCACCCTGATTGTCATCATCGCTGCCGGCCCCTGGATGCTGACCACCCTGCTGGATCATGCCAACGGGCTGATTTCCCGCATTCCGTACCTGATCGGCTGAGCGAATGCTACCGGCAGCGTTCAGTGCAGACCTGATTGGCCAGTGGGTGGGCCAACATTTGTGGCCGCTGTTCCGGCTGGCCAGCTTTCTCATGGTGATTCCGATTTTCGGCACCCAGCTGGTGCCCGCCCGGGTGCGTCTGGGCCTGGCGCTGCTGATGACCGTTCTGATTGTGCCCATGCTGCCTGCGGTGCCTGCTATTGAGGCTTTCAGCGCCGATGCGGTGGTGATTACCCTGCAACAGATTCTGATTGGCGTTGGCCTGGGGTTTGCGCTCACCGCGCTCTGGCAATTATTTGTAATCGCCGGGCAGATGATCGCCATGCAGATGGGGCTGGGCTTTGCGTCTATGGTGGACCCGGCAAACGGGGTGAACGTTCCCGTTTTGGCGCAGATCTATACCATTACCATTACCCTGCTGTTTCTGGTGATGAACGGGCACCTGGTGGCCTTTGAGGTGTTTATCGAGAGCTTTCGGGTGCTGCCTATCGGGCTGGAAGG
This sequence comes from Marinobacter fuscus, assembly GCF_003007675.1. GTDB lineage: Bacteria > Pseudomonadota > Gammaproteobacteria > Pseudomonadales > Oleiphilaceae > Marinobacter > Marinobacter fuscus. The sequence continues at coordinate 52,493 of NZ_PXNP01000083.1, read as the reverse complement.
CCTGGGGCAGGAGGGGGTCTGGGCCCTGGCGCACCGGATCAGCTGGATGTTCGTGTCGGCCATGTTGCTGGCGCTGCCAGCGGTCACGGCGGTATTGATCGTTAACATTTCTTTTGGGGTGATGACCCGGGCGGCACCGCAAATGAACATTTTTGCCCTGGGCTTTCCGATTGGTCTGATTTTTGGATTGTTCTCCATATGGGTGCTGCACGCCAACTTTCTGCCGCACTTCGACCAGTATACCCGGCAAACCTTCGATTTCATGCGCGCGCTGCAGGGGCAGTAGCTCAACGGAACCTCTGACATGGCCGAAGAGAACGACAACAGTCAGGAAAAAACCGAAGAACCCACCCCCCGACGCCTGGAAAAAGCCCGGGAGGATGGTCAGACCGCCCGCTCCCGTGAACTGGCCACCATGGCCGTGTTGCTGGCCGGGGCTGGCGGCCTGCTGGTTTTCGGTGCCTCGCTCGGTGCCGCTCTGGAAGGGATCATGCGCGATGCATTTGTGATCGAACGCTCGGCCATATTTGACACCCGCCACATGAGCGTGCAACTGATTCTGGCGGCGAAAGAGGCGGCCTGGGCTTTATCACCGATTCTGGTGATGCTGTTGATTGCCGCCGTGGTGGGCTCCATAGGTATCGGTGGCATGTTGTTCAGTGCCAAAGCGATTGCCCCCAAGGCCAATCGGATGGATCCGATCAAGGGGCTGGGCCGGATGTTCTCCATGCGCTCGCTCATTGAGCTGGTAAAAGCGATTGCCAAAGTCGGGCTGGTGATGTCGGTGGCTATCCTGATTCTGAACCTTCGCACCGAAGACCTGCTCAGTATTGCCGAGGAGCCTGCGATCCCGGCTATGGAGCACGTGCTCTGGACTCTGGGGTGGAGCTTCTTCTTTTTGTCCTGCGCCACCATTCTGATTGCCATGATCGACGTGCCTTTCCAGATCTACGATCACCAGAAGAAGCTCCGGATGACCAAACAGGAGGTCAAGGACGAGTTCAAGGACACCGAAGGCAAGCCCGAAGTGAAAGGCAGAATCCGCCAGCTCCAGCGTGAAATGGCCCAGCGCCGCATGATGCAGGATGTACCGACTGCCGACGTGGTCATTACCAACCCGACCCATTATGCGGTGGCATTGAAGTACGACCAGGGCAGTATGGGGGCCCCCGTGCTGGTGGCAAAAGGGGCCGACGAAGTGGCTTTCAAGATTATGGAGATCGCGCGGGAGCACAAGGTGGAGGTGTTGCGAACGCCGCCGCTCACCCGTGCGGTCTACCACAACACCGAGTTGGGGCAGGAGATTCCGGACGGCCTGTATATGGCCATTGCCCAGGTATTGGCGTATGTCTTCCAGTTGCGGCAGTTCCGCAAGGGGCGGGGGGAAAAGCCGGGTATGCCGGACTTTCCGATTCCTCCGGAGATGCGCCGGGATATTTGATCGGGTTGGCTGGCAGGCGCCTCCCTGTGCCCGCCTGATGGTTCAGTCCTGAGTTACTGGGCCTTGTGTTCCTGCATACGCTTGCCCCAGGCTTCGCGCTCGCCGGGCAGCACCAGGTTCAGGATAATGGCGACCACAGCACACAGGGCAATGCCCTCCAGCTGGCCCAGCACCATGTTGCCGATACCGAACACCAGCGTTACGCCAACGATGACCAGGTTGCGGGACTGTGACAGATCTACCTGGTGGCGGATCAGGGTGTTCAGGCCCACCACGGCAATGGAGCCGAACAGCAGGCACATAATGCCGCCCATCACCGGCACCGGAATGGTTTGCAGAGCGGCACCGAACTTGCCAACAAAGGCCAGCACAATGGCCACACAAGCCGCCCACCACATCACCTTTGGATTGAAGTTTCTGGTCAGCATAACCGCGCCGGTGACTTCGGAGTAGGTGGTGTTAGGGGGGCCGCCCAACATAGAAGCGGCACTGGTGGCCAGACCATCGCCCAGGAGCGTTCGGTGCAGGCCGGGCTTTTCGAGGTAGTTTTTACGGGTAACGTTGCCGATGGCCAGGATATCGCCAATGTGCTCAATGGCCGGAGCGATGGCCACGGGCACCATAAACAGGATGGCCCCCCAGCTGAACGCAGGTGCCACAAAATTCGGCATGGCAAACCAGGCGGCCTGCTCAACAGCGGTGGTATCGACAATGCCTGCAACCCAGGAACAGGCGTAGCCCACCAGCACGCCAAACAGAATCGGCACCAGTTTGAAGAAACCCTTCGCCCAGACCGAGGTAATAATGGTCACCGCCAACGAGATCATGGCAATCAGGATGGCGGTATCCTGGGGTACCAGCACTAGCTGACCATCACCAGACCGGCCTGACGCCATGTGTACCGCGGTAGTGGCAAGCCCCAGGCCGATGGTCATAATCACCGGCGCAATCACCACGGGTGGCAGCAGGCGGGTAACGAAGCCGGTACCGCGCAGGCGCACCGCGCCGGAAAGCAGAATGTACAGAATGCCTGCGGCCATCAGCCCGCCCAGGGTTTCCTCAAGTCCGAAACGGCCTTTGGCGGCCAGTACCGGAGCGATAAAAGCAAACGACGACGCCAGGAAAATCGGAATCTGGCCGCCGGTAACAATGTGAAATATCAGGGTGCCCAGGCCAGCCGTAAACAATGCCACGTTGGGATCCAGGCCGGTAATCAGGGGCATCAGCACCAGGGCGCCAAAGGCCACCAGCAGCATCTGCGACCCGGCAATGGCCTGCTTCCAGACCGGTTCGTTAGTGTGTTCCTGCATACTCAGGCGTCCTTCTGCTTGGTGCCGAAAATCTTGTCGCCGGCATCGCCAAGCCCGGGCAGAATGTAGCCTTTCTCGTTCAGACGCTCATCCACCGATGCGGTGTAGATGGACACGTCCGGGTGCTTTTCCAGAACCTTGTCGATGCCTTCTGGAGCGGCCACCAGCACCAGCGCACGGATTTCGGTGCTGCCCGCTTTTTTCAGTACATCAATGGTGGAGATCATGGAGCCACCGGTGGCCAGCATCGGGTCGATGATCAGTGCGGTACGCTGATCCAGTTCACCCACCAGCTTTTCCATGTAGGTTTCCGCTTCCAGGGTATCCTCGTTGCGGATCTGGCCGACAACGCTCACCCGGGCCACCGGAAGCAGGCTGAGCACGCCATCCAGCATGCCCAGGCCCGCCCGCAGAATCGGAACAATGGTGATTTTCTTGCCCTGGATCTGCTCAACAGACACCGGGCCTGCCCAGCCTTCTATAGTTTTTTCCTGCAAGTTGAAATCTTTGGTGGCCTCATAGGTCAGCAGCGTGCCAAGCTCCTGGGCCAGTTCGCGAAAATTCTTGGTGCTGATGTCGGATCGACGCATGAGGCCGAGTTTGTGGCGGATCAGAGGGTGCTTCACTTCGTGGATCGGCATGGGGTCTCACCTGCGTGGTCGGGTAGTCGGGCTTATAAATGTATTAGACAAACGGCGAAAGGATACCGCATCTTGTCCGCTGCGTCAGGCGCTGGTGGCGCAGGATTGGATCAAATTTTCTGCATGGTGGTATGGATTTTGCGACACACCATGGCAAGCGAAGTTCCGCGTCAGAATTCCGACTCGGGAATCTTTCCAAACCTCAGATGTGTGGAGACAGATCCGGCATGGACAGAGCGCTGGTCCTGAATAATGTCAAATCCCTGACGCGGGGAAGTATCGGTATTCCCTTAATGTTGATGGGATTGCTTGGCATGATGATCCTGCCGATGCCTGCGTTCCTGCTGGACGTGTTCTTCACCTTCAACATTACCTTGTCCATCGTCATCCTGCTGGTGTGTGTCTACGCACTGCGGCCGATGGAGTTTGCGTCTTTCCCCACGGTGTTGCTGGTAGCGACCTTGCTGCGCCTGGGGCTGAACGTGGCGTCCACTCGGATTGTGCTGCTCAATGGCCACGAGGGTGGTGACGCTGCCGGTAAGGTGATCGAGTCTTTCGGTGCTGTGTTGATTGGTGGTAACTACGCCGTGGGCCTGGTGGTGTTTGCCATTCTGATGATCATCAACTTTCTGGTGGTTACCAAGGGTGCGGGCCGTGTCTCGGAAGTTAGCGCCCGCTTTACCCTTGATGCCATGCCGGGCAAGCAGATGGCAATCGATGCCGATCTCAACGCCGGGCTGATCAATCAGGATGAGGCCAAGGCCCGGCGTTCGGAAATTGCCCAGGAGGCAGACTTCTACGGCTCCATGGACGGTGCGTCCAAGTTTGTCAAAGGCGACGCGGTGGCTGGCTTGCTGATTCTCGCCATCAATATTGTTGGCGGGGTGGCTATCGGTATGCTGCAGCACGGTCTGGACTTTGGTCTGGCTATGCAGCGCTATGCTCTGCTGACCATCGGTGATGGTCTGGTTGCGCAAATTCCCTCGCTATTGCTGTCCACGTCGGCGGCCATCATGGTCACCCGGGTCACCTCCAGCCAGGATATGGGTGGCCAGATTATCCAGCAGATGTTCAGCGCGCCGAAAGCGCTGGGGATTGCGGCGGCGATCCTCATTCTGTTGGGGCTGATTCCGGGTATGCCGCACGTGGCTTTCCTGGGGCTGGGGCTGCTGGCGGCGGGTGCTGCCTGGCTGATCTGGAAAAAGCAGCAGCAAACCGTTGAGGAAGGCGGTGGTTTTGTCAGCCGTGGCGCAGCGCCAGGGGCCGGTGCCCGCCCGGGTGCCGAGATCTCTGCCGATCGCCCTGGTGGTGACGGGCAAGCATTGCCAGCACCGGGCGAGACCCGGGAGCTGGGGTGGGATGACGTTGCCACGGTCGATATTGTCGGGCTGGAAGTGGGGTATCGCCTGATCCCGCTGGTGGACAAGTCCCAGGGCGGTCAATTGCTGAGCCGTATCAAGGGCGTTCGCAAGAAGCTGTCCCAGGATCTCGGTTTTCTGATGCCGTCGGTTCATATTCGGGACAACCTGGATCTGATGCCCAATGTTTACCGCATCACCCTGATGGGGGTGACCATTGCTGAAGCCGAGATTCATCCGGAGCGTGAACTGGCGATTGATCCGGGCCAGGTGTTCGGCAAGGTGGAGGGCATTGCCGGAAAAGATCCGGCTTTTGGCCTGGATGCCATCTGGATAGAGCCGGACAAAAAGGACCAGGCCCAGACCCTCGGCTACACCGTAGTGGATGCCAGCACGGTGGTGGCCACGCACCTGAACCAGATTCTGCAAAAACATGCCCATGAACTGATTGGTCACGAGGAAGCCCAGAAGTGGCTGGATCAGCTGGAGAAGATCTCGCCGAAGCTGGCAGAAGAGCTGGTGCCGACCAGTATTTCCATCAGTATCTTGCTGAAAGTGCTTCAAAACCTGCTGAAAGAAGAAGTGCCTGTTCGGGATATGCGCTCCATTGCCGAGGCGATCGTTAACCTGCATCCGCGCAGTCAGGATCCCAAAACCTTGACGACAGTGGCCCGCCAGGCGTTGCGCCGGATGATTATTCAGAGCATTTGCGGCAACGACGCCGAGATTCCGGTTATCACTCTGGATCCGGATCTGGAACAGTTATTGCTTAAGTCTGTACAGCAGAGTCAACAAACTGGCGGTCAGGACGATATCGGCCTGGTACTGGAACCCAACATGGTCGAGAAGCTGCAACGATCCCTTCAGGACAGCGTGCAGCGCCAGGAAATGCTTGGTAAACCTGCGATTCTTCTGGTGTCCGGGCCCTTGCGGCCGGTGCTTGCGAAGTTTGCCAGTTACGGGGTTGAGCGTTTGCATGTGTTGTCTTACCAGGAAGTACCAGACAACAAACAGATTACGATTGTGGCCTCTGTCGGCCAGTAAGCCCGGCAGAGTAATTCGGCAAACCCTTCAGGGCTTGCCGGTTGGAGGATGAAGCATCATGAAAGTAAAACGGTTTTTTGCACAGTCCATGGCCGAGGCCCTCAAGCAGGTGAGCCATGAAATGGGGCCGGATGCCGTTATTCTGTCAAACCGTCGGGTAGACGGTGGTGTGGAAATCGTAACTGCTCTCGATTACGACGAAAATATGGCGCGTCAGCGCCTGGGTGAGCAGTCGGCACAGGCAACCAATGGTGCCCGGCTGGCGGAAATGCAGGCGGAGCAGCACCGCAGGCTGGAAGACGAACTGGGTCGGTCCCGCACGCGCATCCGCGAAGTCCGTGAGCGTCGGGGAAGTGTTGCTACGCAGTCCCCGTCGGATACGACCTTCACTGCATTCGATGCGCAGTCGTCGGATGACTGGCAGCCGGAGCCCGCAGTTGTCGCGAATGGGCCATCTGCCGGGGCAGGTTACGCCGATGAGCTCGCCAGCATGAGGGCAGAGATCAGTTCACTGCGGGATCTGATGAAAGGGCAGGTGCCAGCGGCGGCAGTGCAGGCGGATGGCCCGAATGCCGTTCAGCAGCGGCTTGCTGAACGCCTGCAGGAATTGGGGCTGGGTGCTGAGCTGGCGAATTCCCTGTCGCGCCAGCACCGTGCCGGACGCCTGGAAGAGGGCTGGAAGCAATCGCTGAAAATGCTGGCGACCGGTGTGCGTACACCCCGGGAGGACTGGCTGGATGCTGGCGGTGTCTACGCATTGGTGGGGCCGACCGGTTCGGGAAAAACCACCACCATCGGCAAGCTCGCGGCTCGCTATGTACTGGAGCATGGGCCGGATTCCCTGGCACTGGTGACAACCGATCGTTACCGGGTAGCGGCCCACGAACAGCTGTTTGTGTTTGGCCGGATTCTGAATGTGCCGGTTCGGGTGGTGGACGAGAGCCATTCCCTGGATGATATTCTGGACGACCTGTCAGACCGGCATCTGGTACTGATTGATACTGCGGGCCTTACCAGTGCCGACCGTGGCTACCAGGAGCAGCTGACTGAGCTGGCACGAAGCCATCATGATATCCGGACACATCTGGTGGTGTCGGCCACCAGCCAGCCGCGCATCATGAAATCCGTGTGGCATTGCTATAAGATGGCGGGGCCGTCAGGCTGTATCATGACCAAGATTGATGAGGCGCTGACACTGGGCGAAGTGTTGGGGTTTGTGATGGAAACCGGTTTGCCGGTGGCCTGGTACACCAACGGCCAGAAGATCCCGGAAGACCTGCACCGGGCAGAGGCGGTTCCCCTGGTACGCCTGAGTGTTGAACGGCTGAAGGCCCTGCAGGCCCCCCAACAGGTTGCAGAAGGTGCCTGAGCGGGCGCAGCGAACAATAATGCCGGCCTTGTGCCCTTACAAGAACGAAGTAAGAGACTGAAAACAGTATGAGCAAACCACATCCGGTTCAGGTAATTGCGGTTTCCGGCGGCAAGGGCGGTGTCGGCAAAAGTAACGTGTCGGTCAACCTGGGTATCGCTCTGGCAGAAAAAGGGCGCCGCGTGGTGCTGCTCGACGCCGACCTGGGGCTTGCCAATATCGACGTACTGCTGGGCATTACCTCGAACCGGAACCTGCAGGACGTCCTCAGTGGTGAGTGCGATCTGAAAGACGTGATGGTTCAGGGGCCGGGTGGCATCCGCATTGTACCCGCATCCTCGGGTACCCAGCGCATGACCCAGCTAAGCCCCATGGAGCATGCGGGCCTGATCAATGCTTTCAGTGAAATCGGTGACCAGATCGACGTGCTGATTGTGGATACCGCCGCCGGTATCTCGGAGGCTGTGGTGAGCTTTCTGCGGGCCTCCCAGGAGTTGTTGCTGGTGGTTTGCGATGAGCCCACATCCATTACCGATGCCTATGCCCTCATCAAGCTGATGAACCGGGACTATGGCACCAACCGTTTCCGCATACTGGCCAACCAGGTGCGCAGCGAGCAGGAAGGCCGTCATCTGTTTGAAAAGTTGACCCGGGTTACCGAGCGTTTTCTTGATGTGGCGCTACAATACGTGGGTAGTGTGCCTTACGACGAAGCCGTCAAGAAAGCGGTACAGCGCCAGAAAGCCGTTCTTGAGGCCTACCCCAGGGCCAAAGCGTCGCTTGCCCTGAAAGCTCTGGCTGAGAAAGTGGATAACTGGCCACTGCCGTCGTCTCCCCGGGGCCACCTGGAGTTTTTCGTGGAGCGGCTCGTCGAAGTCTGATCTTGATTCAGCCCTACAAGACATCGGATGCATGACATTGGCGAATAATCTGGGAATCTATCATCAGGCCGGTAGCCGCAACCCTTCCTTGCTCATTGAGGAGCATGCGCCGCTGGTCAAGAAAATTGCACTGCACCTGATGGCCCGCCTACCCGCCTCGGTTCAGCTTGAGGATCTTATTCAGGCGGGCATGATCGGTTTGCTGGAAGCGGCGCAACGCTATGCCTCGGGCAAAGGCGCGACCTTTGAAACCTACGCAGGCATCCGTATTCGTGGTGCCATGGTAGACGAGATCCGTAAGGGCGACTGGGTGCCCCGCTCGGTACACCGGAATTCCCGCAGGATTGCCGCCGCCATCAAGCAGGTTGAAGACCGCAGTGGCCGTGAAGCCCAGGATGCGGAAGTGGCAGAGGAGTTGGGCGTTTCACTGGAGGACTACCATGCCTCCCTGGCCGACGCCAGCAGTGGGCGATTGTTCAGCCTGGATGAGCTAAACGAAACCGGAGAACTGCCGTTAGAGGAAGCAGAGGCCAGTGATAACCCTTTGGACGGCATTACCTCGGGCGCCTTCCAGCGCAGTCTGGCGGAAGCCATTGAGGCACTGCCGGAGCGGGAAAAGCTGGTGCTCAGCCTGTACTATCAGGAAGAACTCAACCTGAAGGAAATTGGCGCTGTGCTGGGCGTGAGCGAGAGCCGGGTTAGCCAGATTCATAGCCAGGCCGCATTGCGGTTGAGAGGCCGGTTATCGGATTGGCGGGATGCACACAAATCCTGACTCGTATGTCACACAATTAACCATTAAAGTATCGGCCTGCTAACCTTTCAAAAAAGATCGATTAGAGTCCGGGTGTTACTGACTGGAGGTCCCATTGGACAAGAACATGAGAATTCTGATCGTGGACGACTTCTCCACGATGCGACGAATCATCAAGAACCTGTTGCGGGATCTTGGGTTCACCAATACCGACGAAGCCGACGATGGCAATACGGCGCTGCCCATGCTTCGAAGTGGTAAATACGACTTCCTCGTTACCGACTGGAACATGCCCGGCATGTCCGGTTTCGACCTGCTCAAAGCCGTCCGTGCCGATGAAAACCTGAAAAATCTGCCGGTTCTGATGGTGACTGCAGAGGCCAAGCGTGATCAGATTGTGGCAGCAGCACAGGCCGGTGTTAACGGTTACGTGGTCAAGCCTTTTACCGCCGCGGTACTTAAGGAAAAGATCGAGAAAATTTTCGAACGAATCCAGTAACCAGAGGTCGGATGGCTCGCCATGAGTGATAACGAGAGAATTCAGCAGGGCCTCGATCAGGAGGTGACAGCCAAGCTGGCGCAACAGACCTCCGAGCTCGCCGATAGTGTGAATGCGGGTGATTATGTTCGGGCGATGACACTGATCAATGAATTGAGCGAGGTTAGGGATCAGAGTCTGTATCGTGAGGTAGGGCGCCTGACCCGTAGCCTGCACGAAGCGATCCGGAACTTCCAGATTGACCCCACCAGTGCGGAACAGAAAGAAGTTCTGTCGAAAATGACCGATGCTTCCGATCGCTTGTCTTACGTTGTTCAGATGACCGGTCAGGCCGCCAACCGAACCATGGACCTGGTGGAAGAGAGTATGCCGATGGCCCATGCCATGAGAGACGAAGCCGTGGCGCTGCGGGACGAATGGCAGCGGCTGCGCCGACGGGAAATGGAACCGGCAGAGTTTCGCGAGCTGTACGGGCGTATCGATACCTTTTTCAACAGTCTGTCCAGTGATTCCGACAGCCTGTACCAGAACCTGTCCGAGATACTGATTGCCCAGGATTTTCAGGATCTGACCGGCCAGGTAATCCAGAAGGTTACGGCACTGGTGAACGAAGTTGAGGACAACCTGCTGAGCCTGGTGGTGATGGCGGGCAATGTCGATCAGCTGACCGGAACTGTACATCAGATTGAAGAAAAAGAAGAGTCGGCCGAAAAAGGGGTAGGCCCCCAGATCAATGCCGATCGGCGGGAAGATGTTGTTTCGGGGCAGGACGACGTAGATGACCTGCTGTCCAGTCTCGGATTCTGAGATTCTGATCGTAAAGAGGAAAACGCATGGCGTTCGATGCCGACGAAGAGATCCTGCAAGACTTCCTTATTGAAGCTGGCGAGATTCTGGAAAAATTGTCAGAACAGTTGGTGGATCTTGAGCAGCACCCCGACGACAGCGATCTTCTGAATGCCATTTTCCGCGGTTTCCACACGGTAAAGGGCGGCGCAGGCTTCTTACAGCTTGAAGCTCTTGTCAATTGCTGCCATTCCGCGGAAAACGTGTTCGATACCCTTCGCAATCACAAGCGCCAGGTGACTGCGGAGCTGATGGATGTGGTGCTCGAAGCGCTGGACAACGTGAATGCCATGTTCGATCAGGTGCGTAACCGGGAAGAGCCGACACCGGCCCCCGATACCCTGATTGAAGCCCTCGATCAGCTTGCTCGCCCGGAAAGCGAGACAGCGGCGGCAGAGCCCGCTCCGGAACCTGAGCCTGCGGCCAGCAATGCGGGCCAGGAAGACCAGGGCGATATTACCGACGAAGAGTTCGAGCGCCTGCTTGATGCCCTGGCGGATGGCCAGGGTGCGCCTGAAGCAGCACCGGTGCCCGCGGGCGAACCTGACACCGCAGCTGTGGCGGCGGCTGGTGGTGATGACATCACTGACGATGAGTTCGAGGCGTTGCTGGATCAGTTGCACGGCAAAGGGCAGTTTTCCGGTGCGACTGACACGCCGGAGCAGGCGCCGGCGAGCCCGTCCGGAGGCTCGTCCGACCTGATTTCCGACGATGAATTTGAAAGCCTGCTCGATGAACTTCACGGCAAGGGTGGTAGCCCCAGCGCGGCAGCAGCAGATGCCGCGCCTGCTGCCCCCGCTAAAAAAGTTGAACAGCCTGAAAAGACTAAAAAGCCGGTGCCTGAGGAAAGTAAAAAGCCAGCACCCGTACCGGCCAGGGAACCCGCCAAACCCGCCGCGGCAGCGCGTGAGGCTACACCGGCTGGCGAAACAACGGTGCGGGTAGATACCAAGCGCCTGGACGACATCATGAACATGGTGGGTGAACTGGTGCTGGTGCGAAACCGGCTGCAGCGTCTGGGGTCCGAAAGCGAAGACGAGCATATGCACAAGGCGGTGGCCAACCTGGATGTGGTGACCACCGATCTTCAGTCGGCCGTTATGCAAACGCGTATGCAGCCAATTAAAAAGGTATTCGGCCGCTTCCCCCGGGTAGTCCGGGATCTCGCACGCAACATGAAAAAAGAAGTCAATCTGGTGATGCACGGTGAGGACACCGACCTGGACAAGAACCTGGTCGAGGCACTGTCTGATCCGCTGGTTCACCTGGTGCGGAACTCAGTTGACCATGGTGTTGAAGCGCCGGATGTGCGCGAGCAAGCCGGTAAGCCAAGGGCGGGCACGGTGACTCTGTCTGCGGAACAGGAAGGCGACCATATCCTGCTGTCCATTGCCGATGACGGTGCCGGTATGGATGCCAATGTGCTCCGGCGTAAAGCCGTCGAGAAGGGGTTGTTTGAGCAGGATGCGGCCGATCGCCTGACCGACAACGAATGCTATAACCTCATTTTTGCAGCGGGTTTCTCCACCAAAGAGCAGATTTCTGATGTGTCCGGCCGGGGTGTGGGCATGGATGTGGTGAAGACCCGTATCGGACAGCTTAACGGGCAGATCAACATCGTGTCCGAGAAGGGCAAGGGCACCAGCATTATCATCAAGGTTCCGCTTACGCTTGCCATTATGCCAACGCTGATGATCATGCTGGGCGATCAGTCCTTTGCGCTACCACTGGTCAACGTGGTGGAAATCTTCCACCTTGACCTCACCAAAACCAACATTGTCGATGGCAAGGAATGCGTTGTCGTGCGCGAAAAGGTCTTCCCCCTGTTCCACATCAAACGCTGGCTGGTGCACGGTGCTGCCGGTCAGGCAGAACCCGAGAATGCGCATGTGGTGATTGTGGCCATGGGCACCAAGCAGGTTGGTTTCGTGGTGGATCAGCTGGTTGGTCAGGAAGAAGTGGTTATCAAACCGCTAGGGCGGGCTTTGCAGGGAACGCCGGGTATGGCTGGCGCCACGATTACCGGCGACGGACGTATCGCATTGATTATAGACGTGCCCAGTCTGTTGCAGCACTACGGCTAGGCGCCTGCGCGTTACCAATCGTGGTGTGACTTTCAGGCGCGCAGGTTCCTGGGCAGCACTTGCCGGGATTTTCAGGAGAAATGGATGACGGTATCTGTCCTGGTCGTAGACGATTCAGGTTTCTTTCGCAAACGGTTGACGGAGATTCTGACGGCCTCCGGCCAGATCAAGGTTGTGGGTGCGGCCACGAATGGCCGGGAGGGTGTTGAACTGGCCGCCAGGCTTCGTCCGGACGTCATCACCATGGATTATGAAATGCCCGTGATGGACGGGATTTCGGCCGTACGGGAGATCATGCGCAGCAATCCGACGCCGGTGTTAATGTTTTCCTCGCTGACTTATGAAGGTGCGCGGGTGACGCTGGATGCGCTGGAAGCTGGCGCGGTGGATTTTCTGCCGAAGAATTTCGAGGAAATTGCGAGGGATACCAGCGAACTTCAGAAAATTCTGATTCAGCGCATTCTGGATGTTGCTGGCAGCCGCCCCGGCGCCAGGTCTTCTGCGCCGGTTACCCGAACATCGCCACCGGTGCCCAGGCCAAGAACGTCACCGCCGGAACGCCCCGGTTCCGCCGGGGGGGCGGCAGTCCGCCCGGCACGGCCGTTGGCGCCGGAGGCCCGCCGGGAACCCGCGGCGGAACCTGTCCGTAAACCGTCAAGAAAAACGGCCGCCAGGCATTACAGTGTGGTTGGCATAGGCACGTCCACCGGCGGTCCGGTGGCCTTGCAAAAAGTGCTGACGACCTTGCCAGCGTCGTTTCCCTCGCCCATTGTGCTGGTTCAGCATATGCCTGCCAGTTTCACACCGGCTTTTGCCGAGCGCCTGAACAAACTGTGCCGGATTGAAGTTCGGCAGGCTGAGGACGGCGACGTGTTGCGCCCGGGGTTGGCACTGCTTGCGCCGGGAGGCAAACAGATGATGGTGGAAAACCGCGGCGGCCAGGCCCGTGTGCGCATTCTGCCCGGAGACGACAGGCTCAACTATAAACCCTGTGTTGATGTAACGTTCGGCTCTCTGGCCCGCAGCTTTCCCGGTAAGACCCTCGGCGTGATCCTCACCGGCATGGGGGCAGACGGCAAGGAGGGCTGCCGCCTGATGAAGCAGTCTGGCTCGGTGGTCTGGTCCCAGGATGAGAAGACCTCAGTGATCTATGGTATGCCCATGGCCGTTGCCCGGGCAGGGCTGAGTGACGAGATTCTGCCGCTGGAAGAAGTCGGGCCGCGCCTGATCGAGGGCGCCCATTAATGGATATTCTGAGCCTGCTCGGAATCATTCTGGCGTTCGTCGCCATACTGGGTGGAAACCTTCTTGAGGGCGGAGCCGTGAGTTCCCTGTTCAACGGGCCCGCGGCACTGATTGTGATCGGGGGAACCCTTGCCGCCACCATCCTTCAGACCTCATGGCCCATGCTAAAGCGGGCGTTCAATCAGGCTCGCTGGGTGTTCCTGCCGCCCTATATCTCGCTGGAAGATGGTATCGGTAAAGTGATCGACTGGAGCGTCAAGGCCCGCAAGCAGGGGCTGCTGGGGCTTGAAGGCCTGGCTGAAAAGGAGCCGGAGCGCTTTGCCCGCAAGGGCTTACAGCTGCTGGTGGATGGTGCCGAGCCGGAAGCCATCCGCAGTATCATGGAGGTGGATCTGGAAACCCGCGAACAGCGGGATCTGGATTCCGCCCGGGTGTATGAGGCCATGGGCGGGTATTCGCCCACCATCGGCATTATCGGCGCGGTTATGGGGTTGATTCAGGTAATGACCAACCTTGAGGATCCCCAGTCTCTGGGTGGGGGTATTGCGACCGCCTTTGTGGCGACCATCTACGGTGTGGCACTGGCAAACCTGCTGTTCTTTCCGGTGGCAAATAAACTCCGGGGCATCGTGCAGGAGCGAACCAGATACGAAGACATGATGATCGATGGCATTATCGCCATTGCCGAGGGCGAAAACCCGAAATCCATCGAGCTCAAATTGCGTGGATTCCTGCAGTAATGCAGGCAAGGGCCTACTATGCGCAGGCGCAAAATCTCCCCTGAAAGTACCCACAATAAGGAACGCTGGCTGATCTCCTATGCGGATTTCATCACTCTGTTGTTTGCCTTTTTTGTGGTGATGTATTCGGTGTCGTCGGTCAACGAGGGCAAGTACAAGGTGCTGTCGGACACCTTTACCGGTGTGTTCAATGCGCCTCAACGCTCGGTACAGCCTGTCGTGGTGGGAGAGCAGCCGCCGGTTGTCCCAGAGCAACGCCCGCAAGACGTTATTCCGCCACCGGTGGCCGAGGTGCCGCAGCCGACGCAGTCTGATATCGACGCAGAGGCCGAGTCGGCCGCCCGAACCGAAGCACTGCAAAGTATGGCGAATCAGCTTGCCCTGGAATTTGATCAGCTTATCAGCCAGGGTGTGGTCAGCCTTGAAACCAGCAACCAGTGGATCGAGCTTAACCTGCCAAACAGTATGTTGTTCGGCAGCGGAGATGCCGAGCCTCACTACGATTCATTTGAGGTGATTGAAAAGATTGCCGGTGTGTTGCGGGGCAAAGATAATGCGGTCAAGGTTGAGGGCTTCACCGATAATCAGCCCATTCGTACCAGTCGGTTCCCCTCAAACTGGGAGCTATCAACGGCCAGGGCGGCTGCAGTGGCACGGATGCTTACGATGGAGGGAGTGGAGCCGGAACGTCTGGCGGCGGTTGGCTATGGCCAGTACCAGCCGGTTGCCCGCAACGACACCGAGCAGGGGCGTCGGAGAAACCGGCGCGTGGTTTTGCTGATTTCACGGGATGCCAGTATCCGGGGCGCGGTGCGTTAGTTTTTGCTTCTGCCGCAAAGATCCCCTGGCAGCGGTATCTGGCACGTTTTCTGTATTAACTCTCTGTTATGGGCGGAGTCGGCAAATCCTTGCCGCAAACTGTCTGTTCCGTTTCAAGATACCGGTTTTCCTGCCGTTAAACGGGAAAGAAGCCGGGCCATTGGGCCAACCTGTAACCGGAGAATCTGGCGTGCGAATCTGGGCTGTAGCCAATCAGAAAGGTGGCGTAGGAAAAACAACCTCGGTGGTCGCCCTCGGCGGGCTGTTGGCGGGCAGGGGTAAGCGTGTGCTGGTGGTTGATCTTGACCCCCATGGCTCACTCACCAGTTGGTTCGGGTATGATCCGGATACCATTGCCCACAGTGTTTTTGACCTGTTCCAGCATCAGGGCAAGGTTCCGGAAGGGCTACCGGCACAACTGATTACCGAAACCAGTTGCCCCGGTTTGTCGCTGCTGCCAGCCAGTACCGCGCTCGCCACCCTGGAGCGGCGTATGGTCGGTGTTGAGGGCATGGGCCTTATAGTCTCTCGGGCTCTGGCCCAGTTGTGGGATGATTTTGATTATGTGATCCTCGACAACACACCGTCTCTGGGTGTGCTGATGGTGAATGCGCTGGCGGCGGCCCAGTTTCTGGTTATTCCGGTCCAGACCGAGTTTCTGGCAATAAAGGGGCTTGAGCGAATGCTGCACACCCTGCAGATGATCATGCGCTCCCAGAAAAACGAACTGCCGTACATGATTGTGCCCACCCTGTACGACCGGCGAACACAGGCGTCGGTGAAAAGCCTGAATCTTCTGCGTAAAACTTACCAGGATACGCTCTGGCGGTTTGCCGTGCCGGTGGATACCAAATTCCGGGATGCCAGCCAGGCCGGGGTGATTCCGTCTGCGCTGGATGCACAGACCCATGGTGTCCGGGCTTACGATCATCTGCTGGATGATATTCTCAGGCGCAACGGTTCCCTGACAGGGCGGAACCATGGCTGACACAAAAATGACGCAGCTCGCCGCACCGGAGGCGGCCATTGCCAGCTATCTGGATGAGCTGTTGCATACAGCCACGAGCACGGCGCTGCAGGAGGACACACAGGCCGTTAGCCAGCAGCAGGTCGATGTTCAGACCAGGACACAGACCAAAGCCGAGACCGTGAAAGGTGGGGTTCGGGGTGTATCCGCGCCCGCACCGGTTCGGGTAAAGCCAGAGCCAGCCAGGGTTGAGCCCCGTTTAGAAACCGCAACGCGGACAGCCAGCGCGGCAGCTCCGGTATCGGTTGCAGAGTCCGCCTCTGAGGTGGTGCCGGATACCCCGAGCCCGACGCCACCGGTGCGCCCGGACTGGTCTGAAGAACCGTTTGAATGCCTGATCTTCACCGTGGCAGGGCTGCAGTTGGCGGTACCGCTGGTATTGCTGGGAGCGATTCACCGCATTGAAGAGGATATTCGCCCGATTCCCGGCAGCCCGCGCTGGTATATGGGCATGTTGCGCGGGCAGCAGCAGAATCTGAGAGTGGTGGATACCGCTGAGTGGATTATGGCTGGCCGGGTGCCCGAGGGCGCCCGTGATAACTATCGCTTTGTGATTCGTCTGGATGACAGCCGCTGGGGCCTGGCCTGCGATGACGTAGCCCAGTCATTCACGTTGGCGCCGGATCAGGTGCGCTGGCGCACGGCCCGAAGCAAGCGGCCCTGGTTGGCGGGAACGGTGGTGGAGCATATGTGTGCCCTGATTGATGTTCGTACCATGGCTGAGCTTCTGGTGCGGGCCGAACGCGAACATCACCTGGCGCTGGAATAAAACGTTACGCAATGACACGGTGCCATACTGGCACGCTTTGTGCCTTTAACTATAGTATTGGGCACTGACGATGAATTTTTGACGATCAGGTTGCCCGCCGGGCAGCCGAGAAGGAGAGAGCGCTATGGCATCCCCGAGCGGACAGCAAAATCAGGCCCAGGATGATCAGGTATTGCAGTACGTGACATTCCGTCTGGATGATGAAACCTATGGCATTAATGTCATGCAAATCCAGGAGGTGCTCCGGTACACGGAGATAGCGCCGGTTCCCGGGGCTCCGGACTATGTTCTGGGTATCATCAACCTGCGGGGCAACGTGGTTACGGTCATCGATACCCGTCGGCGTTTTGGCCTGGCGGATGCGGAAGTGACCGATGCCACTCGGATTGTGGTGATGGAATCTTCAAGCCAGGTAATGGGCATTCTGGTGGATTCCGTGGCCGAGGTGGTTTACCTGAAGTCCAGTGAGATTGAAACCGCACCAAACGTGGGGAACGAGGAAAGTGCCAAGTTTATCCAGGGTGTGTGCAACAAAAATGGCGAGCTGATCATTCTCGTCGAATTCGACAAAATGCTGTCAGACCACGAGTGGGCTGAAATCGCAGCGCTGTAAGCCGTATACCAGCGCAGTGACGGACGTCTGCCGTGGCACCAACAACGGAGACGTCCGCTATGAACTTTGCTATCCCTTCCTGGTTTCCCTGGGCCTTGACTGCAGGTGCGATTGCTCTGGTTCTGGTACAGGGGCTATTGCACGGGCGCCGGATCCGGGCCCTGCAGACCTCCTTGAAACAACGTTGCGATACCCTAGGCCGTGAACTGCACGCGACAACCAGCGGCAGTCTTGGCGTGGGCCAGCGGCTGGTCAATTGCGAACGGCAGCTGCATGAACTCCGGCACACACTGGAAGAAATGCGCCAGAACGACCCCCTGCGAATCTCCTACGATGAAGCGGCCCGCCTGGTTGATCTTGGCGCCGATATCGACGATCTTATGAATACCTGTGGAATTTCCCGTCCGGAGGCCGAGCTGGTGTCGGCACTGAAGAAGCGGCGCGCAGCCTGAGCCCGTATTGCTATGGAAGCGGCTGAATGAAAAAACTGTATTCGAGGGCTGTTGCAGCCCTATCGGTGATTTCTCGTCATAATTTTGTTACCAGCGCTGATCTTGCACCGTCCATTACCGGGCACTCCATCCCCAGAGAAGAAACCGTTCGCCACCTGCTCGGGTTGATGCCGGAGATAGAACAGGATCAGACTGTAATGCATGTGGGCGGCGGTTCAGGTTATCTGTCGGCGGTTCTGGCACAACTGGCCCATCGGGTCATTTATGTGGATCGCAACCCGGCGTTGGCCCGGAAAGCCAGCGAGCGCTTTACCGGCCAGGGGCTGCATAATATCGACGTTGTGGAAGCGGTGGCAGATTCGCGCCTTAAGGCCGATACGCCCTGTGATCTGATTATTTGTACAACGTTCATCGACACACCGGCCTGCCTGCTGGACAACCTTCGGCCGGGTGGCACGCTGGTTTGCCTTGAAGGACGTGCTGGCCCGGTGCCCAGCCTGGCCATGTTCCAGCGAAAAAACGACGGACTGGAACGCATTCGAACTCTGGGCTGGATTGACTTCAATCGCAATTCCGAACAGATACTCATTGATTTGGGGATGGTGGACGAGTCCACCCTGGCGCAGGCCCGCCATGAGGCTTCATCCGGAAATGAACGGGTGCTCGATATTCTGCGGCGTAAGCTGAACCTGGAAGAAACGGAACTTTACCGCTCACTGGCCCGGCAACGGGGGATGGAATTTGTCGTCGGTGATGACGTGCTCGCGCAGTTGAATACCGGGCTGTTCCGCCATTTTTCCAGAACCTTTCTGGATTTGTCCCGTATGATCCCGGTGGCCCGGGAGGACAGTATGCTGACGGTGATTACCGACGACCCGGATGCCAGGACAGATCAGCTGGAACGCTTGACCCAGGATTACGGAATTGTCTGCAAGTTGGTGACACCGACTGATTTTCGCCGGGTCTGGTCTGCGCTGGATCTGACCGCCAAAGGTAGCCGCTTTGCCGAGGAGCAGGGTGGGGAGGCGTCCGGGCAGATCAGAGGTGATAAAGCCTCGCGGGATTTGCTGGGTCAGGAAAACGATAAACATGTCAGCCCGTATCTGGTGTCGGTTTACGAGGCCATTCTTCTTGATGCGGTGAGCGAGCGCGCCAGTGATATTCACATCGAACAGTATGAAGACCGGGTAAGGGTGCGCTTGCGGGTGGATGGCGATCTGCAGGATCTGCCCCAGTACCAGTTGTCTCCCCGGGAGATCCGGGGCGTAATCAACGTGATCAAATTGCGTGCCGAGCTGAATATTGCCGAGCATCGGCTGCCCCAGGGTGGTCGCTCCCGATTGCAGTTGAGCGGTACGTCCTACGATCTGCGCATCCAGACCCAGCCTTCCCTGCACGGTGAGAACGTGATTATCCGGCTGTTGCCGCAAACCGGCCGCGCCATGACCATTGAAGAGCTGGGGATGTCGCCTGCCATTGGTGCCCACTACCAGCGCCTGCTGGATAACCCGGCGGGTCTGGTGCTTGTGGTTGGGCCAACCGGGTCTGGCAAATCGACGACGCTGTATGCGGGGCTACAGACTCTCGCGGATGATGGCAGGCGCAAAGTCATTACCGTTGAAGACCCGATTGAATATTCCATCGACAACATCCAGCAGACCCGGGTGAGGGCCGATATCGGGTTCAGTTTCGCCGATGCCATGCGGGCCTTCGTTCGTGAAGACCCGGATGTGATTCTGGTAGGCGAAATCCGTGATCAGGAGACGGCGCTGGAAGCGATCAGAGCTTCTCAGACCGGCCACGTTGTGCTGTCTACGCTGCATTGCAACGACGCCGTGGACTCGCTCCAGCGTCTTTACGATTTAGGCATCCATCCTAATTCCATTGCCGGTGAGTTGCTGGCAGTGATTGCCCAGCGCCTGGCAAAGCGGATTTGTCACCACTGCCGGGAGCCTGCCACGGCCTCGCCAGACATTCTTGCCGAGGTATTCCCGGACGGCGTGCCAGCGGATTTCCGCTGCTTTGAAGGCAAAGGCTGCAGCAAGTGCGGTGGCCGGGGCACTCAGGGCAGGGTTGCTATTGTGGAATACATGGAGGTGGACGCAGATGTCCGCAACGCCATTTCCAGCCAGCCCCCGATTGGTGAGTTGCGCTGGCGGGCATTGGATGCGGGCCTGATTACCATGCGGGACAGTGCGCTGGATCATGTGATTGAAGGTGTGATTCCGCTGTCCGAGCTGCCCCGCATTCTGCCCAGGGAACGAATGGCGCCGGAGTTGCGCGGTGGCCGCAGGAGTAACGGATGAAAAGCCAACCACTAACCGCAAAGCCAGCTCAGCGCGAACCTGCCGAGGTTGTCTATCGGCGGGAACTCGACAAGCTGGTGTCGACCGATTCCGGCCCGGTTCCACCCGGCTGGCTGATGTCTCCCGGCAGTGTGGAAAAGTTTCTGCTGGGTGACGAGCATCTGGGCATAGAGCGCAAATTTGTCGCGGATCGGGCTATGGTCGTGCGCATCATTATTTCTCTGTGCACATCCCGTGGGTGTTTGTTGGTGGGCGAGCCGGGTACGGCCAAATCCTGGCTGTCGGAGCTCCTGGCTGCGGCGATTTCCGGTGACTCTACCCTGACGCTTCAGGGCGGCGCGATCAATCAGGTTAGCCAGCTGCTGTATAGCTGGAACGAAGCCTTGTTGCACTCCGAAGGGCCAACCCGCAGGGCTCTGGTGCCCACTCCGCTTCTACGGGGCATGATGGACGGGAGGTTGGTTCGGTTTGAAGAAATTGCCCGTTGCCCCCAGGCCTTGCAGGATGCTTTGCTGTCAGTGTTGTCAGACCGGGTTGTGGTGATCCCTGAGCTGCCCGGAGAAGAGGGTGTGATTTTGGCCCGGCAGGGCTTCAACCTGGTGGCAACTTCCAACAGCGTCGATGAAGGCGTACACCGTATGAGCGCGGCCCTGAAGCGTCGAATGGTGTTTGAGGAAATACGGCCGATACAACACCTTGCTGATGAAATTCAGGTGGTGCTTCGGGAAGTCACACGAACCAACCGGCTGGCGGGTATCGAAGTGCCCCTTGATGAGTCGGTTATTGAGTTGCTGGTTACCTTGTTCCATGAACTGCGTAATGGTCAGACCATGGATGGCCGTAGTACCGACCGCTTGGCCGGGGCAGCCCTGTCAACCGCCGAGGCGGTATCCGTTGCCCATGCTGCCAGCCTGAATGCCTGGTATTACGGCGGTGGCGAAATGACCGTGGAGCATATGATGCACCATGTGGTGGGCTCGGCGCTGAAAGACCAGCCGGAAGACCGGCGGCGTTTGAAGCACTATTTCGAGACGATTGTTGCCCAGCGCAAGGGCCCGAAATGGCAGCAGGTTTACGCCCTGAAGTCATTGATCCGTTGACGACGGAGGCTCCTGAGGCCGTGTATCTTGCGGCGTTCGCCCCCGGATATGAAAGGCGAATGCCAGTATTTCGGCAATCACCCGGTACAGGGATTCAGGGATTTCTTCGTTCAGTGACAGGCGCGCAAGTATGCCTGCCAGTTCGGCGTTCTCATACAGCGGCACACCGCTGTCCCGGGCAATACGGATGATTTCCTCGGCCAGTTCCCAGGTGCCGGTTGCGGATATGATTGGTGCCCGTTCGCCATCGTATTTGAGTGCTACCGCTGCGGGCATGGTGTCTTTGGGAGTGTCTGTCATGCCTTGGTATCCACCAGTCTGTGTTCCAGCCGTGTCTCGCTCTGCCTGGGAAGTCCCCGGCGGCAATCCAGTTCGCCGATGTCCAGCCCCAGATCCTGCAGGCTTTTTCTGAGCAGGGGCAGCTCTTCGTTCACCTTTCGCAGGGTGCTCTGGTGGTCGGCCCAGATCAGGGCGCTAACGGAGGGGTGGCGAAAGGTGACATCAAAATGTATCGGCCCGGCTTCGTCCAGGTCCATCGATAACGACAAGCGCCATTCGCTGGCGTTGGCCCGGGCGGCCTGGCCGGTTTTGTCCTGTTCCTGCCGGTACTCTTCCAGCCGCAGTTGGGCCGTCCTGGGTTCGTTCTGTGGCGTCAGCCAGGGCAGTTCAACCAGCAGGGTGTTCACCGGGGCCCCCGGTTCGGCGCCGGTGCGGGCGTTCAGTGTCTGGCTGTGAAGCTGGTTTACGGTGATCCTGTTCAGCATCCCGGCGAGCAGTCTCAGAGTCTGGCCCACGGTGCTTGTTTCGTTCCCGGTCTGAGGGCTTGCCTGTGTCCCCGGGCGGGGGAACTGCAAAGGGGCTTGCATCAGATCGGGGCTGGCCAGTGGCGTCAGTCGGTTGAATTGCTCCGGGCCAAGGTTTTCACTCGCCAGCAGGGCAGAAACAACCCGGGCCAGTGTGTGTTTCAAATCGGGCAGACGGGTGAGGTCAGCAGGCTTGTGTTGCAGCAGGCTGGCTTCGGCGAATGTACCGGAGTGACTCAGCCATTGCTGAACCCGGGCCGCTGTGATGTCGGATTTTCCCACGCCGGGCTCTAAAGCCGAAGCCGTGGGCAGGTGTTGAATCAGGTTTTGCAGAGCGTCTCTGGCTGCAGTGGGCAAGGGCAGGGCCAGCACTGAAGACGGCAGCTGCCCCGGCCTGGGTGGCGGCCTAAGGCCGGTCTCCAGCGCATTGAGCAGTTGCGCCAGCCCATTCTGCAGGTTCTGTTGCCAGGGCAGGCGTTGAGCCAGAGCTCGGGCTACGGCGCTTTCCGGGCTGGCGAGTAGTTTGCCAGCCAGCTGCAGAGAATCTCCGGCCCGAATCAGTTTCAGCAGGTCGCCGGTGGCCAGGTCGGGCATCTGCTGCCCGGCGGCGACTTTGAGATTGCTGCCGCGTAACTCCAGCAAGAGTTCATAGCTGCCATCTTTCTGCCGCAGAATCTCGGCCACACGAGCCAGTACCGATTCCCGTTCGGCCAGTTTCAGCTCCGCCAGTTGCTGTCGGGCAGAGAGCATTTGCAGAGAGTCCCCTGCCGGGCGTTTTGAGTTTGCGGACAGCCCGGTGTCTTTCTGTGGCCGTGCTGTTTCGCTTGCGGAGATCGGGGGTTGTGGGCCGTTGAGTTTCATTGTTGTCGATTTGATGTCGGGCAAGAGTAATCCTGTGCCGGTTTCGTTATAATACGCGGCGTTGGCAGAGAATGCCCTGAATTCGTGCTGGCACCTGCGAGTGCTTTATAACAGTCACCCCCGATGCCCGCAGCGCATCCAACGCTCTGAAGCGGAGCCCTGATGTCCGAGCCGTTACTGCAGGCGGTCGATCTCGAATGTGAACGAGATGCGCGCCTGCTGTTCCAGAACCTGTCCTTTTCCATACTGCCCGGTACGGTTACCCGTGTCGAGGGCCCCAACGGAACCGGCAAGACGACCCTTCTACGGATACTCGCCGGCCTGAACGATGCCTGGTCGGGAGAACTGCTGTGGTGTGGCCAGGCAAGACACCAGAACCGGGAATCGTTTTTACGCAATACCCTGTATATCGGCCACCGGCCGGGCATAAAGCCTCTGCTGACACCGCTGGAAAATTTGCGGGCGCTGATGGCCCCCCGCCAGCCGGTGCCAGACCAGGTGCTGTTACAGGCTCTTGCCGGCACCGGGCTGGCAGGCTACGAGCACGTGCCCTGTCGCAACCTTTCAGCGGGCCAGCAGCGGCGCGTGGCACTGGCACGGTTGCTGATCGCCGACGAACCCCTGTGGTTGCTCGATGAGGTATTCACCGCGATTGACGCAGCCGGTGTGCAGGCGATTGAAGCCCTGTTGCAACAGCGGGCCGCTGAAGGCGGCGCGGTACTGGTGACGACCCACCACGATCTTGATCTGCCCGGTATGAAGCGGATTACCCTCGGGGGGGAGGTGAATCATGAACGCTGAGGTCCGGCCCGTGATAAAACCTGCCACCGCGTCTGTCGGAACCCTGGCGGCCATGCTGGCGGTGTTCAGCCGGGATGTCCGGGTGGCCTTCCGGCAGCGCCAGGATCTGCTCAATCCGTTGCTCTTCTTTATTATGGTTGTCACCCTGTTCCCTCTGGGGGTCAGCCCGGAAGTTGCTTTTCTGAAACAGTCCGGTGCCGGTATTCTCTGGGTTGCGGCGCTGTTGTCTGTTCTGCTGTCGCTCGACCATCTGTTCCGGCATGATTTCGATGACGGCACGTTGGAGCAGCTGATTTTGCAGCCGCAGCCGTTGTTTCTACTGATCCTGGCCAAAACCGCTGCCCACTGGGTGCTTACCGGCTTACCGCTGGTGTTGCTGGCACCGGTGCTGGGTGTGATGGTGCATCTCGACGGGAACTCTATCGCCATTCTCTGTCTAACGCTGCTGATTGGTACCCCCGTGCTGAGTTTGGTCGGTGCTATCGGGGCAGCACTGACGCTTGGCTTGCGTTCTGCCGGTGTGCTCTTGTCACTGCTGATCATTCCGCTGTACATTCCCGTGCTGATTTTCGGTACCGGTACCGTGGCAGCGGCTGCCGAGGGTGCTCCGGTGGCAGGGTATGTTGCGTTGATGGGGGCCTTTCTGATGCTGGCCGTTACCCTGGCACCGTTTGCCGCAGCGGCGGCATTGCGTATCAGCCTGTCAAACAGCTGACGGAGAGGCATTATGGCGACCAATCAATTGACAATAGTAAGGCGGTGATCAACTGATGTGGCAATTCTTTCACAAACTGGGTTCTCCCAAATGGTTCTTCGGGATTGCAACCCGGTTTATGCCCTGGCTGCTGGCCGCCGGGCTGCTGTTGCTGGCTGCCGGTATTGTCTGGGGGTTGGGCTTTGCGCCCAAGGACTATCTTCAGGGCAACAGTTACCGGATCATCTTTATTCACGTGCCCACGGCCTTTATTGCCCAGTCGATCTACATCATGATGGCATCGGCTGCCGTGGTGACACTGGTCTGGCGGATGAAACTGGCCGATGTCTTCGTCAAGGCTATTGCGCCGGTAGGGCTGGTGCTTACCTTTCTGTCTCTGTTCACTGGAGCGGTCTGGGGCAAGCCAACCTGGGGCACCTGGTGGGTCTGGGATGCCCGCCTGACCTCCATGCTTATTCTGTTGTTCCTGTATGGCGGTGCCATTGCTCTTGACCGGGCGATTGCCGACGAAAAATCGGCGGCCAGGGCGGTTGCGGTGCTGTTGTTGGTGGGCGTTGTCAATATTCCCATCATTCAGTATTCGGTTGAGTGGTGGAACACCCTTCATCAGCCGTCCACGTTCAAGCTCACCGAGAAGCCGTCGATGCCTGCCGAAATGTGGGTGCCTTTGCTGTTGTCGGTGCTGGGGCTTTATCTTCTTTTCGGCTGGCTGGCCTGCTTGAGAATGAAAACCGAAATTTTGATCAGAGAACAGAAAACCCGCTGGGTGAAAGAACTTGTGCTGGCGGGGAGAGGCTGAACCATGGCGTTTGATTCGTTTTCCGCATTTCTTGCCATGGAAGGCCACGGCCCTTACGTATGGGCCTGTTATGGAGTTTTTGCGATTCTGCTGGGCGGCCTGATGATCTGGTCGCGGCGACGCCACCGGTCTGTGCTGGCAGAATGTCGGCGCCGGTATCAGCAGCAGGATCAGCGGGCAAACAAGGGCCAGACAAAAACGGCCGCAACCTTCACCCGCGTTGAAGTTTCCCAGGAATAAACGGCAGGTAACACATGCACCCGATCCGAAAAAAGCGTTTGACCATTGTGCTCTTTCTTGTGGTGGGCATCGCTATTGCAGTTGGTCTTATAACCTATGCGTTGCGCCAGAACATTAACCTGTTCTACGACCCAACCGAAATTGCCGCTGGCAATGCGCCGGTTGATACCCGTATTCGCGCGGGCGGTATGGTGGAAGCGGGCAGTGTAGTGCGGGATACCGAAAGTCTGATTGTGAACTTTCGGGTAACTGACTTTGCCGCTTCGGTACCGGTGCAGTATGAAGGCATTCTGCCCGACCTGTTTGCCGAAGGGCAGGGAGTTGTGGCCATGGGGCGCCTGAACGAGCAGGGCTTGTTTGTGGCCGACCAGGTTCTGGCCAAGCACGATGAGAACTACATGCCGCCGGAAGTGGCTGAGGCGCTGGAGCGTTCTTCCAAGGGGCAGCACAAGGCGGTGAATGCGGAGAAAGCCGCCGAATCTGCCACTTACTGATTTACTCAATTCATAGCTGACGTTGGAGAAACCCGATGTATCCGGAACTCGGACAGCTCGCACTGATTCTCTCGCTGTTGCTGGCAGTGCTCCTTTCGGTTGTGCCGCTCGCCGGTGCCCTGACCGGGCGTGACAGTCTGCAGGCCTTTGCCAGACCGCTGACGTCAGGGATGTTTGTGTTCATTGCGCTGGCGTTCGCCATCCTCACCCACGCATTCGTAACCGACGACTTTTCCGTGGCCTACGTGGCCAATAACAGCAACAGCATGCTGCCCTGGTATTACAAAGTGAGTGCGGTATGGGGAGGCCATGAGGGATCTTTGCTCATGTGGATCCTGATGCTGGTGGGCTGGACTCTGGCGGTGGCGGTGTTCAGCCGAAAGTTGCCGTCGGTGATGATTTCCCAGGTTCTGTCTGTTCTGGGGATGGTGTCGGTGGGTTTTCTGCTGTTCATTATTGTGACGTCCAATCCGTTCGATCGTCTGCTGCCGAACGTACCGGCCGACGGCCAGGATCTTAATCCTCTGCTGCAGGATATTGGCCTGATTCTGCACCCTCCGATGCTCTATATGGGTTATGTGGGCTTTTCTGTGGCCTTTGCCTTTGCCATTGCTGCGTTGATTAATGGTCGGCTGGATGCTGCCTGGGCCCGCTGGTCCCGACCCTGGACTACCGTGGCCTGGTCCTTCCTGACTCTGGGTATCGCTCTGGGTAGCTGGTGGGCCTATTACGAGCTGGGCTGGGGCGGCTGGTGGTTCTGGGATCCGGTGGAAAACGCGTCCCTGTTGCCCTGGTTGTCCGGTACCGCGCTGATGCATTCACTGGCGGTGACGGAAAAACGGGGCGTGTTCAAGAGCTGGACCGTATTGCTGGCCATTGTCACCTTCTCCCTGAGCTTGCTGGGTACCTTCCTGGTGCGCTCGGGCGTGCTTACCTCTGTGCACGCGTTCGCCTCGGACCCCGAGCGTGGCAGCTTCCTGCTGGCTTTGTTGGGCCTTACCATTCTTGCCAGCCTGACGCTCTATGCGTTCCGGGCTCCGGTGGTTCACGTGCGCGCCCGCTACAGTTCTTTGTCCCGGGAAATCTTTCTGCTGCTGAACAACGTGCTTCTGGTGTCTGCAACCTTGCTGGTGGCCATTGGTACTCTGTATCCACTGGTGCTGGACTATCTCGACCTGGGCAAGTTGTCCATCGGCGAGCCCTTCTTTAACACCACCTTCAGCCCGCTGGCGGTAGCCACCGGTCTGCTGCTGGGTGCCGGTGTGTTCTCCCGCTGGAAGAAAACCGATGGTGGCTGGCTGGCTCGCAAGCTGCTCTGGCCGTTGGCGGTCAGTATTCTGGTAAGCGCAGCGGTCATGATCAGTTACGGCGGCTTTGCAGTCTGGGCATTCCTGGGTGTGTTTGCTGCGGTCTGGGTGGCGGTCGCGACGTTCTGGGATCTCTGGGATAAATCAGCCTCACGTCATGGCCGCTGGCATGGTCTGCAGCGCCAGTCCCGCAGTTACTGGGGCATGGTACTGGGCCATCTTGGACTGGCCATGGTGATGGCGGGTGCGACTGTGGTATCCAACTACGGAATTGAGCGGGACGTGCGCATGCAGCCGGGTGACCGGGCTACCGTGGGCGATTATGAGATTGTCTTCGTTGGTATTGGTGAGCGTCGTGGGCCCAACTTCACCGCTCAGTACGGCAGCTTTGATGTTTATCTCGATGGCAATCTTGTCACCGACCTGCATCCGGAAAAACGGCAGTATCCGGTAGGGATGAGTGTGATGACGGAAGCTGATATCGATGCCGGTTTGTTCCGGGATGTGTTTGTGGCCATCGGTGAGCGTATCAGCGACGATGCCTGGGCGATCCGGGTTCAATACAAGCCGCTGGTGCGCTGGTTGTGGCTGGGTGCGCTGATTATGGCGATTGGCGGATTCCTGGCGATTGCCGACAAGCGTTACCGCATCCGGGTGCGTGATGAGCAATCTGCGAAACCGGCATCTGCGGCGGGCGGCAAGGCTGTGGAGGCCACGCCATGAAACGGGTCTTTCTGTTCGTTCCCTTGTTGGCAGCCCTGGTGGTTGGTGTGTTTTTGTTTGCCGGTCTGGGCAAGGATCCCACCACGCTGGAGTCGGTTCTGGTGGGTAAGCCTGTTCCGGAATTCAGCCTGGAGTCACTGGACGACCCGGATGTCACCCTGGATAGATCGGTACTTGAAGGGAAGGTATCACTGCTGAACGTCTGGGCGGAATGGTGCCCCTCCTGCTGGGATGAGCACGAGTATCTTTCTTACCTGGCAAAGGAGCAGGGGGTTCGAATCGTTGGCCTGAACTACAAGGATCAGCGCGAGACGGCCTTCCGTTTCCTGAACCGCCTTGGCAACCCCTACGACACCATTATCTTCGACCCCAAGGGCACGCTGGGCTTTGACCTGGGCGTATACGGTGCCCCGGAGACTTTCGTTATTGATGCCGAGGGAGTTGTCCGCTATCGCCACGTTGGCGTGGTTAACGAACAGGTTTGGCGGCAAAAGTTGTTGCCAGCCATGAATGATGCAAGGGGGAATGGTTGATGAGGGTTTTCTATGCTGCCTTGTTTGTCGTTCTGGCGTTCGCGGGCCAGGCGAGCGCCGACGTGGCCGAAGTTTATGACTTTGCTACCCGGGCCGAAGAGCAGCGTTATCAGCAACTGATTTCGGAATTGCGCTGCCCCAAATGCCAAAACCAGAATATTGCCGATTCCAATGCGCCCATTTCCAAGGATATGCGGGACGAGGTGTACCGGATGATGCAGGACGGCGCCAGCAACGACGATATTGTCGGTGCGCTGGTAGACCGGTTCGGGGAATTTGTGCAGTACAAACCGCCCCTGGATAAACGCACCATTGTGCTGTGGGCGTTTCCAGCCATTGCCACTCTGGGTGGGCTGTTGGTTGTGGTGGGTGTGATCTGGCGGGCGCGGCGCAGAGGTGGCGAGCCAGCTTTGAGTGCCGAAGACAGAGCCCGGGCGGAGCAGATACTGGCCAGTCAGAGCAAAAGCGATCGCCAGCGATAGTTTTCATTCAATCAGCCAAGTGACGATATTCCCATGACCGATACATTCTGGATTGCCGGAACCGTTCTTATTCTGGCGGCCCTGACGTTTGTGCTTTATCCGGTGTTTTTTCACAGGCCCAAAGCCCGGCTTGAGGCGGACTTCCGAAATCAGAACTTACTGGCCTACCGCACGCGGCTGGAAGAGCTTGATCGCGAGCACGACGCGGGTGTTCTTGATGACGAGAGCTATCAGCAACTGAAGGAAGAACTGGCCGGGGCCATGCTGGACGATGTGCCCGAGAAGGTGGTGGCAGAGAAGCGGGTGCCCGGGCGTCGAAGTGCAGTGGCGGTGGGTTTGCTGGGGCTCATAGTCTTACCTGTGGGTAGCTATTTCGGCTATCAGAAGTGGGGTGCGATGGATCAGCTGGAGCAGTTCATTGCCATGCAGGAAATGAACGCCACCGGTGAGAACCAGAGAGAGCGGATGTCTGGCCTGGCAGACGAATTGCGGGCCCGGCTGGAGCAAAGCCCGGATAATGCAGATGGCTGGGCCATGCTTGGGCAGACTTACATGCGTCTTGAACGTTATCCGGAGGCTGCAGACGTCTATCGCCGCCTGGCCGGGGTTGTCGCCGATGACCCGAAATCCAGCGCCGTGGCCCTGGGCCTGTCGGCTCAGGCCGGTTACTTTGCCAGTGAAGGCGAGCTGACGCCACAGGTGCGCGATGCAATTGCTGCGGCCCGTGATCTCAACCCGGATGAGGTGAACTCGCTGGGCCTGCTGGGCATTTCCGCATTCGGCCAGCAGAGGTATCAGCAGGCCATTGAATACTGGGAGCGAATTCTGCAGGTGGCCCCGGATCATCCGCAGATTGCCGCTATCCAGGGGGGGGTGGATGAGGCCTACCGGCGCCTTGGCCAGACACCGCCGGGCGCCTCGCAACCGGCAGCACCCCTGGCGTCAGGGCCGGGTGTGTCAGTGCGGGTATCGCTTGAAGAGAACTTTCGGTCCCGGGTGAACCCGGCAACCGTTCTGTTCATTTTTGCCCGCCCTGCGGGCGCGAGGGGTGGAGCTCCGGTGGCGGTTGCACGCTTGACAGCCGCTGATCTGCCGGCCGATATTCGACTGGATGATCGCTATGCCATGTCGCCGGAAACCGCCATTTCCTCTCAGGAGCAGGTGGTTGTGGTGGCTCGCCTCAGCCGTTCCGGCAGTGTCAGCCCCCAGCCAGGGGACTTTGAAGGACAGTTAGAGGCCGAGGTGATCCCGTTGGCAGATGCCAGTGAGCCTCTGGATCTGGTGATCAATCGAGAACTGACCAACTAAGCTGAGCAGAAAGCCCGTCGTATCGACGGGCTTTCTGGTTTCAGGCTCCGTTCAGGGTTTCAGGGTAAAGTGGCGGCAGCCCTCTGGTATTTTTCTTGCCTGACCGGTTCCGCAGCCGGGCCAACCCCTGTTCCAGGTCTGCCTGATATCGCCCCGGGCTGCTGCCAGCCAAACCGCCAAAATGTGCCCGCTGATACTGTTCGAAGGCCGTGGCCAGACCATTGTCGCTGGCAACGCCTAACAGGTCGCGAACGGTTTGAATTTTGTGCTCAGGGAACCTGAGTTGCGCCCAGTGCACCATCAGCGAGGAGCTGTTGGCTGACGACGACCGGATCCCTTGCACCATGGCCCGGTAGGCGTCGTTTTCGTTCCTGTCGGGTCTGTCAGCCATTGGCGTTTGGGGCACCGGAACGGCATTTCGTGCTCGCCACCAGAGTATTGTGGTTGTCAGCCAGAGGGCGGCAAACACAAGTGTGCCCCAGAACCAGAATGGCGAGACCTTTGCGCCAGCCGCAGTTGCCTGGCCGGATGCCTGCCCGGGCTCAGTCTCAGCCTGTAACGGTGTCTCCGGTGAGGGTGGTGCCAGGTCTGCCTCGCCCAGAATCTGAAAAGACCTTGCAGGCAAAACCGCGGTTTCCAGCGTATCGGTAGTGGTGTTCCACCAGGGGATGGTCACCTCCGGCAGGCGCAGACTGCCGTTCTGTACCGGCACCAGTGCGGTGACCTGCTGCAGGGTGGCCGTGACACCGGCGGCGGTGGTTTCGGTATTCCTCAGGGCCCTGTCCGGATAGCTGCGAACACCTGACGGGTATTGCTGGGGCAGGGGCGGAAGGGCCTCTGCGGGTAACCCTTCTGCCCGCAGGGTGATTCTACGGCTCAGGTTACTGCCGGCTTCCAGGCTTTGTGTCTGCGGCAGGCCCTGTTCAGTCAATTGCAGGTTGCTGGAGGGCAGCCATGGCTGATCGCTCGGGTAGCTTGCCGGTATGGGCCGGACCGGGACGTCAAAGAGTTGTTCGCTGTCCCGCAGGAATCGAAGTTGGCCGCTTGCGGAGCGGGCCTGGCCCTCAAAGCGAATGGGCGGCAAAGTGAGCGTGCCGGGCGTTTGGGGGAAGATTGCGTATTTTCGTTCAACAACCCGATAACGAATGCCGTCGCGCATACGGGTGTATTCCTGCTGCTTACCCAGCGACTCGATGATCGCATTAGGATGCTCAGGTTGTGACAGTTCTCCCCGAATCAGGCTGCCGGAAAAGAAAAGCTGCACTGTTAGTACCAGCTGTTCCTGAACGAAAACTTCAGCCTTGTCGGCGGAGAGTTCAATAAAACTGTCCCGGATAGCTGCCGGCTGGTCGGGTGGCGCGCCAGCCAAGACTTCGATGCTGACAGGCTCGGAAGTCGAGTCTTTGAAGCTCAGGGATGGAATGGTCAGTGTCCCGGTTCGGGTGGGCGCCAGCTGATACGTCCAGGTGATTTCGCCGATCATGTCGCCATTGATGGTTTGCACGCTGTAGCGTTGGTTTTTGGCAAGGATTTCAAAATCCGGCTCCGCCTTTTCTATGTCCGGTGATGGCAGTTGCGACAGGTCGAAGCTGAACAGGTTGCTCAGGTTAATGTCGATTTTCATCGAGCCTCTGACCGTTACCGTCAGCACCTCGCCCTCATACACCTGGTTCCGGTCAGCCTCGACTGCCAGAGTCTTGCCGGCATTGGCGATGGCCGGAAAAGTCATTGCCAGCATCAGCGCGGCAAGGCACAGAACGCGATTTACCATGGTGTGTCGCCCTCATCGGGTTGGGTCTGTCTCTGTTGATACTGTTGCAGGAATTTTCGCTGTAAAAGGCCGCCAGGGTTATCGGGTATCCGCCTGAGCCATTGTTCCTGGCCCTGGGTCAGGGGTTGTTCCCGGGCATCGCCGACCCTCGAACTGGCGTCTGCTGTGTCGTCTTCGCCGGGTTTCTGCGCAGTGCTCCGGGCCTGCTCTGAGGGCTCTGTGTTTTCTTCGGTCTGGTCGTTTCGTTCTTTACCATCAGAGTCTTCGCCCAGGCTCGCCGGGTCATGCGGTTGTGAGTTCTGACCCTCGCTGGCCTCGTTCGAACCGGCGCTGTTCGGGGGCGTAGATGCGCTGTTGCTGTTGCCGTCGTCTCCAGGGTCACCGGACTGCTGGCCGGGCTGCGGTTTCTCAGCATTACGATCGCCCTGTGCCCGCTGTTGGTTTTGCGCTTGCTGCTGAGCCTGTTGTTGCCTGAGCAAATCCTCAACCAGTTGCCGGTTGAACCGGGCATCGTGCATATCCGGATTGGCAGAAAGCGCCTTATCGTAAGCGCCCAGCGCCGCTTCCAGATCCCCGGCCTTCGCAAGAGCATTGCCCCGGTTGTAGTCGCCGTGAGGGCCAGCCTGCCGGGCAAAGGCTTGTGCCGCTGCCTGATACTCACCGTTGCGATAGAGTGCAGCTCCGCGCCAAACCGGGCTGGTCAGCGATTGTGTTGCGGAGGCCGGGTTCTC
This sequence comes from Marinobacter fuscus, assembly GCF_003007675.1. Lineage (GTDB taxonomy): Bacteria > Pseudomonadota > Gammaproteobacteria > Pseudomonadales > Oleiphilaceae > Marinobacter > Marinobacter fuscus. The sequence continues at coordinate 19,627 of NZ_PXNP01000083.1, read as the reverse complement.
TTCAATCAATGCGGGCCCGCGCTGGTCTTCCCGCTGCCATAGCCCGGGCCAGTCCAGTGCCATGGCAGGCCGGGGGCTGGCCAGCAGAGGCACCAGGACAAAGGCAACCAGCAGCAGTGAACCCTGGCGCCAGCCAAGCAAAAGCAGTGGTGCTGCGGCCCAAAGCAGCCAGTAGCCGTCGTCTTGCCAGCGATTGACCGATAGCCCGGTATCCTCAGCGGATTGCCACAAATCGCTGTCACGGGGGGCCAGTTCCAGCGACTGGATATCCTGTTCGTTCAGGGTTAGTTCATGACTTTGCCCCTGATGGCTGCGGGCAAGCTCGGCCATGGCTGCCGGTTCTGCCCGGCTGATCACGATCTCGCCGTTGTCCCGGATGAAACCGCGTTTTGCCAGGGGGATGGGGCCGCCTTCAGTGGTGCCAACCACCAGAGTGCTGAGCCTGTAAGCCGTATTCGCGAGTGTGTCGCCAATGGCGGAATACTGGGATCTGGCGACCTTGTCCGACATCAGCAGGATCTGCCCACGGCCGGGGGCACCCTGATCCAGCAGTTTCCGTGCTCTGGCAACCGCCAGGTCGGCACGATTGCCGGTGGCAGGCATGATCGTGGGGTCGAGCACATCTAGCATGGCCTCAATGGTTTGCCCGTCTTCGGTCAGGGGGGTAACCGTGTGGGCGTCGCCCGCGTACACCACCAGAGCGGTGAGTCCGCCACGACGTAACTGCAGAATGTCTCGTATTTTCCGCTTGGCCTGTGTCAGCCGGTTGGGTTCCACATCTGTTGCCAGCATCGACAGCGACAGATCCAACAGTATTACCAGGCTGTCCTGTGGTTGTTTCAGTGGGGTGGGCGCCTGTCGCCAACTGGGTCCTGACAGGGCAACGGCCAGCAGCGTCAGGCCCAGCCCCAGGGTAAGCAGTCGGGGGCGGCGCATGCTGCCCGGTGCCTGGTTGCGGTTCTGCAGCAATGGCTGTAAAAGCGCTGGCGGGATATAGCGGCTCCAGCCGGTGTCGCCCCGGCTCATCCAGTGGCGGGTGATGAATAGCAACGGCAGGCATAAAAGCAGAAGCAGCCACAAGGGCCTTAAAAAGTGGAAGTCAGCCATGGTTTTCCCCCTTGAATGGCTGGCCCCGACGGCGGCTTTTGGCTGCCCGTAGCATGAACAGCAGCAGCCAGAGCAAGGCAGCGCTGCCAGCAGGCCAGACATAGAGCTCTGTTACCGGGCGATAAAACTGGCCGTCCTGCTCTATGGGCTCAAGCTGGTTGATGCTGTCGTAAATCATCTCCAGTTCCGGCAGGCTGCGGGCGCGGAAATAGCGCCCGCCTGTCTGATTTGCCATTTGTTGCAGCAGTGCTTCGTCAAGGTCTCTGGAGGGATTGACCCGTCGCGAACCCATCAGGTTCCGCTGTACCATGGATTCGGCCCCTATGCCGATGGTGTAGAGCCGGACGCCCGCCGCTGCGGCAATTTCAGTAGCCTTTTCGGGGGTTACTTCGCCTGCTGTGTTGGCGCCGTCTGTTAACAGGATGACCACGCGCTGCTCCTGAGGGCGTTGCCGAAGCCGCGTGACCGAAAGGCCGATGGCATCGCCAATGGCGGTTGCCCTGCCTGCCATACCCAAGCCCGCCTCAAACAGAAGCGTTCTCACCGTGGCCCGGTCGAACGTCAGCGGGGCTTGCACATAAGGCTCGGTGCCGAACAGAATCAGCCCCAGACGGTCGCCCTCACGCTGTTCGATGAAATCGTCGAGTACCCATTTCACTGCCTGTAACCGGTTGATGTTGCGGCCCCGCAGCACCATGTCCCGTTCGTCCATACTGGGCGAAATGTCGACCAGCAGCATCAAATCCCGGCCGCTGACCGGCATATGGATTTCTTCACCGATTTTTTGCGGGCGGGCCAGAGCAGTGACCAGGCACAGCCACGTCAGTAACAGAAGAAGCTGACGCGAACGGCGTGAGCGCTGGCCATGGGTGGTTACGCCGGGCATGCCGGACAGCCAGTGGCCAACAGGAATTACCGGTGCATCCACTGGCTCGTTGCGTTTTCTTCCGGCTCGCAGAAGCAGCGGTAAGAGCAGCAGCGAAAACGCCCAGGGGAAGGCCATACTGATCATGGCAGAGACTCCAGCCAGCGCCTCGCAAAGGCAATTGCCTGTGTGGGGTTGCCGTAGGCTCGGGGTTGCCAGGTGCTGGCTACCATAGCATTAACGACAGGCCGGTTGGCCGCTGTATCGCCCGGGCCGGTGTCCAGAAGAAACTCAACCCAGGCGGTGCCGCTCAGGGTTTCCGGGTGTCGGCTGGGATAGCTTTGCCGTGCTGCCCGTTTCAGCAGGCTATTCAGTTCTGCGAACCAGTCATCCGATGCTGTTGCCCGGGACTCCAGTACCGCAAGCGCCTTGCGGGCCTCCCGGCGCCAGAGGGTGCGTTTGCGGCGGCGCCGCCAGAGCGCAACGGCGGCAGCCAGGGCGATCAGTGCAGCCAGGCCGAGTAGCCACCAGCCTGGCGCCGGGGGCCACCAGCTCTGGCTGGCAGGCAGGTGAATGTCTTTCAGTTGCGATAGGGGATCCTGAGGGGTCATCCGATGCGCCCTCCCGGGCCCAGCAATAGCTGCAAGGTTGCGGTGGGGTCGTCTGCCGTACTCAGGGTGGCATTGGCCACACGGGCGGTACGGAAACAGCTGGCTAGCTTCTGTTCGTGTTGACTGACTTTCTGTTGCCAGGCCTGCTGAAACCGGGAATCGGAGGCGTCGAACCAGATCGGCCCGTCTGCCCCGGCCACAGCAAAACGCCCGGAATCCGGTAACGCTTGTTCAAGCGGATCCTGCATTCGGATTGCGCTCACCGCATTGTGCCTGGCCAGAGCCCCCAGTAAGCTGGTGGTCTGCTCGCTCAGCGCCATGAAATCACTGATTACAAAGATTCTGCTACCTGTGTGTGCAACCCGGCGGGCCTCCGCCAGGGCATTATCGAGCCCGCTGGACTGCTGCAGTTCACCGGGAGCCGGAGCGGCGCCTTTGTGCTGCAGTGAGGCCAGCGTATCCAGCAACCGCAAAACCGATTTTCGCCGGCGGGCCGGGCGCAGAACGTTGAGTTGCCGCCCGTTGAATACCAGCCCTCCCACCTGGTCGCCGGCCCACAGGGCCAGCCAGGCCAGCAGTGCCGTTACCTGTGCGCTGCGCACCTGCTTGTAGGCGCCGGTGCTGGCAAAGAACAGGGTTGGGCCCAGGTCTGTGATCAGCAGCACCGGCCGTTCTCGCTCCTCCTCATAAATTTTAGTGTGAGGCGCCTGGCGCCGTGCGGTTACCCGCCAATCTATGCTGCGGATGTCGTCGCCCGGCTGGTACTGGCGAACTTCGGAAAAGGTCATGCCCCGGCCTCTTTGGCGGGATTGACGAAGCCCGGTCTGGCGGGCGCGGGCTGGCCTGGCCGAGGGCAATTTCAGTGCGCGGGCGTCTGCCTGCAGGCGAACCAGGTCCTGCAGGGTGATGTGGGTGGCGGTGAAAGAGTTTGCCATAGCTTGCTTGCTACCTCTCTGCTGGCAACACCTCAGGCGGTGACCGGTACCCGGTCTATCAAACGCTGCAGCACAGAATCGGCGGTCATGCCTTCGGCTTCAGCCTCAAACGTCAGCAGAATCCGGTGACGCAGCACATCGAAGGCCATCGCTCGCACATCGTCTGGGGTCACGTAGTCCCGGCCATCCAGCCAGGCCAGTGCCCGTGCGCAGCGATCCAGGGCGATGGTGCCCCGGGGGCTGGCGCCAAAGGCCGTCCAGCGGGCAAGTTCCGGATCCAGGGCTCCCGCATCTCGGGTGGCAAGGATCAGTGCCAACAGATATTGCTCAACCGGCTCTGCCATGTGGATATCTGAAACAGCCTTGCGTGCCTGCATCACCTGTTCCTGGGTTAGACGAATGTCTACGTTCGGGATTCCCTGACGGTAGTCGCTTCGGGCAAGGTGCAGAATCTTTCGTTCGGCATCGGCAGACGGGTAGTCGATCACCACGTGCATCAGGAACCGATCCAGCTGGGCTTCCGGTAACGGGTAGGTGCCTTCCTGCTCAATCGGGTTCTGGGTGGCCATCACCATAAACAGATCCGGCAGCGGGAAGGTTTGCAGGCCAACACTGATCTGGCGTTCGCCCATAGCTTCGAGCAGGGCGGATTGAACCTTGGCCGGGGCCCGGTTGATTTCATCAGCGAGCACCAGGTTATGGAAGATGGGGCCGCGCTGGAATTCGAACAGGCCGGTCTCCGCCCTGTAGATTTCGCTGCCGGTGACATCGGAAGGCAGCAGATCCGGAGTGAACTGGATGCGGTGGAAATCGCCAACAAGGTGTTCAGCCAGAGCTTTCACCGCGGTGGTCTTGGCCAGCCCCGGGGCGCCTTCTACCAGCAGGTGGCCGTCGGCCAGCAGGGCAATCAACAACCGATCCACCAGTTTGTCCTGGCCAATAATGCGCGTGGCCAGTTGTGCCCGAAGTTCGCCGAATGTTGTTTGTAACGCCATGGAAATAACTGCTCTTGGTTGCCGGTTTCGGAGTAAGTAGATGCCGCAGTTTTGGTGCCGAACCGGCAAAAATCAAGGGTTTGACTATGCTTATGTGACGATGCCGTGATTACGTTTCTTTCACACAAACCAGAGGTCGGATATGAATGCGCTGACAATCGCCAGCAAGGATCAGTTTTTCGAACAGTTGGCCGTTGCCTTCTCGGAGAAGATCGCCAAGACCGAAGCGAAGAAAATCGTCGATTTTGCGCGGGTTCATTATGCTCATATTCCACTTGAAGAGTTGGTTAGCCGACGATTTTCAGACACCTATGGTGCGATTCTGGCCGCCTGGCAGTTTTTGCAGAAGCGGAGCACTGATGAAACGCCGGTGGCCGTGTTCAATCCGGATCTTGAGAGTGATGGCTGGCAGTCGACTCACACGGTGATCTTTATCCTGCACCCGAACATGCCGTTCCTGATTGACTCGCTGCGCATTGCGATCAACCAGAGAGAAGTGGGTACTCATTCCATCCAGCACTCTATTCTGCGTGTGGAGCGGGATAAATCCGGCAAGCTTAAAAAGTTGCACACCAGCAAGAAAGCCGCTTCGGATAGTGCCAATGAGGCGTTTATCGTACTGGAAATTGACCGCCATAGTGATCCGGCGGATCTGAAGGATCTGGAAGATACCCTGCAGAAAGTGCTCCACGAGGTGCGCATCGCCGTGGAAGACTTCCCGGTGGTGAAAGGCAAGGTCAGCGAGATTTTAAAAGAGTTGGATGCCACCACAGCGGGCATCAGTGAAGACGACAAGGGCGAGGCGCGGGCCTTCCTGAACTGGCTGGTGGACGATCACTTTACGTTCCTTGGCTACGATGAATACGACTTTGCCAGCGACAAGCAGGGCATGGCGGTCAGGCGGGTGGCCAGTTCCGAGCTGGGGATTCTGCGCGTCAATAACGAGCGCCCGGACAGGGTTCGCCTGAATGAGCTGCCCCAGCGCACCCGGCAGGAAATGATGCGCGGCGACGATATTTTTATTTTTGCCAAATCGGCACAGCGTTCCCGGGTGCACCGGCCGGCCTACCCGGACTACATTGCCGTCAAGAAGTTCAACAGCAAGGGTGAAGTGGTTGGCGAGCGCCGGTTCCTTGGCCTTTACACGGCAAGGGTATACAACGAGCGCCCCAGTGAAATTCCTCTGTTGCGCCGTAAATTCCAGAGCGTGCTGAAGCGCTCCGGTTTTCTGTCGGACGATTACGCCGGCAAGGAGCTTGAGCAGATTCTGACGCTCTATCCACGGGATGAGCTTTTCCAGATTGGCTCTGATGAGTTGCTGAAGGTGGCGAAGAATATTCTGTATATCCAGGAGCGCCGCCGGATCGAGCTGTTCATGAGGGAAGATGTGTACGGCCAGTTTGTGACCTGTCTGGCGTTCTTTCCGCGGGATATCTACAACACCGAGTTGCGGCTGCGTGTGGAGCAGGTGTTGCTGGATCGCCTTGATGCAGAAGACATCGAGTTCGTGACCCACTTTTCCGAATCGGTGCTGGCCCGTGTGCAGTTCACCATCCGGGTGCCCCAGATGGAAAACCGGGAACTGCCGCTGCTGGAGATCCGGGATAAGGTGATCGAACTGGCTCAGTCCTGGCGGGATGGCTTGTCTGAAGCCCTGAGCGAGGCTTACGGCGAAGAGCAGGGCAACGAATTCTATCGGGTCTGGGCGAGCGGTTTTCCGTCCAGCTATGTTGATATGTTTTCACCACGCCGTGCTGCTATTGATCTCGAGCACATTACCTCGGCGGCCCGCAATGACGACCTGGCCATGAGTTTTTACCGGGCGCTTGAGGAAGACGAGAACACGCTGCATTTCAAGCTGTTTTATCCGGATGAGCCCCTGCCGCTTTCGGATGTTATGCCGATTTTTGACAACCTCGGCTTTCGGGTGATTGGAGAACACCCGTTTGAGGTAACCGACCGCAACGGCAAAACCGTCTGGATTCACGATTTCACTCTGCAGGCCCATGCCGGCAGCATAGTGGATATCCATCGAATTCGCCCGATTTTTGAAGAGCTGTTCCGCCGGGTCTGGCATGGCGAGGCAGAGAACGACGCCTTCAACAGATTGCTATTGTCTTCGTACATGAGTTGGCGCCAGATTGCGCTGTTGCGCACCTATGCCCGCTACATGCGCCAGATACGCTTTTCCAACAGTCAGACCTTCATCTCCAATACGCTGGTGAATCACGTTAATCTGACGCGCCTTCTGCTGGAGTATTTCGAGGTTCGTTTCAATCCCGAGCGGTACAAGAGTACAGCCAAGTGTGAGGCGGCCCAACAGAAGCTCGAGATTGAGTTCAATGCCGGTCTTGATGACGTAGACAATCTCAGTGAGGATCGGGTTTTGCGGCTGTTCCTGGAGTTGATGCAGGCAACTCTGCGCACCAACTATTACCAGCCAGACGCGGATGGCCGACCCAAGCCTTACATCAGCGTGAAGTTTGACCCGCGTGAGATACCGGACATGCCTCTGCCGCTACCGATGTACGAGATTTTTGTCTATTCCTCGAGGGTGGAAGGGGTGCACCTGCGCGGCGGCAAAGTGGCCCGTGGCGGCCTGCGCTGGTCCGATCGTTTTGAAGATTATCGCACCGAAATTCTGGGCCTGGTGAAAGCGCAACAGGTGAAAAATGCCGTGATTGTTCCGGTGGGTGCCAAGGGTGGCTTTGTTGCCAAGCGGCTGCCGGATCCGTCGGATCGGGAGGCTTTCCAGGCGGAAGGGGTTGCCGCCTACAAAACCTTCATCCGCGGCTTGCTGGATATCACCGATAACCTGGTTGAAGCGGGCATACAGCCGCCGGAGTGCGTGGTTCGTCACGACGACGATGATCACTACCTGGTGGTTGCTGCAGACAAGGGTACCGCTACCTTTTCGGATATTGCCAACGGCCTGGCGGCGGAGTACGGCTTCTGGATGGGGGATGCCTTTGCCTCTGGCGGCAGTAACGGCTACGACCACAAGAAAATGGGCATCACCGCTCGCGGTGCCTGGGTATCGGTGGAGCGGCATTTCCGTGAAATGGGCATTAATCCGGCTGAGGACGAATTTACCGCCATTGGTATCGGCGATATGGGCGGGGATGTGTTCGGCAATGGCTTGTTGTGTTCCGAGAAAGCCCGCCTGGTGGCCGCGTTCAACCACATTCATATCTTTATCGATCCTGAGCCGGATGCCGCTAAAAGTTACAAGGAACGCAAGAGACTGTTCGAAATGCCCCGGTCTGCCTGGACCGACTATGACCCAAAACTGATCTCCAAAGGTGGGGGGGTTTTTAGCCGGAGTGCCAAGTCGATCCCGGTAACGCCGGAGATGAAGCAGTTGCTGGGTATCAAGGCCGATCGGGTGCCACCCAACATGCTGATCCATCATATTCTGACCGCCCGGGTTGACCTGCTCTGGGTCGGCGGAATCGGGACCTATGTGAAGGGGGCATCTGAAACCCACTCGGATGTTGGTGACAAGGCCAACGATGGTCTGCGTATCAATGGCGGCGAACTGCGCTGCAAGGTGGTCGGTGAAGGTGGCAACCTGGGGTTCACCCAGCTTGGCCGCATTGAGTACGCCCTCAAGGGCGGGCGCCTGAACACCGATTTTATTGATAATTCCGGTGGCGTGGACTGCTCGGACCATGAAGTGAACATGAAGATCCTGCTTAACCGTGCGGTTGCGGTGGGGGATCTCACCGGCAAGCAACGAAATATCATGCTGGAAGAGATGACCGACGATGTCGCGTCGCTGGTGTTGAAGAATAACTATCGGCAAACCCAGGCCATCAGTATTGCCAATGAAGATGCAGCGAGCCGTCTGGAAGAGTACCGCCGGTTGATGGATACCCTGGAAAGTGAAGGAAAACTGAACCGGTCGCTGGAGTTCCTGCCGGACGACGAAACGTTATCGGAGCGAAAACTGGCGAAAAAAGGGCTGACCCGCCCGGAATTGTCCGTGTTGATTTCCTACGTTAAAGGCGATCTGAAGCAAACACTGATCGACAGTAGCCTGCCCGATGACCCGCTGTTGGCGGGCGAAATGTACAAGGTGTTCCCGCGGGATCTGACCAAACGGTTCTCGGCGGAGCTGGGTGATCACCAGTTACGGCGAGAGATCATCGCCACCCAGATTGCCAACGATATGGTTAACCACATGGGCATCACGTTTGTGGAGCGGCTGAACCAGTCCACAGGCGCCGATGCGGCATCCATTGCCCTGGCCTGGATCATTGCCCGGGATGTCTACCGTATCGACAGCTGGTGGGACAAAATTGAAGCTCTGGACTATCACATTCCGGCGGCTCTGCAGATGGAGCTGATGCAGGATCTGATGCGGCTGATGCGCCGCACGGTTCGCTGGCTGCTGCGCAATCGCCGGGCCGAGCTCAATATCCAGAGCCATATGGAGCGCTTTGCCGACAGTGTCTGGGCCATCACCTCAAGCTTGCCGGATTATCTGGGAGATCAGGCCCGGGCGTCCTGGGAAGGCCGCCACGGCGAACTGGTCAAGGCAGGGCTGCCCCGGGAGCTGGCCTCGGTGCTTTCGGGTACCGGCTACCTCTATTCCTCGCTGGGGATTATCGAAGCCAGGGAGGCTGTGGATATGCCCCTGAAGACCGTGGCCAACCTGTATTATGATCTGGGTGAACGCCTGGATCTGACCTGGTTTGCCGATGCCATTGCCGGGCTGACGCCGAGTTCCCACTGGCAGGCTCTGGCCCGTGAAAGTTTCCGGGAAGACCTGGACTGGCAGCAGCGTTCGCTGACCACGGGCGTATTGAAGCTGGCAGACAAGCCAGATCAGGTGGCACGCAGTGTGGAGCTTTGGGAAGAGCGGCACCAGCACATGATCTATCGTTGGAATACGATGCTGTCGGAGCTCAAGAGTGCCCGGGAGCCGGAATACGCGATGTTCTCTGTGGCTTTGAGGGAGTTGCTCGATCTTGCACAGAGCACGATGCACCAGAGTCCTGAAGGAGGTACTGAAGGTTAGTGGCCTGCTGGGCAGTGCCACTTCGAAGCAATCCGGGGTGGCACCGTTTTCCGGTTCTAAAAAAATAGTCAGTTTTTGACTCCTGGCGGCAGTGCATCCCCGCTCCGCCAACAAGTTGTCGCGCTATATTGTCAATTTGTGTCAAATTTTCTTGATGTGGCTCACGTTTTGGCAGGGTGGGGCTCATTACAGTGACCATTTTTGTCTGGTATAGTCTGTGGCAAATGGGGTGATAGAGGTTGGCTGTGAAAAGGCTCATGGATAAAGCCCTTCAAGTACTGAAGGTGCAGAAAAAAGATCAGGCTGTGGATGCTCAGGCAAGAGCTACGGAAGAGGGAAAGCCCGCCGAAGCGCGGCAGCCGGAAGACTGGGGGATGTCTCCCGAAGATGCGCTCAGGATTGGTACGGTAGCGCGTTATAAATAGTCGCCCTCGATTGGCGCAGATTATCCAGGATTATCGAGAGCCCCGGGTCTGAATGAAAGCAGACTCGGGGCTTTTTTCCAGTTAGCATACGTCGTTTACGATTCTGACCACGGCGTTTACTTTCATGTCTGCACTACCCAACACTCACGAAGTTCTGCTGCGAAACTCCCACCTTCTTGCGGGCCGGCTCGCCCTGGTCGGTGTCTCCGACGCCGGGCTGCTGGCGAAGTGTTCCGGAGGGGGCGTGGCGATCACCGAGCATGCCGGTGTCTATACGACCCTGACAAACCTGGCTGGCTGGCAAGCCTGTTTTGGTTATCAGCTTGAGCCGGAACAGGGTGCCGGGCAGGTGGATTCAGCCGTGGTGTTTGTTCCCAAAGTTCGCGCAGAGTTGGAGTTGCGCCTGGCTGTGGCCCGGTACCTGGCGAAACCGGGGGGTGCTCTGATCCTGGTAGGGGAGAAGAAGGAAGGTGTCGCCAGTGCGGCCAGACAGTTTGCCAGCGTTTCCGGTGAAGCTGTGAAAATTGACAGCGCGCGTCACTGCCAGTTGTGGACGGGCATGAACGAGCAACCGCTCACCAGCTTCAAGCTGGATGACTGGGTGTCATGGAATCGAGTGTCCTGTGCGGGAACCGATCTTGACGTCGCCGGGTTGCCGGGTATCTTCAGCCAGGCAAAGCTCGACGATGGTACTCGAATGCTCCTGCAGACGCTGTCGGATCAGCCGCTGCGGGCCCAGCGTCTGCTTGACTTTGCCTGCGGTGCCGGAGTGATTGGCGCCTGGTTGCATGGCGACGGAAAAAGGCATAACCGATCCCCTGTAATCGATGGTGTGGATGTGCAGGCCCAGGCGATCTTCTGTGCACGGAAAACCTATCAGGCTGCCGGTGTTGCCGGAGAGATTTTTGCCAGCGATGGTCTGGCAGCTGCTAAAGGCCGCTGGCCTGCCATCGTGACTAATCCGCCGTTCCACACGGGCGTGAAAACCGACACCTCAATGACCGAGCAATTTCTGCTGCAGGTGGCGGCGCACCTTGAGCCGGGCGGCGAGTTGCGCCTGGTTGCCAACAGTTTCCTGCCTTACGAAGCGCTGATCGCCCGTTATCTGGGGCCGGTAGCCCGGCTGGCGGAGGATCGGAGATTTACCGTGTATCAGGCTTTCAAGGCTCGCCGTGGCTGACCGCAGGGCATAAAAAAGCCCCTGGGGTAAGGGGCAAAGAGGCTTCTTGTTGAAGCGAATGTCCTTAATCTAAATCGATTTTCTAGAATAAACACCCTAAAAGCCGTGATTGGTGTAAACCTTGTGAGAGAGTACCTGTTATGACCGCGACCAAGCTGCAGATGCCAGCCGGTGAACTGCGCCTGGAGCGCCCGGGAGGTGGGGCGGGCCTGCAGGCCTGGGATGCTGCTGATGAGTTGTTGCTGGCCAGCGTTGAGCCCTGCCTGGAGGAGGCAGGGATTTCGGGCAAGCCCCGAACACTGGTGGTAGATGATCAATTTGGTGCCCTGAGCCTGGGGTTGGCTGGCTTTGCTCCTGTGCTGGTCGCTGACAGTGCAGCTCTGTCCGGTGCGCTATCCCATAACGCCGGGCTGAACCCGGGTTTACCAGCGTTGTCCGGGCTCCATAACTGGCAATGTCCACCCGCGGGTCCCTTTGACCTGGTGGTGCTACGAATCCCGCGCCAGGCCAGCTATCTGGCCTGGCTGTTGCGCTGGCTGAACACCGTACTGGCTGAGAATGGTCGCATTCTGGCTGGAGGCATGATCAAGCATTTGCCGGAGCGTAGCGTAGACGTGTTTTCCGGGGCAGTGGTTACCGAAGCGGTGTTGCCTGCCAAAAAAAAGGCCCGGGTGGTCGTTTGTCGCCGGGGTGAGGCAATGCCAGATGGCTGGCAAGAGGCCTGGAAAGGTTATTCGGTGCCCGGGCTTGGCCATACAATAGAGGCTTTACCTGCTGTGTTTGCGCGGGAGAAACTGGATATTGGTACCCGCGAGTTGTTGCCGTTTATCGCGCCAGCGATGGCCAGGTTGCCAGAGGGCGCCCGGGTAATGGATCTTGCCTGCGGGAACGGGATACTGGGGCTGCTGGCGTTATCTTGCCAATCCCGGGTGGACCTGCACTTCAGTGATGTGTCCAGTCAGGCGATGGTCAGTGTGGCCCGCAACCTGAAGCGTTCGGGTATGGCAGCGCGGCTCTGGCATCAGGATGGCATTGCCGATGAGGCTCCGGCGTTTGACCTGATTCTGCTCAACCCGCCCTTTCACGAGGGGGGTGTGGTTGGCGACCACATTGCCGTGCGGTTATTTCGTGCTGTCGCAGATCACCTGACACCTGAAGGTCGCCTGCTGTTGGTCGGCAATCGCCATTTGGGCTATCACCAAACGTTAAAACGGTATTTCGGCCACGTTGAGCAGAAGGGCGCGGCCCCGAAATTCGTTGTTTTCGAGGCGTCAGAGCCCAGGCGGAAAAGTCAGAGCGTGGGGCGGTCGTAGCCGAGCCGGGCCAGTGTGTCGACGATGGTCTGGGTCTGACTGTCAATCTCGATGTTGACGCTCTGTCCCTCCGTTGCGGTGCCAAACGTGGTTGCCCGCAAGGTTTCAGGAATCAGGTGAATGTTGAACCGGTTGTCCCGCACCTCGCCGATAGTCAGGCTGGCACCATTGATGGCGATGTAGCCTTTCGGGAAGACATACTTTGCCCAGGCCGCCGGTAACTCAAACCAGACGGTCACGTTGTTTTCTGTTCGAACGATATCGCAGATGCTGGCAGTGGCGTGGATATGACCGCTAAGCAGGTGGCCGCCGATTTCATCGCCGATACGGGCTGCCCGCTCGAAGTTTACCTCGCTGCCGGGTTTCAGGTTGCCAAGTGTTGTTAGCCTCAGGGTTTCCTGCATGGCATCAAAATATAGCCGGTTACCGTCCTGGCGGGTGACGGTCAGGCAGGTGCCATTAATGGCGACCGAAGCGCCGATGTTGACGCCGTCAACCTGGTCTTCGGGCAGCGCTATAATAAAAGTACTCAGGCCGGGGACAGAAATCACTTCCTCAACCCGTGCGATACCCTGGACAATACCGGTAAACATGCCTCGCTCTCCTGTAACCTGATGATCTGCGAAAGCATACCGGTGCCTCTCCATCTTGCCAAGAAAAGCCAGTGTGCCGGGGGTATACTCAAGAAATAACGTTGAGTGCCGTTATCCTTTTTATCGTGACACGAAATCGTGAGAAGCCAATGGCTCAGAGTAGTGCAACCCGACAAGCCGACACTGAAGCCGCCAGCGCTGTGCTGCGCCCGGGCCGAGCGGCAGATCCGGTGCCCGCGGCTCCGGAGCTGGCGCTGAATGCGGAGCAGCGTACCGCAGCGTTGGTACAGGCGCAGGAACCAGAGGCCGGTGAGCCAGCGGAGGAGATTGCTGCCGACGATGTGACGGATGGCCGCGAGGCGGATACTGCCGAAGAGCTTGAAGCCAAAAAGAGCCAGAGGAAACTCCGGCTGATTCTGCGCCAGTGCGACCGGGTACTACTGATGGACTTTGACTTGTTGGCCATGTCGGACTGGCCCGACAACTATCAGATGGCCGCTGCGCGCCGAAGCCGTGATCTCTGGATTCTTAGCGCGCTGATTGCCGCCACCATGTTCCTCAGCGGGCTGACCGGGTTTGTGCCCGCCTGGATTGCCGGTGGTGGCTTCGGTGCGTTTGTGATTATTCTGCTGCTTGGCGTGCCTGCTATCCGCAAGGTCTACGCCTCTGCACCGTCATACCTGGATCTTCTGCTCCGTCGCCAGCGAATGCTCAGAGATGCGCGAAAACACGCGGAGCATCTGGAGGGTAAGGAAGGTTTGATCTGGCAGTGCGCACGGATGGCCGACTACAACCCGGGCTTGCGTCACCCGCGTTTCACCGACATTCTGCAATTGTCCGAGCAGCGGGTATTGCCCCGTTATCTTGTGCGGCGGGAGCACGTGCGTTTGTACCTGATCTATCTGCTTGAGGCAGAAAAGGCGTACGGCAAGGTTCAGCAGGCGTTTTTTGACGGGAATCAGAGGGCTATAGATCAAGGCTGGCAGGCGGCTGCGGCTGAGCCTGGCTCGCGAGCTTGACACGCGCCACCTTCAAACGTATGTTTCAAACAGATGTTTTGAAACCGGACAGGAAAAATGGCGCAGTCTGATACCGTTGACCGCATACTTGATGCCGCCGAGGAGTTGTTCGCTGAACGCGGGTTCTCGGAAACCTCGCTTCGTATGATCACCAGCAAGGCTAAAGTAAATCTGGCGGCTGTCAATTACCACTTTGGTTCCAAGAATTCGCTGATTCACGCTGTGTTTGCACGTTTTCTGACACCCTTTTCCGCGACACTGGAACTGGCGTTTGATGAACTGGATGAGCGCACGGGCAAGCAGCCGGCCACCCTTGAGCAAACGCTGTGGGCACTCACTGTGAGTGCGGTACGTATGCCCCAGCGCACCGAAAAAGGGATCTCGATATTCATGCGCTTGCTGGGCCTGGCCTACACACAGTCCCAGGGGCACCTGCGCAAGTTTCTGGAGCAGGAATACAGTCAACCGTTTGGTCGCTTCATGAATCTGTTGAAAGAGGCGACTCCGGAACTCTCGTCGGTAGACCGGTACTGGCGTATCCAGTTCATGTTGGGTGCAACGGCTTTTACCATGTCCAGCAGCGATGCGCTGATCGATATTCTCGAGAATAAACTTGGCGTAGAAACCACCGTTCAGGAGATTGCCGCGCGGTTGGTGCCCTTCCTGGCCGCCGGTATGGAGGCGCCGGAAAAAATGCTTACACTTCCGTCAGTTTCGGGCGCCTCGGTTGCCTGATCTCCCCCCCCTCGGGTAGGCTTGCCTCTGGTTAAACCGCCGGAGGAGTCTGCTCCTGATGTCTGATTTCCTGCCGCAGAATGCGGCGATCCTGATTGACACTGCCCGCCAGACCCTCACGTTGACGGACGCCCACGGCGCTCTGTTGGCGCGTTATCCGGTATCGACCGGCCTGAACGGGGTGGGGGAGCAGAACGGCAGCGGTTGCACGCCGCGGGGCGCTCACTATATTCGGGCCAGAATTGGCTCGGGTGAGCCTGAAAATACGGTTTTTCGCGGCCGCCGCCCCACAGGAGAAATCTACAGCGAGGCCCTTGCAGCGCAAAATCCCGGGCGCGACTGGATTCTTTCCCGTATTCTCTGGCTGTGTGGCCTGGAGCCCGGTCGAAACCGGGGCCGGGGTGTCGATACTTTTCATCGCTACGTATACATTCACGGTACGCCCGACTCCGAACCCATGGGTGTCGCCCGTTCGCACGGCTGCATACGAATGCGCAATGCAGACATTATCGAGCTTTTCGACCGGGTAGCGGCCGGTACCAGAGTTCAGATTACTTAACCCCCATATCTCAGAGGGAAAGGATGATTGGTCAGATCTTGCAAGTGATGAATGATTGGATTGAGCATTTCGGGCTGCTGTCGGAAGGCTGGCGGGCAGCCATTCTGATTTTTCTGACAGCGATGGTGACCGGTGTCATTGCGTACATCGCCAGCCACATTATTGCGATGCTGGAACGCAAGTTTGCAGACACCAGGAACCTCTGGGATGACGCCTTGTTGCATGCTGCCCGCAGGCCTCTGGTGGCGTTTATCTGGCTGCACGGTGTTTACTGGGCAGCCGAAGTCGCCAATCATTTCTCGGATGCCGAGATTTTCCAGGGCAACGGTATCCTGCTCCAGATAGGCTTTATCTGGGTGATCGTCTGGGCTTTGCTTGGGATGATCAAGGAGGTCGAGAAAAACCTGACTTCGCCGATCAAGATGGCCAAACCGATGGACTACACCACGGTTAATGCCATCAGCAAGCTGCTTCGCGCTGCTATTATTATTACGGCGGTACTGACGGTATTGCAGACTCTCGGGTTCAGTATTTCCGGTGTTCTGGCCTTCGGTGGCGTTGGCGGCATCGCCGTGGGTTTTGCTGCGAAAGACTTGCTGGCCAATTTTTTCGGCGGCTTTATCATCCACCTGGATCGCCCGTTCAAGGTGGGTGACTGGATTCGGTCACCGGATCGGGATATCGAGGGCACGGTAGAGCACATTGGCTGGCGGCTGACCACCATCCGGACTTTCGACAAGCGCCCTCTGTATGTGCCGAACGCGACCTTTACCACGATTGCGGTGGAAAATCCGTCGCGCATGAGCAACCGCCGGATCTACGAAAACATTGGCATTCGCTACGCCGATGTTCACTCCATGCGCCGGATTGTTGACGACGTCCGGGCCATGCTGGAGCAGCACGACGAAATCGATACCGACCAGACGCTGATCGTTAACTTCCTGAAATTCAATGCATCTACTCTGGACATCATGGTGTACACCTTCACCAAAACCACTCAGTGGGTGAAGTACCACGGCATCAAGGAAGATGTATTGTTGAAAATCAGTGATATCATCGAAAGCCACGGTGCGGAAGTGGCCTTCCCGACCCACACGGTGCACCTGCCGGATGGAGTTCGTGTCAGCAGCAGCGAAGCGGTGGAAGAGGCGCCGGAGCAATCCTTGGTGCCGGCTGCCGACAGCAAAGGCCGCAAGGTGCCCGTGCGGCCGGGTCGTGACACCCGGGCCGGTGATGAAGGCGAATCCGCTGGCGAGGGAGAATGACTATGTCAGTGCCTGCAGCGCCAGTTGGCATTATTGGGGGTACCGGCCTGGCCAGTCTCGGTACTTTGGAGATTACCGGTGAGCGGTCTGTGACCACCCGTTGGGGAGAGCCCTCGTCCAGCCTTGTCGAGGGGCGGCTGGGCAGCCAGCCGGTGGTGTTCATTGCCCGCCATGGAAACCCCCACCGGATACCTCCGCACCAGGTGAATTATCGGGCGAACCTGCAGGCATTGTACGATGCCGGGGTTCGGGTGGTGGTGGGCGTGAACGCTGTTGGGGGCATTCACGCTGATATGGGGCCTGCCCATATTGTGATTCCGGATCAGCTGATTGACTACACCTGGGGCCGTGCCAGTACCTTCTTCGAGGATGAACTTGAGGAGGTCACCCACATTGATTTCACCTGGCCCTACGACTCATCTGCCCGTGACGTGCTGATCTCCGGGGCTCGCAATGCCGGAGTGCCTTTTTCGGATTTCGGTGTGTACGGCGCAACCCAGGGGCCCCGGTTGGAAACAGCGGCCGAAATTGCCCGCATGGAGCGTGATGGCTGCGACATTGTCGGCATGACCGGCATGCCCGAAGCCGTTCTGGCGGCTGAGCTGGGTATGCGTTATGCCAGCCTCGGCCTGGTGGTGAACTGGGCTGCCGGTAAAACGGAGCGGGTGATCACCATGGCCGAGATTGAAGCCGCGATTGCTGAAGGGATGTCGGGTGTGAAGCAGATTCTGGAGCGTTCGGTGGCAGAGTTGGGGCAGCTGACTCCATGGAGTAATTTGGATGTACTCGTATAGTCGTGCGGTCGCCGATTTTATAGTCTTGGAGTTTTAAGATTAATCGAATAGTCAATAGTTTATTTTTGTATGCACGTGAGTAATAGATATCGCATTAAAGAAATCGTGTTGCCGCATGGTGATAATTGCTTGGCGGGGTGCGCTATTGTATTTTTGTTTTACTTTGATGTTTTTCGCTTTTCTGGTCTATTTTGCAGATTTTTCGGATATTTTTATTATATTTATTTTTTATTTTGAGATGAACTATGAAGTCGAAGCATGAAAAACAATGGGAAAAGTTAGGCTCCAAGGATCCTTACTGGGCTGTATTAACAGATCCGAAAATGAAAGGTGGGAAGTGGAAGAAAGATGAGTTTTTTCAAACAGGATATGTTGAGATTGAAAATATTTTCAAAAAATTAAACTCGCTGGAAATGATGCCGTCTAATAATTTGGCGTTGGACTTTGGCTGCGGCGTTGGCAGGCTTTCCAGAGCTCTAGCAAAAAGGTTTCATAAAGTGTTGGCGCTTGATATATCTGGTTCAATGTTGGAAGAGGCAAGGCGTGCAAATTCTGATATTGGAAATGTTGAGTTTAGAAAAAATAGCGAAGATAATTTAGGATTTATAGATTCAAATAGCATAGATTTTATCTATAGTAATATTGTGCTTCAGCATATGAAAGTTAATTTCCAAGAGAGATTCATAAAAGAGTTCTGTAGAGTTTTGTCAGAAAATGGTGTGGTTGCCTTTCAGACTCCATCCAAATTAAATTTAAAGTCTTGGCGGGGGTGGGCTTACGTTTTTTTGGGAAATGGAGTTTTGAATTTGTTCAGGAAATTAAAGCATGGCTCATCTGGGGTGATGGAGTTACATGCGTTTCCAAAATCAAAAGTTATTAATATTTTGAGAGAAAATGGTGTGAGTATCGTTCACGTTGAGAGGTTTGATTCTGCAGGTAAGACTTTTGAGAGTTATATGTATTTTGCGAAAAAAGACCTCAAAATTAATACCTGAATCAGTGACTTCACCTGTCATTGGGCTTTGTTTGTTATGCTTTAGCTGTATATTCGCCCCCGGTGTCCCACGTCCAGAATCCAAACTATTAGCTCATCATCTTCGATCTCAAATACGATGCGATAAGTGCCCACCCTAGTGCGATAAGCACTTGAATAACCTTGCAGCTTTTTAGTATCGCTTCCTCTCGGAGTAAGGCTCAAGTAATCAAGTTTTACATCGATTCTGCGACGAACTTCATTTGGCAGCTTGTTATACGCTTTTTCAGCCTTTTTGCTGAACTTTACTGTAAGCGCCCATAAATCAGCACCGTAAGCGCCCATTAATCAGCACCTACATTCGGTTATCAAGATTGCCCACACTGATTTCCTCATCAACATCAGGAGGAATCAGCATGACACACGCCGAACGCAAGCGTCTCTGGCAGCAACATATCGAAGACTGGCAGGCGTCCGGTTTGTCCGGCATGGCCTACTGTCAGCAGCAGTCACTGACCTATTGTCGCTTTGTTTACTGGCGCAAAAAGCTGGCTGAGCCGGAGACCGTGATTGCGGAGCGCCCGGCTGGGCTCTCTGGCTTTGCCAAGGTGGCAGCGATGCCAGGCACGGCATTGTCAGATGGATTAACGGTGTCATTACCCGGAGGCGTCTCGATCACCGGGCTGCACGCCGGTAATGTGGAGATACTCGGTGCCGTGCTGAGGCAGCTGTAATGCGCCACCGATACCTTCGCCCCTCCTGGGATCTGCCGGAGATTTACCTGTATCGACAACCCATCGATTTTCGCAAGCAGGCCAACGGACTGGCGCTGATTGTCGAGCAGGAGTTAGGCCATAACCCGTTCTCCGGCGCGCTTTTCGCCTTCACCAACCGGCAGCGCAACAAGATCAAATGCCTGATGTGGGAAGACAACGGCTTCGTGCTCTACTACAAGTCTTTGGCTGAAGAAAAATTCAAATGGCCGGGCCCAGAGGATGAGCTGATGTCGCTGAACGGCGAGCAGATCAATTGGTTGCTGGACGGCTACGACATCACCCTGCTTCATGGCCATAAAACCCTGTATTATGAGAGTGTTGGATAGCGGTTTTTGTGGTGTTTTTTAGTGTGTCAGGGCGTTGTTTTTGCTATAATTTCAACATGAAAACAACGCCTGATAACACCTCCAAAACACCCGATTTCAGCGGTCTCTCCACCGCTGAAATGCTGGCTGTTAT
>NZ_PXNP01000082.1 GCF_003007675.1 Marinobacter fuscus | reverse complement strand
TTGTTCGCCTTGGCCGTTTCGATCAGCGAGTAACAGGTGGCACTGGCATTCGCGCCTTGGGTGGTATCGGCGAACAGCCAGGCCATACGGCCAACGGCGAAGGGCCGGATGGCGTTTTCGGCCAGCACGTTGCTGATCTGTAAATCGCCGCGTTCGCAGTAGCCCACCAGGGTATCCCACTGACTCAGGGTATAGTCCATCGCCTTGCGGGTGAGCGAGCCTTTCAGCACTTTGCTGGCGTTTTTCTCCAGCCAGGCCTTGAAGGCGTTCAGCAACGGCAGGCTTTTTTCCTGACGCACCCGATAGCGCTCGGCGTCACTCAGTTCGTTCGCGGCTTTCTCGACAGCGTACAGTTTCCGGATGTGGCTCAGGGCCACGTCGGCTTTTGAGGGCGGGCCTTTTTTGCCCTTGGCTGGCGCTGCCCGGGACGCGTCCACGAACTTGCGCCGGGCATGATCCCAACAACCGATGCGGGTCAGTTTGTTCTCGCGGCATACCTGTCCATAGCCGGAATAGCCATCGGCTTGCAGGATGCCCTGGAAGTCATCCAGCAGGCGCACCGGTACCTGGCCACCGCGAGAGGGATCGTACTCGAACAGAACCGAGGGCTTTCCGGGCGGGCCGCCCCGGGTCACCCACATCCATTTATCCGACTGGGCTTTCTTGCCGTCTTCTTTGAGCACCTGGATCCGCGTTTCATCAGCTTGCAGGTAATCACTGCCATTCTGGGTTTCCCGAATCAGGGTCATCAGCGGTTTGAACACGTCGTTCAGACGGATGATCCAGTGCGCCATGCTGGTTCGGCTGACTTCGTGACCCAGGCGTTTGAGCATCTGTTCCTGCCGATACAGCGGCAAGCCGTCGGCGTATTTGGAGGTAATGAGGTAGGCCAGCAGTGACGGTGTGGCAATGCATTTGCCCAGTGGGTGGGCTGAGCGCGGTGCAGCCACAATATGCTCCTGGCCACCCTGTTCGAAGACGGCTTTTTCCTGCCAGTATTCCAGCACCTTCAACTGTGCGGGAATGTACTCCAGCTCTTCTTTCACCTTGGTGAAGAAGGTCTTGTTGGCTCCGGCTTTCTCTTCATCGCTGAGCGTTAATTCAATACGCTCGCGCAGCAGCTTATCGGAGAAGCCACGTTGACGGCGTTTGCGGGAACGCGGCGGTGCCTCGGCCTCTTCAACATCCTCAGGCAACTCATCGCGTAGCTCGTCAATCCCGACTTCCAGTTCGGCTTCGTCGAATAGAGTGATCTGGCTGGGCTGCTTTTCGCTGCTGGCTGCGAATTGCTGGATCTTTTTGTAGCGCAGCAACTCTTCGAGAATGGCGATGTAGCTTTCACGTGCTTTGGCCGCTTGGTCGCGCTGCTGAAGCTCGACTTCTTTTGCGGCCAGCTGTTCTTGCATATCGCTGATAACAGCCAGCATTTCAGCGGTGGAGAGACCGCTGAAATCGGGTGTTTTGGAGGTGTTATCAGGCGTTGTTTTCATGTTGAAATTATAGCAAAAACAACGCCCTGACACACTAAAAAACACCACAAAAACCGCTATCCAACACTCTCATAATACAGGGTTTTATGGCCATGAAGCAGGGTGATGTCGTAGCCGTCCAGCAACCAATTGATCTGCTCGCCGTTCAGCGACATCAGCTCATCCTCTGGGCCCGGCCATTTGAATTTTTCTTCAGCCAAAGACTTGTAGTAGAGCACGAAGCCGTTGTCTTCCCACATCAGGCATTTGATCTTGTTGCGCTGCCGGTTGGTGAAGGCGAAAAGCGCGCCGGAGAACGGGTTATGGCCTAACTCCTGCTCGACAATCAGCGCCAGTCCGTTGGCCTGCTTGCGAAAATCGATGGGTTGTCGATACAGGTAAATCTCCGGCAGATCCCAGGAGGGGCGAAGGTATCGGTGGCGCATTACAGCTGCCTCAGCACGGCACCGAGTATCTCCACATTACCGGCGTGCAGCCCGGTGATCGAGACGCCTCCGGGTAATGACACCGTTAATCCATCTGACAATGCCGTGCCTGGCATCGCTGCCACCTTGGCAAAGCCAGAGAGCCCAGCCGGGCGCTCCGCAATCACGGTCTCCGGCTCAGCCAGCTTTTTGCGCCAGTAAACAAAGCGACAATAGGTCAGTGACTGCTGCTGACAGTAGGCCATGCCGGACAAACCGGACGCCTGCCAGTCTTCGATATGTTGCTGCCAGAGACGCTTGCGTTCGGCGTGTGTCATGC
>NZ_PXNP01000081.1 GCF_003007675.1 Marinobacter fuscus | reverse complement strand
TAACGCGAAGCACAGCGGCGGCCCGACAGGGGCGTCCGGCGGCCATCAGCCGCGTACTGCTGCGATTTGTTAAGTTTTTGCGCGGTTCTTAATCGCAACAATGGGCATGATGATTACCAAGCTATAGAGAAGCATACCAACAGTAAGAGTAGCAAACTCAAGCAATTCAATACCGCGACCCGGTATGTCGAATACGGTATAACTCCATACTCCGGCACTCACACCAATGACAGAATAGATCAAGCCACGGAAGTACGTTCCAATACCAGCCTTCTTGAGTAACGGCCCTCCAATGAGCGCGATAATTCCAGCGGCAAAAAATATCGGGATCGAGTTTACGACAGCGCTTTCAAGCATGAATTCAATAATGCTGTTCACGGCTTCTCCCTAAACTTAACGCTGAGGTAACCGGCGCCGGAGCGCCAGCGGAGGGAACCGAAAGCGGTACGCTTTTGGCGTCCGGTTGACCGCCTTGTTAATGGCCGTTCACCACCGTGGTTGAGTCAAAACCAAGTGCCGCATACCCTCTCCCGGACAGATTGCACCAATTCGACGGATGGCGAAAGGAACCAGAACGCAAAACCTGCCAGCCCGATAACCGTTTGAGACGGACGGCCCCATGACTGGGGCACGCCATGAATACCAACACCGCTGACCACTTTGGCAACCAAACCAGACGGCGAACTTTCCGGCCTTGGCCATCACCAAAGTGAGCGGGCACTGCAACCAATCCCGATGCCAAGGCCTTTGCACGGCACCAGCCAAAAACCTACAAGTGCCTGGCCATTAAACGTTGCAAATCACCGGCGGCAAAAAGCAGAGCGAGGAACGAGCGGCGCTTTTTGACGTCCGAGTTGATTTGCCTTGTTAGGCATTTTTTCAAATTAGCCCCTTTCTTTCTAACTCGGCTCGTAACTCAAGCTCTGCTTTAGTTACCTTCCCTATCTGCGGTAACGTGGCTAAAAGCTCATGCTTGCCATTTTTATATATGATCCCATGGCTATCCCCACGATAGTGAGGTAGCCAACTGACGTAATACTCAATGGCACTTTGGTTATGAAGCCAGATATATACACCTAGCTGTAAAGCTTCATCGCCAATTATTCCACCAGTTTTGTTATTGAGTTCATCATCACTCAACTCCTGATCAAATAACTCACGAAATTTCTTAGTTAGTTCACAGTATTTATCTTCGTTTGATCTATTCATTTTTCCTGATGTCTAACGAGGCTGTAGAAAAACCCGATTTCGAGTCGTTCCCAGCGCCTGGTTCTTAAAATTGTTTGCCGCGACTATCAACTGATTGATGATCCCACTTTCGATGTTCAGCGAGTCGTTTCGGGTCTTTGCCGCTTCCAGTGCCGGTATTACTTGCATCCAGGGACCATATTTCCCGCACTCTGATCCCTGTTTCATGCCGCCAACTGCCCGTAATTCGCCAGTTTCTCAATATTGTGTACCAGGCAGTATAGCTGCCACTGACCCTGCACTTTCTTTTTGCCACGCAAACTGAAACGGTTCAGGCCTTTGTTCGTGCCAATGTTGCCGAACACCGGTTCCACTACCGACATGCGGTGACTGTAGATTTCCTTGCCCTGCGGGCTGTCCACTCGGTGCTTCATCCAGTCGGTGTAGTTGGGCAGGCGCTTGTTCTCGATAGTGAAAGACACCTGCCTTCCCGAGCCCTTGCGGTGATTAGCAGAAGTGGGATTCTGCATGCACTGGTGTTTCTTCGGGCAGTGCCGGCATTGCAGCAAACGGCCTTCGAAGTGCACGCGGATTTTGCCATTCTCAGCTTCGCGTGTGCCCTGGTAGCTGATGGCGTTGCCCGCCGGGCAGATGCACGTCAGTTTGACCGGATCGAACTGGAATTCACTGGCCGGAATGGTGTTTTTCCGGCCAGTGACCGGTTGGTTCTGATGACGCTTGCCGTACTTGTCTTTCTGGTTCTGGAACTTCGGGTCGCGACTGCGGAATTTGTTGTCCGGCACGTAGCCGTTGATCTGCCGTTCGTGCAGGTACTTCATGTTGGCTTCGTTGGCGAAGCCGGTATCAGCGGTAACGATGGTACCTTGCTGATAAATGTTGTCGGCGATGCCCAGCTTCTTGAAGCGGGCTTCCACACTCTCCAATACCGGTTGCAGAGTGTGGTGTTCCTGGCCTTCGCCAAAGGCCTGGGCGTCGATGATGATCTGGTGCTTTTTATCCACCGTGGCCACGCCGTTATAGCCCTGGATCGTGCCCTTGCTGGTGGTCATCTTGGCGCTTTCGTTATCGGTGATGTTGCTCTTCACTTCCTTGTTCCGTTTCCCCCGGCCCATCCTTGGGCGGTTCGTCTTTAGGAAGCGGTCGACTTTCTTCGCGGCCTCATCCAGGGACAGGATGGTTTTCGCTCGTCGGATATCCCGGTCCAGTTCGGCCTCGGTTTCTGCCTCGTCCCGCTCATAATGGGCCTTGAGATGATGGCGAACCAGGCGTCGCAGCTTGGTGCGTTTCTCTTCCAGCTCCTTAAAGGTGCCGGACCATTCTTTGGCCGCATTCGACGACATCTTGCACCCGTCAATGGCGAAGAGTTCGTTGCCCAGCAGGCCCTGGTCATGGCAGACCAGCAGCACTTGCTCGAACAGCTCTTCGATCTCATTCGAGTGGCTGCTGACGAACTTGGCCAAGGTGGTGAAATGCGGAACCGTATCGCAGGACAGGGCCTTGAAGATGATGTTGGTCTCGCAACACCACTGCATTTCGCGGCTGGAGGTGATGCCCTTGGAGTAGGCAAACAGGATGATCTTGAGCAGGATGGCCGGATCGTAGGCTAACCGGCCAGTGTCTTCGTTGCGGTATTTGGGATGGAAAACTGACAGGTCCAGCTTGTGCTCGATTAGATAGTGCACCGCATGTTCAAAGGTGCCGGGCTGCAACTGCTCCTGGTAGTTGATGACGACCATGGCGTCCTGGTCGTAATTGTAATGCTTGAAGCGGGGCATCTGACCACTCCTTGTCCGTTTACCTGATGCTACCAAAACCGAGGGGGATTTCGGGGTTTTTCTACAGCTTCAACGCTGAGGTAACCGGCGCCGGAGCGATAGCGGAGGGAACCAAAAGCGGTACGCTTTTGGCGTCCGGTTGACCGGCTAGTTAGTGGCAGGATTTTGACACTGCCACTCTCTGACAACGACCACTATGGCTGCCACGTTTCAGAACAGCTCTGCTTTACCCCCACAAAGCTTTACTAAATGAGTCATTGCCTTGGCGACCTTATCCGCGTCTTTTGTCAGCACATTTATAGTAACCTTGCTAATCTTCGGAGCGTCACAAAAATCACCTTCGCATAATATATCATTATACCCATTGGTGGTGGCAATACTTACATACGAAACGCTATTGTTCCCACCTTCCACTTTCACTGATTCTGGATTGACTGATTTTAACGGAATGGTTATTTTGGTATGTTCTTCTACACGCGGTTTCTCTCGCGTGTTGACTCTCATATACGTTATTGTGCAAGGTCCTTTAGAGCCTGAAAAGTAATGGAGATACTTCCATGAATCATTAGGTCTAGATAGACTCCATGAACCATCCATCTTACCTACCAAGAAGTCATACGTCTCCTGTCTTGTCGGACCGTCTGAAGTTACGTTTGATTGAGAATTGCCACTGTTGCGATTTTCGTCGTTTTCATTATCCGAACATCCTACAAAAGTTAATGCTAGAACACAAATGAAGATGATATTTGAACCCGCTATCTTTTTTTTCACTGTTTTTCCCTTATTCTGCGGCTTTATGAGTTTTACCACATTCATAAAACCTACTTACTTACATTCAATATAGTCATATTTTATCTTCGATTTATCCATTCTCTTCTTGGCCAACTTCTTCGCGTTCGATACTTTGTCAGCAGAGACATGAATCATTTTACTTGGACTCCCGTTAACATACGCCCAACACTCATACGACATTGACGCATGTCCTGTTCCACTTAAACTTAACATCAGTAAAATTATTGAGCTAGCAACTAACTTATACATTTCGATTCCTTTTATTCTGGTTCAGATTCAACGTAGACTCCCCTGCTAGAGCAGCTAACGCTAGCGGCAGGGGCGCGACGTGAGGAGCGTCCCTTGACCGCATTTGTTATGGGCAAAAGCAAATCATCTCGCGCCTTGTTTAATTGTCAGACACGGCACTATGCCCATGACCAAAAGGTACTTCAGTATACCTTCTTGGGCTTTATAGCCTTTGGTACTGCTGTTACTGTTTGAATTCACATTCACTGATAACACGTCGGCAGTTTTCATTGTCTTCTTTTTTCAGGAACTGTGTGATACCTGATGCAATCATTGATGAGCAGCTTAATTGTGGCTCCAAGCATTACGGTTTTTCGCACTCTGTCCTTAATCTATAGAAAAGATCCTCCAAGCGCTTAGCCTCTGAAATTGAATGGACTTCAGCCCAACCAGAATTCATCGGATCTTTCAGGTCTTTCCCAGTTCGTTTACAATGTATCATAGGAGTCATATGGTACACTCTACATTGACTTTGGCCGTCGCATTTAAAGTTAATCCCCGGGGTTCTTGCATCGACGCTTACAATGATATTGGAAACATCGTAAGTGTCGTAGTTCACATACCCAGGCCCTCTACAATTATTACGTGCAGCCCGATAGTGATCAATCTTAAACTGACATCCGCTGAAGGAGTATGTAGTTCCATAAGTTTCTCTAACTTGGCTTCTTTCCAATATCTTAACGATTTCCGTTTTTATCTCTTCCAGTTTTTTTTCGGAGCTGTAGCTGTCATTGCAGCCTGCCACAAGTAAAAAAATAAAAGATAATACAAATATTTTTTTCATATTGATCTCCATAACGCC
>NZ_PXNP01000080.1 GCF_003007675.1 Marinobacter fuscus | reverse complement strand
CAGCGGTGTTGGTATTCATGGCGTGCCCCAGTTGTGGGGTCGTCCGTCTCAAACGGTAATCAGGTTGGCGGCTTTTGCGGTCTGGTTCTTTTCGTCATCCGTCGAGTTGGTGCAAGTTGTCCGGGAGAGGGCATGCGGTCTGGGTTTCCAGGCTTAACCATGGTGGTGAACGGCCATTAACCAGGCGGTCAACCGGACGCCAAAAGCGTACCGCTTTTGGTTCCCTCCGCTGGCGCTCCGGCGCCGGTTACCTCAGCGTTATAACTCAAGGAGAGATTGTGTACATCCCCAAGCATTTTGAAATCATAGACCAAGATGAAATATTTTCTTTTTTAGAGGAAAATGCCTTTGGTCAGTTAATTTCAAATGTGAATGGCAAAATTTTCTCTACACACCTGCCATTCTTGATTTCTAAAGATAAGTCAAAGATACTCGGTCACATGGCTCTGCAAAATCCTCAACATGCCGAGCTGGAGGGTCAGGAAGTACTAATTACTATAGAGGGTGCTCACGATTACATATCACCTTCTTGGTATAGTGCGCCAGGCGTGCCCACATGGAACTATCAGGCAGTTCATATTTATGGTCAATGCTTGGTATTAAAGAACTCTGAGGAGCTTCAAGAAATAGTGAATGCTCTTACTATAAAATACGAAGCAGCATTTAAGACTCCATGGCAGCCCCAATATAAACCTACAATGCTAGGCGCTATCGTTGGTGTTGAAGTTACAATCACCGAAATACAGTGCAAGTATAAGCTCAGCCAAAATCGACCATCCGAGGATAGGGAGAAGGTCATAGAGCAGTTAAAGGCGGTTGGCTCAAATAAATTGGCCGAGGCTATGGTGCGTAATGAGTTATAACAAACCGCTCAAATTCGTTCCGGCCACAAAAGACGTGGCCTCCACCGGACTCGCTAACGCTCGCCGTTTAGCGGGGCGTTAATGGCCTGGGCCGTCTCCATTTTTGGCGGGCTCAGTGCAAAGGCCTTGGCACTGGGTTTGGCTGCAAAGCCGCTCATGGTGATGATGGCCAAGGCCGGAAAAGTGGCTGTCGGGGTTGGTTGCCAACATCATCGGCAGAATGGTTATTCGCGGCGTGCCCAAGTCGCGGAGCCGTCCAGTTCAAACGGTAATCGGGCTGGTGTAGTTTGCGCTCTGGTTCCTTTCGCCATCCGTTAGGTTGGTGCAAGCTGTTCGGGAGAGTGCATGCAGCGTTGGCTGCCAAGGTAGACCCTGGTGGTGACCGGCCACTAACCAGCCGGTCAATCGGACGCCAAAAGCGTACCGCTTTTGGTTCCCTCCGCTGCGCTCCGGCGCCGGTTACCTCAGCGTTAACACCATAAAGGAGCATCATGCCTACGTTACATCTATTTATCTCCAAGGGTAGGTTCAACTCGGAGGAAGAGTTGGATCAATATATTCAACCGGAATACACCGAAGACGGAGATAAAATTAACTCTCCATTTATGAAAGAAGTTGGTCTTTCGTCATTTGAACCCGGTTGCATCGAAGCGACGTTTGAAAGTGAAGAGTGCGAAATTATTAAGCTGCTTGAAGGCTCTTCTTATGAAGAGCAATGGTTGAACAATGTTTCGGCAAATATACAAGCAAATGTGGCTGTCACAGTATACGAACCAAATATTCTTTCCCGCCCAGACCGTTGCTCTTTGGAATATCTGGGTAGTTACAATTATGAAGTTTAGTGGCAATCCAGTGTTAACCAGTGCAGGCATGGGACGCCAAAAAGCTCCGTTCGTTCCTCACTCCACTTTTTGCCGCACATGCTGCAGGCGTTATGGAGATCAATATGAAAAAAATATTTGTATTATCTTTTATTTTTTTACTTGTGGCAGGCTGCAATGACAGCTACAGCTCCGAAAAAAAACTGGAAGAGATAAAAACGGAAATCGTTAAGATATTGGAAAGAAGCCAAGTTAGAGAAACTTATGGAACTACATACTCCTTCAGCGGATGTCAGTTTAAGATTGATCACTATCGGGCTGCACGTAATAATTGTAGAGGGCCTGGGTATGTGAACTACGACACTTACGATGTTTCCAATATCATTGTAAGCGTCGATGCAAGAACCCCGGGGATTAACTTTAAATGCGACGGCCAAAGTCAATGTAGAGTGTACCATATGACTCCTATGATACATTGTAAACGAACTGGGAAAGACCTGAAAGATCCGATGAATTCTGGTTGGGCTGAAGTCCATTCAATTTCAGAGGCTAAGCGCTTGGAGGATCTTTTCTATAGATTAAGGACAGAGTGCGAAAAACCGTAATGCTTGGAGCCACAATTAAGCTGCTCATCAATGATTGCATCAGGTATCACACAGTTCCTGAAAAAAGAAGACAATGAAAACTGCCGACGTGTTATCAGTGAATGTGAATTCAAACAGTAACAGCAGTACCAAAGGCTATAAAGCCCAAGAAGGTATACTGAAGTACCTTTTGGTCATGGGCATAGTGCCGTGTCTGACAATTAAACAAGGCGCGAGATGATTTGCTTTTGCCCATAACAAATGCGGTCAAGGGACGCTCCTCACGTCGCGCCCCTGCCGCTAGCGTTAG
>NZ_PXNP01000079.1 GCF_003007675.1 Marinobacter fuscus | reverse complement strand
TAACGATGTACGTTCATCTGCCCGAGCGAAGCGAGGGTCGGATGAATGTGTTGTTATAGAGCCAAGTCCTGAAAGAGCTCTGATAAAGCACACCCTCGACGGCCATGCCTGCTTCGAGACGTTCTTCAAACTTCATAATCCAACCGTTTGCGACGGGCTCTGGCGACGAGACTGGCAACCAGCCAAAAGGTAACGCGATCGCTGAGGAATAGCTCTCCCTCGGGGTATGTCCCAAGCGGATCAACCCGCGCGTTATCCGCTTGGGACATACCCCGAGGGTAGCTGAAAACGCATTCAACAACGATCATCCTTGTCTGGTTCTTCGAACCGAATCCCAAACCTGAAAAATACTGTTTATTCGTACAGATCATCGCTGTAGGATTCGGTTAACTGGGAGTTTTTCTGCACCCCAGCCGGGCTTTATAACGCTGCCAGCATGCGCGCCTTTGTAGTGGAGGCAAAGCCGCAACGAAAAAGGCGTCGCCGTGCCTGGCCTGGTTATGTTTTCGCCGAGGCCAGATCCTGCGCAACAGCAAGACGCACCTGATTCATTCTGCTTAACCCTCGGACGTAATCCTTTAATTCCATTTCGTCGACTTCTGGCAAACAAGCTCCCTCGAATTTATCGATTTCAACGCTTACCAACACAGACGCATCAATCAAGACAACATAGATGTCTTCAAGCTGTTCCGGAGTCCAATGGAGCACATAAGCACGAGAAGTGCTGTAGCCATGGCTTTCCAGTACTTGGTGTAGACGGGAATCAGGATTCTGAAGAGCTGCATTGGAATACACAAGCTCCTCACGAAAGTCCTCCTCCATCTTGCTTCCAATCAATCTCACCACGATGGCCACATTGAACATAACGCCCTGGCTTTGCGGCGCACCGGAGCGCCAGCGCAGGTGCGTCCGACAACAGCCACTTGTTATGTGTCACTGCGTAGCTTGAATACTTTAAACCAAACTGCTCGACCAGCCATCGTCAAGCTAAAAATTACTAGGCTGCTTACGATGAGCCACGATGCTCCTACTCCAAACCAGTTTAGCCAATTGATAGTGCCATCACAGTGAAACTCACATTGCGGGTTGTGCTGCCAAGCCACATACATATTGAACATTGCCAGCAATAAACCGACCAACAAAGAAATAGATGCAGCCGCTTTCAT
>NZ_PXNP01000078.1 GCF_003007675.1 Marinobacter fuscus | reverse complement strand
CCCTGTCAGCAGCGACAACAGGCCTATCCGTCCTGCGGCCATCGCAGTTGCCCGGCCTGTCAGCACGGCACCAACCGCCAGTGGCTGGAGCGGCAACGACAGAAATTGCTGCCGGTGGACTATTTCCTGGTGACCTTCACCCTGCCAGTCCAGTTGCGGGGCTTTGCCTGGCATCATCTTCGGTGGACCTGTCACACCCTGTTCCAGGTTGCCCGGGAGACCCTGAACCAGTTTGCCCGCAACGATCAACGCCTGGGCAACCAACTCGGGCTGGTGGGGGTGTTGCACACCCACTCCCGGCGCTTGGCCTTCCACCCCCATGTCCACATCGTGATCCCCGGCGGCGGGCTGACCGGATCTCGCTGGCAACGCCGGGCCGGAAAGTACCTGTTCAATGGCCGGGCTCTGGCCCGGGTGTTCCGCGCCAAGTTCCTCGACCGAATGCGCAAGCAGGGCTTTGCCTTGCCGGACGCCATTCCCCGGGACTGGATCGCCCAGTGTGAGCAGGTCGGGCGCGGAGATCACGCGCTGACTTATCTGGCCCGTTACCTCTATCGCGGGGTGCTGCGGGAGCCGAATATCGTGGCCTACGATAGCGAACAGGTGACCTTCCGCTACCGGGACAGCCAGACCCAGTGTTGGCAGACCCTGACGGAACCGGCGGATCGATTCCTCTGGCGAGTCTTGCAGCACGTCTTGCCAAAGGGGCTGCGACGGGTGCGGGAATACGGTTTTCTGCACAGCGGGGCACGCAAGACGCTACACCGGTTGCAGTTGCTTCTCCGCGTGACGCTACCGTCGATGGCAACCGTAAGCCAACCCCGCAAGCAACGCGCTTGCCCCTGTTGTGGCCAGCCCATGAGCCTCACGGTCTGGCGCCAACCCTGCCGGTGGCCAGTCATTCGGCGACGATGGCCAGCATAAATTACCGACCATCCGACACGTACTCAAGCGGGAGGAGCCAACGCACCTTATGACACCACGACCAGGGCACACCGGCTGCCAGCTTCACCGGCGGCCCCGGGTAACTCTGGCCTGACAAAAGAGGCCGCCCAAAGCCAGGGCCAAAGCACCTCTGAGTTCTCCGCCGCTATTTCCTTAATAATGAAGCACCGGGCTCGTCCAACACCGGATCAGGTCGCGGCGGTGCGCGACCTATCCTTATTTGTTAGCTGGGGGCATCAATGAAGCTCGATCCTTGGCAACCAACATCGCAGCCTGCACCGCTGCCCTTGCACCAAAGTCCACTGATGCACTGTGATAAAAACCACCGCCAGTGATGCGGCGAATGAACCTGAGCGTCAGAGTGGCAGGTAAGTAAGGAACCATTTACCGGCGGACAACCCCACGACCGGAACACTCACGTTACTACCAACACCGCTGACCGATTGAGCTGCCAGCAACACGCCAAATTTGCGGGCCTTGGCAACACCACCGCGCTACCAGATTTGCCACCCGTTTTCGGCCAAGGCCATTGGCACCCGGCCACCCCCAAAAGACCAAAGCACTACCAGCTAACGCTGAGCACAGCGGCGACCTTGGAATGGCGACGAAGGAGCCATGGAAAGGGCGTCCGGCGGCCATCGGCCGCATACTGCTGCGCCTTGTTAATTGGATACCTCAATGTACCACTTGGGCTTAATGCGCCCGAAATCCCGGCGGACGTTTGATTTCAAAGCCTTTTTGGAATCCAGCACCTTTGCCTCGCCGCCCTCTCGGACAAACACCACCCAATGCCAGAATGGCTTACTCCGTTCCGTGCGCCATTTGATAGCCATGAGAGCCTTGTCTGGGAGGCGCTCCCAAGACTCGAAGGGAACTTCTTTGGGCGACACCGAGATACCGAATTCCCGCAGAAGCTTTCGGACGTGCTCAGTTTCTGACCATAGCGCTGTATCTGCGGCATAAACACCCAGAGCGTTGGCCTTCCGCTTGGCCTCAGCATAGCTGACACCCGCGAGAGCAGCGCTTGCTGCAATACCACAACCCGTTGTTTCTTCCTGGATGACTGGTTCCATGTCTCTACCAATTAACGCCCTGGCTTTGCGGCGCACCGGAGCGCCAGCGCAGGTGCGTCCGACAACAGCCACTTGTTATGTGTCACTGCGTAGCTTGAATACTTTAAACCAAACTGCTCGACCAGCCATCGTCAAGCTAAAAATTACTAGGCTGCTTACGATGAGCCACGATGCTCCTACTCCAAACCAGTTTAGCCAATTGATAGTGCCATCACAGTGAAACTCACATTGCGGGTTGTGCTGCCAAGCCACATACATATTGAACATTGCCAGCAATAAACCGACCAACAAAGAAATAGATGCAGCCGCTTTCAT
>NZ_PXNP01000077.1 GCF_003007675.1 Marinobacter fuscus | reverse complement strand
TTGCCGAAAAATTTTCGGTTTATTATGCCAGAAACGAGCTTCTGCCGCGCAGACTCCTAGGGCAGCGGAGCAGGCCGTCATGTTGGTTGCCAGGGAATGGTCTTCAAAGTTACCCCCAGCTAACCAGTCGCTTAAGTACGTTCCCGGCCTGACGGCCGTCCACCGGACGCCCTTGTCAGGGCGCCGCTTAGCTTCGCGTTAAATGGAAAAAGTGTGGATCATGAACGCGTACTATGTCACAGCATTGCATAAGTTTATGTATTTCGGCTGACAATTCGGGAGTTATGTAGATGCCTAAGCCATTGCTGATGCTGCTTGGAATTATCTCGATCGGGGTTGGAGTTTGGGGATTGGTCAGCGGGAAAGTTATTGCTGGCTCTCGAGGCCTGCGTTCGAACTTCTACACGAGACAAGACAACCCGCGCTTGTACTATAGCTTCATCTTTATCTACTTCGCTGTTGGCTTTTTCATTGTGAGTCAAATGTTGTGACTAGTGTGGGGTGGGAGTGATTTTGGGTCATACTGTCCAAATTTAACAAGCCGCATCAGTACGCGGCCTATGGCCGCCGGACGTCCCTGACGGGCCGCCGCTGTGCTCCGCGTTAGGCATTAAATGAGAGCTCGGCTAATTTTCATAGATAATCAAATTTATAGGAGGTGTTATGGGCATTGAAGAAAAAATCTTCGAAACTCAATTGGAGAACTGTGTTTTTGAAGCCGCGGAAGTAGATTTCGCCGAAGGACTGGCGCGACTGGCTGTAGACAATGGGTACAACTCACTCTCGCCCAAACAGAAGGCCATTTTGGAGCCTTATCTGTCTGCCTACTGCTCTGGCGTGACTGATCCCGGTGGACATCATAATGAATGTGACGCTTTGCTTGAGGGAGAGGATCTATTAGAAGCTTATCAGTTAAGTGAGGATAGCCAGTCGCTGATGTGTGAAAGTTGCAGGAGTGATCAGGGATACTACCGGCACCAGTGGGAGCGAATATCTGAGGAGTGAATATAGTCTCGCGTTCCTCTTCATCACAAAAAAAGCCTAACAAATGCAGGCACGGCGACGCCTACTACATTGCGCCTTCGGCTCCATTTCGTAGGCGCGCATGCTGCAAGCGTTAGCGTATAAAAAGTCATCGAAAAGGTGTTTTAAATGAAAAAAGAAATAATCAATGCCGAGTATAAAGAGGTGTCTAGTGAAGTATCCAGCACAAGCTCACCATGGATTATTGATGAACTCAATCATAAAAAATTTAGGCTCCTATTGAAGATAACCGCCGCTATTTTTATTTTGGGTGTATTTTTACCTTCAATAGGTTCAAAGAAATTCATTTTTTTTAGTGATTCTTATTCGATATTTACAGGAATATTTGAGCTTTTTCTTAAAGGCAATCTCATATTATTTATTATCCTGTTTACAATCTTAGTTTTATTCCCAATATTCAACTTTCTTTTGCTTTGGAGAGCAACTTCGTTAAATACCCCTCATTCAAGCACGCTTTCGATGATGTCATTTTTCAACAAATTCCGGTTTGCATTTTTAGGTTTTCTTATTTTACTGTTAGCAATTCTTGAATTGGGAGTATTTAAAAAACTAAATCCATCTGCTTATATCTATGTGTATTTGTTTGCCATCGTATCCTTAGCATTTCTTACAAATAAAATATTCGGTCTTTGTGGAGCATCTAGCCTGATAGATGCAGGAGATTTGATTAATAGTAAAATTGACTCATTTAAAACCACAGCAATCGGTTTTTTAAAAAGCTTGGTAAAAATTTCCGTAACTCTCATTGTCATAGTTATTGCTTTCAAAGTTATTACTCCAATTGCATATAAAGCAATAACCCAGGAGGAAACTGCTAGCAACACAGTTTCAAAATCCAGCATCCCGCAAGACAACTCCTTGACTGATCGTGAACAAGATGTATACGACACTTATAATGATGTTGACACAAATAATCCAAATTTTGATATTGGTAATTATTGTCTTGATAAAGAAAAAAGAGGAAATCTAACTTTTGAGGAATGCCTAGGAGTTGCAATTTCAAAGTTTTTTAATTAGCAATTATGTCAATTTACGCTAACAAGGCAATTCACTCGGAAAAACCAGTCGCTGCGCTCCCGGTTTCCCGGTGATTGCGGCGTTAGATTCGAATTGCATCGAGACTTTGGGAGAAATTATGAAAGGGCTCTTTATAGCTCTGTTGGTGATACTCATTTCGGGCTGCTCAACTCACAAGAGTCCGCTCCAGTCGAATGATAAGTTCATTTTCGTCACATCAGACGAAGAAGCAGTTTTCCAGGCCGCTTACGATGCGATGCTCGAGGGCCGTAAAGAGTCTCCCATCGCAGATATCAATGGGCCTATACGTGGGTATAGCCTAACGAGAAAGTGGGGACTGGACTATTGGACATCAATGATCAGAGTTTTCCCTGCTGAGGGGATAACGAATTCAGGCGATGTTGTACGTGGTTATTATCCAGAGGTGTCCGGTGAGGGAACCCTAATAATACGAGGGCCATCAATGGATGAGCGCATTTACGAGGCAGCACTGGAAAAGTTCGAAGCAGTGGGTACGAGGGTAGGTGTCGTAAAGGTTGAGCGTGGGGATTACCTTCTGGAAAGAGATGCGTTTAGGCTGCATGAAAAGGCCTCACTCCGAGACGGCGGAACGATAAAAATTGAGGGATTGGATTCACTCAACTCAGAGACGAGCAGTATCGAGGATCGGCTGCAAGAACTCGAGGATCTGCGCTCTAAGAATCTGATCACCGAGGATGAGTATAAGAATGCTAGAAGCCAAATTTTGGAGGATATCTAACCATCGCAGGCACGGCGACGCCCATTACATTGCGCCTTCGGCTCCATTCCATGGGCGCGCATGCTGCAAGCGTTAAAAAGTCATGGAGACATTCGTATCAAAACTCTAGCTGAACTCTCCTTTGAGTATCTCTGGCTTGTCCTTTTCGCCGGAGAAGACGTGATTGATCTGGATTACTCAGTAAAATGCCAGGAGAACCTATCCGAGTATTTTTCCGCTATGACGCCAGGCGAGAAGGAAGCTTTATCTGCTGTTGCGCGAGAAACTCAAGCAAGGTTGTTGGCAGAGCCTGATGAGCACGGTTACACCCCGCGCAAATTGGTTACTGAGGAGCAACGGGCGTTTCTGGAGGCCTTGGCCTCTGGGGATATTTTTGAGCAATGGGGTTAGACTTTTTAACAAGTCGCAGCAGTACGCGGCCGATGGCCGCCGGACGCCCTTTCCATGGTGCCTTCGGCACCATTCCAAGGTCGCCGCTGTGCTCAGCGTTAT
>NZ_PXNP01000076.1 GCF_003007675.1 Marinobacter fuscus | reverse complement strand
ATAACAGCCAGCATTTCAGCGGTGGAGAGACCGCTGAAATCGGGTGTTTTGGAGGTGTTATCAGGCGTTGTTTTCATGTTGAAATTATAGCAAAAACAACGCCCTGACACACTAAAAAACACCACAAAAACCGCTATCCAACACTCTCATAATACAGGGTTTTATGGCCATGAAGCAGGGTGATGTCGTAGCCGTCCAGCAACCAATTGATCTGCTCGCCGTTCAGCGACATCAGCTCATCCTCTGGGCCCGGCCATTTGAATTTTTCTTCAGCCAAAGACTTGTAGTAGAGCACGAAGCCGTTGTCTTCCCACATCAGGCATTTGATCTTGTTGCGCTGCCGGTTGGTGAAGGCGAAAAGCGCGCCGGAGAACGGGTTATGGCCTAACTCCTGCTCGACAATCAGCGCCAGTCCGTTGGCCTGCTTGCGAAAATCGATGGGTTGTCGATACAGGTAAATCTCCGGCAGATCCCAGGAGGGGCGAAGGTATCGGTGGCGCATTACAGCTGCCTCAGCACGGCACCGAGTATCTCCACATTACCGGCGTGCAGCCCGGTGAT
This sequence comes from Marinobacter fuscus, assembly GCF_003007675.1. Classification (GTDB taxonomy): domain Bacteria; phylum Pseudomonadota; class Gammaproteobacteria; order Pseudomonadales; family Oleiphilaceae; genus Marinobacter; species Marinobacter fuscus. The sequence goes on along the minus strand of NZ_PXNP01000076.1, from coordinate 252,091 downwards.
CGAGACGCCTCCGGGTAATGACACCGTTAATCCATCTGACAATGCCGTGCCTGGCATCGCTGCCACCTTGGCAAAGCCAGAGAGCCCAGCCGGGCGCTCCGCAATCACGGTCTCCGGCTCAGCCAGCTTTTTGCGCCAGTAAACAAAGCGACAATAGGTCAGTGACTGCTGCTGACAGTAGGCCATGCCGGACAAACCGGACGCCTGCCAGTCTTCGATATGTTGCTGCCAGAGACGCTTGCGTTCGGCGTGTGTCATGCGGATTCCTCCAGGTGTTGATGAGGAAATCAGTGTGGGCAATCTTGATAAACGAATGTAGGTGCTGATTTATGGGCGCTTACGGTTGTTGAGGCAGACTTCTACGGCGGTGGTGGCAACGAACTGTTCTCCAATTCACGGGGGCTTCGTATTCGTCACGCCTATGGCGAGCTCAACGGCTGGCTTGCGGGTCAGACGTGGAGTAACTTTATGCACTTTACGGCTTACCCGACCATACTGGACTTTAATGGGCCGGTAGGTGTGAGCTTTATTCGTCAGGCACAGATTCGTTACACGATGGGAATGGGCGATGGACAGTTCTCGGTGTCAGCTGAAAACCCTGAAACCAGTGGGTTTGAAGGTTCACGTGATACCGTTCCTGACCTTACCGCCCGTTACAAGTGGGCAGGGTCTGGTGGTGGATTTGAGGTTGCTGGCTTGGCCCGTTCTCTCAAGACCGACGACGCCAGTGCAACAGGTGACGACGCTACGTTTGGATATGGCGTCATGGCGGCTGGTCGACTCAACGTCACTTCAGAAACCTCGCTCATGGCCGGAGTTGTTTTGGGTGATGGTGTAGGTCGTTATCTTTACAGCTCGTACAGTAACAACGACAGCACTGCAAGTCGGACTGGCATCGGTGAGGCATATATAACTTCCGATGGTGATCTCGAAACTATCGAGGCTTACGGCTTCAACGTTGCGGCGAGCCATAAGTGGACGCCAAAATTCACCACGAGTGTGGCCTATGGGTTTTTAGAGGGTGATCAGGACGAGACTCTCTTTCCAAACTCTTTCCAAACGCTAGAGAGCGCGTACTTCAGCAACTTCTACCAAGTGGCGGATCCGGTGACTGTAGGGGTTGAGCTGTCTTACGCCAACAAAGAACTGGCAAACGGTGAGTCAGCTGATAACACCCGTCTTCAGTTGGCTGCGCAATTTAGCTTTTAATTCGTTATTACATTGCTCCACATAGTTGGACCCTACGACGGGCCTTAGTAGGCCCGTCGTACATTATTGTTTACCTCCACGTCGATGCCGTCAGGGGCTCTTTCTCCTCTCCTCCTTTTTCGACATTATCCCTGCCATTGTTTCGTCGGTTTGACCTGCCCCGGTATTTAATCCAACAGTCCCCTAGTAAGTAATGTCCGTTCAGTCGCAATTTAGCTCTGATGGAGCGGCATTCAGACTGATTTAAAGGTTTGTCTGTAGTGTCGTCCTGGCAGTTACGGCGAAAACGCTGATTCATGTATCTCAGTCAAATAGCCAGGATGATATTGAATGAACAAACGACTGTTGTTGTGGGTGCTGATAGTACCCGGAGTCTTGAACGTCATGCCTTCGGCGGCGGCCACCGCCGGGGAGAGCGTTTCACTCAAGGAGTACCAGCAAGCCAAGGCCAGCCAGGCTGTCTCCTTGAATGAGGCAATGGTAATGGCATTTGAGAATAGCCCGGTGTTGGCTTTGAGGCGGGCTGCTGTGTCCATGCAGGAAGCTGGTCTCGATCACGCCAGCCGTTGGGCGCCCAGTAATCCAGAGCTTGAGTTGAGTGGACGTGACAATCCAGATCAGGCGGATCAGTCCCTGAACTACGAGGTTCGGGTTACTCAGGAAGTCTGGATGGGCAATAGAGGCGATCTCAGTCAGTCACGTGCTCTAAGCAATCTCACCGCTCAACAGCAGGAACTTGAATACCTGAAAATAGCCACAAAAGCGCGAGTGCGGGCCGCCTACTTCAAGATACTGCTTGCACAGAAAGAGCTGGAAACGGCAACCCGCACCGTTGAGCTGATGCAGAGAACCAAAGAGCTGGTTGAGGTGTCCGTTGAGCGGGGCAAACAGACCCGGATTGAGCTCAATACCGCCGCCATTGGCTTGGCAAGAGCAAAAAGCCAAAAGGCCGAAGCGCGCAAAAGCTTAGGCAGTCAAAAATTGACCTGACGGAAGTTCTTGGGGTGTCCCCCTCCGATGCGGTAGGGGTCGCGGGGGAGCTCAATGTAGCTCGTGCCAACCTGCCACCAACTAATCGGCTTGTAGCGATGGCTCAGCGCCAGAGAGGGGATCTGAAGGCGGCAGCAGCCAGAATTGCTGCGAATGAGTCCGGCCTGGAACTGGCCAAGAGTCTAACGATTCCGAACCTGAAAGTGTTCGGATTCTACGAGCGGGAGGAAAGCTCCAACCTTTTTGGTGCGGGTGTGTCGATGCCTCTGACCGTGTTTCATGATTATTCCGGTGAAAAAAGGAAGGCCTCGGCTCAGTTGAAAATCTCCGAGCTTGAGGCCGAGGCGCTGCGTTTGGCGACTGAACGCCAGGTCGTATCTGCTGTAGCTCAGTACGAATCCGCCGTAAGCAGATTGCGCCAGATGAACGAGTCGATTCTCGAGCGTTCGGAGGAAACGCTGCAACTGATGCAGAAAGCTCTTCAAGCGGGAAAAGTCGATGCTTCCGATGTCCTGTCCGCTCAGGACAATCTTTTGTCGGTGAGGCAGGAATACGTCCAAGTGCAACACGACTATATCGACGCCGTCCGGGCGTTGGAAGTGAGCACCGGTGGTGCCCTTTCAATGTCATCCGGTTCCTGATGACAAGAAAATTAATGGTTGAACGTTCTCTTATATCGAAGGTGTTTAGATGATTCGAAATCTGCAGATATTGTTTGTCGCGATCAGTTTTCTGGTCTATCAGCCACTGGCGTACGGCGCCGAAGAAGCCGAAGGAGGGCAGCACCAAAAGGGTGAGGCTGGGCACTCGGCTGAAGGCAGTGAGGCCCGCGAAGTTCATCTGACTCCAGAGCAGAGGGAGTTGCTCTCCGTGCAGACTGTAACGGTGCCCCGAGGTCGTGCTGATAATATCGTTACTGCGCCAGCTGAAGTTCATTATGTTCCGGATCGCGTCGCTGAGGTAGGGCCGCTATTGCAGGGAAAGCTTACGAGACTGGCTGTTGATCTGGGGGACCAGGTTGAAAAAGGCCAGTTGTTGGCCACGTTAAACAGCGTTGAGTTGGCTCGCATTCGTTCCCGCCTGAACTCGTTGAAAGCTCGGAAAGAAGCCGCGACTGCGGAGTATCAGCGAGAAAAGCAATTGCGGAGTGAAAGCTTCACCAGCGAAGAAGAGTTCCTGGACGCCAAGGCCGCTTATCTTGAGATTACAGCGGAGTACGATTCAATTCGTGAGCAACTGGAGGTTTTTGGCAGTGATTCGTCAGGCGCAGATAGCAGTCTTGCACAGTACGCGCTCCGTTCTCCTATCCAGGGGCGCATTGAGCGCATGGATGCCCGGTTGGGCCAAACCTTAAGCTCTTCAGATACGCCTTTTACCGTAGCTGATACCTCTGTGGTGTGGGTGATGTTGCAAGTTGCCGAAACTGACATTGGCAGGGTATCCGTCGGAGATGAAGTTCAGGTCTTCTCAAAGTCGGTTGCAGACCGCTTTCACACCGGGGAAGTGTCCTGGATCTCAAATGAGCTTGATGAGGAAACCCGCACCATTACGGTTCGCGTTGTACTCGAATCCCCCAACGGCGACCTTCGTCCAAATACCTATGCCAAAGCGAGAGTCATGACTCAATCGGCGGCATCACTGCCCCTAGTTCCACACGATGCCGTGCAAACCATCGATGACGAGTCCGTTGTATTTGTTCCGGGTAATGAAGGGGGAGCCTACAAGGCGGTTCCAGTCACTCTTGGTAAGGAGGCTAACGACTGGATAGAGATTAAGTCCGGCATCAGCGCAAACACGGAAGTGGTTTCAGTGGGCGCTTTTGATCTGATGTCGGCCATTACCGCCAGTGGCCGCAGCGCCGCTCACGGACACTAATACTCGGGGGGAGCATGATCAACGCAATTGTGAATTATGCGCTGAACAATCGTTTGATGACGCTTGTCTTTGCTATCGCCGTGATCGTTGCCGGCGTATTTTCATTTCAAAAACTGCCGGTGGATGCGTTTCCGGACGCGACACCGACCATGGTTCAGGTATTCACTACCAGTCCTGGATTGTCGCCGGTTGATATCGAAACGCTGATTTCCTATCCCGTTGAGATCAGCATGTATGGTATTCCCAAGTTAGAAAAAGTGCAGAGCACGTCGATTTTCGGACTTTCGCGGGTGACCATCTATTTCGAAGATGGCACCGATATCTACTTCGCCAGGCGGCTGGTAAACGAACGGCTATCCGAGGCCAAGCGCCAGATTCCCGAAGGGATGGGGGAACCCGAACTCGGGCCCATCGCAAGCGGTCTTGGGCGCATCCTGATGTATTCCCTGGAAGCTGAGGATAAAGATCAATACAGCCTGCAGGAAATTCGCACGATTCAGGACTGGATTGTCAAACCCCAGCTCAGGACCGTGCCGGGCGTAACCGGTGTGCTTTCTATCGGCGGCGAGGTAAAGCAGTACCAGGTCAATATTGATGCGCAGAAGCTTCAGGCAAGGAACCTGACGGTGTCTGATGTTCGAGGTGCCCTCACCCAGAATAATCGTAACGTTGGCGCCTCATTCATTACTCGAGGAGGTGAAGAGTACATTGTCCGTGGTTACGGCTGGGTCAACTCCGGTACCGCAGGCATCAAAGATATCCGGAACATCATTGTGTCCAAGAGTGAGGGAGAATCTCCTATTTACGTCAAGGATGTGGCGGAGGTTGGCCTTGGACCGGCAATTCGCCGTGGCGCAGAGGTGTCCTCAGGTGAGGAGTCCGTGGGCGGCTACGTGATGAAATTGATTGGTACCAACACCAGTCAGGTTCTAGAGGATGTCAACGCAAAAATCGATGATCTGAACAAGTCACTTCCTGAAGGGCTGAAAATAGAAGCGTATTACTCTCAGGCAGACTTGGTGGGCAAGGCTATAGGCACTGTCGAGAAAGCGCTGCTTGAAGGCTCGGTTCTGGTGCTGGTTTTTCTCTATCTGTTCCTGGGAAATATTCGTTCCACACTGATCGTGGTGGCGACGTTGCCGTTGTCTGTACTCTTTGCGTTCATTGCTATGCGCATGTCGGGCCTGTCGGCCAACCTGATGAGTCTGGGGGGGCTGGCTATTGGCATCGGCATGATGGTGGACGGCGCCGTCGTGATGATAGAGAACATCTTCCGACATCTGGAAGAACGATCAGAGGAAAATGTCAGCGTTCTGAGGCTTGTGGGTGAATCCGCCCGGGAAGTGGCCCGTCCGATCGTGTTCGCCATAGGCATCATCATTATCGTTTTCCTTCCACTGTTTACGCTACAGGGCGTCGAGGGCAAGCTGTTTTCGCCCATGGCCTACACCATCAGCTTTGCTCTGATCGGTGCGCTTTTGCTCGCGTTAACGTTGGTGCCGGTTCTGGCCTCCCTGTCATTCAAGATGGGCGGGCGTCACAAAGAGCCGAAGCTGGTTCTGTTCCTGAATCGGTTATACAAGCCGGTGGTGAATACTGTCGTCAAAGCCCCTAAGATTGTGATGGGCGTTGCCGTCATTGCTTTTGCCGGCAGTCTTCTGCTGTTTCCCTATCTCGGGAGCGAATTCGTGCCCACGCTCAGGGAAGGCACGTTCCAGATTCGCTCGACATTGCCGCCTGGAGCAAGCCTGGAATCTGCCATCAAATACGGCAAACGGATCCAGTCCGTTGTAGATGAATTTCCAGAGGTGACCGGCACCTATGCCAGGATCGGTCGTGCCGAGGTGGGTGGTGATCCTGAACCTGTGAACGTTGTCGCGACGCTTGTCAATCTGAAGCCTCTGGATCAGTGGCGAGAGGAAGTGAGCTATGAGGATCTCCAGAGCAGGATTGCAGAGGCTTTGGATGAGCGGGTTCCCGGGCTTGCCAACAATCTGTCCCAACCGATTCAGCTCAGAACCGACGAGCTCTTGTCAGGCGTTCAGGCGCAGCTGGTCGCCAGCATCTTCGGTGACGACCTGGACGAGCTGGGCCGAATCGGCAGGGAAGTAGCGGCCCTGGCGAAAGAGGTGCCGGGTGCAACAGATGTGCGCGCGCAGCAGAGTGCGGGTAAAAAACAGATCGTTATTCGCCCCGACCGTGAAGTGCTGGCGCAGTTCGGCATCAGCGTCGATAACCTGATGAGTACGGTTGAAACCGGTATAGGTGGTAAAGGCGCCGGGCTGGTGTTCGACGGTGTCCGTCGATTTGAGATTTTCGCCCGGCTGCAAGAGTCCTATCGCGGGTCCATCGATGAAATCAGAAAGCTTCCCCTCAGGGGCAACAGTGGCGAGCTTATCCCGCTTGCACGGGTGGCCGATGTTGAAATGTACGCAGGCCCCAAGAAAATTTCACGCTCCAATGCCAGTCGCCGTCAGTACGTGCAGATGAACGTGCGTGGTCGCGATATGGGCGGTGTTGTTCAGGATTTGCGCAAGCGGATCGAGGAGCAAGTGGATATGCCGCCGGGGTATTTCGTGGAGTTCGGCGGTCAGTTTGAAAACCAGGAAAGGGCCATGGCAAGGCTAGCGATCGTTGTGCCCATTACCCTGGCGCTTATTTTCCTGCTTCTCTTTTCTGCATTCAGTAGTCTTCGCTATGCGGCGCTGATCTTCATGAATGTGCCCTTTGCGGTTACTGGTGGCATTGTCGCGTTGTTTGTGACGGGGCTTTACCTCTCCGTGCCCGCTGCTGTGGGGTTCATTGCGGTGTTTGGCGTAGCCGTACTGAACGGTGTGGTAATGGTGAGCTACATCAATCAGTTGCGGGACGAAGGCTACGAAGTCACTGAAGCAGTCAAGCTGGGCGCTCAACGTCGTTTGCGGCCGGTTCTGATGACAGCCTCTGTGGCTATTCTGGGGCTGATTCCCCTGCTGCTGGCCGATGGCATTGGCTCTAATGTCCAACGGCCACTGGCAACGGTTGTGGTTGGCGGTCTGATCACGTCAACGCTGCTGACGTTGGTAGTGTTGCCCAGCGTGTATCAATGGTTTGCATCCGAACGTCGTGACGTTGAAGTCTGATAGTCAGGAGGCGGTTTATGTATGAAATAAAAGCGTATGTCAGAGAAGTGATGGCAGAGCATGTGGTTGATGCTCTGGCCAAAGTTAAGGGGGTGGCAAGCATTGCTGTCGTGTCTCTCAACGAATTTGGTCATCTGGTTGGCGATGAATCGCCTCTGGAGAAAGTGCAGATGGTCAAGCTGGAAGTAGATGTAGCGACCGATGCTGTTGCCGATGAAGTTGTGGACATCATTGTGCGAACGAGCAGGACCCGGGATGGACACCCGGGGGACGGCAAGGTACTGGTATCCCGACTGGTTCAGGCCGTTCGTATTGAAGACGGGGCGACCGACGAAAGCGCACTCCAACCCACTTCAATCTAGCCCCTTCCTGAAATGAGACGGTGGCATCGCGGCGATTGGTCGCGAGCTGCCGTTCTTAGCCTCATTGAGAAGCGCTACAAAGAGTTTTTAGCGACTCATATCTGAACTGTTTTTCCGAATTCAAACTCATTTCAAAGTTTGCACTTATTATCTCGATCTTTTCCTGCCTCGTCATAGGCGCCTTACACCTATGATTTTTGGCTATTAATCGCTTCGGGAGAAAGTCGATGAAGGCAAGCAAGCACTCGCCTCGGGCGTTGCTGTGTTCAGTACTATTGTCCATTCCTCTGTTCGGTCAAGCTGAGACTGTTAATTGGGCGAATTGGCTCACTGGCCAGATAAGCAAGCACCCGGAGGTACTGGCAGCGACAGAGCAGGCGGCAGCGCGGAAAGAGGACGCTGAGGCAAGCGAACAACCGCTGTATAACCCGGAGCTGTCTGTGGGAGCAGACAGAACGGGCAGTGAAAACAACTTTGAGGCAGGGCTGTCACAAACGATCGATTGGTCTGATCAGCAGGGTGCATTAAAGGAGAAGGCAAAGCTGATCAGGCTGTCTGCGCAAGCTGGCTTGAGCGAAGCAGTTCTGACACAAACGTCTGAATCATTGTTTGCGCTTGTCGAGTGGCGCGCTACTACGCTGTTTGAGGAAATTGCTGAATCCCAACAGCAGCGCCTGGATGCCTTGCTGGACCAGGTTGAACAGCGCCAGCAGGCAGGTGATCTGGGGCGTGCCGACGCAGAGCTTCTGTTTTTAAATCTATCCCGTCAGTTGAGCGAAGTCGCCCAGGCAAAGGCCGCAGTTGATCGGGCAGAAACTCAGGTTAGAGAACGTCTGCCGGACTGGAGGCCTCAGGATGGGGGAATCCCCGAGTATATCTGGTCAGCGCTGGAGTCCCAGATTGGTGAGGCTGATCTGTTGGCACACCCGTCAATTGCAGCCGCTCGAGCCAAGTGGCAGGTGTTGAAAAGTGAGGCAGAGGTTGCGAGACGCAAAGCCACAGCATCGCCGACAGTAGGGCTGAGCGGAGGGCGTGACGGCGGCGAGAACGTGGTTGGCCTGACATTCTCGATCCCTCTGAACGTCCGTAATAACTACAGCGCTGAAATCCGGGCCGCGAATCGACGGGCTCTGGAGGCCGAAGCGCGGTTTCAGGCGCTCTACCGGAAACAACAATATGACCTGGCAGGCGCTCGCGCTTCCTGGAAGCGATACGACAAGCAACTTCGTCGATGGAAAGAACTATCCCAGGGGCGTGTACAGCGAAGTGCCGATTTGCTTGAGAAGCAGTGGCAGGTCGGCGACCTCTCCACCTCTGAGTATCTCCAGGCGTTAGGCCAGCGCGCGGAGAGCCTGAAAACCGGTATTGAACTGGAAAAGCTGGCGCAGCTGGGCCTGATTGAACTCTTGAGCCAGTCTGGCGAACTGATCACCCCCTTCCAATAATATTCTGGAAACTGGATAGTCATCATGAAAAAAACTCTGATTTCAGTATTTGTATTGACGCTGTTTATAGCTCCCCCTTCATTGGTGCAGGCCGAGGAAGATGCGCATAACGAGGCGGGCCATGATCATGCCGCCGGTGGCGACGATCATCGAGAAGGTACCGGTGAAGAGGATGAGCATGAGGGCGGGCATGCTGAAGAACGTGAGCATGAAGAGGAACAAGGTCATGGCCACGAAGAGGAGAGCGATGGTGGTCATGAAGAATCAACTACCGCAAGCATCAATGCCAAACAGAAAGAGCTCGCCGGCATTGAGGTAGCAACCCTCGAGAGCAAGCGCGTTGACTATGAAATCTACGCTCCCGGTGAGCTGCTGACCAACGGCTATACCAGCTATCACGTGTCCCCCCGGGTTGCCTCGGTGGTGTTGAGACGTCACGTGGAATTGGGTGAGCACGTAACCAAAGGTCAGCAACTGGTAACCCTGTTCAGTGAGACGGTGGCACAGGCGCAGGCTGATTACAGGAAGGCTTTTCCTGAATGGGAGCGAATCAGCGGGCTGGGTCGTTCCGTGGTTGGTGATCAGCGGTTCAATACGGCGAAAGCGAATATTGAAGCGGCGAGGGCGACTCTGCTTGCTTATGGGCTAAACGATGATGACATTGGTGCGTTGAAGGCCAGCGGCGTAGGTAGTCTCGGTGAATACACGCTCAGAGCTCGCGTGGATGGCGCAGTGCTGACCGATGAGTTTGAGCAAGGACAAAGAGTTGAGGCAGGCCAACCGCTGGTGACTCTGGCTAATGAAAGCGAACTTTGGGTAGAGGCTCACCTGCCAGCAAACTCCGACATTGTCCTTAAGCAAGGGGCCGAAGCGGAAGTAAGAGTTGCAGGCCGAGTAGCTGTGGCAACGGTATCCCAGGAAGCTCATACCATTGACGCTGTGACCCGCACGCGAATTGTTCGGTTGGAGCTGGACAATCCGGAAGATCGTTTTCATCCCGGAATGTTTGCAGATGTGTATTTCCTTTTTAAAACCACGGAGCCGGTGCTTGCGGTGCCGGAGAGTGCGTTGATGCGAGGCGCCGATGGCGACTGGACGGTCTATGTGGAAGAGGCTGAAGGGGAGTACGAGCCTGTGGAAGTGGAACTGGGTCGCGCAATTGGCGGACTCCGTGAAATTTCGGGCCTGACTGCGGGCCAACGGATCGTTTCGCGGGGCGCATTTTTTGTGGCCTCTGAAATTGCCAAAGGCGGCTTTGACCCACACAACCACTGATTCCGGGAGCCATTATGTTCAACCGAGTTGTCGACTGGGCGGTTCAGAACCGCCTGTTGGTTCTTATTGCGCTTGCAGTGCTTATCGCCACGGCCGCGTTTCAGATCCCAAAACTGAATCTTGATGCTTTCCCTGACGTTACAAACGTCCAGGTCGCTGTTAATACAGAGGCGCCCGGACTTGCGGCCGAGGAAGTCGAGCAACTGATCACCTATCCCATTGAAGCGGTGATGTATGCGTTGCCGGATGTTGAGGAGGTTCGGTCCATCTCCAAAACCGGGTTGTCTGGTGTCACCGTGGTCTTTAAAGAGGGCTCGGATATCTATTTCGCGCGCCAACTGGTGTTCGAGCGGTTGCAGGCCGCGCGGGAGCTGATTCCGGACGGGGTCGGGGTGCCTGAAATGGGCCCGAATACGTCCGGTCTCGGCCAGGTCTACCAGTACTTGCTGATAGCGGACCCGGATTCGGGGTACGACGCAATGGAATTACGCAGCTTGCACGACTGGCTGGTCAAGCTGTTGCTGATACCTGCTGAAGGGGTAACAGAGATTCTGTCGTTTGGCGGAGAGGTCCGCCAGTACCAGGTCAATCTGAACCCGGCGCGAATGCTGTCCTATGACTTATCACAGAACGACGTCATGGACGCCCTGGAGAACAACAACTCCAATGTTGGGGGCTGGTATATGGGCCGTGGACAGGAGCAGTTGGTTATTCGCGGTATGGGCTGGCTGGGTAATGGCGAGCAGGGGCTGGAGCAGATCCGTCAAGTGCCCGTTAAAACCAGTGATGGCATTACAGTGACGGTGAGCGATGTCGCCCAGGTAGCGCTGGGCACTGAAATTCGCCAGGGTGCGGTGACCATGACCCGGAAGGATGAAGACGGTCAGGTTGAACAACTGGGTGAAGTGGTTTCTGGCATTGTACTCAAACGAATGGGGGCCAATACAAAAGCCACCATCGACGGCATCGAGGCCCGCATTGATCGCATAAATCAGGCGCTTCCGAGTGGGGTTCGTTTTGAGCCCTATTACAACCAGGCGGATCTGGTGACCAAGGCCGTAGAGACGGTGACCAATGCACTTCTGTTGGCTTTTGTGTTTATTGCGATCGTGCTTGCCCTGTTTCTGATGAATCTTCGGGCAACAACGCTCGTGCTGCTTTCTATACCGATTTCTATCGGTATTGCGCTGATGATCATGGCCTGGTTCGGTCTCTCGGCCAACTTGATGTCTCTGGGCGGCATTGCTGTGGCAATTGGCATGCTGGTGGACGGCTCTGTTGTTATGGTCGAGAACATGTTCAAACATCTGACGCATCCGGATGCTGAGCATGACGCCCGTCGGGATGAATTGGTGAAAAACGACCCTGACCCATTGGACGCGTCACACGATGACCATGGCATTGCGCTTCGACTGCAGGAGGCAGGCCGGGAAGTGGCGCGACCAATTTTTTTCGCGACGGCGATTATCCTGGTCGTTTTCATGCCTTTATTCAGCTTTGAAGGTGTGGAAGCCAAGCTTTTTCAGCCAATGGCGATCAGCATAATGTTGGCCATCGTGTCCGCTGTGATCGTTGCTCTGGTGGTTGTGCCGGCCTTGGCATCGTTTATGTTTCGCAAGGGTATTCGGGAGCGGGAAAGTTTCATTTTAAAGCCCCTCGAAAAGCTTTATCGCAAGGGCCTTGACTGGTCGTTGAAACACACCCGCTCTGTTGTCGGTGCAGCAGCTGTCCTTGTTGTGCTGGCGGCCTTGGTCGTGCCGCGACTCGGTACTGAGTTTGTCCCCGAATTGGAAGAGGGGACCATTAACCTCCGGGTAACGCTAGCCCCCTCATCAAGCCTTGATACCGCGCTTGAAGTGGCGCCGAAACTGGAGGCCATGCTGATGGAATTTCCAGAGGTGACCTACGCCCTGTCCCGGGCTGGCCGAGCGGAAATAGGCGGCGATCCGGAACCAGTCAATAACATCGAGATATATATTGGTCTCAAACCAACAGCCGAGTGGACCAGCGCCAGTAATCGCTATGAATTGCAGGCTTTGATTGAGGAGAAGCTCGAACAACACCCGGGGCTACTGTTTAACTTTTCTCAGCCTATCGCGACTCGGGTTGATGAATTGCTGTCAGGTGTCCGCGCGCAACTGGCCATCAAACTCTTTGGCCCGGATCTCGACGTACTGGCGGAGAAAGGCCAGCAGATTGAAGCGGCGGTCCGAACAGTTCAGGGAACACGAGACGTGGCCATGGAGCAGATTGCTGGTGAAGCGCAGTTGGTGGTTCAGCCTGACCGTCAGGCACTATCCCGGTACGGACTTGCCGTGTCTGATGTGATGAGTGTCGTCCGGGATGGACTGGGTGGTGCCGCCGCGGGCCAGATCATCAACGGAAATGAGCGGTACGATATCTATGTGCGTCTGGCCAAACGTTTCCGGGAAGACCGGGATGCCATTGCCGATTTCAGGTTACAGGCGCCGTCTGGAGCCTGGGTGAGACTCGGTGATGTGGCCGATGTGTCTATTGAGTCCGGCCCGCCTCAGGTGCGCCGCGATGACGTTCAGCGCCGTGTGGTCATTCAGTCTAATGTGCAGGGTCGTGACATGGGCAGTGTGGTTGCCGATATTCAGGATACCATCGCGACAGAAGTGAACCTTCCCCCCGGCTATTCGGTGGATATTGGTGGTCAGTTTGAAAACCAGCAACGAGCTCAGAAGCGATTGACCATTGTGGTACCTGTATCTCTGGGCCTGATCGCGCTGTTGCTGTACTTTGCTTTCAGTTCGGTTGGTCAAGCGCTGTTGATTCTGGTCAACGTGCCGCTTGCCGTTATTGGTGGCGTCTTTTCACTCTGGATCTCCGGCCAGTATCTTTCGGTGCCCAGTTCCGTTGGATTTATCACACTGTTTGGTGTGGCGGTGCTTAACGGGGTCGTAATGGTCGAAAGCATCAATCAGCGAATACAGGATGGGTTGAACGTGGATACTGCGGTGTTTGAAGGTGCCGTCTCCCGTTTGCGTCCTGTCTTGATGACAGCAATAACCTCGGCACTCGGTTTGATACCGATGCTATTGTCGACGGGCGTGGGTGCGGAAATCCAGAAGCCATTGGCCAGCGTGATTGTAGGTGGTCTCGTGACTGCGACTTTCCTAACGCTTTTTGTTTTGCCGGCTCTATTCACGCGCTTCTCAAGGGCTAAACTCGATGATATGCAACGGTAGAAGATAGGTGGAAATACACAGTTTTGATCGCGAGCAGGGGAGGGTAATCCCTCCGTCATAGCGGGGCGGAGGAATTATGGTTGTGCTCTACTCTGGGAAAGGAAGCACAACTGTAATTCTGGCGCCCCCTGTTTCTGAGGGGCCAATGTTCATCCGTCCGAAATTGTCTTCTAGTATTTCGGACACGATGGACAGTCCCAATCCAAATCCAGAAACGGTTTCGTCAAGCCGGGAACCTCTATCCATCACTTTTGAGGCCGCTTCTGGAGTAATCCCAGGGCCGTCGTCTGCAACTTCTATCGTTAGCCCGGAATCGGTCTGGCTTATTGAAACGTCAATCTCAGCCTGACTCCATTTCCCGCCGTTTTCGAGCAGGTTACCGAATAACTCTGATAGGTCCTGACGCTCCATGGGCCAACTGAAGTTATTCGGCAAGGATGTATTAATACGGAAACTCTTATCGGGAAAGATTTTTTCCATGACAGAAATGACGTTGTTCGCTATTTCAATCGGAAAACATGTTTGCCCCATCTGCCTGCCGGAGATATCTGCCTTGCTCATGCGGTAGTTCAAGGACCGGCTTAGATCCTTTAGGTTGGAGGTCATGAACTCTATGTCGTCGCGGGACGGAGGTAATGAACCAGTGTCTGACAAGATTGCGAGATTGGCAGAGATCGAGGTCTTGACCATGTGAGAAAGATCGGAATTGAGGCGGCGGTGGCGGTCAAGGCGACGACTTGCTAGTTCAAGTAGGTTATTGAACTGTTTGATCAGCGGACTGAACTCCTCTGGTGCGTCAGGATTCAAACGAGGTTGTTTGCCAGATTGCAGTCTCCTCATGTCTTCCTTGATGTGTTCGATCGGTTTCAAAGCGAGGTAAGTAGTGGTGCCTACCAGAGCCAAGAGAACAACAAGTAATAATGCGGAGGCAGCCAGCAAGGTCAGGTGAGCCCCACTGGATCGCTCGGCGAGTCCACTTTCCATTTCCAGGATGGTGACTGACGAAAGCGGGCTGTCAATTCCGAAACCTCGTTTCAATCCAAGAAGGCCATCTGCACCTTGGGATATTTCTACAAAGCCCGCCGGCTTTCTTGAAACCATTCGCAACGTTGTTTGATCTATGTTGCTACTGGCAATGATGCTTCCGTCTTTCACTTCGACGACGAGGGCGTGCTCCAGTAGCAATTGGAATCGATCAATCATGCTGCCAATCTCGTCGGGCGTCGGAACTTCGTTTTCAATGATGGTTTGAAAACTCTCCACCTCCTTGTCAAGGCGATGTTTTCTGGACTCGTTCGAAAGCTGCTCTATTACATAAGTGTGCGAGAAAAAAATTAGTAAAAAATACAAGAGGCTGAAAGCGATGCCATATTGGAGGACAGTTTTTCGGATGCTTTTCTGCGCTGTCATGAAGGTGCTTTTGTCGATTGAGCGGAAGGCTTCAGTTGAAGGCACATAGAGGTGCTCTGATCGGAAAGCATAGTTGGAATCGAAGCGTGCCGCAACGGGTGCGAGCCGGAGCGAGGGACGCTCTGGTCTTCAGATCGGTCTGGCTTGGTCTTATCGTTCTTAGGCATTTGAATAACTTGATTTAGTGTCATCAAATCAAAGCCGACCTAAATGGCTTTTGAGCTTGTGGTAGCCGCTGAAAAAAAAACGTTTCATCAGCATATATTTTCAAGTGTGTTTAAAGTTTCGATGTTCTACTAAACACCCAAGGCCATTGAATGTTGCTGGTCTAATTGAAAAAAATGTCGGAGCCGTTTTATGAAGAAAGTATCCATGATTATAGTAGCTTCTTTCGTGGCAAGTGGTGCTTCTATAGCCCACGCAGGAGGGCAAGCGGACAGATACAACGAGGCAAGAAGCTATCCTAATAAGAGCATAGATGAACGTTCCTCCCAGTATCGTGTGGAAGAGAGCGAGACCATCAAAAAACTGAAGGAAGAACATAGATTGATTAAAGAGTTGATTGGGGATCTCTCGGAAAAGCAATAACATTTATCGTTGTTTACTTGGAGCCAGACGGGCAATTACGTGGCTCCAAGATTAATTTAATGGTAGATTTTGTTAATTTTCCCAAAATTGCGAAAGTCGCGCTTTAGTATTGATGAATCTCGTAAGGAAGACAGAGCGCAAAATGTTGGAAAGCTGCATTCTTAACTAAGATATTTTGCAGTATTCATGGCTAATTCAGACCTCCCTCGATTTTTCATAAAACCATATCTAATCTAGAATTACCAAGTTAAAAATAGTTCTATTTTAGTCATCGTTTTTTCAATTCTTGTTCCTATTTGGTGCGCATTATTGATGAGCGCACTATCGACGAGCAATGCAACACTTGAAGCAGAGTGCTTATTGCATTGAATTGTTAAATATTTAATCATTTTTATGAACTGCGGCCCTGATTTGACAATAATTGCTCATAGAATAAGTTTTTTAAAAGGTGGCACAAAACGTGTATGCATTATAGGTGCGTTATTCAATGCGCAAATAACTAAGCTGCCCAAATAGAAGGTAAAAACGATGAAAAGACGTATCTCGACTAAAGATTGTTTGCTAAGTGTTGGTTTGCTCGTAACTCTCCAAGCGGTCCCGTTAATTGCCAGCGCAGGTGTTAGTGCTAATTTGGGCATAACAAGCAACTACTTATTTCGCGGTGTGACACAAACAGATGGCTCAACGGCGACGCAAGGCGGGCTTGACTACGAACATGCGTCGGGGCTTTATGTTGGCGGCTGGGGCTCCAATGTGGATTTCGGCGATGGGACGAGCTACGAGCTTGATCTTTATGCTGGCTTCTCCGGTGTAATTGAGGATATCGGTTACGATGTTGGCTACATTTATTACTCTTACCCTGATGCTCCTGAATCTATTGATTTTGGCGAAATATACGGAGAGTTGAGTTACAGCATTGTATCTATAGGTGTTGCTTACACAGCAAACAGCGACGTAAGCGGCGAAGGGCTGTTCGTTCCAGGCGATATCTATTATTACGCATCAGTTGATGTGCCACTGGAAGACGATTTCAGCACAGGTGTTTTGATTGGCTATTATGATTTCACTGATGATGGCAAGGCGTCTATTGGCGAGGCGAGCTACGGACATGCAGCTGTTAACGTCACCAAAGATGCGGGAAGCTTTGGAGCTTTTAGTGTTAATCTGGAGTACGCTGATATCGATTCAAGTAACGCACTTGGTTCGGTCAGTTCGGACGACCCGAAGTTTTGGCTGGGCTGGACTAAGTCTTTTTAATCTATTTGGTATTTTTCACCGAAATGGTTAATCGTTGAGAAAGCTGGCCCGGTTTGTGGGCCAGCGCATTTATCTGGCGAGCCCTGGTCCTTGAGGAAAATGGTTAAATCACAGTAAAATCATTTAAGCTTCAACCCTTTTTTGAAGAGAATCTCTTGCAAAGTAATATCCTTGTCCTCTCAATGTTTTTATTCGTTTTTTTCCGAGTATCTTTCTGAGCCTGGCTATGTAGACTTGAACGACATTTCTGGTTGGGCACCTTTCGATATTATAGAGTGCTTCAACAAGTTCGTCCTGTGAGAAAACTCTGTCAGGAGAGCGAAGAAAGCATTGTAAAAGGCGGTACTCCGTTGCGGTTAGTCTGAACTCTTTATGATCGGGAGTTGTTAGGGTTCTATAGGTTGCATTAAGTAGAAAACCATCCACGATGATCTTATCAGTTGCTCGCCCGTCTTTTCTTCGTATTATGGCGCTAAGTCGAGCTTTTAGTTCATCGAATTCGAAGGGTTTTGGAAGATAATCGTCTGCCCCGGCATTCAAGCCCTCAACTCTCTCTGTCCAGTTGGAGCGGGCAGTTAAAATAAGAATAGCTTCATCTCTGCCACTGCTTCTCCATTTTTGCATCAAAGAAAGCCCGTTCTCGTCGGGCAGTCCTATATCCAGAATGATCGCCTGATAACTGCTTGTCTCTACGAAGAAATTTGCCTCTTTTCCGTTTTGGGCAACATCTACAGTAAAGTTTTCCTTCGCAAGCCAAACGGAGATTTTTTCTGCGAGTACCGCGTTGTCTTCGACAATTAGAACCTTCATCTATAAGCGCCGTCTCTGGATGTTGGAAAATTGTGGCTGTCGCCCTTCTCGAGAGCAAATCAAAATTAGCTAAGAGACCGGACTTCAAGCGACCCGCTATAACAACAGACGAAGCTGAATCTAGCTTGAAAAAGGCATTACGGTGAGGAAAGTTTTCTATACAAACACTATCCACATGTGATCGCTTAACCACATACCAGGTGGCCGGGTCAACGATTGATCACCGGGACCGCCCTGGGAAGGTCAACTATCACGGACAACCCACTTTTCGGAGCAGGTGAGAAGTTGAGGGTTCCACTGTAGCGTTCGACAATTTCTCGAACAATCGCCAGCCCAAGGCCATGGCCTGGGGTCTGCTCGTCCAGCCGCAACCCCCGTCGACCCAGATTGCCGATTTCAGCGTCCGCGACGCCGAGCCCATCGTCTGTTACGCCGATCTGCAGATTTCCGGAGTGTTGAACGAGTGACAGCTCCACGCATCGTTCCGACCATTTGCCTGCATTGTCCAGAAGGTTGCCCATGATTTCATTCAGGTCGTGCTCCTCGATCGGCCAGCGGGCGTCCTCCGGCAGGGAGCTCGACAGTTCAAAGGACTTTTCCGGGTATAGTCGCCCCAGCATCCAGACTAGATCCCGTGCCTGTTTCAGAGGGTAAGCGCTTTTCCCAACCTGTGGCCCTGCAAAGCGACTTCGGCGCATCTCGGCTTCAAGCTGTTTGTCGATGTCATTGAGTCTCGCGGTCATCTGAAGGCGGAGATCGTTGGAGAGCGGACGACTGGTGTCCTCAAGAATCTGCCGGACGGCCGCAATGGGGGTTTTGACGCTGTGAGACAGATTCGCCAGCGCATCCCTTGATCGTTCCAGGCGTTGATCCAGCGAGTCGAGCAATTGGTTGAGCTGCTGGACCAGCGGTCGAAATTCCTCAGGTGCTTGGACATGAATCCGCGAGACCTTGCCATCCTGAAGTCGCTTCAGCGTGGCCTTCAGTTCGACGACAGGGCGCATGGACAGATTGATACCGAACCAGATCACAACGACCAACAGCAGAATCAGCAGAATAGAGACGATGGCCGTCCACCCGTGCAACTCTGCCTGGCTGCGTTTCAGTGCGCCAAGATCCTCGGACACGATCACTACAATCGGCGTATCGCCGATCCGGAACGACTTTCGGTACGCAAGAATGCTCTTTGGGCCTTCGACGGTGTCCGCATCCCGAACACGAACGGTCCCATCCTTTGCTGATTCTATTAACGACGTTAACACCGGTGCCCAGGAATCCGGGGAAATGATCGTTCTGGACGGAGAATGTATGGCGAAGGCGTGGTGAAAGACTTCCTGAAAATAGTCACCAGTCTGGAGACTGTCCAATTGACCGCCAGAATCACGAATCTGATGCTCCAGAAAGGCGACCTCATCCTTGAGACGTGTCTCGACGAATTCCCGGGACATCCGGTCCAGTAAGAGGCCGTGAACCAGCCATGCAAGCCCCATTAGCGCAATGCCCGCTGGCAGTAGCAATAAAAGCAAGGTGCCTGGGCGCGCAAAGATCTGTCGCCGAAATGTCAGAAGCCAAAGTGGAGGGCTCAGATACTTGGGCCGACCCGGTCATCAAGTATGGCATTGCGCCTGAAACTCTAGAGGGACCTAATACAGTTGGGCATCGCTTTGAGGTAAGCCAGCAGCTGCCCTGGCCGGATCATCTGTCGGCGTCTCGCAAGGCAGCGGAGGCCGGAATGCTTGCCGCCCAGCAGGAGACTCAGTGGCTAATAAGGCAGCTGACAGCTCGCGTTAAGGAGGCGTATGCATATTGGTGGTATACCAATGAAGCGATCAATCTCCATCATGAGACACGCGCTTTGGTAGAGCAACTGGCCACCGTAACGGAACAGAGGCTTGACTATGGCATCGGCTCGCAAAGTGAAATGCTCAGGGTCAAAACGGAGTTGGACACTCTAGATGCCAGACTAGTAGAGCTGCAAGCGGAAAAGGCCGGGCTAGCCAGCGACCTGATTCCTCTGCTTGGGCGTCGTCCGACGGGGGCCAGTTTGCAACTGACGGAGGCATCTGAAACGCTTCTGTTCGCCGATGGACAGTTGGAACCAGATCATCCGCTGATTCGGGCAGCCGAGGCAAGGGAAGCCGAGGCGCGCGCGCGGCTGGATGTTGCCGAAGTCGATCGTAGACCTACGTTCACAGCTAATGCCGGCTATAACAGCCTGTGGGCTGACGAGAGAAAACGTTGGGTCGTCGGCATTGGCGTTCGGATTCCATTTAGTGGGCAGCGCCAGCACAGCGCCGTTCGAAAGGCGACTGCCGAAGCCTCACAAAAACGATGGCTGGCCACTCAGGCTCAGCGGGAATGGCGGGCTTCGATCGCTAAACTGAGGGCAAGCGTTGAGGCCGGCCATGGTCGCCTGAACATCCTCAACGAGCGACACTTGCCAAACCAGCGCGCGCACTGGGAAGCCAGTCTGAACGAGCTGGCCAGTGGCACTGGCAGACTGGAGGACGCAATAAATAGCGCAAGACAGCTTACTGGGGTCAAACTCCGTCGAGCTGGGGTGATCCGTGATCTATATAGTGCCTCGGCCGGATACGAAGCCCTGATACCGGTGCGTACTATCAATGCGTTAAATTAAAGAGGTAATTCAATGGTCAAGTCTTCGGGCATTTTGGATAGCACCAGAAAGTTCCATTCCAAATGCCCGAAGACTCGAAAAAACCACTTGGACCAAAACTCATGAACCTTCCTGAATGTTCGCTTTGCGACCCTAGCGGCCAAGTTTTAACTCCAACCTCCGACCACAGTATGTTTGGCGAGACCAGGACCGCATTTCGCAGCATCGCTCCGTAAAGTTACTTCTTTTTAGAGGTTTCGCGCCTAAGGCAGACGATCGCGCCGTTTGGCCAAGGAATTGGCTGGAGAGCGACTTTATGGTTGAATGGAGATGCAAAACAGGCGGTTACGGAAGATTTGGTTGTACAGAGCTAACTTCGTGAAGGAGTACGAAAAGATTGCACTCGGTCAATGTCTGAGTGTTTTCTAAGCAAATCTGGGATGTGGGGACTAATGATGGGACAACTCCTAAATCCCTCCTAAGTTATTGATTGGAGGGAAGGAGTGGTGCCCGGAGGCGGAATCGAACCACCGACACGAGGATTTTCAATCCTCTGCTCTACCAACTGAGCTATCCGGGCGTGTTGAGCTGTGTGCTCCAACGGGGCGCTATTAAACCGGTTTAGGGTTTGGGAGTCAAGGCCGGTTGGCAAAAATTTTCAGAAGTTTCTTTGTGTTGCTCGGGCCTTGATCAAATGGCTCATTTTTCAGGCGGAACGTAGCCTTCAGCCTGGTCGAAAGGCTCGTTGTTGAAGAAGTGCTCCATCTGGGCCTGCAAATATTTGCGGGTGTTTGGGTCCATCAGGCTGAGGTGCTTTTCGTTGATCAACATGGTTTGCTGGTTCTGCCACTCTTCCCAGGCGGTTCTGGAGACGTTGTCGTAGATGTCCTGGCCTTTGGGGCCGGGCATCGGGGGCATGGCCAGGCCTTCCATTTCTTTCTGGTATTTACGGCAGAATACAGTGCGGCTCATGTCGGCTCCTGTGCAGGTTTTTGTGTGCGGTCATGATAGCAGACCCGGCGCCGCTTTGGCTTGAGTCAGCTTGCCCGCCGGTGTGTGCATTTCGGTAGGACAAACCTTTCGGTTACAACAGGCGGGCCTGTTCAGGTTCTGTCAGCAGGGTGCGTATGGGTGCGGGCAGGCCCAGGGTGAGGGCTTCATCGCGGTGCAGCCAGCGCCGGTTATCGGCATCAGCCACGGCGCTGGCGCGGTTAACCGGCAGTCGGGCTGGTTGTATGTGCAGGTGGTAGTGGCTGAAGGTGTGCCGAAAGCCGGTAATCAGTTCCGGGGTGTGGCAGTTCAACCCGAGCTCCCGGCTGCAGGCCTCCTGCAGTTCTTCCGCTCCGTACGCCGGGTCAAGTTCCGGCAGGCTCCATAGGCCGCCCCAGATACCTGTGGGCGGGCGTCGCTCCAGCAGTACGCGGCCTTCTGTGTCTTCCAGAATCAGCATCCAGGTGGTTTTTTCGGGTTTGTCTTTTTTCGGTTTGCTGCCCGGGTAAAGCCGCATTTCGTTGCGGGCACGGGCCTTGCAGCCGGGTTGCAAAGGGCAGTGGTCGCAATCCGGTTTGCTGCGGGTGCACACCAGAGCTCCGAGATCCATGATGGCCTGGGTGTAGTCGCGCACCCGGGTATCCGGGGTGTGTGTTTCGGCGTGCTGCCACAGTTGGTTGAGTACCGCTGTCTGGCCCGGCCAGCCGGGAACGGCGTGGTAGCGGGCGAGAACCCGTTTCACATTGCCGTCCAGTATGGTGGCGCGTTCGCCAAAGGCCTGGGCAATGATCGCAGCGGCGGTCGAGCGGCCGATGCCGCTCAGGGCTTCCAGTTGTTCCTGGTCGGCGGGGAACTCGCCACTATGTTGTTCGCATACCTGAATTGCGGCCTTGTGCAGGTTTCTGGCGCGGGCGTAGTAACCAAGGCCGGACCAGTGGCTGAGCACATCGTCCACCGGTGCGTCTGCCAGGCTCTGCACGCTGGGAAAGCGTGCCATGAAGGCCTGGAAGTAGGGGATAACGGTAGCTACCTGGGTTTGCTGGAGCATAATCTCCGACACCCAAACCCGGTAGGCATTGCGGTTGTGGTGCCACGGCAGGTTGTGCCTGCCGTGCTGGTCGTACCAATCTAGCAGTCGTTCGGCGAAGCGGTCGGTCATTGCTTGAAAAGGCCCTTCAAAGCATCTTTCACTTTTTCACCGGACTCGCCGCTGAGCTTCTCTTTCAGTTTTTCCTGCACTTTTTCTTCTGCCTTTTCTTTTGCGCGATCAAGCTTTTCATCAGCCTTCTCCTTGGCCCGCTCAAGTTCTTTCTCGGCTTTTTCTTTTGCCCGATCCAGTTCTTCTTTGGCTTTGATCTTGGCGGCGTTGGCAGCAATGTCTTTCAGGGTATCGCGGAAGCGCGAGCCATCGAACGAGCACAGGCCCGCCGGGTCTTCAACAAAATTACCGCGACACTCTACCGGAATTACAACGTTTTCAACGTACTCAGTTACGCGGCAGGCTTGATCCCGGTGAATCTCCCCTACAATCCGCAGGCCTGCCTCGTAGTCGAGTTTACTTGCCAGCAGGTCTACCGTGCCATTGCCCTCAAGGCGCATGCCTGCCAGTGCTGCCAACAGATCTGTGTTATTCAGCGTGTTGCCGTCGATAACCAGGGTGCCGCGCATATCGTTGAAGGGTGTGGTCTCGCCCCAGTCTGTTGTGGTCAGGCTTTCCCGGTTCGCCAGTGCGATACCCTGGCAGGCCATGCGCGTCAGGTTCATGCGGCGGAACTCGCCTTCCGCCAGATTAAAGCTGATTTCACCCTTGGCGTTACTGCGCAAGGTGGACATACGATTACTGCTGGTGCCCAGGGCAACTTTGAGATTGGCGCCGCCGGAAAGCATGTCGACTTCTGCCAGATCTGTCAGCAGGGGAAGGGTTTGTACGTTGCTTACGTCGGAACGGACGCGCCACTTGGGGTCATCGCTGCGGGCGTCTATGGCCACGGTGGCACCGAAGCTGCCGTTGTAGAGTTGGCCGCTGAATTCGTCAACCTGCACCAGGCCGCCTTTAGCCGTGGTGCTGGCCTTGATGTCGTTGATGGTCAGGTTGCTGACTATCAGCTCACCGAGCCCGAAGTCGATGTCCAGCAGCAGGCTGCGCAGGGTTTCCAGCGGCAGCAGGTCGGTCTCGGGTGTATTGGCCGCGGTGGTGGGTGCTTCGGTACTGTCTGAGCTTGCGGCTGCCTCTTCTTCGGCGGCAGGTGGCAGGTAGCGGTCGGCATTTAGCTTATCGCCATTCAGGTCGAATATCAGAGCGCCGTTGCCAAGGGTGTAGCTGCCGCCACCACTGAATTGAGTGTCATCCAGCGTAATCGCCAGATCCGACAGCGCAATCACGCCAGGTTTGCCGCCCAGCTTGGTTTTCAGGGCAATGTTTTCGAGTACGCCCGGGTCGCTGGTTTCGATGGTCGCCTGGCCCAGTTGTTCAAGCAGCGCTTTCAGCGAAAAACCGGCGATAGCCAGTTGGCCATTCAGCGCCGGTTTGTCGCCAAAGCCCTTTACGTTCAGGTCTGCGTTCAGCTTCAGGTTAGCCAGGCTGGCGGTCAGGCCGGTCAGGGACGCGGTTTCATTCTCAAGATTGGCGGCCAGGGCGCCTGCCAGTTCTGCGGTGACAGATTTGCCGCCGAAGGGTTCGCCACTCATATCGAACACGGCTTTCAGCCCGGCCATG
The DNA here is from genome assembly GCF_003007675.1 of Marinobacter fuscus. Taxonomy (GTDB): domain Bacteria; phylum Pseudomonadota; class Gammaproteobacteria; order Pseudomonadales; family Oleiphilaceae; genus Marinobacter; species Marinobacter fuscus. The sequence continues at coordinate 228,213 of NZ_PXNP01000076.1, read as the reverse complement.
GTGAAATCGTTTAGCGCCTGGTTGGCCTGCAGGCGGGCACGGATGTTGCCGTCCACGGCGAACTCCGGCTGGCTGGTTTCCACCCGAAAGCGGATTTCCAGCGGGAACTCCGAGCCCAGGGTGATGTTGCTGGCGAGTACGGTGAAATCTTCCAGAGTCACCGACTGGCCGGTGCTCAGATCGTTGTAATGCACGTTGGCGTTGCTGATTTCAACATTCTCGATGTTGAAGTTCAGCGCTTTGCCATCGCCGGACTCGGGCGCCGGTTCAGCAGCTTCCGTTTCGGCTGGTGTCTGGGCTTCGCTCTCGGTCCCTGTTGCAGCGGTCTCAGTCATAATCCGGCCCCAGTTACCCTGGCCTTGCTTGTCGACCTCCAGGTGTGCATCCAGCCCGTTCAGCAGGAAGGTGTTCACCCGCGGAGACATGGCAATAAGTGACCAGAAATCGATCTGGGCAATCATTTGCTCCAGGGCGACAAAGCGCTCGCCGCCCAGCGTTGCTTCAACCTTGTTCAGTTCAAGGCCCAGAGGAATGAACGACCAGCCGATGTCGCCTTCGAGAATCAGATCCAGATTGGTGTGCTTTTCAACAGCGGCTTCGATCTGTGGCTTGTAGTCGTTCGGGTTTATCACCGCAACGGCAATCACGATGGCGGCAACAACCAGCAACAGAAGTGCCAGAATGGCATAAATGACATAGCGGACAGCTTTCATGACGGGCTTTCCTTTTCTTCGTCGGTGGGCCGGTGCCCTGGGTTTTACTAAATGAATAACCGAAAGGATAACGCAGGGTTAGCAAATTAACACCGCAGGAGTATGACAATGCGTTAGTCTTGGGTCAGAATAGCTTGCAAATTTTCGTGGGAACGCATGTTCCCGTGGCACTAATAAGCACAAAAAGGAGTCGGCTGTGGCCATTACTGTATCCATTGAGCTGAACCGGAATCTCGATATCCCGGCCAGCTATGATGAAGTCTTCGATTTGCTGGCAGATGTCCCAAAATCCGCCAGCCACTTTCCGAAAGTGGATAAGCTGGTCGATCTTGGCGATAACGCCTATCGCTGGGAAATGGAAAAGGTAGGCGTAGACAAGCATGCCATCCAGTCTGTTTATGCCTGCACTTATCACGCAGACAAAGACGCGGGAACTATTTCCTGGACGCCGGTTAAAGGCGAGGGCAATGGCGTGGTCAGCGGCTCCTGGGTAATCACCCGCAAAGACGACAACCTCACCACGCTGAAATTCCAGACCAGCGCTGAACTTACCGTACCCCTGCCGAGTCTTCTCAAGCTGGCCATCAGCCCGGTGATCAAGCACGAGTTCAACAGCCTGGTCGATACCTACATGAACAACCTCAAGCAAGCCTTCTGAGGAAACCGGCATTACGTTCGGTGGCGGGACTCCGGCTGCGTTAATAGGTATAATCCACGGATCATCGTATTTGGCAGCGTGCCAGTTTTTATCACGGAGTCTCCATGGCTGAACGTAAGGCTCGGGTAGAGCGCAATACCCTTGAAACCCAGGTAACGGTAGAAATCGATCTCGACGGTACCGGCCAGGCCACCTTCAACACCGGTGTGCCTTTTCTTGATCACATGATGGATCAGATCGCCCGTCACGGCCTGGTTGACCTCAGCGTCACCTGTAACGGCGATACCCACATCGATGACCACCACACCGTGGAAGACATCGGCATCACCCTTGGTCAGGCGTTCAAGCAGGCCGTTGGCGACAAAAAAGGCATCCGCCGTTACGGCCATGCCTACGTGCCGCTCGACGAAGCCTTGTCCCGCGTGGTGCTCGATCTCTCTGGCCGCCCCGGCCTGTGCATGAACGTACCTTACACCCGCGCCAGCGTGGGCGGGTTCGACGTTGATCTGTTTGAAGAGTTCTTCCACGGCTTCGTTAACCACTCCATGGTGACCCTGCACATCGACAATCTGAAAGGTAAGAACACCCACCATCAGATTGAAACCGTGTTCAAGGCGTTCGGCCGCGCACTGCGCATGGCGATCGAAATGGACGAGCGCATGGCGGGCATCATGCCTTCCACCAAAGGCGCCCTGTAACCCCCGGTCACCAAAGGAAACTCACAAACCATGAAGACCGTCGCCATCATCGACTACGGCATGGGTAACCTGCATTCTGCACGCAAGGCCGTGGAACACGTGGCTCCGGACAGTACCGTACTGGTTACCGGCGATGCCGCCAAAATCCGCGAAGCCGACCGGGTAATTCTGCCCGGCGTTGGCGCCATCCGCGACTGCATGGCCGAAATGCACCGCCTGGGTGTGGTGGATCTGGTTCGTGAAGTCTCCCGGGATCGCCCGTTCCTCGGCATCTGCGTGGGTATGCAGGCGCTGATGGCCCGCAGCGAAGAAAACGGCGGGGTAGAGGGTATTGGCCTGTTTCCATCCGAAGTCCGTTATTTCGGTGACAACCTCCGGGAGAGCGATGAACGCCTGAAGGTTCCGCACATGGGCTGGAACCAGGTGTGGCATTCGCAAGACCACCCGCTGTGGCAGAAGATTCCTGATGGCGACCGCTTCTACTTCGTACACAGTTTCTACGCCGAAGCCCAAGGCAATGCCGACATGGCTGGTCGTACCCGTTACGGTGTAGACCTGGCGGCCGCGGTGGGAAAAGACAACATCTTCGCAGTGCAATTTCACCCGGAAAAAAGTGCCAGGGCTGGTTTGCAACTGCTGGAAAACTTTACCAACTGGACTGGAAAGAGCTGAGGCGGTTACCCGCACTCTGGCCCGATGTTTCGAGCGGGCAAGTGAAATGTAGCCCGCTGATGCGGGGTAAGCCTTCCGGGACTGTCTGCAGCATGGATGCTGCAGTCAAGCGTACATGGATGTATTCACCGCGTGTCCCGGAAGGCTTACCCCGTAGCAGTGGGCGGGCGCCAAACTCCCAGCGAACCAATTCCGAAGGAACAAATATGCTGATCATCCCCGCAATCGATCTGAAAGACGGCAAGTGCGTAAGACTGCGCCAGGGCCGCATGGACGACTCCACCGTATTCGGTGACGACCCCGTCGACATGGCCACCAAGTGGGTGAACGCTGGCGCCCGCCGACTGCACCTGGTCGACCTGAACGGCGCCTTCGCCGGAGAACCGGTCAACGGCGAAATCGTCAAAGCCATCGCCGTCAAATACCCCAATCTGCCGATCCAGATCGGGGGCGGCATCCGCTCTGCAGAAACTATCGAAGCTTATCTGCGAGCGGGCGTACAGTGGGTCATTATCGGCACCAAAGCCGTGAAAGAGCCGGAATTTGTTACCCAGATGTGCAAGGAATTCCCCGGCCACATCATTGTCGGCCTGGACGCCAAAGACGGTCGCGTAGCCACCGACGGCTGGGCCGAAGTCTCTGAAGTCATGGCGGTTGATCTGGCCAAGCGGTTCGCCAACGATGGCGTGGAATCCATCGTCTACACCGACATCGCCCGCGACGGCATGATGCAGGGCGTGAACGTGGAAGCCACCGCCAAACTGGCGGAAGAAGGCGGAATTCCGGTGATTGCCTCCGGCGGCGTTACCAACATGGACGACCTCAAGCGCCTGGCGACTGTGGCCGACAAAGGCGTGATCGGTGCCATCACCGGCCGCGCCATCTACGAAGGCACCCTCGATGTCGCCGAAGCCCAGGCCTACTGCGACAGCCTGAAAAACTGATCAAGGAGAGAACCATGGCACTGGCCAAGCGCATTATTCCCTGCCTCGACGTAGACAAAGGCCGGGTGGTGAAAGGCGTTAACTTCGTCGATATCCGCGATGCGGGAGACCCGGTGGAAGTTGCCCGCCGTTATAACGAACAGGGTGCGGATGAAATTACCTTTCTGGACATCACCGCCAGCCATGAAAGCCGTGATACCACCTACGAAACCGTAGAGCGTATGGCGGCAGAAGTGTTTATCCCGCTGACCGTCGGCGGTGGTGTGCGCACCGTAGAGGATATTCGCAAACTGCTGAATGCCGGTGCCGATAAGGTGTCTATCAACACCGCCGCGGTGTTCAACCCCGAGTTTGTGAAAGAGGCGGCAGAACGCTTCGGTAGCCAGTGTATTGTGGTGGCCATTGATGCCAAGCAGGTCAGCGCCGAGGGTGAAGAGCCCCGCTGGGAAATCTTTACCCACGGCGGCCGCAAACCCACCGGCCTGGATGCGGTAGAGTGGGCACAAAAGATGGTCGAGATGGGTGCCGGAGAATTACTGCTGACCAGTATGGACCGGGACGGCACCAAGATTGGTTTTGATCTGGGGCTCACCCGGGCCATCAGTGATGCGGTGAGTGTGCCGGTCATTGCCTCGGGTGGCGTTGGCGAGCTTCAGCACCTGGCGGACGGTGTCACCATCGGAGGTGCCGACGCGGTGCTGGCCGCTTCGATTTTCCACTTTGGCCAGCACACCATCCCCGAAGCCAAGGCCTTTATGAAAGCCCAGGGCATTGAAGTGCGCGATTAATCGTGGCGAGCGTAAGCAGGCCGGATGGCCTGCTTGTCGCCTTCTGCAAACATCTCTCGATTACCATTGCGCATCGCCCAGATGCCGCTGACGGTTGCAACGGCAATACCCTGTTCATCCAGCAAGGGCAGATGCTTCTCCAGATAATCCACCGTTACCGCATGGGGATGGCCGATACCAATGGCTGTGCCGTTGCGTTTGGCGGTTTCAATCAATAGCCGGAACTGCCGGTCGACAAACTCCTCGGTTTGCTCGTGATCCAGAAACACATCCCGGGTCAGGCTGGGAATGCCATAGGCCGCAGCGACACTGCCGGCAATGGATGAGGCGATGGTGCGGCTGTCGACAAAATAGAGCGGATAGCGATCCAGCTCCTGCATTACCCAGTCCATGGGCTGGAGCTGCTGGGTGAGCAGGCTGCCCATGTGGTTGTTCACGCCGGTTACGTGGGGAATGGATTGCAGGGAGCGGCGAAGGGTGCGGGTAATGGCCTGTTCATCCATGTTGGCGGTCAGGCCGCCCGGGCCAAGGCCGAAGTTACGGGTGTTGGCCATGGGTGCGTGCAGCATGATCTCCTTAGCCTTGCTGTGGGCCAGTTTTGCCAGTTGCACGGTGTGCTTGCGGAAGGGGAGAAACGCAAGGGTGAGCGGCTGGTCAATTTTTGCCAGGCGTTCGCCCTCGTAAAGATTGTGGCCCATATCGTCGATAATGATGGCGATGGTGGGCTGTTGTGGCTCCCCGGGCGTTTTGGCGAGCGCAGAGCCGCACGCCAGGGCCGCCAGCAAGGCGAGGGTAAACCTGAAAATCACTGGTCAGAACCCTGCGCTTTGCTGCTGTTTTTGCTGTTGAAGATGCTCATGCCTTTGAGCAGGTTGAGAGCAGAGCGCAACTGATAGTCTCTGTCTGCCGCCGACGCTTCGGCGTTAGCGGCTTTTTCTCGCTGCTCCCGGGCCTCCTGCTCGTTCTCGCCCTCCAGATGGCCGGATAGATCCGCTTCGGTGAAGAAAGGCTGGCTGGCCAACTCCTTCAGTTCAGCCGGGCGAACTTCGATGTCCGGCTTGATGCCGGTGGCCTGAATGGAGCGTCCATCCGGAGTGAAATAGCGGGCGGTGGTCATCTTGATGGCGTGGGTCTCATCCAGAGGGATCACCGTCTGTACGCTGCCTTTACCGAAGGATTGGGTGCCCATGACGACGGCGCGACCGTGATCCTGCAGGGCGCCAGCAACAATCTCCGAGGCAGACGCCGAGCCACCGTTGATCAGTACGACGATTGGGGTGCTGGTCATCAGGTCGCCGGCCCGTGCGCTGAAGCGCAGGCGGGAACTCTGAATTCTGCCTTCGGTGTAGACAATCAGCCCTTCGTCCAGCAGGGCGTCTGCGGTTTCGACTGCCGCCTGCAGAACGCCGCCCGGGTTGTTGCGTAAATCGATGACCAGTCCGTCGAGGGTGCTGCCGTGTTCAGCTTCCAGGTCTGTCAGTGCTTTGCGGAACTGGCGACCGGTTTCTGCCTGGAACTGGGTGATGCGGACGTACCCGTAGCCATTCTCGATGATCCGGGATTTGACGCTGGTAACCTTGATGACATCCCGGGTAACGTCGATCTCCACGGGAGCGCTTTCGCCTTCGCGCATGATGGTCAGAGTCAGCACGGTGCCCGGCTTGCCGCGCATGAGATTGACGGCTTCCTCTAATGCCATGCCTTTGACCGGCTTCTCGTTGAGCTTGATGATCAGATCGCCCGCCTGTACCCCTGCTTTCTGGGCCGGGGTATCGTCGATGGGCGAAATTACTTTAACAAAGCCGTTTTCCATGCCGACTTCGATGCCCAGGCCGCCAAATTCGCCTGAGGTGCTTTCTTCCAGTTCTTCGTAGTCTTTAGGCGCCAGGTAGGTGGAGTGAGGATCCAGGTCCGAGAGCATGCCCTTGATGGCACTCTCAAGAAGTTGGGTATCGGAAACCTCTTCCACGTAGGCATCCTTGATGCGGCTGAACACCTCGGTGAATTTGCGCAGATCATCCAGGGGCAACTGTTCTTCAGGGTCCGGCAGTTTGATTTCTACCCGCGTGCTGTCCTGAGAAGCGTCTGGCATTGGTTGGGCCAGTGCCAGCCCGGAAGCGGTGAAACAGCAGGTGGCAAGAATGATGGAACGCCATAGAGGGGTGTTTGGTGTGCTTCCGGCCCGTTTCATTCAATTATCCTGTTTTGTTTCCAGTAGTTGGACAGCTTCCTGATTGCGACAGTATGGCTGCCGGGAATGCGTTTGTCAGCCCTGTTATAACTTGCCCAGCCAGCTTCGCGGGTTCACCGGTTTACCGTTTCTGCGTACTTCGAAATACAGCGCCGGATCTTCGGTGCCGCCGGTACGCCCCGCCAGTGCAATGGTGTCGCCGGGAGAAACCCAGTCGCCGGGTTCGGTGAACAGGCTGCTGCTGTGGCCATATAGCGACATATAGCCGTCGCCGTGATCAATGATGGTCATCAGCCCGAACCCGCGCAACCAGTTGGCAAACACTACCCGACCGTAGTGTACGGATTTTATTTCGGCACCCTCGGCGGTGTTAAGGAGTATACCGCTGCGCCTGAGTTTGCCGTCGGCATAGGTTGCGCCGTAGTTGCTGACAACTTTGCCGCGCGCAGGCCAGGGCAGCTTGTCCCGCAGTGATTTGAACGGGTTGGATTCGTTCGGGGCAGGAATGTTGGCGATGGCCTGCTGAACTTCTTCCAGCAGTTGCTCAAGCCGTTTTCGGTCTGCCTCCAGAGTCTCCCGTTCGCTGCGGCGGCTGCGTATATCAGCTTTCAGTGCCGCCAGTGTCTGTTGCCGTTGCTGGCGGCTGCTGGCCAGTTCCTGCCGCCGCTGTTCCAGGTCAGCTTCGGTTTTCGCAAGCCGGGTGCTGGTTGCCTGTGCATCTTGCCGGGCGGTTTTCAGAGCCTGCAGGTTACTCTGGAAGGCCTCCAGCCGGGCAACGGTGTTTTTGCTCAGATATTCGTAGTAGGTAAGCGTACGGGCAATTTCGCCGGGTTTGATTTCATTCAGCAAGACTTTCAGGGCAGGCGCATCGCCTTCCATCCAGGCAGCGCGAACCTGGTTTTTCAGGCTGATGCGCTGTTTTTCCAGGGTGGCAGTCAGTTCCCGTTCTTTTTCCCTCAGACCGCTCAGCCGGGCCTGAAGATCCTGCGCCTGCTTGCGCAAGGCTTCCCGATCCCGGGTCAGCGCGCTGATTTTTCGCTCGGTTGCGGTAAGCTCCTGTTCGAGGGACGAACGGTCTTTCTCCGCATCTGTCAGCCACCGGTCGATGCCAGCAATCTGCTGTTTGAGAGCCTTGATCTGCTCAGGAGACACATCCTGCCGGGCAGGCAGGGGCGAAGCCCCCAGAGTAAGGGCCAGTGCCACCGCTATCAGTCGTCTCAAGATACCGGATGCCCGCTGTTCAGTGGAAATCAACCAGGCTGTGCCCGGTCATTTCGTCGGGCTTTTCGGCATCCATCAGTGCCAGCAGTGTTGGGGCGATGTCGCACAGGCTGCCATCGTCTTTCAGGCTTACCTTCCGGTGACCGGTGTACACCAGCGGTACCGGGCCGATTGTGTGTGAGGTGTGCACCTGCCCGGAATTGGGGTCGGTCATCTGCTCGCAGTTGCCGTGATCTGCGGTAATCAGGGCTTCTCCGCCTACCTCGTCCAGCGCTTCCACCACTCGCTGTACGCACTGATCCAGGCATTCGGCCGCCTTGATGGCAGCTTCGAGTTTTCCGGTGTGGCCGACCATGTCACCGTTTGCGTAGTTGCAGACGATCAGGTCGTACTTGCCGCTTTTGATGGCTTCCACCAGCTTGTCAGTGACTTCCGGCGCACTCATTTCCGGCTGCAGATCGTAGGTGGCCACCTTTGGCGAGGGCACCAGAATGCGATCTTCACCATCGAACGGGGCTTCCAGCCCGCCATTGAAGAAGAAGGTCACGTGGGCGTACTTTTCAGTTTCGGCAATGCGCAGCTGGGTTCTGCCGGTATTTGCCATCAGTTCGCCCAGCCCGTTGCTCAGCTTCTCCGGGGGGTAGGCACAGGAGGTTTTGATGTCGGCGGCGTACTCGGTCAGCATGACAAAGTCTGCCAGTTCCGGGTGTTTGCGGCGGGTAAAGCCATCAAAGCCCGTATCTACGAAGGTGCGGGTCATTTCCCGGGCACGGTCGGCACGGAAGTTCATGAACAGTACCGCATCTCCGTCGTTGATCGTGCCAGCAGGCTGGCCATCGGCCCGAATGTGCGTCGGTTTAACGAATTCATCGTTTTCACCGCGCTCGTAGGCCTGTTCCAGAGCCGATACCGGGTCTTCACTGGTGAACTCGGTTTCACCCAGCGTCATGGCATTATAGGCGGCCTCCACCCGATCCCAGCGGTTGTCCCGATCCATCGCAAAATAGCGGCCAACAATAGTGGCCACCCTGCCCACGCCCAGGCTTTTCATCTTGGCAGCGGCTTTTTCGAGAGACGGGCGGGCACTGCGGGGCGGCATGTCCCGGCCGTCGAGGAAGGCGTGGATGTAAACTTCCCGGGCACCGCGGGCTGCTGCCAGATCCGCAGCGGCGAGAATGTGATCTTCATGGCTGTGAACGCCACCGGGTGAGAGCAGCCCCATCAGGTGGACGGCTTTGCCGTTGGCGACGGCTTTATCAATCGCGGCACACAGAGCGTTGTTGCTCTGGAAGCGGCCGGTTTCGAGATCTTTGTCGATGCGGGTCAGGTTCTGGTAGACCACCCGGCCGGCACCCAGATTCATATGTCCGACTTCCGAGTTGCCCATCTGTCCCTGTGGCAGCCCCACGAACATGCCGGAGGTGTTCACCAGGGTTCGGGGCTGATTCTGCCAGAGTTTGTCCCAGAAAGGCGTGTTCGCATTGGAGATGGCATTGTCATCTGCCGGGTCACGGTGGCCCCAGCCATCGAGAATAATCAGTGCAGTGGGTTTGCGCGTCTCGGTCATCGTGTTGTCCGCTTGGTTGAAAAAAGAACAAGGTAAAAGTGGGGTGGATTGTAACCGTTTTCATTTACTCAGGCCACGAACGGCGGCGCGGGGTATTTCATTACCACGATACCTTTGATCTATGGCAGTGGGGCAGGGCCAGGCTGCGCCTTCTTTGAGCTGGCAGGGGTGTGTATAATCCGGCCAAACCAATTTTCAGGGTAGTTTCATGGATCGCTTGTTTGAATTCGTCATCAACCACTACATTCTTGTGTCTCTGTTTGCGGCGTTCCTGCTGGCCATTGTTGTGCTGGAGTCCCGGCGTGGCGGTGCCAAGATCTCCGCGCAGGGTGCCATCACGCTGATTAACAAAGACGAAGCCTTTGTGCTGGATATCCGTGATCGCAAAGAATTTAATGAAGGGCGAATTACCGGCTCGGTGAATATTCCGCTGAACAGCCTGAAAAGCCGCGTCAATGAGCTTTCCAAGCACAAGGAAAAACAGATCGTTGTGGTCGACAAGATGGGCCAGCATTCAGCCATGGCCGTCAAGCAGCTGAATGCCGAAGGCTTTGCTAATGTGGTGCGGCTGAACGGTGGCATTGCAGACTGGAAAGGCAGCAACCTGCCGCTGGTGAAAAAATAGCGGGTCTTGATCTGACCGGCGATCTGGCGCACTGTTTCACATTACCGTCCGGAAGCTGACAGTAAACTGTTCCGGCAGAGAACCCTATAACAACGGGCCTTGCCCATTACTACGGAAACGAAAGGACTGATCATGGCTGAGAATCAGCAAGCCGCAGGCAACGAAAACGAGAACCAACCCCAGTTCGCGCTTCAGCGTATCTACGTAAAGGATCTGTCGTTCGAGTCGCCAAACTCGCCGCTGGTCTTTCAGGAGCAGTGGAAGCCCCAGGTTAACCTGGATCTGAACACTTCGCACAACAAGGTGAGCGATAACCAGTACGAAGTTGTTCTGTCGCTGACCATCACTGCCAAAGTGGGCGAGAAGGTTGCCTATATTGTTGAGATCCAGCAGGGCGGTGTTTTCATGATCTCCGGCATTGAGGGCGCACAACTGGGCCAGATGCTGGGTGCTTACTGCCCAACGATCTTGTTCCCCTATGCCCGTGAAGCGATTGATGCCACTGTCAACAAGGGCAGCTTCCCCGCTCTGATGCTGGCGCCGGTGAACTTCGACGCTATCTACGCTCAGGCCCTCCAGCGCAAGCAAGAAGAAGCTGAAGGTCAGGCGAAGGAAGAGCAGGCCCATTAATCTGCCGCTTTGTAGCTTGATCACTGAATACAAGAAACCGGCTTAGGCCGGTTTTTTTATGCCCGCTTGATTCTTCTCAAAAACAGTTGAATTTCCCTTTTAACTAAACGACAATCGTTCGCGTTAAAGTTTGCGAATGGTTATCACATATGTTTCGCCTCAGATTTATACTCTCATCAGTTGCCTGCTGTCTGCTGCTGGCACATCCGCAATCTGGCTTTGCCGGCGAAGCAGGCTATCTGGACGAGCTGGTGGTTACCGGCACCCGAATGGAGCGCCAGTTGCTCGACACGCCGGTTCGGACAGAGGTGGTGACCGCCCGCGAACTGGAAAAAAGCCATGCCCGAAACCTGAAGGAGGCGCTGATTAATGTGCCGGGGCTGCAGTTACGGGAAATCCACGGCAAGCCCGGTTATGAGGTCTGGCTTCAGGGCGTGGAGGCAGACCGGGTACTGATTCTGATCGATGGCATGCCTATGACTGCCACCACTGGCTCTTCAGTTGATGTCAGTCAGCTTGCGGTTCTTGACATTGAGCGTATCGAAGTGGTCAAGGGCGCGGTGTCGGCCCAATACGGCAGTTCGGGTATTGGTGGTGTCGTTAATATCATTACCCGGGCACCGAAAACCGGTCTGTCTGGCAGCTTTTCCACCGATGCTGGGAGTTATGGGGATCAGAACCCCTCTGGCGAGTCGCTGGAGCCCGCCCGCTACAGTGCCCGGGCAAGTGTTCAGGGTGGCGCGGAGCAGTTCGCTCTGCGTTTGTCTGCATCACAACAGCATTCCGATGGAGTAGACCCGGAGCCGGAGACCTGGGCGCGCCCTGGCGATGAATATGACCGAACCGACCTGACCGCCAGGCTGGACTGGAATCCGTCTGAAGATCACAGGCTGACGGCCAGTGTTGCCCGGTTTGAAGAAGAGTCAGGCTCAAGGTTCGTTGCCCGTAAACCGCCGTTCGTTATACGTCAGGGTAAGGACGAAGATGTCTACCGTACGCGCGTTGGCGTGTCTGGTGATCATGGTCTCGGTGCCGGGTTGCAAGCCGGATGGTCGGCGGTGCACGAGGTGCTGGAGGACAATACCCTTAAATACTCAGCCCAGGGGAGCTTTGACGACCGCCAGGCAGAATCGACGCTATCCCGGGTGTCAGGACATCTCGGCCGATCCGTTGGCGCCAGTCATCACCTGATGGGGGGAGTGGATCTGCAGCGTGAAACACTGGAGCAGTCGGTTGACGGTGTTTCAGAACTGGGTGGTGCCAATGAGCGTGACCGGGATAGCCGCGAGCTCTGGCTGCAGGACACCTGGATGCCATTGTCGTCATTTGAGCTGGTGACCGGGGTACGTGTGCAGCACGATTCTGACTTCGGTGGCCACACGGCACCCAAGGTAAATGCCCGGTACGACCTGGTGCAAACTCCAGAGCTGACCGCGTTCGTGCGGGGTGGTGTGGGCGCAGGCTATCGGGTGCCCAACCTGAAAGAACGCCACTTTACCTTTGACCACAGCCAGCTGGGCTACGTGGTGAAAGGCTTTACTGACCTCAAACCTGAAGAGTCGGTGAGTTATCAGCTTGGCGCCGGAGTGTCCTGGAATCGTAACGTCTGGCTGGAAGCGAATGCTTACCTGAACGATATCGAACAACTGATTCAGACCGCTGAAGATCCGGAAGCGACGAGCGAACGCAATGACGGGGTTATGGTATTCCGTTACGAAAACATTGCTGAAGCCCGCACCTTTGGCCTTGAGGCAACCGCAGGCTGGGAGCCGGATGAGCATTGGCGGCTCACCGCCGGATACACCCTGACCCGAACCGAAAACCGCCAGACCGGCAACGATCTTAACCGGCGCCCGGCGCATCAGGCGTCTTTTGGGGTGGATGGCCCGCTGGTGCTGCCGGGGCTGTCCTGGACGGCACGCGTCCGCTACCAGAGCAAGGAGTTTGTCGACGCGGCAAGTGGCTCTGAGTCTCCCGCATTTACCGCTATTGATCTGAAACTTAATTACCAGCTGAACGACCAGCTGCGTCTATTTGCCGGTGCCGATAATGCCACCGATGAACAGCGGGATTTTTCCGATGCTGATGATTTCCGGCCGGTGGCGGGCCGCTTTATCTACGCCGGCGTGTCACTGGCTTTTGGGAATTGAGCCCGCAACTGACAACAACCTTCCCTGGTTTCAACGGAGTAAGAAATGCATTTTTCCAGACTTAAAGTACCGGCCACACTGGCTGCAGCCATTGCCCTGACGGCCTGTGGCGGAAGCGATAACAAGATCGGCCAGGACGATCAGGCGACCGGCGATGATATTTCCAGCGTTCTGCTGCCAGCCGCGGACAGTACCGTGTACCTGAACCTGGAATCCGGGCAGATCGTTAGTGAAAGTGACACCTGGCACATTGCCGCTAACCGGCTGGCCTTCAAGCTGAATAGCGGTGCCTCCGGCGCAGGCAAGGTTGGCGGTGTACTGGCGGTGGCTCAGGACGATTTCTATGACGCCAGTGGCGAGCCGAACCCCAGTGTGTTTACCAATGCCACGGTCAACTCGGAAGAGGAGCATCTTCGCGGTACTTTCTCTGAGCCGGAGAGCTGGCAGCAGGATGCCTTCTCGAGCGCTTTTGGTGTGGCGTCGGATTGGTCCGAGTACAACATGAGCAGCGGCGTGATTGAGGCCAAGCCAGACGTGGCTTACCTGGTTCGCTCCGCCGAAGGCAACAGTTACGCACGGATGAAAGTGAAGGAATTCAATTTCCCTACCCGTGGCGGCCAGGGTATCGAGAGTTTCACTTTCGAATTTTATGTCCAGGCCGATGGCGCTGCCGCGTTCTCTTCAACACCTGTTTCTTTTACGCCACCTGCGGGCTACCAGGGGGGTGATGCCTGCTACGACTTTGACACAGCCACTACCGTGGACTGCAACGCCAGCGCTTCCTGGGACGTCAAAGTCGGATTCTCTGGCCGCGACTGGTATCTGAAGTCCAACAGCGGCGTAAGTGGCACTGGTAAGGGTGGCGCATCCGATCCTATGTCCTGGGCGGAAGCGGACGCATTGGCGGCCGACCCGGGAATCAGCCAGCTGTACCTGACCGACAGCACCGGCGGTGTGTTCTCAGACCACACCTGGCAGGCCTATAACCTGACCGGAATGCACAAGCTCTGGCCGAACTACCGGACTTATCTGATTAAAGCCGATGTTGAAAATGCAGAGTCGGCCGTCTGGGCGCTGCAGGTTGTTGGCTACTACAACGAGGCGGGTGTAAGCGGTAACCCAACCGTGCGTTGGCTGCCGGTGTCTACCCAATAATAACGAGGAGAAGAGTATGCAAGGCACGATCGAGAACACGATTGATGAGCCCCAGCAGGCATTGGCAGTACGTTTGCAGGTATTGCTGGAGCAAGAGCCCAACCTGCGGGTTCGGCAAATGGCTGAAAAGCTGGGTGTCAGCGAAATGGAGCTGATGCGAGTACGTACCGGTGAGGCCCTGATTCCGCTGAAGAAAGATTTTCCCGGCATCCTGAAGGCGCTGGAAGCGGTGGGGCCCGTGATGATTCTGACCCGCAACGAGCAGGTGGTGCATGAGGTGACCGGCACCTTCAAGGATTTCACCGCAGGCGGTTCCGGCGCTATGGGGCTGGCGGTGGGTGAGATTGATATCCGTGTGTTCTTCAAGGCCTGGGCCTGGGGCTATCGGGTGAAAGAGCAGGTTCGGTCCGGGCTGCGGGAAAGCCTGCAGTTTTTTGATAAGTACGGTGCCGCGGTGCATAAGATTTACCGTGTGGACGAAACTGACGGAGCCGCCTGGGATACGCTGGTTGAGAATTTTGCGGCCGATGAACTGGAACCGTTCATTCCCAATGGCAGCCGCCCGGCGACGGAGCGTGCAGATGCGGACAGCATTGATGTTGAAGCCCTGCGGGATGGCTGGAGCAAGCTCAAGGATGTGCATCACTTTGGCGCACTGCTGAAAAAGACCGGTGCCGACCGGCTGACCGCCCTGGAGCTGCTGCGGGGCGAATGGGCAACCGAGCTGAGCCGGCCAAAAGATGACGTGTGTGATCGCCTGCTGGAACTGCTGCGGGATAATCAGTGCCGGGCCATGATCTTTGTGGGTAATCCGGGCATTGTTCAGATTTGGACGGGGCAGGTAGAGAACCTGCGTCGCAGCGGCCCCTGGATGAATGTGCTTGATAGCAAGTTCAACCTGCATGTGAATACCGAGTCTATCACCCGCTGGTGGCTGGTTCGCAGGCCGTCGACCGATGGCATGATCACGTCTGTTGAAGCGTTCAATGCCGGAGGCGAACTGCTTCTTACCGTGTTCGGTGACCGTAAACCGGGCATTCCGGAGTCTGAGCACTGGCGCGAGCAGGCCCGCTCCCTGGAGGCGCTGTCATGAGATCGCAACTGGCCAGCATCGTGTTGGCTGTGGCGATGGTATTGCCGGGGGTGTCTGCTGCAGCGGATACCCGTCTGGTTACCGCCGATGGCGCAATCACCGAAATTGTCTACCGGTTGGGCCTCGAGTCTATGCTGGTGGGCGTTGATACCACCAGCGGCTACCCGGAACAAACGGCAGCATTACCGAAAATCGGCTATCTGCGTGCACTGCCTTTTGAGGGTGTACTGGCACTGAGGCCAGACCTGCTGATTACCTCTGAGCAAGCGGCACCGGCAAAGAATCTCGATCGCTTACGAAAGGCGGGAGTTCAGGTAGAAATTCTGCCGTCTGCCTGGAGTTCAGAAGCCTCCCTGAAGCGGGTGGAAAGTGTTGGTGAGTTGCTGGGCCGGGGTTCGGAGGCGACTGCACTGGTTGCAGACCTTCAGGCCCGTATTAACAACCTGCATGCGGCAGCAGAAGCCCGTGGTTATAGGCCAAAAGTGCTGTTCGTACTGGCTGCGGGCAACCACACGGTAATGCTGGCTGGCAAGAACACGGCGGCCGAGGCGTTGTTGAATGAAGTGAATGCAGACATCGCTTTCACCGATCTGGAAGGCTACAAGCCTGCCAGTCGCGAAGCAATTCTGGCTTCCCGGCCCGATGCCATTGTGATCGCCGAATCGGTACCCGGGCAGTTTAATATCGACAACTGGCCAGAGTTAAAGTTGCTGGATGCCTGGAAGCTCGGGCACAGGCTGAAGACCGATAGTATGTTGTTGCTCGGCTTTGGCCCCCGGTTGGTGGACGCCATGGCTGCTGTGAGCAAAGCGTTGCCTGCCAACCCGAACGTTGCTACCCGATGATGACACCTTCCGGCCGTCTGGACTCGACGCCTGCGCTGCTGATACTGGGTAGTGCTGCCCTTGCAGTGGCGCTGGTTTCGGTCTCCAGTGGTGCTTACCCTTTGTCCGTCGCCGACATTCTGCGGGTAATAGCCGGCAAGGAAGCCGCCGACCCGGTGGCCTCTATGGTGCTACTGGAAGTGCGAATGCCCAGGTTTCTACTGGGGTTTCTGGTGGGCGCGGTATTGGCGGTCTGTGGTGCGGTTTTGCAGGGATTGTTTCGTAACCCGTTGGCCGACCCCGGCCTGATCGGGGTGTCGGCCGGTGCCTCGCTGGCCGCGATTGCCGTTATCGTGCTGGGTAACACCTGGCTGGGTGGCTGGCTGGCGCTGACCGGCGACTGGGCCCTGCCCATTGCCGCATTTACTGGCGGAAGCCTGACGGTACTGCTGGCCTGGCGGATCGCTAACCGCTCCGGCCAGACTGCGGTAGCGACGTTGTTGCTGGCAGGCATTGCCATTAACGCTGTGGCGGGCGCCGGTACCGGGCTGCTGACGTTCTACGCCAGCGACGAAGAGTTGCGATCTCTTACCTTCTGGACTATGGGCAGCCTTGGCCATGCCGGTTGGGATGATCTGGTGCTGGGCGCAC
This sequence comes from Marinobacter fuscus, assembly GCF_003007675.1. Taxonomy (GTDB): domain Bacteria; phylum Pseudomonadota; class Gammaproteobacteria; order Pseudomonadales; family Oleiphilaceae; genus Marinobacter; species Marinobacter fuscus. Next base: position 211,633 of record NZ_PXNP01000076.1, on the reverse strand, counting down.
CCTTTATGGTGCTGGCACTGGTGCTTGCGCCCTGGCTGGCGCGCCCGCTGGATGCTTTTTTGCTGGGCGAGTCGGTAGTCGGCCATCTTGGCTACCGTACCGATACTGTTAAAAAAGTGGCTATTGTGGTGGTAGGACTTGGCGTGGGAGCGGCCGTTGCGGTCAGCGGGCTGATTGGTTTTGTCGGGCTGGTGGTGCCCCATCTGGTGCGCCAGGTGTTGGGGGCCAGCCATCGAGTCGTATTGCCGTTCAGTGCCTTGCTGGGCGGCACTTTGCTGGTGGCGGCAGATTCGCTGGCCCGTGTGGTGGTTGCACCGGCCGAGCTGCCCATTGGGCTGATGATGGCGTTGATTGGCGGGCCCTTCTTTCTGGCGCTTTTGCTAAGAACCCGGGTGATGTGATGGTACTGGATATCAGGAATGTGCATGTGAGCCTTGGCTCGACGCCAATTGTGCATGGTGTCGGCCTGAGCGTGGCCGCCGGTGAACTGGTGATGCTGCTGGGGCCCAACGGGGCGGGGAAATCGACCCTGCTGAAGGCTGTGAGCGGCGATGCCCCCGCCCGGGGTGAGATTTTTGTGTCTGGGCAGGCGTTGGCCGACTGGTGCCCGCAGGCACTTTCCCGCCACCGGGGCGTTATGCCTCAGCGGGTTGATATTAACTTTCCGCTAACCGCTGAAGAGGTGGTTCGGCTGGGGCTCTCTGCCAAGTCCCCGGGCCGTGCCGATGAACTGGTTGAACACCTGCTGTCTGATCTTGAAATCAGCCATCTTCGACACCGGCTGGTGCCAGGGTTGTCGGGCGGCGAGCAACAGCGGCTGCAACTGGCCCGTGTTCTGGCCCAGATTTTCGATACTGAGGGCGACCGACTGTTGTTGCTGGATGAATGCACTTCGGCGTTAGACCCGGCCCACCAGCAACTGGTGCTGCAGCGGGTGCACAGGCTGGCCCGGGAGCAGGGTGTCGCGGTGCTGGCGGTGGTGCATGATCTGAACCTGGCCGCCCAGTATGCGGATCGACTGGTGATGATGCGGGCAGGGCGCTGCGTGCTCGAGGGGGCAGCCCGGGAGGTACTCACGCCCGAGGTGTTAGACGCGGTTTACGGATTTCAGGCCCGGGTTGTCGAGTTGCCCGAGGGGTACCCTCTGGTGATTCCCCTGGGCCAGACACGGGCTCAGACGGCGCCGTTAAAGCCGGTTTGCCGCCAGGCCTCGTAAACCACCAGTGCCACGGTATTGGACAGATTCAGGCTGCGGCTTTCCGGGCGCATGGGCACCCGCAGGCGGTGGCCGTCGGCCAGACTGTTGCGTACGGTTTCCGGCAAGCCCCGGGTTTCCGGGCCGAACATCAGATAATCGCCATCCTGAAACCGGGTTTCATGGTAGGGCTCAGAACCTTTGGTGGTCAGGCCGAACAGGCGTTCGGGCTGCTCACTGGCCAGGAAACTGGCGTAATCCGGGTGGATTTTCACCGTGGCGTATTCGCTGTAATCCAGCCCGGCCCGCCGCATCTGTTTGTCTTCCAGGGTGAACCCCAGAGGCTCAATCAAATGTAGCTGACAGCCGGTGTTGGCGCACAGCCGGATGATATTGCCGGTGTTCGGCGGTATCTCCGGCTCGTACAGAACCACGTGCAGCATTAACGTTCCACAGCCAGGGCCACGCCCATGCCGCCGCCGATGCACAGGGTCGCCAGACCTTTCTTCGCATCCTGGCGAACCATTTCGTGCAGCAGGCTGACCAGAATACGGCAGCCGGAAGCGCCGATGGGGTGGCCCAGGGCGATGGCGCCACCATTCACGTTTACCTTGCTGGTGTCCCAGCCCAGGTCCCGGTTGACGGAAATCGCCTGGGCGGCAAAGGCTTCATTGGCTTCAATCAGGTCCAGATCGTTCACGGTCCAGCCTGCACGCTCCAGGCAGCGCTGGCTGGCGGGGATCGGGCCGGTGCCCATGATGGTCGGGTCTACCCCGGCGTTGGCGTGGGCCTTGATGGTGGCCAGCGGGGTCAGGCCCAGCTCTTTTGCCTTGTCGGCACTGCATACCATCACCACCGCTGCGCCATCGTTTAGGGAGGACGCGTTGCCAGCGGTCACCGTGCCGTCCTTCTTGAACGCCGGGCGCAGCTTGCCCAGGCTCTCAGCGGTGACACCGTCGCGGGGGCACTCGTCCTTGTCGACCACAATCGGATCGCCTTTGCGCTGGGGAATGCTCACCGGCACGATCTGGCCATCAAAACGGCCTGCTTGCTGAGCGGCCACGGCTTTCTGCTGGGAGGCAGCCGCGAAGGCGTCTTGCTCGTCCCGGCTGATGCCGTACTTCTCAACGATGTTCTCGGCGGTAATGCCCATGTGGTAATCGTTGAAAGCATCCCACAGACCGTCTGTGATCATGGTGTCGATCATGTTCCAGTTGCCCATGCGCTGGCCGTTGCGGCTGTTGGGAACCACGTGCGGCGACTGGCTCATGCTTTCCTGGCCACCGGCCAGAATCATCTCGGCGTCGCCACACTGGATGGCTTGCACCGCCATGTGCACAGCCTTCAGGCCGGAGCCGCATACCTTGTTGATGGTGATTGCCGGTACAGATGCGGGAAGACCCGCATTGATGGTGGCCTGGCGCGCCGGATTCTGACCGCAACCTGCGGTGAGCACCTGGCCAAGAATAACCTCGTTAATCTGCTCGCCGGCGACTCCGGTTTCTTCCAGAACGGCCTTGATTACCGCTGAGCCCAGCTGGTCTGCTCGCAGGCTGGACAGACCGCCGCCAAAGCTGCCAATGGCGGTACGTTTCGCGGCTACAATTACTACATCACGCATGGGGCTTCTCCGTATTGGGTGCCTGATTACCCGGCACTCTGCTTTTTGCAATGGCGGGCATTGTAGCGGTAAAGCCCCAAGGCGCCAAAACAACCAAAGTTTAAGGCGGCTACATGTTCAGGCTGCGGCCACCGTCAACTGCCAGGACTTGCCCGGTGACAAACGGCGCGTCGCAAATCAGATAGGCAATGGCACTGGCAATGTCGTCTGGGTTGCCGGTACGGGCCAGGGGTGTTTTGGCCAGTATCGCCTGCTGATAGGTTTCATCGACGGCGGCCTCGCCATCGGGCCAGAGAATGGCACCGGGAGAAACCCCGTTCACCCGCACCTCAGGCGCCAGATCTTTGGCCCAGGAGCGGGTCAGTGCGGCCAGGCCCGCCTTGCTGGCGCAGTACAGCGGGTGGTCACCCAGGGGTTTTTCGCTGTAGATATCGATCAGGTTCACCACGCTGCCGCGGGCGGCTTTCAGCGCCGGAAGGCAGTGTTGAAGCAAAAAGAAAGGCGCTTTCAGGTTGGCGCCCATTATCCTATCCCAGTCCTGTTCGGTGGCTTCTTCCGTCGGGTTGGGATAGAACACAGAGGCGTTGTTTACCAGTGCGTCCAGCCGCTGCCAGTGCTCACCGGCCTGCTTTGCAAGTTTCTGCAGTTGTGCCGGATCGGCCAGATCCGCCGCCAGGCAGATAGCAGATTCCGGGCGGCGCTGGTTTAACCGGGCAACCAGCGCCCGGGCCTCGGCCTCCCGGTTGCGATAGTGAATAACCAGGTTCCAGCCACGGCGGTGCAAGGTTTCAGCGGCACGCGCGCCCAGCCTGTGGGCTGCGCCGGTAATCAGGGCAACGGGGTAGTCCATGGTGGCGATTTCCTTAAACGGATGAATGCAGTGTTGCCTTGATACGAGCCAGTCGCTCGTTCCGGATTGCCTCGCCCAGGGCTTTGCCCTGTATGCCCTGCTGCAGGAATATTTGCGGTGTTACGCTCCGGGCCTGGCGGGCGGCAGATTCCAGATGGTTTATCAGAGCGGGGCCGTGGTTACCCAGTGTGCAGTTCAGAGTAGCGAGCAGGCTGTCGAAACGCTCTGGCCTTCGCCACAGATCAGCTTCATCCATCAGGCTGGCCAGTAACTCTGGCGCCAGGTTCCGCGCCGATTCCATATCGCGGAGCTCGGCCATAAACCGGCAGCACAATCGAACCAGTTCCCGACAGTCGTTCGGGCTTTTCATGATATTCGCGCGCTTCAATGCGAGCGCACCATCAATGCCGGATAGCAGTGCTGCATAGCGTTGCGCCGTGCTGCCTTGGGTTCGGTGCATGCACTGCAGGGCCTGCAGGCCTTGCTGCATGGCGGGCTCCGCGGCCAGCTCGGGCATCAGGGCTGCCAGCGCACCTACTTGCTTCAGCACATCAAAGAACACGCCGGGCGCCCGCTCATGCAGTGCGCGCTGGATTTCCTGCCAGACCCGTTCCGGTGCCAGTGCGTCAAGCTCACCGCCAGCGACCATGGTGCGCATCAGGCTCAGGGTTTCGCTGCAAATTCTGAATCCCATGGGCTGCAGGCGCGCTGCAAAACGAGCTGTGCGCAGGATCCGCAGCGGATCTTCTTCAAATGCCTCGGACACATGGCGCAGCTTCTTCTGTTCCAGATCGGCCAGACCATTGAACGGGTCGATGAGTTCGCCGCTTTCAGCTTCGGCCATGGCGTTGATAGTGAGGTCCCGGCGTTTCAGGTCGTCTTCCAGGGTAACGTCGGGGGCGCTGTAGACGGTAAATCCATGGTATCCGCGCCCCTGTTTACGCTCCGTGCGCGCGAGTGCGTATTCCTCGCCGGTCTGCGGGTGTAAAAACACCGGGAAATCGGCACCGACCTGCTTGTAGCCCTTGCTGATCATGGTCTCGGGGGTGGTGCCGACCACCACCCAGTCCCGATCCTTTACCTCAAGACCAAGCAGTTTGTCGCGGACAGCGCCGCCCACCAGATAGATTTGCATGTTTAACGCGGACCTTTGTCGACCGGAGGATTGTCGGCAGATTATCCGGCTGGCGGGCGCCTGAGGCAAATAGCAGCGCAAAACGTAAAAAGCCCGGCCCGGATTACCCGAACCGGGCACAAAGCACCAGTCAGAACGAGGTGCCCAGCTCCAGTGCCGCTCCGGTATCGGCGCTGCTGAATAGCGCACCCAGATCAACCCGCACGCCAACAATATTCAGGCCCAGGCCTGCGGTTCATTGGGTATCTTCTTCGATGCCGTCGACTTCAAAGCCGAACGCTTCTTTTGGTGTGCCAGCCGATGAGTAATATCTTGTGAAACGCCGGTGGCTGGGTGGCGGCTTTTTGCCGCTCCGGCGGTTAGCCCTATAGTGTTTTAGAACGATAGCTATGTTTTTCAATGATTTAATGAATCTGGTGTGATTTTTTCATGGATTCTGAAAATTGTGGTTTGGAGACAGGATAATGACCTTGCGCTGGGTTCTGTTGTGTGTGCTATTGCCTCTCAACCTGGTGGGGTGCTCTTCTATCTGGGGCGGAAGCCAGGAAACTGACCGCTCGGATAGTGCAAACCGTCGGTTCGAGCCTATTACCGTCCGGGTGAGCGGTTTTGGTACCTATGAAAATGTCGGGCAGGATCGGGTTAATCCGCGCAAACGCTTGATGGCCAGGCGCGTGTCCAGGCTGGACGCCTACCGAAATCTTGCTGAGCGCGTATATGGCACGGTGATTTTTGGCAGCTCCACCGTGAACGACTTTGTGCTCAATAACGACAGCTTTCGCACCTATGTAGACAGCTACATCCGAGGCGCTCGGATGGTCGCCGTAAATGAGCACAGCGATGGTGTGGTGGAGACGGTGATGGAGTTGCGTCTGGAGCCACGTTTTCGGAACTGCGTTGCTCAGGTGGCTGATGATCAGGTGCGCGATGTTTGTGCTATTCCCATGCCGCGCCGTAGTGACCGGGCAGGGGATGTGGAGGCCGGGCGCACAGATTCTCTTTATTACCTGGACTGAGCTGCCTAAAAGGTGACGATTCGATGACGATACGTGTGTTTTTCCTGTGTCTTCTAGGGCTCTGTACCGGTGTACTGCAGGCGGCCGTGTTGGAGGGAGTGGGCCACGCCAATATTCGCGAGGGCAACCTCGCGCAGGCCCGGGCTGAAGCTCGTCAGGCGGCGATGCGTGACCTGGCGCTCCAGTATGAAGCCAGGGTAAGCACCACCGATACTATAGAAAATGGTGAGCTTACCCAGTCGTACACTGAGCTGTCTGCCCAGGCCAAGGTACGAAATGCCACCATTGTGGACGAGTACCGTCGCGGGAATCTGTTGCGGGTTATCGTCCGGGCAGACATGGCGGGGGCTGATGCCAGTGATGAAAGCATGTGCAAGGCTGCTGAGGCCAGCGGTTTACGCAAGCGTGTTGCGGTGACAGCTTTTCCGGTTCTTCGCCCGGTACAGGCTGGCAGTCCGGGCCTTAATGATGCTGCGCAGGAACTCCCTCGGGCACTGGTGGCCCGCCTCCAGGCGCGGTATTCCATGGAGGTTCTGGGAGCCACCTCTTTGCAGCTGTTCTCGAACTTACCGGATGCTCCGACAGCGCAGGCCAACCCTGCCAGCAACCACTTAACCAATGTCGTACAGCTGGCGCGGGAGTTGGGCGCACAGTTTGTGGTATCCGGTGTCATTCGGGACATAAGTCTTGCGGATCCTGGCGCATGGGGCAGTTCCATTGCGGATCGTATCAAGCGCCGGTTCAACAGAGTGGATACTCGGCGCCGGTTCGCCGTTGAGTTGATGATATTCGATGGTTTCAGCGGTTCGCCGGTATTGCGTCAGCGCTTCGAAACTCTCGCGCCCTGGCAGCCAAGCGGCAGTGGTAGCGGCGGGTTTGCCTCAGCTGGCTTTTCTGGCACGGAGTGGGGGCGGGCAGTAAGCGGTGTTATGGACGATATGGCCGGCGCGGTGAGTAAGGCTCTGGCGTGTCAGCCCTTTATGACCCGAATTACCCGGGTGGCGGGTGAGCATGTGACTCTGGCTTCGGGCGCCACGGCAGGGTTGAGGCCTGGCCAGGAATTGAGTCTGTACCGCAGCCAGCGCTATTTCGACAGTTTGCAGGGTACGCCGGAGCTGTCAGATACCGGGGCTACATTAGTGCTGAATAACGTGCATCCGGATTTCAGCAACGGGCGAATGAGCACAGAAGCTGGCCAGGTCAATATCCAGCGGGATGACCTGGCCATTATCTGGTAGCGATCAGGCGGCAGCTTCGGCCGCGGCAATATCCCGGATCTTGCCGACCATGGCGCGCAGGCCGTTGCCCCGGGTGGGGGAGATGTGGCGGAACAGATCCAGCCGCTCGAACAGTTCGTCGATGTCGGTGGCCAGCAAATCCCGGGGTGACTTGGCGTTCAGGGCCACCAGAATGATCGCCGCCAGACCGCGCACAATCATCGCATCCGAGTCGATCATCAGGAACAGCTTGCCGCTGCTGTCGTCGTAGTGGTGAATCAGCCAGACCTGGCTCTGACAGCCGTGTACGTAATTCTGTTCCGTGCGCTGGTCATCGGGGAAGGCAGGCAGTTGCTTGCCCAGGTCGATGATGTAGGCGTAGCGCTCTTCCCAGTCGTCGAGAAATTCGAAAGCGTCGAGTACCTCTTCCAGGTTTGTGCCCTGGCCGAGAGGGTTGTTCAGAAACTGTTCCTTGCTGGCGGTCATAACATTCCCAGTTCGAGTTTGGCTTCGTCGGTGAGCATATCGTTGTTCCAGGGCGGATCAAAGGTCAGATCAACGGTTACCTTGTCCACATTGGGCACATGCTCCACCTTGCGCTTCACGTCGTCGGTGATCACCGGGCCCATGCCGCAGCCAGCGGCGGTCAGGGTCATCAGGATGTACACGTGATTACCGTCTTCGGTGCCATTCTCAATTTTGCACTCGTAGATCAGTCCCAGGTTGACTACATCCACGGGAATTTCCGGGTCGTAGCAGTTGCCCAGAGCTTCCCACACCTGGTTCTCATTGATGGTGCCGTCTTCCGGGGTGTCGAAGTTGCTTTCCAGCGGTTGCTTGCCCAGGGCATCGGCGTCGTGGCCTTCAATACGCGCGAGGTTGCCGTTGACTGCCACGGTAAAGCTGCCCCCCAGAGACTGGGTGATGGTCACGAAGGTATCTGCCGGAATCATAATCTCCGTTCCGGCGGGCACCAGACGGGCTTCCACTTCGCGCTTTGTCAGGACGACTTCGCGTTCTTGCATAATCTCTGAGCCTTTTCTAACGCTATTTTGCGACCTTAAGCCACCGTAAAACTTTCACCACACCCGCACTCCGCTGTGGCGTTGGGGTTGCGGAAGCGAAACAGGGAGTTGACACCCTCGGTGACAAAATCAATTTCAATGCCATTCACCAACGGAAGATGTTCTTCTTTGACGAAAACATCCACGCCATCGATGTTGAAGACCCGGTCATCTTCGGCCGGGGTTTCCACCCATTGGGTTTCATACTTGAAGCCGGAGCAGCCGCTTTTTTTGATCGCCAGGCGAATGCCTTTGGCTTCCGGTTTTTTGTCCAGTTGCTTGCGAACGTGCTTAACTGCGGTTGGCGTCATGGTCACGTTGACGCTGTTCGGTGTGAAGACTTCGGCTGTCATGTGTCCATCTCCTCAGGCAAACAGGCGCTGTATTTTCTGCAGGCCGGTAAACAGTGTTTCGACCTCTTCAAGGGTATTGTAGAACGCAAACGAGGCCCGGGCAGTCCCGGGTACGCCGTAAAAATCCATCAGCGGCATGGCACAGTGATGGCCGGTGCGTATGGCAACGCCCTGCTGATCCAGCAGAGTGCCAATATCGCTGGGGTGCAGGCCGGCAATCTTGAACGACATCACCGGCACCTTGTTGCGGGCCGTGCCGATAATTTCCATGCCGGGTACCGTCTCAATCAGAGCATTGGCCCGCTGCAGCAGCGCGTTCTCGGCAGCTTCCATGGCGTTGCGATCGAGCCGGTTCAGGTACTCGATGGCTGCGCCCAGGCCAACGGCTTCGGCGATGGCCGGGGTGCCCGCTTCAAATTTATACGGCAATACGTTCCAGGTGGTGCGTTCGAACGATACCCGTTCGATCATTTCGCCGCCGCCCTGGTACGGGGGTATCTCTTCCAGCAGCTCGGCCCGGCCATAAAGCACGCCGATGCCGGTGGGGCCGAACAGTTTGTGGGAAGAGAATACGTAAAAGTCACAATCCAGAGCCTGCACATCCGGTTGGAAGTGGGGCACCGCCTGAGCGCCATCAATCAAGGTGACAACGCTTTGTGCTTTGGCCTTCTGAATCAGTGAGGCTATCGGGTTGACCGTACCCAGCACGTTGGAAACGTGGGTCAGCGCCAGCACGCGGGTGCGCTCGCCCAGTAGCTGGTCGAACGACTCCAGATCCAGTTCGCCCTCGGGTGTTACCTGAATCGGCACCACTTTGGCTCCGGTGCGCTCGGCCACCATCTGCCAGGGCACGATGTTGGCGTGGTGCTCCATGTGGCTGACCAGAATCTCATCACCGGCCTTCAGGCGCGGGGCCAGGCCATTGGCCACCAGGTTGATGGCTTCGGTGGTGCCCCGGGTCCAGATGACTTCCCGGGTGCTGGCTGCATTCACAAACTGGCGAACGGTTTCCCGCGCCCCTTCAAAGGCCGCAGTCGCCCGGTCGCCCAGGGTGTGGGCGCCACGATGCACGTTGGAGTGCATTTCCCGGTAATAACGGTCCATGGCGTCCATTACGGCTTGCGGCTTCTGGGCCGATGCGCCGTTGTCCAGATACACCAGGGGCTTGCCGTTCACTTGCTGGGCCAGAATCGGGAAATCCCGGCGAATGGCCGTCACGTCAAACACCGGTGTACTGGTCTTGTTTGCCACAGACAGGTCAGTCATGCCCTCAGGCCTCCTGAAAGGTTTGCTCGAAGAATTCGTTTAGCCGCGTTTGTGCGGTTTCCCGCACGGCTTCGACTGGAATCTGTTGCATCAGCTCGTTGATGAACGCCATGGTCAGCAATACGTTGGCCTGACGACGATCGATGCCCCGGGAGACCAGATAGAACAGGGAGGTCTCATCCAGCTGGCCAATGGTGGCGCCGTGGGCACATTTTACGTCGTCTGCATAGATTTCCAGTTCGGGCTTGGTGTCGATCTCGGCACCGTTCGACAACAACAGGTTCTTGTTGTTCATATTCGCGTTGGACTGCTGGGCGTCCTGGTGAATATGAATGCGCCCGTTGAACACCGCATGGGACTGGTCGGCAGCGATGTTCCGGTAGGTTTCCTCGCTGTTGCAGTGCGCGGCAATGTGCTCTATGCAGGTGTGGTTGTCGTAGTGTTGCTTACCCTGGGTGACCACCACACCATTGAGTTTGCACTCGGCGCCTTCGCCTTCCAGCCGAACCTGCAGATCGTGACGGCGCAAGGGGCCGCCGAAGCCGACGCAATGGCTTTCAAAGCGGGAGCTGCGTTGCTGAACAACACCGGTGGCACCAATGTGCTGTACATTCTCGCCTTCCATGTTCAGGCGGATGTTGGTGATATTGGCACCTTCGGCGAGTGTGAATTCGGTGACGGTGTTGGTGAACGCCGCCGATTCGCCCTGTGAGATGTACTCTTCTACCAGGGTCATCTGGCTGTTGGCGCCAGCTTCTACCAGAATGCGCGGGTAAGCTGAGCCGCTGGCGTCTGCGGTGGTTTCGTGGATGACAAACAGCGGCTGATCCAGCACTGCACCGGGCTTGAGACGAACCAGCAGGCCATCTTCAAAGCGGGCACCGTTCAGGCGCGCAAACTGGGCCTGGTCGTGGTTCAGGGTGCGGCCAAGCTGCTCTGCCAGTGCCTGGCCCTGTTCGTCGTCCAGATCGCTGAAACTCTGAATCAGGATGCCGTCCAGATCCGGGTATTCGCTGGCTTCCGGAATCATCACGCCATTCAGAAACACCACCTTGTAGCCCGGCACGGCCAGGCTGCTGCCGACTGTGCCGTCGGCGGGCAGTGAAATGGCCATGTCGTCGGCCAGCTTCAGGTACTTGCTGGAATACTTCCAGTTTTCGGTTTTGCGGGTAGGCAGCGGCATGTCGACCAGAGCGCTTGCCCGGTCTTTGCGCAACGCCAGCAGCGGCTGGGGCAGGGACTGCCCGGCCGGATGCAGGAAGGCGCTGGAAAGCATGGGTGCAGATTTCATTCCAAGGCCTCCTGATCAGTTGCTGGCTTCGTCTTTGATGCCCAGCCAGCCATAACCTTTTTCTTCCAGCTCCAGGGCCAGCTCGCGGCCACCGGATTTGATGATGCGGCCACCGGCCAGTACGTGAACGTAGTCCGGCACAATGTGGTTCAGCAGGCGCTGGTAATGGGTCACCATCAGAATGGCGCGGTCTTCGGAGCGCAGGGCGTTAACGCCATCAGACACCACTTTCAGGGCATCGATGTCGAGGCCTGAGTCGGTTTCGTCAAGAATCGCCAGTTTTGGCTGCAGCAGCAATGCCTGCATGATTTCGTTACGCTTTTTCTCGCCGCCGGAGAAGCCTTCGTTTACGCCACGCTTGAGGAAGGCCGGGTCGAGGTCGACCTGTTTGGACACTTCTTTGGCCAGTTTCATGAACTCGGCGGCGTTCATGTCTTCCTCGCCTTTGTGCTTGCGCATGGCGTTGACGGCGGTGCGCAGGAACTGCAGGTTGCTGACGCCGGGGATTTCCACCGGGTACTGGAACGCCAGAAATACGCCATTGCGTGCGCGTTCTTCGGTTTCCTGATCAAGCAGGTTTTCGCCGTTCAGGGTGACTTCACCGCTGGTGACTTCAAATGCTTCGTTGCCTGCCAGAACCTGTGACAGGGTACTCTTGCCTGAGCCGTTCGGGCCCATGATGGCGTGAACTTCCCCTGGTTTGATTTCCAGGTTGATGCCTTTGAGGATTTCTTTGTCCTCAACGGATGCGTGCAGGTTTTTGATACTCAGCATTTGTACGCTTCTCTCTTTTAACCGACTAAATTCTTTTGCCCGCTCCAGTGTTGGAGTGAGTCAGCCATCGGGCAGGCCCTTCCGGGATACGCTGTAAATACGTCCATGTACGCTCGACAAAATCATCCCTGATTTTGACGATCCCGGAAGGGCCTGCCCGATGGCTTCCGCGATACTTTTATATTTGCCGTCCAAAACAATCGGCGAAACCTCCCCACTTGCTGACCTCCTCCGAGGCCAGCGGGGCAAACTGTTTAACCAACCGACCCTTCAAGGCTGACTTCCAGCAGCTTGCCAGCTTCAACAGCAAATTCCATCGGCAACTCCTTGAATACCTCTTTGCAAAAGCCGTTCACGATCATGGACACGGCCTGCTCCGGGTCAATGCCACGCTGGCGGCAGAGGAACATCTGCTCGTCGCTGACTTTGGAGGTGGTGGCCTCGTGCTCCACGATGGCGGACTTGTTCTTGCTCTCGATGTACGGGAAGGTGTGGGCGCCGCAGCGGTCGCCGATCAGCAGCGAATCGCACTGGGTAAAGTTGCGCGCACCTTCGGCACCGGGGCCGAATTTCACCAGGCCACGGTAGGCGTTGGAGCTTTTGCCAGCCGAGATGCCCTTGGAGATGATGGTGCTGGTGGTGTTTTTGCCCAGGTGGATCATCTTGGTGCCGGTATCGGCCTGCTGGAAGTTGTGGGTCAGTGCCACCGAGTAGAACTCGCCAACGCTGTTATCACCACGTAATACGCAGCTCGGGTATTTCCAGGTGACGGCAGATCCGGTCTCTACCTGCGTCCAGGAGATCTTGGAGTTCTTGCCGATGCAGGCGCCGCGCTTGGTGACAAAGTTGTAGATGCCGCCTTTGCCTTCTTCATCGCCCGGGTACCAGTTCTGCACCGTGGAGTATTTGATCTGGGCATCGTCCAGCGCTACCAGTTCAACCACCGCCGCGTGCAGCTGGTTTTCGTCCCGCATGGGGGCCGTGCAGCCTTCCAGGTAACTGACGTAGCTGCCTTCTTCCGCGATGATCAGGGTGCGCTCGAACTGGCCGGTGTTGGCGGCGTTAATACGGAAGTAAGTCGACAGCTCCATGGGGCAACGCACACCCTTGGGGATGTAGACGAAGGTGCCGTCGGAGAAGACCGCCGAGTTGAGGGCTGCGAAGAAGTTGTCGCCCTGGGGTACCACGGTGCCCAGATATTTTTTGACCAGTTCCGGGTAGTCGTGAACGGCTTCTGAAATGGAGCAGAAGATCACGCCCGCTTTGGCCAGGGGCTCTTTAAAAGTGGTGGCAACGGAGACCGAGTCGAACACGGCATCAACGGCCACGCCCGCCAGTTTTTCGCGCTCGTGCAGAGGGATGCCCAGCTTTTCGTAAGTTTTCAGCAGCTCTGGATCGACTTCGTCAAGGCTCTGGGGCATGTCTTCTTTGCGCTTGGGTGCCGAATAGTAGGAGATCGAGTTGTAATCGACTTTCGGGTAGCCAACGTGGGCCCAGTCGGGCTCGTCCATTTCCAGCCAGCGACGGTAAGCTTTCAGGCGCCACTCCAGCATCCATTCCGGTTCTTTCTTGATTGCAGAAAGTCGGGCTATGACGTCTTCGTTCAGGCCGGGTTCGAAGGTTTCGGATTCGATTTCGGTCACGAAACCGTGCTCGTACTCCCGTTTGATCAGCTCTTTCACCTCGTTGTCGGTGGTCGCCATGATCGTCGCTCCGTATTTCTCTCATCGAGGGCGCGTGCCCTGCAATCGGGTTCTGTGTGGCGGGACAGGTTTTGCCTGTTTTCCCGTTGCTTCTGGCGAGCGATTATACAATACCAGAGTAAAATAGTCAGGTATTAAATCGGTTGAGTAGGGATTATACCTTAGTTGGCCTTTGCGGCACCAAGGGTGCCGCTATTACAGGAATAGAGTTTGGTTTGCTGTTGGATATTGGAAGGTTATTCGGAGCCTTTTTCAGGAAGCGCTGTTTTCCGGGAAAACCTTTGTCAGGTAGGTGAAGTCCAGCTTTTCTGGCAAGTTGGCGGGTTTCGGGATTCTGACGATGTGGCCACTGCCCGGCGCGTACGCCATGGCTTCACCGTGGCGGTTTTCCATGGTGTTTGCAGAGAAGCGCAGGTTTCCGGCTGGGGTGATGAGTTCGAGTTGGTCGCCGGGGGCAAATTTGTTTTTGACGTCGATGGTGAGCCAGCGGTCGTCCGCATCGGTGATGGTGCCGACGACTTGCTGGGTGCCGAGGAAGGAAGAGCCCTGTTCGTAGGTCTGGTATTCCTGAGGTACGTGGCGGCGCAGGAAGCCTTCGGTGTAGCCCCGGTTCGACAGGGCTTCGAGTTCGTTCATCATGTCCATGTTGAAGGGCTTGCCCGCGACGGCGTCGTCGATGGCTTTGCGGTACACCTGGGTGGTGCGGGCGACGTAATAGGTGCTCTTGGTGCGGCCTTCTATTTTAAGAGAGTGCACGCCCATCTTGACCAGTTCGGCCACATGCTGCACCGCCCGCAGGTCTTTGGAGTTCATGATGTAGGTGCCGTGTTCGTCCTCGTAAGCGGGGATAAAGCTGCCTGGACGGTTGGGCTCTTCCAGCAGGATTTCCTTTGGCTCGAAGGTTTCAACCGGGTCGGCGGAGCTGGCGATCAAATCGCCGGTCTGGTCGTGGCTGTGTTGGACTTCCTTGTAGTTCCAGCGGCAGGCGTTGGTGCAGGCGCCCTGGTTGGCGTCGCGGTGGTTCATATAGCCAGACAGCAGGCAGCGGCCGGAGTAGGCCATGCACAACGCGCCGTGTACGAACACTTCCAGCTCCATGCCGGGGACGTGTTCGCGGATTTCGCGAATTTCGTTCAGTGCCAGCTCCCGGGACAGGATCACCCGGCTGATGCCTTGTCGGCGCCAGAATTCCACGGTGGCCCAGTTAACAGCGTTGGCCTGCACCGAAAGGTGGATGGGCTGGTCAGGCCATTTTTCCCGCACCAGCATGATCAGCCCTGGGTCGGACATGATCAGGGCGTCGGGTTTGTGTTCGATCACCGGTTCCAGATCCCGGAGGTAGCTGCGCACCTTGTTGTTATGGGGCGCGATGTTGGAGACCAGGTAAAACTGCTTGCCCAGCTCGTGGGCCCGGGCAATGCCTGCGCCCAGGGCAGACACATCTTTGAAACTGTTGTTTCTTACTCTCAGTGAATAGCGGGGCTGGCCGGCATAAACGGCGTCGGCGCCGTAGGCGAAGGCGGTTTCCAGGTGGTCTGGGGTGCCAGCAGGGGCAAGCAGTTCCGGGGTGATCATGGTTTCTCCGGGAGATAGCAAAAACGAATGGATGCAGATGGGGCATTCTGGCGTTTAGCGATTATGCTTTAATCAGATGGGGTTGCCATTGATCTCGCTCAAAGGTCGTATTGATCTGTTTCAGCTAACATGTGTACGCTGAGAGGGTTGAGAGAGTGGAGTCTAACGGAATGACAGGAGACACCTACATGGCATCAGAGCGGCTGAAGCCTGAAGAATCAAAGCGTTCCATGAGCACCAAGGTCAGCAAGCTGATTCGTTTGCAGTTGGAGCGGGGTAAGGTTGGTGTGGAAACCGTGGCTGGCCAGTTGAATATGAGCCGGTACACGTTGCACAAGAAATTGCGCAAGGAAGGTTTGACCTTTGCGGCATTGCTGGAGCAGGTGCGCCGGGAGCAGGCGTTGACCTACATGAAAGATAAATCCAAGCCGCTGGTGGAGATTGCCGAGCAGCTCGGATTTTCGGAATTGAGCGCATTCAGCCGGGCGTTCAAGCGCTGGATGGGAACGCCGCCAGCTGAATACCGTTCGCTTCGCCTATCCTGATCAGACTTTCTTGAAGACCAGGGAGGCGTTGGTGCCGCCAAAGCCGAAGCTGTTGCTCATCACTAGATCCAGATTCTGGTTGTCCTGGCGCTCGCGCACAATCGGGTAACCTTCGGCGCCTTCATCCAGGTTATCGATGTTAGCCGAAGGCGCAATGAAGCCCTCGCGCTGCATGATCAGGCTGTAGATGGCCTCGTGCACACCTGCCGCGCCCAGTGCATGGCCGCACAGAGGCTTGGTGGAGCTTAGTGGCGGGATTTTGTCGCCAAAGGTCTGCTTGATGGCTTTCAGTTCGGTAACATCGCCAGCCGGTGTGCTGGTTCCGTGGGTGTTGATGTAGGCAATCTCACCGTCGAGGTTGGCCATGGCCTGCTGCATGCAGCGGATAGCGCCTTCACCGCTGGGGGCAACCATGTCGGCGCCGTCAGAAGTGGCGCCAAAGCCGACCAGTTCTGCCAGGATGGTGGCGCCGCGGGCTTCTGCATGTTCCAGGGCTTCCAGCACCAGAGCCCCGCCGCCGCCGGAGATGACGAAGCCGTCACGGTCGGCATCATAGGTGCGTGAGGCCTTTTCCGGGGTGTCGTTGTATTTGGTAGACAGCGCTCCCATGGCGTCGAACATCAGGCTCAGTGTCCAGTGGATGTCCTCGCCACCACCGGCCAGCATCACATCCTGGCGGCCCAGGGCAATCTGGTCGGCAGCATGGC
Source organism: Marinobacter fuscus (assembly GCF_003007675.1). GTDB lineage: Bacteria > Pseudomonadota > Gammaproteobacteria > Pseudomonadales > Oleiphilaceae > Marinobacter > Marinobacter fuscus. The sequence continues at coordinate 195,321 of NZ_PXNP01000076.1, read as the reverse complement.
CGATGCAGTGGGCGCTGGTGGCACAGGCAGAGGTAATGCCGTAGTTGATTCCGGTAATGCCAAACGCGGTGGTGATCGAGGCGTTGATGGCGCTGCCCATGGTGCGCGGCACCCGGTACGGGCCAACCCGGCGCAAACCGCGGTCGCGATGGGTGTCGATGGCGTCGAGCAGTTCCACGGTGGAAGCGCCGCCGGTGCCGAACACGGCGCCGGTGCTGTTGGCGCGCAGTTGTTCGTCGCTCAGCCCGGCCTGGTCAATGGCTTCTTTGGCCGCCAGATAGCTGTAGCCCGCCGCCGGGCACATGAAGCGCAGGATTTTCCGGTCAATCAGTTCCGACAGGTTCAGGTCGATTTTGCCGGCAACGTGACTGCGCAGGCCGTTGTCCCGGGCTTCCTCGCTGAAGGCGATGCCAGAGCGGGACTCGCGCAGGGACTGGGCAACTTCTTTCTGGTTGGTTCCAAGGCTGGAGACAATCCCCATGCCGGTAACTACAACGCGACGCATCGTGTTAGCTCCTAAAAATCGTCAGTCGATGTGAACAGGCCGACCCGCAGGTCTTTGGCGGTATAGATTTCACGCCCGTCCACTTCCATCCGGGCATCGGCAATGGCCATGGTGAGTTTGCGGCGAATCATCCGCTTGATGTCCAGGCGGTAGGTCACTTTTTTATTGTCCGGCAGTACCTGGCCGAAGAATTTCACTTCGCCGGCACCCAGGGCGCGGCCTTTGCCTTCGCCACCACTCCAGGCCAGAAAGAAACCGACCAGTTGCCACATGGCATCCAGCCCAAGGCAACCCGGCATCACCGGGTCACTCTGAAAATGCACTTTGAAGAACCAGAGGTCTGGGTTGATGTCGAGTTCTGCAACCAGGCTGCCCTTACCGAATTCGCCGTCGTCTCCGGCGATGTGGGTAATGCGGTCTACCATCAGCATTTCATCAATGGGCAGACGCATGGCGCCGGGGAATAATTCACCGTGCCCGCAGCGGATCAGGTCTTCTTTATCAAAGTGATCAGGGTACATGTTGCCACTATTCTCTGCTTTGTAATCGATTCATATACTTTAGCGTTTGTTTCGTGAACGGCTATTGACCTTTAGTGGATAATTGCCCTTGTGACGCTTCGAAAAGGCTGTCGGGCATCAGCTTTGATGGGCATCAAGGCGGTTCTGGTGCGGGCCCGTTAGCATTCCCGGTTGGTGAAATGAACCTGGCGGGGAGGAACTATGTCCGTGGATCAGATGGTGATTGAAGGGCAGGTTGATGTTGAAGATGGCCGCGTAGAGGTGCGCCTTGAGAGGTTAATTGATCATGCACCGGAAACTGTTTGGGCCATGCTGACCGATTCTGTGCATCTGGCCCGCTGGCTGGCACCGGGCTTTCTTGATGCCCGCAAAGGTGGCCGGGTACAGCTCGACTTCGGGAATAGCGGCACGCCCATTGACTGCACGATTACCGCCTGCCAGCCCGGCCGCCTGCTGGCTTATTCCTGGAGTTCCGGAGATTCACCGGAGCGGCCGCTTACCTGGGCGCTGGAGCCCGAAGGTGCCGGTACCCGCCTGTCACTGACCTTGCTGCTGCCTGATGACGAGCTGGTGCCCATTGCCTGCGCCGGATGGGATGCGCACCTGGAGATGCTGATGGCGGCGCTTGAGGGTGTAAGTATTCACTTTCCGGCAGATCGCTTTCGTTTGGCGCGAAAGCATTTCGAGCAGGTGTTGAAAGAAAGTCTGGCGGCCTGAGCAATTCAGGCTGACTCAGAAGGCCAAAATCAAAAAAAAGCCCGGGAATCCCCGGGCTTTTTCATAGCCAGTTTTCCGTCTTGCTCAGCCTTCCCGACCATCGGGGCGTGGGCTGGCCAGAATGCCGGTGTAGCGCACCAGGAACACACCATAGGCCAGAATCCAAAGCAGTGTGCTGGTGCCAATGCCCGGGTGCCAGGGGATCAGGCTGAACGCGGTCAGTACCCGGATGACGGCAGCCAGCTGTAAGGCCACAAAGGCCAGTACCATGCCGCGGGGCAGCACCAGTGGGCGGCCGGTATGGCCCAGCGCCACCCGGGCGATAACACCCAGAATCAGACAGCCAATGGCACCGGCGCCAGCGGCGTGGCTCCAGGCGTTGCTTGGCCAGTCGGCCACCAGAGAACCTGCCAGCAGGATCAGCGCTACCGGCACCCAGAGAATGGACAGATGCAGAACCCAAAGCAGGGGTTCTTTGCGAGCCAGCCAGCCTTTCCAGTTAACCAGGCGAACCAGCATCAAGACAGCGGCAACCACCGCCAATGCTGCCGTCACCATTTTCCAGCCGGTGACCAGAGACGCCAGCAGCAGGATCATGCAGAACAGGGTGGCCATATCCAGCGCAGGTACCATTTTCACCGCCTCGGCATTACCGCCGCGCTGGCGCAGCCAGCCTGCCGTAAAGGCGGGTGTGATGCGCCCGCCAATGATGCTGATCAGGGCCATGGCCATAATCAGTGCGCCATAGCTGAAGGTCATGTCGAGGCGGGTTACAAAACCGATCTGCATCAGCCACAACAGCCCCAGCACCACCAGAATCATGATTTGCCGCTTCTGGCCTGCTTTCCAGACCCGCCAGCCTGCATCAATCATGATCAGGGGCAGGAAGGCCAGGTTCACGCCTTGAACCAGCCACTCCGGCAGGTTGCCACCAAAGGCCAGCAGCAGGCGGCCCGCAAGCCATACCCCCCAGAGACCGACCAGTAGCGGGCCATGGGTTCGGTTGGTCTGCGTCCAGACACACACGGCGGTCAGCAAAAAACCCGCGATGGCGGCAGTCAGGAATCCGAACAGCATTTCATGCTGGTGCCAGAACAGGGCAGGCAGGGCAAGGGGCAGTTGCACAACCCCGGTGACTTCTAAAATCCACAGTGGCACGGCAACAATGGCCAGCACCGTCATGGACAGGAAAAAGATTCGGAAAGGGTAGGAAAAGAGCTGGCTGATACTGGCAGAGGCCTTGTCAGGAGCTGTCGGGATGGCCTGCATAGAAGTCTCCAAGATACATATATTTAAGGTATATGTTATAACGCCGTGCCGCCATTAACCATACCTGCTTGGGGGTAGTTTGCGTACAATGGCGTCAAACCCAATGTTGGCAAAGGAATTTTCATGACGTCTTACACGATTCTGAAGCATCTGCACATGACCACAGCCTACCTGACTATCGCCCTGTTCGCACTGCGCTTGCTGCTGGACGCTGTGGGGCGCCCGGGCTGGCGCCAGACGCCCCTGCGCTTCATCCCTCATATCAACGACACCGTGCTGCTGGTGGCGGCCATTTCTCTGGTGTTTGTGGCCGGTTACGCCTCGGCCATGCCGGGCTGGCTGATTGCCAAGATTGTATTGCTGTTCGGCTACATCGTGGCTGGCGTGTTTGCTCTTAAACCTGCGTTCGGCAAACCGGTGCGTATTACTGCGGCGGTACTGGCGCTGGTGCAGGTGAGCGCGATCCTACACCTGGCCATGGCCAAACCGGCTCTGTTCTAAACAAGAGCTTGATAGAGGATTCAATGTGAGCACCCCAGGTACGCCGATTTTTTGGCGAGACCACCGCTTGCCTTATGTTGAGTTGCGCCAGGTAGGTGATGGGCGCCAGGTCTGTTACGCGCCCCATAGCCATACCCAATGGTCGATAGGCGCGATTACCGGCGGCGAAAGCACTTTCCAGTATCGACAGGATCATTACCGGGTGCGGGCAGGCGATCTGGTATTGATAAACCCGGAGTGGGTTCACGCCTGCAATCCCATCGATAATCAGCCCTGGGGCTATCTGATGCTGTATGTGGATACCCCCTGGCTGGCGGCTCTCCGCCATGGGGCTGGTTTGTTGCCGGGCCCGCAATGGCAGGACATTTCTACGGCCACCGTGTCAGACCCTATATGGTATGAGCGCTACTGTGAATTGGCGAGGTGCCTGCTTGAGCCGCAATCTGGTCTTCTTGAAAAACAGACTGCGGTAGTTGAGTTTCTGTCGGATCTGATGCACGAACTGGCAGGGCAGCCCCAGGCCCGGCAGCCCAAGGCGCCTCCGGTACTGGAGGCGCTGGCCAGTTACCTGGATGAGCACGCGGCAGACGATCTCTCGCTGGATATGCTTTGTGAAATATCGGGTTACAGCGCGGGCCATCTGATTCGCGCATTCAGGCAGTATTTTGGCCTTACGCCCCACGCCTACCTGGTGAACCGGCGCATTCAACTTGGGCGTCGTGAATTGGCAAATGGCGCTCCCATTGCCGACGCAGCAGTTAACGCCGGGTTTGCCGATCAGCCACACTTCCAGCGCACGTTCAAGCGACTGATGGCGGCAACGCCCAAGCAATATCGGTGTATCTCATCCGCTAATGAGATACAGGCAACTGAGCGCCAGTAACAAAGCCAATGTCCGGTTGACGGTAACCAATACCGCAGGTTGCTGGACATGGCGGCGCAAGAAAGCTCCGGCATAGACCCAGCAGGCCAGCGACAGCCAGCAGATGGGCAGATACAGCAGAGCGAACAGCGTAATGTGTTGCAGGTCATTTGCGCTGGTGTAGGCACCGATGCCAGACGCCGAAGCTAACCACGCTTTGGGGTTAAGCCATTGCATGAGCGCGCCCGTGCCAAAACCGGGTGCTTTGTCAGAACGGTTTTCCGGTAAGTGGCCGCTGTCCATAGCCAGCTTGACACTCAGGTAGAGCAAAAAGGCAATGCCTCCCCATCGCAGCAGCACCTCGACGATGGGCAGCATGATCAGCAGCGAGTATAGCCCCAGCCCTACAGCCATAAACAGCGCAACGAACCCCAGGGTGGCACCGGTGACAAACACCAGTCCCTGAGAGGCAGGGTAACGAGTGCCGCTGCTCAGGCACACCAGGTTGACTGGCCCTGGGGATATGGAGGCCGCCAGGGCAAAGGCAGACATGGGTAAAATCAGAGAAAGGTTCATGGGTGATGCGCTCCGCTTGTTTGGTTTGCAGAGTCTGGCCCGAGAGTTCGCTCTGGTATTGAACAAAATTGAGGTGGTTGGTTCGGTGGGTCGCCCACAGCGGCGCGGGCCAATCCGGGATAAGGGCCGAGCGACGGTCTTTTCAGCAATCCATTGATTGTTGCTGGTTGGGGCGCGGCGCTAACCGTGTTGTTCGGGTTTGTGATCTTCCAGGCTGGGACGGCGATGGGTACCGGTGGTGGTTTTGATCCGCAGGTTGTTCGCCTTGTGGGTCTGCCGCCGCTCGCTCTTTGCCTTTTGGCGGCACCCATTAGCCACCGCATTGGGGCGCCTGCGACGGCACGAGCCGGGCTGTTGCTGTGCGCTGCCGGGCTTGCGTTATCGGGGTTCGGTAGCGCTCTGACCCTGCCAGGGGCAGGGCTGGTTTCTGGCGGTGTAGGCCTCGCGGTGCCGGGGCTCATCATTACTCTGTCCGGCGCCGCGTCTGACTCCAATCGGGGCCTGACGCTTTCACTCTACACCTTCACATTATTTGTGGGAGCAAGCGTAGCCTCGCCAGTCGCCACCGTGCTTGCACCGTCTAGTCCCGTATTGCTTTACGGTGTCCCCGCTCTGTTACTCGTGATCGGGGCAGCCGGACTCACCCTGGCCCTGGGTCGTGTCACGCGACGCTCGGTCGGGATCACCTGATCCATTCACTAACCGATGAAAGGAACAATCATGAATGATACAAAGCAGGCTTCACCACTTCATTAGAGAAGTCCTGCTCCCCCAGAGCGGATGCCCTAAGGTACGGCCCAACAGCGCATTGCTGGCAGCCTGGAACGGGACAACCGCCCCCGCCAGCAAGGCCTGGACAATCAAGGAGGAGGCTAATAACGGGAACGATGATTTCATGGAGCCTCTCGGCTTTTCAAGAATGGTGCGGATTTGTATCACACCGTACTTTTATTTCGAGAAATTCGATTATTTATAAACGGTTATTCGCCGGAGGAATGTTCGGCCTTGGCGCCTGTTTCCGTAGGTAATAGTAAACGGGAAGATTACGCCGCTCCGGCCAGGAAAGACGCTTCGCTCGCCTGAGAAATATCAAATGTCATGAGCAAGCCTGCGAAATTGTGCGGGCGTTCGACCAGTCTGCGCTCGAAAAACGCGGGTAAGATGGCTCTGGCTGGAAAAGCCGCAATTGACCGCAATGTCTGCAATCGGTGTATCAGAGCATAGACGTTCCCTGGCGCGGCAGACCCGCCGCATGGTAACCCAACTGTGCGGCGGGCACCCGCGCACCAGACGGAACATGCGGTGGAAGTGGAATCCGGACATATTCGCCAGTGAGGCAAGGTCATTGAGGTGAATTGGCGCCGCGATATAAGCTTCAATATAGTCGTCCACTCTCCGCAGAATATGAGGGGCAAGCCCTCCAAGAACGCGCATTTGCCGCCCGGGAAGGGCTCCCACCAGATCAGCCATGGCGCTGTCTGCCTGAAGTGTATTCTGCGAAAACACGGCGCGAGCCAATTCTGCCAGCGGTAGCGCAAGATCTGGCTTGTTTGCAAAGTTGGTCTCAACAAGGTCAAGAAGGCGAGCGTCGCAGTCGTGGGCTTCCGAAAATTGGCTGCGCAGCCTTGTATCGGAAAGGTACAGGTGAACGAAGCGGAACGGTTGGGTTATTTCCCACTCCGAGCTTTGTCCCGCAGGCATGACGCACACGGCGCCAGGCCAGCCGGATATTCCACCAGCATCGAGACGGCGGGTTCCGGTTCCACCCTTCAGGTAAAGACTGAAAGTATGATTGTTCGGCGCTTCGTATCGCACGTGGTCATTCTGGTTTTCCCAGATTGCGACACTGCAACCTGCGCCCAGATCCAAGCTGGTGGCAAGGTTTTCGGCGTTGGAGCGGCCAAGGAAGTGTTCAACAGTTTGCGACATGACTCAAGCTTACCAAAGCATGATCGCCCCTGGTTAATTCGAAAAAAAACACCGCAAGAATGTGCAAAACCTGACAGGGGAAAACACTTAACGTAGTGCCATCAAGGGAAAGTTGAAGGCCTGCCATGAACAATATAACCCTGTTCACTACTACCGTTCTTATATGGGGAACCACCTGGATTGCTATTGCGGCCCAGATCAGTGAGGTTCCGATAATCGTGTCCATCTTTTTCCGCTTCGCCCTGGCCGGTCTGATCATGCTGGCCGGGCTGGTGATGATGCGACGGCTCAAGCGCCCGGCCTTCTGGCGGTTCGTGGTTATCCAGGCACTTTGTTTGTTCTGCTTCAATTTCGTCGGTCTTTATAAAGCGTCTGCGCTGATCCCGTCAGGGTTGGTTTCGATCGTTTTCTCGCTGGCATCGATCTTCAATGCAGTCAACGCTCGGCTATTCTTTGGCGATCAAATTACAGCGCGAACCATTCTTGCCGGCAGCGTAGGAACGGCAGGCCTGCTACTGGTTTTCTGGCGCGACCTATTCGCCAGTCATCACCTTGGCGTGCTTCAGGGAATTGGCTGGGCTGTGCTTGGCACGCTGATGTTCTCTTTTGGGACTATGGCCTCCCGGAAAAACAGTGCCTTGGGGATCACACCTGTCACTGCCAATGGTTGGGGCATGGGTATTGGCGCGCTTGCGTTGTTGACTATAATTCTTGTGAGTGGCCAGCCGCTGGTTCTCTCAACCACCCCGGCCTACTGGTTGGCGTTGGTTTACCTTGCGGTTATTGGGTCTGTTGCTGGTTTTACCGCTTATCTTGTATTAGCGGCCCGAATCGGCTCGGCCCGGGCGGGTTATGCCACCGTGTTGTTTCCGATCGTCGCTCTGGCCATCTCAACGGTGTTCGAAGGCTACAGCTGGACACCACTGGCGATGATTGGAGTGAGTTTGACTATCACGGGAAACGTGATCATGTTCTGGCAACCGAGAACGAGCAAGGTTATTTACGAAAGCAGCGTTCGCCAGTAGAGTCCAGGCTGTCAATTTTAAAGGTATGGTTGCTGGCGTATAGCAAGTGGCTCCTGCACACACAGACATTCGAATATACTCCGTGTATGACATCGTCCGGCGTAAACCTTCACCTGCGAAGTTATGATAACGAGGGAAAACAACATACTCATGGCCATCACCAACTGGTGTTGCCCTTGCTGGGTAAGCTGTCTCTGTCTGTCAACAAAACCGAGGGCGCTGTCGAGCGAAGCCGGGCTGCTGTTATCCCCTCCGGCAGGGATCACGGGTATTTTGCAACGGAGGTAAATCAGTTTCTGGTGGCGGATTTGCCAGAGGCCCTGGCCCCGGCACTGGATCGGCTTCCTTTTTTTGTTGAGCTGGATTCGGCTTTGTTGCATTACGTTCGGTTTCTGCACTCGCAACTGGTAATCGGGGACGGCTCATCTCACACAGAGCACCAGATGTTGCTGCTATTGATTCAGCTTCTGCAGGAGCGCCACGGCGACAAACTGAACCTGGATCGGCGGGTATCTGCGGCAAAGCAATTCATTGACGACAACTTCCACCAGAAAATTATTGCTGCTGATCTCGCGACTGTCGCCCACCTGAGCGTTCGCCAGCTCTACGAGTTGTTTCGTAAGCAGATGGGCATGACACCACACCATTATCTGACTGAGCTGCGTATGCAGGAGTCATGGCGTTTACTGGAACAGTCAGACCTTGATATCCAGCGTATTGCTGACGCCGTGGGTTACAGCTCACTGTCGTCTTTCAGTGATCGCTTTTCCCGCCACTTCGGCAAACCACCCGGTTATTTTCGCCGAAAATCGAAATAATGCTGCCGTAATCCGAAAGCTTCCTTGCCCTCTGGGTTTATAAACTGCAGGTTCGAAAACCATAACTGGCAGCCCGAGCCTGAAACTGTCTATTGATCGATCTTTGTTGCTTAGGAGTGAAAATATGATTCGTTGGGATGACTTTGAAAAGGTAGAGCTACGGATCGGCACGATCATTGAGGTAGAAGATTTCCCTGAAGCACGAAAACCCGCCTACAAGTTGAAAGTGGATTTCGGCCCCGAGATTGGTGTTCGTAAATCCAGTGCCCAGATTACCGAGCTCTACGACAAGGAAGCGCTTAAAGGCAAGCAGGTGCTCGCCGTTACCAATTTTCCTCCCAAGCAAATCGGCCCTTTCGTGTCGGAATGCCTGGTGACCGGGGTGCATACGGAGGCGGGTGGCGTGGCCTTGGTAACGCCGGATTTTCCGGTTGAAAATGGTGGGAGGCTGCTTTGACCTTACTCACCGGAAACATTTACAAAGACCTGCTATTAACCATTCACGCGTCATTTGTCATTGCCGGCGGAAGTCGGGGGCATTGCTTCTATTTCCGCCTCCGGTTCGTAAGGAGCGCGCACTGGCTTGCTGTTGATGTAGTCGCGGACAATCTGAGTGATGTCTTTGGCTAGTCCGACGTCCGCCAGCACAGGGAAGTCTTTCTTCAGTTTGTTGCTGACCAACAGATTGTTTTGCTCAACCGACCTCATGATTCGATCGATGTGTTCATCTGGCCCTTCGAGCACGTCCTTCACCCGATCCCGGGCGTGTATATAGGCACTGTGACTTTGCACCTGGTAGCGCATCTCGTATTCGATTGTTTCATGGATGATGTGGAACAGGTATTCCGCCTGATGCGTGAGATCAGGATACTGCCAGCTCGGGCGCAGAATATCGCTGCCCGTGAACTCAAAGTCCGACACCACGCCATCCGGATAGCGGGTTCGGCCCCCAAAATGTATGTCATTAACTGTCCTGGACATCATCGGCTTGGAATAGGCCTCAAGAACTTTGTCGTAGGTGGCTCGGCTATTGGTTGACCTGGTGATCGTGGACGATACCGGAAGCAGTAGTGGCTCTGGTACCGCCGCGTCTCGCCTGAGAGTGTCGTTGATCAGGAACCGGGAAATCCGACCATTGCCATCGGCCAGCGGATGGATGAAAACGAAGCCGAAGCTGGCCACAGCCGCGCGGACGATAGGGCTTTCCCCTTGTGTTCTTTCCAGGAATGTTTGGAGGCCTTCCAGCATGGGTGCGATATTGCGGGCATCCGGCGCTATGTAGTGTACATAGGTGCCCATTTCCTGCGTTCCGGAACCCACAAACACCGGCGACTGTCGAAGGCCTGGGCGGATGGTGCTGGTGCCCAGAATGCTCCGTTGTAGCTCAGTCAACGCTGCGGGAGCCAAGGGTGCATCTATTTTCCCGCAATAGCGTCCCATGGCCAACGCAAACCGGTGAATCTTGCTCTTCTGGTCACCTTCATGCTCAATAGCAAAACTGGCTCTGGATTCCCGGATGGTGAGCCATACTGCGCTCTTTTCTATCATATCGGTGCCGTAGTCTTGTTTTATATCTTCCAGGCGTTTGGCGACATCATAGTGTTCAGTCAGCTTCAGTAGGTCGGTGCGTCGGATGACAGGGCAGAAGGCTGGAGTTCCTGGAAGGTTGTCATCGATTCGCCAGCGACGGTTCTTAATCACATTGGTGGCCACGATGACTTCTTGAGCATCCAGAATCGGCTGATAGTTGCCTGAGACACTTGGGGCGTCCAGGCGGTCACCTGTTAGCCACTCATAGAGAAAACCTGCTTTGCGGGCGTACTGACCGCTCGGTTCTGAGGCAATCCAGTCATTGAGTTGCTGTTTATTCAGCACTGAAAACACGCGACTCAATACTTCCAGATTCACCCCCTCATGCTTGAGTGCAAACGCCAGGTGGGCAACCGGTGTGTCGTTGGGCTTGGCTTGCGGGCGGTATACCTCATGGCGGACTCCATCATTACATGATGTCTTTCGATCTCGGCCGATCTGGCTAACTATTGAAAGTTTTTGGGTGACCGGTAAATTAAGGGTCTTCGTCAGCCACGCGTAGCCCACCCATTCATTCATTTTCCTGGCCTCCCTGTAATACCGCTAATTTAATTATATTACCGAAAAATCAGTTAATGTTTAGAGCAATTCCGCATTTTCGATTGCGCATGATCTTTGATAGCTCGCGCAAACGATGATCAGAAGGCGGAACCCAAAGGAAAAAAACTGCTGCGTGGAGCTCTATTTGTGAGGGTTTCGAAGCGCTTCAGTCTGAAGCCGATGAAACAGAGAATCTCCGGCGCCACGCGCGCGTCCCCTCGACGCCTATGAGCGAAGGAGCGAGGCTTACGTTGTTGCTTCTGTTGGAGCACCCTGCCTTGGATAATCCGCCTGCGCCAGCGCAGCCTTGTATTTTGAGGAATGGCGTGCCAGCCTCCTGCTCAGTCCCTGTTTGATAATTCATCCAGCCGACGCTGAATGGCGTGCAATTGGCGAACAATCTCATCCCGCTCATCGTGAGCCTGTTGTGCCTGGCGGGCATTCTGCTCTTCTCCCATCACTTCCAGAATGGCGCCAATCATCATGTTCAGAAATACGAAGGCGGTCAGGAAGATAAAGGTCAGGTAGTAAATCCAGCTCAGTGGATAATCCGCCATGGTGGCGTACATCACATCTGTCCAGTCTTCAAAGGTGGCCACCCGGAACAGGGTGAGCATGGAGATGGCCACATCGCCCCAGAGTTCTTCGTCCACGCTGGCGAAGAACATGGAGCCCATGGCCGCGTAGATGTAGAAAATGATGAACATCAGCAGGGCGATGTAACCCATGCGGGGAATGGCTTTGAGCAGGGAGTTGATCAGAAAACGCAGCTCCGGCACTACCGACACCAGGCGCAGCACCCGGAACACTCGCAGCAATCGGCCCAGCAATACCGCTTCCGAATTATCCAGCGGGATCAGGCTACCAATCACCACCAGGGTGTCGAAGAGGTTCCAGCCATCCATCAGGAAGCGGCTTTTCCGCGGACAGGCGGCAAACCGGAACAGGATTTCGATCAGAAAGAATATGGTGATGGCGTTGTCCATCACCGACAGGCTGTGCTCGAACAACGGCGGCAGATCGTAGGTTTTGGCGCCGATGGTAAGGGCCGAAAGGATGATGATGGAAATCACCACAGTCTGAAAAACCGTGCTCGATTCAATGCGCTTGAGTTGCGCAAACCGACTGGCGGGGTTCATGTCCATGGACATTGCGGTAAGGCTCCGGAGCAAAAAGGAATGGCGTGCATTCTAATGCCCCGGGCCCGGGTGACAAAGCAGGAAAATGGCTGCTGCTCTGTCGCCGGGCCTGTTGTTCAGTCGGGTTTACGGGGAGGGCGGGTGTTGTGGCCCCGACTGAGCGGGTAGAACAGTTGCGGTGACGCCAGTTCCGGCAGGTCTGTCTGCTCGGTGTGGGCCGCCCATTCCACACGTTCGGCCTTACGAATGGCGTAATGCATCCAGGCCAGTGCGGCCGCCACGATCAGGAACATCAGCATAAAACAGCTTTGCCAGATGCCGGTCACGTCGTTCAATACGCCGAAAGTCAGGGGCAGGATAAATCCGCCGATACCGCCGATCATGCCCACCACACCCCCTACGGCGCCCACGTGCTTCGGGTAGTACACCGGAATGTGTTTGTAGACGGCGGCTTTGCCCAGCGACATAAAAAAGCCAAGGATGAAGGTAAGCACCACAAACGCGGGCAGGCTCATGGCCAGGGTGAAGCTGAGGTCGCCATCAATGCCGTGCACCACGTAGCGGGTGGGCGGATAACTGAGCAGGAAGGTACAAACCACCGACGCGATAAACGTCCAGTACATCACCCGGCGGGCGCCGTAGCGATCTGACAGCCAGCCACCCAGAACCCGGAACAGGGAGGCCGGAATGGTGTAGAGCGCGGCAATCATCCCGGCGGCTTTAATGTCCAGGCCGTAGACGCCGATCAGATAGTGGGGTAGCCAGAGTGCCAGCGCCACAAAGGCGCCGAACACAAAGAAATAGTAGAGGGCAAAGCGCCAGACCCGAAGCTCCCGTAAGGGTGCCATCTGTTCGGCAAAGGATTTCTGCCGGGCGCCGCGGCGTTCCTCCGCCAGCGGATCGTTTTTCGCCAGCAGAATGAACAGCATGCCCATCACCGCCAACACGGTGGCGTAAATCTGCGCAGTTTTTTCCCAGCCGAAGGCCACCAGTAGAAATGGTGCACCGAAGTTAGTCACTGCCGAGCCAACGTTGCCCGCACCGAAGATGCCCAGCGCGGTGCCTTGTCTGGATGGCTCGAACCAGGCCGCGGTGTAAGCTACCCCGACGATAAAGGCGCCACCGGCCAGCCCAACCCCTAAAGCACCCACCAGCATCATCGCGTAGGTAGTGGCGAAGGTCAGCAGATACACGCAGGCGGCGGTGGTCAGCATCAGAATGCCGAATACCCAACGGCCGCCATACCGGTCTGTCCAGATGCCCAGAAACAGGCGGCTGATAGAACCGGTAAGTATCGGCGTGGCCATTAACAGCCCGAGTTGGGTGTCGGACAGCCCAAGCTGTTCACTGATGCGGATACCGATGATGGAAAAAATTGTCCACACCGCAAAACACAGGGTGAAGGCGAACGTGGAAAGGCCCAGTGCCCGGTACTGTTCCCGGTGGCCTGGAAGCGAGCTGTTGGTGGTGGTCATGTCGGAAATCCTGTCCAGATAGGCCTTTTGAAACCTTAGCAAATTGCCGGTTTTGGTGGTGAGCGCATTGGAGGTACCTCCAGAAGGGTGATCAGGGGGTAGGTCAGCAATCGGGAAGTGGCGGCAAGGGATAGCTCTTGATTTCTCTGGTGGGGTAGGCGGGGCATTCGTTGAGATATATCAATTATGGCGGGTGTCGGGTGTGGAGTAATGCTGATCATTCCTTATCCAAATGCCCGCAGCCGGGCGTGACAGACCGGAGACACCCATGAAGATCATGATTGCCTACGACGGCTCGCGAAACGCGAAGCTGGCACTGGCCCAGACCATCACCATGTTCCGGCGGCTGGAGCCGCAGATCGTGCTGGTGGCGGTGGCAGAAAACCCCCGGGACATTACCGCCGGGAATGAGGATTTGTTCCAGCAGGAAGTGGACGAGCTCAAGGCCCACCTGCAGGAAGCCATGGCGGTGTGCGACAGCGAACAGGTGCAGGCAGAAACCCTGATGCTGGAGGGCGATGCCCGCAAGAGCCTGCTGTTCGCGGCGGAGAAGAAAGTCCGGCCCGATATGCTGGTGATTGCACGCCATAGTCATGAACCGGATGGCGGCTTTATTGCCCGCTCCCTGACCTATTTCGTGGATGAACTGGATTACATGACCTTCGGCAGCGTCAGCTCGTTCCTGGCCCGTCGCATCCAGTGTCCGCTCCTGATTCTGCCCAGCCTGTGATGGCGGGCGCCTGTGTTTCTATTTGCTAGCCCCGGGAGGCTGAAATGAAAGTCGCTGACGTATTCCGCGTCCGCAATCCGGAAATCAGGGCACTGCACCTGACCTGGATTGCCTTCTTTATTACCTTTTATGTCTGGTTCAACATGGCGCCGCTGGCGTCCAGTATGCTCAAGAGCGTCGACTGGCTGACCAAAGACGACTTGCGCCTGTTTGCCATCTGCAACGTGGCGCTGACCATACCGGCACGGATCATCGTGGGAATGGCGCTGGATCGGTTCGGCCCGCGCCGGGTGTTCTCGGTGCTGATGGTGCTGATGTCCATTCCGGCACTGGTGTTTGCCTTCGGTAACACCATGACTCAGTTGCTGGTCAGCCGTCTGGTGCTCAGCTCCATTGGCGCCAGCTTTGTGGTGGGGATTCACATGACCGCCATGTGGTTCAAGCCCCGGGATATCGGCTTTGCCGAGGGCTTTTACGCGGGCTGGGGTAACTTTGGCTCCGCCGCTGCGGCCATGTCTCTGCCCACCATCGCCATTACCATGTACGGCGGCGATGACGGTTGGCGCTGGGCCATCGCCCAGAGTGCTATTGTGATGGCTGCTTACGGTATCTATTACTGGTTCGCCATTACCGACGGCCCGGTCGGCACCGTACACCGCAAGCCCCGGAAGGCGGTGGCACTGGAAGTCAGTAGCTGGGGCGATATGGTTAAGCTGATCCTGTGGACGATTCCGCTGGTGGGTGTTCTGGCGATTTTGGTCTGGCGTATTCAGAATATGGGCTACCTGACCGCAACCGGGGCAGTAGTCTGCTACGCGGTGATCTTTGCCATCGTTTGCTACCAGGTGGTGCAGATATTACGGGTTAACGTCCCGATTCTGAAAAAAGGCGTGCCAGAGGACGACAAATACCCGTTTAACAGCGTAGCCGCCCTGAACAGCACCTATTTCGCCAATTTTGGCGCGGAGCTGGCGGTAGTCTCCATGCTGCCGATGTTCTTCGAGGAAACCTGGAGCCTCAGTGCGACCGCTGCGGGGCTGATTGCCGCTTCCTTCGCGTTCGTCAATCTGCTGGCGCGCCCCATGGGTGGCCTGGTCTCCGACCGCATGGGTAACCGCCGCTTCGTGATGCTAAGCTACATGTTCGGTATCTCTGTGGGCTTTGCCCTGATGGGCTTGCTGGATTCCAACTGGCCGCTGATTGTGGCGGTGGCGATTACCGTGTTTACGTCCTTCTTCGTGCAGGGCGCGGAAGGGGCCACCTTCGGAATTATCCCATCCATCAAGCGCCGCTTAACCGGCCAGATTTCCGGCATGGCGGGGGCCTACGGCAACGTGGGTGCGGTGGTGTACCTGACCATTTTCACCTTTGTTACCCCGACCCAGTTCTTCTTCATCATTGCCGCCGGTGCCTTTATCAGTTGGGTGCTGTGCATCATGTGGCTGAAGGAGCCAGAAAGTGGCTTCTCCGACGAGTACCATGTGTCCTCGGTCGATCGTCAGATCGAAGAAGAGGAACGCCAGCGACTGGCTGCCCAGACTGCCCGCTAACAAGGGTTCCCCGGAACCCGAAACTGTGACAACCCGCCGCGGAGCAATCCCGGCGGGTTTTTGCGCTCAAGCCCGGTCAAAGAGGCTTCATATTCCAGCCCTGGTCGGTTCCGTACAGATAATCGGTTAGCGCGATGTTGCCCAGAAACGAATCATCATGGGAGATCACCACAAGTGTGCCCGGATAGCCCCGAAGCAGGGCTTCTAGGGCCTGCAGTGACGGTAGATCCAGGTGGTTGTCGGGTTCGTCCAGCAACAATAGCTGTGGCGGGGAATCTGCATAGAGCAGGCAGGCAAGGGCACCCTTGAGACGCTCGCCGCCGCTCAGGGTGCTGGCAGGGGTGGCTGCGTCAAGATGGCCCATTCCGCTGCGTTCCAGTTGGGCTTGCACCCGTTGCCGTATGTCCCATTGATCGGCCAAGGTATCGAAATCCTCAGTCCGGGTGCTGCCACGCTCAATGCGAGCCAGTAGTGTTTTTCCCACGCCGTTGCGGCCAACCAAGCCTGTTGGTTGTTGATCGAACGCCTGGGTCAGGCCGGAAAAGAGCGCTCTGCCATCCGGCAGAACATAAGACACGTCTTGCAGCGTTAGATAGATAGTCGTCATGCGGTATTCCAGAGATGCCAATAGCTCCCCCTGCTGATGGGGCGGTGGAGACTGGCCGTTTCACAACGGCGGCATCAGTAGCGCATCGGACGAATACCTCAGAGTGGAAATGAACGGATCAGATAGTACACCTGTGGGCACGAAATGAACAACCCGCAACGGAAGACGCCGACCCAGTGGGCCGGCGAGCAGAGGTTTAACGCTTCAGGCTGGGTAATTACGGGTTTTTGATGTAGGCGTTCTTGCGCAGATAGAACCACCAGTTCACCACTAGGCACACCGCATAGAACACTGCAAACCCGTACATGGCCACTTCCGGAGTGCCAGCCTGGATTTCCTGGCCCATTACCCGGGGCGCGATGAAAGCGCCGTAGGCAGCTACCGCAGATGTCCAGCCCAGTACCGGGCCTTTCTGCTGCTGGTCAAAAATGTAGCCAATACTGCGGAAGGTGGAGCCGTTACCGATGCCGCTGGCGGCGAACATCAGAATGAACAGGATCAGGAACAGGGCGAAGTAGCTGTTCGGGTCGGTTGAGTTGTAGGCCAGCATCATGACGTAGCCCGTGGCCACCGATGCCACTACCATGATCACGGAAATGATCTGGGTAACGATAGAGCCGCCCATCTTGTCGGAGATCCAGCCACCCACCGGGCGAATCAGCGCGCCCACGAACGGCCCCATCCAGGCCCAGGTGAGGGCGCTGGGCGCGTCCGGGTTGACCACGCGGGTAACCGTGCCATCGGCTGCCACTTCCATCATGTTGCCGAAAATGACGCTGATGGACAGTGGCAGGGCGGCGGAGAACCCGATGAAGGAGCCGAAGGTCAGGATGTAGAGCACGGTCATAGACCAGGTGTGCTTGTTGCTGAAAATGGCGAACTGGTTCTTGATGTTTGGCTTGATGTCGCCGGGGATCATGCGCAGCAGCGCCAGGGTCAGCAGAATGGTTACCGGCAATGCCAGCCACATATTCATCACCGACAGGGCCCAGACACCGGCGGCGGAGGTGAGTACGCCAACGCCGTAGAGGCCGAGAATCTTGCCAAAGGCCGACATGGGGTTGCCCGGGTTGGGTGTCACCACCTTCAGGTTGTTCATGCCGAACCAGCCCGCAAAGGCCAGCGGAATCAGGAACACCATCCAGATGAAGCCAGCGTTCTGGATCCAGGTGTCGGTACCGGCCTCAATCCGGCCGATCAGGGTGCCGCTGGGGCTTTGCAGCTGCATCGGATCACCGGCCAGCGCGCCGAATACGCCCGCAGTCATTACCAGCGGAATCAGAATCTGCATGGTGGTCACGCCGAAGTTACCCAGCCCGGCGTTCATGCCCAGGCCATAGCCTTGCTTGCTCTTGGGGTAGAAGGCGCTGATGTTGCTCATGGAGCAGGCAAAGTTACCGCCACCGATGCCGGACAACAGAGCGAGCGCCTGGAACACGATAAACGGGGTGTCCGGGTTCATCAGCGCAACGCCGGTACCGAACGCCGGGATCATCAGCAGGGCCGTGGTCAGGAAGATGGTATTGCGGCCTCCGGCAATCTTGATCATGAATGAGGCGGGAATACGCAGGGTAGCGCCAGACAGGCCAGCGATGGCGCTGAGGGTGAATAGCTGCTCAACGCTGAAGGCAAAACCCAGGTTCTGCATCTGGGTGGTGATCATGCCCCACATCAGCCAGATGGCGAACCCCATCAGCAGGCTGGGTATGGATATCCACAGGTTGCGGGACGCGACTTTCTTGCCCTCGCGTTCCCAGAACTCCTCGCTTTCGACGTCCCAGTGTTCAATGTCGGCGTTGGTTTTTGCCATGGCTTTGCTCCTCGATGGTTCGCCTGAAGTGGCCAAAACGATGGCCTTCACGGCTTTGCGCCATTGTGCAAAGGAGAGCTGCTGTTCATTCCTGATGATTATCAAGGAAAAATTCTGCCGTTATGATCTTGCTTCTCGAGTGTTTGCCAGGTTTGGTTTTTGTTCTTTTAAATTAATATAAAACAATAGTTTATAAGAGTGGTACGCCGGAGGGGGTAGTTCGCCCCGGTGCTGGCGCAGTAGAGGTAGCCATTCATTTCCGGGCGGATGTTGCTCTGGGCCCGGCGGAGTGGCTTGTGTTGTAGAGCGTCAGCAGTTGAATGTTGACCCCGGCGAAGGCCAGTGACCAGCAGGCTGCTGCCAGCCAGAGGTGGCCAGGCCGGGCAAAGGGCGTGGCGCCCGCGAGATACCGGGCGAGACTGGCAATACCCATCAACAGGGCCATGGCAAGTACCTGCCAGGCCGGGGGGAATTGCCGTTTGGCACGCTGCCAGGCCAGCCTTAACATCACACTGCACGACAGCGTACCCAAAGCGCCAATCGCAATGATGTGAAGCGCGGGCAGCACGGCTTTCCCGGCCAGCAGGTGATAGCCGGTTACCAGAGCACCAGCGGCCAGCCACAGATAGCCCAGGGCAAGCACCAGAAGGTCGGGCCGGTCAAGGCAGTGCCAGAGTTTCCAGCGCAGTGTTCTGGCCAGAATCAGGCCCGCTGTTGCCGCAAGCAGAAACCCTGTGGTGGTGCGGGCGACTGGAAACAGCATAGCTACCATTGCCAGGGGCAGCAGGATCAACAGCGCTCCCTCCAGCCGGGGCTGTACCCGAGCCCGCAGGGGGATGCCTCGTTTTTCCAGAGTGCCAGCCACCGCCGGGGCGATAATTCGCCCTCCCATAAAGGTCATCAGCAGCAACAGCCCGATGATGGCAGTGTGCATTACCGTGGCGGTGGCCGGAAACGGCAGGCCTGCCGACACCAGCAGGTAAAGCAGGGCCAGCAGACACAGGGCCAGAATCAGTGGCCCGGCAATTTTGTTGCGCCATTTTTTTGCGGCCTGAAAACGCGGCACCACCCGGTAGGCCAGCAGCAGTGCAAAGGCCGGGCTCAGCAGCTGGGTTGCCAGCGCGTCCGGGAAGAGTAGCCAGGCAAGCCGGGCGCCGAGCCAGAGTGCTGCCAGGGGCGCCAGAATGCGCCAGGGTTGGGGCCCGAGCGTGTAGCCGGCAATTAACGCCAGAGCGAAACCGAAGATCAGCTCATGGCCGTGGCCAGCCCCCAGAAGCCCGGGCGGCCAGCCAGAACCGGACAGCACGGCGTGCACAGACAGCGGCACAACCAGCGCTGCCCAGATGGCGGCGGCAGGAAAGAACAGCCAGAACGCGTGGAAGGGCTTTTGGGGCTTGTTGGTCGTCATGGGCGGGCCAGGCTTGCGTCAGACTTGCCTAAAGTCATGTGATGTCCTTGAAGGAATGGCATGGCTTCACTAAAAGTATCATCAACAAGACATGATACAGGGGGTTGTCATGACAATCACACAACTGCTTAGCCTGCCGTTCTCCGGAAACGGCGTCTGGCAGGATCTTCGACGAATGGATTTTTCCATTCCATTTTTGGCCTGGGTGATCGTTGTACCCATGTCGTTTCTGCCACCGGTGCTGCTGTATTACGCCGGGACGCACTACGGCGATGCGTTTATTCAGGGATTTGCCGACAAGGAGTGGCGCTTTATAACCACCATCCTGTTTCTGGCGGAGTTACTGACGTTCTTCGTGATGGGGTGGCTGATCAAGGCGGTGTTGGATGGCCACAATCTGCAGGTCAGCTACCAGGATTCCTACCTGCTGGCAGCCATTGCGCCATTGCCCCTTTGGTTGTCGTCACTGGCGCTGCTGGTGCCGGTGCTGGCAGTGAGTGTGCTGGCGGTGTTCGCGGGTATGTTCTTGTCCTGCGCTTTGATTTATCAGGGTATTCGTTCTCTTTGTAAACGAACCCAGAATGATGTGTTGGCGATGTCCGCCACCTACACCGTGATGGCGGCGTCTCTGCTGGCCTGGGGCTTGTTGATGGCCATGGTTTGGGCGTTTTGAGGCGTCAGGCAACAGCGTGGGGTAGAACACCAAAGTAAATCGCGCTGAAATGGCAGGCGCTGCCGCCAATCACAAACAGATGCCAGACCGCATGCATGTAGGGCACGCGGTCTGCCAGGTAAAACGCAACCCCGGCGGTGTAGACAATGCCGCCGGCGATGGTCAGGTGCAGCGCCGTCTCACTCAGGTTGGCCACCAGATCCGACGAAGCAAAGGTAATCAGCCAGCCCATCGCAATGTAGATTCCCACCCTTACCAGCTTGTACCGGTTTCGGAAAATCACCTTCAGAATCACACCGGTTAACGCCAGCGACCAGATGACCGCAAAAAGCGTCCAGCCTGTGGTGCCTCGCATGTTCACCAGCAGAAACGGTGTGTAGGTACCGGCAATCAGCAGAAAGATGGCGCAGTGATCCAGTGTTTTGAAGGCCGTTTTCAGTCTCGGGTGTCGGGCGCCGTGGTACAGAGCTGAGGCCAGGTACAGCAGGATCAGTGAGGCGCCAAAGATGCTGAAACTGACGATTTTCCAGGCATCGCCCAGGCGGCTGGCGCCAACAATCAGAGCCACAGTGCCCGCCACGCTCAGCAGGGCGCCCAGGCCGTGGGTTGCGCTGTTGATCCATTCTTCAATTCGATGGTGGGGAGAGTTTGTCAGGGAATGGTTCGGGCTCATAAGCGTGTATTGGCCTGCGTGGTGAATGGCAAAAACAACCAAAGGATATTTCAGCGTACAGGTGTACGCAAATAAAACTTGTGATAGACATTGTGTCCTGATCAGAAAAACTGAACAAACTGGCGGAAATCTTCCGTTTTCCTCATTTGCGCTCGCCGGTTAGGCTTTGCTGGTCTTTTTGAAACACAACGGAGTGCATGAAATGGCAAAAGTTCTGGTGCTTTATTATTCGATGTATGGCCATATTGAAACCATGGCCAACACCATTGCCGACGGTGCCCGCAGCGTTGACGGTGTGGATGTGGTAGTGAAGCGGGTGCCGGAAACCATGACCGATGAGGCGTTTCTGGCAGCAGGAGGCAAGGCCGACCAGTCGGCTCCGGTGGCCGATCCGAAAGAACTCGCTAATTACGATGCCGTGATTTTCGGCACGCCCACCCGCTTCGGTAACATGGCGGGCCAGATGCGCACCTTCCTTGATCAGACCGGGGGCCTATGGGCCGAGGGCAAGATGTTTGGCAAGCTGGGAAGTGTGTTTACCTCGACCGGCACCGGGGGTGGTCAGGAGCAGACCATCACCTCATTCTGGACGACCCTGGCCCACCACGGCATGGTGCTGGTGCCCGTGGGTTATGGTACGCCGGAGTTTTTTGATATCTCCGAAGTGAGTGGTGGAACCCCGTACGGCGCGTCGACCATCGCTGGCGGTGACGGCAGTCGCCAGCCCAGTGAAAAGGAACTGGCGATTGCGCGTTTCCAGGGCAGGCATGTGGCCAGCCTGGCCGCAAAACTGCACGGGTGAAGCTGGCAAAGCAGGCTGCGGCGCAGAATCGCCGCAGCTTCAGGCAGGCTTGCCTTGTTTCGCGAAAGAGGTTTTCAGCCGGGAGAAAGTGGCCGGTACCACGCCGAGCCATGATGCCAGTTGGTTATCGGGTACACGTTTGACCAATTCCGGGTACTCATCCAGCAGTAACTGGTAGCGTTCGCGGGCTGACATGGTGTGTTTGCGATATTCCCGCATGCTGGTCAGCTCCGCAATTTCTTCAGTCAGCACCAACGCGAAATTGTGCCAGAGGCCGTCGCCATAACTCTGGATGGCTGAACGAAAGGCGGCGAAATCGGCCACCCACAAGGTCGCCGGTAGCACGCTGGTCAGGCACAGGGTGTTGCGAACAGTGCGACTACGGCCGAATACCGGCCAGATCAGATCGCCTTCGGTAAAGAAGTGATGTACCGCGACCTTGCCGGAGTTCGATTCCCGGAACAGTCTCACAATGCCGTACTGGATCAGATACACATTGCCCCAGGGGCGGTCGTGCTTTTCCAGAGGTGTTTCCAGGTCTACCCGCTGTTGCTTGAACAGGCTGGCCAGATGGCTGAGAAAGCGGGCGTCGGGATCGTCCTTGTTTTCATTGAGGCAGATACCAAAGGCGTGGCTCAGGCCGTTCAGCAAAGCCACCTCCGCAGGGGCTGAGTCATAATGAATCAGTTCATCGCTGTCACTGCCCAGCAAGCACGGTGCCGAGGCCACGGCGGGCCTGAAACTGCTGCTCATATCTTGTTCCCTACTGCGTTGGCGTAGATCAATTATCCTACCATAGTTGGAAAGAACGAAATGACTTAAACCATTAAGGCTGTTTGACGGAATCGATAAGAGCAACTACGGCCCGGCGAGACCAGTCGGGCCGTATGAGGATAAAGGCGGGCGCAGCCCGCCCCGGGGTGTCAATGGCTGGTGCCCTCTTCGTAGTTGATCTTGTTCCAGACATTGTATTTGCCGGACGGCTTTTTCATTGGAATGCGTTTTTCTTCCTCAAGGCTGTCGGCGTCGTAAACGATCACCGCACCGTCGTCATCCCAGATGCTCAGCAGCAGCTTCTCGCCGTGGCGGTCAAACTCCACGTGGGCGGCCACCTTGCCGGGCTCCGGTTGCAGTGTTTTGACGATTTCCAGGGTCTGCTTGTCGATGATGTGCACTTTGTCGGCGTTGGGCCCGAAGAACACATCGGCCCAGGCGTAACGGGAATTTTCGTGACTGCGCATGAAGAAGCCCGGGCCTTCGGTCTCCAGGGTTTTGATCACTTCCCAGGTGTCCATGTCGATGATGGAAATGGCACCAGCCCGGAAGTGCGGAGTCGCCATTACCCGGCGGCCTTCATATTCCCAGGTGATGCCGGAGCCCAGGTGAGGCATGCCGGGCAGGGGCAGTTCGGCGGTGGTGGTACCGCTGTCCAGGTCAATCACCACGCCGTGCTTGCCGTCCCGGGCGGCACCGATCAGGTGCTGGTAGCCGGGGTCGAAAAAGAAGTCATCCAGCAGGGTGTCGGTGGTCATCCGTCGTACAGCCGCTTTGCGATTTTCAACGGTGATTTCCCAGGCTTCAGGGATGTCTTTCAGTGCGGCGATAAAGCTGCCTCTGGGTGGGGCGGTGTAGACGGCGCTCACCCGGGAGCTGTCGCCCTGGCTGTTCTGTACCGGAATAAAATCCAGCATTTCCAGATTGGCGGCATTGAACAACACCAGGGTGTGGGGTAAGTAGTTGGCGGCCATCACGTAGTGGCCGTCGGCAGACACGGCAATGTTACGCATGTTGATGCCGGCCCGGACTTCCGCCACCACCTTCAGGTTGTATATGTCGTATTTGGTGATCCAGCCGTCCCGGGAGCCAAAATACACGTAGCGGCCATCGGGGCTGTACTTCGGGCCGCCGTGCAGGGCAAACCGGCTGGCAAAGCGATGGATGGGTTCCATGGTGTCGCCGTTCAGCAGGGTGACGTGATGGTCACCAATCTCCACCACCAGGAACAGGTTCATCAGATCGGCGTCGAACACCGGCTTGTCCGGCAGGGAACCCTGGGCATGGCTGACTTCCCGGCTGTTGCGGATTTCTGCTTCGCCCCATTTCAGCTCGTGGCTTGGTGGCTGATAGATGAAGTCCGTCAGGGCACTGATCTGCTGATCGTTCAGGATCTTGGCGTAGCCTGCCATCTGGGTGGCGGGGCGGCCCTCGCGAATGACTTTTTCCGCCTGGCTCGCCTTCAGTCGCCCGAGGTTTTCCGGCAGCAGGGCCGGGCCCATGCCGCCCAGGCGATCCGGGCCGTGGCAGGCAGCACATTGCTGCAAATACAGGGTTTCAGTGTCTGAGCTTGTTGCCGCCAGTAGCGGAGTGGGCATCAGGCTGCTGGCCAGAATCAGGATTCCGGCCAGGTGTGTGCGGGTTTGGTTCAGGTTCACCAGTGACTGCTCCTGGTTGTTCAGCGGTGGTACAGGTTTATGCAGAGGTGCGACTGGCGGCGACCGGCCCGGCGAGGGCGCTGTGCCAGCCAGCCAGGGCGGGGCGGGCCAGCTTGTCTGCCAGTTGTACCACTTCGCCGACAATGATCAGTGTTGGTGGCTGAAAGCCTTCCCGGTCGATGGTAGCCACCAGGTCGTCCAGGGTGGTCACTGTCATGTGTTGCAGAGGCGTGGTGCCACGCTCCACCAGCGCCACCGGGCAAGCCCCGGACAGGCCGTGGGCGGTCAGTTCCCGGACGATGGTCGGGGCGTTGTGCAGGCCCATGTAGAACACTCGCGTCTGCCCCGGCGCGGCCAGCACCTGCCAGTTCAGCTCCAGCGTCTGGTCGGCCTTGCGGTGGCCGGTAACGAACGTCACGCTCTGGGCATAATCACGATGGGTAAGGGGAATGCCACAGTAAGACGCACATCCGGCGGCGGAGGTGATGCCCGGGACAACCTGAAAGTCGATGTCGTTATCGACCAGAAACTCAGCCTCTTCGCCACCTCGGCCGAAGATATACGGGTCGCCCCCTTTCAGCCGAACCACCCGGCGTTGCTGGATGGCCAGTTGTACCAGCAGTTCGTTAGTTTCTTCCTGGGGAACAAAGTGGCAGCCGCTGGCTTTGCCCACGTGAATGCGCTCGGCCCTCGGGTTCACCAGTTCCATAATCTGCGGCGATACCAGGCGGTCGTACACAATGGCGTCGGCCTGCTGAATCAGCATCAGGGCGCGCAGCGTTAACAGCCCCGGATCTCCCGGGCCTGCGCCGACAATGGCAACCTCACCGGCCCGCAAGGGTTGTTCCGCTAACTGGAACTCCACCAGGCACTTCTTTCGGGTGTTTGTGGTCATGGCACAGTTCCTTACAGGTTGTGAACCGGAATTTCGATCACCGGTGCGGCGACCCGTCTCGGGGTGGTGTCCACCACGCCGATTTCTTCGTTGGTGAGGTAGCAGCCGGGGTCTTCTTCCCAGAAGTCGCCGGAGACGTTGTAGGCCCTCACCCGGGTATTGCCGTTGCAGATTGTCAGGAACTTGCAGTCGGCACAGCGGCCTTTCACAGGCCGTGGGTGCTGGCGGAAACCCTGCATCAATGGATCGGTGGTTTCAGACCAGATCTTCGAGAAAGGCGTCTCTCGCACGCTGCCCAGGTTGTGATCCCACCAGAAGGTGTCTGGATGCACCACGCCCAGGTTGTCGATGTTGGAGATGTTCACACCGGAGGAGTTGCCACCCCAGTTGGTCAGCCGTTGGGTGAGCGCCTCCACCTGGTCGGGATAGTGCTCTTTGGCCCATTCAATCAGGAAGGGGCCGTCGGCATCGTTGTTGCCGGTAACGTATTCCCGTTCAATACCCCGCTGCAGTTCGTTGTGGCAGTGGTTGAACAGCAGGGTCATGGCCTCGCGGGTCATGTCGTACCAGGCATCGCGCTTCTTGTTGCGGCCGCCCCGGCCGGAGTAATTCAGGTGCGACAGATAGAACTTGTCGATCTGATGCTCATCCAGCATCTCGAGCATGGCGGGCAGTTCGGGGTAGTTGTCCTGGGTCAGGGTAAAGCGCAGGCCCACCTTGATGCCCGCCTGTTTGCACAGGGCCACCGCGTGCATGGATTCCCTGAAAGCCCCTTTCTTCTGGCGGAACTCGTCGTGGGTCTGCTCCAGGCCGTCGATGCTGATGCCCACGTAGTCGTAACCCACCTCGGCAATCTTGTCGATGTTCTCTTCGGTGATCAGGGTGCCGTTGGTGGACAGCCCCACGTAAAAGCCCATGGCTTTGGCGCGGTGTGAGATGTCGAAAATGTCCGGGCGCATTAAAGGTTCGCCGCCGGAGAGAATCAGTACCGGAACCCCGAAGACCTTGAGATCGTCCATGACCTTGTAGACTTCCTGGGTGCTCAGCTCGCCCTTGAAGTCGATGTCAGCAGAGATGGAATAGCAGTGTTTGCAGGTGAGGTTGCAGCGGCGGATCAGGTTCCAGATCACCACCGGGCCGCTGGGCTTGGGCACCGGGCGCACCGGCGCCGGGTTCATCAGACTTTTGATGTAACGAGTCATGCGAAACATAAGTTCTCTCTCTCATCAGGAGTGGCATGTCTGCCTCTCCGGGCGGGCCTTTTGCAGCTCTCTACCCTTCCAACTATCCCCCTGTCTGTGGCCTGTATCCATACCTTTGATGGAGTAGGTCAGGGGGTACGTGCTATTGCTTATCTGCTTGTTTTCTCAGCCGTAATCCAGTTTTCTTCAGGATGGCAGAACTGTACAGAATGGTGTGTCCGGAACAGGCACCGCCCAGTACTTCGCGAATCAGCCCGGCCTTGTGTTCCACTTCGTCCCGGCTGGTGCCGTGCACCATGGCAAACAGGTTGTAGCTCCAGTAGGGCAGGTGCCGGGGCCGTTGGTAGCAATGGCTGACAAAGGGCAGGCAGCCGACCCTTTCGCCCAGCATGGCGATGTCATTATCCCGCACATCCCAGACGGTCATGCCGTTGAACCGGTAGCCCAGCCGGTAGTGATCCGGCACTGCCGCAACCCGGCGAATCACGCCGCTCTGCTGCATTTGCTGGAAGCGGGAAAGAACTTCGTCGGCAGGCATGTCCAGCTGTTCGCCCAGTTCGGCCCATGGGTCGGGTACCAGGGGCAGGCCGGATTGGGTGGCCAGAATCAGTTGCCGATCCTCTGCGCTTAAAGGCTCAGACTTCAAAGTGGAGGTGGACATGGAACTCCTGCTCCTTGGGCATGTTGTAGACCGGATAGCCGGTGAGCGACTCGATTCGCTCAATGGTTTCGGCAATGCCTTCCGGGGTTTCCGTGGCCAGTACAAACCACATGTTCAACTCGTGTTCGCGGCGGTAGTTGTGTGCCACTTCGGGAAAGCTGTTGACCTGCTCGGTTACCCGGACAAAATCCTGTTGCGGAATCCGCATGGCGGCCAGGGTCAGCCCGCCGCCCATTTCGCCCGCGTGGAACATGGGGCCGAAGCGGGTGAGAGTGCCGTTGTCGAGCAACGCTTTCAGATGTTGCAGCAAGGTGGTTTCTGACACGCCCAGTTCGTTGGCAACGTCTTTGTAGGGTGTGCGGGTTAGCGGTAAACCGTACTGCAGACGGTTGATAATGGCCCGTTCCAGCGGCGTGAATTCGGGCAGGGGTAAATCGGCATCCTTGCGTTCAGCAATTGCTGACATAGCGGCCTCCGCGCTGAAGATAGGCTTTGTTGCTGAAAAGTACGGCGTGCGGGATGTGCTGTAATCCTTGTTCCCGGATCATGGTGTCCAGTTGTCCGAGCACACGATCCCGATTGACTCCGTGAATCATGCAAAACAGGTTGTAGGGCCAGTCTGGAAGCCGCCTGGGGCGCTGGTAGCAAAGGGTGACAAAGGGCACTGAGGCAAAGGTCTTGCCCAGAATGCCCACCTGTTCATCGGGAACATCCCAAACCACCATGGCGTTGGCCCGGTAGCCGAGGGTGCGGTGTTTGACCACCAGCCCCAGGCGCTTGATCAGGCCTTGGGTCTGCCATTGTTGAATGGCGTCCATAACTTGCGGCTCGCTTAATCCGGTACGCTCGGCCAGTGTCTGGTAGGGCCGGGGGGTCAGCGGCAGGCCGTTTTCCAGTTGTTCCCGCAAACGGAGCAATCCCCAGGCGCTCACGGCCTGCGGATCCAGTAAAAAATTTTGGGGCTGGTTGCTGGCGGGCACATTCATGGCAGAGCCTCCCAGTCAATCGCAAAGCCCAGGTCGATGTGGTAACCCTCGACCATCGGAAGTCTGAGTATGGGTAGCTTCAACTGCTGCTCCAGTTCGTCCAGCCGTTCGTCCAGCGTGTCTTCGTCCGGCGCGGTCATCACGAACCAGAGGTTGTAGGTGTGCTCCCGGGCGTAATTATGGTTTACCCCCGGGGCACGATTGATGCGCGCGGCCACCAGATCCATCTGGGCCTCCGGTGCCGCGACGGCAGCCAGCAGGCTGGCGCCTGCCCGGCTGTGTTCGAACACCGGCCCGACCCGGCTGAGTACCTGCTGTTCCTGAAGGCGGCACAGGCGTGTGATTACCTCGTCTTCGGTCAGGCCCAGTGTTTCGGCCATTTCCTGATAGGGGCGCTCACAAACCGGCAGGTCTCGTTGGTACCTGTCGATCAGTTGCCTGTCTGCCGCATCCAGTCTCATCAGATTGCTCCTTCGGGCCGGGGCCGGGCTTAGTACACGTCGTGCTGAGTGTTGTAGACGTTGAACTTGCCAGTCGGGGTAATCAGGCGTTCGTCTTTGATTACCTTCTTCAACTTGCGAGTCTTGTCGTCCACGATCACGATGGCTGATTTCTTGTCTGAGGTATTCCAGACAGAGAACCAGACTTCGTCACCCGCCACGTTGTACTCGGGCTGAACCACACGCTTGGGTCCTTCGCCAAGATCGGCCCACTCGGCAATCGGCAGTACTTCATAGCCTTTGTCGAAGTTGTTGATGTCGAAGACTGCAACACTCTGGCTGACCGCTTCGGCCGGGTTCAGAGCTGTGTCCACATACAAGTTCTTGGACTTCGGATGGGTCTTCACGAACAGTGAGCCACCACCCTGGCCATCGACTGTGCGTACGACTTTCCAGGCTTTGTCCGGATGGTTCTTCGGATCGGTACCGATCATCTGGATGGTTTGGTCACCAAGGTGAGAGGTTGCCCATACCGGGCCGTGATCCGGGTCGATGAAGTTGGCGCCACGTCCCGGGTGTGGGATCTTGCCAACATCCACCAGGGCCTCCAGGTTACGATCCTGGGCATCCACAACAGCGATCTTGTCGGAGTTGTTGGCGGCGGTCAGGAAGTAACGCATGCTGGCATCCCAGCCACCGTCGTGCAGGAACTGCGCGGCGTCGATGGTGGTGATGGACAGCGCGTCCAGGTCTTCATAGTTGGCCAGCATGATCTTGCCGGTTTCTTTCACGTTGACGATAAATTCCGGGTGCGCATGGGAGGCAACGATGGCCGCAACCCGTGGCTCCGGATGGTATTCCTGGGTGCCAACGGTCATGCCGCGAGTGCCTACGATCTTCTTCGGCTCCAGGGTTTCACCGTCCATGATCACGAACTGGGGCGGCCAGTAGGTACCGGCAATCGCCAGCTTGTCTTCCCAGCCCTTGTACTTGGAGGTCTCGACAGAGCGGGCTTCCATGCCAACCTTGATCTTGGCGACGGTGTCCGGGTTTTCCATCCACAGGTCAACCATGTTCACCAGGGCGTCACGACCAATAACAAACAGGTACCGGCCAGAGGCAGACATCCGGGAGATGTGCACCGCATAACCGGTCTTGATGATGTGGGCGATCTCCTTGGTGTCGCCGTCAATCAGCGCAATTTCACCGGCATCACGCAGGGTCACACTGAACAGGTTTTTCAGGTTCAGCTTGTTCATCTGCTTGGTGGGGCGATCCTCGGGCGGAATCACCACTTCCCAGGTGGCCTTCATCTCTTCCAGGCCATACTCGGGAGGCTGGGGCGGCTCGTGCATGATGTACTTGGCCATCAGTTCGACGGTGGCTTCGTCGAAGTCACCGGAGGTGAGCCAGTTCGGCATACCCGCCGGAGAGCCGTAACTGATGAAGGCCTTCAGGTAATCAATACCGCGCTCCTGGGTAATGTCCGGGGTCAGCGGCTTGCCGGTGGCGCCCTTACGCAGAACGCCGTGACAACCGGCGCAACGCTCGAAGTAGATCTGCTTGGCCTTTTCAAACTCGGCGTCGGTCAGATCCGGGGCACCCGGTGAACGCACAACTTTGGCAGAGGCTGCGTCGATCGCGCTGGGTGCGCTTTCATAGGCAGCGGATGCGGGGTCTACATGCTTCTTGGTCTGGGCCTGGGCAGTCATTACGCCCATAGACGTAATGGCCACGGCCAGGGCCAGTGGTTTGATCATCATTTGGCTTACTCTCATCAGGGTCTCTCCTTGGGGTTCAAGAGTACTCCTAGGGTTCTCTTGTTATAGGTTGTGAGCCTTGATTAATGTCAGAAAAAGATAGCTTTTCAAGAGAGTACCTCCCCATGGGTATATGCTGTATATCTAAAGACCAGTGGATACCCTGCTCAAATTTAATCAATATCAAGGTCATGATTTTGCTGGAATTGCAGCATGGCCATACATCGTTCGGGAGAGCTGTAATGAAAAAGTCCGTTGCGGGCTTTCGCTGGCGGCACAGTGTGCTGGCTGGTTTGATGCTGATCACGGCCAACGCCCTCGCAGGCGCTCCGGAAAACGAGGCCGAGTTGAAGAATTTTGTGATTCAGGACTGCGGTTCCTGCCACGGGCTGAAACTCAAGGGAGGGCTTGGGCCACCTCTGAGGCCGGAAGACATTGCCAGCCTGCCGGCACTGGCCATTGCCGCCATTATCCGCGAAGGCGTACCCGGTACCGCCATGCCGCCCTGGAAAGCCCTGCTGACGGACCCGCAGATTGCCTGGATCAGCCAGCAACTGAAATCCGGCGCGCTGCTTGCGCCGGAACACGCCGACCTTCAAAGCCGCTGATGCCTCAAGGATTCCCATGAAACGATATCTTGCGCCTGTTGTACTTAGCCTGGCCACCGCGCTTGCGGGCTGTCAGTCGTTGCCATCGTCCTCCTCATCTTCATCTGCCGATCAACCCGTGACTTTACGGGGCACGGGTGACCTGGGGCTGATTATCGAGCGGGCCACGGGGTCGGTGCTGGTGATTGATCATTCGGAACACGAAATTCTTGGCCGGGTGGAAGGGCTCGGCGACCTGTCCCATGCCTCGGTGGTGTATTCCCGGGATGCGCGTTACGGCTATGTGTTTGGTCGTGACGGCGGGCTCACCAAAGTCGATTTGCTTACCCGCACCATCAGCGAACGGGTGATTCAGGGTGGCAACAGTATTGGTGGCGCGATTTCCCAGGATGGCCGCTATGTGGCGGTGTCCAACTATGAACCGGGCGGGGTCAATATCTTTGATGCCGAAACGCTGGAGACCCTGATGGAAATTCCAGCGGTCTACACCAATGCCGAGGGTGAGCAGGGGCAGTCGAAAACGGTGGGCCTGGTGGATGCCCCGGGTAACCAGTTTGTCTTCAGCCTGTTTGAGGCTGGCGAGATCTGGACGGTAGACATGCATTCCACACCGCCGGATGTTGCCCGGTACGACGCGGGCAAGGAACCCTACGATTCTCTGATCACGCCCGACGGCCGTTATTACATCGCCGGGCTGTTTGGTGAAGACGGTCTGTCGATGATGGATTTGTGGGCACCGGAAAAGGGGGCGCAGACCATCCTGCCGGACTACGGCAAGGGCGAACAGCGGTTGCCGGTTTACAAGATGCCGCATCTGGAAGGTTGGGCCATTGCCGATGGCTACGCCTTTGTGCCTGCGGTGGGGCGTCATGAAGTGCTGGTTGCCAATATGACTGACTGGAGCATGGTGGATCGCATCCCCGTGCAGGGCCAGCCGGTGTTTGTGATGTCCAGCCCGGATAATCGGCAGATCTGGGTCAGCTTTGCCCATCCGAAGAATGATGTGGTGCAGGTGATCGATTCCCAGACCCGGAAAATTATTCGTACGCTGGCGCCGGGCAAATCGGTACTGCATATGGAGTTCACGCCCCGGGGTGAAGAGGTCTGGGTATCCTCCCGGGACAGCGACCGGGTGACCGTTTACAGCACCCGTACCTTGGAGCCAGTGGCAACACTGCCAGCTCACAAACCGTCCGGTATTTTCTTTACCAGCCGGGCCCACAGGCTGGGCCTGTAAGTGACACCTGTTCGAAGTGGATGGCTGCTGGCGGCGGGGTTGTTCGCCGCCGGGCTTACCCAGGCGGGCGAACCACTTCGGCTGAATGTAAGCACCGACGCCCGCTCCACCACCGTGGCCGGTTATCGATTGCATAAGTACCTGGCCAGCCGCAACTGCGAGGTGGAACTGGGCTTCAACCAGCGCCAGGCGGCTGATTTGGTGTACCGGCCCGCTGTAACAGAAGGGCGGCTGGTATTGACTGCTCTGAACCGGGTTGGCGAGTTGCCAGTACCGGTCTGGGTAACCCGCAAGACCGCTGGCGTCGGTTCGCTGGCCGAGTTGGAGGGGCGGGGTGTATCGCTGATTGCCGGTGCCGATCCGCTGTCCGGCAGCCTGGCGCTGGCAGCCCTGGCACAGCAGGGTGTCCGGCCGGATAAGGGCCAGCGTTACGAGGCTGGGGACTTCAGCTCTGCTCTGGGCTTGTTGTTGCACAATAATACCCATGCTGCGGTGTCGGAGCTGGGGCTGGTAACGCCGTTTCTTGAAGCCCAGGGGCTGACCATTACCTGGCAAGGCGCCGAGGTTTCAGGCGCAGGCTGGTATGCCGAACAGCCGCTGGGTTCGGCTGCTGGCGAACCCTGCCTGGCGGCACTGGCCGACCTGAAACGCAGTGACGACCGGCAGATATTCATCGTTTTTCCGGAGTGGGTTCACGGCTTTGCCAGAACCGGCTCCCCGCACTGAAAAGGACTCTGCATGACCTTCTATCAACCCGCAGGCAACGAAGTCGAACTGTTCACCGCCGCCGCTGAAAACGGCCTTCCGGTGCTGATCAAGGGGCCAACCGGTTGTGGCAAAACCCGGTTCGTGCGCTATATGGCCGAAAAACTCGGGCGGCCGGTGTACACCGTGGCCTGTCACGACGATCTGACCGCCTCAGACCTGGTGGGCCGACACCTGATCGGGCCCGAAGGCACTTACTGGCAAGACGGGCCGCTGACCCGAGCGGTTCGGGAAGGCGGCATCTGCTATCTTGACGAGGTGGTGGAAGCCCGCAAAGACACGACGGTGGTGTTGCATCCGCTGGCGGATGACCGCCGGGAACTGCCCATCGAGCGCACGGGCGAGCTGCTGCAGGCCGCGCCCGGATTTATGCTGGTGGTGTCTTACAACCCCGGCTACCAGAGTCTGCTCAAGGGCATGAAACCCAGCACCCGGCAACGGTTTGTGTCGATGAGTTTCGACTATCCGGAACCGGCTCTGGAGCAGAAGATCGTCCAGGAAGAATCTGGTTGTGACGAGGCGCTGGCAAAACAGCTGGTGGATCTGGCAACCTCCCTGAGAAAGCTGAAAGATCACGATCTGGAGGAAGCGGCATCTACCCGGTTGCTGATCCATACAGCGTATCTGGTGGCGTCGGGTATGCCTCATATCGAGGCCTGCCGGGCCGGTATGATTGAACCGCTGTCGGACGATGCGGTTACGGTAAATGCACTGATGGAGGTGGTGTATGCGGTATTCGGACAGTCTGAAGACTAAAGACCCCGGGGCGATTGCTCCGGTTATCTGGTATTTGCTGAACTTGCTGGCGTTGCCGATCATTGGCTTTCTGGTGCTGCTGACCATTGCCATAAAATCCGGTGAAGCCAGTGAGCTGCGCCGGGCCCACAGCAAGGCCGGGGTGTATATGTCGATTCTCGGCGCAGTGTTGATCAGCTCCGGGGTGGCGATTTGCTGGCTTGTGTACGGCAACACCGGGTTATTCTGGACTTACGCGATTGTCTGGGCGGTGGTGCTTCACACTTCGTTCGTGCTTTGGGGGATGATTTCACTGGCGCAGGCCATCGGGCACAAGCCGCCGTCGTTTCCGAAAAAGCTGATCTGATCTTTCTGGGGCTCAGGAGAGGCACAAAGGACGATCCTGAGCCACTTAACTTTTTAGAACAGAGGTCAACGTGTCTGCTGCAATATTGCCGCGATGAACTTCATCGTGGCAGATATTGCATAGCGTAATCAGGTTTTCGGGAGTGTTCGCTCCACCTTTGGCGTGATGCTCTATGTGATGCAGTTCCAGAAGGGTACGATAGCGATCGGCGGAGTTGCCGTTTTCGGGGTTCCATCCACAGTGTCGGCAGGTGAAGCCGTCCCTTTCCAGTACTTTTATTCGAACTGGGTCTGGTATTTTTCGATCATGCGCAGGTGCCTGCGGAGCTGTTCAGGGTTGTTTCGTTGAGAGCGCCGGGCCATGCTACGCCACTTTCCTCTCGTTTGATTTCTTGTGCGCCATAAGGTCGGAGACAAAGCGTGCCACGGCACCGGCAAAAATGGGTGGAACCGCATTGCCGATCTGGCGCGCTACTTCAATTTTGCTGCCGGTAAAGACGAAGTCATCAGGGAAAGACATGAGGCGTGCGGCCTCTCTATGAGTAATAGGCCGGTCCATGCTTGGATGCAGATATCGCCCTTTTTCCGGTTTGAAAAACTCGGTGCGAATGGTTACCGACGGTCTGTCCCACCAGAGTCTGCCGAAAAGGTCTGTACCTCCGGACTTTTTGTTAATCCAGCATTGGGGCGTGATGTCCGGGCGATTGCGCTGGAGATCAAATCGATTTCCTCCCGGGGGCACGGCTCTGTACCTTTCCAGGCTTTGCTGGGTAGGTGTTCTGCCAAAATGCAGATTCAAAGGAGGCGCTTCTGAATGGCGAATCTCGGTGCCTTCCGGTTCTGGTAAATCGGAAATAAACTCTTTCACGGTACGCCAATCCGGCAGGTTATCCGAGATCCCCGGTGCCGAATGGGTTTTGGGCGGCGGGAAATCCGGAAGCATACCAAACTTGAAGTCATCGACTTTGATGCCGATCGCGATGGCTCGCTTTCGCGTTTGCGGGGTGCCGTAATCTGCCATGTTCAAAACGGCGGGTTGGAGCAGTTCGAACCCCAGGTCGCCAGCGCGTTTGCAAATGTCCGAGAACTCCGGGCTTTTCAGTAACCCGGGGACATTCTCCATGACGAATATGGAGGCTCCGGATAGTTCGACAATATCCATGTAGGGCTCCCACAGGGCCCGGCGAATATCACCCTCTCGATTTTTATTGAGCAGACTGAAGCCCTGGCATGGCGGGCCGCCAATCACGATATCGGCAGGCGGAACCTGGTGGGATTCGAGCCAGTGATCAATATTGGCGTGATGACAGTGCTGGTCACTACCGAAATTCGCATTATAGGTATTGACCGCGTCTATATTGTTATCAATAGCCAGAATGCTCTCGAAATCGCCACAAAACCGTTCATCTGTGAATCCCAAAGACAGTCCGCCTGCTCCACAGAACAGATCGATCAGTTGGTGCTTGCTCGCCATTGGTCGCCCCTGTGCACGATCTTGAATATGTATGCCGTTACCCGGATGCTGTTTATATGTACAGTATTATAGGAAGGCCGAGTGAGCAAGCTTCGTTGCTTCGCAGGCAAAAAACAAGTGGGGATTATAACCGCGATCAGCGCTATTTTATTTCATCTAACCCAGCCAGCGAACCCCCGCCAACACAGCCACGACCACAATCGCCCAGCCCTGGGCGGCCATGCGCCAGCCCCAGGGGGCGTGTTTCATTTCCATGAAGTGGTCGACCAGTAGCACGGCTTTCACAATCACCAGGGCGAACACCAGCCACACCAGAACGGACAGGTCGGCACCGGCCTGCATGGCGATCACCGGGGTCATGGTGCAGATCATCAGGGCAACGTAAACCGCTAACATATCAGTCTCCTCAAGCCAGCACGTAAAGCATCGGGAACAGCACCAGCCACACCAGGTCGACCATGTGCCAGTAGGAGGCGCCGGATTCCATGCCGTTCATGTCATCGCCGTTGTAGTCGCCTTTCTTTACCTTTACCGCCAGCACCACCAGGATGATCTGGCCCAGTACCACGTGCATGAAGTGGAAGAAGGTGAGGAAGAAATAGAACATGAAGAAGGTGTCGGTGCCCAGGTTGTAACCGTTGCTGTAGAGGTCGGCGTATTCCCAGAGTTTGCCGAAGGTGTAGATGGACGAGGCGGCGACACCGGCCCAGAGCAGGGCGGCGGTGCCGGGTTTGCGGTCGCGCAGGCGATGTACCGACAGGGCCACCAGATAGCTGGCGGTGATCAGGCCGAAGGTATTGATCAGCCCGGTCCAGGGATGCAGGGCCTGGCGCCCGGCGTGGAAGGTGTCCGGGTCGAGGCTGCGGGCGATGCCAAAGCCGATAAACATGATGGCAAACACGGCCAGTTCGGCAAAAATGAAAATCCAGACGGCGATGTCTCCGGGCAGGTGTGCTGGGCGCCGGGCCTGAAGTTCGGTCATTTCGGTCTCCGTTAGCGGGTCAGGTTCATATAGAGTTTGGGCAGTTGGCCCGGCAGCTGTACCGGGTCTTTGATCACTACAAAGTTTCTGCTGCCGAAGATGTAGGGCAGGTATTCGTTGGCTTCTTCGTCGATGGTGACGCAGAAGGGGATAAGGCCTGCCTTGTGGGCTTCCTGAACGGCCATGCGGGTGTCTTCCACGCCGTAGCGGCCTTCGTACAGGTCGAGGTCGTTGGGTTTGCCGTCGGTCAGCAACAGCAGGATTTTCTGGCTTTCCGGCCGCGCCTGCAGCAGTTTGATGGATTGCCGGATGGCTGCACCCATGCGGGTGTAATAGCCCGGCTCCAGCGCCTGAATGCGGCCCCGGCTGACATCGTTGTAGGGTTCATCAAAGCCTTTGAGGTGATGGAAACGGATGTGATCCCGTCGTCTTGAGGAAAACGCGAACAGGGCGAAGGGGTCGCGGCTGGCGGTGAGGGCCTCACTGAGCAGTTGCAGGCCATCCCGGGCAATGTCGATCACCCGCTGGTGGTTGTTGATGTAGGTGTCGGTAGACAAGGACACGTCGGCCAGAATCAGGCAGGCCAGATCCCGCTGGTTTTGCTTGCACTGGCGGAACAGCTTCTGGTGGAGTTCGCCGCTGCCGCGCTGAAACTCCACGGCCCGCTCCAGGCAGGCATCCAGATCCAGCTCTTCGCCTTCCAGTTGCCGCCGTTCCCACTGGCGCAGCGGTTTGAGTGCGCTGAACTGGCGGCGCAGGGTTTGAGCCGGGCGCTTGAGGTGTTCCGGCAGTGGGCTGGGGACGGCTTCTTTGCTGAGCATGGGTTGCAGGCAGCAGAATTTTTCCCGGAACGCCTGTCGGCGCCAGTCCCATTCGGGCAGGTGAATGCCTGGCCCCAGGCGCAGGTCGTCGTGCTCTTCGGAAGGCAGATCCAGGTCGAACTTGATCGCGGAAGACGCCTCGCGCCGGTCTTGCGACACCGAGATCATATCCATGTCGTCCGCCACGGCGTCGGCGTCTTCCTCTTCGCTGTCATCACCGGCCCGGTCTACCGGAATGAATTCCGACCAGGAGAACAGGTTTTCCAGGCGGAACAGCATCAGACCCTGGTCTTTGTCGAAGGCATCCACCCGTTCGGCACGGCGGCGTTTGCGTTTTTTGGCCAGGCCGCCGGGTTGGGAACTGGTGTTGTCATCGCCCAGAACCTGGCCTTTGACTTTGCCTCGGGCCAGTACCGGATATAGCCAGAGAATCACCGGCCAGGGGTCGGTGAGAGCGTCTGGCAGTTCCTCCACGCTGCCCGGGTGAATCAGGGCCTGGCGGATCGCCTGCTCCCGTTTGCCTTCGTTGGCGGGCAGGCTGTCCGGGTCTGGCCGCCATTGCAGGGTGTGTTTGACCAACCGCTGATACACCGGCTCCAGTCCCGGCCAGCGCGCCAGCAGTTGTTGCACCATGGCCTGATTGCCCTGCAGCCAGCTGTGGTGATGAATTTCCCCCAGCGAGGCGAGCGCGGCCAGCCAGAGGTAGAGTTCCCGGTTGATTTTCTTCGAAGGGAACAGCGCCAGGCGGTCAGGCAGGCGCAGGCTTTCTTCGTCGCGCCAGGCCAGTTCGAACTTGCGGTGGGTGCCTGCCAGCTTCTGCAGGAAGCGGCGCCGGATCTGGAAGTGCCGGGGCTCGGCGGTCACCAGGCTCAGCGCCGGATCGCCGCCCATGGCGCGAAACAGCACACCAAGGGTTCGGGCCTCGTCTTTAAGGTGCACGGCGTATTCGGGAAACTCTCCCATGGCCTGGCGGGTAACATAATCATGCCATTTGAGTCCGACCCACTCTTCCATTTTGTATCCTCTTTCAGGCCCGCGTTTGGCGCGGCGCAACATCGACCTGGCGAACCGGTATCAGCACCGTCTGCTTGCCGGGTTGGCCAGGCTCCCAGGTCAGCAGGGAGCCTTCCGGGTTGTCTTTCTGTACTTCCCGGCAGGCGCTTACGCATTGCAGGCACTGGGTACAGCTGAATTTCGCCCGTTTGTGGCTGCGGGTTGGCAGTCGCATCGGGCAGGCTTCGTCACAGGCTTTGGTGCAGTCCCGGCAGGCCGCGGCCCGTGCGGTATCGAACGTGACCACCGGCGCCTTGCCGTTGGTCATCCAGGCAATGCTCTGCACAATGCCGAAGGCGCAGCCGTATTTGCAGAACAGGTGCCGGGCAAACAGAAAGTCAAAGGTAAACACCGAGGTGGCGACCGCCAGAAAAATGCTCGGGTAAAGGCTGAGTTGGCCGGTGACCAGGTCGGTGTACAGGGGAATGGGCGGCAGCAGATAGGACAACATCGCCAGCGCCCAGGAAAAACCGATCAGGCCACACACCAGGGTAAGGCCTACCCAGTGGATAATTTTGCCGGTACTGCCTTTTTTCAGGGCTTCCCAGAGGGTGGGGCGGCCGGTAATGCGGGTCATCAGGCCGTTGATGGTTTCCACCACAGAGAAATGCGGGCACAGCCAGCCACAGTACAGACGGCCCCATTTGAACGCTATCCAGAGCACCAGAGGCACCAGCACCATAATCGGCAGTATGAACCAGAACAGAATCTGCCCGGCCACTTCGGTGGGGGTGCTCTGGGCAACCCAGTTCAGATTCAGGTTGAATGAGAGGGGAAACCCGAAAAGAACAAAGTGGGTTTCGGTCAGGTCGTAACGGAAAATATTCAGTACAGGCGCAAGCAGAAACAACAGAAAGAAGGCGCAGCGGGTAATCAGGCGCTTCTGTTGCAGGGTGTCTTTCGGGTTAACGGTCTGCGCATGCACGGAAACGGTCCAGGGTTCAGGGAATGTGCCGGGGCCCGATAGCCCCGGCGGTTAAGCCTTATCTATCAGGCATCGGCTGTGGCGGGACCGCGGACTTCTTCAGCCGGGCTGGCTGCGCCCTTGATGAAGAAGCTGCCGAAGTACACCACCAGGCCAGCCATAAAGAAGGCACCGGCGACGAATCGCATCCAGTAGAACAGGGCAATCTGATCCTGGCCCGCCATGAAAGACAGTGCCTCGCCGCTTTCCGGAATCCGCTGCAGCCACACCTGCAACACTCCGGCGCCGGTCAGGAACAGAGTGATGAACACCATAGAGATGGTCATCAGCCAGAAGCCCCACATTTCCACAATCTGCGCCGTGTTGCTGTTGCCGTATGGACGGCCACGCATGATCGGCACCGCGTAGGAAATGATGGTCAGTACAATCATCACGTAGGCACCGTAGAAGGCCATGTGGCCGTGGGCGGCGGTGATTTGGCTGCCGTGGGTGTAGTAGTTCACCGGTGCCAGGGTGTGCAGGAAGCCCCACACGCCAGCGCCCAGGAAGGCCATAACGGTTGTCCCCATGGCCCAAAGGGTGGCGGCCTTGTTCGGGTGGTTCCGGCGGCGACGGTTGATCATGGTGAAGGCGAAGACCACCATCATGAAGAACGGCAGCGGCTCCAGCGCAGAGAACACAGAGCCCAGCCACAACCAGTACTCGGGCGGCCCGATCCAGAAGAAGTGGTGGCCGGTACCGATGATGCCGGTAATCAGGGCCATGGCGATGATCACGTACAGCCACTTCTCGATCACTTCGCGGTCAACACCGGTCAGTTTGATCAGTACATAGGCCAGGATGGCACCCATGATCAGTTCCCACACGCCTTCTACCCAGAGGTGAACCACAAACCACCAGAAGTACTTGTCGGTGGCCAGGTTGCCCGGGTTATAGAAAGAGAACAGCCAGAGTACGGCCAGGCCCACCAGGCCGGTGATCAGTACAATGTTGACCACGGTCTTGCGGCCTTTCAGCGCAGTCATGGCGATGTTGTACAGGAAGGCGACAACCACCACGGCTATGCCGATCTTGGTGATCGTGGGCTGCTCCAGGAACTCTCGGCCCATGGTGGGCAAGAGCTTGTTCATGGTGATATCCGCCAGGGTGGAGTAGTCCACAAACAGGTAGCCCAGAATGGTCAGGGTGCCGGCAGCGGCGAATACCCAGAACAGAATCCACGCCAGCAACGGGCTGTGCAGCTCGGTCTGGGCTTCTTCCGGTACCAGGTAGTAGGTGGCGCCCATAAAGCCGAACAGCAGCCAGACAATCAGCAGGTTGGTATGCACCATCCGCGCAACGTTGAATGGAATTTCCGGAAACAGGAAATCGCCCACAACGTATTGGAGACCCAGAATCAGGCCGAACACAATCTGGCCGGCAAACAGAATCAGGGCAAAGATGAAGTAGGGCATGGCGACCCTTTGAGATTCGTATTTCATATCTGCTCCCTCAGCCTTCGATGTTGGGTGGCCAGTTGTTGTCGTCGATCTTGGATGTCCACTCCAGGAAGGCAGCCAGGTCCTCGATTTCCGCGTCGGTCAGGCCGAAGTTCGGCATCTGGCGGCGACCGGGAATGTTGGTGGGCATGGCGTTCATCCAGGCTTTCATATAAGACTTGAAGACCTCGGTATCACCGGCGCCCCGGCGATCAAACACGTTGGCCAGTTCAGGCGCGAAGTAGGCACCCTCGCCCATGATGGAATGACAACCGACACAGTTGTTCTTTTCCCACAGATGTTTGCCACGGACTACCTGCTCGGTGAGCTCCTCGCGGTTATCCCGCTCGGGCATAGCACGCAGCTGAGTGTCAAAAGTCAGAGCCAGGAACAACAGGACGAAGAACGCACTCCCGCCCAGATATATGTTCCTGGCCATGCTTTTGGTAAAGCGCTCGGCCATAGGTCTCTCTCCTTGGTTGTTTGAAATACCTGACTGCCCCACTAGGATATAAAGATGTATCCCCAATGCTATTGATGATTATCAAAGATGGTTGGAACTTTCTCCATTGCGCTGGGGAGTTACCTCCAGGGAGGTAGATGATAGACTGCCCGCCCGACGTATCTTCAGCCCCGAAACCGGAGACCCCATGTCTGCAGCCCTGGCTCTGTTGCTCAAGCTTTTGCCCCTGTATGTCACGGTGCTGCTGGGCTGGCTGGCGGGGCGTTTTCTGGAGGCCAGTGGCAAGCACATTGCGGGCATCATGCTCTACATCATGACGCCCTCGGTAGTGTTTTCCGGGGTGATGGCTGCGCCCCTGAGTACCGAAGTGATTCTGCTGCCATTGTTGGTATTCGGGTTTTGTACCGTCATCGCCCTGCTGCATATGCCGATTGCCCGCCGCTGGTTGTCCGATGGCAGTGCCACCGTGATTCCCTTGTCTGTGGGCACGGGGAACACGGGGTATTTTGGGATACCGGTGGCTTTGTTGCTGTTCGGGGAGCAGGGCCTGGCGCTTTATATCGTCTGTATGCTGGGCACCACACTGTTCGAGAACTCCGTAGGCTTCTATCTGGCGGCCCGGGGCAAATACAGCATCGGTGATGCCCTGGTGCGGGTGGCGCGGCTGCCGTCGGTGTATGCATTTTTGCTGGCGGTGGCGTTGAACCTGTCTGGTGCCTCAATCCCGGAGGTCTTCGAGCCCCTGTTCGATAACTTGCGGGGTGCTTACAGTGTGCTGGGCATGATGATTATCGGAATGGGGATTGTCAGCCTGAGGGGGCTGGCGGGTAATCTCCGGTTTACCGGCCTGGCGTTTTTCGGCAAGTTTGTTGTCTGGCCGCTGTTTGCGCTGGGGTTCTGGTGGCTGGACAGCCAGGTACTGGGCATTTACGGCCCGGCGGTGCATCGGGCCATTTTCCTGATTTCCATTGTCCCCATCGCCGCGAATACCGTGGTGATTGCCACTCTGCTGGATGCCTCTCCGAAACAGGCAGCAGGCACCACGTTGCTGAGCACCTTCTTTGCGCTGCTGTACATTCCGCTGATGGTCGCCTGGGTGTTCTGATCAGTTATTGCAGGGCACCTCGGCGGGTTGGGCGGCTGAAGCTCTGGCCCCGTCGATATCGACCCGGGCGTGCCGCACCACACTGATGCCGGCGGTAATGGCGAGAGTGCCCATAATGGCCGCGACGATCAGGTCCGGCCAGGCACTGCCGGTACCGAATACACCGAGAGCGGCACCCATAACTGCCAGGTTGCCAATGGCGTCGTTGCGGCTGCATAGCCAGACCGAGCGCATATCGGAATCCCCCTCGCGGAACTGGAACAGAATTACCGCCACCACAACGTTAGCGACCAGCGCCAGCATCCCAATGGCGCCCATGGTCAGCGGTTCCGGT
The DNA here is from genome assembly GCF_003007675.1 of Marinobacter fuscus. Classification (GTDB taxonomy): domain Bacteria; phylum Pseudomonadota; class Gammaproteobacteria; order Pseudomonadales; family Oleiphilaceae; genus Marinobacter; species Marinobacter fuscus. The sequence continues at coordinate 152,879 of NZ_PXNP01000076.1, read as the reverse complement.
GCCACTCCGCTCTGCATCACCCAGAGCGCCCGGCCCCAGACGATAAACCCGAAAACCGTCATGGTCAGCCCCTTGACCATCGCCGCCCGGCCGCGCCAGAGCATGCCCATACTGAGCACACTGAGCGACAGCACGTAGTTGGCACTGTCTCCGAAGAAGTCGATGGCATCGGCCATCAGTGAAACCGATCCGGACTGGATACTGGCGACCCCTTCCACCAGAAACATCGCCAGGTTGACCCAAAGGGCAATCCACAGAGCTTTGCGAAAGCCCGGGGCAGGAAATTTGGGTTCGGGAGCCGAACAGGAACAAGCCATAGAAACCTCCAATGAATCTTTGTTTCTATTTAAAACCCTGTAGTTGCTACAGGGTCAAGGCTTGTGCCGATTTTTTCGAATTCATCGGGCGCGAGCGAGAAGGCGAACGGGTTATCAATGGCCATCAGGTGTTCCCGTTGCCATGGGTGCCGGGTACATGGTTGTGCTCTGCTGACGGTGACTGGGCGTTTGCAACCCGGCCTATTTCCGCTGACAGGCCACCAAGGATGCCGCACTCCTGTATGGTGCCCGGAGTGGCGCAGGCCCGTTGCAGATTGACCAATATACCTTCCAGGCTGGCCAGTTCTCGGAGCCTGGCGCGCACGTGGTGCAGGTGGCGTTCCAGCAGGGCATCCACTTCCGAGCAATCGGCGGTGGGGTTTTCCGCCAGCCGGATCAACTCGCGGATCTCGTCTTGCGCCATATCCAGATTCCGGCAGCGCCGGATGAACAGCAGACGATCCAGGTGATCCTGACGATAACTGCGATAACCGTTCTCACCGCGCTCAGGGGGCGGCATCAGTCCGATCTTCTCGTAGTAGCGGATGGTTTCGACAGGGACTTCTGCCTGTCGGGAAAGTGCGCCGATTTTCATGTCCCGTTCCTGCTATTATCTACCTGCTGTTATTCGCCAGCGATTACCTTATAGCCTCGCCGATGTCCCGCCACACTGGCAACACCTGTGAGTGAATTGTTTTCACCGCTCGTAAGCCCCGGAGCCATGCTTTGAACCCCTACCGTCTGGAAAAACGCAACGTCGCCAACCTGGTTGTCAGTCAGGTAATGTTTATGATTACCGCGATCACCGTGATGACCCTCAGCGGTGTGATCGGCCAGCGCCTGAGCCCGGACTCCAGCCTGGCCACTTTGCCCATTGCCATCATGATGATTGGAACCGTGGTGTCCACTCTGCCAGCTTCGCTGTTCATGAAGCGGGTCGGTCGACGTGCCGGGTTTGTTACCGGTGCAGTGTTCGGTGGCGTAGCCGGTGGTGCGCTGAGTTTCTGGGCGGTAGCGGTGGAATCCTTTTGGTTATTCTGTGCGGGCAGTGCATTGTTGGGGCTGTACCAGGGGTTCGCCATGTATTACCGGTTTGCCGCGGTAGATGTGGCCAGCCCGGCCTTTCGCAGCCGGGCCATATCGTTTGTGCTGGCCGGAGGCGTGCTGGCCGCGTTTCTGGTTGCCCTGGTGTCGGGTGCCATCGGTTACGGCATTATGGTGCTGGTGATGACGGCCACTCCGCTGGCCATGCGAAGCGCGGGCTACGCCATGTCCGACGTGGCGTTTATCATGCAGTGGCATGTTCTGGGTATGTATGCGCCATCCTTTTTCACCGGCAGTTTGATTGCCCGGTTCGGGGTTGGCCGAGGCGCAATGGCGCTCAGGGTTGAGAGTTGGTGCAGTCTCCGGTCAGGTTATTGATCCACTTCGCCACCAGGGCGACACCTTCCTCGTGGGTCAGAGAACGGGCGATTTCCGGCATCCGGTCGCCCGGGTTGGTGGCTTGCATTCGGAAATGCAAAATCGAGTTTTCAGCGTCGCCGGGTTTGATGTCGAAACTCAGGCTGCCGCCGCCGTAGGCAACCGGCTTCTTACACACACCGTGGGCGAATTTTGCAGTTTCGAAGTCCCGCCAGTATTCCAGGTTCAGGCCGGTATTGCTGGCGCCGCCCTCCGGGCGATGGCAATGGGCACAGTTGCTGTCCAGATAACCTTTCGCCAGGGCCTGTATCTCCGCCTCGGTTTTGCTGCCCAGGCTTTGCAGGTCGCTGTCCTGATACACCGGCACCTTGTCGACCGTCGATAGGTCGGCCGGAAGCCCCTCCAGAATGCCCGCTTGCTGCCAGAACATCAGCTGGTTCTGCGTGCCTTCTGTACCGTAGTCGAAGTTGCCGTTGAGGTGTCTGGCTTTGGGGCCAATGGGCTCAAACCGGCTGACGGAGCTGTTGGAATCTGCTTTGAGCTGATGGCACTGCTTGCACTGGTTCATATCCGGCACGCTGTAGGTGAAGGGGCCCAGTTGCTTGCCGTTATGGATCACGGTTTGCCGCAGGCTGTCTCCGGCAATGGCCAGAGTGGCTTCGGTGCCTTCATCGTTCCAGATATAGGGCAGGGCGGCCCAGCCCGCTTGCCGGCGAATCAATAGCCGGGTTTCGAGCTTGGTTTCATTGTCGATGCCCCGGAAGGCGGTGTCGGCAGGCATGGCAAAGGTTTTGGTGATCACTGTGCCGACGGGAAAGTCGAAACTCTCTTGCTCTGAATAGGCCGCCTTGGTGCCTTCGGGAACGAAGACAAAACGGTATTTGCTGGTGTAATCACTGAACAGGGGCGTGTTCAGGTCGTAGGGGATGCCGCCACCATTCGGGTTGCGGGTGGGGTCGCTCGGGTTCTGGAATAGTCGATAGTCAGATAACGCTTCGCAGTTTTCACTGGCAAGTGCTGCGGCGTTGATAACACCGCTGCTATTGGCGCACGCCGACTCGGGCTGGGTTGGTGGTGTGGCGGTATCGTTGCTGCCACTGCCTCCGCCGCAGGCTGCAAGAGCCAGCAAGCTGGAGAAAATAACGCTTCGTTTTATTGTTGTCATGAAACTCTCTCCGCCCACACACCCCGTGTTGCAGAGGGTGTGTGGGTTAATGCTGAGGAATGGGTCAGAGGGCGCAGGACGCGGCACTTGGATCGCCAGTCTCATTGCTTGCGCAGCCGTACGCTTTGCCGTTGATGGTGGCTTTGGCTGGCGCCAGCCGAGTTGGCGGTGTGCTGCAGGCGAGAAGCCCGGTTTGCGTTGCTTCAAACTTCAGGGTTGCTTCAGGGGCTGATGGCGTGTTTTGCAAACCGTTGGCCGGGTCAGTCGGGTCGGTACCATACACCTGGCCGTAGCTGACACCGCCATTACTCGAAGCGCAGATGCGTTCGCCGTCGCCAAATGGTGCGCCGAGCAGGGCCGCTGCCATGCCCGAATTGGCCATTAGCTCACCAATACCGTCGTAGAGTACGGCCGGAAGCCCGCCGTGAAACGCGGTGTACCCCGCAATGATGTCTTCAATCAGTTTGCCCCTTGGGCTGGCACCGGATTCTGAGATGTCGTTGTCGCGAAGCTGAATGTTTCTTGGCACCGGAGTCCAGCCGTCTGCAACAACCGGGGCATATTCCGCGGCACCTGTGGTCAGCAGGGTATCATCGGCCAGCAGGTAGCTGGTGATGGCGACGGATAAGGTGTCGTGGTTGGTGATGGTGTTGTTGTAGATTTCCACATCCGGGGTTGAGAGCACAATGATGCCGGTGCCGGGAGGCACGATATGAACACCTGCGGCGAACTCACTGGCGTTGGCAAAGTTATCGGTGTTGTTATCGGTGACCTGGTTATCGAACACCCGGACGTTGGAGCCGTAGTAGCCCTGGCCGATAGGCAGGTCGAAGACCAGAATGCCACCGGTATTTCCTCTGGCTTCGTTGTCATACACATCGGCGTTAATGGAGTTTTCCACCTCGATACCGGCCACGTTTTCAACCGCTATGTTGCGGCGAACCACAATGTTCTCTGCCTGGCCAACATAGATACCGGCATCGGCTGAGCCCCGCACATAGGAGTTCTGGATCAGAATGTTCTTGCTCTGAACCGGGTACAGGCCGTAGGCGCCGTTGTCCTTGTTCAGTTCACCTTCCCAGACCGTGGCAACAGAATCCAGAACAATGCCGTCGGTATTGATCAGCTTGATGGCGTTGTTGGCGGCTTCGTAAACGCCGAGATTCCGAATCTCGATACCCTGGCCATTCTGTACGAACAGTCCGTCACCGCCGGTGGATTGGCTGAAGTCGAGAATGGTTTTGTCTTTGCCGTAGCCGAGAATGGTGATATTGGAGATTGGTGTTCCGGTTCCGGCAGAGTCGCCGTCAAAGGTCAGGGTGTCACTGATCTGGAAGCGGCCTTCGGGGAACACGATCACGTCGCCGGATTCCGCGGTGATAAAGGCTTCCTTGGCGGCCCGTGTCAGGTCGTCGGCAGGCAGCATGATGGCATCATCAGGGAAGGCAGGATTTTGAGAAGCAGAATCGTTGTTGTCATTATCTGAGCCCCCGCAGCCGGTCAGGGCGAGTGCCAGGGTCAATCCAATCACGCCAGCGCTCTGGCGCTTGCCTTGGTCTGCAGTCATTTGAACGTTCTCCATTGTTGTTATAGGTGCCTGTTGCTGATCAGGCACTACCACAATAGGAGTCAGGGGTCAGTGCAGGCCAATGGAAGCGTTGTGCAGAAGCGTTCAACCACTGTGCAAATTATGAAAAATGCTTTTTATCAAGGTGTTGCGCGTTCATCTATGTTGGACTTCGTGGCTGGTTAAAAAGTGAAATTTCATTATTTGCACAGCTCCGGTTTGCCAGTTTCTGCTCCCTGAAGGCGGTGGGCGTGGTGCCTGTGCAGTCCCGGAACGCCCGGTTAAACGAGCTTAGCGTTCGGTAGCCCACGTCCAGAGAAATGTTCAGGATGGGCTCTTCGGGCGTTTGAACCAGGCGATCCCTTGCCTCGGCGATGCGTAGTTGGTTGATGTAATCATTAAAGTTGCGATAGCCCAGTGTCTGGTTGATCACTTTGCGAACCCGATATTCCGGAATCTTCAGGGCATCGGCCAGTTTGGCAAGGGTGAGCTTTTCCTGTCGAAAGAAACCGTCTTGCATCAGGGACTGCAGTTGTCGGGCATCATTGTCTTCTGTCGGAGTTGACGAAAGCCTGGCTTGTTGAGCTGCTGCGGGTGCCGGAACCTGGCTGTGGGATTCGAAACTTCCCGGTTGAGCCGGCGGGCCCTCCGGCATTGCAATGGCGGATAATTCCAGCAAGCCTGGCCGGGCGGTTGCGATGCAAAACAGAATTGCCAGCGATGCAAGGCTCACAATGAGGCCCCGGGACGCATCGTGATAGATCCCGAAATTCAGGCTGATCGTTGCAACACCCACGGCACTACCGAGAATCAACAGCAGCGCAAGACGGGCCGTGCGTCGGGTTTCAACCAGGTCATCCCGCCAATGGCGGATAACATGGGCAACGCCATGTAACACGACAATGTATTCGAACCATTGCCCCAGATTCCAGCCTAGATAGACCGCCCAGCCTGTCCAGACTCCGGATTCAATAAACGGCCGGGACAGAGCCGGTGCCAGAAAACTGTAAAGTGCCATCGCCCCCCAGGGGCTGAGCAGTTTCGGGCGAGGCGCGAAGATTAGCTGGCACATCAGCCAGAACAGCAGTGGCAGTGCCGTTTGCAGATCCGAGGTGATCCAGCGCCAGCCAGACGGAACGAGCGGATCGGTCAGATAGGCGGAAGCTGCCACAATGATCAGCAGAAACAGCTTTCCAACCAGCAAGTGCCTAAGATCCCGCCAGGAAATCATGAACAGGGATGCCAGGCATCCCAGGCCAAAGCCGGTGAGCGTGAGCATGGAGAACCTTTGCAAAGACTCTTTTTTTTTATCGTGAGCCCAGTATAAAGGAGTTTTCCAGGGCAGAACATCGACCGGTTAGCCAGGCGAGGCGGCAACCCTACACCCGCTTGATCAACTCAGAGCTTGAACGCACTCATCGCCCCGGACAACTCTTCAGCCAGTTTCCGAAGTGCTTCGACTTCCTTCAGGCTGGCAGCCATATCCTCGGCGGACAGACTGCTGAGTTCGGCGATGTTCTGTACGTTGCGGCTGATTTCTTCTTTCTGGGCAGGGTGTTGTGGTGTTCACCCGCCTGTTTGGAATGCTGGTACACGGTTTTCAGGCTGATGGTACCCCAGGCCAGGTGGGGCTCAGTCGGGAATAGGCCCGGTGGGCGGTGAGCGGCGACGACATATTGTACTGATAGCCCACGCAGCGGCGTTCCAGAAATGAGTTCAGCAGGGCGTCTGCCCGGTCACTGCCGCCCGCCTGCCGGTTCGGGCAGGCGTCAGGGTTCAACTTCGGCGGTTGCGGAATCTGCTCCGGCCACCCGGACGTATCCGGAGCCGACAGGGATTTTGGAGCATCCTCAATGTCCGGGTCTTGGATAAGGCGGTGCCAGTGTGAGCCCCAGGTATCCCTATCCCGTAATTTCAACGAACGCCCATTGCCGTTGCGAGGTGTCCGGCTGTTGCCAGTATCCCGGTTCGACCACATACAGCGGAATAACCGGCTGCCCGCTGCGGGCAGCCGCCAGCAAAGGCCCGTGATCTGCCACTCGCAAATCCCGTTTGAACCAGACGACAATCGCCATTAGTGGTGCCCTCGCTGGCGCCGGCAGCGCTCGCTGCAGTACTTTACCTGATCCCAGTCTCTGGCCCATTTTTTCCGCCAGTTGAACGGGCGCTGGCACACCGGGCAGGTTTTATTGGGTAAGTGGCTTTTCTTGTGCATTGACGTATTCTGGCTTTAATCAAAGAGATTTCTGTAGATATACGCAGCTGACTTTGCAGAGGTTTTCATGTTTCGACCTGAACAGCGTGTTCTGCCACCTAAAGTGATGGTGTTCGACTGGCACGGCACCCTGGTGGATACCCATGATGCCATGTTCAGTGCCATGGAGGATATGCTGCCACAACTCGAAGAGTTGGGGCTGGTGGAGCAGCTTCTGCCCGAAGACGCCTGCCGTACCGAAGACGATGCCCGGCTGGTGCGCTACATCCGCATCTATCGGCGCCTGCACCCGCGCATTCTCGCCGAGCGCCGGGTATCTCGTACCGATATCTTCAACGCCATCTTTGGCGACAATGTCCCCGCCAAACGCATTGCCCACCATGCCTACAACCAGGCTTATCGCAAGTATTTCGGGAAGGTGAAGCCGTTTCAGCCCGGTGCCCGTGAGTATCTGTCGGCCCTGAAGGCTGCGGGCATCAAGCTGGCGGTATCCACCAACCGCAACCGGGAGTTTCTCGACAAAGAACTGCAGATTCTGGACAACGGCCGTTGGCTCGACCTGTTTGATGCGACCGTCTGCGCCGACGACGTAACCGAATACAAGCCCGATCCCCAGGTGATCCTGAAGGCGTTGGAAAAGCTGGGACTCCCGGCGAATCAACACGCCTGGTACGTGGGGGATAGCTACATCGACATGCTGACCGCCCACCGGGCGGGTGTGGCCGGTATTTTTTACAACGGGGCCTGCTGGGATCCTGAGCGCATTGCCAGCTGGTTTACCCGGCGGGATGGGCCTGCGGCGGTGGTCGACAGTTTTGAAGCCTTGATGGACTTGCTGGTGGAATTGCAGGCCCGGCAGCCGGATGTCTTCAGTGCGTCGCTGGCCAGCGTACGGCCAGCACCTTTCCCACCGCCCGAGCGCCCGGAGCCCCGCATCGAGCCCGATTGGCATCCGGCGGTGGTGCGGCTGATCCGGCCCGCGGTGATTTTGTTTGACTGGCACGCGACTCTGGTGGATACGCTAGACGCCATGTACCACGCGGTGGATGACATGCTGCCGGACTTCCATCACCTGGGCCTGATGAGCCGTATGGTGGCGCCGGAGGACAGCAAAACGCCGGAAGACGCCCGCCTGGTGGCCTATGTGCGGGAGTTTGCCAAGCTGCACCCGAAAGTGAAGGCAGACCGGAAGATCTCACGCACCGATATTTTCGAGGTGCTGTTCGGAGAAGATCAGGAGGCGAAACAAATCGCCCACAAAGCCTTCAATCATCACTATCGCAACCACTACGGTACGGTGAAGGCGTTTGAGCCCCGGGTGCGGGAGATGCTGGAAGGCCTGCGCCGCTTGGGCATACAGGTAGGGGTGATAACCAACCGGGACCGGGAATTCTTCGAGCATGAACTGGCGGCGGTGGAAGAGGTTGGCTGGACGAGCCTGTTCAATGTGGACGTGTGCGGTGACGACACGCCGCTGCGCAAGCCCCATCCCGACCAATTGCTGCTGGCGGTGCAGAAACTGGATTACCCGCCGGACCCCAGTGTCTGGTACGTAGGGGATTCCACCACGGATATTATTGCGGCAAAACGCGCGGGCATGACGGCGGTCTTCTTTAACGGCGCCCAGTGGGATCTGCCCTGGCTGAACCGGATCTTCCCGGGCACCCATAAGCACCCGGACAAGCCGGATGTGGTGGTGAATGATTTTTCCGAGTTCTGGGCGCTGGTACTGGCCTGTGAAATCGGGCCGCCTTAGGGTTCGATTCGGCGCTCAGGCGGCATCGGTATCGTTTCGTCCTTCAATGCCTGCTCTATATCCAGGCCAAAAATCAGCACACCAAGCAGGCCGTTGTTTGGCTCGGCAAGAGGAACCGGGAAGCTCACGGTCAGTTGGTAACGGCCCGTGGAGGGGTCGTAGTCGACCGGTGAAATCAGCATGGACGTTCGGCTTTTGGGTCCGTGTTCGGTTTCCATTACGAGGTTTTTGAACTTGTTTTCATCCCCTTGCCAGTAGTCGGATGATAGCTGGCTCATGGCCACCATAGCGCCGGATTCGTTGGTCAGCAGGACTTCTGTTACCAGAGAAGCCTGTTCTGATTGCCACCTGGCCAGCGTACGGGATGCCGGTAACTGCAGGATTTCGTCGGCCAGTGGTGTCGGGTGGTGAGGGGCCAGAACCTGCCAGAGCATATCCTTATTGAGAATACTGGTGAGGTTGCCCGACTCGGGGCCCTGGGCGATGGCATTTTCCAGGTTGAGGGTTGCTGAAAGATCCTTTGCCAGGGCCTTGGCCACTGACTGTATTCGGGCGGTTTCCTGTTCTGAAAGCGCTACGTTGGGGGCCGAGCAGTGGGCCAGTTCATCGTTGAAGCGGGTTAAAAATTCCGGGTGTAGATCAGTAAAGGGGCGATTAACGTAAAGGTGCAAGGGCGCATAGCGAACGAAACTGGAATTCAATCGTACAGATTCTTTTTCCCCGGGCTCCTGTAGATCTGCCATGGCGCGCTGATCCATCAGCGCCAGGTCAATACGTCTGCGCTCAAGCAGCGCTGGCAACTGTTCTGCGCTGGCCACGCTGATAAAAGGTTTCAGACCATGGCCTTCCATCCATAGAGCTTCGTTACTGCCTCTGACGACACCAATTCTGACCTGTTCCGGAGCGGGCAACGAGGAGGCGGTGTAGAACCAGTACCATTCCTCAAGTGCCACCGGATGAGTGGGTTCTGCCATTGCGTCCATTACTGGCGACGACTCGACCGCAAAATAGCCGTCAACCAGGTTGCGTTCCAGCGAATATCTGGCGCGACTCTGCGGCATCAGGCTTATTTTACTCTGAAAACCGGCACGCTCCATGGCGCATCGGACTGTGGTGGTGGTCTCGCCAATCACCACGGGGATGTTGGCTTCGCTGTGTTGATATGGGGGGGCGGAAAAGGTGTAAAGGCTGATGATCTCATGGTGGGCCCGCGCAGTGCCTGAAGCGGCGATGAGTAGTATCCCGATAATCAGGGCCCGAAATTTCATGGAGGTCTCCAGCAACGAAGGGTTTGTCGCAACTGGAAAAGCATAGCAGTGTTAGGCGGTGTTTTCTGCAATTCGCTTTGGACACACAGGTTTAGAGGCTGTCCAGGTTATCCAGCAGCCACTCTGCACGGGCGATCAGCGCCTGCTTCTTGTCGCTTGCCTGGCGATCCCAGTTCCGGTACATCATGGCCATGCGGGGGTTGCTGGCGAACGCCTTGCGGTGGCGGTCAAGAAAGTGCCAGTACAGGCTGTTGAACGGGCAGGCCTTATCGCCGGTGGCATCCTGAACCCGGTAGTGGCAGTTCTGGCAGTGATCCGACATTCTTTGAATGTATTTGCCGCTGGCGGCATAGGGTTTGGAGCCCAGATAGCCTCCGTCGGCGTGCATCACCATGCCCAGTGTGTTGGGCAGTTCCACCCAGTCGAAGGCGTCGATGTACACCGCCAGATACCAGTCGCAAATTTCTTTTGGCTCGATGCCGGTAAGCAGCGCGAAGTTGCCAGTAACCATCAGCCGTTGAATATGGTGGGCGTAGCCGTTGCGCCGGGTGGCATCGATGGCTTTGTGCATGCAGCGCATGCGGGTGTCGCCCGTCCAGTAGAACCAGGGCAGTTTGCGGGTGTTGCCCAGCCGGTTTTCGTCGGCATAGTCCGGCATCAGCAGCCAATAGATGCCGCGCACGAATTCGCGCCAGCCGATGATCTGGCGAATAAACCCTTCCACGGCGTTCAGCGGTGCTTGCCCGGAATGCCAGGCCCGGGCGGCCGCTTCGCACACATCCAATGGGTCCAGCAGGCCGGTGTTCAGGTAGGGCGACAGAATGGAATGAAACAGCCAGTCTTCGGTATCGGACAGGGCATCCTGATAATCACCGAAACAGGGCAGGGCGTAGTCAATGAAGTGCTCCAGGGCCTGCCAGGCCTGCTGTTCGGTTACGGCAAAGTGGAAATCTTCGGTGCTGCCGAAGTGGTCTGAAAAGTGGCGTTCGACCAGTTTGATGACATCCCGGGTGATGTCGTCCGGTTCCATCCGGAACGGCGCCGGTGCTGGCGGCTTGCCGGACCACTTCTTGCGGTTGTCGGCATCGTAGTTCCAGTTGCCGCCCTCGGGCTCGTTGTCCGGGCTCATCAGCAGGCCGGTTTTCTTGCGCATCTCGCGATAGAAAAACTCCATGCGCAATTGTTTGCGGCCTTGCGCCCAGTCGGCGAACTCGGGTTTGCTGCAGACAAAGCGGGTGTCCGGCCGAATCTCTACCGGAACCTTTAACGTGTCTTGCCACTGGCTCATTTGCTGGTGCAGGCGCCACTCGCCGCATTCGGTGGCGATTATCCGCGCCGGTTGATGTTCTTTTACCCGTTGCGTGAGTACCTGGCCGAGGGAGGTTGCTTCGTTGTCCGGCTGATATTCCTGGTAGTGCACCCGCCAGCCTTGCCCGGTCAGTGCCTGGGCGAAGTGGCGCATGGCGCTGAAAATGAATACCAATTTTTTCTTGTGGTGGTTGGTGTAACTGGCTTCTTCTTTGACTTCCGCCATTACTACCAGGTCGTTGTTCTTGTCGGCGTTTTCCAGTGCCGAGAGCCGGGTGGTCAGTTGATCCCCGAGGATCAGGATGAGGTTGGCCATGGCGCAGGCTCCGTGTGAAATGTTCCTTTAGAGGTAGGCAGAATACGCCATGGGCGCAAGGGTGGTTCAGTGGTTATGCTGGTACACTTGAACACTACAGCGTGCGTGGCGATGACCCGCATCAACTGATAACCCAGCGCCATGGGGCATAATGGCCGCTTTCCGGGTTACCGAATTCTTTGATAGTCGAGTTCTCTATGGCTTCCGATACCTCTGCAGCAAATACCCTTCCCGCCTTTATCTGGGATGAAAATCTGATCCGTCGTTACGATCTGAGCGGCCCCCGCTACACGTCTTATCCGACCGCGGTGGAGTTCACTCAGAGTTATAAAGTGGAGGATATGGTCAAGGCCGCAGGTCGGAGCAAGGCGGCGGGTGGGCCGATTTCCCTGTATACCCACCTGCCGTTCTGTGCCCACCTCTGTTACTACTGCGCCTGTAACAAGGTGATCACCAAGAAACGCGACAAAGCCATGCCTTATGTCGAGCGGGTGCTGAAAGAGGCGGCGATTCAGTCAAAACTGTTTGGCGCCGATCGCCCGGTACAACAGCTGCATTGGGGCGGTGGTACCCCGACCTTCCTGCCGAAAGATGTGATGCAGCATCTGATGGCCGGTTATGGTGAGCTGTTCAATCTGGAAACCGGCGACGAGCGCGACTACAGCGTGGAGATTGATCCCCGGGAAGTCGACCAGGATACCCTGTCGACCCTGTGGGATCTGGGCTTTAACCGCATCAGTTTGGGGGTTCAGGACGTAAACCCCGAGGTACAGAAGGCGGTCAACCGGATCCAGCCCCGGGATATGACCGAAGCTGTGCTGAACGAAGCCCGGCGCCTGGGCTTCCGCTCCATCAACCTGGATCTGATTTATGGCCTGCCCTATCAGACGCCGGAGAGCTTTGCCGAAACCCTCGAAGCGGTTATCGAGATGTCGCCTGATCGGCTGTCGGTGTTCAGTTACGCGCACTTGCCGGATCGCTTCTACCCGCAAACCCGAATCCAGGGCGACACCCTGCCTACGCCCCAGCAAAAGCTGACCATTTTGCACAACACCATCAACCGTTTGCTGGATGCAGGCTACGAGTACATTGGTATGGATCACTTTGCCAAGCCGGACGACAGCCTGGCCGTGGCCCAGCGAGAAGGGCGGTTGCACCGCAACTTCCAGGGCTACACCACCCATTCCGATTGCGATCTGGTGTCGCTGGGGGTCTCTGCCATTGGCCAGACCGACGACGCCTACTTCCAGAATAATCACGATCTGCCATCCTGGGAAGCTTCAATCGATGCTGGCCAGCTGGCCACCGTGCGTGGCATTACCCTGACCAGAGACGACCGCATTCGCCGCTGGGTGATCGGGCAGCTGATTTGCCAGTTCCGGCTGGATCGCCAGCAGTTCACGACGGCCTGGGGTGAGGACTTTGATCGCTACTTTGCCGACGAGTTGAACCGGCTCAAGCCGATGATTCAGGATGAACTGATCGCGGATGACGGAGCCAGCTTGCAGGTGCAGCCTGCGGGGCGTTTGTTGATCCGTGCCATTTGCCAGATCTTCGATTTGTACCGCAAGGATGGCGCCAGCCAGCGGTTCTCGCGAATTATCTGAACCGGTATCGCCGGATGTCTCTGAAAGGCTGCCTTGTGCAGCCTTTTTTGTTGATGATCGTTATATCCGACCTTGTCAGAAATGATGCACGCTAATGTTATGAGGTCTAAAGACTGGACTCTGGTGTGGTTTTTGCGTATGGTTTGGCCCTCCTTACCCATAGTGTTGGATGTGCTTGCCTGCAATACAGGTTTTCCGCTAATTCTGGTGTTCTCCGGAAAACGGTGACTCCCGCAGCACTCACGCGCGTCCGTTAAACAGGATGGAAACTATAATGACGTCTAAATACTTCAACAGGCTGCTGTGCCTTCTGAGCTTTCCTTAGCTTAGCTTTCTCCTGATTTTCGGTGCTGCTCAGCGCCTTTGTTATCCGTTTGCCCTTCCGGAACCTGCATCGGTCTTTACGGTCGCGGACGCGTGCCGTTCGTACCTGTGGGGGAGGGTGTTTGATGTTGTAAAAAATACGAGGTCCGGTTTGAACGAGAACGGTTTTACGCAGTTTTCAACAGCGACCGTCTTGCTGTTGCTGGCCGCCTTTTACGGCGGTACCTATCTACTGACATTGCTGATCAAGAAAGACAAAGAAGATACCTCCGGCTTCATGGTGGCTGGCCACCATGTCGGTTTCGGCATGGGTGCGGCGAGTATGACGGCCACCTGGATCTGGGCCGCTTCTTTTTATGCCGCCGCCACTTCCGGCTATAAATACGGCGTGTCCGGCCCCATTCATTACGGGTTCTGGGGCGCGCTGATGATTCTGTTCATTTATCCCTTCGGTCGTCGTTTCCGGCAACTGGCCCCCAACGGCCACACCCTGGGTGAACTGATTCATGCCCGTCATGGCTCCTCAAGCCAGTTGATTCTGGCGGTCTCCAATATCATGGGCAGCATCATCAGCCTGATGGTGAACTTCACCGCCGCCGGAGCTTTGGTATCGGTGCTGTCGCCGTTGTCGTTTGAGACCGGTGTGATTGTGGCGGGCGTGGGGGTTCTGGCCTATACCCTGACCTCCGGCTTCCGGGCCTCGGTGTTCACCGACTTCGCCCAGCTGGTGGCACTGATGGCCATCGCCATCATTATCATTCCCGCCGTGCTGTTTTCTGCCGGTGGCACCGAAGTCATGGTGGAAGGCCTGAGCCGCATGACCGACGAGCAGGCCAGCCTGTTCTCGGTGGACGCCATCATGAATCAGGGGGCGCCCTTCTTTGTGGCCGTGCTGGCCTACGCCATTGGTAACCAGACCATTTCCCAGCGCTTGTTTGCGGTGCGGGAAAAGCACATCAAATCCACCTTCGTTACTGCCACACTGGGTTACGGCGCCATTGTGATTGGCCTGGGCATGATTGGCCTGATGGCCTTGTCGGTGGGCATGACGCCCATTGACGGCGAGATGAACAACCTGATTCCGCAGATGGTGTCGACCTATCTGTCGCCGTTCTTTGTGGCGCTGTTTTTTGTGCTGGTGATCGGTTCCCTGTCATCGACGGCCGATTCCGACCTGTCTGCGCTCTCCACCATCATGATGGCGGATGTCTATGGCAAGAACCTGGCGGGTGATAACCCCAATCCCAAAACCATGATGCTGGTTGGGCGCATCACCATGATTGTGGCCACCGCAGCAGGCCTTATTTTTGCCAGCTTCTCGCTGGATATTCTGGTGATGCTGGTGTTCGTGGGGGCTCTGTGGGGCGCCATTGTGTTCCCGGTGATCGTGAGCTGTTACTGGGACAGAGTCACCAACGCAGCATTTACCTGGTCGGTGGCCATTGCCATGGCGCTGTTCTGCATCGCCCGCTTTGAACTGCTGGAGATGACCGGGCTGACCGTGCTGGCCTTTGAAGTGCTGGCGTCGGTTGGTGGTGCGGTGGTAATCGGCCTGATGGTGTTTGGCTTTTTCGGGCGCACGGCGGGCCTGGTGGCTGGTTCTTTGACCTTGCTGGCTATGCTGGTTTATGCCACCGGTTTCCTGCGGGATTACGGCGTGTTGATGGCCTCCCTGACCGCTTACGGAACCAGCACCATTGTGTGCACAGCCATGACTTTGTTCAGCAAAGAAAAGTTTGATTTCGACCTCATTCGCCAGCGCGTTGGCAGCTACGACGAGGTGGAAATTGAAGACCACTCAGACTACTTACCGGAGGGTGCAAAATGACCAACGAACTTGTCTACGGTGCTTATATTCTTGTCTGGCCAGCGTTAACGCTGGGCGTTCTGGCGGTGATTTGCGGCGCGGTTGTCCGTGATGTCCGCCGCGCCCGGAAGACCGACGAAGACCTGGTGTAGGGCAGAGGAAGTGTCCGGGCTGCCCTGGGGCACCCGGACTTTTCGGTTAATCGGCAACACGGAACTCGTTTGCCAGATCCTGAAGTTGCCGTGCCAGCCTGGCCTGCTCCTGGGTTACCTGGGTAATTTCCTGGGAGCCGGTCAGGGTCAGAATGGCCACTTCGCTGACCGACTCCATACTGCCAGCCAGCTCCCGCGTGACGGCGACCTGCTGCTCCGACGCGGTGGCGATTTGCGTGGCCATATCGGAAATGCTGTTTACATCGGTAATAATCTCAGCGAAGGTCTTCTCCATCTCCGCCGTTTGCTCGCTGGTCTCCGTCGCCAGACGATGGCTGGCGCTGATGGAGCTGCTGGCGCTGTCGGTAATATCGCGGAAGCCGTTGATGATCTCCTCAATACGGGTGGTGGATTCGTGGGTTTGCTGGGCCAGCGTACGAACCTCATCGGCCACCACCGCAAAGCCGCGACCATGCTCGCCCGCCCGGGCCGCCTCAATGGCGGCGTTCAACGCCAGCAGGTTGGTCTGGTCGGCAACCTTCCGGATAACGTCCACCACATCACTGATGGTACTGCTGCGCGCCTCAAGCTCGGTGATGACCTGGTTAACCTCCTGTACCGAAGCCGCCAGTGAATGAATCTGGCTGACGCTGGTGCGCAGTGCCGCCTCGCCGGTACGGCTGCGCTCCATGGCCCGGCTGGAGGCGTCGGCCACCTGCAGAGTGTTCTGGGAAATTTCTTCCGAGGTGGCCGTCATTTCCTCGGTCGCCGCCGCGACCTGCTCGATCTGTTGCTGTTGCCCTTTTACCTGGGTGGCATTGTGCCCGGCGGTGGAACTGGTTTCCTCGGTGGAGGTGGCCAGTTGGACGGCGGCTTTGTCGATCTGAAGCAGGGCGTCACTGAACCGGCCGAACAGTTCGTTGATGGCCTGGGCAATGGTGCCGGTTTCATCCTTGCTGGACACCGGGATGGTCCTGGACAGGTCTTTCTCGTCCCGGGCGTGGCGAACCCCATCCAGCAAGCTGGACACCTGCAGGCTGATCGCCCGGATGATAACCGCCATCAGCAGAATCACCACCAGAATGGCGACCAGAGAAATTATGCCCGCGCTGATCAGGTCGGTTCTGGCTTCGCTGACTTTCTCGTTTGCCAGAGTATCGAGCGTGGCCAGCAGTTCGCCGCGAATCTGGTTGATGGACTGAATGCGTTGGGTGGCAGCGCTGAACCAGTCATTGGCATTCAGGGAATACATACCCGATGGGTTGCTGAACAGTGTTGTGCGCTGAGCCTGAAAGTTCTGGTTCTCCGGGCTGTCAGCAAAGCGCTCGAGCTTTGCCCGCATATCAGACTCGCCGGGCAGCATTTCAATGGCGCTCTGGAAGAATGCGTTCTGCTGCCCCCACAGGTTGGCGATGCCACTGATTGTGGGCAGTTCAAAGCCGCCGCTCTCGATCACCCCGGCACCCACTGCCCGTTCCCTGCCTGCCATCTCTGCCGCGAGCGCCAGCGAGAAATAGGCGCTGATCTGCCGGGTTTGCGCCGGGTCTGAGGCCCGCCGTACCAGTAGGGGCACCCGTTCGATCATTTGCATGATCAGCCCGCTGTACCGGCTTACTGAGTCGGAATTGGCCAAGGCCCGTGCGTCAATGGCGCGGCGCAGTTCCGCCAGTTTGCTGATGCTGTGACGGAACTGCTCAATGCTGCGGCTGATGGTGGCATCAAAATCGCTGTCTGCCGTCAAAGCCTCAATACCGCTGAGGTATTGTTGCAGTGTCTGATCGGTTTCCCGGCGTTGGCTGGCCAGTGCCGTCGCGGCGGGTTGCTCCTCATCCGAGTCTGTGTAGGTAGACAGGAAAATGGCGGAGCGACCGCGCTCCCGCTGCAGCGTTGCTACCAGGGGGTCCCCCAGTTCCGCCAGCCTGGCCATGGCCTGAAATTCCTGCATATCTGTCAGGGTGTCCAGATTACGGCTGATGTTCTGAATGGCGAAAAAAAGGATGACCAGCAGCGCTGGCAGCACAAGCGTGACCAGCTTGCCGCGCATGGACAGGTTATTGAGCAATGACATAGGTGGGGGCCTCTTCATTGAGAACAGATTCCATTCTGGGCAAGTGTAGCAGTTCTTACCATTGGCGCATCGGGGTAGGCGAAGAGGTAAGTCGTCCCCTGTAACGTCATGTTTCAGTGGTTTAATTAACTGATTTTATGGTGCTTTATAAGGGGCGGCGAAATGCCTTGGGGTATTCCTCAAGAGGTAGTTAGTAAGTTTTCGGGCAATCCGGTGACAAAGGTCAAGGTGGAGGCGCGCTTTGGCGGGTATGGTGCGGCCAACCTGAGCAGCGGAGAACCCCATGGAACTTGTATGCCCGGCGGGCAGTCTTCCCGCGCTGAAATCCGCCGTTGATAACGGCGCCGATGCCGTCTATTTCGGCTTTCGGGACAGCACCAACGCCCGTCAGTTTGCCGGTTTGAACTTCAATGACAAACGCGCCGCAGAAGGCATCGAATACGCCCATGCCAAAGGCAGCCGGGTATTCTGCGCCATCAATACCTATCCGCAGCCAGACGGCTGGGAACAATGGAAAACGGCGGTGGATCGTGCCGCCAGCCTTGGCGTGGATGCCATTATTCTGGCGGATATGGGCCTGCTGGATTATGCCGCCAACAAGCACCCGGACATTCCGCGCCACCTTTCGGTGCAGGGCTCGGCCACCAGCCATGAGGCCCTGTCGTTCTACAAGGACAACTTCGACATCCGCCGGGCTGTGTTGCCCCGGGTGCTGTCGCTGGACCAGGTGCGGGGCGTGGCCAAACACAGCCCGGTTGAACTGGAAGTCTTCGCCTTCGGCAGCCTGTGCATCATGGCCGAAGGCCGCTGTTATCTGTCGTCCTACCTGACCGATGAATCCCCCAACACCCGGGGTGCCTGTTCACCCGCCAAAGCGGTGCGCTGGCAGGAAACGCCCCAGGGCCTGGAGTCCCGCCTGAACGATGTGTTGATTGACCGCTACGGACAGGGCGAGTCGGCCGGTTACCCGACCCTGTGCAAAGGGCGGTTTGAGGTAGAGGGTAGCGTGTACCACGCCATTGAAGAGCCGGTCAGCCTTAATACGCTGGACTTGTTGCCGGAACTGAAAGCTTTGGGCATCAGTGCGGTGAAGATCGAAGGCCGCCAGCGCAGCCCGGCTTACATTGCCGATGTGGCCAGCACCTGGCGCCAGGCTCTGAACCGGGTGCAGACGAATCCGGATCAGTTTTCTGTAGAGAGTGCCTGGAACAGCACGCTGGCGGGATTATCCGAGGGCGGTCTGACCACCATTGGCGCCTACCATCGCAAGTGGAAATAAGGTTTCGTTGTTTATGATGAACTTATCTCTGGGCCCGATTCTGTGGTTCTGGTCCAAGCAGTCGGTATTTGATTTCTACGCTAAAGCTGCCGAGTGGCCGGTGGAGACCATTTACCTGGGCGAGGTGGTCTGCTCCCGCCGCCGGGAACTCAAGCCTGATGACTGGCTGGATCTGGCCCGGGATCTGAAAGCCTGCGGCAAGAACGTGGTGCTCTCGACACTGACACTGATTGAGTCCGAAGCCGACTTGCGCCGCCTGCGCCGGTTCTGCGAGCAGGATGAATTTCTGGTGGAGGCTAACGATCAGAGCGCCGTGCAGGTGGCCATCCGCAACGGGCTGAAATTCATCACCGGCCCGTCCATGAACATCTACAATGTGGCCACGCTGAACATCCTCGCCCGGCAGGGGCTGGTGGGCTGGAACCTGCCGGTGGAACTGGGCAAGGAGACCCTGGAACAGCTGATCCGGGAGCTGAAGACCGACGGCCTGGATCTGCCCGCCGAGGTGTTCTCCTGGGGCTTTCTGCCACTTGCATGGTCGTCCCGCTGTTTCACAGCTCGCCATTACAACCTGCCCAAAGACAACTGCGAATTCCGTTGCCTTGAGCATCCGGATGGCATGGAACTGCGTTCCCGGGAAAGCCAGGAGTTGTTCCGCATTAACGGCATCTCCACGCTCTCCGGCTCCCGCTACGACCTGATGCGGGAACTGCCGGATATGGAGCGCATGGGGGTCAGCACCGTGCGCCTGAGCCCGGAGCATCAGGGCATGGACGAGGTGGTCAAACGCTTTGATCAGGTGCGACGGGGAGAAGTGCCGGCCGCGGACCCGCTGCAGCTGGTGGAGGCCCCGCCATGTAACGGGTACTGGTATGGCAAGCCGGGAATGGACCTGGTGGGTGCCTGAACAATAGCAAAGGCTGGGACACTGAACCCGGCCTTTACGTCAGGACCCGTTATTACGGGCCCAGCCCAGATCCTCAAGAATGGCATAGAGCGCTGGCAAGGCCACCAGGATCAGCACGGTGGACACCAGCAAGCCGAACACCAACGAGATCACCAGCGGAATCACCGCCATGGCCTGGGTACTGGTTTCTGCCAGCAGGGGCAGCATGCCGGCGACGGTGGTGCTGGTGGTAATCAGGATCGCCCGGAACCGGGCACGGCTGGCGGCACCGGCCGCTTCCCGCGCGTTCATGCCCTGTTCCCGGTAACTCTTGATGAACTGCACCAGCAGAATGGCGTTGTTCACGACAATCCCGGCCAGTGAGGCGGCTCCGATCAGCGAGGGCATAGACAGGTTATAGCCCATCAGCATGTGGCCCCACACGGCTCCCATAAAGGCCACCGGGATGGCCAGCATCACGATGATCGGTTCCAGGTAACTGCGGAACTGGAACGACAGGATCAGGAAAATTCCCAGCAGCCCGATCAGCAACCCCCGGGCGATGGACTGGCCGGTTTCCCGGGAGCGGGCGGTCTGACCTTCCACCTGCAGGGTGACCTCCGGCCATTGTTCGCGCAGCTCTGGGAATACCGTGTTCTGAAGGTCGGTGATAATGGCATCGGCATTGGTCTTCCGGCCGTTGACATCGGCCGAGACCGTCACCGTGCGCAGGCCGTCAATGCGGGTGACCTGCGACCATTGCCGTTCCTCGGTGATGGTGGCCACTTCCCGCAGCGGCACCATCTGGCCTTTGCCGGTGGTGATCACCGTATCTTCCAGGAATTGCCGTGTGTTGCGTTCAGCGCTGGTCTGGCGCAGCAGGATTTCTATGTGCTGGTCTCCAATCTGTACGGTATCCACGATATCACCGAGCAAGCCGGTGCGAACCTGGCTGGCCACTTCGGCGGCGGTTAATCCCAGGGACAGTGCTGTGTCGTTCAGTGACAGTATGCGCTGGGGCTTGCCGGGCCGAAGGTCATCCAGCACGTTGAAGGTGCCGTTGTAGCGGGCGATTTCGGCACCCAGGTACCGGGCAGCGGCTTTTAGTTCACCCAGGTCGCTGCCTTGCAGGCGGATTTCGATCGGAATGCCGGCGGGGCCGAATCCGGGCTCCTGGATGTTCAGGGCAATCAGCCCGGGTATCTCACCGATCTCTTCGTACCAGCGGTCGGTGAGGGTGGCCAGGTCCACAGTGCGCAGCTCCGCGGTCAGCAAATCGGCCATCACCGTGGCCACGTGGGCGCCTTTTTCGCCGGCACCGGCGTGCTGGTTGAAGCGGGTCTGGATGTTCTGTACCAGTGCTTGCTGGTCGGGCTGGTCTGGCGTGTATTCCTCGTTGAGCCGGAGCATGGCCGAGGTGATGCGTTCGGTAATAGCCCGGGTCTGGTGCAGGGGCGTGCCCTGGGGCATCAGCACCCGGGCTTCCAGTACGTCGCCGTCGATTTCTGGCATGGCTTCCATACGCACATGGCCACCGGCCATCAGCCCCACAGAGCCAAGAAGTATCAACAGCATGGCCGCCAGTACGCCATACCGGAAACGGATAGCGCCGTCGGCCAGCCGCCCGACGTGCTCTCGGGCTTTTTCAAAGCCGTTGTCGAAGGCGGTGCGAAAAGGGGAAGGGGGGTTCACGCGCCTCTTGCCCAGTCCACTTTTCAGGTGGTGGGGCAGTATCCAGAAGGCTTCGATGAGCGATGCGGCCAGTGCGGCGATCAAAACCACCGGCAAGACTTCCAGCACGGCTCCCAGCTCGCCGGCCAGAAAGGCCAGGGGAATGAAGACCGAAATGGTGGTCAGGAACGATGACAGCACGCCGGGCAGGATTTCCTGAGTGCCTCTGGCGGCAGCTTCCAGCGGATTGTTGCCGTCGGCGTGCCACTGGGCAATGTTGTCGGTGATCACCACCGAGTCGTCCATCACGATACCGATGGCCATCAGCAGGGCCACCAGGGTGATCATGTTCAGGGACAGGCCGGTGAGGGCCATAACCACAAAGGCACCGGTAAACGCAGTCGGCAGCCCGAACAGCGCCCAGAAGGCAAGGCGGGGGCGGAAGAACAGGGCCATCACCAGGCCTACCAGCAGCAGCCCGGTGATGCCATTGCCCACCAGCATTTGCAGGCGGTCCCTCACAATCGAGGTCATGTTCTGGGTGATTTTCAGCTCGACATTGCCACCACGGCGGGCTTTTTCCTCGTCGATAAAGGTTTCCAGGGAATCCATCACCCGCAGGGCATCGTCATGGCGGTTTTTGTGGATCTCCAGAACGATGGCGCGCTGGCCGTTGAAGTCCACCCGTTCCTCTTCCCGTTCGTGGGCCTCGGTGATGGTGGCAATGTCGCCCAGCGTCAGCACAGCGCCGGCTTGTCCGCCTATAACCGGCAACTCGGCGAGGGCTTGCAGGGAACGGCGTTCATCCACAAACCGCAGCTGGATGTCCTGGCTGTCGGTCTCGATGGTGCCCAGGGGCATGTCCAGGTTCTGGCTGTTGATGGCCCGGGCTATGTCGCGTACGCCGAGGCCATACTGGCGCAGCAGGTCGCGGGATACTTCGATGTGCCACTGGCGCTGGGACAGGCCCACGGGAATCACATCGGCCACGCCGTCCATGGCGAACAGGCGGTCTTCCAGTTGGCTGGTGTAGGCTTCCAGGTGAGAGAAGCTCATGGGCCCGTACACCGCGATGGCGGCGACCAGGCTGGTGCGGTAAAGCTCACGGATGACCGGGTCTTCGGCTTCTTCGGGCAGGTCGGTCAGGGCTTCGATTTCCGTGCGGATATCGTCCAGGAACCGGCCCATATCACCCCGGGGTTCCATGCTGGCAATGGTCTGGGCCTGGTTGTCCCGGGCGGTGCAGGAAACCTCCCTCATGTAATCCACCCGCTGCAGCGCTTCGCCCAGCCGCTGGCAGATGGCTTCCTCCACATCCGCAGCGGTGGCACCCCGGTATTCCATGGTGATGCTGACTTCCGGCGGCAGGTAGTCGGGGAAGGTTTCCCGGGTCAGGTTGGGGGCAGCGAACAGGCCTGCTGCCAGAATCAGAATCAGCAGCAGGTTACCGGCGGTCGGGTGGCCCGCGAACCAGCGGATCATGGCTGATCTCCCGGAGCCAGCAGAGTGCCGTCGATGGCCGGAACCAGGTCATCCAGAACCAGCCGGTCTCCCGGTGCCAGCCCCTTATCGATAACGACATCTTCACCTTGTTGCCAGGCGACAGACACGGGCTGGCGCTGCAGGCGGTTGTCGTCGTCGGCAAGGTACACCACGCCCTGATGCACCGCGCTGGCCGGGATAACGATGACGGGCTCGGGAGTCTGCGCGGTAATGCTGGCCTGCACAAACATGTTGCGGACCAGGGGCGGGCGTGCCGGCGGGTTGGCGTTTCGGTAGGGTTCGTCTACAGAAATAACGGCCTGAACGGTGCGGGTGGCCTGGTTCAGGCTGCTGGTGACCCGGGTGAGTTTGCCCGGCCAGTGGGCATCCGGCACGTTGGTGGGGGTTACCCGGATATTCAGGTCGTCCAGGGGTAATTGGTCATGAAAGTCGGCGAAGCGGTTGTTGGAGCCGGTTTCCGGCAGGCTGCCCCCGGACAACTGCGACAGCACCCGGCGCAGTTCCGCCACTTCCAGCTGCACGGTGGCTTCGGCGCGGGTGATGTCGTCGGCAATGAACAGCGTCTGCCCGGGGCTGACATGCTGGCCAGTGTCGATGTCGGCCTGGTGGACACGCAGATCCCAGGGCGCTTCAAAACGGGTGTCGTCCAGGTCTTCCCGGGCACTGGCCAGGGCAGACTCGGTTCTGGCCATACGGGCTTGCAGGGTCTCCCGCCTGGCAGGAATCAGGTTCTGCTGGTTGCGCAGGGTCTGGACTGCCTGCTCCTGTTGCAGGGTGGCCCGTTGTTGTTCTTCGTAGCGGGTTTGCGACAGGGCCCCCCGAGCCACCAGGGTTTCAGCCCGGTCCAGCTCCCGCCGTGCCAGTGTTAACCGGCGTTCTTCCAGCTTGAGTAACTCGCCGGTATTGCGTTCTTCCTGGTCCAGTTGTCGCAGCTCCGCTTCAATGCCAGCCAGGTCGGCCCTGGCGGAGGCTTCGGCCAGCTCATAGCGGGTCGGGTCGATCTCTAGCAGCCGCGTGCCCTCCGAGATGATATTGCCGCTCTCCAGCTCCGGGTGTTTCCAGACAACCCGGCCACCCACGTTGGCCACCGTATTCCAGCTTCGGGCCGGCAGCACCTGACCATAACCGCGGGCTTCGGTACGGAACTCACGGGGCGTGACCTCCATAATCCGCACTGGCGTTGCGGTTGCCTGCGCCTCGACCCTTTCCGGTGGCTGTTTCAGCTTTACCATGATGACCACAAAGGCAATGCCGGCAATCAGGGCCAGCGCCAGCGTCAGTTTATTTTTCCGGGTCATTGCTCATCTCCTGAAAACTGGCGCTGTAAAGTTTGAAAATTCGGGGGGCAGTCTGCTCAAGCGTCGCAATCTCTCCGCTGACCATTGCCTGAACCACCAGCCCCTGAATGGCGCCGAGGTACAACACCGCCGCCGCTTCGGTATCGATACCGGCGGCTATGCGCCCCTGTTCGATGCCTAGCTTCAGTAAACCGACCACCTTTTTGCGGTAGCGGGCAAGGGCCTGGCGGACGATGGTTTTGGCGGGGCCGTTGCCGGGTTTTTGCAGCTCACCCAGCATCAGGCGGGGAATGCCCGGGTGTCGGGCGATAAAGCCCACATGGGCGCGAAACATGGCTTCCAGGGCCTGGTCAGCGTGCTTGTGCCGGTCTGCCTCGCGGAATACCTGACTGGTCAGCTGCTCCGAAACCCAGCCGGCCACGGATTCCCACAACCGGTTCTTGTTCGGGAAATGCTTGAACAGCGCACCCTGCGACAGCCCCACTTCATCGGCAATCCGGGCGGTGGTCAGGGTGGCCGGGTCCTGTTCGGCACACAGCTGGACGACCGCCTCGATAGTGGCGGACTGGCGCAGTTCGGTGCTTTGGTAGGTTCGTTTTTCGGGCGCTTTTGTGGTTGCCATTGGAGCTTCCCTGAAGAAAGTAATCAATTGCTTTATTCTGGTAGGTGGTTGCCGATTACGCAAGAAGCAAGGTGGGCAAGTCATGGTTCAGGGTGTAGGTAAAAGCCGTGTAAAGGCCATCCGGTTTGATTTACCTCAAGCATTACGATCGGTGGTAAGCGTAGTTTGCTATTTGTTGATGGCGACGCAGAGGAAATTGTCATGTCGCGTATTCCGTTGTTTTTCTGGGGGCTGGTTGCAGTCGTCAGTGCTGTCTGGTTCGCAGCCGATAGCCTCTGGGTGAGCCCGTTTGCTTACTTCCCGTTCCGGTCGGTGTTTGTCCAGTATTCGGGGGTTCTTGCTGTGGTCATGATGGCGGTGGCTTTGGTGCTGGCGCTGCGGCTCCGGATTCTGGAGCGTTGGGTTGGTGGTCTCGACAAGGTGTACCGGCTGCACAAATGGCTGGGCATTGGTTCACTGGTGCTGGCTACGTTGCATTGGTGGTGGGCCAAGGGCACCAAGTGGATGGTGGGCTGGGGCTGGCTGGAGAAGCCGGCCGGCAAAGGGGCGGGACAGCAACTCACTGGCCTTGAAGCCTGGTTCCGCGGCCAAAGGGGGTTGGCAGAAACTTTGGGAGAATGGGCTTTCTACGCCGCGGCCGTATTGATTGTGCTGGCATTGGTAAAAGCCTTTCCTTACCACCTGTTTCGTAAAACTCACAAACTGCTGGCGGTGGCTTTTCTGCCCCTGGCCTGGCACAGCTTTATCCTGATGAAGTTTGATTATTGGGCGGCGCCGATTGGCTGGCTGACCCAGTTCGCTGTTGTCGCCGGCAGTATCGCAGCGGTTTTACTTCTGCTTGGCTGGCCGGGCAAGGTCCGGAAGGTGCCGGGGGAGGTGGTTTCGGTAACCCGATATCCGGAGCTGAGAGTCTTCGAGTTTCTGGTAAGGGTCGAGCAGGACTGGTCCCTCCATAACCCCGGGCAGTTCGCCTTTATTACGTCGGATGCTGCGGAGGGCCCTCACCCTTATACCATTGCTTCAGACTGGAACCCGGAAACCCGGTGTCTGAAATTCGTGGTCAAGGAACTGGGGGACCATACTCGCCGGGCCAGCCACCGGATCTGCGAGGGCATGCCGGTTACACTGGAGGGGCCCTATGGCGGTTTTGATTTTGAAGATGATTGCCGCACTCAGATCTGGGTAGGCGCGGGCATAGGGATCACGCCGTTTATTGCCCGGATGGGGCGCCTGGCCAGCAAACCGGATAATCGTACTATCTACCTGTTCCACCCCACTGCCGATGTCAGCGAGGAGGCTCTGACAAAGCTGCGGGCGGATGCTGAAGCCGCGGGCGTTAACCTGGTTATTCGATGCAGTCGTACCGAGGGCCGACTGACACCGGAGGAAATCCGGGATGCCGTGCCCGACTGGCAGCAGGCCAGTCTTTGGTTCTGCGGCCCGGTAGGTCTGGCCAAGACCCTGTTCAGCCAGTTCCGGAAATGGGGTATCCCGGCCCGCCGGATGCACCGGGAGTTTTTTGATATGCGTTGACAGGTGTGCTTACTGGTGCTGCAGCCAGCCTTGCTTCCGGGCTTTCTGATAAAGGCTTCGCCCACACCAGTTCTGCTGCTGCCAGAAGAACCGGAAGCGCCAGGCGAGCCCTGGAATCCAGAAGCGATCGGGCGTTTCCAGTGAAGGCTCTCCGGGTGTCAACTCCAGGTCCGCGGTAATTACCCCGGGGCCTTCGTGGCGGTGGCGGCGAGCCAGCTGGTTGCCTGTGTTGTCGATAATCTGCGCCTCGCCCATCAGTTCTCCCTGATATCGGGGAGAGGGCAGGCCGAAAGGTGCCATCGGGATGGTGCCTCCCAGTGATCCGCAATGTGCCGCGTGTAGGTTGGCAACACCAAGCATACGCGCAAACTGACCCGGTGCCTCCGCCATGTAGTCGGCATTCATGCTGGCCATGGTGTCGATAAAGCCTTTCAGAACTGACCAGTTGAATGGCGGCGACCACCAGTGGCTGCCGGTCATGGCAAAATCAATCTTGCCGTGCAAGCGTTCAAGGGTGCGGGTGCGAATGGTTTCCCAGCAAACGGCCGTGCCGACCCGGCCAAAGCAGGTTTGGTGTATGCCGTCATCGCGTCCGCCAGTGTAATAAGCATTCTCGATCATGGTGGGCTGGTCTTTGTCGTGCCGGCTCACCTGGCCATCCGGTTGTACCAGGGTATAGCAGTTATACACATCACCCTGCGGGCGGTGCTCCAGGTAGGAGCCGCCAATCAGGAGTTGATGATCCCTCGCGTACTCTTTCAGCAGGTCCAGTGCCGGGTTTTCCGGGGGCAGACTGGCGGCCCACAGCCTGGGATTCTCCACGACGGGCGTGGTGAAGAATTCTGGCACGGCAATCACTTTTGCCTTCTGGTGTATGGCTTCATCCAGTAACTCTCTCACGTGGTGGAGGTTATACTGGATATCACCAACCCGGCCTTGCATCTGCAGGGCTGCCACGCGAGTCAGTTCTGGGGTTTCCTTTTTTGCACCCGACACTCTGTCTCCAGTTGTATGGCTGATGGTGGAGGTTCTGGTCTATCGCCTTCTGGTCGCAAGGTTGGGGGCAGCCTATCACGCTTGTTCACAGTTCACCGTGGCATTGTAGGTCAATGCGAGGCCTGCTCCGGGATGGTCAGAGTCATGCCGGATTATATCGATAGAATCGATTAAACAAATGCAAAACGCCCGTTTTTGAAATATATTCGCAAACTATAGAATATCCATATATTAAAAAGTTCGGAGATGGAGATGTTCAGGGGATTGGCATGGTGTGCGTTTCTGACACTGGCAGGCTATGGCATTGCCGCTTTGCCGCCGGTGCAGCAAACCGGCCTGGGGCCTCTGGTGTTTACCCTGTTGCTGGGGCTCTTGTTTGGTAACCTGGCCGCAGGGAAACGGTTAAAGGGCGTGGCGCCGGGCCTGGGGTTTTCTGCCCGCTGGTTGCTGCGAGGCGGTATCGTGCTGTTCGGTTTCTCCCTCACGGTACAACAACTGATGGCCCTTGGGCCAAAAGTGGTGCTGCTGGATAGCCTGGTGGTAGTGACCATTACCACGGCAGGTTACTGGCTGGGTACCCGCTGGCTGAAACTGGACCGCGACACCGCCATTCTGACCAGTGCCGGCAGTGCTATTTGCGGGGCGGCTGCGGTACTGGCCACCGAAGGCACCATCCGGTCACGACCGGCGGCAACGTCTATGGCGGTGGCCACTGTGGTGCTGTTTGGTACCCTGGCGATGTTTGTCTATCCGGTTCTTTACCCGATCATGGGCTGGGATGAAGGTTTGTACGGAGTGTACATCGGCTCTACTGTGCATGAGGTGGCGCAAGTGGTCGCTGCCGGTGGTGCGGTGGGCCAGGATGCCCTCACCAATGCGGTGATTGTGAAGCTGGTTCGGGTGATGCTCCTGGTGCCCTTCCTATTGGTCATCGGGCAAATCTGGAATCGCCACCGTGCTGCTCATGCGGAAGCTGCCGAATATGCAGGAGAGGGCGCGCAGAAACTGATTATCCCCTGGTTTGCCTTTGGCTTCATGGCGGTTGTCGGGCTCAACAGTGTGCTTCAGTTACCTGGCCAGATTCAGGGCGGGCTGGTACTGGCGGGGCAGGTCGCCATGACCATGGCCATGGCGGCGCTGGGTTTCCAGACCCGGATCGAAGCCCTTAGAAGTTTGGGTGTAAAGCCCTTTGTGCTGGCATTGTGTCTGTTCATTACCTTGCTGGTGGGTGGTGCTGTGGTGACGCCGCTGATTCTGGGCTAATCCGGTTACCGTAATTTCTAAACATTTAAATAAAATAAATAATATCTTGAGTTGACCGAAAGTCCCGTATATAGTGTTTGCGTTCTGGTAATCCACAACATGTTGTGATTGTGGTGCGGAATCCGGTGAGACTCCGGAACTGACGCGCAGCGGTATTGGGGAACGAGTGGGGCAGCGAGACACTGGCAATTGCCGGGAAGTCGCCCCGCAAGGCCGAACCGGAAGGTTCACAGCCCCTGAGTCCGAAGACCTGCCAGGCAAATGATAAATGGCACCTTCGCGGCTCAGGGTGATCAGATGATCTGGCATGGCGTAGCTGTGCCTGATCTCCTGACAGCGCGAGAGGCTGCCCCCGACGCGCTTTCAGGAGGAAACATGCCCGCCACCCCATCCCATGCACCGTCTTCAGACGCCTCGAAACTGGATATCTCCGGCACGGTCCGGGAATACCTGCACCGCAGTGACTGGCGGGTAAACGCCAATGCCAATCAGGGCTACTCGCTCGGCGGGCTGATCCTGAATACAGCGGGCAAAGTCATCGCCAACTACTGGCTGAACGACGTTTACACGCCCGCCATTGGGGAAGCTCACCGAAACGCCGATATTCATATACACGATCTGGATATGCTCAGCGGATATTGTGCAGGCTGGTCGTTGCGGACACTGCTCCATGAAGGTCTGAACGGAGTGCCGGGCAAAGTGGAGTCAGCACCGCCGAAACACCTTTCCAGCGCCATCGGCCAGATGGTGAACTTCCTCGGCACGTTGCAGAATGAATGGGCCGGAGCCCAGGCCTTCAGCTCTTTCGATACCTATCTCGCACCGTTTATCCGTAAGGATAATCTCGACTACGCCACCGTGCGCCAGTGCATTCAGGAGTTTGTCTACAACCTGAACGTGCCTTCCCGCTGGGGCACCCAAACGCCTTTTACCAACATCACCTTTGATTGGGTGTGCCCGGAGGATTTGCGGGATCAGATTCCGGTGATTGCGAGCGAGGAGATGCCTTTCAGCTATGGTGATCTGCAAGCTGAAATGGACATGATCAACCGGGCGTATATCGAGGTGATGACCGCCGGTGACAGCATGGGGCGGGTGTTCACCTTTCCCATTCCCACCTACAACATAACCCGGGATTTTGACTGGCACTCCGAAAACGCCCTGCGATTGTTCGAGATGACCGCCCGTTACGGCCTGCCGTATTTTCAGAACTTTCTGAACTCGGATCTTGAGCCAAACATGGTGCGCTCCATGTGTTGTCGCCTGCAGTTGGATCTGCGCGAATTGCTCAAGCGTGGCAACGGCCTGTTCGGCTCGGCCGAGCAGACCGGTTCGCTGGGCGTGGTGACCGTGAACTGCGCCCGCCTGGGTTATCTGTATAGAGGTAACAAACCTGCTTTGATGGCCCGGCTGGATCAATTGATGGATCTGGCCCGTGACAGCCTGGAAACCAAGCGACAGGTCATCGGGCAACTGATGCTGGAAGGTCTGTTTCCCTATACCAAGCGGTATCTGGGTACCCTGAGAAACCACTTTTCAACCATTGGGGTCAATGGCCTGAATGAGATGATCCGGAACTTCACCGATGACCGGGAAGATATCAGCAGTGACTGGGGCAGGGAGTTCGCTCTGGAATTGCTGGATCATGTGCGGGACAGAATGAAGCAGTACCAGGAAGAAACCGGGCATCTTTACAACCTGGAGGCTACACCTGCCGAGGGCACCACCTACCGGTTCGCCAGGGAAGATCGTAAGCGTTTTCCCGACATACTGCAGGCGGGCACCGACGAGGCACCTTACTACACCAACTCCAGCCAACTGCCCGTGGGCTATACCGACGACCCGTTTGAGGCGCTGGATTTGCAGGATGAACTGCAAACCCGCTATACCGGTGGCACGGTGCTGCATTTATATATGCGCGAGCGCATCAGCGATGCCGCCACCTGTGCCCGGTTTGTGAAAACCGTTCTGGAGAACTACCGGCTGCCGTACATTACTGTCACCCCGACATTCTCCATCTGCCCGGTACACGGTTACCTGAATGGCGAACATGAGTTCTGCCCCAGGTGCGACGAGCTGTTGCTGGCTGGCCAGGCATTGCCTGACAAGGCCACAACATCGGTATGAATCGTGGAACCAGGCAGTTTGCCTGGTTCCTGACTCGCCGGTGTTGCCGTAAGCCATCGTCGACACCGGCTTTTTTGTAAAGCAAAAGGAGAACGACATGGAAAACCAGAAGCCACTTGAAAACAGCCAGCGCCAGCGTTGTGAAGTTTGGACTCGCGTGATGGGCTACCACCGCCCGGTTTCTGCCTTCAATAAAGGCAAACAGTCCGAGCACCGCGAACGCACCCACTTCCGGGAGCGTTGAAATGACGGCGGATAACCTGGTGATTGGAGGCATGGCCGCCTTCTCCACCGTCGATTATCCGCAACACCTGGCGGCAACCCTGTTTCTGCAGGGTTGTCCCTGGCGTTGCCACTATTGCCATAACCTCCACTTGATTCCCCGGCGGAAGGTGGCGGGGGGAATCAACTGGCAGCAAGCGTTAGAGCATCTTTTAAAGCGCCGAGGCCTGCTGGATGCGGTGGTGTTCAGCGGCGGAGAACCGACAATCCAGGCGGCGCTGTTACCTGCCCTGCAGCAGACAAGGGCACTCGGATTCCGCAACGGCCTTCATACCGGTGTGCCGCAACTCAAACGGCTGACGCCTTTACTGCCGTATCTGGACTGGGTTGGGCTGGATATCAAGGCGTTACCTTCCGACTACGAAGTGATCACCACTAATCGCCGGGCCGGGCTGGATAGCTGGGCCGCGATTGATGTGTTGCAAGCGGCCAGTGTTGACTTCGAGTGCCGGTTAACCTGGCATGCTGCGCTGCAGAGTGCCGAGCAGGTGGTGCGTGTGGGCCAACGTTTGGCAGAACGGGGAGTTCGCCGATTTGCAGTACAGCCAGCCCGGAGTGAGCAGATGCTGAATGAACAACTTGGCACCAAAGCCCTGAGCGGCGAAGATCGCCAGCGAGTTTGTAGCACCCTGCGTCCGCTCTTTGAAACCCTGGAGTTTCGGGAGTAGGCTGGAATTGCTATGTTCACGATAAAGGGGAGCATTGATGGATATTCGCCTGAAACGCGCCTACGACACCGCCGCCCGCTCCGACGGGCCCCGGGTGCTGGTGGATCGCATCTGGCCCAGAGGTGTAGCCAAGGAAGATGCTGGCATCGATCACTGGCTGAAAGGGCTGGCGCCCTCCACCGAGCTGCGTAAATGGTTTGGCCATGACCCGGATAAGTGGCCGGAGTTTCAGAACCGGTATCTGGAAGAGCTGAAGCAAGCCGAGGCAGACGAAGATCTGCAGGCTTTTATGGCACTCCTGGAAGACCACAAGCGAATCACGCTGGTGTTCGCCGCCAAAGATACCGAACACAACAATGCGGTGGCGCTGCGGGATTTTCTGTTAACCAATCGCCTGCCGTAACATTAAATTTCCCTACTCCGCATCATCCAGCCGGAACACCTCGCCCACACAGACATCGGATTCGCCAACAGGCCCGAGCGCTTGGTGACATTGTCACTGAGCCGGGCGGGTAATGGCGATAAGCTTGGTTACAGGTTCCAGATTCCGGTCAGGGCGCCTGTGCTCAGAATCAGCGAGCCGCCGATTTCAGCAACAATCAGGGCCACCATAAAGCCGTGTATCAGCCAGCCAGGCAGGGAGGCTGTGCCCAGCCGGTGTGGCTTGCGTAACTGGTTGCTGGTGTCGCGCAGAATGCCGTGGATTATGTAGGTGCCAATGGCCAGTGCGAAAAAGCTCAGGGCAGAAGCGGCCGCCAGGGTGTTCAGCCAATCCGGGTAAACACTGTAGCGGGCCAGCCAGGCCAGTAACAGCGCGGCAAAGCTGTACATCAGGGAGCTGCGGTGGGCAATGTCCACATAGCGCGGTGCCGCAGCCCTGGGGCTTCGGGCTATGCAGGCGTACTTCCAGACACCGGTCAGCAGGCCGGTGATAAAGAAAAGCGCAGCGGCGCTGAGGCAGAGTTTTTCGGCCAGTGACATGAACACGTCCTGTTTTGGATAAAGGGGATGGTTTAGGTTTTTATACCAACTTGGGAGATTGATTATGACGGTTAATGAAGGCCTTCGCCTGATGGCCGGGGTATTTACCCTGGTGTCGATCCTGCTTGCCCATTACGTAAGCCCTTACTGGTTATTGTTCACCGGCTTTATAGCACTCAACCTGATTCAGTCGGCGTTTACCCGATGGTGCCCGGCGATGATGATCTTGCGCAAGCTCGGGCTGCGGGATGCGTGATTCAGACCTGGTTTGACCGGGTTCGGAGGTGTTGATCGGGGTTTGATCGCCGTGGTGAATGCGCAGGCTGTTGCCGAGCACACACAGGCTGCTCAGGGACATAGCCACTGCGGCGATCACCGGTTGCACCCAGCCTGCTACCGCCAGCGGCAGAGCCAGGCCGTTGTAGGCGATGGCCCACACCAGGTTCTGCCGCATCAGCCGCCGCGCCTGGCGGGCAAAATCAAGCGTGCTGGCAACGGTGCCCAGGCCACCGGTAAGCTGCACCGCCGCGGCCGATTGAGCGGCCTCCGGGGCGGTGTTGATGGCGATGCCGATGCGGGCAGAAGCCAGCGCCAGGCCATCGTTCAGTCCATCGCCGATAAATGCGGTGGGGTAGTGATTCTGCAGGTTTTCGACAACCCGCAGTTTTTGCTCCGGTGACGCTTCGGATATCACCCTGGCTGGCGGTATGTTCAGGCGTTTTGCCAGCGCCAGGCTGGAGCGTCGGGTATCGCCACTGAGCATATAGATGGCGATGCCCCGGGCTTTGAGCTGTTCGATTAGCCCGGCAGCCTCGGGATTCAGCCGTTCCTGAAAATCAATCCGGCCTGCGTACTGGCCATCGAAGGCCAGGTGCAGGCTCATGCCGGTATCTGCCAACTCTGGCAGGCTCACTCCCTGCTGTGCCAGCCAGCGACTTCGACCAGCCAGTACCCGATGCTCGGCTAACCGCCAGAGGGTTCCCTGGCCGGGTATGGCGGTGCGGGTCCCCATGTCTTCGGGCAGGCTGGGGGCACCTTCCAGTGCCAGGCCCCGGGCCGTGGGATGGCTGGAGCCCTGCAGGGTATTGATGGCCAGTTGCAACAGGGCCTGAGGTGTCCAGCCGGGTTGTGGATGGCAGGCTGCGATGGCGGGGCGGTCGGTGGTGAGCGTGCCGGTTTTGTCGAAAACCACCACCTCAATATCAGCCGCCAACTCAAAGGCGGCTGGATCCTGCAACAAAATGCCCCGGGTCGCCAGCCGGGCATACCCCATCATTATCACCAATGGAATGGCCAGGCTCAGGGCGCAGGGGCAACTGATGATCAACACGGCCAGCCCCCGGGCCAGTGATTCACCCGGCGCTGTTCCCTGAAACCAGGCCAGCACCACCGAGGCCAACGCTGCAACCACTACGGTGGGTAAAAGCACCCGGGCAATGCGATCGGTCAGCCGTTGCAGCGAAGTTTTCCGGCACAAGAGTTGATGTATGGCACGGGTAATACCATCGATTCGCCGCTGGCCGACCCCTGCGGTTACCTGGATTTTCGGGCAGCCCTCAATAACTACACAGCCAGCATACACCCGGTCGCCGGGCCGAACCGGGACGGGCTGGCTCTCGCCGGTGATCAGCGCAAAATCGATCAGTGCTTCGCCCGCGCCGATCTGGCCATCCAGGCAGAGCGGTTGCCCGGCCTCCGGCAAAATATGCATGCCCGGTGTTGCCTGGTCTGCCGGTATTTGCCGGCAACTGCCGTCGTCGAGAGTCACCGGGCTGCTGTTGCTCTGACCCAGATAGCGGTGAATGATGTCGGTGGCCCGGCGCCGTACATTGGTATCCAGCAGCCGGGCAATCAGTTGAAAGGTAATCAGCATGACCGCCGCATCAAAGTAGACGTGGCTCTCGCCCTGGCTCAGGCGCCAGGCGGATAGCAGGGTGGCGGCCACCACCGCGAAGGTAATCAGGGTATCCAGCCCGGGCACCCCCATGCGCAGCGTGCGCCAGCCAGCGTGGTAGAAGTGGGCGCCGGAGTAGGTGATGACAGGCAGGGCAAACACGCCGCTGGCCAGCGCCAGTGGCCAGGTTGCCTCCGGCTCCACCAGCCCCAGAGGCGCAAGGTAAACCAGCAGCGCGGGCATCATGCACCACATCCCGAACACTACGGCAGCGGCCAGTCGCCACTGCAGTTTCTTACGGGCCAGATCGACCCCCTGGCTATTAGCGCTCGGCGGCGCATCCTGCAGTCGATAACCCAGCCGGTGAACCACCTGCGCCAACGCTGCAATGCCGGTTTGAGAGGTGTCCCAGCGCAGCAGGGCGGTGCCGGCGGCAAAGTTGACGGCCGCATCCAGCACCCCCGGCTGGCGTTTGAGCAGGCTTTCCACCGCGGCTGCACAGCTGCCGCAGTACATGCCCCGAACGAACAGGATGGTGTCGTCCGGTTGTTGCTTGCTTGCTACGCGTGGCGCGTTCACATCAGGGGGCCTGATAGGTTTCCTTCAGTTCATCGGCTGACCAGGGCCCTCGTTCGCCAACGCCAGCCTGATGTTCCTCCACCTGGGCCCCGGTGATGGGTTCCGCCTGGTTGCCCCATTCCTGACGAATGTAACTGAGCACGGCGGCAATTTCGTCATTGCTCAGGGTGCCTTTGAACGCGGGCATCATGCCCTCGTAAGTCTGACCTTTTACCTCCACCGGGCCCTGCAGCCCGTCGTGAACAATAGCGATCGGAATATCGCGGGCCGCCACCACCCACTTGCTGCCGGCGAGCGGTGGAAAGGCTCCTGGCACACCCTGGCCATTAGCCTGATGGCAGGCTGCACACTGGGCATTGAATACGGTTTTTCCGTTGATACCACTGCCGCCTTCGCCGCCGGCACTGCTGACGTTTACCTCTGGCGCCGTGCGGCTGTCGCCGCCCAGTAATGGCTTGCCGATGTTGTAGGCGTAGTAGCCCACCCCCCAGACAATCAGCACGGCAATCCACAGCAAAACGATCATCGGGGTCTTCCGCATCCCTTCTTCGGGTTCCGGGTTTTCTCTCTGGCGTGCGCGTTCGTTGTCGGTTATCACGGTGGCAGTTACTCCTGGGTCTTTTCAGGTTCGGGCAGCGTCGGTGCCGGATAGGTTCGATCCAGAGCCAGCAGATAGTCCACCAGGGCCAGCGCCTGTTCTGTGGGGACGATGTAGCCTTCTTCCGGAGCATAGGGTTCCGGCAAGCGGACGACAGTGTCGTCCTCACCCACCGAGCGAACCCAGCGGAACAGGAACCGGTAGGGTGGCATGATGCTGTCTTTCACCACCGCCTGCGGGTTATAAAGATGGAGCAGGTGCCAGTCTTTACTGGGCTGGCGGGCACCGATATTGAACAGATCCGGCCCGGTACGCATGGTGCCCAGCAGGTGGGGCGTGTCGTAGGCATAGTCGCCGGGCACCGACGGGCGGCCCCAGCCGCGGTCTTTGTCGCCGCTGGCGAAGGACGGATCGCGGGGCTGCTGGCTGTGGCAGTAAACGCAGCCGTTGGCAATGTAGATTTGCCGCCCTTCGAGTTGCCGCTCGGTGTAGGGTTTCAAGTCTGGTGGCACCTGTTCTGCCGACATTTGCAGATAGGGCATAACCACCAGTGTCAGTGTGGCCAGCAGCAGAATCAGCGCGGCGCCGACCATGATTGCGAGTGCGCGTTTCATTGGCTTACCTCCCGGGCCGGATTACGAAACAGGGTGGGCTGGTCTTGCAGCCGGCCTTTTCGCAACAGCATGGCGACAAAATGGAACGCAAAAACGATGTGGCCAGCAGTCATCAGGCTGCCACCGATGGTTCTTGCTTCGAGGTAAGGCAGAGTCATTCTTACAATATCCATAAACGGTGTGTCGGCGGTGAGCAGTTCCACGCCCTGTTTCCAGCCACCAATGGTCAGAGACACCACGTAAATCAGGATGCCGATGCTTACCAGCCAGAAGTGCAGGGCAATCAACCGCCGCCACGGCCATTCCCAGTTCATCAGCCGGGGCATGATGAAATAGACCGCGCCAAACAGAATAAAACTGAGGAAGGCGTACATGCCCAGGTGGGCGTGGGCCACGGTGTAATGCGTGAAGTGGGTAATCACATTGACGCTGCGCAGGGCTTCCATGGAACCCTGTAACGACGACACGGTGTACATCAACGCGCCGATCCAGACAAATCGCAGTGTGGGTGAGTCTTTCAACCGGTGAAAGTTGCCCATCATGGTGCCGTGGTGGTTGATGGCGACGGTAATAACCGGGATCGACATCATCACGCTATGCACAATTGACAGGGTGACCAGCCAGGTGGGAATCGGGCCGCCCACCAGGTGATGGATGCCCACCTGACTGTAGAACAGTGCCAGCGACCAGAAGCCGATGAGCGATAGCTGATAGGAAATAATCGGCCGCCCCATTATTTTCGGGATCATGTAATAGGCGATGCCGATGCCGATGGGTGTTACCCAGAGCCCGAGCACGTTGTGGGCAAACCACCAGTTAACCGTGGCACCGGAGGTGCCCGGAAAGGTGTAGGGCAGGTTGGCGATCAGAAACAGGAACGGAAACCACACCAACGCCGCCAAGAAATACCAGCTGGTGACGTAAAGGTGGGAAACGGTTCGTTGTTTTGCGGTCAGTAGCAATGGAATCGCGGCCAGGGCACCCCCGATCACGAACAACAGGTCAATCTGCCAGGGAAACTCCAGCCATTCCTTACCATCAGACAGGCCCAGGTTGATGGCCCCCAGCCCGAGCACCAGGCCGATGTTCCAGAGCACGGCACCGATAACGGCAAACCGGCCGCCGGCCAGGCGGGTTTTGAACAACCGCGGAATCAGAAAAAGGGCAATGGCAATCCCGGCCATGGAGGCCCAGCCATAGGTGACCGCATTCAGGTGCATGGGGCGAACCCGGCCAAAGGTCAGAAACTCGCTGTTCGCCAGCAGTTCCGGCATGTGCATCTTGGCCGATGAAAGCAAGCCGTAGGCAGAACCGAGTAATAACCAGAAGACGCTGGACGACAGCCAACTCAGGGTTGCCAGGCGGGAGGATTGGTCGGCATCGTGCCGCGCCCGGTATTCGGCATCGGGCAATTCCTGTTTTTGCCGTTGTGGTGCTTCTGCGGGGTCTTCACCGATACCTTCCTCGCCGGGCGAGAAAATCGTTCGGGCCGATTGCTGGCCGTGACTGAACTGATTGTTGGCGATCGACCAGATCAGCAGTAACAGGCCGACAGTCGAGAGCAGAAAGGTGATGATCAGGAGAACGGCAATGGTGGGCGTCATAGATCTTCCCGATTAGATTTATTTAAAATGCGTTAATTTGACCGTATTCAATGTGAGTGAGTGAAACGGATGTGCCTGACAGGCTCTTTTCAGCACAACCCTTGGTAACCATAAGATTAACCGGCGGAAGTATCGAACGGTAAATTGATTCAGATCAATTTACCCTGGCCGTGAAGGCGATTTTTCGGGGAGAAGCGCTTTTTGATGATTTCTTTTGGCACTTAAGGTGTATTGAAAATGGCTCTATCGTAGTTCTTAATGTTGAGAGGGTGGCCTTGGTATTCGGTTAAGGGGCCGCCATTGGATGTCCAAATAACAAGAGATGAGATCAAGGAGCTTCAGATGACCCATCTAAAACGACAGTCATTGATGATACTGGCTGCTGTACTGTTAGCGTTTCCCCTGGCTGGCCACGCCGAAGACGAAAAAAAGACCGACGTTTGGCTGCCGAGCCTGATCACCGAAACCCCGCAGCAAGGATTTGAACTGGCGATCAAGCTGTCCCGTATGGGCGTGAAAAGTACCCAGTCGAACAAGGAGGTGCTGTTTCGTGAGCGAGCCGAGTATTCCCAGGATGGTGAGGCACTGATCCACGCCTCAGAAGTGATTGCGGTGCACTTTCAGACCGTGGCTGCTGCCAATAACTACTGGAAATAAAACGCTGAGCACCCGACCAGTACCGCGTCTGGCCGGGTCTGTCTCACACCCGTGTTTTTACCAGCATGGTCTTGATATGGCCAATGGCTTTCATCGGATTCAGGCCTTTCGGGCAGTAGGCGGTACAATTGCCGATGCCCCGACAGCGGAACACGCTGAATGGGTCTTCCAGTCGGACCAGTCGTTCCTGGGTGGCGGTATCGCGGGAATCCACCAGAAAACGGTAGGCTTGTAACAGCCCGGAAGGCCCGATGTACTTTTCCGGGTTCCACCACCAGGACGGGCAAGCCGAGGTGCAGCAGGCACACAGAATGCACTCGTACAGGCCGTCCAGTTTGGCCCGGTCTTCCGGGCTTTGCAGTCGCTCGATGGCCGGTGTCGGCTCATCATTGATCAGCCAGGGCTGCACCTTCTCGTACTGTTTGAAAAACAGCGACTGATCCACCACCAGATCCCGGATCACAGGCATACCCGGCAGTGGCCGAATCTCCAGCAGGTTTTTCTTACCGAGGATATCGGCAACCCGGGTGATGCAGCCCAACCCGTTTCGGCCGTTGATGTTCAGCCCATCAGAGCCGCATACGCCTTCCCGGCAGGAGCGGCGAAACGACAGCGTAACGTCCCGTGTTTTCAGGTGTTCCAGAACATCAAGAACCATCCGGTTGCGGAAACTGCCATCAATTTCGCTATCCTGATACCAGGGTACTGAATCCTGCTCCGGGTTATAACGGTAGACTCGTACCTTTAAAGCTTCCATCAATTCTGCCCTCCTTAAAATTATTCATTTCAAGTGTGGGTTTAAATGCAGAATAGCAGATGAATTCAGAGTCGGTTTCATCGATGAGCTTGTTATCACAGCTTCCCGGGACACTAGCCAATGGCCTTGTGGGCAAGGTCGCCCTCTTTGCCTTTGAGCATGTAGTCAAAGTAAAAAGGTGGCAAGCCACGCTTTTTCACCTGCCAGTAAAACCGGGATTCCTTGAACGGGCTCAGGGGCAGGGTGGGCGTGACTTTTCCGCCATAGATGAATTCCGCCAGCATTACCTTGCCATAGCCGGTCACCACCGGGCAGGAGGTATAGCCGTCGTAATGGGCTTCAAGTGGTTTGTCGGCCAGTCTGGTCAGTATGTTGGCCGCTGCGACCGGTGACTGTTTGCGAATAGCTGCGGCTGTTTTGGAGGTGGGCAGTGAGCTGGCATCGCCCAGACTGAATACGTTGTCATGGCGGACATGCTGCAGCGTGTGCTGATCGACATCCACCCAGCCGCCTTCGTTGGCCAGTGAGCTGTTGCGGATGAAATCCGGGGCACACTGCGGCGGTGTCACGTGCAGCATATCGAAAGTCTCGGTCACGTCTGTGGTCTCGCCTGCGCTGTTGGTAAAACGGAAGGTCGCTTCGCGTCTGGCGCCATTCACCGCAATCAGGTTGTGATTCATCAGCAGAGCAACGTTGTAGCGCTTGGCCACCTGGGTCAGCGGCGGTACAAAATCCGCCACGCTGAACAGAGCACTGCCCCCGGAATAGAACTTGAGTTTGCTGTTGTCTGCCAGCCATTTTCGGCGCACATAATCCGCCGCCAGGTAGGCGATTTTCTGCGGCGCACCGGCACATTTGATAGGCGTTGAGGGCTGAGTGAACAGAGCTTTACCGCCCCGGAACGCCTGCAAACATTGCCAGGTGTATTCCGCCAGAGAGGGATCGTAATTGCTGCAGACTCCGTTTCGCCCTATGGCTTCCCGCAAGCCATCCACTGCGTCCCAGTCCAGTTTCAATCCCGGTGCCAGCACAAGAATCTGGTAGCCGAGTGTGCGCCCGTCTGACAGCGTAAGGGTGTTTTTCTCCGGTTGTAAATCAGCGACAGCGGCTCTTACCCAGCGGGCTCCAGTGGGCAGGGTTTGGGCCTGTGGCCTGGCTGTTTTTGCCAGCGAGTAAGCACCGCCGCCCACCAGAGTGAAGGCGGGCTGGTAGTAATGGATGTCGCTGGGCTCCACGATGGCTACGTCCAGCCCTGGCTGCTGCCTTAACAAAGACGCCGCCACGCTGGTGCCAGCCGCACCTGCACCGACCACGACAATCTGGTGCTCCTGGGTTTGCCCGGTGTCAGTCATCTATCTGTTCCCTCTTTCTGTTTAGAACCAAATGTTTTGAACGGATGATAGGGTCAAGCCTAAAAAACATAAGATGATCGAGATCATTTTCGATGGAACGATTTTTTATATAGATAAACATCATAAAAAACATTGAGTTAATTTTCTTATCGGCTTAATCGATAAGGCTCATGAAAACAATCTGATTTATGGGGCTTGTGCCCGCTTTCTAGAGTGCCCGTGACACTTTTACCGGCTTTCGAACACGATGGCCGATACCACGGGGTTTTTTATGGCAGCAGATTTCAGTGCATCCCCACTGACGGGAGCGCAACAACAGCAACTTAGGCAGCTTCTGGACGGGCTTGACCGCGATCAGGCCCACTGGCTGGCAGGTTATCTGGCAGGTTACTGCCAGGGAACGCCAGCGGCCACACAGAGCGCGCCAGTGAACAGCGATGTACCGCAGTCGGAATTGACGGTGTTGTTCGGCTCACAGACGGGTAATGCCGAGGGCGTGGCGGAGCAATTGGTTGCCCGTGCGGCAGACAAGGGCATCAAGGCACGGCTGGTGGATCTTGCCGATTACAAACCCAAACAGATTCGCCAGGAGCAATGGCTGGCCCTGGTGACCTCAACCCAGGGTGAAGGCGACCCACCGGACAATGCCCTGGATTTTCATGAGTTTCTGATGGGCAAGAAAGCCCCCAAGTTGGAGCACCTTAATTACAGCGTGCTGGCGCTTGGGGATTCCAGTTACGAGCAGTTCTGCCAGACCGGCAAGGAGTTTGATGAGCGGCTGGCAGGGCTGGGCGCGACGGCCATGGCGCAACGG
Organism: Marinobacter fuscus; assembly: GCF_003007675.1. Classification (GTDB taxonomy): domain Bacteria; phylum Pseudomonadota; class Gammaproteobacteria; order Pseudomonadales; family Oleiphilaceae; genus Marinobacter; species Marinobacter fuscus. The sequence goes on along the minus strand of NZ_PXNP01000076.1, from coordinate 111,609 downwards.
GTGGATTGCGATGTGGATTATGAAGATCTGGCCGAGCAGTGGATTGAGCGGTTACTGGACGTAATGGCCGCCCGGGCGGGCGCTTCCCAGCCGCTGGCTGCAACGCCGGGTGCTGGGCCTGTGGTGGAATCTGTCTACGGGCGCAAGCATCCGTTTCTGGCGACGCTACTGACCAATCAGCTGCTCAGTGGCCAGGGATCGGACAAGGAAGTTCGCCACATTGAAGTGTCGCTGGAAGGCTCGGATTTGCGCTACCAACCAGGCGATGCGCTGGCGGTTTGCCCGATCAATGCCCCCGCACTGGTGCAAGCCGTGTTGTCGGCTCTGGGATTCGAGGCTGATGCCCGGGTGGAGCTGGATGGTGAACCTCGGGCGCTGGCGGACGTGTTGCGTCTGGAGCGGGAGATTACCCTGCTGACGCCGCCGCTGATGAAACAGTGGGCCGAATTGGCTGGCCATGATGAACTGCGGGCACTGGCTGATAATCCGGAGGAATTAAGGCTGTGGACCGCCGGGCGGGATTTTCTGGATCTGATCACGCAATGGCCGGTTGAGGGCCTGGAGCCCCAGGCGCTGGTTAGCCTGTTACGCAAGTTGCCTCCGCGATTGTATTCCATCAGTTCCAGTCAGAGTGCAGAGGAAGATGAGGTGCATATCACGGTGGCGGCAGTGCGTTATCACAGTCACCAGCGCGACCGGGAGGGCGTGGCCTCCTGCTGGCTGGCCGACCGGCTGGTCGAAGGCGATCAACTGCCCGTGTATATCGACCCGAACAAGAACTTTTCACTGCCCTCAGACGACGCCACCCCGATCATCATGATCGGCCCGGGGACCGGGGTTGCGCCTTTCCGCGCCTTTATGCAGGAACGCGAAGAACGGGGTGCCAGTGGCGATAACTGGCTGATTTTTGGTGATCGGCACTTCCGCAGTGATTTCCTCTATCAGACCGAGTGGATCAAGTGGCGCCGTGATGGATTGCTGACCCGGCTGGATGTGGCCTTCTCCCGTGATCAGGCTGAAAAACGCTATGTGCAGCATTGTCTGGCTGAGCAGGCGGGCGAGGTCTGGGCCTGGCTGCAGCAGGGCGCTTCGATCTATGTCTGTGGTGATGCAGAAAAGATGGCACCGGATGTTCACCAGACCCTGCTGACGCTGGTCAGCGAACAGGGGGAAATGACCCTGGCGGAAGCCGAGGACTACCTGCGGCAAATGAATCGGGATAAACGTTACCAGCGGGATGTGTACTGATGACTGAGAAACTACCAGAAGCAGAGCAGATCAAACAACAAAGTGACTACCTGCGGGGTACGATACTGCAGGGCTTGCAGGATCGTGCCACGGGCGCCTTGCCGGACAACGACACCAAGCTGACCAAATTCCACGGCAGTTACCAGCAGGACGACCGGGACGTACGGGATGAACGCCGGCGCCAGAAGCTCGAGCCGCTCTACCAGTTCATGGTTCGGTTGCGTTTGCCGGGCGGCGTATTGTCCAGCAGACAATGGCTGGGGCTGGACAGAATCGCAGACGAATGTGCGAATTCTACGTTGCGGTTAACGACCCGACAGACCTTCCAGTTTCATGGCATTTTCAAAGAGAAGATGCAAACCTTCATGGCCATGGTGAATGAGCTGGGGCTAGATACCCGGGGTGCCTGCGGCGATGTAAACCGCAACGTCATCAGCAATGTGAATCCCGAGCTGTCGCACCTGCACCGGGAGATTCACGAACTCTCGCAGGCGATCAGCGATCGTTTGCGTTGGCGATCCGGTGCCTATGGTGAAGTCTGGCTTGGCGAAGAACGGGTGGCTGCGCTGGGTGAAGAGGAAGAGCCTTTTTACGGATACAAGTATCTGCCCCGGAAATTCAAGATCGCGCTGGCGGTACCTCCGGAAAATGATTGCGATGTGTTCGCCAACGACATCGGGTTGATTGCCATTGTGGAGGATGGCCGTATCGAGGGCTTTAATGTGGTTGTGGGTGGCGGTATGGGCCTGACCTATGGCGACCCGGGCACCTACCCCCGGCTGGCAACCATGGCCGGTTATGTGCCGAAATCACGGATTGTTGATGCCTGTCAGGCTATCTGTGCCATTCAGCGGGATTTTGGGTGCCGCACCAATCGGGCTCATGCCCGATTCAAATACACCATCGACGACTACGGAATGGACTGGTTCCGCGAGCGTTTTGCGGAATATCATGGTCGGGGTTTTGAACCGGCCCGGAGCTTCAGTCTGACCAGCAATGGCGACCGTTTTGGTTGGGTAGAAGGCGAAGACGGAAAGCAGCATCTGACCCTGCTGATCCCAACCGGCCGCGTTGCCGATACCGAGGCGGGCGGCCCCATTCGAGCCGGGTTGCGGAAAATTGCCGAAAACCATGACGGCGACTTCCGCATTACCTGTAACCAGAACCTGGTGATTGCCGGTGTCTCGCCGGAGCACAAGCCCAAGATCGACGCGCTGGTAGCCGAATATGGCCTGGATGCTGGTCACCGCAGAACACCCTTGCGCCAGCACTCAATGGCTTGTGTCGCGCTGCCAACCTGCGGTCTGGCTATGGCGGAATCCGAGCGCTTTCTGCCCGGTTTTATCGACCGTATCGAGCGTTTGATGGCGGAGGAAGGGCTAGAGCCAGACGCCATCAATATCCGGATTACCGGCTGCCCCAATGGCTGTGCCCGGCCCTATCTGGGAGAAATCGCACTCACCGGCAAGGCCGTGGGTAAATACAACCTGTACCTGGGGGCGGATTTCTCCGGCCAGCGGATGAATCGCCTGTACCGGGAAAATATTGACGTTGACACCATCCTGGATACCTTGCGCCCGTTGTTCCGTGCCTATGGTGAGCAGCGCCAGGCTGGTGAACATTTCGGTGATTTTCTGGTGCGCAGTGGTGTGGTTGAAGCCGAGCGCACACCCGCTATGCTGCATAAAGCGATGAAATAATTCTGGAGGCAATGAATGGATACCCCGGAGGGTCGGGAATGGCAAAGGCTGGCCTTTGTTGAGAACCGAGATGGTATGGCAGCGGCGTTGACCTTTGCACGGCAGGGTGTTGCGCAATACGAGTCTGCCATCAGAGAATCAGATTCCGATGGCAATCAATACGGTGCCGCTTATCGGGAAAGCCTGCTGGCCTCTGTCCGGGTGTACCGGGAGTATCTTCAGAAAAACGAAACCCCGGCCTGACCGGGGTTCCTCCTTCAGAACTGGAAGCGCGGGAACAGCACATCCCGTTCCAGGTAAATTTGCTCGGAAAGCCCGAAATCCAGAGCCTGCAGTTCATGATAGAAGCGTTTCCAGGAGCGACAGGCAGACGCCGGTGCCTGGTAGTTATGAGTCATGTCGCGCAGTTTGCTCAGCTGCTGCTTTAAGGCTGAATGCTCTTCGTTCATTTGAGCGATGGGTGTTTCCTGGCGAGGTGGCTGGTCATGCACCATCTGATTCATTACGTGTGTGTGTTCCTTCTCGATGTGATTCCGGAGTGTGTCCTCCAGCTTTTTGACCGCCAGCGTGATGCCTTTTGGTACGTCCGGGTTTGCTCTGTGAACCGCTTCAATCTTGCGGGCGAGCCGGTGCAGCTTGGGCAGTTCTTCCAAGTGTCTGGCGTCGTAGTTTTCCGCGATCAGTTTCAGCAGCAGGTCGGTGTCCAGGTCTTCCAGTGGGTTGTGCTCCATGTAAACATCAAACAGATCCCGGCACAGTGCCTGGGGTGCAGCTCCGGATTCTTCCGCCAGAGCTTTAACGGTTACGGGGGAATCTTCAGGGATGTCGGGTACGTACTTTCGGAAAACCGATAGTGTCTCGGGGCAGCGATGGATCAGCTGGTTGACCGTGGTCGTGCTACAGCTTCCAAGAATGGTTTGATATCTCATGGCGCGGCTCCTTTTCTTGCATTAAGATTTATAATAGATGCATGTTAAAGATCTGTCAATGAGAATTATTGCCAACAAGTGGGAGTGAGATGAACGTTAATGCTGAAGTCACATCAGAAGCCCGGAATTATTTATTGAACCTACTGGCGAGGCAGAATGTACCTGGCATGGCGGCCCGGGTGTTTGTCGACAAAGGCGGCACCTCGCAAGCGGAAACTTGTCTGGCGTACTGTCCGCCCGGTGAAGAAAAGGCCAGCGACGCCCGGGCCGAGTTTGGGGATCTGGTGCTCTACATTGACGCACTCAGTGCGCCGTATCTGCAGGACATGAAGATCGATGTTGACCGGCATGGCTCGGGCCAGATGCTGGCGATCAAGGCGCCGAACAGCAAGAAACCTGCGCGGCCGCCGGAAACCTTTGAACTGCCCGATACCTGTGTTGGGCTGCATGTGCCCCATGGCACCCCGGTAAGCCTGCCCGCCGGTGCCACGGTGTCGATTACCCAGGCGTTGGGTGGCAGCTTTACCATTAACTACAACGGCAACTTGTATCGCCTGGCCCCGGATGTTGCTCGGGGCATCGGGTTATTCAGCGATGTGCCGGTTTTCGAAACACCGGCGGATGGCCAGATCAGCAAAGCCCAGTGCGAGGATGCCCTGCGGCAGGTATACGATCCGGAAATTCCGGTGAATGTCCTGAGTCTGGGGCTGATCTACGGGCTGGACATTGATCAGGAAAGTGGCAAAGTCTGTGTCACCATGACGCTGACCTCACCAACCTGTGGCATGGGGGATGTGATTGCAGCGGATGTCCGGGACAACGTATCCCAGGTTCCACTGGTTAAAGAATGCCAGGTGGAGATCGTATTTGATCCCCCCTGGAGTTATGACAACCTGGACGACGATGCCCGGCTGGAGTTGGGGCTGATCTGAGCCGCTCCGTAGGGAAACGGCTCAAACCCGCAGGTTCAGAAACGCCCGGCCAGCCTGGCCACCAGCCCCCGGCCCGGTGACAGGATGCCGCCATCGGTCAAGTGCTCGTGGTAGCGCTTGTCGAGCAGGTTATTGCCTTCCAGAGTCACCTCCAGTTCGCGCAGACTGCCGGTGGTACCGAAATTCCAGCCCAGCTCCAGATCCAGGGTTGCGTAGCCTGGGGTCTGGGCTTCTGTTCCGTTGGAGAAAGCATCGGCCGTGCGATCCTGCTCCGCTACGGCCCGTACCTGGCCATGCCAGTTGAATCCCGGGCGATGTTGCTGTCCGAGCCCCAGAGTCAGTTCCGGTGCGGGCATCTGGTACAGCGGCTCATCGTCTTGTTTGTTCTCGCCGCGCAACCAGGTCAGGCTGCCGTCCAGATCAATGGCGGGTGCGCTCGCGTTCAGGGCCTCCAGAGGCATCAGAAACCCGGCTTCGGCACCGTAGATTTCTACCTCGTCCAGATTCTCCGTCTGCTTGATGGGCAGGTTGTTCTGGGGGTGATTCTGGCCAGTGATGCGACCGGCAATGTAGTCGTCGATACGGGTATAGAATGCCGCAAGCTGGTACTGCCCCAGTCGCCCCCGGCCCTTCAGGCCAAGCTCGGCGCTGGTGGATTTTTCCGGGTCGAGTTGCGGGTTGCCCCGGTGGAAATAGCCGTCGCCACGGGCAGCGTCCTCAAACCGCTCCCGCATATCCGGTGCCCGGTAGGCGGTGCCCAGATTGATGTACGGATTCACCATGTCATTCAGGTTGTAGATAGCGCCAACCGACCAGGACAGGGTTTCTGCCGTGTTTTCCAACCCCTCAGTTTTGGCACCGGAACCATTGCCGACCACTCGGGCATCTCCGGTGACCCGGTCATAGCGGGCACCGAGCTGAAGGTTCCAGTTGCCAGCCATGATGTCGTCCTGCAGGAACACGCCCTGGCTTTCGATCTCGCCGTTCCGGAACGGGGAATTGGCGATGGCGTTATCCGACATTGGAGGGTTGTAGGTGAAGCGTTTGGGATCGCCGGTCATTTCCCAGCCCTCTGCGCCAACCGTCAGCAAGTGGTTGGCGCCCAGGGGCAGGCGATACTGGGCTTTGGCGCCATCGGTTCGAAAGCTGACATTGTTCCACACCTGGTTGCGGTCTTTGAAATCCCACCAGGCGCGAATTTGCCGGTCGACTTCTTGGCGGTAAACGCTGGTTTCGAGCGTGCCGGGGCCAATATCTGCGGTATAACCCAGCTCTGCCAGTGTGCGCTTCTGTTTCGGTGAGTGGATAACCAGGGTGCCATTGCCGCCAGGGCCGGGCTTGGCAGAACCGGGATACCAGACATCCCGGTCTTCGTGATTTTGCAGGTTCAGGGTCAGCTTTTGGCTGTCGCTGATGCGCAGGGCGTATTTCGCCAGAAAGGATTCCGAGCGGAAGCCGCTGTTGGTTATCTCGCCATCGGGCGTTTCGTAGTCGTCCACGTCTTTGGCGGCTGCGCCGAGCACCAGGCCATGGTTCGGGCTGGAGAGCTCCAGCAGGGCGCCACCCGCCAGGCTGCTGTCTACGGTGCCGGTGCTGCCGGAGAACCGGCCACGGGCCTGGGCCTGGTCGGCAAAGCGGGCTTCGGGCGTGCGCAGGTTGATGGCGCCGCCCATGGCACCGGTGCCGTGCAACACCGACGCAGGCCCTTTCACCACTTCCACCGTATCCAGCAGACTCATGTCAGCCAGAGAGGCAATGGCGCCCTGGGGTTGGGCGGAGTTCAGGCGTACACCGTCCACCAGCATCACCAGGCTCTCTTTGCGCTGGCCGCGAATGACCGGATTGCCGCCCCAGGCGCCTCCGTCGCCCTGCACGGCCAGGCCGGGTTGGCCCCGGAACAGGTCTCCGGCGGTTTTGCTGGCGGCGGTATCGCCGGTGGTCAGTTGCTCGGTTGAACTGGCGGTTTCCAGGGTATCGGCCTCATAGCCTTTGGCAGTCACCACCAACTCCTGCAACTCGGGGCCGGTAGCCGCAAAACCGTAAGTACCGGGCAGGGTGGAGAGAAAACCTACAGCAAGAGCCAGTGGGCGACGGTTCAGTTTCATTGACGACTCCGTGGATGGGGATAATTGAGAATGTATCTCAACTATATCGCGAATATCATTCATTATCATTTGATTTCCATCAACAGAATGGCGCATGGTGGCGGGTAAACTTGGTTTTCATTTTTCGGATTGAACCAAACCGGATGGAAACGTGTGGTTGGCGGTACAAATTGAATGATCAGGGCAGGCAATATCGATGGGGAGTCTGATTCGAACGGTTCTGGGGTGGGGCGGTAGCCTCACCGGGGTTCTGTTGTTCGTAGCCTTATGGGAATGGGGCAGTCTGGCCTATGGCAGCTTCCTGTTGCCCGGCCCCAGAGATGCTCTGGCTTCACTGCTGACATTTGCGGGCAACGATCAGCTCTGGGCCGCGGTCTGGGCAACCACCTGGCGGGCCATGAGCGGCTTTGCGATTGCCGCTCTGGCGGGTGTTGGGCTGGGGTTGCTGGCAGGCTTGTCCCATACCCTGGGGCGGGCGCTGGAGCCAATTTCTACGGTGCTGCTGGGTATTCCCCCCATTGCCTGGATTGTGCTGGCTCTGCTTTGGTTTGGCAGCGGCTCGCTGGCGGCTATCTATACGGTTGTCGCAACCACGGTGCCGGTCGCCTTTGCCGGAGCCCAGATTGGTGCCCGAACCCTGGATGCCCGGCTGCAGGAAATGGCCGATGTTTACCTGGTGCCCTGGCCCATGCGCCTGTGGGACTTCTACCTGCCCCACATTGTCTCTTATGTTTTTCCCGCGCTGATTACCGCTCTGGGGGTGGCCTGGAAGGTCACGGTAATGGCCGAGCTGTTTGCCACCGAAGATGGTGTGGGTGCGGGTATGGCCATGGCCAGGGTGAGCCTGGATACCGCCGGTGCCATGGCCTGGATTGTGGTGATTGTGGTGCTGTTGCTGGTGGCGGAGCATGGATTGCTGCGGCCACTACAAAAGAAGATTGAGCCCTGGCGACAGGCCCGTGGCCCGATGCCGCCGCAGTGAGGAGTGGATTATGTTGATGTGTGAACAGGTATCGCTGGATCTGGGCCCGAATTGTATTCTGGCGAATGTAAACCTGCAGGTGGCCGCTGGCGAATCCGTCTGCCTGGTGGGGCCTTCCGGCTGCGGCAAAACCAGCTTGTTGAGGCTTGCCGCGGGCGCGGTTGAGGTTAGCTCAGGCCACATGAAGAACCATTTTCGCACCACAGCGGCGGTGTTCCAGGAGCCGCGGCTGCTGCCCTGGCGCCGGATGCTCGACAATATTGCCCTGGGGTTGAAAGCCCGGGGGGTAAATCGCCATGAACGCCTGGCCCGTGCCCGGACACTGGCAGACAAAGTGGGGCTGGCCGGGTATGACCAGCATTTTCCCCATGAGCTGTCTGGCGGCATGCAGCAGCGGGTGGCGTTGGCCCGGGCGCTGGCGGTAGATGCCGATTTCCTGTTACTGGATGAACCCTTCAGTGCGCTGGATGTGGGGTTACGAAGCGAGGCCCAGGGACTGGTTCAGTGCCTGGTGGTGGATCAGGGTATCGCCACACTGATGGTTACCCACGACCTTACCGAAGCCCTGCGCCTGGCGCATCGGGTGGTGGTCCTCTCAGGTGCGCCCGGCACAGTGGTTTGTGAACACCGGGTGAGCACACCGTTTGCCGAGCGTACTCCGGCCTGGCTGTATGAGGAGGCCGGGCATTTACTTCGGCAGCCTGTGGTACAAGACAGTTTTCTTTTTCACCCGGACTCGGAGGTGGCATGAACCGTCGTGAACTTCTTCAACTGGCGGCTGCGTCTGCCCTGTTGTCGGCGCTGCCCTTGCAGCGGGTGCTGGCGGCTCCGTCGCTAATTGCCGCAACGCCTTTGGGTTTACCACAGGTTATTTTAGCCCGGGCGCTGCAAGACCCGGAGTTCACCCAACAGGTTCCGGAGCCGGAACTGCGCCACTGGAAAGATCCTGACCAGCTTCGAGCCTGGCTGGCCCGGGGCGAAGCGTCGGTGACGGCCACGCCTACCAATGTGGCGGCCAACCTTTATAACCGGGGTGTGCCCGTGGTGCTGATGAGTGTAAATGTCTGGGGCACCCTCGGCATTCTGGGCCTGGAATCCCGAGGCCCGTTGGCGGCCATTGAAGACTTGGCCGGTCGTCATGTGGGCGTACCCTGGCGTGGCGATATGCCGGATCTGGTGTTTCGTTATCTGCTGGCACGGGCAGGCCTGGAAGTGGGGCGGGATCTGAAAATCAGTTACCAGTCGAGCCCCTTTGAAACCGTACAGATGTACATTGCCCAGCGGCTGGATGCAGCGGTATTGCCCGAACCCATGCGCACGGCCACCCGGCTGCAGAGTGTTCAGTTCGGCCAGACGCCCCGGGAGCTCGATCTGCAGCAGGAGTGGGCTCGGCTGGCCGGTGGCAAGCCCATGTTGCCGCAGGCGGGTGTGCTTTGTCGGCGGGAGTTGCTGGATGAACATCCAGGGCAGGTGGCTGCATTGCAGGCCTCGATCGGCCGGGCGGTTGACTGGGTGGTGCAGGAGCCATCGGCGGCTGCGCAGTTGGGGGCCGAGCACGCGCCTTTGGCCAAACCGGTGTTTGAAGGGGCGATTAAACGAACCATTCTGAACATGGTAACGGCGGCAGAGGCGCGCCCGGCACTGGAGAACTTTTTTACCGCCTTGTCGGAACTCTCACCGGGGTTTATTGGCGGTGAGTTGCCGGGTGCGGATTTCTATTATGTTTAATCACCCTTGGCTGGCGTACGGCTTTCGGCCGTTTTTCCTGCTGGGTGCGCTTTATGCGCCCCTGGCATTGTTGCCCTGGGTAGGCGCTTTGCTGCAACAGTTTACTCTGCCGATGGCTCTGCCACCGCTGGCCTGGCATGGCCATGAAATGCTGTTTGGTTTTGCCAGCGCGGCATTGGTGGGTTTTCTTCTTACGTCAGTGCCATCCTGGGCCAATGTACCGCCTGTTGCGGGTAAGCCGCTGGCCGCATTGGTTGCGTTGTGGTTATCCGGGCGCCTTGTGTTCTGGCTGTCAGCGATTGTGCCGGGGCCATTGGTGGCGCTGGTCAATCTCGCGTTTCCATTGGCATTGCTGTTCTGGGCGTTGCCAGGGCTCTGGTCTCAGGCAGGGCGACGACACCTGAGTATTGGTGCGGCGCTTGCGGCATTTATTCTGGCCCAGGCGTTGTTTTATATTACCTGGCTGTCGCCAGAATGGGTGTGGGGGCTGACGCCGGTTGAGGTATTAAATGCCACGGTGAACATTTTGCTGGTGTTGATTGCCCTGACCGCCAGCCGCATAGTTCGGGTGGTCGCAATGGAGGCTCGAAAGCATCTTGGGTTGGCCGGGCCAGGGCGGCTGACACCGGCCCGGGAGCATCTGGCGGTGGCGGCTCTGATCCTGTTTGTTGTTGCCGACTTACTGGCACCCGGCCACCCGGTGACCGGCTGGATTGCGCTGGCAGCGGCCGCGGCCCAGGCCGATCGTCTGAGCGAATGGCCCTGGGGGCGTGCCATGTCGCGGCTGTATCTACTGCTGTTGACGGTGGCCTATGTCTGGATGGTGGTGGGGCTGGTGCTGGTTGGGATAACGGCACTCATCGACAGCTTGCCAGGCTACACTGGCCGCCATGCCTTATCTGCGGGCGCTGCCGGCACCGCCATTCTCGCGGTGTTCTGCATTGCCGGTCTGCGCCACACCGGCCGTGCTCTGCTGTTGCCCAAACTTATCTGGCCCGCGTTGCTGGCGCTGGTAACAACGGCCACCCTTCGCACATTTATCCCGGTTGTCCTGCCGGAATACTATCTGCTGGCGGGTGTGGGCCTGCCCTTCGTGTTCTGGCTGATAACCTACGTTCTTTATGTCTTCGCCTATGGCCGGTTTTTGCTGTCGAGCAGGGCGGACGGCTTGCCTGGCTGAGCGGATGCGATTGGTGCTTTTTGAGCTATGCTGTACGTCAGTTGCCGGGAACTCAGGAGCGCAAGATGGCGTTGGGGCAGAAAGAGTCTGATGTCTTTGAGATATTTCCATGGAATCGGAACTTCGAAACCGGCCTTGAGGATATAGACGAACAGCATAGGGTGTTGGTCAGTATCCTGAATCGGCTCGCCTGGCATTTCGCCTCCGACGCCTCGGAGCTCTCCACCGAGCATATCCTTGAAGAGTTGCTGGCCTACGCGGCCTATCATTTCGAGTATGAAGAGACCATCTGGAATGAGGCGATGGGCGGGTCAGATGTTGCCCGTAACCATCACGATTCGCACCAGATGTTTTTTGTCCGCATCCAGATGTTCAAACAGCGGGACGATCCGGGCGAAGAGACTCTAATGGAGTTGTTTGATTACCTGACCCGCTGGCTGGCGTTTCACATTCTCGAGTCTGACCGGCGCATGGCGCTCACGGTAAAGGCCTTGCGCGACGGGCTGACCATGGCCGAGGCCCGGGAGAGGGTAGACGCCGAGCTCAGTGGCACTATTTCTGTGCTGGTCAATGCCTTGCTGGAGATCTACGGCAAATTGTCGGCGCTGACCATCCAGCTGATGCGGGAGAAAATGGCCCGGCACCGGGCGGAGGAGGAAGTACAGCGTATTCAGAACGAACGCCTGAACAAAGCGCTGGAGCAGCAGGCCAGCGAATACCAGAAGCACCTGGAAGCATTGGCCTACACCGACGGCCTGACCGGACTCTGGAACCGCAACGGTATCATCCGCGCTGTCAATGAGTGGATGGATGCCGAACCAAGATCCGACGGCTCCGGGGTGCTGATAGCCATAGATCTGGACAATTTTGCCCTCGTTAACAACCTGCTTGGCGAAGACGCGGCTGATCGCCTGTTGGGGTTACTCACCCGGCGCTGGCTGGACGCCCTGCCATGTGATGCCGTTCTGGCACGCACCGGCGGGGATGAATTTACGGTGCTGCTACCAGACGCCAACCAGTTGGAATCCCGCCTTTCAGCCCTGAAACTAACGGCAAACCAGCGCTTCGACCTGGATGGGCATCAGGTTGTACTGGAGTTTACTGCTGGCATCGTGTTGTTTCCCGGGCCGGGGGCGATCGCAGCAGAAACCATTCTGCGTCAGGCGTACCATATTTTGTACAGGGCCAAGCAAGAAGCCAAGGGCGGCTGGATATACCTGGATGCCTATGAGCAGGGGCAGCACCATGCCCGCCAGATGGTACTGGCCGGTATTCGGCGGGGTCTGGAGGACGGCGAATTCCGGTTGTACTTCCAGCCCAAGGTGAATATGCACACGGGCGAGGTGGCTGGTGCAGAAGCGCTGATTCGCTGGCAGCACCCGGAAGAGGGGCTGCTGGTACCCGGTCGCTTTCTTCCTCAAGTTGAGCATCACCAGTTGAATATCCAACTCGGGGAATGGGTGTTGCAGCAGGCCCTGAAGCAAATGAGCGCGTGGGATAAGGAGGGAATGGTGTTGAACGTCGGGGTGAACATTTCGGCCGTGCACCTGCAATCCGATGACTTTACCAGCCGTTTGTCGATGATCCTCTCGCAGTACCCGCAGATTACTCCCTCAAGGCTGGATCTGGAGATTCTGGAAACGGCGGCGTTGGCCGACCTGGATAAGGCTGTTCAGGTAATTAAAGACTGCCGGGCGCTGGGTGTTACTTTTTCGCTGGATGATTTTGGTACCGGCTATTCGTCGCTGTCCTATCTGCAACGGTTGCCGGTTGATACGCTCAAAGTCGACCAGAGCTTTGTTGCTGGTGTGGAAGGCAATGATGAAAACCTGTTGATACTCAAGGGGGTTATTGGTTTGTCCAGGGCATTTGGTAAAACCGTGATTGCCGAAGGTGTGGAAACCGTGACCCAGGGCCAGGCCTTGCTGGCCCTGGGCTGTGAGTATGCCCAGGGCTACGCCATGTCGCCGCCTATACCTGCAAGCCAGTTGCCGGTATGGGTGAGCAACTGGCAGCCGTTTCCCGAGTGGCGGGAGCTTCGCCCGGGAGATATTACAGCAGTGCCCGAAAGCTGAGATTCCAGTCCAGGCTGTCGAGCAGGTTCTTCAGGGCCAGGCCCAGCTCGGTGTCGCCTTCGATCACCAGTCGCCGCTGGAAAAACAGTTGATCCGGATCCTGTTTGCGTTCGGCCAGGGTTTTGAAGGCGGCCAGAGAGCCGCGAATGGTGGCTTCGCCCGGGCCATCCACCAGCCTCAGCCGGCCAGCCCAGAACCCCAGAGTCACACCCGGGTGCCCACCGTTCACTTCCAGGCGTAGGGTTCGGCCCTCAAAGTCATCAAACTCGCCCTCTTCAATGGCCTGGGCAAACAGCCGGTTAAGTGGTGCCTCAGCCAGCAGTTGCTTGAACGGCATGGGGATTTTCCGGTCGACCATGCCCAGCACCGGAGCCGGGGAGGGCAGGTAGTCGCGGATCACCGCCAGGGACTGATCAAGCAGGGGGCTGTGCAGGGCGGCGATGGGGGGAAGGCTGAAGGCCATGGCATACTCCGGGCGATGGTAATTTGCCCAGAGTACCGGAAAGCCACGGCCGACGGTTTGATATAACTCAGGCTTTGTGCAGCCCTTCTTCCACGGCCCAGACCGCCACTTCTACCCGCGAGCGCAGGTTGAGTTTTTTAAGAAGGTGTTTTACGTGCACCTTGACGGTGCCATCGCTGATGTCGAGCTTGCGGCCGATCATCTTGTTGGACAGGCCCTCGGCAATCAGCCGCAGAATGTCTTTTTCCCGTGGGGTCAGGCTGTCGAAATCCGGGCGGCTGGTCTGTTGGGGTTTGTTGGAACGCAGCGCCTCGGCTAGCAGCGTGGTCAGCCGGTCACTGATCACCATTTTGCCAACCGCAGCCTGGTGCAGTTGGGCGATCATGTCGTCAGGCTCCATATCCTTTAGCAGGTAGCCGTCGGCACCGGCGCGCAGGGCGGCAACCACATCGTCTTCCTGGTCAGAGACGGTGAACATGACAATCCGGGAGCTAATGTTCTTCTCGCGCAGGCTCTTCAGGGCGTCGATGCCGTCCATTTCGGGCATGTTCAAGTCCATCAGGATCAGATCCGGTTCCAGCTCGGTGGCCAGGCGGATACCGTCTATGGCATTACTGGCCTCGCCGACCACTTCCATATCTCCTTCCAGGCCGATCAGCTGTTTGATGCCCTGACGCAGTAGGGGGTGGTCGTCAATTAACAGAATGCTTGCGGGTGTGTCAGACATGGTCTCTCTCGTGTGTCCTGCTCAGGGCTTATGCCGTTGAGGTTTCAGTAGGAATCAGGTTTCGGCTCTTGGGAACGAATGTTAACGCGACTTCCACCCCGCCTTCATCCCTGTTGTGAACCCTTACCTGTCCGCCCAGTGTGCGGGCACGGTCTTCCATGATGATCAGGCCATAATGGTTCACCGGTTGTTCTCCTCCCGGCAACCCACGGCCATTGTCCTGCACGCAGGCCAGCACCCGGGGCGATTCGAACAGAATTTGCACGCGGATGTGGCTGGCATTGGCGTGCTTGACTGCGTTGGCCAGCGCCTCGCGAATAATTTGCAGGGTATGAATTTCCTCGTTCGGCGAGAGGGTCTGGGGCGGCAGGTTGTAGTCAAATTCCACCGGTTTACCCAGGCGCTCGGAAAATTCGCTGATGGTTTTGCGCAGTGCAGTGGCCAGATCCGGGGTGTCCAGTTTCAGTCGGAAGGTGGCCAGCAATTCCCGCAGCTGGCGGTACGCGCTGTTCAGGCCAGTACTCAGCTCGTTCAGAATGTCGTCGTGCAGCGGCTTTTGCTCACCCTCGATATTCAATCGGCGCATGCGTGTTACCTGCATTTTCAGATACGACAGCGACTGGGCCAATGAATCATGCAGTTCCCGGGCGATCACCGTGCGTTCCTCGGCAAGCGTCAGTTGTTGTTCCTCGGTAATTTGACGCTCCAGGAAAATGGCGGTGGCCAGCTGGTCGGTGAGGGTTTCCAGCAGGCGCCGAGACATATCAGATAGGCCTTTCTCTGCCGGGTACCAGACCTCCAGGGTGCCCAGCAGGTGGCCCGGGGTGCGGATGGGCAGCAGCAGGCGCCGGCCATCATTGTTTTCCAGTGGCATCTCGTCGAACACTTCCGGCGTCACCAGGCAGGCATTGCAGTGATGATCGCGGCAGTAAAACGGCCGCTCCGGCGTAGCCGTGGTCACGGCTTCGACCGGCTCGGCGGAATGCTTGTCGTGTAGAAACAGCCGGATCGGGCCAATGCCGAGCAGTTTTTCCAGTTCCTGCAACATGGGAATGGCGCCACTGCACAGGTCGTGGTTGGCAAACAGATTGCGGCTGGCAGAGTGCATAACCTGCAGTGCCGCGTGGCTGACCTGCAGTTCTTGGGTTTTCTCCCTGGCCCGGCTTTCCAGTTCGTGGTAGGTCAGGGCCAGTTCGCTGGTCATCTGGTCGAAGGCCTGGCCCAGTTGCGCCAGCTCGTCGTTGCCAGATAGGTTGGCTTTGCGGCTGAAGTTTTGTTCCGCTACCCCGGTGGCAATACTGACCAGTTTGCGCAGGGGCCCGAGCACCCGGGTTTTCAGGTCGATAAACAGCGCCACCACAATCAAAATGGAAAACACCATGCTGATTATCTGTATCAGATGCAGCAGGTCGATGCGCGCTTCGGTGCGCTCTTCCAGCATAGACACCAGCGCATCGACTTCGCGGGTGTAGCGTTCTGCCGCGCGGATCATGTCGGCACTGACGGCTGTGCCACGTTCATGGGCGCGGATGGCGGGCGCGAGCAGGGATGTCCAGAGCTCAGTGACCTCGCGGTACTGGCTATTGAGCGGATGATCGGGTGTTGGCGGAATGGCTTTGATAATCGCCGGATTCTTCAATCTTGCCTGGTACGCCTCAAGACGCTGTGCCAGCGCCTGCTCCGGGTCTGCAGGATCGCTGGATGCGGCCTGGACAGCCAGCTCATAGGCGCCCATGCGCAGCGCACCGGTCAGATTAATGGCAGTGGCATTGCCTTCGATGCTGTTGGACACAGCCAGGGTCGTGGCCATGCTGACAATGGCAGTCAGTACAATAGCGCCGATGACCACCGCCAGGCGGTTAACGAGAGGGCTTCGGGATGTCATGAAATCTCTTCGGTGTCGGCCAGAGTGTCAGGTGGCAAGCATATAAAAGTGCAAAAACACCTGTTTTTTTGTACCACCTTGAGGATAGTCAATTACCCCAATAGTTTATATCCCATCATAGCCTTTGACCCTTGCTCAAGCAAAAGCAGAGACTAAAGAGTGGTTAACTTTCAGGACGTTTGATGCATTCACAGGCCGATCAGGACGACGACAGACTGGCATCGCTGGCGGTGGTATTGCCGCTGGCGCTGACCGGTTTTGTGGTGGCGTCTGGTTGCTGGACGCTGTTCGCCGTGGCCGGGGTGCACATGCGGGCCGAGCTGAACCTGAGCAGTGTTCAGTTCGGGGTGTTGCTGGCCATGCCCATGGCGGTGAGTGCGCTGATGGCGATTCCTGCGGGCCTTGCTGCCTACCGGTATGGCGCCCGGGAAATCATGCTGGTGTGCCTGTTTGGATTGGCCGTGTGCATGGCAATCCTGTTGCTGACCGATACGTTTGCCGGGTACCTGATTGCCGCCGCCGGGCTGGGATTTGCCGGGGGCTTCTACGCCGCCGGCCTGCAGTTTGTTACCAGTCATTGTGAGGTCGGGCGCCTGGGGTTGGTGCTGGGCGTGTTTGGGGCGGGCGTCACCGGTGCCGGGTTCAACTACTACCTGGTGCCGCTGTTTCACAGTGCCTTCTCCTGGCAGGGTGTTCCCCTGGCGTATCTGATTACTTTGTTGCTGGTGATTGCGCTGCTATTGATGCTGACCGAGGCCACGGGCGAGACGGAATCCGTTCACAAGCGTTCGCTGCGGCAGATTGTCGATAGTGTTCGCCAGGGGCGAAACCTTCCTCTGTGTCTGTATTTTGGCGTTGTCGCCGGCAGTTTTTTTGCGCTTGCTCTCTGGTTGCCGGATTTTTTGTCTGCCCAGTTTCGCCTGACGGTCGATGAGGGCGCCCGGCTGGCCCAGTATTTTGTGCTGCCGGGGGCGCTTGCCCAGATTGTCGGCGGCGGCTTGTCTGACCGTTTCGGGTCGTCCGGAGTCGCCACCAAGGCCCTTGCAGGCTGTCTGTTGGCGTTACTGGTGCTTTCATATCCTCCCATGACGCTGTTCATTCAGGGTATTGAGCAGGAGCTGGTGGTGGAGTTTGTGTTGCCGATATCGGTGGAAGGAATGTTTGCGGTGGTGCTTGGTGTGTCGATGGGCACCGCCATGGGCAGTCTGCAACGCATCGTGATACTTGCCAACCGCGAGGAAGCCTCGTTGTTTGCCGGTGTTTTGCTGGTGTGTGCCTCCGCCATGGCATTCGCCCTGCCGGTGCTGTTTGGCATGGTGAATCAGTGGTTCGGTGTCCGTACCGCCGTGTTCATGATCCTCTTTCTGCTACTCGGCGGCAGCTTGCTGCTGTTCGCCCGCCAGATCCGCCGTGAGGAGCGTCGGGTGCTTCTCCACCCCGAGATATAGCTGCGCTACCCATACCGGGGTATGCCCCGGTTATCTGGTAGTAACCATGCAGATTTCAGGTATTTCATTCTCCACAATGGTTTCCATTCGGAAAAAACGATCCGGCAATCGGGTTGATGGAGAGAGAGACCATGAGTCATTTGATCGACAAATTGAACTACTTCAGGAAGAACCGCGAATCGTTCTCTAACGGTCACGGCGAAACCCATGAAGTAAATCGCGATTGGGAAAACGGCTATCGCCAGCGCTGGCAGCACGATAAGATTGTGCGCTCCACCCACGGCGTAAACTGCACCGGCTCCTGCAGCTGGAAAATCTACGTCAAGAACGGGCTGGTTACCTGGGAAACCCAGCAGACCGACTACCCACGTACCCGCCCTGATTTGCCCAACCATGAGCCCCGCGGCTGCCCTCGCGGTGCCAGCTACTCCTGGTACATGTACAGTGCCAACCGCCTGAAATACCCGTTGATGCGCAAGAGCCTGGTCAAATTGTGGCGTGCCGCCAAGGCCGAGCACAAAGACCCGGTGAAAGCCTGGGCCTCTATTGTCGAAGACCCGCTGAAGACGGCCGAATACAAGCCACGCCGTGGTATGGGCGGTTTTGTTCGCGCCAACTGGGACGAAGTGAATGAGTTGATCGGGGCGTCGAACGTCTACACCGCCAAACAATATGGCCCGGATCGTATTTTCGGCTTCTCTCCGATTCCTGCCATGTCCATGGTGTCTTATGCAGCGGGAAGCCGTTACCTGTCGATGATTGGTGGCGTCTGCATGAGCTTCTACGACTGGTACTGCGACCTGCCGCCCGCCTCTCCGCAAACCTGGGGTGAGCAGACCGACGTGCCGGAATCCGCCGACTGGTACAACTCCGGCTACATCATTGCCTGGGGCTCCAACGTACCCCAGACCCGTACCCCGGATGCCCACTTCTTCACCGAAGTGCGTTACAAGGGCACCAAGACCGTCGCCATTACCCCGGATTACGCCGAAGTCTCCAAGCTCTCCGACGAGTGGCTGAACCCCAAGCAGGGCACCGATGCCGCTCTGGGTATGGCCATGGGCCACGTGATTCTTAAAGAGTTCCACGTTGACAAGCCCAGCGAATATTTTACCGACTACGTTCGTCGCTACACCGACATGCCCTACCTGGTCATGCTGGAGCCGAAAGACGACGGCAGCTTCGTGCCGGGTCGCTTCCTGCGGGCCAGCGATCTGGTGGATGGCCTGGGTGAAGAGAACAACCCCGAGTGGAAAACCATCGCCATTGATGAAAGCACTGGCGAGCTGACCGCACCGAACGGCTCCATCGGCTACCGATGGGGCGAGAAGGGCAAGTGGAACCTCAAGCAAACCGCCAAAGGCTCTGATGTAAATCTCCAGCTGTCGATGGTGGAGAAGCACGACGACGTGGTGGATGTGGCCTTCCCGTACTTTGGCGGCATCGAGCACGAACACTTCAACCACGTTGAATACAGCGACATTCTCAAGCACAAGCTGGGCACCCGCAAAGTCAAGCTGGCGGACGGCTCCGAAGGCCGGGTGGTTACGGTTTACGATCTGATGGTGGCCAACTATGGCATCAGCCGTGGCCTGGGTGACGACGACGGCGCCACTTCCTACGATCAAATCAAGCCTTACACGCCTGCCTGGCAGGAGCAGATCACCGGCGTACCCGCCGAGAAAGTGATCCGTATTGCCCGTGAGTTCGCCGACAACGCTGACAAGACCAAAGGCCGCTCCATGGTCATCGTCGGCGCCGGTATGAACCACTGGTACCACATGGACATGAACTACCGCGGCCTGATCAATATGCTGATCATGTGTGGCTGTATCGGCCAGAGCGGTGGTGGCTGGGCACACTATGTGGGCCAGGAGAAACTGCGCCCGCAGACGGGCTGGCAGCCGCTGGCCTTTGGTCTGGACTGGCAGCGCCCGCCCCGGCACATGAACTCCACCTCCTTCTTTTACGCTCACTCCGGCCAGTGGCGCTACGAGAAGCTGGGTGTGGATGAAATCCTGTCGCCATTGGCGGACAAATCCAAATTCGGTGGCAGCCTGATCGACTACAACGTGCGCGCCGAGCGCATGGGCTGGCTGCCGTCTGCACCCCAGCTGAACCGCAACCCGCTGACCATTGCCGCCGAAGCCGAAAAGGCTGGCATGGAGGTGGCGGATTACGTGGCTCAGTCCATGAAGGACGGCTCTCTGGCGTTTGCCAGTGAAGATCCGGAAGCCCCGGAAAACTGCCCGCGTAACCTGTTCATCTGGCGCTCCAACCTGCTGGGTTCCTCCGGTAAGGGCCATGAGTACATGCTTAAGTACCTGCTGGGCACCAAGAGCGGCCTGCAGGGCAAGGATCTGGGTGTCGAGGGTGGCGCCAAACCGGAAGAAGTGAAGTGGCGGGACGACGCGCCGGAAGGCAAGCTCGACCTGCTGGTGACCCTGGACTTCCGGATGTCCACCACCTGTCTGTATTCCGACATCGTTCTGCCGACCGCAACCTGGTATGAGAAGAACGACCTGAATACCTCAGACATGCACCCGTTCATCCACCCGCTGACCGCTGCCACCGATCCGGCCTGGGAAGCGCGCAGTGACTGGGAAATCTACAAGGGCATTGCCAAGTCCTTCTCCAAGGCGGCCGAAGGCCATCTCGGCGTCGAAAAAGATGTGGTGACCCTGCCGCTGCTGCACGATGCGCCTGCGGAGCTGGGCCAGCCGTTCGATGTGAAAGACTGGAAAAAAGGCGAGTGCGACCTGATTCCGGGCAAGACCGCGCCCAACTTCATCACGGTGGAGCGGGATTACCCGAACACCTATGCCCGCTTTACCTCGCTCGGGCCCCTGATGGACAAACTGGGCAATGGCGGTAAGGGCATCAACTGGAATACCGAGAAAGAAATCAGCTTCCTGAAAGAGCTGAACTACACCCACATCGAGGGTGCCAACGCAGGCCGCCCGAAGATCGAGAGTGCCATTGATGCAGCCGAGGTCATCCTGACCCTGGCGCCGGAAACCAACGGCCAGGTGGCGGTCAAAGCCTGGGC
This sequence comes from Marinobacter fuscus, assembly GCF_003007675.1. Lineage (GTDB taxonomy): Bacteria > Pseudomonadota > Gammaproteobacteria > Pseudomonadales > Oleiphilaceae > Marinobacter > Marinobacter fuscus. The sequence continues at coordinate 91,158 of NZ_PXNP01000076.1, read as the reverse complement.
GGCGCTGTCCGAGTTCACCGGCCTGGATCACACCCATCTGGCCACCAACAAGGAAGAGGAAAAAATCCGCTTCCGGGACATTGTGGCTCAGCCACGCAAGATCATCTCCAGCCCGACCTGGTCTGGCCTGGAAGACGAGCACGTGTCCTACAACGCCGGTTACACCAACGTCCATGAGCTGATTCCCTGGCGCACCCTGACCGGCCGTCAGCAGTTCTACCAGGATCACGAGTGGATGCGCGCCTTCGGCGAGAGCCTGCTGGTGTACCGTCCGCCCATCAACACCAAGGCCGTGGGCAGCATGATCAACCAGCGCAGCAACGGTAACCCTGAAAAAGCGCTGAACTGGATCACGCCGCACCAGAAGTGGGGCATCCACAGCACCTACAGCGACAACCTGTTGATGCTGACTCTGTCCCGCGGTGGCCCGATTGTGTGGCTGAGTGAAGATGACGCCAAAGAGATCGGCGTGGAAGACAACGACTGGATTGAGCTGTTCAACGCCAACGGCGCCATTGCCGCCCGGGCGGTGGTCAGCCAGCGGGTAATGCCCGGCATGGTGATGATGTACCACGCCCAGGAGCGGATTGTGAACATTCCCGGCTCCGAGATTACCGGCACCCGTGGCGGTATTCACAACTCGGTCACCCGGGTGTGCCCGAAACCGACCCACATGATCGGTGGTTATGCCCAGTACTCCTACGGCTTCAACTACTACGGCACCGTAGGTTCCAACCGGGATGAGTTTGTGGTGGTCCGCAAGATGAAGAACGTGGACTGGCTCGACGGTGAAGGCAATGACTATGTTCAGGAGGCTGTAAAATGAAAATCCGTTCCCAAGTCGGCATGGTACTGAACCTGGACAAGTGCATTGGCTGCCACACCTGTTCGGTCACCTGCAAAAACGTCTGGACAAGCCGCGAAGGCATGGAATACGCCTGGTTCAACAACGTTGAAACCAAACCCGGTATTGGCTACCCGAAAGAGTGGGAGAACCAGGACAAGTGGAAAGGCGGCTGGATGCGCGACAGCTCCGGCAAGATCAAGCCGCGCATTGGTGGCAAGTTCCGGGTACTGGCGAACATCTTCGCCAACCCGGATCTGCCGGAAATCGACGATTATTACGAGCCGTTTGACTTCGACTATCAGCATTTACACAAAGCGCCGGACAGTAAGCACCAGCCGATTGCCCGTCCCCGCTCGCTGATCTCCGGCCAGCGTATGAAGAAAATTGAATGGGGCCCGAACTGGGAAGAAATCCTGGGCACCGAGTTTGCCAAGCGCCGCAAAGACAAGAACTTTGACCAGGTGCAGGCAGACATCTACGGCCAGTTTGAAAACACCTTCATGATGTATCTGCCGCGCCTGTGCGAGCACTGCCTGAACCCGGCCTGTGTTGCCGCTTGCCCCAGTGGCGCCATCTACAAGCGGGAAGAAGACGGCATTGTTCTGATCGACCAGGACAAGTGTCGTGGCTGGCGGATGTGTGTCTCCGGCTGCCCGTACAAGAAGATCTACTTCAACTGGAAAACCGGCAAGTCCGAGAAGTGTATTTTCTGCTACCCACGCATTGAAGCCGGTATGCCGACGGTCTGTTCCGAGACCTGCGTTGGCCGGATTCGCTACCTGGGCGTGCTGTTGTACGATGCCGACCGCATTGAAGAAGTCGCCAGCGCCCCGGGCGAGCACGAGCTGTACGAGAAGCAGCTGGAAATCTTCCTCGACCCGTTCGACCCGAAAGTGATCGAGCAGGCGAAGAAAGATGGCATTCCGATGAACGTGATCGAAGCCGCCCAGCAAAGCCCGGTGTACAAGATGGCGGTGGACTGGAAGCTGGCCCTGCCGCTGCACCCGGAATACCGTACCCTGCCGATGGTCTGGTACGTGCCGCCCCTGAGCCCGATCCAATCGGCGGCGGAAGCCGGCAAGGTGGAGTTCGACGGCGTACTGCCGAAGATCGAAAGCCTGCGGATTCCGGTGAAGTATCTGGCGAACCTGCTGACTGCCGGTGACGAAAAACCCATCGTTCTCGCCCTCAAGCGGATCATGGCCATGCGTTTGTACAAGCGCGCCGAAACCGTGGAGGGCAGGGAAGACCTGCGCGCCCTCGAGGAGTGTGGTCTGACCAAAGAGCAGGCCGATGAAATGTACCGTTACCTGGCCATCGCCAACTATGAAGATCGCTTTGTGATTCCCACCAGCCATCGTGAGCTGGCCAAGGAAGCGTTCCCGGATGCAGACGCCTTCGGTGAGCGCGGCGGTTGTGGCTTCAGCTTCGGCGACGGCTGCAGTGGTGGCGACAGTGAGTTCAGCCTGTTCGGCGGCAAGAAGCAGACCACCAGTATGGTCAGCAAATTGGCGACCGTGAAGCAGGTTGACCCGAAACAGCTGCAGGATTAAGGAGGCTGACATGCAATTACTGAAAGTGTTGGCGCGGGTACTCGAGTACCCCACCGAAGACCTGCAGCAGTCCCGCGATGCACTGGTGGCCGCCGTGCTGGAAGACACACGGCTGCCCGGACAGAACAAGGAGCAGTTGCTTCGTTGCGTGGAAACGCTGTGCGACTCCGACTTGCTGGATATGCAGGAAAGCTATGTGGGGCTGTTCGACAAAGGGCGTGCAACCTCGTTGCTGTTGTTCGAGCACGTGCACGGCGAATCCCGGGATCGGGGCCAGGCGATGGTGGATCTGATGGAACAATACCGCGCCAATGGCCTGGAAATTGATGCCAAGGAATTGCCGGATTACCTGCCGCTGTTCCTGGAATACCTGTCCACCCGGCCCTGGGATGAGATCCGTAACTGGCTGGAGGATATCCACCATATTCTTGGCCTGTTGGGCGAGCGCTTGTATCAGCGGGAAAGCTTCTACCACGTGGTGATGGATGCCTTGCTGGTGCTCTCGGGCCGCAAGACCGACCGCCAGGAACTGGCCCAGATTGTCGCTTCGGAAGAGCGCGACGATACGCCAGAGGCCCTGGACAAGGTGTGGGAAGAGGAAATGGTGAAGTTTGTCGACGACCAGGGCAGCTCCTGCAGCACCGGCGGTGTTGTCGGCCAGCGCCGCCGCGAACTGGAACAAACCCAGACCATTCACCTGAGTGACCAGCTGATGACAGACGCCACGCCCCGTCCGGCCGGGCGCGCCTGAGGCGCAGGAGGAAATATTATGTCCTATATCAATACACTGCTTTTTGGCATCTACCCTTATGTCGCCCTGGTTGTGCTGTTTGTCGGTACCTGGGCACGTTACGACCATGGCCAGTTCACCTGGAAGGCGCATTCCAGCCAGATGCTGCGCAAGAAAAACATGGTGATGGCTTCGGTACTGTTCCACGTGGGCGTACTGGTGATCTTCTTTGGCCACCTGGTTGGCCTGCTTACACCGCACTGGGCCTATGAGTGGATTATCACCCCGGGCCAGAAACAGGTGATGGCGATTCTGGTGGGTGGTATTGCCGGCATCATGGCCATCATTGGTGGCGGCATGCTTGCCTGGCGCCGTATGACCGACCCCCGGGTACAGGCCAGCAGCACCTTTGCCGATAACATGATCATCATTATCCTGGTGGTTCAGCTGGTACTGGGCATGCTCACCATTCTGCCCACCCTCGGGCACCTGGATGGCAGCACCATGCTCAAGTTCTCCGCCTGGGCGCAGGGCGTGTTTACCCTGGAAGGCTCCAGCATCGCCGGATACATCGCCGATGTGCACTGGATCTACAAGACCCACATCTTCCTGGGGTTGACCATCTTCGTGCTCTTCCCGTTCACCCGCCTGGTGCATATGCTCAGCGTGCCGGTGGAATACTTCGGGCGTAAGTACCAGGTGGTCCGTAAGCGGGCCTGAGGATAAACGCTCCCTCCCCCTCTCCCCCGGCCCCTCTCCCGCAAGGGGAGAGGGGAGCAAAACACTGAGCGTTGGTGATGATTGATCGGCTCTCTTCGGTAGGAGAGAGACAGGTGTTGCGACTCTCGCAGGTCAGGGCTCCCCTCCCCCCTGAGAGAGAGGGGGCAAAACCCTGAACGCTGATGTGATGATTGATCACCTCTCTGCGGTAGGAGAGAGACAGGTGTTGCGACTCTCGCAGGTCAGGGCCCCCCTCTCCCCTTGCGGGAGAGGGGTTGGGGGAGAGGGGGAAACGATGACAGTTCCGGAGGTTGATACCATGCAACTTATTCCCACCGGCGAAGCCGGTAAACCCAGAAATCAGTTTCCACCCGTGTATGTCGGCGACACCCTCATACACGAGGACGACATTGCCCGGGAAATGCAGCATCACCCGGCCGAAGAGCTGGCCGATGCCTGGCACAACGCAGCCAAGAGCCTGGTACTCCGGGAGTTGTTGCTGCAGCAGGCCAGCCGCCTGAACCTTGACAGCATTGACGACGAAGAACAGCGGATCGCCCGGGTACTGGAAATGGAACTGGGCGTTCCCGACCCCAGCGAGCAGGACTGCGAACGCTTTTACGCGGCCAACCCGGGCCGGTTCTGCAGCCCGACCCTGATGGCCGTCAGCCACATTCTGTTGGCCGCTGCCCCGGACGACGTGGAAGAGCGGATTCGCCAGGAAGACGCCGGACGGCAGATTTTGTCGGCCCTGCTCGACGGCCGTGCAAGGTTTGACGATATGGCCAAGCAGTATTCGGCCTGCGAATCCCGCCATCAGGGCGGTAGCCTTGGCCAGATCAGCAAGGGCCAGACGGTCGAGGAGTTCGAGCGCCCCGTGCTGACGCTGCAGGAAGGCCTGAACCCGGAGCTGATTGAAAGCCGCTACGGCTGGCATATTGTCCGGGTTGATCAGCGGATCGATGGTGAGCCGTTGCCCTATGAACACGTAAAACCGCAGATTCGCCAGTATCTGAGCGAAAGCGTCACCCGCCGGGCATTGCGCCAGTATTTGCAGGTTCTGGCCGCCGACACCGGCGTGGAAGGTGTGGATCTGGAGCTGCCGGATTCACCATTAATGCAGTAAAAGCAACGGGTTGTGCTCACAAAACCGCGTGGTGCCACGGCGGCACTCACAGCGTGCTTTATAAGGCCAGCCCGTTGCTTCCGCAGGGTTTCCCCGAGTTTTAAAAGGTTGTTGAGCCTGGCGAGCATGGGTTCGACAAGCCTTCCGTGAATTGAGTTAGATCAATTACTCAGTAATAACCGAAAGAATACCCCCATCGGGGGAGCGATTTTTCATTTGTATCCTTCTACTATTAAATCAAGATTTGGAATGCATGAATATGCACAGGGGATACACCCATGGCCATGACACAAGCCGCAGAACAGCGTTACACCAAACCCGTCCTGGTAGCCATCAACAAGCCACTGGATGAAGAAGACAGCCTGCAAGCCCTGCGCAGTCATGCGCTTTTTCAGAGCCTGCGCGCCAAGGATCTGGAGAGCCTGATCCAGCAGTCCCGAAGACTGCGGCTGGGCCACCACCAGTTGCTTTACCGCCAGGACATGCCAGCTCATCACTTCTTTTTCGTGATTTCTGGCCGGTTGCGGTTGTATCGCCTGGACTCCTCGGGTGTCGACAGAACCCTGGACAGCATTGCACCGGGCGACTGCTTTGCGGAAGTGATGATTTACGCCGATCCCCCCCAGTACGCCTGTTATGCCGAAGCCCTGAAATCCAGTGAAGTGTTGATGATTCCGGTGAAAGCCTACCGGGATCTGCTCGATAAGCACCCGGAATACGCCCAGGCCGCCCTCAGCCATTATGCCAAGCGGGCGGTTACCCGTTTCCACGATCTTGAAATCATGACCGTGCAGAATGCCCGCGACCGGTTGATACGTTATCTGATCGATTTGCTGCCGGAAGGTGCCGAAAAGGGCGGTGAGGTGGAATTGCCGCTGCCCAAATGCCTGGTGGCCTCGCGCCTTGCCATGCAGCCCGAAACCTTTTCACGGATTCTCGCCGACCTGAAATCCAATAATCTGATTCGTGTGAACCGAAGCAAACTCTTTATATCAGACCCCCAACGGTTGATGTCCATCAGCCAATAAACCGTGCCGGGCCTTCGGGCCCGCTTTTTAAAGCCTTGATGTCCAGGGGATAGTCATGATCAGCAGTTATCAGGATCTTGTGCAGGCCAGTCGGGAAGAGCCTGAGCCTCAGCGTTTTCTGTTCGTGTTCTGCAAAGCAGAACTGCCGGACGATGCCTCAGCCGAAGAGCGTGCCGCGTTTGAACGGGGTGAAGGCGGTGCGCTGACACCCGTAATCTGTGTCGACAAGACGCCCGAGGAAGTGTCTCGTTTTGAGCAGCTTGTTGAAGAGTCCCGGGAAACCGGGCAGGACTGGGATATGGTGTTTGTTGCCGCCATGTCCGGCCGGGGCGGGATCGTGCCCTCCAGCGATGAAGCTCAGCAGCCCATGACCATGATGGTGGAGAGCATCCGCATGGGGCACCTGGGCAACTATCTTCCTCTGAATAGTCAGGGCCAGGCCATCAGCCTTGACTGACCTCAAAGCGCGTGTGCCTCGCGCGCTATATCCTCTTAGAGGTATTTGACTTTCATCACAATTGAACCACCCTAGTTGTTGCTTCATCGTATATGGGGGCCGGCGTGTCTACTGCGTTACGTACTGTTATCTGTTTGCTTTTTATGGGACTTGCGGCCTCCGTTGCGGCAGAACCCTTGTCTTCCTATCAACCCGTTGCCGGGCGACAAGTCATCGAAAACGCCTTTCCCGAGGTGACGGAGCTGCAGCCGCTGGAAGGCAATCGCGCGATTCAGCAGCTTTATGCCGGTGACGAACTGAAGGGTTACGCCTACCAGTCGCTGGATTTCGTGCAGACCCCTGCCTACTCCGGAAAGCCCCTGAATGCCATGGTGGTTCTGGATACCCATGGTGAAATCCGGGGTGCCAAGGTGATTCACCACGATGAGCCCATCCTGCTGGTGGGCATTCCCGAAAGTAAGATGCACGATTTCACCGACCAGTACACCGGCCTGAAAGCGGATCAGCGGGTTACCGTGGGTGGAACCTCCACCGAACGCAAGGTGGCGGTAGATGGCTTATCCGGTGCTACGGTTACCGTGATGGTGATCAACGAAGTCATCATGCGTACCGCCCACCGCGTGGGTGTGGAAATCGGCCTGATTGAAGGTGGCGAAAATACCCGTCCGCCCATGGCCAATGTCAGGATGGATCAGTTTCAGCAAAAGAACTGGCAAGAGCTGACCGGCGACGGCTCGGTGCGCCGCCTGATACTGACCAAGGGCCAGGTGGATGACTCTTTCGTTGGCACCCCCGCCGAGGGCATCGGAACCGCCGATGCGGATGAGCGGGGCGACGTCCTGATTGATCTTTATGCCGGTTACCTGGATGCACCGACCATCGGCCGCAACCTGTTGGGCGAAAGCCAGTACCAGTGGCTGATGTCTGAGCTGAAAGAAGGTGAGCATGCTATTGCTGTGATGGCCAACGGGGAATACTCCTTCAAAGGTTCCGGCTATGTGCGCGGCGGTATCTTTGATCGGGTGCAGATTCGCCAGTTCGGTGACACGTTCAACTTCCGGGATCTCGACTTTTACCGCCTGAGTGACGTTTACGCCGATGGTATGCCGTCGTTCTCAGAAATGGCCATTTTCATTGTGCGCCAACAGTACAACTTTGACCCGGGCGCACCCTGGACGCTGGAGCTTACCGTCAAGCGTCAGACCGGGCCACTGGACAGCGAATTCCAGGTGTTCCCGCTGGAATACCAGTTGCCAGACACTTACTACACCCGCCCCGAGCCGGTGCTGACCGAAGAGGAGTGGCTTGAAACTCAGCCCCTGTGGGTACAGGTTTGGTATCAAAAACAGTTCCAGGTGGTGGTGCTTGGGCTGGGCATTGCAGTGTTGCTGTTTATTCTTTTCTTCCAGGACTGGCTGGTGAAGAAGCCCAAGGTAACCCGCTGGATTCGTCACGCCTTCCTGACCTACACCCTGTTCTTTATCGGCTGGTATGCTCTGGGCCAGTTGTCGATTGTGAACGTGCTCACCTTTGTGAACAGTCTGATCAGCGGGTTCAAGTGGGAGACCTTCCTGATCGACCCGATCATGTTTGTACTCTGGGCCGTGGTGGCTGGCATCGTGTTGCTCTGGGGGCGGGCGGTGTACTGCGGCTGGTTGTGCCCGTTTGGTGCGCTGCAGGAGCTGATCAACGAAATCGCCCGCAAGCTCAAGGTGCCTCAGTACACCGTGCCGTTTGCCTGGCACGAGCGACTGTGGGCCATCAAGTACATCATTCTGCTGGTGTTGTTTGGTGTATCGCTGGAATCCATGGCCACCGCCGAACGGCTGGCGGAAGTAGAGCCGTTCAAGACCTCCATCACGCTGCATTTTGATCGCAGCTGGCCGTTTGTCACCTATGCGGTGTTGTTGCTGGTGGTGAATATCTTTACCCGCAAGGTGTATTGCCGCTACTTGTGTCCACTGGGTGCAGCCCTGGCTCTGCCCACCAAGCTGCGGGTATTCGACTGGCTGAAACGCCGCAAGGAATGCGGCAACCCTTGCCGGCTGTGCGATAAGGAATGCGAGGTGCAAGCGATCCACCCGGACGGCACGATCAACTACATGGAGTGCCATTATTGCCTCGATTGCCAGATGACCTACTTCGATGATCACAAGTGTCCGCCGCTGATCGTGAAACGACGCGGCAAGCGCCGGGGCCATAACGCGCCGGGCCACCCGGAAGAGATTCCGGTAGTACAGGTAAATTGATTGTTGTCCCGAGGAGCCGGAAAGGCCCCGGTAAAAAATGAGAAGTGATAACCGCCATAACCAATAACGGAGTTGGATGCTATGAAAAAAAGAGATGATCTGACCAAGGATACGCCGCAAGTGCCTGAGGGCGGCCTGAGCCGTCGTCGCTTTATGGGCGCTGCAGCCCTGGCTGGCGTGGCTGGCGCTACCGGCCTGGGTACATCGGTGATGTCCCGTGAGGCCTGGGCAGCGGCCGCTGAAGAGGCGCGTAACAAGGCTCACATTGCGCCGGGCGAGCTGGATGAGTACTACGGCTTCTGGAGTGGTGGTCACCAGGGTGAGGTGCGGGTTCTGGGCGTACCCTCCATGCGTGAGCTGATGCGTATTCCGGTATTCAACGTCGACTCCGCCACGGGCTGGGGTATCACCAACGAAAGTAAGGAAATTCTGGGCGGCGACCAGCAGTACCTGAACGGTGACTGCCACCACCCGCATATTTCCATGACCGACGGCCGTTACGATGGCAAGTATCTGTTCATCAACGACAAGGCCAATACCCGGGTTGCCCGTATCCGTCTGGACATCATGAAGACGGACAAGATTACCCACATTCCGAACGTTCAGGCGATTCACGGTCTGCGTCTGCAGAAAGTGCCCAAGACCAACTACGTGTTCTGTAACGCGGAATTTGTCATTCCCCAGCCGAACGACGGCAAGGAGTTCAGCCTGGAAAACAGCTACACCATGTTCAGCGCACTGGATGCGGAAACCATGGAAGTGGCCTGGCAGGTGATTGTAGACGGTAACCTCGACAACACCGATGCGGATTACACCGGCAAGTACGCGGCGTCTACCTGTTACAACTCCGAGCGCGCCCTGGATCTGGCGGGCACCATGCGCAATGACCGCGACTGGGTGGTTGTGTTCAACGTAGAGCGCATTGCGGCTGCGGTGAAGGCTGGCAAGTTCAAGACCATCGGCGATTCCAAGGTACCGGTAGTGGATGGCCGTGGTAAGTCTGAATTTACCCGTTACATCCCGGTGCCCAAGAACCCGCACGGTTTGAACACCTCTCCGGATGGCAAGTACTTCATCGCCAACGGTAAGCTGTCACCGACCGTTTCTGTCATTGCCATCGACAAGCTGGATGACTTGTTCGACGACAAGATCGAGCTGCGCGACACCATTGTAGCAGAGCCGGAATTGGGCCTTGGGCCGCTGCACACCACCTTTGATGGCCGCGGCAACGCCTACACCACACTGTTTATCGACAGTCAGGTGTGTAAGTGGAACATCGCCGATGCGATCAAGCATTACAATGGCGACAAGGTGAACTACATTCGCCAGAAGCTGGATGTGCAGTACCAGCCGGGCCACAACCATGCTTCTCTGACCGAATCCCGGGACGCCGATGGCAAGTGGCTGGTGGTACTGTCCAAGTTCTCCAAGGACCGGTTCCTGCCGGTTGGCCCGCTCCACCCGGAAAACGATCAGCTGATCGACATCTCCGGCGAGGAAATGAAACTGGTACACGATGGCCCGACCTACGCCGAGCCTCATGACTGTATTCTGGTGCGTCGTGACCAGATCAAGACCAAGAAGATTTATGATCGTCAGGATCCGTACTTTGCCTCTGCCCGTGCCCAGGCCGAAAAGGATGGTGTAACGCTGGAAACCGACAACAAGGTGGTTCGCGACGGCAACAAAGTTCGTATTTACATGACCTCTGTTGCGCCGCAATTTGGCATGACCGAGTTCAAGGTGAAGGAAGGCGACGAAGTAACGGTGTACGTAACCAACCTGGATATGGTTGAGGACGTCACCCACGGTTTCTGTATGGTGAACCATGGTGTGAGCATGGAAATCAGCCCGCAGCAGACCGCTTCTGTGACCTTTACAGCCGGTAAGCCGGGTGTCTACTGGTACTACTGTAACTGGTTCTGCCACGCACTCCACATGGAGATGGGTGGCCGGATGCTGGTTGAGAAGGCCTGATAGCACAGGCGCGGATCAGGGAGCTCCTATGGGGCTCCCTGATTTGCAACGTTGGTGAAGCAAACCGTTGGGAGAAGCCTTTCCAAAACACGCTGTGGATACATCCATGTACGCTCTGCTCCGCCATCCCTGGCTCCGCAAGGTTTTGGAAAGGCTTCTCCCATCGATTTGCCCTAACGTAGGCAGCAAGTCTGCGATCAAAGTAAAGTAGAGTATTTTTTAACACCTTTGAGATCTATTGATGTATCACACATTGCGTTATGGAGTGGCCCTGTCAGTCGCTCTGTTTGCGCTGACCGCCACGGCGGATCTTCAACAGGATCTGGACGCTCTTGCGCCGGGTTCTTCGTTCCAGCTTCCCCCGGAAACATTGTCGCCGCTGGCTGTCAGGGTGCCGGGCATTACTGTGGCCTGCGCACCGGAAACGGTGATTGATGGCGGCGGGCAGGGCAATGCGGTGGAGATTCTTGCGGAAAACGTCACCTTTACCGGTTGCCAGGTACGCAACTGGGGCAAGGATCTGAACCAGCTGGATGCGGGCATATTCGTCGCCCGGGAGGCCGAGGGTGCGGTGGTCAGCAACAATCGGTTGCAGGGGCCTGCATTCGGGGTTTGGCTGGATGCAACGCCCAATGTGACCGTAAGCAACAACCATATTCGGGGTGATGTCAGCCTGCGGTCGCAGGATCGGGGTAACGGTATTCACTTGTTCAATACCACCGGGGCGCTGATTGAGGGCAACGACATCAGCCAGACCCGCGACGCGGTTTACATTGAAACCGCCAACCGCAACACCATCCGTGGCAACGTGATGACGGATCTGCGCTACGGCATTCATTACATGTACTCGATGCATAACCTGCTGGAAAACAACGTCACCCGGGGCACCCGTACCGGTTATGCGCTGATGCAGAGCAAGTACCTGAAGGTTTTTAATAATCGGTCGGAGAACGACGAGAACTACGGCATTCTGATGAACTTCATCACCAATTCGGAACTGCGCAATAACGTGGTGACCGGGGTTTCCCAGGGCCAGAGTGCCGGGGTGGTGATCTCCGGTGCCGAGGGTAAAGCGGTGTTCATTTACAACTCGCTGTACAACACCTTTGAGGGCAACTATTTCGGCCAAAGCAACATCGGCATTCACCTGACCGCCGGTTCCGAAGAGAACCGGGTGTTCAACAACGCCTTTGTGGAAAATCAGCGGCAGGTGAAGTATGTGGCCACCCGCACCCAGAGCTGGGCGGAGGATGGCCGGGGCAATTACTGGAGTGATTATCTGGGGTGGGATCGCAATCAGGATGGCCTCGGGGATGTGCCCTACGAGCCCAACGATAACGTGGACCGCCTGCTTTGGAAGTATCCGGAGGCCAAGGTGCTGATGTTCAGCCCGGCCGTGGATACCCTGCGCTGGGTGCAGGATGCCTTTCCGGTAGTGAAATCTGCGGGGGTGAAGGATCCCCGGCCCCTGATGCGTGTTCCTGAACATCTGCAATCGGAGACCCGATGAACTGTTTTCGTCTGGATAATGTCAGCCACCGTTACGACAAGGCAACGGTGCTGCATGGTGTTGATCTCCGGCTGGAGCCGGGGGAGATTCTGGGGTTGTTTGGCCACAACGGTGCTGGCAAGACAACGTCGATCAAGCTGATTCTGGGTTTGATGAAGCCCACGGAAGGCAAAGTGTCGGTGTTGGGGGGAGAGGCAGGAGACCCGCAGATTACCCAGCATATCGGTTACCTTCCGGAGAACGTCATGTTCTACCCGCAGCTGACCGGGCGGGAGATACTCAGCCATTTTGCCCGTCTCAAGGGCGCGCCACTGGCCCAGGTGCCTGCACTGCTGGAACAGGTGGGGCTGGGGGATGCCATGGAGTCCCGCACCAAAACCTATTCCAAAGGCATGCGCCAGCGGCTGGGGCTGGCTCAGGCGCTGCTGGGCAAGCCGAAGCTGTTGATGCTGGACGAGCCCACGGTGGGCCTGGATCCGGTGGCCACGGCGGATCTGTACCGGTTGTTGCGCGACCTTCGCGATGACGGCACGGGGATTGTGCTGTGTTCTCACGTGTTGCCGGGAGTAGAGCCCTACATTGACAGGGCCGCCATTCTCACCGACGGCGCTCTGAAAGCCGCGGGTGATCTGCCCTCGCTGCGCAAGCAGGCCAATATGCCGGTTACCCTGACCTTGCAGCCCGCCAATGGCGTGGCGGCTCTGGAAATGGCGATTGACCGGGCCGACCAGCGGGCCGGGCTGATGATGAAAAGTTCGAATGGCCGGTTACTGGTGGATGTGCGGCCACAGCAGAAAATGGCCTTGATCGAGAGCCTGATACAGTCCGGCGAGCTGGCGGATCTGGGGGTTCATCAACCCAGCCTGGAAGACATTTACGTGCACTTCATCGGGTCGGGTGGCCTGGCGCATCGCGGAGGTAGCCAATGAACGCAATCTGGACCATCGCCCGAAAAGAGCTGAGCGACAGCCTGCGGAACCGCTGGCTGGTGGCTATCTCTCTGGTGTTTGCCACCCTGGCTCTGGGGATTGCCTGGTTTGGTGCGGCGGCGTCTGGCCAGGTGGGCTACGCCTCAACACCGGCTACCATCGCCAGCCTGGCCAGCCTGGGGATCTTCCTGATTCCGTTGATTGCTCTGCTGCTGGCCTACGATGCCATTGTCGGTGAAGAGGAAGGCGGCACATTACTGTTGCTGATGACCTACCCGTTGAGCAAAAGCCAGTTATTGCTGGGCAAGTTTCTCGGCCATGGGCTTACCTTGGCGTTGGCCACACTGATCGGGTTCGGCGTGGCGGCTATTGCCATTGCGGTGCTGGTGGATGATGTCGCAGTAGCGAGCCTGGCGGTGGCCATGGGGCGTTTTATCGGCTCCACAGTGCTGCTGGGGTGGGGCTTTATTGCTCTGGCCTATCTGGTGAGCGTGCGGGTGAGCGAGAAACCGGTTGCCGCTGGCCTGGCTCTGGCCATCTGGTTTTTCTTCGTGCTGATTTTTGACCTGGTGCTGCTGGGCACGCTGGTTGCCAGTGAAGGCAAATTGAACCCGGAATTATTGCCCTGGCTGTTGATGCTCAACCCCACAGATATCTACCGGCTACTGAACATTGTGGCCTTTGGCGACAGCGCCCAGCTGAGCGGCGTGCTGAGCCTTGGGGCGGATCTGCCCATCGGTGCCGGTGGCCTTTGGCTGGGCCTGATTGTCTGGTGTGCTCTGCCATTGGCGGGTGCCTTGCTGTTATTCAAGAATCGAAAAATCTGACGTTACCGGAGAGATCATGAGAAAGTCTAAATTCGTATTGCAGTGGGTTCTGGCCTGTATGGCGGCGGTTATGCTGGCGGGTTGCAGCGGCAGTGAAGAGCAGGTGGCCAAGGCACCGGACCCAGTGCATTTTGAATCCGGTGACGAATGCCATGTTTGCGGGATGGTGATCACTAACTTCCCGGGGCCAAAAGGCCAGGCATTTACCGAGCGGGAGCAGGATGTTCGCAAATTCTGCTCCACCAAGGACATGTTTGCCTGGTTCCTGCAGCCGGAAAATGTGAACAGGGATCACACCCTGTACGTGCACAATATGGCCCAGGCGGAGTGGGCCAGCCCTGATGACACTCAGCTGATCAACGCCCGAGAGGCTTTCTATGTTGCCAATTCTGAACGGCAGGGCGCCATGGGCCCGACTCTGGCCAGCTTTGCCACCCGCGAAGAGGCGGACACTTTCGCCGCAGAGCATGGTGGTGAGGTACTGGCGTTTGCCGATATCACCATAGACCACCTGAGTGCGGGCATGGCCATGCACGACATGAGCGGTATGCACGATGGCGACGGCCAGTCGGGTGAACATGATATGCATGGTGACCACGGAGCAATGCAGGAGCAGAGCGTGCACCAGGATCACGACATGGGGCATTAACAGACGGCGCTTGAACGGGCTTGCTGGCGAGTTAGCATGCAGGCCCGGAATCGACAGAGGCTCCGTCCGGGCAGGAAGAGAAGGTTATAAACCGGCGGGTCAGCCGCCCGTCATGTTCATAAAACGCAGAATCTGCACATCGCCATTACTGGAGAAATGGTGTTTCTCCGGCTTCAGATCCATGGCTTTGATAATGGCTTCCTGTAATTTGTCATCGGATTCCGGGTGGCTCCGAAGAACCCGCCGAAGATCAACCGAGTGCTCATTGCCCAGGCACAGAAGCAATCGCCCTTCAACCGTTACCCTCACGCGGTTGCAGGTGGCGCAGAAGTTGTGGGAATGAGGGGAGATAAAGCCCACCCGTGTCTTGCTGCCTGGCATCCGGTAGTACCGCGCCGGGCCACCGGAGTCTTCTGTGGCGGGCAGCAGCTCATGGTGCTGGCGGATAATATCCCGGACTTCATCGCTGGTACAAAGAGCCAAGCCCCGGTCGTGTTCTGAAATCTCACCCAGCGGCATTTCTTCGATAAAGGTAATGTCGACTTCTTTGCGCCGGGCAAACTCGACCAGCTCCGGCACTTCTTCGTCGTTACGCCCCTTCATCACCACTGCGTTCAGCTTGATGCCCCGAAACCCGGCCGCTTTGGCGGCGTCGATGCCATCAAGCACCTGGCTGAGTTTGCCGGTGCGGGTGATCGTACGGAACTTGTCGGCGTCCAGGGAATCGAGGCTGATATTCAAACGATGCAGGCCGCCACGGCGAAGCTCTTCGGCCATGATGGGCAACTGGCTGCCGTTGGTGGTCATGGCGAAGTCCCGGAGCCCGAAACTGCCGATCTCGCGCACCAGTTCGAGGATGTCCTTGCGCACCAGCGGCTCACCACCGGTAAGGCGGATCTTCTCGGTGCCCAGAGTGACAAAGTTGCGGGCCACCCGGGCGATTTCTTCAAGCGTCAGCACCTGCTGGCGGGGCAGGAAGGTCATGTCCTCGGCCATGCAGTACACGCACCGGAAATCGCAACGGTCAGTCACCGACAGGCGAACATAATTCACCGTGCGGCCAAAGCGGTCTGTCAGTCGATTCTGGGGCATGGACGCCATATCCTGTTCAATCTTTCTACATCAGTGTACCCCAAGTATGGCAAACCGTTCAGCGGATTCCGATACCCCTCGGGGAGTATTCCTGTGTTGTTTGCAGTCATGGCCGATTTCCTCTATAACATTTATATGGGATATATGTTAAAAAGAGAAGGAAGTAAACGTGAGATACGCCTTAGCAGAATCGGCCAATTGGCCGGGGGAGACAATGATGGAAACTTACGAGAAATGGTTGTTCCGGGCCAACACCGGGGTACTACTGAGTATGCTGGGGTTGGTGATTACGGTGGCCTTGGCATACCCGCTGGCGGCCAGGCTGCCCATGGTGTTGCAGATTTTCGCCCACATGGGCACCTTGCTGTTTGCCGTCGGTATCAAGATCGCCTATGTTGCCCGCCTTGCTTTCCTTAGCCGGTTGGGGAGACCTGTACACTGAATCGCGCTAAAATAGTTGTTGACGTGAACAACGATGAGGCGGGAGCCATGGCCGTGCAGCCAGGCAGAACCGGTTTTCGGATTCTGGCGTATATCAGTGTCGCGATTGCGGCTGTAGGGGTAGTGCTTCCGCTGTTGCCAACCACGCCCTTTGTTATTCTGGCAGCATTTTTTGCCAGCAAAGGGTCACCTGCGTTTGCCGCCTGGCTTGAGGGCCACCCCACGTTCGGGCCAGCAATCGAAGAATGGCGTTTGCGCAGAGCCATACCGCGCAAAGCCAAGGTGCTTTCCTGCAGCATGATGTTGATCAGTTGGCTGCTGCTAGCATGGCTCGGGTTTCCGGTTTTTGTTCTGGCCACGTCGGGCCTGTGTATGGCCGCCGTCGCCGTCTATATTCTGAGCAGGGCCTCCTACTGAGTCGGCCTGTTTTGTTGGAGTTTTGAATGCATATCACCCGTTATACCGATTACTCGTTTCGAGTGCTGATCTATCTGGCAACCCAGGGTGATCGTCTGGCCACTATCCAGGAAATTGCCGACAGCTATGAGATTTCGAAAAACCATCTGATGAAGGTGGTACACCAGCTGAACAAGAAAGGTTACATCGAAACGGTACGGGGCAAGAAAGGCGGGATGCGCCTGCATCTGGCGCCGGAAGACATCAACGTGGGGGTGCTGGTGCGGGAAACCGAACAGGACTTCAGTATCGTTGAGTGTTTCTCAGCGAAGAATAGCTGCAAAATTACGCCGGTGTGCGGGCTTAAGTCCATGTTCGGGGAAGCGTTGAAAGCCTTCCTTGAGGTGCTGGATAAATACACCCTGGCCGATGTGATCAATGATCAGCACCGGCCCCAGCTGCTTCGCCTGCTTCAGATTGCCTGAGGCAGGCTACTTCTTCGCTTTCTCCGCAGACTTTCTTTTTTTCGGAGGCAGAATGGCCGCCTCCAGTTCATCCAGGGCCTCACCGGTATATACCGCCAGTTTCTGCATGCTCGGGAGGGTATCCCGACAACCGGTAAAGCCAAAGTTCAGAGACCCGGCGTAGCTCAGACAGGTGATGTTCAGGGCGCCACCGTGGGCGATCAGAGATACCGGATACATTGCTTCCAGCTTTGCTCCTTCGTAGTAGAGCGTTCGCTCCGGCCCGGGCACGTTGGAAATCGTCACGTTGAACACCGGCCGCATGCGCCCACCAAGCCCGGACAGCAGCTGTAGAATATAGGGTGACATCAGCAGCATGGTGTACTGGGTCAGGGCGCTACGGGGTAACTTCTGCAGATGTTCCTTAGCCCGACGGGTGGAGGTTTTGATCTGTTGTAGTCGGTTCAGCGGTTCTGCTTCGTCGGTGGCCAGTGAGGCAATCATGAAACTGATCTGGGTACCCGTGCCCTGATCGTCGGCCGGGCGAATGTTTACCGGAATGCCTGCCGTCAGTGGTGCCTCAGGCAGGTTGCCCTGTTCCAGTAAAAACCGGCGAAGCGCACTGCCGCACAGATACAACACAAGGTCATTCAGCGATGCACCGGATTCGTGGGCAAGTGTCTTGAGCTTATCAAGGGGGTAATGCTGGGTGGCAAACCGGCGTTGTCCGGTTACCCGGTGGTTCAGCAGTGAAACCGGGCCCGTAAAGGGTGCGGTCAGGCCATCTTCCGGATGCCGGGCGGAATGTACCAGGCGATTCCCGGCCTGCCACAACCGGGGTGCCATATCGGCCTGCAATTTCAGGGCATCCATAGCCTGGGAAATCGCGGCAGGAACGCTTGCTTCTTTGTCGGTTTTAGTGGCCCGCCGCTGCTGCGGGCGTACGGTCCAGGGCGGTGCCATATTGCGCCGATCCGGATCTGTGGTCAGTACCCGCTGCATCAGGCGCACACCGCTGATGCCATCAATCATCGAGTGATGCATTTTGGTGTACAGGCCAAAGCGGTTGTTCTCCAGCCCCTCAATTACGTGGCATTCCCACAGTGGCCGGGAAAAATCCAGCGGGTGAGAATGCAGCCGGGAAACCAGAATACCCAACTCCCGTTCGCCACCCGGGCGAGGCAGTGCAGAGTGGCGAACGTGGTAATCCAGATCGATGTTCTTGTCGATCTTCCAGAAGGGGGCTACCACACGCGCCAGAAAACCCGGCCAGACCAGTTTGCAACCCCAGGGCGGTGCCACATCTCCGGCCTCTTTCATTCGGCTGACCATATCCCGCAGGAAGGTATCGGGTGCGCCCTCCGGCAGGGAGAAAATCTGCAGGGTTCCCACGTGCATCGGGGTGTCTTCGGATTCTACCGCCAGCCAGGATGCATCCAGTGTTCCTAGACGTTTCATTCCTTATCGTTCTCCGCCAGTTTTCGTTATTTATTTATTCATTGATTGTTAGCTGCAAGTATACGGCGAACCGGCACGGCGAACGATCAAACAAAAGTGCGAATTTGACATTCGGCACAGATTCGCCGTTTCGATCTGGTGTTGGCCGGGCTGTAACGGTATGTAAGGATTAATGCTCGTCGTCTGTTCCTTGCGGGCAATGATGCTCCGCCACCACAACACCTTCATCCACACTCTCCAGATGCACATCAAAGCCCCAGAGCCGATGTGCGTGGCGAAGCACTTCGTCGGTTTCCTTGCCCAGAGGCACGCGGTCTACCGGAATGTGGCGCAAGGTCAGAGAGCGGTCTCCCCGAACATCCACGCTGTAGATTTGAATATTAGGCTCGCGATAACTCAGGTTGTACTGGCGGGCCAGTTTTTCCCGGAGGGTGCGGTAGCCCGGTTCATCGTGAATAGCGGTGACTTTGTAATGATCTTCCTGGTCGTCGTTTTCAATGGCAAACAGCCGCAAATCCCGCATCACCTTGGGCGACAGGAACTGCTGGATGAAACTCTCATCCTTGAAGTTGCGCATGGCGAAGTGGAGGTTTTCGAGCCAGTCTTTGCCCGCCATATCGGGGAACCACTCCCGGTCTTCATCGGTGGGGTTTTCGCTAAGCCGGCGCAGATCAGTGAAGATCGAAAAGCCCAGCGTGTAGGGGTTGATGCCCGAATACCAGGGGCTGTTGAACGGTGGCTGATACACCACCGCCGAGTGGCTTTGCAGGAATTCCAGCATGAAGCCGTCGTTCACCAGGCCCTTGTCATACATCCGGTGCAGCAGGGTGTAGTGCCAGAAGGTGGCCCAGCCCTCGTTCATCACCTGGGTCTGGCGCTGGGGGTAAAAGTACTGGGCCAGTTTGCGTACAATCCGGATCAGTTCCCGCTGCCAGGTTTCCAGCAATGGAGCGTTCTTTTCGATGAAATACAGCAGGTTTTCCTGTGGTTCTGCGGGAAAACGGGTCTTGCGCCGCACCGGGTCGTCATCTTCGTTGGCTTTGGGAATGGTGCGCCACAAATCGTTAATGCGCCGCTGCTCATATTCCTCCCGCTCTTTCTGGCGGCGACGCTCTTCGGCGGCTGAGATCGGGGAGGGGCGTTTGTACCGGTCGACACCGTAGTTCATCAACGCGTGGCAGGAATCCAGAATTTCCTCTACGGCATCCACGCCGTAACGCTCCTCGCATTCAGACACGTAATGCCGGGCAAAGACCAGGTAATCAATGATGGCACTGGCGTCGGTCCAGGTGCGGAACAGGTAGTTGCCCTTGAAGAAGGAGTTGTGGCCATAGCTGGCATGGGCAATCACCAGCGCCTGCATCGGCAGCGTGTTTTCCTCCATCAGGTAGGCGATACAGGGGTTGGAGTTGATGACGATTTCATAGGCCAGGCCCATCTGCCCGCGCTGATAGCCCTTGGCAGTTTGCAGGAACTGCTTGCCGAACGACCAGTGATGGTAGCCCACTGGCATGCCCACTGAACTGTAGGCGTCCATCATCTGTTCGGCGGTGATCACCTCCACTTGGTTGGGGTAGGTGTCCAGGCCAAACTCGGCTGCACACTTGGCGATTTCCTCGTCGTATTGGCGAATCAGATCGAAAGTCCACTCCGAGCTGGTGGAAATGGGCGATCCTGCCCTGGGCTGTTCGCTCTCCGGTGCGTTTGGGCGATCAATCAGGCTGCTCATGCCGCTTTCCTCTCAAACAACTGGCGGAAAACCGGATAAATATCCCTGGGGTCGGCGATCTGTTGCATGGCGAAACTCTGGGGATACTGCTCCATAATTTTTTCGTATTCGTACCACAGCATCTGGTGATCCTGAGGTGTGATCTCGATGTAGGAGTAGTATTGCACCTGGGGCAATATGCGCTCAGACAACAATTTGCTGCAGATGGGTGAATCGTCATTCCAGTTGTCCCCGTCCGACGCCTGGGCGGCGTAGATGTTCCATTCTGCCGGTGAGTAACGGGACTGGATGATCTTGTTCATCAGTTTCAGGGCGCTGGACACGATGGTGCCCCCGGTTTCCCGGCTGTAGAAGAACTCTTCTTCATCGACTTCCTTGGCGCTGGTGTGGTGCCGGATAAACACCACGTCGATTTTCTTGTAGTTCTTCTTCAGGAACAGGTACAGCAGGATAAAGAAGCGCTTGGCGATGTCCTTGTGCATCTGGGTCATTGAGCCGGATACGTCCATCAGGCAGAACATCACCGCACTGGTGGCCGGTTTGGGCTGCTTCAGGTGCTGCCGGTAGCGCAGGTCGATTTCATCAATAAACGGAATGCGCCGCACGTTGGCTTTCAGGCGGGCGATCTCCTCCTCAAGTACCCTGATCTGGTCAGCGTGGCTGAAGGCCAGATCCAGTTCCTCCGGTGCCGATTTCAGCGCGGCCAGCTGGGCTTCCAGATCCCGGATTTTCTTCTTGCGGGCGCCGCCCAGGCCCAGGCGTCGGGCATGGGCCCCCCTTAACGAACGCACCACATCTAACTTGGCGGGCACGCCTTGGGTGGTGAAGCCGGAGCGCACGTAACTGAACGCTTCGGTGTCCTTGAGCTTTTTGCGGGCCAGGTTGGGCAATTCCAGATCGTCAAACAGGAAATCCAGAAATTCTTCCTGGGTGATTTGGAAAGCGAATTCGTCCATGCCTTCGCCGTCGGGGCTGGCTTTGCCCTGGCCCTGGCCTTGCCCGCCTCCGCCCTCGGGTTTGGGGATGGTGTCTCCGGCCACCCATTCCTGATTGCCGGGATGCACCACTTCCTGCCGGCCGCCCTGGCCATGGTGGAAAACAGGTTCTTCAATGTCGCGGGTCGGAATGCTGACTTTCTCGCCCCGCTCGATATCGGTAATGGAACGCTTCTGTACGGCATCCGACACCGCTTTCTTGATGTGGTGCCGGTACCGGCGCAGGAACCGTTCCCGGTTCACTGCGCTCTTGTTCTTGCCGTTCAGGCGCCGGTCAACAATGTGGGTCATACCCATAGAACTGCTCCTGCTGGCCGTTAGTGGGACTTCCGGACGCGCAGATACCATTCGGCAAGCAAGCGCACCTGTTTCTCGGTGTACCCACGGTCAACCATGCGTTCCACAAATTGCTTGTGCTTCTTCTGATCTTCCTGGCTGGCTTTCGGGTTGAAGGAAATCACCGGCAGCAGATCTTCGGTGTTCGAGAACATCTTCTTCTCGATGACACTGCGCAGCTTTTCATAGCTGAGCCAGGAGGGATTCTTGCCTCCGTTGTTGGCCCGGGCCCGCAACACGAAGTTGACCACCTCGTTGCGGAAGTCTTTCGGGTTGGAGATGCCCGCAGGTTTCTCGATCTTCTCCAGCTCGTCGTTGATGGACGAACGGTCAAGGATCTCACCGGTTTCCGGATCCCGGTATTCCTGATCCTGAATCCAGAAGTCGGCATAGGTTACGTAGCGATCGAACAGGTTCTGGCCGTATTCGCTGTAGCTCTCCAGATAGGCGGTCTGAATTTCCTTGCCAATGAACTGCACATAGTGCGGGGCCAGGTATTCCTTGATGAACCGCAGGTAGCGCTCCTGGATTTCGGTCTGGAACTGTTCCTGCTCAATCTGCTTTTCCAGCACATACAGCAGATGCACCGGGTTGGCGGCGATTTCGGTGGTGTCGAAGTTGAACACCTTGGACAAAATCTTGAACGCGAAACGGGTCGACAGGCCGTCCATGCCCTCCATCACCCCGGCGGCATCCCGGTATTCCTGGATGGATTTGGCCTTGGGGTCGGTGTCCTTGATGTTCTGGCCGTCATAGACCTTCATTTTCGAGAAGATGCTGGAGTTCTCCGGTTCCTTGATGCGCGACAGCACCGAGAACTGGGCCAGCATATCCAGGGTGTCCGGCGCGCAGGGGGCGCCGGTCAGGGAGCTGTTCTTGAGCAGCTTGCGGTAGATTTCGATTTCTTCGGTGATCCGCACGCAGTAGGGCACCTTGACGATGTAGACCCGGTCAAGGAAGGCTTCGTTGTGCTTGTTGTTGCGGAAGGTCTGCCACTCCGACTCGTTGGAGTGGGCAAGAATCACCCCGTCGAAGGGCACTGAGCCCATGCCTTCGGTAGTGTTGTAGTTGCCTTCCTGGGTGGCGGTTAGCAAGGGGTGCAGAACCTTGATCGGCGCCTTGAACATCTCGACGAATTCCAGCAGGCCCTGGTTGGCTTTACACAGGCCACCACTGAAGCTGTAGGCGTCCGGGTCGTCCTGGGAGAAGTCCTCCAGCATCCGGATGTTCACCTTGCCCACCAGGGCGGAGATGTCCTGGTTGTTGTCGTCGCCGGGTTCGGTTTTCGACACACCGATCTGATCCAGCACCGAGGGGTAGCGTTTTACTACCCGGAACTGGCTGATATCGCCGCCGAATTCGTGCAAACGCTTGACCGCCCAGGGCGACATGATGTTTTTCAGGTAGCGGTTGGGAATGCCGTATTCTTCTTCCAGAATCGGCGCGTCTTCGGCCGGATCGAACAGCCCCAGCGGGCTTTCATTCACCGGTGAACCCTTGATGGCGTAAAAGGGCACCTTCTGCATCAGCGCCTTGAGCTTTTCAGCGAGTGAGGATTTACCACCGCCGACCGGGCCAAGCAAATAGAGAATCTGTTTCTTTTCTTCCAGGCCCTGAGCCGCATGGCGGAAGAAAGACACGATGTTTTCCACGGCGTCTTCCATGCCGTAGAACTCGTCGAATTCCGGGTAACGTTTGATGACCTTATTGG
This sequence comes from Marinobacter fuscus, assembly GCF_003007675.1. Classification (GTDB taxonomy): domain Bacteria; phylum Pseudomonadota; class Gammaproteobacteria; order Pseudomonadales; family Oleiphilaceae; genus Marinobacter; species Marinobacter fuscus. The sequence continues at coordinate 67,934 of NZ_PXNP01000076.1, read as the reverse complement.
AAAAGATGCGTGACAGGCGGGGGTCACGGGAGGTGTCGATCAGTTCGGGTTCGCCGATAGCAATCAGCATGCGCTCGGCGGCGGTGGCGTACGCTGTTGGGTCTTGTTTGCAGATCTCCAGGTATTCTTCAAGAGAATACTCCTCTTCCTGAAACTGGTCATACCGGTTCTTGAAGTGCTGCAGAATGCTCATAGATAGCCCCTCGCTGACTCTTACCTGTTATAAAATCACACACGTTCCCCGTTGATCTCTCGCCGCCTTTCCCGGCGGTGTATCTGGTTGCTGGTTAAATTGGGATGTTTCTGAGCAGGTATACGTTAACCGGTTGCATCCGGCCTGCTTAATTTTGAGCTTAGTTCAGACTCTAAGGCTTGGACAGTCGGCGGGCGATTTAGGTTCATTAAATTGTGTTAGGCGGCGGAGCCTGGCGGGCCCCGCCGGAGAGATTATTTTTTCCGTAGAATGAAGACACTCTCTGATGCGCCGTTGCGCAGGCCTTTGCGTTTGGCGAAGGGGTTGTCACGGGCCATGTCTCGTTTGACCACGTGGTTGATGTCGTAATCTTCGCCGTAAAGCTCAAACACTTCCTGATCGCTCACGTTAAACGGCGGGCCCTGCATTTCTGTACTGTCGTAGTCGAGGGTAATCAGTAGGATGCGTGTGTCATCGGGGATGACTGCAGTCAGGTGATCCACGTAACCCTTGCGCATGGCCGGGGGCAGGGCAATCAGCGCCGCTCGGTCATACACCAGCCGGGTGTGCTTCAGGTCGTCCGGTGCAAGCTGGAAAAAGTCACCGCACCAGAGTTGCAGTTCATGGTGGCGGAATACCGTGAAAGGTTCGCCCGGCTGCACCTGGGCTTTTTCCTGTGCTTCTTCGAAAAAGTCTTTGCAGGCAATGCTGCTCAATTCCACGCCAATGACCGGATGGCCCCGGTCGTGCAGCCACCACATATCCTGGGCTTTGCCACACAGGGGCACAAACACAGCGTCGGTGCCCTGGCCAGCCAGTTCCGGCCAGTGATCGTGCAGATATTGGTTCACCGAGCCCTCGTGAAAGCCGATTTGGTCTTTTGCCCAGCGTTCGTGCCAGAATTCGTGTTCCATGGGTAGCCTCCCGGAGATTGATCGTTTTCTTCAGTCTACCTTAATCTGTGGGGTCGATGAGTCAGGAGAAAAGTATGAAAGCCGTTTTTCTGGATGCTGCAACACTGGGTGAGGATGTGGATCTGAGCCCCATTGAAAACATCACCGGCGGACTGACCTGCCACCCGCGCACCAAGCCGGATCAGGTGATTCAACGGATTCGGGGCTTTGATACGGTGCTGGTGAACAAGGTGGTGCTGAACCGCGAACATTTTGAAGCCTGCCCGGAACTGAAAACCATCGCGGTGGTGGCAACTGGCCTCAATAACATCGATCTGGAGGCGGCCAAGGCCCACGACATCAAGGTAATGAACGTCACCAATTATGGCCGTTCCACCGTTGCCCAGCACACCATGGCACTCATCCTGACACTGGCCACCCGGCTGCTGGATTACAACCGGGATGCCCGCAATGGCCAGTGGGCCAAAAGCGATATGTTCTGCCTGATGGACTACCCGATTATGGAGCTGGAAGGCAAAACGCTGGGCATTGTCGGCTACGGCGATCTGGGCCAGGGTGTCGCGGAACGGGCCAAAGCGTTTGGCATGAACATCGTGCTTGGCTGCCGGCCCGGCCAAGAGCCCGGAGAAGTGGACGGCTATCCTCGAGTTCCGCTGGATGACCTGTTGATGCAGGCTGATGTGCTATCACTGCACTGCCTGCTGAAAGAAGAAACCCGCAACATGATTGGTGCCCGGGAACTGGGTTTAATGAAGTCTTCGGCACTGCTGATCAACACCAGCCGGGGTGGCTTGGTCGATGAATCGGCGTTGGCTGATGCCTTGCGGAATGGTGATATTGCCGGCGCGGGCTTTGATGTGCTGACCGAAGAGCCTCCCCGCAATGGCAACCCTCTGCTGGCAGACGCTATTCCCAACCTGATTCTCACCCCGCACTCGGCCTGGGCCAGCCGCGAGGCCAGACAACGGATTGTTGAGATTACGGCGCGGAATCTGGCATCGGGTGCCTGAGAATTGCTCGACTTCGCCAGGGGGATAGCGATACGCCCCTGGCCTACGCCCCGAAAAGTTGGCCGTGGTATGACGTGATCATTGACGCTCTTTGCTTACATGTTCGGAACGCCGAATAACAAGAAAAGGGCAACATGCAATGATCCGAACCATTCTGGCTGTTCTGCTGTCTTTCAGTGTGTTTTCACCTCTGGCTTCTGCCTTTGAACGTGGCGAGTTGCTCATCTGGATAAATGCCGACAAGGGCTTTAATGGCCTTGCGGAGGTGGGTAGACGGTTTGAGCAGGAAACTGGCATTCCTGTCACTGTAGAGACTCCCGAAGATCTGACCACTCTCTACGATCACTATGGGTTCACGGCACGGGCCCCGGACATCATTATCTGGCCCCATGACCGTTTTGGTAGCTGGATCAACGAAGGTCATTTGGAGCCCGTCGTTCCCTCTCCCCATGTGCGAGAGGTTATTGCGCCGTTCGCCTGGCAGTCGGTCTCTGTTGGCGAACGGGTCTATGGCTATCCCATTGCCATGGAGGTGGTCAGCTTGTTGTACAACAAGGATCTGGTCAGTACACCACCGAACACGCTGGCGGAGGTTGCTGAGCTGGATCGTGAGCTGCGTGCCCGGGGGGGCCGTGCCATTGCCTGGGATTATCTGAATGTGTACTTCTCCTGGCCAATCTTTGCCGGTTCTGGTGGCTACAGTTTTGGCACCAGGGACTTTGTTTACGACCTGAGTGATGTGGGCGTAGCGACCGATGGCGCGATCGAAGCCGTGGCCGGAATCCGCATGTTGCTTGAGCAAGGGGTGCTGAATCAGGGCGAGGATTATGGTTCCATGATGAATGGGTTCAAGGCAGGCGAGGTGGCGATGATTATAAACGGTCCCTGGGCCTGGAGTGAGTTGCGGGATACGGGTATCAGGGTAGGTATCGCTGATGTCCCTACGGTAGACGGTTCACCGGGGCGGCCGTTTGTGGGTGTGTTGGCGGCTGGTATCAGCGCGGTATCCACCAACAAGGAGATCGCCCGCCAGTTTCTGGAAGACTACCTGCTGACAGAAGACGGACTCCATGCGGTCAACAGCGATAAACCCCTGGGCGCCGTGGCCCATCTTGATGTTGTAGAAAGCCTGAGTGCAGACCCGTTCATAGATCACACCTTCCGCTCCGCGCGTAAGGGAGAGATCATGCCTAACATCCCCGAAATGAAACGGTTCTGGGATCTGATGACCCATCGCTTTACCAGCATGCTGACGGAAGACGCGCCAATTCGGCCCACGCTGACCAATGCTGCTACCCGGTTGCAGCGCCTGGACGACATGCGGGGCTGGACACGCCGGCATTACGTGACGAACTGAGTGAGCTTGCTATGGCATTCCCCCGATTTGAGTTGACCATCCGTTCCCGGGTAATCCTGTTATTTACCCTCCTGATCGGACTGTCCGTTGCGTCGTCGGCCCTGGTTCATCAGCGGATCGCCGGCATTGGCGACAGCGTTGACCGGCAGGCTCGCGGCATTGCCGGCCAAACAGTCGCTATTGATGAGCAGTCCGACCTGATTGACCAGCAACGGGCGCTGGGCAAGCTGTCGGAACGTGTTACCGTCGCCCAGCAGCATATGGGAGCGATGCAGTACTGGTATTTCCACGCCGCCCTGAATGCGGACATGGAGTCTCTGGAGAAAGCCCAGGCTGCCTCTGAACAGTTGGTGGGCGAGCTGACCGCCATGGCTGCTGCCGATAGCAGCCTGCAGGCGAAGATCGCGGAAATGACGGAAACCGTGGAGCAGTACCGCACGCTTGGCGAGAAAATGTTCGAGTTCTTTGAGAAATCCATGATGCTGATGGGGCGCTCGATGGCGGAGGCCGCGCGAGAGCAAGCGGTCAGTCTCACCGCTCGTCTTAACGATATCCGAAGCGGGTACCAGCAACGCGAGACGGTGCTCACCGAGGGTGTGCTGGACGCGGTGGAGACTGTGAGGCAGGCCAGTGACCAGGTCGCCCTGAGCGGTGGCGCTATCCGACGTGAAATCGATCAGGCCGGAACCGTCAGCCTGGCAATGGCTGGCGTGCTTGTCATCTCGGCCCTGTTGCTGGGCACGCTGTTCCTGCGCTCCCTGCTAAAACCGGTTCGCAGGCTGGGACAACGCATTGAGGAAATACAGGCCGACAATGACCTGCGTGGCAGCCTGGAATACCGCAAAAACGATGAACTGAGCGTGATTACGCGCGCGTTTGACCAGATGCTGGCTCGATTCGGTGGCTTGATTGGTCAAGTGGCCACGTCTACCAGCGAACTGGGAAATATGGCGGCCCGTGGCCGGGAGAGCAGCCAGAGCCTAGCCGACCAGGTGGGGCGTCAGCATGAGGAAACCAGCCTGGTGGCCACGGCAGCCAACGAAGTCACCGCCACGGCAGAGGAAGTTCGTACCAGTGCCAATCATGCGGCTCGCCTTGCCGATGAGGTGGGTGGACTGACCCACAGTGGCGGCCAGTCGGCGAGCGAAGCGGTTGCTGCCATGGCACGGCTGGACACGCGAGTGGAAGCCGTGGCCGAAACCATTGCCGGGCTGGCCCGCCAGAGCCAGTCTATCGGCCAGGTCGTGGATGTGATCCGGGGAATCTCCGAGAAAACCAACCTGCTGGCGCTGAATGCTGCGATCGAAGCGGCCCGGGCCGGCGAAATGGGGCGGGGATTTGCCATTGTGGCTGACGAAGTGCGGGGCCTGGCGAGTCAGACCGCCAATTCCACCGGCCAGATTGACGACCTGGTGTCGTCACTTCAGGCCCAGGCTCGTGACGCCGTGGAGGCGGTAAAGGCCGGGCAGGAGGAGAGCCGTGCAACGGTCCAGCGCATTCAGCAGTGCAGCGAGAGCCTTGGGCTGATCGACGAAAAGGCGGAAGAGATGCGCCTGCTTAACCAGCAGGTGGCCCAGGCTGCATCGGAGCAGAGCGATGCCGTCAGTAAGATCGATGAAAACCTGATCAATCTCAAAAGCCAAATTGAGGATATTTCCGACAATGCCCGCAATACGGGAAGCATGACCGATTCCCTGGCGACCCTGAGCGAGGTCTTGAGCGGGAATATCAGCCAATTCCGATACTGAGCCGAAACCGCTAGTAAAAGCCACACAATGCGCCATACTTTGTTGTGATTTGGTATCTGACTGATAATCTGTACAAAACACTGGCAAACAGGACGTTGTGTGGCTTCATTCCAATTCAAAGAACGGCTTCAGAATGCGGAAACCTGGATTCTCGCCAACCCCAATCCACCGCAACACTGGCCATGGACCTGGCTGTACAAAACCGGACGGACCGCCTACGCGCTGGTGCGGGATATTATCAGCGGCAACCTGACGCTTCACGCCATGAGCCTGGTGTACACCACGCTGCTGAGTATTGTGCCGCTGCTGGCGCTGAGCTTTTCCGTGCTCAAGGCGCTGGGTGTGCATCAGCGCATGGAACCCTTCCTGTACCAGTTCTTCCAGCCCATGGGCCCTCAGGGTGTGGAGGTGGCTGAGCGTATTCTGGGCTTTGTGGACAACATAAAAGTGGGTGTTCTGGGTTCGCTGGGCCTGGCGCTGCTGGTGTATACCGTGATTTCCCTGGTCCAGAAAATCGAGCGCTCGTTCAACATGATCTGGCGGGTGCCGGAAATGCGTTCCATGGCCCAGCGTTTCAGTAACTATCTGAGTGTGATTATGGTGGGGCCGCTGCTGATGGTGTCTGCCATCGGCGCGACGGCCACTATCTTTGCCTCCGACTTTGCCCAGAAACTGATGGCGGTTGAGCCCTTTGGTTCACTGATTGTGCTGGCCAGCCGGTTTACTCCGTTCTTTCTGGTGGTGGGCGCCTTTACCTTTGTCTACATTTTCATCCCGAATACCCGGGTGAAGCTGCGCTATGCTTTTATTGCCGGGTTGGTGGCCGGTGTGTCCTGGCAGGCAGGTGGAATGCTGTTCGCCTCCTTTGTAGCAGGCTCTGCCAAGTATGCGGCCATTTACTCGGGGTTTGCGGTGGGCATCATCCTGCTGATCTGGACGTACCTTAACTGGATGATTCTGCTGCTGGGGGCCAGCCTGGCTTTCTATCTGCAGAATCCAGGGGCCGTCGCCAAGCGCCAGAGCGTGGAACTGGCGCCGGAGTTGCAGGAGCGGGTGGGGCTTGCCTTGATGTGGATGGTGGCCAGCCCGTTCAGCCGAGGCGAACCGGCCCCCCAACAAGAGTCTCTGGAACAGCAGTTGCGGGTGCCCGGAGAGGTAACTCGACGAATCAGTGACAAGCTGATTCGTGCCGGGCTGCTGCACCTGGCGGGTGGAAGTGGTGATCGCCTGGTGCCCGGCCGTGCGCTGAATCTGATCACTGTGGGCAGTGTGCTCAGGGCTGTGCGCCGGGATGATGATCGGGTGGTTGATCGTATACCAGCTCACTCCCTGCCGGATGAGCTGGTGAATCTGGTGCCCGGTGGCGACGATATCCGGTTTTCAGACCTGTTACAGCAGGCTCCGCCGCTTGGCCCGGAACCCAAAAACTGAACACTGGCGTTACGCTTTGGCCGGGCCGCCATCCTCCAGAGCACGGTTCAAAGTGCCGCGAACACGTTCAAGCTGCTCTGGCTCCAGATAAACAATGCGGGCAAGATCTTCAGTAGCCAGATTCCGCTGTCGGGCGTGCCGCAGCATTTCCCGGGTGCCGATCAGCAGGCCTTTGGTCAGTGCCCGATGGCTCTTTCGTGGTGTAGGTCGCTCGGCAGCCATGAGCCAGGCGTGGTATTTCGGAGGCAGCCCCCAGACATTGGCCAGCAACTGGCAGGTGGCCCACTGGTAGCGTGCCAAGGCAATGCGCAAGAGCGCGGGCTCCGGTTCATGCCCCCGGTTGTCGGCCCGACAGATCCGGTCCATCTCCCGGCGAATGGTCATGTAGGCAAGAGCGGGCAGCAGCCCTACGATAAAGTGACCACTGCTGTCTTGCCGATGGATCTGGGCGACCAGTTCCGAGGCCCAGGCGCAGGTGAGGCCCCAGCGCCACGAACGTTGTGCGAACAGGGCTTCGCGGCTGTTGCGGGCGGCCATCATTGGCCGCATCAGGGCGGCAGCAACGACTTTGCGGATACCATCCACGCCCAGGACAAAGACCGCCTGGTCTACCGACTCAATGAGGTGATCACCCAGGCGAAAGTAGGGGCTGTTGGCGACCTTCAGCAACTGGTCTGTCAGAGAGGGGTCGCTGAGAATAATCCGGCTGAGTTCTTTGCGTTCAGTGCTTTCGTTAGCGAGCGCGCGCATCAGCTGGGGCAGGCTTCCAGGCCTTCTGGGCAGTTCTTCCATGGTGTTTTCCACCAGGCGGCGTTCCAGCTCGGCAAGGTGCTGTTCGGCTTTTTCCGGGTTCTTTCTGAGGCTTGCGGGCTGAACATCGAGCAGCCAGCAGAACAGATGGTCTTCAAGCTGGGCAACAAGTTCCGCTTGCTGGCTTTGTTCCCCATCGGGCGAGGAATGGCTGGGGTTAAACAGGCGGGTTTCCGAGGCGGGTTGAGGCGTCGGTGCGTTGCGGCTGAACAGGCCTGATATCCACGAGAAAAAACCAGGCATCCATTGCCTCCGAATGGTATGTATTTATCGGTTACGTGTACCAGAGCCAGTATAGTTGTGTAAAGAGGCCATTCCCAGCCCCTGTTTTTCAATAAAACGCCTCACCGAATACAAACACCAGCTGAAAAATACCCGCCGCCAGGCCGAGAAACGCGCCTACCAGAATCAGCTTGATTTCGTCTTCCTGAAAGCAGGGACGAAGCAGATCCTGAAACTCCTCGGAAGACAGAGTGGACATACGCTCTACCATAATCGCCTCTACAGAGCGTGCCCGGTCTTTTTCAAACACCGGGTTATTGAATGAAGTACGAGACAGCTCCAGGGCCTTTTCGCCTACTTGCTGGCGAAGTGCGGCGAACCCGGTTGGCCCGAAAGCGACCTGGGTGATTGCCTTGCCCATACCTGCAGTTTCATCCACCAGGGGTTTAATGTGCATTTTCACCATGCTACGTGCGCGATCCCCCTGGGGGCCTTCCATGATCGCATTGATGATGTTGCCAACAGTGAGGATTTCGTGGGTGACGATATGGCAGAAAGATTCTGCCACCTCAGGCTGGCGTTTGAGAAACAGTCCCTGAATGCGCAGCGGGCCGACTTTACGTTCGCGCAGCGGGCGAAAAATCACATTCAGCGCAATCCAGTTAGTGGCCCAGCCCACCAGAAGCCCGAACAGCGGCAGCACCCATATGGCGGGGTACAGGTACCAGACCAATGTCTGTATCAGCCCGAAGAGAAACCCGAAGTAGAAACCGGAGTTGATGATAAAACGGAACTCAACGTGGCCGCATTCGAGAAATATCCGGTTTAACAGCTTTTTATCACGGCTCAGTTGCTCAATGACCATGCCTTTGATATCGAGCAGTTCTTCGATGTTCTCGGCGATGTCGTCTACCAGGTTATCCACCCGTTGCGGTGTTGATCTGCGAACCCGCTCGTACACCATGCGCCGGGCAGACGCCGGTAAGTTTTCCCAGAATGTGGGGTATTCCTTTAGCATGAGTTCGTCGACATATTCCTCCACCCGCGGGTTTACCGTGTAGATAATGTGGGCGGCCAGAACTTTCGGATCTATCTGTTCGAAGATTTCCTGCACGGTGCCAATCTTGGCAATGGTAGCATCCACGCTGATGGCTGCCATTTTCCGGGCCTTGGACGGAATAATGCCCTGCCAGCCCAACAGCGGTGGTTTGCCGATGAACTCCAAGGGATAAAAGGTCATTTTGATGGCGAGCCAGTTGGTGCTCCAGCCAATCAGTGCCGCGATCACCGGTATGCTGAGGTATTGCCAAAATGCAGGATTGGTCAACAGGTCTTTCATGGCTTGGCACTTTTTTAATATTTTTGGGCCTTGAAGAATGGGAAGCCCAGGGAAAACAGTCAATGACCACAACGCCAAAGCGTGACCCGCACCCGGGCCACCCAGGCGTCATTCGCCGATGTCGCCCCACAGCCACTGACACAGGGCAATGGCGGCCACCGGTGCCGTTTCAGTGCGAAGTACCCGAGGGCCGAGGGCAACCGGCAGAAAGCCCCGGGCTTCGGCCTGAGTGATTTCGTCGGCCGTCAAACCGCCTTCCGGGCCGATCATAAGGGCAACGCTGGCAGGTTTGTTGAGGGTGTTGAGAGAGTGTTCAGTGCGGTGATGTAACACCAGCCGGAGATCGTAGTCGCTGGCATGGTCAAGCCATTCCTCAAGCGTCATGATCGGCAGGATATCCGGTACCCGGGCCCGGCCACACTGTTCTGCCGCACTGATGGCGACCTGCTGCCAGTGGCGCAGGCGCTTGTCTTCCCGGTCGCCCTTGAGCTTTACGTCGCAGCGTTCGGTGGTCAGGGGTACAATGCGGGTCACCCCCATTTCCACTGCTTTCTGTACCGCGTAATCCATACGATCGCCCTTGGACAAGGTCTGTGCCAGGACAATGTTCAGCGGGGATTCCGTGTTGTTAGCGCTGGCCTCGGTAACCTCTACCAGCACCTGCTTTTTTCCAGCCTCCGTGATCACGGCGTTGTAGTCGTGGCCGTCACCATTAAACAGCACCAGCGACTGGCCCGCCTGCATTCTCAGCACCCGGCCAACATGATTGGCGGCATTTTCGTCCAGTTGGCACTGGCGGCCTGTCGCCAGCGGGCTATGGGTATGGATACGGGGAATTCTCATACTGGGAGCTCTAGTCCTTGACGGCAACTTCTATGCCCTCGGTAGCAACCTGGGCAAGATGCCGGATTTGTTCTTCGGTAATGACATACGGAGGCATAAAATACACCACATTGCCAAGCGGGCGTAGCAGAGCCTGTCGGGTCAGAGAATGCTTGTATACCTTGATACCACGGCGTTCCTGCCAGGGGAACGGGGTTTTTCCGGCTTTGCTCTTCACCATTTCGATGGCCATGGTCATGCCATGCTGGCGGATATCACCTACGTTTGGGTGATCGGCCAGGTGGGCCACGGAATCGGCCATGCAGCGGGCCAGCTGCCGATTGTTCTCCACCACGTTTTCATCCCGGAAAATATCCAGCGTTGCCAGGGCAACGGCACAGCCGATGGGATTACCGGTATAGCTGTGGCTGTGCAGGAAGGCCCGCAGGGTTTCGTAGTCGTCGTAGAAGGCGTTATACACATCGTCGGTGGTTAATACCACCGACAACGGTAAATAGCCCGCCGTCAGCCCTTTCGATAAGCACATGAAATCTGGCGTAATGTCAGACTGCTCGCAGGCAAACAGAGTACCCGTGCGGCCAAAGCCCACCGCAATCTCATCGGCAATCAGGTGTACGCCATAGCGGGTGCAGGCTTCGCGCAGTTTGGTGTGATAGATCGGGTGGTGCATGCGCATACCCCCGGCACACTGGATCAGCGGCTCCACCACCACGGCACAGATTTCATCGTGTTTCTCGGCCAGCAGTGCGTCCATGGCTTCGAACTGGCGCAGCGCGTATTCCTCGTCGGTTTCACCAGCCTCTTTGTTGTAGGCGTCTGGTGAAGGGGCGGTAAGCACTTCCATCAGCAGGGGCTGGTAGGTGTCTTTGTAGAGGGCGACGTCACCCAGCGCCAGCGCGCCCAGGGTTTCGCCGTGGTAGCTGTTGCTGAGGTTAACGAAGTTTTTCTTGTTCGGCTTGCCGTGGTTTTTCCAGTAGTGGTAGCTCATCTTCAGGGCCGCCTCGATGGCCGAGGAGCCGTTATCGGCGTAGAAGCATTTGTTCAGGCCTTCCGGCGTAACTTCAATCAGCCGCTCGGACAGGTTAACCACTGGCTCGTGGCAAAAGCCCGCCAGAATGACATGCTCTAACTGGCTAATCTGTTCCTGAATGGCGGCGTTAATGCGCGGATTGGCATGGCCAAACAGGTTCACCCACCAGGAGCTCACGGCATCAATGTAGCGGTTGCCCTCGAAGTCTTCCAGCCACACGCCTTCGCCCCGTTTGATGGGAATAAGCGGCAGGGATTCGTGATCTTTCATCTGGGTACAGGGGTGCCATACGGATTTCAGGTCGCGGGCGACAAGATCGGCATTGCGCATAAGAATGCTCCGTCCGGAGGGAAGGGAAATGAGTTGTTAACCTTGTTGAATTTTACAGTTAACGGCACTGGCTGGCCAGCGTGCAGGAGCGCTTGCTTTTCGGGCCGCGAACGCGCGTGATGGTGAGTGCCCGGGCGAACCGCCGCGTGTTCCGGGTGCCCGGGAATGCGGTATGAAATCAGCTGGCAGCATCCCTTGCGGGGGTGTTGCCAACTGAGAGCTTCGTTTCAGATATCGGTTAGTGCGCCAGTACCCGAGACAGGAACGCCTGAGTACGCTCATTCTGGGGGTTGTCGAAGACATCGTCAGGCTTGCCTTCTTCCACAATCTGGCCTTCGTGGATGTAGATCACCCGATCTGCCACTTCCCGGGCGAAGCCCATTTCGTGGGTGACCACCATCATGGTCATGCCTTCTTTAGCCAGCTCCCGCATAACATCCAGCACTTCACCGATCATTTCCGGATCCAGCGCAGAGGTGGGTTCATCGAACAGCATCAGCTTGGGCTCCATGGCCAGGGCCCGGGCGATCGCTACCCGCTGCTGCTGGCCGCCAGACAGTTGGGTGGGGAACTTATCGGCCTGATTGCCGATGCCTACCCGCTCCAGAAGACGTTCGGCCGTTGCTTTTGCCACCACTTCCGAGGTGTTTTTCACCTTCATGGGGGCGAGCATGATGTTTTTGCGCACGGTCAGGTGCGGAAACAGATTGAACTGCTGGAACACCATGCCGACTTCCTTGCGGATCTCCGCCAGGCTCTTCTGGTTGCCGCCTTTGGGTGCCAGCCCGAAGCCGTCGACTTCCAGCGCACCACGCTCGTACTCTTCGAGGCCGTTGACACAACGGATCAGGGTGGATTTTCCGGAGCCACTGGCGCCGATGATCACCACCACTTCGCCTTGCTCGACGGTCAGGTCAATATCTTTCAGGACATGCAGCTTGCCGAAGTACTTGTTCATGCCCTTTATTTTTACAATCTGGCTCATTCCGGGCTCCTTCAGGCAGAGGCGACACCACGGCGCTCAAGCAGCCGCAGGATCAGGGACAGTGACAGGGTAATGGCCAGGTACATGATGGCCACCACGAAATAGACCTCGAACGCGGTGAAGGTGTTGGCAATGTACACCTGGCCCTGGCGAACCAGTTCGCCCACGCCGATGACCGAGAACAGTGAGGTGTCTTTGATGCTGACAATGCCCTGGTTGCCCAGAGGTGGAATCATCCGCCGGAAGGCCTGGGGCCAGATAATCGACCAGAAGGTCTGGGTGCGTGACAGCCCCAGTGACAGGCCGGCTTCGCTCTGGCCTTTATCGATGGACTGAACGCCACCACGAACCACTTCCGAGATGTAGGCGCCGGAGTTCAGGGCGATCGCGGCAATACCAGCGGTAATCGGATCGATGGGGCCGCCTATCAGGTCGGGCAGACCGTAGAAGATAAACAGCACCTGAACCAGAATGGGGGTGCCGCGGAAAATCTCGATATAGGCAGTAGCGGGCCAGCGCAAGTACCACTTTTTATTGATGCTCAGCAGGCCGAAGATGATCCCGAGTACAAACCCGATCACCAGACCGCCAAAGGAGATCATCAGGGTGTAGGGTATACCTTTCGCAAGGTAGGGAATGGAATTAATGGCTGCCTGCCAGTCAAACTGAAACTGGGAATCCACAGTGTTGTTTCTCCGATGAGTTGGGAGGAAGCGGCTGCGGCATTGTGTGCCGCAGCCGGAACCAGTGGACGGTTATTTGGCCTCAGGCATTGGGCCGAACCACTTTTCGTAGATCTTCTTGTAGGTGCCGTCTTCCTTGATGTCAGCTAGAGCTTCATTCACCGCGCCTACCCATTTGCTGCCGCTTTTCAGAGCGATGCCGTACTGCTGGCCTTCATACAGGGGGCCAGCCGTTTTTACTTTACCCTTGCCACGGGTGCTGGCGAAGTAGCCGACGTTCGGTGCGTCGTAGAAGACCGCATTCACGGCACCGGACATCAACGCCATGTACATGTCGGAACTGCCCGGGTAGGGGGTGACACCGTCGTTTTTGTCGAGGTTGTCCATCAGGAAGTCGTAGCTGGTGCTGCCGATCTTGGTGCCGATTTTCATACCTTCGAGGTCTGAAATTTCGTTGACCTTGTCATTGTTCTGGCTGACCAGAATACGCAGACCGGAATCGTAGTAAGGGTCTGAGAAGTCGACGATCTCTTCACGCTCTTCGGTAATGGTAATGCCCGCAATGGCGATATCCACATTACCGGTTTGCAGAGCAGGAATAATGCCGTTGAAGTCCATGGTGTTCAGGTCGATTTCGAAACCGGCACGCTCTGCAACTTCGCGGATGATTTCCATATCGAAACCGATCATTTCACCGGTTTCCTGGTCCATCATTTCAAATGGCACAAAGCTGGGGTCGGTAACCACTCGCAGGGTCTCTGCGCTGACAGTGGATGCTGCAACGGAAAGCGCCAGGCCTGCGCTAAAAGTTTTCAGCCATTTCGTGTTCATGTCTTCTCCTTTTCGCTTCTTATTGTGCTCTATCTGCCCGGTAAGACAGCCCGGTGACGAGTTTGATAACTGCGGCTCCAGGGGAGCATGGATGAGTGAACAACAGGCAGAGTTTAGCTGATGCAAATCAGAATTTCAGGAAATCATAAGGTTAGACAAAAGCAGGGGGCAGGAAGCTGCCCCGGTTCCGTAATCAGAGACGGGGCAGCAAGGTAGCGACAACGAGGGGTCAGAACGCGATCTTTTCCCGATCGCTGATGCCCAGGTTCTCCCAGATTGAAAGGCTGGGTTGGGCCTGGTTGAGGGTATAGAAGTGCAGCCCAGGCGCGCCCGCTTTCAGCAGCTTCTCACACATCTCGGTGATGACTTCTTCACCGAACTTGCGGATGCTGGTGGTGTCGTCGCCGTAGGACTCCAGCTGTTTGCGAATCCAGCGGGGAATTTCCGCGCCACACATATCCGAAAAACGCACCAGGCTGGAGAAGTTGACGATGGGCATGATGCCCGGCACCACCGGAATGGTGACCCCCATCTTCTCCAGGCGGTCGATGAAGTAGAAGTAGCTGTCGGCATTGAAAAAGTACTGGGTAATGGCGCTGTTGGCACCGGCCTGTACTTTTCGTGCGAAGTTCTTCAGGTCTTCTTCGGCATTTCGGGCCTGGGGGTGAAACTCCGGGTAGGCGGCTACTTCAAGGTTGAAGTGATCACCACTGTGCTCCCGGATAAACTCCACCAGTTCGTTGGCGTAACGCAGCTCACCAGAGGCGCCCATGCCCGAGGGCAGATCGCCGCGCAGGGCGACGATCCGGTTGATGCCGTTCTCTTTATAGACATCCAGCAACTCGCCGATTTCCTGGCGGGTTCCGCCCACACACGACAGGTGTGGTGCGGTGGAAATCCCCTGCTTGTGCAGGTTAAGTACGGTCTCGATGGTGCGATCCCGGGTGGAACCGCCCGCACCGAAGGTGACCGAAAAGAAATCCGGGTTCACCTCGGCCAGCTGGTTGCGAACCGTCTGCAGCTTTTCTTTTCCCTGCTCGGTCTTGGGCGGGAAAAACTCGAAGCTGAAGCGGCGCTTGAATTGTTTTTGGGATTCCATGATCGTTTCCGCTTAGTACCTGTAGCTTTCCGGCTTGTACGGGCCTTCGACCGGTACACCGATGTATTTCGCCTGATCCGGAGTCATCTTGGTGATCACGCCACCAAAACCTTCCACCATGGCGCGGGCCACCTCTTCATCCAGCTGCTTGGGCAGCACCTTCACGTAGACACCCTTGGCCTTGGCATCTTCCGGCAGGTCGGCGAATTTGCGCTCGAACAGGTACATCTGGGCCAGCACCTGGTTGGCGAAAGAGCCGTCCATGATGCGGGACGGGTGGCCGGTGGCGTTACCCAGGTTCACCAGGCGACCTTCCGACAGCAGAATCAGGTGGTCGTTGGCGGCCTTGTCGCGATAGATCACGTGGACCTGCGGCTTAACCTCGTCCCATTCCCAGTTCTTGCGCATGTAGGCGGTGTCGATTTCATTGTCGAAGTGGCCGATGTTGCACACCACAGCGCCGCTCTTCAGGGCTTTCAGCATGTTGGCGTCGCACACGTTCACGTTACCGGTGGTGGTCACCAGCAGGTCGGTGGTGCCCAGCAGCTCGGCATTGACACCTTGCTCGGTGCCAGTGTTGATGCCGTCGATGTAAGGAGACACCACTTCAAAGCCGTCCATGCAGGCCTGCATGGCGCAGATCGGATCGGCTTCGGTCACTTTTACGATCATGCCTTCCTGACGCAGCGACAGGGCAGAGCCCTTGCCGACATCGCCGTAGCCGATCACCAGTGCCTTCTTACCCGACAGCAGGTGGTCGGTGGCGCGCTTGATGGCGTCGTTCAGGCTGTGGCGACAACCGTATTTGTTGTCGTTCTTGGATTTGGTGACGGAATCGTTCACGTTGATGGCCGGAATCTTCAAGGTACCGTCGCGCAGCATTTCTTGTAGGCGGTGTACGCCGGTGGTGGTTTCTTCAGTCACGCCGTGGCACTTGGCGATGATCTGCGGGTATTCCTTGTGCAACAGTTCGGTGAGGTCGCCACCGTCATCCAGGATGATGTTGGGCTCCCAGCCGTCTACGTCTGCGCCCACGGTTTTATGCAAGCACCATTCGTATTCTTCATCGGTTTCGCCTTTCCAGGCAAACACCGGGATGCCGGCAGCGGCGATGGCCGCAGCGGCCTGATCCTGGGTGGAGAAGATGTTGCAAGAGGACCAGCGAACGTTGGCGCCGAGTTCGATCAGGGTTTCGATCAGCACGGCGGTCTGGATGGTCATGTGGATGCAGCCCATGATGTTGGCGCCTTTCAGGGGCTGGTCTGCTTTGTATTTTTCACGCAGGCGCATGAGCGCGGGCATTTCGCCTTCGGCGATGTTGATTTCCTTGCGGCCCCAGTCGGCGAGGGTGATGTCGCGGACTTTGTAGTCTTCGAAGCTGCTCATGGTGATCTCCTGTTGGTCTTTTCTTGCGGTCCCGGAATGTTGCGAGTACCGCCTGCATGGGTGTGGTCGGAGTCGGGGAATGTCTTTCGCGGAACCGCTACGAGCACATCCATGTGCGCTTCTCTCCGGCCATCCATGGCCTCCGAAATTCCGCGAAAGACATTCCCCGCCTCCTCTTTATAACCTTGGGCGTACGTCGTCTCCGGTACGCCTGAATCTCTTACGGAGATTGAGTAGCCTCCGATTATTACTGGATAAACTGTCACCGAACGTTTGAACGCGGTGGTGAGGTAAGTCCTTCGGGGACTGTTGAGGGCCATGGACGGCCCGAAACAAGCGCACATGGATGTGCTTGTAGCGTGTCCCCGAAGGACTTACCTCAGCGCCGCCACCTCCAGACGGTGACGGGCTGGGTCAAAACAAAGGCCCAACTCCAAGAGTCAGGCCCGGAAGTGTCAGGCTCCCGCAGCGTCTTTCAGAGCCGCGGCGCGGTCGGTCTTCTCCCATGGGAAGGCGGTGAAGGTCTTGCCGCCCACCGTCATTTCATGGGGCTCGCGACCAAAGTGGCCGTAGGCTGCCGTGGCCCGGTACATTGGGTGCAGCAGGTCGAGCATGTTGGTAATCGCATAGGGGCGCAGATCGAAGTTCTGGCGCACCAGTTCAATAATCTTGTCGTCGCTGATCTTGCCGGTACCGAAAGTGTTCAAAGAAATGGAGGTCGGCTGGGCCACACCGATGGCGTAGGACACCTGAATCTCACATTTCTCGGCCAGGCCAGCGGCCACAATGTTCTTGGCAACATAACGGCCAGCGTAGGCGGCCGAACGGTCAACCTTCGACGGATCTTTGCCGGAGAACGCACCGCCGCCGTGGCGTGCCATACCGCCGTAGGTGTCAACGATGATCTTGCGGCCGGTCAGACCACAGTCGCCCACCGGGCCGCCGATTACGAACTTGCCGGTCGGGTTGATGTGGAACTGAGTGTCTTTGTGCAGCAGTTCGGCTGGCAGTGTGTGCTTGACGATCAACTCCATCACTGCTTCTTTCAGATCCGCCTGGCTCACGTCCGGATCGTGCTGGGTCGACAGCACGATGGCGTCGATGCCAACAACCTTGCCGTTCTCGTAGCGGCAGGTGACCTGGCTCTTGGCATCCGGGCGCAGCCACGGCAGCAGGCCGCTCTTGCGGGCCTCGGCCTGGCGCTGTACCAGGCGGTGAGAGAAGGTGATCGGGGCAGGCATCAGTACGTCGGTTTCGTTGCTGGCGTAGCCGAACATCAGGCCCTGGTCACCCGCGCCCTGGTCTTCCGGCTTCTGGCGATCAACGCCCTGGGCAATATCCACCGACTGCTTGCCGATGATGTTGATCACGCCGCAGGTGTCGCCGTCGAAGCCCACTTCAGAGGAGGTGTAGCCGATGTCTTTGATCACACCCCGAACCAGGTCTTCCAGGTCGACCCAGGCGCTGGTGGTGATTTCGCCACCGACAATGGCAACCCCGGTTTTGACCATGGTTTCACAGGCTACGCGCGCGTGTGGGTCGTCGGTGAGGATCGCATCCAGCACCGCGTCGGAAATCTGATCCGCCAGTTTGTCCGGGTGGCCTTCAGAGACCGATTCGGAGGTGAAGATGTTGTAGTCAGACATAGCTTTGCTCCTCTTGAGCGATGGCAAAATCGTTCCGGCGTCGTCACGTGTGCCTTGCCGGATGTTTCTGGTTGTTGTTGGGTGTACGTATTTTTACCTACACCTGTATCAAAATTCTTTGATATTCCCCATACCGTCTGGCCTGTCAGGCATTAGCCGGGCTTTTCCAGAATTCTCGTACCTGAATCTGGAAGCCATTGCGCAGGCCTATAAACAGCTGCTCACCCGCCGTCAGGCCTGCATCGGTAGCCCAGGCGGTCAGTTCTTCCGGTTCGAAACCCAGCCACAGATCACCACAGTTGGCCTTGGCCCAGTCCTGATCGTGGCTGCACAAGTCGCTGACAATCAGGCAGCTTCCGTTGTGCATCAGAGCGGCAGCGTCCAGCAGAATATCCGCCGGGCTGGGTACATGGTGCAGCACCATATTGGCGACAATCAGGTCAAAGGCATCGCCCCGGGCCAACAGGGTATCGGTAACGCCTTCAATCAAGTCAACGTTGTTGAGGCCCTGGTCAATACAGACCCGGGTGGCTTTGGCCAGCATGTCTTTACTGTTATCCAGGGCCACTACATGAGGAAAAAGGCCTGCCAGCACGGGCAGGAACCCTCCTTCGCCCGGGCCAATTTCCAGTGCGCTTTGCCAGCGTTGCCGAGCCGCACGTTTGCGGATCAGTTCGGCGGTGGGCTCGGCGTACAGGTCAAAGGCGGCAATCAGTTCTTGCTGCTCCCGGAATTGTTCCGAATGTCGGGAGAAAAACGCCTGGGACTGTTCGGCCCGTTGCTCCCGGACGGCTTCAATTTTCGCTTCCAGCGGTCGGGGCAGTGGCACCCGGTCGACGGTTTCAAAGATTTGCCGGATGGTTTCGTCTGCCAGCTTGCCGCTGTCGAGGTTCAGCGGGCGACGATAGAAGATGGCGTTACCTTCCCGCTGGGGTTCCAGCAGCCCGGCCTTGTGCATCACCTTCAGGTGGTGGCTCATACCAGACTGGCGCATGTCGAACATCTGGCTCAATTCCAGCACTCCGAATGTGTCCCGGCGCAATACCCGCAGGATCTCCAGGCGCAGCGGGTCTCCGCTTGCCTTGAAGATGGGGGCCAGCACTTCGGCAAAGGCCAGTTCGTTCGCGTGTGCATTCATTGAGGTCATGGCGGGTAAGTGTAGGGGGCTTGGGATGGTCTATCAATAGCCATATCAAAATTTTTTGATATAGATTTATGAATTCTGTGAAATCAGTCGTTTTGGTGGTTTTGCCTCCCCTTTATCGGAAAACTGCTACATATGGATTTGCCCCCGCACACTGTAATCGGCGAAAATACGCGCCTTCTTTTTGAGCAGTTTTTGCAGCTTGAAGTCTTTTCCTGAAAAACACTGGAGAATTGTCAATGCCGTCCCGTAAAGATCTCGCCAACGCCATTCGCGCGCTGAGCATGGATGCGGTTCAGAAAGCCAAGTCCGGCCACCCGGGTGCGCCCATGGGTATGGCGGATATCGCCGAGGTGCTGTGGAACGATTACCTCAGCCACAACCCGGCCGACCCGCAGTGGGCCAACCGCGACCGTTTTGTGCTTTCCAACGGCCATGGCTCCATGCTGCAGTACTCACTGCTGCACCTGAGCGGATACGACGTTAGCATTGATGACCTGAAAAACTTCCGTCAGCTGCACTCCAAAACCCCGGGCCACCCGGAATACGGTTACACCCCCGGCGTTGAAACCACCACCGGCCCGCTCGGGCAGGGCATTGCCAACGCGGTAGGCTTCGCGCTGGCGGAAAAAGCACTGGCGGCCCAGTTCAACCGCCCCGGCCACGAGATTGTTGATCACTACACCTACGCCTTCCTGGGCGACGGCTGCCTGATGGAAGGTATTTCCCATGAAGTGGCGTCACTGGCGGGCACCCTGGGGCTGGGCAAGTTGATTTTCTTCTACGACGACAACGGTATCTCCATTGATGGCGAGGTCGATGGCTGGTTTACCGATGACACGCCCAAGCGTTTTGAATCCTACGGCTGGCAGGTGATTCCGGCGGTTGACGGCCACGATGCCGACGCCATTCGTGCGGCGGTGGAGCAGGCCCGCGCCAACACCGAGCAGCCCACCATTATTTGCTGCAAGACCATCATCGGCTTCGGTTCTCCCAACAAGCAGGGCAAAGAAGACTGCCACGGCGCGCCGCTGGGTGATGATGAAATCGCACTGACTCGGGAAGCCCTGGGCTGGCACCACGGCCCGTTCGAAGTGCCGGCAGACATTTACGCGGCCTGGGATGGCAAAGCAAAAGGTGCCGCGGCCCAGAGCGAGTGGGATGCCAGGTTCGCTGCCTACGAGAAAGCCGAGCCGGAACTGGCCGCCGAGTTCAAGCGCCGGATGGCGGGTGATCTGCCGGCAGACTTCTCTGAAAAAGCTCAAGCTTACATTCAGGAATGCCAGGATAAAGGCGAAACTGTGGCTTCCCGCAAGGCGTCCCAAAACTCCCTGAACGCTTATGGCCCGCTGCTGCCAGAACTGATGGGCGGCTCTGCCGACCTGGCCGGTTCCAACCTGACCATCTGGTCTGGCTGTAAAGGGGTCACCAAAGAAGACGCCTCCGGTAACTACATTTATTACGGTGTCCGTGAGTTCGGTATGGCGGCCATCATGAACGGCATCGCCCTGCACGGCGGCTTCGTGCCCTATGGCGCCACCTTCCTGATCTTCATGGAATACTGCCGGAATGCCGTGCGCATGGCCGCACTGATGAAGCAGCGCTCCATCTACGTATTCACTCACGACTCCATTGGCCTGGGTGAAGATGGCCCGACACACCAGCCGATCGAGCAGCTGGCCAGCCTGCGCACCACACCGAACATGAGCACCTGGCGCCCGGCCGACACCGTGGAATCTGCGGTGGCCTGGAAAGCCGCGCTTGAGCGCAAAGACGGCCCCACGGCGATGGTGTTCTCCCGCCAGGGACTGCCTCACCAGCAGCGCGATGCCGAGCAGCTGGCCAATGTGGCCAAGGGTGGCTACATCCTGTCGGACAGCGATGGCACACCGGAACTGATCCTGATTGCCACCGGCGGTGAAATCGGTCTGGCCCAGGACGCGGCCGCCCAACTGCGAGAGCAGGGCAAGGCCGTGCGTGTGGTGTCCATGCCGTCGACCGACGTGTTCGACGCCCAGAGTGCCGAATACAAGCAACAGGTACTGCCGCTGGAAGTGACCAACCGCATCGCCATCGAAGCCAGCATCGCTGACTACTGGTACAAGTATGTCGGCCTGGACGGTCGGGTGATTGGCATGACTACCTTTGGTGAGTCTGCTCCGGCTGGCGAACTGTTCAAGGAATTCGGCTTCACCGTTGAAAATATCCTTGAAGTGGCTGACGAACTGCTGGACGCCTGATGACCGACTCAAAGCCTTTCCGGATTGCCATCAACGGCTATGGTCGTATTGGCCAGTGCGTGTTGCGGGCGTTGTATGAGAACGGCTTTCGCGACCACCTGCAGGTGGTCGCCATCAACGAGTTGTCGGACATCGACACCATCGCCCACCTGACCAAGTACGATTCTACCCATGGCAGGCTGAACGGAAAGGTGGCGGTGGATGGCGATCATCTGATAGTGAACGGAGACCGCATTCGCGTTCTCCGTCATCCCGACCCGGAGGATCTGCCCTGGCGTCTGCTGGATGTGGATCTGGTGCTGGAGTGTTCCGGCGCCTATTCCGACCGGGCCACGGCAGAAAAGCACATCGCCTCCGGCGCGAAACGACTGCTGTTCTCCCAGCCGGGAGAGGCCGATGTCGACCGCACGGTGGTGTTTGGTATCAACGACCGGGCCTTGAACCCGAGTGATGTCATCGTAGCAGCTGGCTCCTGTACCACCAACTGCCTGGTGCCGGTGATCAAAGTGCTGGATGACGCGCTGGGTGTGGAGCAGGGCAGTACCACCACCATTCACGCTGCGATGAACGACCAGCCGGTGATCGATGCCTACCACCATAAAGACCTGCGCCGCACCCGCAGTGCGCTGCATAACATGGTGCCGGTGGATACCGGGCTGGCGCGCGGGATCGAGCGGCTATTGCCGCACATGGAGGGCCGCTTCAGCTCCGTGGCCATTCGCGTGCCCACCCTGAACGTGTCCGCCATCGATATGGTGGTGAACGTTCGGCAAAGCACCGATGTGGCAGCGGTAAACCAGATACTGAAAGCCGCCGCAGAGGGCCCGCTGGCGGGCATTCTCGATTACACTGACGAGTTGCTGGCAAGTTCCGATTTCAACCACGACAGCCATTCCGGCGTGGTTGACGGCGGGCAAACACGGGTAACCGGTGGCTCCATGGTGAAAGTGCTGTGTTGGTTTGATAACGAATGGGGCTTTGCCAACCGGATGCTGGATGTGAGCAAGAGCTGGTTGACCCAGTTGAACGATTGAGGGGGAGCGCCAGACTGGAGCCCCCACCCAGACAGATTATGAATCCATAACTACGGACCTTGATTATGGCCATCAAAAAGATGACTGACCTGAACCTCGCCGGCAAGCGGGTTCTGATTCGTGAAGACCTGAACGTACCGGTCAAAAACGGCACAGTAGCCAGCGATGCCCGCATCCGCGCATCGCTGCCCACCATCAAAGCAGCCAAAGACGCGGGCGCCAAAGTCATGCTGATGTCCCACCTGGGCCGTCCGGAAGAAGGCGTGTTTGACGAAGCCTCTTCTATGAAGCCGGTGGCCGAGCACCTGTCGACCTTGCTGGGCCAGGAAGTTCGCCTGATCACGGATTACCTGAACGGCGTTGAAGTAGCCGATGGCGAAGTGGTTCTGTTCGAGAACGTCCGCTTCAACAAAGGCGAAAAGAAAGACAACGAAGAACTGGCCAAACAGTACGCTGCCCTTTGCGACATCTACGTAATGGATGCCTTCGGCACCGCCCACCGCGCCCAGGCCTCCACCCACGGCGTGGCCAAATTCGCCCCCGAAGCCTGTGCAGGCCCCTTGCTGGCGGCAGAACTGGAAGCTCTGGGCAAAGCCCTCGATAACCCGGCCAAGCCGGTGGTAGCCATCGTTGGCGGCTCTAAAGTCTCCACCAAACTGGACGTGCTCAACGCCCTGGAAAAAGTCTGCGACCAGATCATCGTTGGTGGCGGCATCGCCAACACCTTCCTGGCGGCTGCGGGCAAGCCGGTGGGCAAATCCCTGTGCGAACACGACCTGATCGACACCGCCAAAGACATCGCCAGCCGTGTGGAAATCCCGCTGCCGGTGGATGTGGTTGTCGCCAGCGAGTTCGCGGAAACCGCCACCGCCACCACCAAGAATGCCACCGACGTCAGCGCCGATGACATGATTCTCGACGTCGGCCCGGAAACCGCTGGCCAGTTTGCGGAACTGTTGAAAAATGCCAAAACCATTCTGTGGAATGGTCCGGTTGGTGTGTTCGAATTCGACCAGTTCGGCAACGGCACCAAGGCCCTGGCCAACGCCATCGCCGAAAGCTCTGCGTTCTCCCTGGCGGGCGGCGGTGACACCGTGGCAGCCGTTGACAAATACGGCGTAGCTGACAAGATCTCTTATATCTCCACCGGCGGCGGCGCGTTCCTGGAATTCGTGGAAGGCAAAACCCTGCCAGCCGTAGCAGTACTGGAAGAAAGAAGTCAGTAAGTTCTGATCAGTCGCCAGAAGCCGGCGGCAAAGCATAGCGCCAAATCGCAAGGAGGGTGGGTCAGGCCCTTCCGGGACTGTGCGCAGCAGGGATGCTGCGCTCAAGCGTACACGGACGTATTCACAGCGTGTCCCGGAAGGGCCTGACGCACCCTCCGCAGCAGACTCCAAGCTTTGAAAGCAGGCAAGGAGCCAGCGGCAAACAAAAGAATCCCAACATCAAAAGTCAACAAAGGAGACAACCCATGGCCCTGATATCGCTGCGGCAACTTCTCGACCACGCCGCCGAGCATGGTTACGGTGTGCCAGCCTTTAACGTAAACAACCTTGAACAAATGCGCGCCATCATGGAAGCCGCCGACAAAACCGACTCCCCGGTCATTGTCCAGGCCTCCGCCGGTGCCCGCAAATACGCCGGTGCGCCCTTCCTGCGTCACCTGATTTTGGCTGCCATTGAGGAATGGCCGCACATCCCGGTGGTCATGCACCAGGACCACGGCACCAGCCCCGCCGTATGCCAGCGCTCCATTCAACTGGGCTTCAGCTCCGTGATGATGGACGGCTCCCTGGGTGAAGACGGCAAAACCCCGACTGACTACGAATACAACGTCGACGTAACCCGCCGCACCGTCGAAATGGCCCACGCCTGTGGTGTCTCCGTAGAAGGCGAGCTGGGTTGCCTGGGCTCCCTGGAAACTGGCCAGGCCGGTGAAGAAGATGGTATCGGCGCCGAAGGCACTCTCGACCACAGCCAGATGCTGACCGACCCGGAAGAAGCCGCCGACTTCGTGGCGAAAACCCACGTAGACGCACTGGCCATCGCCATCGGCACCAGCCACGGCGCCTACAAGTTCACCCGCCCACCGACGGGCGACATCCTCGCCATCGACCAGATCAAAGCCATCCACGCCCGCATCCCGGACACGCACCTGGTCATGCACGGCTCAAGCTCCGTTCCCCAGGAGTGGCTGAAGGTGATCAACGAGTTTGGTGGCGAGATTCCGGAAACCTACGGGGTGCCGGTGGAAGAAATCGTCGAAGGCATCAAGCACGGCGTGCGCAAGGTCAATATCGACACCGACCTGCGTCTGGCCTCTACCGGAGCGGTTCGTCGCTTCATGGCTCAGAACCCGGCCGAATTTGACCCGCGCAAATTCCTTAAGGCCACCATGGTTGCCATGACCGACATCTGTGTAGCCCGCTACGAAGCCTTTGGGTGTGCCGGTCAGGCCAGCAAGATCAAGCCGATCAACCTCGAGCAGATGTTCGAGCGTTACGCCGCGGGTGAACTGGACCCCAAGGTCAAGTAAGCCGCCTGTAATCGCAAAAAAGCCTCCGTTCTACGGGGGCTTTTTGTTTTATCTGTCCTGATTTTTCTTCGCCAGTTGCTCCAGTGCCAGCAAGCTGTCGGTATAACGGGCAAACCGTTCCAGGTATTCCGGTGATAATCGCTGCATCTCGGACAATGCCCGGCTCACCAGCCGTTGGGCGTTCATCGGGCCAGCGCCTCTCGGAGAGTTTTCGATAGCATGGCGAACCCGCTCCCGGAGCATCAGATTACCCTGATCTGCCTGCACCCGCGTGAGCGTACGCAAAGATTTCGGGACAGTTTCCATTTCCACAGGTGAGTTGCCGTTCTCTGGGGCATTTTGCTCGCCAAAGATGCGTTGCTCCAGAGCCGTCCGGTACATCGGAGTGGACGGTTGCGAAGGCGTATTGAGCTCTCCCACCAGTGCCGATAGCGAATTAAGCCCTGAATCATTTGATCGGGGCGCGTCAGTTGTGGCTTGCTCAAGAGGCTGAATGCCGGAACCACGTGGGAATTGCCGTACTGCCTGCTCCAGCTTTTGCCAGTGCGAGCTGTGTTGCAGGCCGCAGGCAACAAGGCGTTGCTCCAGGGATTCGAGGTAGCAAAAGCGCACCGGGTCGGTCGCAGGGGCATCGGACTGGCGAAGTTCATCAAGAACCGAAACCGGTAAGCTGTCTACGGTCATGGTGCATTGGCTCCAGAGCCAATTGCTTGCTCCCCATCTTTGGCAGACACAGTATTGGCAGGCGCCCGAGGCACGGTACTGATCTCCACCCGCCGGTTCTGGGCGCGGGATTCGGCATCCACATTGGGTACGGCGGGGTGGTGTGCGCCAAAAGCAGCGGCGAAAATCCGGTCGTTCGGCAGGCCCAGTTCCATGAGAGTGCGCGTAACGGTGAGCGAACGCTGTGCCGATAAGCCCCAGTTGTCCTGATACCGGCTGCTCCGATGCATGGGCAGGTCATCGGTAAAGCCGCTCACCATCAGCAATTCATCGTGCTGGGCCAGGTAGGTTTTCAGTGGGGTGACCAGTGATTCAAGCACCGCCACGCCATCGGCTTGCAATTGATCCGAGTTCAACTGGAACAGCACGTTGCCGCTGATGCCGATGCGGCCATTGCGGAAGGTCACCAGGCCTTTGGTCAGTGGGTCTTCCAACGCTTGTTCCAGCGCAATCCGGCGCTCTTCTTCGGCTTCCCTTTTGGCTTTTTCGTCTGCCAGAGACTGGCTGAGCTCCAGTTGTACCCCGATCACCCACACCAG
Organism: Marinobacter fuscus; assembly: GCF_003007675.1. Lineage (GTDB taxonomy): Bacteria > Pseudomonadota > Gammaproteobacteria > Pseudomonadales > Oleiphilaceae > Marinobacter > Marinobacter fuscus. The sequence goes on along the minus strand of NZ_PXNP01000076.1, from coordinate 41,861 downwards.
TATCAGGACCAGAATGCCCACCAACGCGGCCATCAGGTCAGAGAAAATGGCCCAGATCGGTGTGGATTGCTGTTCGCTGCCCTCCAGATGTTCCATCAGTCCGCTCCGCTGGCCTCAAGCTCGCCACGGCGCAGGGCCGCTGCGGCATCAATAACGTCTTTTTGCGAGCTCACGGACAGATCGATGACTTCGCGGGCCTGGGCGACATAATAGGCCAGTTGCTCATCGTGGCGATGACCGGCGGCATCCAGCGCTTTCTGGATGTTCAGGAGGTTATCCTGAAGTTGTGTATTGGATGTACTGAACAGTTCTACCGCTTTGAGGAAAGCATCGCTGAGCGCACCCACTTCCTGGCTGCTGCCAGTAAGGTTTTCACCCAGTTTGCCGAGTTGCTGGCTCTGCGCTTCAATCAACAGGTTGAAACGTTCGCTGATGCCGGTCAGGGTTTCGCTGGCACCGCTGATCAGTGAATCCACCGCCTGGCGCTGGCTATCGGCATTGCTGCGCTGGGATGCCAACAGGATGTCCAGCTCTTGCACCAGGCGTTGACGTTCTTCCAGTAACTGGTTTTCCCGTTCGCTATTGCGGGCCATTTCGGATTGCAGCTGAGATATTACCTGCGCCGCCGCTTTTGGCGTTTCCGACGCGGTTTCGATCAGGCGAGTCATGGGCGCTTCCAGCCCTGCGCCGAGCTCGGTCAGGTGTTTGGTGACGGTGCTTTCAAGTTGGGCCAACTGATGGTTGGCGGCTTCACCGCGTGCCACTTCTTGTTCATGCAGTGATGTAAGCTGTTCGGAGACACGGGTGATCAGTACGTCGAGGCCTTGCTGTTGCTGGCTTGCAATCTTTGCGCTCTCGTACTGGAACCGGGTTTGGTATTCCTGCAGAGTGTTCTGCAGATCGGTTACCAGCTTTTCGGCGGTTTGCTGTTGTTGTGCAACACCGGTTTGCCAGTGCTGGGCGGTTTGTTCTGTGGCGTTTTGAAGCTGCTCCAACAGCTGCTTCTGGGCTTGCTCCGAGCTCTGTTGCAAGGCTTGCTGGTGTTCAGCGGAGGCCTGCTGCTGCGCCTGAAGATTCTGCTGCCAGTGCTCGCTGGCCTCAAGGGTGGTTTTCTGGAACGTATCGGTCAGCTTGGCCAGTTGTTGCTGGGTGGTTGCCGCCCAGTGTTCATGAAGCTTGCCGGCGCTGGACTGCAGGTTATCCATGGCCCCGGTGACAATCGGTTCGATCCGATCCGCAGTCAGGTGTGTACTGGATTCCAGTGCCTTCTCGAGCGATTCCGCCACCGAAGCGGCCAGGGACTGATAGTGATCGCCCACTGCACTGTGGAATTCCTGCTGGTTTTGGGTCAGAGATTGCGCCAGTTGCTGGCCCAGCTGCTCCATTCGGGCCGTCATGCTCTCCATGGCTGAGGCCATTTGCGGTAGGGCTTCTGCTTGCGACTCCAGTGCTTTGAAGGCTTGCTCGCGCTGATAATCTGTCGACAGGTGATGCAGCCGCTGGCGCAGGGTTTTGTCCAGTTGGCGGGAAACCTGTAACCGTTCACGTCGGCTCAGGGTAGAGGCCAGCCCCAACATGGCGGACGCCGCCACACCAGCAATGGAGGTGCCAAAGGCCAGACTCAGCCCGGCGATGGGCGCGGCCAGCGCGCTGCGGATGGCGCTGAGTTCGGTGCTGCCATCCAGTGCCGAGGCGGCGCCGCTCAGAGTCACAATCATGCCTGCAAAGGTGCCCAGAAGGCCCAGCATCACCAGCAGACCAACCAGATAAGGCGTGAACTGCGGGCTGGGCAGGGCGGCAAAATGGCCGTCAATGCGCCGCTGCACGGAGAATTGAACTGGCTCTGGCAGGCCAGCTAACCAGCCGTTAAGTTGTTCACGACTTTCCGGAGTGCTGTTGAGTTTGTTGGCCAGCTTCCGGGTGGTACCGCGAAAGCCCATCAGCTCCACAAAGCCCAGGCTATACACCACGGCAATGATGAGGGTGACAGAGAGCGCCAGCAGATCGGAGCCGATAAAACGCTGGCCAATCCAGCCGGTTACGGCCAAACCTGTAACAAACGCGAAAAAAAAGAAAAGTCTGCTCATGGAGAGTGGTTTACCTCGTTGTGGCAGGCCTCCAGCAACCCCAGTACCGGCTCCAGCCGAACATCCAGTTCAGCGAGTAATAAATTCTGCGCTTTCTCGCAGTAACAGAGCAGCCGGTTGTCCGGCGCAGTGCCGGTATCGGGGGATGCATCAGAGGGTGTTTGCAGGCTGCGGAATTGCTGTTCCAGAAGCCTGGGAATCTGTGCAAAACACTGGCTGGTGTACCCGGCCATGGTGTGATCAAAAACAGCGTCCAGTTGCGCCAGCCGGGCCATGGAGTGACCCTGGTCTTTCATGTCGTTTCGCACCTTGTCCCGCAATTGACGACTGCTGGAGGCGACCTTGCGCTGGAGGGCCAGCCAGGCGTTCAGTGCCGTCTCCGGGTCGGGTTCCGTTCCGGTGTCCAGGGTTTCAGTGAATGACTGAATGCGACGAATCAGAGCCTTGCGGGTGTTGGCCAGCTCTGCAGTCAGGCGGTCAACTGCCGCGGGTTGTGCAAAACCTGTTGGGCGCGCCCGATGGGCCGTGGCCGCGTCCAGCTTCATGGTGTCGCCCAGGCCGAACAATCGGCTTAGCCGCTCACCGAAACACGGCAGCTCGCCCGGAGACTTAAGCGCTCCGTAATCTGCCAACAGGTTCAGTAATCTGTGTGCGTGGCTTGGTTGCGCCACCGGTGGCTTGTGCATCCGTTCGGTAACTCTGTCTGCGCTTGTCGAGGCCCATTTTGAGGGCGCCTATTCTACTGGTTAACCGAAATGAATCATAATGACTGAAACGAGAGAAACGAGGTGTCGTTATGATCACCTGCCATCAGTCGGACTTTATCGAAATTGCCTGCATGTACCGGATTCCGGTCGCGCTGCACTGGCCGGACGGGCGGATGTTGGAGGGGGTGCCATTGGATACCGGTTATGACGATCAGCGCCGGGAGACGCTGCGAATGCGGCTGGCGGATCGGGGGGAGCAGTGGGTGGTGATTGACGGCGCCTGTGAGATGGTCGCTCTGGAACCGAACCCGCATTTCGAGCGGGTTCGGTTCGGGAGTAGCTAGCGCCAGCGATCAGCGGCTCAGGTAATCCGCATGGAACTTCAGATGCTCTTCAATGAAGCTGGCAATGAAGTAGTAGCTGTGGTCGTAGCCCTCATGGCGCCTCAGTTCCAGCGGGTATTCCCGGGCCTTGGCCGCCGCATCCAGCGCTTCCGGCTTGAGTTGCTCGGCCAGGAAATTGTCGGCCTCGCCCTGGTCCACCAGCGCCGGAACCGTCTGCTCCGCGTCGCGCATCAGAACGCTGGCATCGTATTCCCGCCAGCGTTGCACGTCTGTGCCCAGGTAAGCTGAGAACGCCTTTTGCCCCCAGGGGCAGTTTACCGGGTTGCTGATCGGGCTGAACGCCGAGACCGAGCAATAGCGCTCGGGATTGCGCAGGGCAATCATCAGGGCCCCGTGGCCGCCCATGGAGTGCCCGGAAATGGCGCGCTGCTGGCTAACCGGGAAGGTGGCTTCAATCAGCTCCGGCAACTCGTTCACGATGTAATCGTACATCCGGTAGTGGCGGTTCCATGGGGCTTCGGTGGCATTCACGTAAAAGCCCGCGCCTTTACCCAGGTCGTAGGCCTCGTCATCGGCCACGTTGTCGCCGCGGGGGCTGGTGTCCGGGGCGACGATGGCAATGCCCAGTTCGGCGGCAGCCCGTTGTGCACCGGCTTTCTGCATGAAGTTTTCATCGGTACAAGTCAGGCCGGACAGCCAGTACAGCACGGGCACTTTCTGGTTGCCGGAAGCCTGGGGTGGCAGGTAGATGGCAAAACGCATGTCGCAATTGAGCGTCTCAGAGCGATGGCTATATTGCTTGTGCCAGCCGCCAAAGCTCTTGTTGCAGCTCAGGTTTTCGATGTTCATTCCATGATTCTCCAAGGTGATACAAATATCCGCCCCGGAGCCCGAAAATGGCCCCGGGGCGGTGACGACTTACTTGTCGAAATGGATGACAGAGCGAATGCTCTTGCCTTCGTGCATCAGGTCAAACGCCTTGTTGATGTCTTCCAGGCCCATGGTGTGGGTAATGAAGTCGTTCAGCTTGAACTCGCCATTCATATAACGCTCAACAATGCCGGGCAGCTCGGAGCGGCCTTTTACACCGCCAAACGCGGAGCCTTTCCAGACCCGGCCAGTCACCAGCTGGAACGGACGGGTAGAGATTTCCTGGCCGGCACCGGCCACACCAATGATGATCGATTCGCCCCAGCCCTTGTGGCAGCACTCGAGCGCCGACCGCATTACATCCACATTACCGATACACTCGAAGGAGTAGTCCACGCCGCCGTCAGTCAGTTCCACAATCACTTCCTGAATCGGCTTGTCGTAGTCCTTCGGGTTGATGCAGTCGGTAGCCCCTAACTGGCGGGCCAGCTCGAACTTGCTTTCGTTAATGTCGATGGCAATGATGCGGCTGGCCTTGGCCATGGTGGCACCGATGATGGCCGACAGCCCGATACCGCCCAGGCCAAAGATGGCCACGGTAGCACCCTCTTCAACTTTTGCGGTATTCATCACCGCACCCATGCCGGTGGTGACGCCACAGCCCAGCAGACAGATTTCTTCCAGCGGGGCTTCCTTGTTCACTTTCGCCAGGGAGATTTCTGGCAATACGGTGTATTCGGAGAAGGTGGAGCAGCCCATGTAGTGGTGAATCGGCTGGCCGTCTTTGTAGAAGCGGGTGGTGCCATCCGGCATCAGGCCCTTGCCCTGGGTTTCCCGAACCGCCTGGCACAGGTTGGTTTTGCCAGAGGTGCAGAACTTGCACTTGCCACATTCGGCGGTGTACAGAGGAATCACGTGGTCGCCTACTTCAACGCTGGTAACCCCTTCGCCAACCTGCTCGACAATGCCGCCGCCTTCGTGGCCGAGAATCGCCGGAAAAATGCCCTCGGGATCATCGCCGGACAGAGTAAACGCATCGGTGTGGCACACGCCGGTAGCGACAATGCGCACCAGCACCTCGCCCGCCTTAGGCGGCATCACATCGACTTCTTCAATAGAAAGAGGCTGGCCGGGGCCCCAGGCAATGGCGGCTTTGGATTTGATCATGTCAGTCATAGTCAGTGTCCTGTGTCTGGTGTGTTCAGAGGGGCGGCACGAATATCGCTCGATATGAAAACATTGTAGCTGGCATTTTCCATGTAATAATCAGGCTAATAGTAAAATCAATTTTTCTGTACAGGAATAATTGCCATGTTTCAGTGGGAAGGGGTCAGCGAATTCGTGGCGGTAGTGGAGGCCGGGGGCTTCACCGCTGCTGCCAAGCGACTGGGGATTTCGACGGCCCAGGTGAGCCGTCAGGTAAGCGCCCTGGAAACGCGGTTATCGGCGAAACTGCTCTACCGAACCACCCGGCGGGTGTCGGTAACAGAGCTTGGCAACACCTACTACCAGCGGTGCAGGCAACTGCTGGATGGGCTGGAAGAGGCCGAGCGCACCATCACCAATTTGCAGAATACACCCACCGGGCGGCTGAAAATGACCGCGCCGGTCACCTACGGAGAGCGCACCATCGCGCCGTTGGTGAACCGGTTTCTGGTGCGCTATCCGGAGTTGTCCGTCACCCTGCATCTGACCAACCAGAAGCTGGATCTGGTTGAAGAGGGCTATGACCTGGCGATCCGGCTGGGCAAGCTGGGCGACTCCAGCATGATGGCGAAACGCCTGGCTACCCGCACACAGTACGTGTGTGCGTCGCCCGCTTACCTGCAGACCTATGGCGAACCCCACTCTTTGTCAGAGCTGGATCAGCATCATTGTCTGCCGGGCACCCTGGACTACTGGCGCTTTCAGGAAGCCGGGACCGTTCGCAACATCAAGGTGAAAGGTCGTCTGGCCTGCAACAGCGGGCCGGCGCTGGTGGATGCCGCGCTGCGTGGTATCGGCATCGTGCAGCTGCCGGACTACTACGTGCTGCCCTACATCGAATCCGGCCAGCTGGTGTCGTTGCTGGAACACCTGCGAGAGCCGGATGATGGCATCTGGGCGCTGTACCCCCACAACCGCCATCTGTCGCCGAAGGTACGCATGTTGATGGATTATCTGGATGACGCCTTGCAGCAGGAGCTGGCTGGCAATCGCCGGGGTTGAGCAAAGCTCCGGCAGGCCTGTTCAGGGCTGCTTGCATTTTTGCGGTTCGGGCCGATTATTAGTTATCAGAGAACAATCTTTGCTCAGATGCGAGGGCTTTCATGGATTTCAAAGACTATTACGCCGTGCTCGGTGTGAGTGAGTCGGCCGCGCCGGAAGACATCAAAAAGGCTTACCGCAAACTCGCGCGCAAATACCATCCGGATGTCAGCAAGGAAGAAGACGCCAGCGACAAGTTCAAGGATGTAGGTGAAGCCTATGAAGTGCTCAAAGACCCGGAAAAGCGCGCGGAATACGACCAGTTACGAAAATATGGTGCGCAGGCAGACGGCTCATTCCAGCCACCACCCGGCTGGCAGAGCGCCTCCGGATTTGGTGGTGGCGGCTATACAGACGCCGATGCCCGGCAGTTCAGTGACTTTTTTGAAGAGATCTTCGGCGGTGGTCGCCGGGGTGGCTTCGGTGGCGGTTTCCAACATTCCATGCGGATGCGTGGTGAAGATGTTCACGCCCGGCTCGCACTGTTTCTGGAAGAGGCCTTCAACGGGTGCGAAAAGCAGGTAACCTTTACCGTTCATGAGCCTGATGCCCAGGGCCGTATGCGGGCTCGCCAGAAAACGCTAAAGGTGAAAATCCCTGCCGGAATGCGGGAAGGCCAGCATATCCGCCTGAAAGGCCAGGGCGCTCCGGGGGCAGGCGGTGGTGAACCAGGCGATCTGTTTATCGAAGTGGGGTTTGCGCCTCACCCGCATTTTGTCACCGAAGGTCGGGACATTCTGGTGACGGTGCCGGTAGCGCCCTGGGAAGCCGCGTTAGGTGCTTCCATTACGGTACCAACGGTCGGCGGTAAAGTGAAAGTCAAAGTGCCCAAAGGCGCGACCAGCGGCCAGAAGCTGCGGCTAAAGGGTAAGGGCTTTCCGGGCAAACACCCGGGCGATCAGATCGTGATACTGCAGGTGGCCATGCCAGAGGCGCATTCAGCGGAAGCGGAAAAGCTCTACCAGCAATTGGCCGAGCTGGAGCATGGCTTTAATCCGCGTAGCAAACTGCATGTGTGAGTGGGGGGAACTATGGCGAATAAAAAACAAACCCTGACTGTGGAAGTGCTGGAGGCCGATGGCAGCCGTTTCACTCTGCGGGAGATCTGCGAGCGGGGCGATTGTCACGCCGAGTTTGTGATCAAGCTGGTGAGTTACGGCGTGATTGAGCCTGTGAACGAGAGCCCGGAAGTTCGTCAGTGGCAGTTTGATGCGATCGCCCTCAACCGGTTGCACAAAGCCCTTCGGTTGCAGCGGGATCTCAAACTCAATCTGCCCGGCCTGGCGATGTCGCTGGACCTGTTGGATGAAGTGCAGGACATGCGTCGGGAAATGGCCCGGCTAAACCAGCGTATTCGCCAGTTGGCCGGGGATCTCTGATTCAATCGAAAGCTACACGGCGAACCGCGCAACCCGGGACTGCAGGCCACCACCGAGCGACGCAAGCTCCGTACTTGCGGTTGAGACCTGCTCCGTAGACGAAGCGGTTGTATCGCTGACATCCCGGATGCGGGTGAGGTTCTGGTTGATGTCTTCTGCCACTGCGCTTTGCTGCTCTGCGGCGGCAGCAATCTGAAGGTTCAGGCAATCTCGCGGGCGTTTCCGTCAATTTGATGGATCAGATCCCGCAGGTTGTCGATCATACGGCCGAGGGCGTTCAGCAATAAACCGGATTCATCTTTTCGGCTACTGGTCAGCTCATCCCTCAGGTCGCCTTCCGCTACTTTCTGGGCGGCTTTAACGGCATCGCGAATTGGTCTCACGATCAACCGGGTCAGGAACCAGGCGAGCAGGGCGCCCAGCAAAATAGAAACCAGAGTCGCGATTGCAATGGCTAGAGTGGCGAGTTGGCGATCCCCCGTCATGCGTGACACCTGATCCGTCTGGAGCTGGCTGGTTGCGGCTACGCCCGAATTTGCAGACGCTTCCATCCGGCCTTCCAGCGTTCGCGATGTCGCCATCAGGTCAGCAGCATTCTGCAGAGCTGCTCCGTAGCCCTGGAACAATTCTGTTACCTGTCGTTGTTCGAACAGGGATAGGGACGAAGCTTCTATGGACGCAGTGGTTCGCTTCAGGCGATCCATGAATGCTTGCAAGGTTTCCGGCGCACCTGTTACCAGGAAGTCCCGTTCGTCTCTTTGCATCTGGGCGAACATGGCGGGCGCAAGCTGTAGGCGCGATTCATTACTCAGGTGTGCTGCCAGTATCTGCTCTTCCAGTGCAAGGGCATCCCGGGACTGGCCCAGGTCTTCCAAGGTAACCACCACGTCTTGCAGAAGGCCGCTGTACTTTCGAGCCTCGCTCTGAATCTCCGCCACCAGAGCTTGGCCAGCTTTCGGAAGGGTGGTCAGAAGTTCTTCAGAGACGGAATGAATACTATCCAGTTCACCCTGAGCCCGTGCAATGGCCTCGGGGTTTTGGTGCAGAAGAAAGTTCTTTTCTTCTGTCCTTGCCGCCAGGAACCCTGCCTGAAGTTTGCTTGTCAGGGCGACCGTGCGGGCGCTCTCGCCATAGCGTTCCAGCGCGAGCCCCCCAATCAGGCCTGTTGTGACTGACAGAGCGATCAGGAGTGAGAAGCCGACAGCCATTTTTTGACCGATGGACAACGACAGGCGGCCGAGCGCCCGGGAAATCAGCGACATGGTGCAGGTTCCTTGATTTTTGTTAGGTATAAAATTATATAAGTAAAAATAGCTATAAAGTAGCCTTGTCTGCGCCTTTCTCTCTGATTTCGTTTGCTAATTTTTTTGCTGCCGCCTGTATCTGCCACAGGTGGGTGTTTTTATGTCTTGTGGTTACAAAATTATGCTGGACAAGGTGATTATTTGGGATTATTTTCCCATTTATAAGTTTGGGATAAAAATCCCAATCCTTGTTTGGGTGCGTCTAATGCGTGCCGATAGACCCGATAAGTGGAGAATAGTGATGAAACAGAAAGCTCTCTCAAAGGCGATTCAGCTAGTGGTTACAGGTGCTCTGGTGAGTGGCCTGGCGGCGTGTGGCGGTTCAGGGTCGGGCTCTGACAGTAGCGCGGCGGTGTCAAAGGATGGTGCCAGTGTTGGTGCGGTTACCGGTTTCGGCAGCGTGTACGTGAACGGCACGCACTTCAATACCAACAACGCCGTGATCAGGGGCGCGGACGGTATCGAGCGTGAAAGCCAACTCGAGAAGGGCATGATTCTTAAAGTTGAGGGCACCTGGGGTGACGACCGCGAAGGCGTGGCGAACGTCATCTATTACGACGACACGCTCAGAGGCCCGATTGACGCGGTAAGCAGCCCCTGGAATCCGGCGGTAAAAGAAGGCGCTCTGGTGATCGCCGGTCAGACCGTTCATTTGAACAGCCGCACTGTTTTTAAAGGCAAGTCGCCCGAGCGGCTGGCTGCGGATGACCTTGTTCGGGTAAGTGGCTGGAGACTTCCGGATCACAGCTTCCAGGCGAGTTTTGTGGGTATTATCGGTCAGGAGTCTGCAGGTACGTTCAAAACTGTTGAAGTAGAGGGCGTGGTGACGGCGGTCAGTGAAATCGATAGTTCGTTCGAGCTGAACAACAACCTGACCGTCGTGTTTGACAGCGCAACTTTTGAGGATGGCACTGCAAACGACCTGAAAGTCGGTGCCCGGGTCGATGTAGAGGGGCGGCTGGCAGCCATTCAAGGCAACCGTACCCTGACGGCGGGCCATATTGATTTCGAGTCGGATCTGTTTGACGGCGTTGAGGATGTTGAGCTGTCCGGTGCGGTTACCGGTGCCTATTCCGGGCAGACCGGAAGCTTTCAGGTCAACGGAGTTGACGTTGCTGTCGATAGCAACACGGAGTTCGATGACCTTAGCCTTGCTGACCTGGTAGAGGGTGTGGAAATAGAAGTGGAAGGCGAATACCGCAACGGCGTTCTGGTGGCCGAGGACATTGAACTGCTTGAGGCCAATGCGGAACTGAAAGGCCGCATCCAGGCAACGGTGGAAAGCGAAGTGCTGACGGTCAGCGGTGTCCGCGTTCAGCTAAGCAACCGCACTCTCATTGAAGATGATGATCTTGAGGATGATCAGGAGTACCTGACGCTGCGTACTGAGGATCTTAACAGCCTGAACATTGGAAACTGTGTTGAAATCGAAGGCCGTGTATCTGTAGATGGCAGCAGCCTGATGGCTTACCACGTTGAACGTGAAGACGCAGACGACTGCGATGACGGCTTTGAGCTGGAAGGAAGGGTGTCGGCCGTTGCGGCGGACTTCTCATCCATCAGCCTGATGGGGCTTACCCTGGTACGTGCGGACGGCGGTCTCTTCGATGGTTATCAGGTGGGTGATCAGGTTGAAGTGGAGTACACCAAAAGCAACGGTGGCGAATACCTGATTTCCGACATCGACAACGACGGGCAGGACGACTGATTTGTCGCTCTGTGCCAGCAGCTCCTGAGGGAGTTGCTGGTAACCCGGTATTGATGGGAATACAATCCCAAAGATGAACAAGGCTCCCTTCTCACCGCTGAACCAGGCACTGCTGCGTATTCTTCGCCCTCTGGCGAGGTTGCTGCTGCGCAATGGAATTCCTTATGGCGAGTTCACGGAGCTGGTTAAGCGCGCCTACGTTGAGGCCGCATTTGAAGACTTTTCCGACGGCCGCCGAAGAACCACCGACTCCAAAGCTGCGGTTTTGACCGGCCTCACCCGCAAAGAAGTAAAGCGCCAACGAGAAATTCTCGCAGGCCAGACCCTCAGTAGTAAGCCGTCGGCAAACACCAACCGGGCTTCCCGGGTGGTATCCGGCTGGGTACACGATGCCCGTTATCACGGCAACGATGGCCAGCCTGCACGACTACCCTTTGAAGGAGAGCGCAGCTTTACCAGCCTGGTGCGCCAGTACAGCGGTGATATGCCGCCCCGGTCGGTACTGGATGAGCTGATCCGGGTGGGTGTGGTGTTCAGCGATGAAGCCGATGGTTATCTGATCCTGAAAAAAAGGGCCTACGTGCCTGCCGGAGACAGTGATGAAATGCTGGCGATCTTCGGTGAAGACGTAGCCGACCTTATCCGAACCATTGACCACAATCTTACCGGCCTCAAGCAGGACCACCAACCGCTATTCCAGCGCACCCTTACCTATAACAACATTCCGGTGTCAGTTATTGAACAGTGGCGTGCGCTGGCGGCGGATCGCTCGCAGCAATTGCTGGAGCACCTGGACGACTGGCTGGGCCCTCACGATCAGGATGTTTCCGGAACCGGAGACCGCACCCCCGCCGTGCGTACCGGCGTGAGTATTTTCTATTTTGAAGAATCCCCGGCCGGGCAGGCAGGCAGTTCTGCGCCGGAAACGACTGACAGGAGTGAACCATGACCCGGAAACACGCCGGAATTCTGCTTTCTACAGGTGTTGCTTGTCTCACCGGTATTTTGTCGGCCTGTGGTGGCGCTGGTGCCCAGATTGCCGATGGCGGAATTCGGGGAACCGGCTCCAGCGTCGGGCCGGTATCCGGGTTTGGCAGTGTGTTTGTTAACGGCATCGAATTCTTCACCGATGGCATCCAGAACCGGCAGGTAATCAGCAACGATGGTATTGCCACCGAGGGTGACCTCGACAAGGGGATGATACTGCGGGTTGAAGGCAACTGGGACGACAGCCTGACCGGCGAAGCCCGTGAGCTGATCTATGATGACACTTTCCGGGGACCGATTGACCGTGTAGCAACCGGAGCGGATAGCGGCAGCCAGTTTACGATGTTCGGCCAGACCATTCGCTTTGATCGGCGCACCGTCATGCGCCTTGGCAACAACACCTCGCTGGAGCAGGTTGTGGCCACAGGTGGCCATGTCAGAGTCAGCGCCTGGCGCACCGGCGAGGGCTATCGGGCCAGTTACGTAGGAGTGCTGGATGCGTTGCCCAATGGCTGGGTTGAGCTTGAAGGTGTTGCCGGATCGCTTACACAGGGAGAGTTCAGTATCAGCGGGCAGCGCATTGTATTGTCTGATAACGCCGACTATTTCGACTCGCTGGATGACGATGAGCTTGCGGGCAAACGGATTGAGGTAGAGGGCGAACTGAGGGCAGACGGTGTTTTGCTGGCGCGCACTCTTCGCCTGAGTGATGACGAGCGCCGTTTCCTCGACCGTGAAGACGGTGAGGTTGAAATTTCGGGTCCGATCAGCGAATTACAGATTGCAGAAAACAGCTTCCGGGTTAACGGGCTCTTGGTTCGTTACAGCAGCGAGACGGAATTTGACGACTTTGTTGAGGCGGATCTGTCCAGCGGCGTGCTGATCGAGGTGGAGGGTGAATTCCGCAATGGCGTTCTGATCGCCGGGGAAATGGAGCTGCTTGAAGACGATGCCGAACTGGAGGCCCGAGTTGAAAGTATTGATCTGGCGAGCGGTATGCTGAAGGTTGGCGGTGTCGCTGTACATATCAACGATGGGCGAACCCTGATCGACTTCGACGGTGACTGGCAGACGGTGCTCGCCGTTGGCAGTTTCCTTGAGATTGAAGGTCGCGAGCGCGCCGATAGCCAGGGCAACATCTTTATCGAAGCGGTGTCGCTGGACATTGACGATGCCGACCAAGATGAGAGCTTCCATGCCCGTGGCAAGTTCACCCGGGACAACCTTGAGGGGCAGGTACTTTCGATACTTGGGGCCCGGATCCGGATAACGGATGAAGATGATCTGGACGAACTGCAGGCGTGTGATGGCGATGCGGTAAAAGTGAAGTACCGGAGTTCCGGTACAGGCGGATATACGGCAACGGAAGTGGAGTGTAAGGACTGACTAGCGCATGAACCACCTGGCCCACACCTTCCTCGCACCGGACTCTGCCGGAGCGAGGGTAGGCAGCATACTTGGCGACTTCACCAGGGGCGTCGACTGGGCAGATTTGCCCGGGCCCGTGCTGGAAGGCGTTCGCCATCATCTTGCTGTGGACACCTTCACCGACCAGCATCCGCAGGTACTGGCCAGTAAAACACTGTTCTCACGGCAGCGGCGGCGTTTTGCCGGAGTTGCTCTGGATATCCTTTACGATCATTTCCTGCTACGGCACTGGTGCCGCTTTGCCGAATGTGACCGGGCTGAGTTTGTGGCGCGGGTGTATCGCGAGTTGGAGGAAAATGAGGGCGTGATGCCTCAGACCATGGTTCGGGTTACCCGGCACATGGTGACTCACGACTGGTTTGGTGCTTATGAAAACCTGGACAACATCGGCCAGGCACTGGATCGTGTTGCCGGGCGCATCCGGTTTCCCAACCGGTTCACCGGCATCATCCACGAAATCCGCGATCATGAACCGGAGCTGGAGGAGAATTTTCTGGCATTCTTCCCTGAGCTTCAGCAATTCGCCAGACAATACCCAACAACCTCAGCGCAGCCATAAGTTAAACGGCAGGCGCATATTCCACAAAGGAGCCAAGCATGGGCGAAGCCAAACGACGCAAACAAACCGGCGCCCCGTCGCCAAAAACCAGGCAGGGCCGAAAGCCTCTGATCATTGTCGGTGCGCTGGTGGTTGGCGTGGCGCTTGTTGCAGGCCTCTACTTCGCCACCCAGCCGCCGGGCACCGGATCGGATAGCCTGCCGGTCGCTGCGCCCGATGCGGAACCTTTTCCGGCCGTGCTCGACCAGTATGGCGTCTCGGTGGGGCCAGAGGACGCTCCGGTGGTGGTGCGAGAATTCGCCGACTACCAGTGCCCGGCCTGCGCCAGCTTCGCCGAAGCCAGCAAACGCCTGAAAGACGATTATGTCAGCTCGGGCCAGGTTCGCTTCGTTTACTTCGACCTGCCCCTGAGAATGCACGCTAACGCCATGCCAGCTGCCCAGGCCGCCCGTTGCGCGGGTGACCAGAACCAGTACTGGGCCATGCATGAAAAGCTCTACGCATCGCAGAGCGACTGGAGTGGTTCTAACAACCCGACCGCCACCTTCACCCGCTACGCCAACGACCTGGGCCTGGAAGAACGCCGTTTCCGGCGCTGCATGGACACCGAGTTGCACAAAGAAGCCGTTGAGCAAAGCCTGCAAGTGGCCGTGCAGCTGCGCGTGACCAGCACACCCACGGTACTGGTAGACAACATTCCGCTCACCCGCCCGGGCTGGGGGCAGCTCTCGGCGGTGGTAGAGAGGGAGCTCAAGAAGGAAGGCAATTGACCACTTGCACCCATCGCCCAGTTGGTTAAACTTTGCGCCCTCACGGGACACTAGTCCGTGATATTCATCAATTCATGCTCCGGATTTACGATCCGGCCCGCAGGAGAAAACCATGAGCAACGACGTTGTTGTCTGCGCGCTCTACAAGTTCGCAGTGTTGAATGATTACAAAGACCTCCGCCAGCCACTGCTGAGCCTGATGCTCGACAAAGGTGTACACGGCACCCTGCTGTTGGCCCGGGAAGGCATTAACGGCACCATCGCTGGCAACCGGCAAGGCATAGACGCCGTCAAAGCCTGGATTGGCAGCGACGAGCGCTTTAACGGCATTGACTACAAAGAATCTTACGTTGATATCCAGCCCTTCAAACGCACTAAGGTCAAACTCAAGAAAGAAATCGTCACCATGGGCGTGGAAGGCATCGACCCCAAACGGGTGGTGGGCACGTACGTAGAGCCCAAAGAGTGGAACGACCTGATTTCAGATCCGGACGTTATCCTGGTGGATACGCGCAACCAGTACGAAGTCGAAATTGGCACCTTCAAAAACGCCGTTAACCCGGCCACCGACACCTTCCGCGAGTTCCCGGAGTACGTAAAACAGAACCTGGACCCGCAGAAACACAAAAAAGTAGCCATGTTCTGCACCGGCGGTATCCGCTGCGAAAAATCCACCGCCTACCTGAAAGAACAGGGCTTTGAAGAGGTGTATCACCTGAAGGGTGGGATTCTTAAATACCTGGAAGACGTACCTAAAGAGCAAAGCTTGTGGAAAGGTGAATGTTTCGTATTTGATGATCGTGTCACGGTTAATCACAATCTTGAACGGGGTGATTATGACCAGTGCCATGCTTGCCGCCGCCCGATCACCGAAGACGACAAGCTACGCCCCGAATACGAACAGGGTGTGAGCTGCCATCAGTGTATCGAGTCACTGACGGAAGAACAGAAAGCCCGCTTCAAAGAGCGCGAACGTCAAATGCGCCTGGCCGAACAACGGGGCGAAGCCCACGTAGGTGGCGAAGCAGCCCGAATTATTGCCGAGCGGAAAGCGCGCAAGCAGGCAGAGCGCGAGCGCCAGGCGCAAAAAAGTCTGGAGGGCGAGCGCATCCGTCGATCGGCGTCATCGTAAGATTAAACCGAACCAAGGAGGCAGTATGTTGATCAGGAAGCCGCTCGTTATCGCTTGCCTGGCCTTGGCACCCATGGTGCAGGCTCAAGCAAATGAAAGCTGGGAAGGCGAGGCAGAGTTGGGCGTGTTGATGACCTCAGGCAACACCGACGAAACCAAGGCAAACGGCCGCCTGGGCCTGATCAACGAACAGGAATTCTGGCGCAACAGTGGTGAGTTCAGCACCAAGTACACCGAAGCTGATGACGAAACCACCGCTGAAGAGTACAGGGCCGAATTGGCAACCAACTACAAGTTCGATGAACAGCAGTACTGGTTCTTGCGCGGTAACTGGGAAGACGACCGCTTCTCGGGCTACGAGTTTGAATCCTCAGTTACCACTGGTTATGGAAACCGGGTTTGGCGATCAGGAAAGCGCTCCTTTCTCGACCTCTCTGCAGGTGCGGGTTATCGCTACAACAAACGCATGGACGTTGATCCGGATACCGGGCGAGACGTGGAAGAAGATGCCATTGCCCGCCTCGCTGCGCAATTCGATTATGGTTTGTCTGAAAACTCTCTGTTCCGGCAGAAGCTGAGCACTGAAATGGGGTTGGATGACAATAACACGGTCTCCCGGTCAGAAACCTCGCTGCAAAGCTCCATCATGAACAATCTGTCCATGAAGGTCGCGTATCGGGTCAAGCACGTATCGGATGCGCCTGATGATTCAGAAAGCACCGACACCGAATTGGCGGTATCACTGCTCTACGGCTTCTAAGTGGATCTAACCGTGGCTGATAGAAAAGGGGCGGAGGGTTATAAGACTCTCTGCCCCTTTTGCGTTTAACCCTGAGCTTCAACTTAAACGTTGTTTCGCAACCCCAGCTCATCCGGGTAAGGGGTGAGATACTTCTGTGAGTGCAGATAGTCCACCGGCTCTTTGCGCTGAGCCAGGCGTAGCAGCGTCATGGGCACAATCAGCGGAATTTCACCGCGCCGGTATGCCTCGATCTGCTCCAGCAGCACGGTTTTCTCCTCGCCAGACATGCCGTCTTTCAGAAAACCCAGCAAATGCTGCATGGCATTCACATGGGAACCCCGCTTAACACGCTGGGTCATGGCTTCCATGAACTGGGTGATGTAGCGGTTGGCAATGGTTTCCAACGGTTCGGATTTCAAGTCGCCGAGCATCGGCCCGAGCTGCCGGTAAATCTTTTCGGAGTGCGCCAGCAGTGTAAACTTGTGGCGGGTATGAAAGTCGATCAACGCTTGCTTGTTCAGGTTGTCGCCCGCCACATTCTGCATCCAGTCATCGTAAGCAAAAACCCGCTCGATGAAGTTCTCCCGCAGCATGTCGTCGTGCAGCCGGCCTTCTTCTTCCACCGGCATCAGGGGGTAAGCCTCCATCAGCGCGGCGGCAAACATGCCCCGGCCATCCCGGTTCATGAACTGGCCCTCGGCATTGTGAACCTTGATGCGCTCCATACCACAACTGGGCGACTTGGCCATCAGGATGTAACCACGCAACCCGGCCAAGCCCGGCAGAACACCATCAATGAAAGCCTGCATCTCCGCGGTATGATCGGCCCGGCCTTTGGTTTCGATCAACCTCATGCCGTCGGGGTATTCGCGCAAATGAATGGCAGGGCGGGGCACGCCTAACCCGGCTTCAAGTTCCGGGCAGATCGAGCGGAAATCGAAATATCGGGCCAGCACCTGAGTGCAGTAACGGGAGTGCTTGTGCCCGCCGTCGTGACGAACCTCTTTGCCCAACAGGCAGGTACTGATGCCAACAGGAATACCGCTCACCAAAGCCTCCAATCCAGAAACGTCTTACCAAAGCGATTACGTGAACTCAGTCTAAACCGATCAGCAGAGGATAGCTAAGATTGCGGCGGGGCCGGGGAGTTCTGTTGTTCCTTGCGCTTGTGCCGGGCTGCCAGCGCGGTGGCATAAATCCCTCGTACATCCCGGGCAAACTGATCAATGGCGTAGTCGGCGGCAAACCGACGGGCCTTGGCAGAAAGATCCGCACGCAGGCTGTCCTGTTCCAGTAACTGACGCGCCCGGTCTGTCCAGCGGGCCTGATTCTCTGGCGTTTTGAAACCATTCTGGCCATCGCGCACCACATCCTCAATGCCACTGGCCCGCACCGCCACCACTGGCAACCCGGCCGACATGGCTTCCAGAATCACCATGCCCTGGGTTTCCGATTTGGATGCAAACAAAAACGCATCCCCCAGGTTATACCAGAGCGCCATGTCTTCGGGTTGTACCGCGCCCACCAGGCTGAAGCAATCACCAAGCCCGAGGCTGTCGATCTTCTGTTGCAGGCGTTCCCGTTGGTGGCCATCACCAATCATCAGGAACCGGAAGGGGATATGGGTTTCCTGGCGCAACCGGTGAATGGCTTCGATCATGAAATCGATGTTCTTCTCGTTTGACAGACGGGCGACGCTGATGAACACCTTTTCGTTGGTTAACCCGAGTTTACGGCGTAGCGCTTGAAGGTCGGCATCAGAAACAACCTGAAAACGCTCGTACTCAATACCGGTGGGTTGCACGACCGTGGGTGTGGTCACCCCGATCATGCGCAGGTACTCCTCGGTGGAGTAGGTGGGCACGATGACGCCGTCGCAGCGGTTGGCGAAGCGTTTGATCAGCCAGTGAGAAATCAGGTTGCGGAACAGCATGCCCGGCAAAGGCACAAAATGCGCGTAGTGTTCCAGGCGGGTGTGATAGGTGTAGATGGCGGGAACGCCCAACCGGCGGGCCAGAAACAGGCCCAGGCTGCCGAGCCAGAACGGGTGGTGCAGGTGAATGACATCGGGTTTGAATGCCCGCACCCGTTTACGAATACTGGCGAGAAAAATATTGGCGAGACGAAACTCGCGCTTTTCCCCCATGGCCAGCAACGAGGGTACCCGAACCACCGCATCTTCCTGATCCGGCTGGTTTTGGTAGCGCGGCGCCACAACCAGCGTGTGGTCGCCCAGACTGGTCAGCCCCCGGCGCAGGCGTTCAATGGAAATGGGCACGCCGCCAATGAAGGGCAGGTAGTTGTTGGTGAACATTGCCACCCGCAAAGGTTTATTCAGCCAGGGCGTTGGATCCAGGTCGTAATCCGGGTAGTAGTTCTTGCCGATGAAAATCACCTGGTACAGCTTGATGGCAAGGGCGGCAAACACGGAGACCAGCAGAATAAAGTTCATAAAGCCGGTATAGAACAGCGAATAAATGAAAAACCACAGGCTTTCCAAACGCTTCCAGACAGGGTGCTGGCCCACTTCCAGGCGTTTCATGGTGTGCGCCACCTCGCCATCGGGTGACACGCTTACTTCCAGGTAGTGATAAAAACTGGTGTCGGTGTTCAGTACCAGGCCGCCGGCGCCACCGGTGGTAACGTATGGTGTGCCGTCGATGGCCTGCTGATCAAACAGAGAAAGATTGCTGGAAATAACCAGGTCAACTTCCTGTTCGTTTACCAGGGCCATCAGTTCGTCGCGAAACTCGACGGGTTGAAGAAAATCCTCATCGTCGGCGAACATCGTGGGCGTTTTTGGTGCAACGGGTGGGTGGCTAATAAACAGAATGTGGGCATTGCTGGTGTCGTGAGCAAGAAGGTCTCTCAGCCAGCGAATCTGCCAGCGCCAGGGCGTTTTGCCGGTACTGTCGAGAAAAATCAGACGGGTGTTACCCGCGCGCACCGTGTAGAAATGCGGCCCGAAGTGGTCATAGAACCGAAAACTGCCAAAATTCTGGTATTCGTGGGGGCCGAAAGTGAGCAGGTAGGGCATATCCAGATGGCTCAGGGTGCCGTACAGTGCCCGGTACTTGTCCTCCCCGCCGCTGCTGACAGCATTGCCTGCCGACACCAGAAAGTCCAGATCTGCCTGATTGAGTTCAGGAATAAACCGCCGCTCGAAAATACCCACCGAATTATTGATGTTACCCACCACGGCAAAACGGATGCCCGACCCCGGGGGAGTGCGCTGGTGTATGCGCTCCACCTGGTCACTGTGCAGGGCCTCGAAATCTTGCTTGAAGAAATTCAGGTACACCTTGTAGCCCACCAGGGCCACCACAATCGCCAGGCAAAGATAAAACAGCAGTTTGAGTGGGTTACGGCGGATCATGTTCGACTCCGGTGGCGTTTGATCAGCTCTCTCTGCATCACCAGCAGGCCAATGATCATTCCCAGGTAAATAGTGAGAAAGCGCCAGGCAATGGTGACCAGTACCAGATGATTGCCCGACAGAGTAGCCTGGAAAAAACTGCCGAAGACCCCCTCGGAAATGCCGGAAGCACCGGGCGTGGGCGAGAAATACATGATGAACGTGGTAATCACCAGCAGCCCGACCGTAGTCAGATAGTCCACGGAATAACCCAGGCTGTGGATTAGCAGTGCCGGAAAGCTGAACAGGCTGAGCAGAAACAGTGCAGTGAACAACACCGACAGCAGAATATCCCGTGGCCGACCTTGCAGGTACTCCCGGAAACAACGGGAAAACCGGAGGGCTTCCCGGCGCAGCCGGAACTGCCAGTGTCTATGCCGTTGCTCAGTGAGCAGGTGAGTTTTTTGCAGCACCGATAACAGGGCATCCAGCGGCAGAATCAGCCACCGGGTTTTCAGCAGCAGAATGGTAAAAAAACCCAGGTAAAGCCCCACAAATACCGCCAGGGCCATTCCGATACCGGATGACCAGAGGCTCCCGTCCAGGGCGTCGAGCGTTAACAGGAATACCGGAGTGAGTGAGAAGATGAACGCCACCGCCAGCAGGGTACGGATAGTGGTGGCCGCTGTTGCCCGCGCCAGAGGCACGCCATGGCTGGTGAGATACCAGATTTGGGCAAAGCCGCCACCGGTTGCCATGGGCGTGACGTTGGAGAAAAACAGGTTGATAAAAACCAGCCGCATCATTTGAACCAGCGGTAACCGATGCCCGAGAGCTCGCAACGTAAAGTGCAGGCGCAGTCCATCGGCGAGAAAATAGATCGTCAGCAGTGCCAAAACTGAGGCCAGTACAGAGGGAGAGAGAAGTCGATCATCGAAGCTGAAGCTGCGGCCCGCAAATTTGTCGTACACTGCGTACAGGCCAGCGGCTGTCATCGCCAAGAACAGCAGCGTGAAGGCGGTGAGCCTTTGCCAGGAAGTCCGTTTCTGGTAACCGCTGTCTGTGCTTTGTGTCATGCCCCACCTTTCATGGTCAGGGCGAGAAGTGTAACGCAGCCGTGCAGGTGCTTGTCCAGAGAGTGCAATTACAAGCCGTTCAGCAAAAACTGCTGATCAATGCCCGTAAACCATCATAGTGGTGTCGGTAATCGCAAAATCCGTGAACTGCACGGTACCAATACTGGTGCCGCCCACTTTGAATACCGGCATGTCGATATCAGCCCGAAACTCGACATCGTGTATCGACAGTCCGTTCTTGCCAGACCCGGCGCTGGTGCCGCGGGACAGCTTAGCGGTGGCATTCGCCATACCGAAATGACCGAGGGTGTCGGCGCCCCGACGGTTGTGAATTTGCAGCCCTTCAATGCCCACAGCCGCAAAGTTGAACAACAGGATGACGTCGGCGGCGTCCCAGTTCAGACGGCCATTGGTAATCTCGAAATGAGTGTCCAGTTGCAGCTCCGAGCCCGATACGCTGTTGCCGTTGGCCAGAGTGCGCATAGCGCTGCCGCCATTGCGGATAACCAGGTCGGTAGGGCCAAGATTTCCTTGCAGCAGTACGTTAGAGAATAAGGTGGCCGAACCGCCGCTGCCACGGCTGGTGATGCTATCCACCGATAACTCGAAATCCACCGCTCCCAGGTAATCGTTCAGGCTGGTGGGATCGCCGGTATCCACCGCGCCCAGGTGAATCACCAGGTCGCCCTTGTTGAACTGTTTGCCGAACTCACCGGCCACTGAATAGTTGGCCAGGGCATTCGCCACATCCGGGTTGCTGGTGTCCAGTAGCCCGGCATTGGCCCGCCGCGCAATCTCCGAAAAGCCATGCTCCAGCACTTCGTCCTGACCGGCGATGTCGATGGTGAGTTTCAGGTTATCCAGTACGGAATCATTTTTGCCCGACAGTCGCAGGCCATTCACCGCCAGAATGCCCTCATCCGTCCAGGAGAACTGGTCAATGGAGAGTTTGGTTTCCAGTTCTACGGTAACGCCACCCTGGCCGGTAACGCCAGCGAGAGCGGCATCGTTCAGGGGGTGAATCTCGGCGTTGGCGAAGGGTGTCAGAAGGGGAGAGAGCAGCCCGCAAAGAATACAGGGTGACTGGTTACGCAGCGTTGACAACAGCATAGGGGCCCCGGTTGGTTCGACAGGTTGTTGTTATTGATTCAAACCGAAGGCCAAAGGCCATCGGTGGGCCGCAGGGACAGCCTAACCAGGACTGCGGTGCTGAAAAGTTACACAGCGTTACATTAGCGCCGTGGGTGCAGTGCGTCTGTGCGCCTGGTCACAAGTTAGCGCATCGTGCGCCCCCCCTTGAATTTACGCTCTTCGCACCCATGTTAGACACCCTGAATTTCGCAAAACAGGGAACCATCATGCCCAAGCATTTCGAACAGGCCCCGGGCCTTCACCACGCTCCCGTGCCGGAAACCGAAGGGTACGTATTCAACCAGACCATGATGCGTATCAAAGATCCGGAGCGCTCCCTGGACTTCTATACCCGGGTACTGGGCATGCGCCTGGTGCGCAAACTGGATTTCCCGGAAATGGAATTTACCCTGTATTTCCTCGGGTACCTGGATGACAAACAGGCCCAGTCTGTGCCCAGCGATGACGGCCACCGCACCACCTACACCTTTGGCCGCGAAGCCATGCTGGAGCTTACCCACAACTGGGGAACCGAGAACGATCCCGAGTTTGCGTACCACAACGGCAACGACCAGCCCCAAGGCTTTGGCCATATCGGCATTGCAGTACCGGATGTTTATGCGGCCTGTGAGCGCTTCCAGAAACTGGATGTGGACTTCGTGAAAAAACCGGATGACGGCAAGATGAAGGGCCTGGCTTTCATCAAAGATCCGGACGGCTACTGGATCGAAATCCTGCAACCAAACATGCTGGAAAAACAACGCAAGGACAGCTGAGAGTTGTCCTGAACACGGGAGTCAGCCGTCCTGGCTGGCGCCCGATGCCTTGCCGTAGCGCGAGGCGACAATCACCGCCACGGTGAGAATGCAGGCCCCGGCCAGGCCAATGGGCCCGAGTTTCTCCTCCAGGATCAGCCACGCCAACAGCGCCACAAACAGCGGCTCCAGCGTTACGATAATGCTGGACAGCGTCGCCGGGGTGCTTTGCATCGCCTTGAAGTAGCAAAGATAGCCAATGCAGGTAGGCACCACTCCGATGTAGGCCACCATCAGCCAGTGCTTCAGGGTCATGGACTGAACCCCGGCCCAGCCGCCAGTGGCCAGGGCAACCGGCAACAACAGCATAGCGGCGGTCAGAAAACACCAGAACGCTGTAGTAAAGACCGGTGTGCCTGCGGAGTTGTACCGGCTGGTGAGGGTAAATCCGGTATAAACCGCGGCCGCCAGCAGCGCCATCAGAATGCCCGCCACTCGCAGTGTGCCAGCGGTGTCCATATCGCTGATCACCAGCAACAGAGTACCCGCAATCGCGGCGAGGCCCGCCAGTATCGTGGGCAGGCTGGGTTTTTCACCGAGCAGTGGCGATGCCAGAATAGCCACCAGAACCGGTGGCAAACACAGGGAAATCAGTGTGGCAATGCCCGCTCCGGTGAGATCCACCGACACCAGGTAACTGCCCTGATACAACGCCTGAAATGCCCCAAGCGCCAGCAAAGGAATAAAGGCCTGTCTGCCCGGCGTGGTGGCTGGAATGCTCTCGCCAGACCTTATCGCTTTGGCCTTGATGTAACGCTGTTCACGGTGCATCAGTAACCAGAAAAACGGCAGGGCCACCAGCAAGCGCAGAAAACCGAGCGTAATCGGGGCAAGACCCGAACCCGCAAACAGAAACTTGGCCACAATGGCCGTGGTCGCCCAGAGCATGGCGGCAAACGCGATTAACAAAGCACCTTGAAGCATGGGCCGCACCCGGTTGAGAACATCAAACCGGTAAGCCTAACAATTTACGGGGAAAAAGCGATACAACGGAGGGCGAAGGTCGCCGAAGGGAAGGGCAGCCAGGCTGCCCCTTTAAAGCGGCTTACTTGATGGCCAGACGGGATGAGTTCTTTTCAACCGTGCGGGCGCCAATGCCCTTCACCTGTGCAAGCGATTCCACCGATGCAAACGGGCCATTGGCCTCGCGATAGGCCACAATCGCCTCGGCTTTACTCTCACCGATACCAGACAAAGATGCCAGCGTGGCAACGTCTGCGGTATTGATATTGATGGTTGGCGGCTCGTTGGCAAATGCGACGGAGCCTGTCATCAGGCTAAACAGCAGAACCAGTGTGGCAAACAAGGATGTGGATTTCATCGGATAACTCCTGAGTGTAATAACGTTGTTATAAACAGTCAGGCGTGACAACCGGTGCGGTTGCTGAGAATGGAAACTGCGAAAACGATGGGAACTTCGAAGGGTTGATGATCATGCACGGAACGGGACGACAGTCCGTGTTGTCCCAAGATTCCGTGGCTGACCCCAGCCTGATCCATCAGGCACGCATCCTCCTGAGCGTTTCATCCTTGCCTTCATCCCTGCCGCCCTGATCCTTCGGGCAACTCCTGAATCCGTGGAGTTTTCTTCCATGAGCCAACGTCCGTGCTGGCTGCCATCCCTGACGATTCACAGAATAGCACCTGAGAAAGTTTCTCAAATAGGAGAATGGCTTCGGGTGGTGTGAGATATCTCTCACAAGGGTGTGCGATTTTCGGTTAATCCACACTCACTATGAGTGGGTGGGCTTTTCCATGATGATTTTTGCGGGCTGCCCGGCGTGCACCAGGAGAGAGCGTCCTATTTTTGATAGGCACCAGCATGAAGCCTCAGGGAAACTGAGATTGAGTCTGAGTGCCTCGTGCTTTTATTCAAGTGTTTGTTTTACAAGCGAATGTCATGCCTTTGGAACGGCGGGTGCTATGTGCTGTTTACGTTGACGACCCAAAACCAACGAAAAGGACGCACAAACATGAGCATCAACAAACACGTGAAACTGGGCCTCTCTGCATTGGCGCTGTCGGTCTCACTAGGCTCTATCAATACAGCGGTTGCCACCGAAGACTCCATTAAAGTAGGCATTCTCCATTCCCTGTCCGGCACCATGGCCATCAGTGAGACCGCACTGAAAGACACCATGCTGATGCTGATCGAAAAGCAGAACCAGGCCGGTGGCGTGCTTGGCCGACAGCTGGAGCCGGTGGTGGTGGATCCAGCGTCCAACTGGCCGCTGTTCGCGGAGAAAGCCCGCGAGTTGCTGGAGAAAGAAAAGGTCGACGTTATCTTCGGTAACTGGACCTCGGTGTCCCGTAAATCCGTTCTGCCGGTGGTAGAGGAACTGAACGGCCTGCTGTTCTACCCGGTTCAGTACGAGGGCGAGGAATCCTCTGAAAACGTGTTCTACACCGGTGCGGCGCCCAACCAGCAGGCGATTCCTGCGGTGGATTACCTGATGAACGACCTGGGTGTTGAACGCTGGGTTCTGGCGGGCACCGATTACGTTTACCCTCGCACCACCAACAAGATTCTGGAAACCTATCTGAAAGACAAAGGTGTGGCCGCTGGCGACATCATGATCAACTACACGCCTTTCGGCCACTCTGACTGGCAGACCATCGTGTCTGACATCAAAAAGTTCGGCAGCGCCGGCAAGAAGACTGCCGTGGTTTCCACCATCAACGGCGACGCCAACGTGCCCTTCTACCGTGAACTGGGCAACCAGGGCATTTCCGCCACCGACATTCCCGTGGTTGCGTTCTCCGTGGGTGAGCAGGAACTCTCCGGCATCGACACCGCTCCGCTGGTTGGCCACCTGGCTGCCTGGAACTACTTCATGAGCGTGGATAACGACGCCAACTACGACTTCATCGATGCCTGGGTTGCCTACAAGGGCGACGATGCCGCCGTCACCAACGACCCGATGGAAGCCCACTACATCGGTTTCAACCTGTACGTGGAAGCGGTGAAGAAAGCCGGCACCACCGACGTGGATGAAGTGAAAGACGCCATCATCGGCGTGAGCGTCCCTAACCTCACCGGCGGCTACGCCACCATGATGCCGAACCACCACATCACCAAACCGGTGCTGATTGGCGAGATCCAGGACAACGGCCAGTTCTCCGTGGTTTGGGAAACCCCGTCTACCGTGGCTGGCGATGCCTGGTCTGACTTCCTGCCAGGTTCCAAGGGCCTGATCAGTGACTGGCGAGCGCCTCTGCGCTGCGGCAACTTCAACGTGGTCACCGGCAAGTGCGGTGGTGGCTCGGCTGACGTGGCCTCCAACTAAGCTCCAACCGGGCACAGTCGGGCAGGTCAGAGCCTGCCCGGCACCGCTCCCGAATTCCCAAGCTAACAGGAATGAATCATGAGCATTCACCGATTGCTCGCCAGGATGGTATTGGCTGTCTGTCTGGCCCTAGGGGCCACACTGGCGAATGCCCAGGCGCAGACGAATGCGCCCGAAGCGCTGCTGAAACGGCTCGTAGAAGCCGGGCAAGCTGAAAAAACCGACTTACTCAAAGCCCTCTCCGAAACCGGCGATGAACGCGCCCGGGGCTGGCTGGAAGCCGTTCGCGACGGCAAACTCGCGATGATTGAAGACACCGGTGCCCTGGTGATCGTGGTTAACAACCGGGGCCGTGACTGGCAGATCGCCGACGCCCTGACCGGCGAAGACCTGGGTGAAATGTCGCGCCGGGATCTGCAAAGCCTGCGGGTGAACAATGCCCTGCGGGCCGACATCGAGGGCATCCTCTCGGTGATCGACCTGACCGTGGCCGACCCAGGCCAACGCCTCGATGCCGCGCGCAATCTGCTGGGTGAAGTGAATGAAGCGCTGGCCACTCAGCTCCAGGCCCGTTTGCAGGTGGAAGACAACGGCCAGGTGCGTGACATGCTCACCAATGCCCTGGCCATTTACCAGGTGGAGCAGGGCGATGTTGAGGCGGTAGCCACTTTGTCTGGCAGCCTGAACCCGACCGTGCGTGCCGCCCTGAATAATGCTGTGAACAGCGATGACCCCGCGCTGGCGGCGGCGGCCGAAAAAGCCCTGGCCAGCATTGAACAGAAACTGAAACTCAACCGCGCTGCCGAGACCCTGTATTTTGGCCTGTCCCTCGGCTCGGTACTGGTGCTGGCCGCCATTGGCCTGGCCATCACCTTTGGTGTGATGGGCGTGATCAACATGGCCCATGGCGAGCTGATCATGCTCGGGGCCTACACCACCTGGGGCATGCAGCAGCTGTTCCCGGGCCAGCCCGGCCTGGCCCTGATCCTGTCCATCCCGGCCGGTTTCCTGGTGGCGGCGCTGGCGGGCATCGCCATCGAGCGCAGCGTTATCCAGTACCTGAAGGGCCGTCCGCTGGAAACCCTGCTGGCCACCTTCGGCATCAGCCTGATTCTTCAGCAACTGGTGCGTACCGTGATTTCCCCCCTCAACCGCACCGTGGTCACGCCCGAGTGGATGAGCGGCTCAATCATGGTGAACGAGGCGTTGTCGCTCACCCTGAATCGCCTGTACGTGATCGGCTTTGCCCTGGTGGTATTCGCCGGGCTGATGCTGATCATGCGCAAGACCCGCCTGGGGCTGGAAGTCCGTGCTGTTACCCAGAACCGGGCCATGGCCCGCTCCATGGGCATCAAAGCCACCAAAGTGGACATCATGACCTTCGCCCTGGGCTCCGGCGTGGCCGGGCTGGCGGGCGTGGCCCTGTCGCAGATCACCAACGTCGGCCCCAACCTGGGCCAGAACTACATCATCGATTCGTTCATGGTGGTGGTGTTCGGTGGCGTGGGCAACCTGTGGGGCACCCTCATTGCCGGGCTTTCCCTGGGCACCATCAACCAGCTGCTGGAACCCTGGGCGGGGGCGGTCCTCGCCAAAATCATGGTGCTGGTGCTGATCATCCTGTTCATTCAAAAGCGGCCACGCGGGCTATTCCCGCAGAAAGGCCGTGCGGCGGAGGGCTGAGTTATGGCGACATCACAAACCTGGCTGCTCCGGCCCTTCCAGGAGCGTTCCACCCAGCTTTTCCTCGGTGTGCTGTTCGCCGCCCTGGTGGTGGTTACCTTCCTGCACCTGTTTATGCCGGAAGACAGTGCCCTGCACGTAAGCGCCTACACCGTTACCCTGCTGGGCAAATACCTCTGTTACGCCCTGCTGGCGGTGGCAGTGGACCTGGTGTGGGGATATCTGGGCATTCTCAGCTTGGGCCACGGCGCCTTCTTTGCCCTCGGCG
The DNA here is from genome assembly GCF_003007675.1 of Marinobacter fuscus. GTDB lineage: Bacteria > Pseudomonadota > Gammaproteobacteria > Pseudomonadales > Oleiphilaceae > Marinobacter > Marinobacter fuscus. The sequence continues at coordinate 13,982 of NZ_PXNP01000076.1, read as the reverse complement.
GCTACGCCATGGGCATGTACCTGATGCGCCAGATTGGTGATCGCGGCGTGTATGGCGATCCTGTATTGCCAGACTTCATGGTGTTCCTGAACTGGCAGGAGCTGCCCTGGTACTGGCAGGGCTTCGACATGGCCTGGTTCGCCTTCATTATGGTGCTGCTGGCCCCGGGCCTGCTGGCGCTGGTGTTCGGCTTCCTGGCCTTCCGCTCCCGGGTAACCGGCGTGTACCTGTCCATCATCACCCAGGCGCTGACCTTTGCGTTGATGCTGGCATTCTTCCGTAACGAGATGGGCTTCGGTGGAAACAACGGCCTGACCGACTTCAAAGACATCCTCGGCTTCGACCTGCGCAGCGATGCCACCCGGCTTGGCCTGTTTCTGGCAACCGGCATCGCGCTGGCGGTGGGCTATGTTGTGTGCCGTGCCATTGTGACCAGCAAGCTGGGCCGGGTCAGCGTGGCCTGCCGTGACGCTGAAGCCCGTACCCGGTTCCTCGGCTACCGGGTGGAACGGGTGCAGCTGATCGTGTTCGTGGTCTCCGCCATGCTGGCGGGTGTGGCCGGCGCTTTGTACGTGCCCCAGGTGGGCATCATCAACCCCAGCGAATTCTCGCCGCTGTTCTCCATCGAAATCGTGGTGTGGGTTGCCCTCGGTGGCCGCGCCACCCTGTATGGCGCGGTTATCGGCGCCTTGCTGGTGAACTACGCCAAGACCGTGTTCACCGGCATCATGCCGGACGCCTGGCTGTTCGCCCTGGGCGCGCTGTTCGTGCTGGTGACGGTGTTCCTGCCCAAGGGCATTGCCGGGCTGTTGCAGAAACGCCGCCAGAAGGACGATGACCAACCCGGCGCTCAGGAGGCCACCGCATGAGCATCTTTGAACAACTTGCCAACCGGGACCAGGTGTTTGAGTTTCTCACCCCCGTGGCCTCGCCGGTTGACGTGCGCCACGGCCCGATCCTGTACATGGAAGACGTGAGTGTGAGCTTCGATGGCTTCAAGGCCATCAACAACCTCAACCTCACCATCGACGACGGCGAACTGCGCTGCATCATCGGCCCCAACGGGGCGGGTAAAACCACCATGATGGACATCATCACCGGTAAAACCCGCCCGGATAACGGCTCGGTGTGGTTCGGCAGCCGCCACAACCTGCTGCGCATGAACGAGCCGGACATTGCCACCCTGGGCATTGGTCGCAAGTTCCAGAAGCCCACCGTGTTCGAGGCCCTGACCGTATTCGAAAACCTCGAACTGGCGATGGCCGCCGACAAACGCATCTTGCCCACCCTGACCGCCATCATGAAGCCCGAGTACCGGGAGCGCATCGACGAAATCCTGGAAATGATCGGTTTGCAGGCGCTGCGCGACAAGCCCGCCGGCATCCTCTCCCACGGCCAGAAACAGTGGCTGGAGATCGGCATGCTGCTGATGCAGAAACCCCGGCTGCTGCTGGTAGACGAGCCCGTGGCCGGCATGACCGAACAGGAAATGGAACGCACCGCTGAACTGCTCACCAGTCTCGCGGGCAAACAGTCCGTGGTGGTGGTGGAACACGACATGGGCTTCGTGCGCTCCATCGCCCGCAAAGTCACCGTACTGCACCAGGGCAGCGTGCTGGCCGAAGGCACCATGGACCAGGTCTCCAACGACCCGGACGTGATCAAGGTGTATCTCGGGGAGGAGGCCTGATGCTCAAGATTGAAAAGCTCAACCAGTTCTACGGCGAAAGCCACACCCTGTGGGACCTGGAGCTGGACGTGCCCCAGGGCCAGTGCACCTGCGTGATGGGCCGTAACGGCGTGGGCAAGACCACGCTGATGAAATGCATCATGGGCGAGGAAACCGTGAAAAGCGGTTCCATCGAGTTTGCCCGGGATGTGGAACTCACCAAAAAGAAAATCGAAGACCGCTCCCGCCTGGGCATCGGCTACGTGCCCCAGGGCCGGCAGATCTTCCCGTTGCTGACCGTGGAGGAAAACCTGCGCACCGGCCTGGCCGTTCGCAAAGACGGCAGCAAGCAAATCCCCGAACGCATTTACGAGCTGTTCCCGGTGTTGAAAGAAATGAAACACCGACGGGGCGGCGACCTCTCCGGCGGCCAGCAGCAACAGCTGGCCATTGGCCGGGCGCTGGTGATTGAGCCGAGACTGCTGATCCTCGACGAGCCGGGGGAGGGCATCCAGCCCAACATCGTGGCCCAGATTGGCGAGGTGATTCGACGGTTGATTGAAGAAGACGGCCTGACCGTGCTGCTGGTGGAACAGAAACTGCCGTTCGCACGCAAATACGCCGACCGCTTTGCCATCCTCGACCGGGGCCGACGCGTGGCCGAAGGCGACATTGCCGGGCTGACCGATGAACTCATCAAACAGCACCTGACCGTATGACCGCCTACCAAGCCATCGACCGCCACGCCTCCGGCCACCGTTTCGACACCGAACGGCGCTGGGCGGCGGCCCTGGAACTGGGGTTTGAAGCCCGCGCCGAGAGTGAACCCACGCCGGTAACCCGGCTGGTACGCCGGCGCCACCACGGCCCCCTGCGGGTGCAGCGCCCCTTCTACCCGGAAGGCAAAACCGGCTGCTGCCATGTGTACCTGCTGCACCCCCCGGGTGGCCTGGTGAGCGGCGACGAACTGCGCATCGAAGCCTCTGTGGCCGAAGGTGGCCACGCGCTTCTGACCACCCCGGCCGCAGCGAAACTGTACAAGGCCGACAGCCATGGCGTGGCCTGGGGCCAGCACACCCGGTTGCTGGTAGCCAAAGACGCGATTCTGGAATACCTGCCCCAGGAAACCATCGCCTTCGACGGCTCCCGTGGTTTGCAAACCACCACCATTGAACTGGAAACCGGCGCCCGAACTCTGGGCTGGGAAGTGCTCGCGCTGGGCCGTCCGGCCAGCGACCTGCCGTTTGCCACCGGCGAACTGGAACAGCGTTTCCATTTAAGCCTGGACGGCCAGCCGCTGTGGCTGGAGCGCCAGCTTCTGGACCCGAAACACCGGCGATTCAACGGCCCCTGGGGCCAGGGCGGCGCCACTGTACAGGCCACCCTCTGGGCGGTCGGCCTGGACGACGAAGCCGCCGCCATCGAAGTGCTGAGAGCACAGTTACCAGACCACAACCGCTGGGCCGTGACCCGGCGCCGGGGCGTGCTGCTCCTGCGTTACCTGGGCACCGACCGCAACGAAGCCTGGGCCCTGTGCGAACAAGCCTGGCACCTGCTGCGCCCCCTGCTCGCCGGCGTACCGGCCCACACACCCAGAATCTGGATGACCTGACCATGGGAGCCGGAAGCGAGCGGGTACGTCCCTCCGGGACACGCTGTAAATACATCCCTGTAAGCTCGACGGCAGCATCCATGCTGCCGACGGTCCCGGAGGGACGTACCCGCTCGCTTCTTCAAACTCTGTGCGTGGATCAGGCGCGACAAGAGAACAAACACGGAGAAAGGTAATGGAGCTAACCCCCAGAGACAAAGACAAGCTGCTGCTGTTCACCGCCGCCCTGCTGGCCGAACGCCGCAAAGCCAAAGGCCTGAAACTGAACTACCCCGAAGCGGTAGCCCTGATCAGCGCCGAAATCATGGAAGGCGCCCGCGAAGGCCGGACCGTGGCCGAACTGATGAGCGCCGGCACCGAAATCCTCACCCGCGAAGACGTGATGGACGGCGTGGCTGACATGGTGCACGAAGTCCAGGTGGAAGCCACCTTCCCGGACGGCACCAAACTGGTCACCGTCCACAACCCGATTGTTTGAGGAGCGCGCCATGACCCCCGGTGAATACCAACTCAAAGACGGCGACATTGAACTCTGCGCCGGCCGCGAACGCATCCAGCTGGACGTCGGCAACACCGGCGACCGCCCGGTGCAGATCGGCTCCCACTACCACTTCGCCGAAGCCAACCCGGCTCTGGATTTCGACCGCGCCAAAGCCCGCGGCTACCGCCTGGACGTGGCCGCCGGCACCGCCATTCGCTTCGAACCCGGCCAGACCCGGTCCGTGACGCTGATTCCGTTTGTCGGAACGCGCGAAATCTATGGCTTCCGGGCGGAAGTAATGGGGCCGTTGGAGGACACGAAATGAAAATCAGCAGACAAGCCTACGCCGACATGTATGGCCCCACCGTAGGGGATCGCGTCCGCCTGGGCGACACCGAGTTGTGGATAGAAGTGGAAGAAGACCACACCCACTACGGCGACGAAGTAAAATTCGGCGGAGGCAAAGTCATCCGCGACGGCATGGGCCAGAGCCAGCGCTGCGACGACGCGGTGATGGACACCGTGATCACCAACGCCCTTATCCTCGACTGGTGGGGCATCGTCAAAGCCGACGTAGGCATCCAGAAAGGCCGCATCGCCGCCATCGGCAAAGCCGGCAACCCGGACACCCAGCCAGAGGTGACCATCGTCATCGGCCCCGGCACCGAAATCATCGCCGGGGAAGGCAAGATCCTCACCGCCGGCGGCATCGACCCCCACATCCACTTCATCTGCCCCCAGCAGGTAGAAGAAGCCCTGATGAGCGGCGTGACCACCATGCTCGGCGGCGGCACCGGCCCGGCCACTGGCACCAACGCCACCACCTGTACTCCGGGCCCCTGGCACATTGGCAAAATGCTGCAGGCCGTGGACACCCTGCCCATGAACATCGGCTTCCTGGGCAAGGGCAACGCCAGCCTGCCGGAAGCGCTGGAGCTGCAGGTAAAAGCCGGCGTGATCGGCCTTAAACTGCACGAAGACTGGGGCACCACCCCGGCCAGCATCGACAACTGCCTGACCGTCGCCGACCAGTACGACATTCAGGTGGCCATCCACACCGACACCCTGAACGAATCCGGCTTTGTGGAAGACACCCTGGCGGCCTTCAAAGGCCGCTGCATTCACACCTTCCACACCGAAGGCGCCGGCGGCGGCCACGCCCCGGACATCATCACCGCCTGCTCCAAAGACTATGTATTGCCGTCATCCACCAACCCGACACGGCCCTACACCGTGAACACCGTCGACGAACACCTGGACATGCTGATGGTATGCCACCACCTGGACCCGAACATCCCGGAAGACGTGGCCTTCGCCGATTCCCGCATCCGCCGGGAAACCATCGCCGCTGAAGATATCCTGCACGACATGGGCGTGATCTCCATGATCTCCTCCGACTCCCAGGCCATGGGCCGGGTGGGCGAGGTGATCTGCCGTACCTGGCAAACCGCTCACAAGATGAAAGTGCAGCGCGGCCTGCTTCCGGAAGACCAGGAGCGCGGCGCCGACAACTTCCGCGCCAAACGCTACATCGCCAAGTACACCATCAACTCCGCCATCACCCACGGCATCGCCCATGACGTGGGCTCGGTGGAAGTGGGCAAACTGGCAGACCTGGTGCTGTGGAGCCCGGCGTTTTTCGGCGTAAAGCCTGCCTGCATTCTCAAGGGCGGGATGATTGCCGCCGCCCCCATGGGCGACCCGAACGCCTCTATCCCCACGCCGCAGCCGGTGCACTACCGCCCCATGTTCGGCGCCTTCGGCAAAGCCGCCAGTGCCACCCGCCTGACCTTCGTCAGCCAGGCGGCGCTGGACGCCAATATTGGTGAAGAACTGGGCCTGGACAGCCCGCTGTCCGCCTGCAAAGGCGTGCGGGACGTGCGCAAGCGGCACATGAAACTGAACGATGCTTGCCCGCACCTGACCGTAGACCCGCAAACCTACGAAGTGCACGCCGACGGCGAACTGCTCACCTGCGAGCCGGCCACCGAACTGCCGCTGGCCCAGCGTTATCACCTTTTTTAATCGAGACAGCTTAAAGCTGTTCCGAGCCGTACACTGGAGACAATCATGTTGGAACTGACTAAACGCATCAACCACGTAGACGCCAGCGAAATCCACGACAACCTGGTGCTGCCCTACGAACTGCGCATTCGTGGCCGCCTGCGGGCAACCACCGAAACCAACCTGGACGTGGGCCTGTTTCTGGACCGGGGCCCGGTGCTGAGAGACGGCGACCTGCTGGAAGCGAAATCCGGCGAGATCATCCGCATTCGCGCCGCGGAAGAGCCGGTGGTCACCGCCCGCGTAGAAACCGGCCTGCCGCTGGCCCGCTTGTGTTACCACCTGGGCAACCGCCACGTCACCCTGGCCATTGGTGAAGACGAGCAGGGCGCCTTCGTGCGCTTCCCGCCCGATCACGTACTGGAAGAACTGGCCGAACGCCTGGGCGCCACCGTAGTGCACCACACCGGCACCTTCGACCCGGAACCCGGAGCCTACAACCAGGCCGGCCAGGGCCATTCGCACGGTCATAGGCATGGCCATTCGCACGGGCACTCGCACGGTAAAAGCCATGACCACACTCACGCTGCTGGACATACCCATGCTCACGGCCACAAACACACCCACTGAGCCGGCAGCCATGGCGGGTGAGGGCGAAGCCGGCGGCGACCTGGCTTTGCTGGGGCTGATGCAGCTGGTCAGCCCGGCCCTGCCAATCGGTGCCTTTGCCTGGTCTCAGGGCCTGGAAAGTGCCTTTGAGCTGGGCTGGGTGAACAACGAAGCGGAACTGGCCGAGTGGATTGAAGGCGTGCTGGAAGACGGCCTTAGCCGGTGTGAACTGCCCTTACTGGCCCGCCTGCAAACCGCCTGGGCGAACGACGACGGCGCCAGCATCGCGCACTGGAACCAGTGGCTGCACGCCACCCGGGAAACCGCCGAACTGAGCGACGAAGACACCCGCCTGGGCGGTGCCCTTAAAACCCTGCTGGGCAACCTCAACCTGCTGCCGGAGAGAACCCTGATTCCGGCCGAGCCAGGCTACATCACCCTGTTTGCCTGGGCCGCCCAGATGCGCCGGGTGCCGGTGCGGCAAACCCTGCTGGGCTTTGCCTGGGCCTGGCTGGAAAACCAGCTGGCGGTGGCCTGCAAAGCCTTGCCCCTGGGCCACACCGCCGCCCAACGGATTATCGAACAACTGCGCCCGGCCCTGGTGATTGCCACCGACCTGGCGCTGGCACGGCAAGACCACGAACTCGGGCCCATCCTGCCGGGCCTCGCGCTCGGCAGTGCCCTGCATGAAACCCAGTATTCACGGCTTTTCAGAAGCTGAATAAAAACATCAAGGAGATACAGCCATGACACATTGTCTGAGAGTAGGCGTCGGCGGCCCGGTCGGGTCTGGTAAAACCGCATTGCTGCGCCAGCTATGCACCGCCCTGCGGGACCACTACGACATCGCCGTGGTCACCAACGACATCTACACCCGCGAAGACGCCGACTTCCTGCTGCGCCACGAAGCCCTGGCCGCAGACCGCATCCTGGGCGTGGAAACCGGCGGCTGTCCGCACACCGCCATCCGCGAAGATGCCTCCATGAACCTGGCCGCCATCGACGACCTGCAAAGCCGTCACCCCGGCCTGGAACTGGTGCTGGTGGAATCCGGCGGTGACAACCTCTCCGCCACCTTCAGTCCGGAACTGAGCGACCTTACCCTGTACGTGATCGACGTGTCCGCCGGCGACAAGATCCCCCGCAAGGGCGGCCCAGGCATAACCAAATCCGACCTGCTGATCATCAACAAGATCGACATTGCGGAACAGGTACACGCCTCCCTGGACGTAATGGAGCGGGACAGCAAAAGAATGCGCGGCGAACGCCCCTTCGTGTTCACCAACCTGTACGACGGGGTAGGGCTGGACACCATCATCAGCTTCATTCTGGAGCGGGGCATGCTGCCCGAGCGACGCCCACACAAGACTGCTGAGACCGCCTAAGGCTCGTGCAACATAGTGAATTTCGAGATACCGCATACACGAATTGGGAGAATTGATATGAAACTCGTAACGAAATTGCTCAGTGCCGCCGCGCTGTTGACCGCCTCCGCCACCGCCATGGCCCACCCCGGCCACACCGAAGGCGGCTTCACCAGTGGACTGCTGCATCCCATGTTGGGCCTGGACCATCTGCTGGCCATGGCCGCCATCGGCTTCTGGAGCGTGCGCCAGAGCAAACTCATGAAAAACGCCACCCCCGCCTTCGTCATCGGCGGCATGGTATTCGGTGCCGCCCTGGCCTGGGGCGGCCTGACCCTGCCGGGCGTGGAAACCGGCATCACCTTCTCGGTACTGGTGGCGGGCATCCTCATCGCCACCCTGGCCAAACTGCCAACCGCCGTGGGTGGCACCCTGGTTGGTGCGTTCATGCTGTTTCACGGTTTTGCGCATGGGGCGGAAATGCCGGAAGGCGCTACATTGGCGGCCTACCTGGTCGGTTTCTCCATCGCCACACTGGCCATCACGCTGGTTGGCGGTGGGCTGGGTAGTCTGATGCTGAGGGCGGATAGCCGGTTTAGTCGGGGCGTTGGGGGAGTTCTGGCTGTGGCGGGAGCGTACCTGGCTGCTGCCTGATTCTGTAATTCCCTGCAGAAACGAAAAAGCCGCCCGGGAAACCGCGCGGCTTTTTCTATATTTCCTTTCAAAAGAGGTGTCCTAGGTTCACTGCGAAAGCCGCAAAGGCGTGAGCAAAACCGCCCTGATGAAATGCGTTATGGGGGAGGAAACCACCAAAAGCGGCAGCATCAAATTTGCGCAAGACCTGGAACCGACCAAAATGAAAAGCGAGGGTAGATCAAGCCTCGGTATTGGCTGTGTTCCTCAGGGAATGTGGATATTTCCCCTGCTGATCGCTGAAGAAGACCTTCGCACTGACCTGGCCTTGCTAGGGAATTAGTAAGAAAATTCCCAACGCTTGTGGCGATTGGAAGGGATCTGATGATTGTGTCAGAGATGCTTGTTTGGGATGAGTCGGGCGAGGGGGCAGCCGAACATTTTGGCTCCGATTAGGGAGGCTATCCGAAGGGTGATTGACGAGGATGGACTCGCAGCTCTACTCGTTGTGCAGAAGTATGCAGATAGGGGAATCAAGAGTTTGTCGAATGAATTGCTTAGGAAGTGTCTGACTGTATGGCAATATGCTCTTTCGTTGAACGTCAAATGTACCCCCAAGTGACCGTTATGAACTATGTGGATAGACTGAGTTCGCCGGCAGTGCAAGGGATTTAAGGAACTCCGCAGTTTAAATTGAGGAAGCTCAAACTAATCTTGGAATATGATCTCAAACTCAGATACTGCTCTAACACGGCTTCAGTTTTAAGGAAACGTAAGCAACGCAGAGAAATGCTGGCGCGCTTTCTGCAGTTCAGATAGCCCAAGCAGATTATCAGATAGTTGTCGATAGAGACCTCTGTCAGAGAATTTCTACGCGAGGGTCTTAAATCTTGTAATCGGGCGAGACGCGAGTAAATTCATAGGCTATGGTAGGAGGTCGTGGTGCAGGGGTAGCTCCTCAGGGCCCTGCGTGGCCTTTAAGCGATCGCGCAAAAAAAATGACGTTGCTTGGCGATGGATGTAGGACGGGTAAGACAAAAGTGGATCAAAACGAAAGTGCCCTCAAGTATTGTGGGTTATGTCTGCCATGTGTTTAATTTATGGCTGCCCGAGATAATCGCTTCGATAATTCTGAAACTAGTCTATTTAATTAATTTATTCTGGGTTAATTATGTCGAGAGAGAAGATACCTTTAATTCGTGTAAACCAGTGGTTAAGAACATGGGATAAGGCTCACTGGGATGATGAGAAAGGTCTCGGAAAACCTTCAGATCATTTTTTTGTAGGTGCAATTTCTCTTGAAAAGCTTCGAGCGCTCGCTGGCGTGACGAAGCGAGATGTGGAGCAACGTAAAGATCCCAACGCTATTCATGGATATCAGCGTGCTCATGAGGAAATTCGCTCCCGAAAAATCAATAGATATGTAAAGTATGGTTACCCACTATCTACTAGTTCAGGCTTGTCGCCAGAAGAGCATGAACAGTTGATTAACCCGGGCTGGTTACCAAATGCAATAATTGTCAATATTATTCCGGCTGGAGAGTCTCGTTTCCGAAACGGTGAGATGGTGACTGTGCCGAAAGAGGTTGAAGTTACTATCAATGATGGTGATTATTCTAGTATGGAGTTTCCATCGATTTCTGAGGTCGAGCAATATAGGCTTGGAAAAAATGATTTTGTTGAGCCTATCGAAATAATTGACGGACAACATCGTCTTTTTGCTTCTGATTATAGTAGTGCCTATGAGGGAGACTATGATGTCCCCGTTGTAGTATTTAATAACTTATCACTAGGTTGGCAGGCGTACCTTTTTTGGACAATAAATGTTGAGCCCAAAAAGATTAACGCGAGCCTTGCATTTGACCTATATCCGGAATTGAGAAGACAAGAGTGGCTTGATCAGTCTGAATCAATAAAAATATATCAAGAGCATAGATCTCAAGAAATGACGGAGATTCTCTGGTCGCATTCACTGAGCCCGTGGAATGGAAGAATTGAATTGCATGGAAAGCGGGTTAGAGGGCATGTGTCGAATGCGGCATTTATTAGATCTCTGAATAGTAGTTTCATCAAAAAGTGGGTCGAGGGGGATAAAATTGGTGGTCTGTTTGGCTCATTGGGTCAGCTAGGAAGGGTTATTCCTTGGAATAGAGCACAGCAGGCAGCCTTTCTCATAAAAATTTGGAGCGCGGTAGCATCGGCGACTAAACGTACAGATGCCGCTTGGGCTAAATCGCTCGAAAATGAATCGCAAGCTAGTCTTTTTGAGGATTTGCATCCGGCGTTTGCTGGCCCTCATACCTTGATTGCAACCGATCAAGGTGTGAGGGCAATTCACAGTATTTTTAATGCGATTTTTCAGCACGAACCGGACTATTTTGAACTAGATAAGTGGAGAGTTGAAAGTGGAGAGCCGACAGAAGAAGCTGTTATAGAGGCACTTAAATCATTTCAAAAGCTGAATGTTGCAAATCATGCGATAAAAACAATTTCATCTACGCTAGTTGATAATTTCGATTGGAGGCTTTCTACGGCTCCAGGACTAGATCGAGAAAAAAAGAAAATTCAAGCTTCATATCGAGGCAGTAGCGGATACGGAGACTTGCTCCTTGATTTGGTCCATGTTTTGACCGAATACGAGAATGATCAGAAAGTTAGGGAAATAGCTAAGGCCGTTGGTAGCGTTTTGGTTAAGGCTAAATAAAATGGCTAGAAAGACAGATCCAGATGTGCAGTTCGCAATTAAAGCTGCTAAAGAAGCGTTGTTGGATGCATCCTTGAAAGGGTTTCCAGAGTTAAAGTTCGGCGATATATTGGTAGATCAAAAATCCTCATCGAACGTAGTAAGTGAAATGCAAGCCGATCTCGCTGCAAGACAAATCGAGCATTGCTTGGAAGCGTGGGAGTATCTATCGCAAGCGATCTTGGCAATGCTTGGTTGCCAAGATGATATAGCTATTCACATGGCCTATTATTCAGAGCTTCGCTCTGCAAATTCGCTACTGGCTGCTACAGGGATCGCAAATAAGGAAAATAAGAGTTATTTCATAGATTCAAATCAAAAGCGAAGGGCACGTAGGGTGAAGACCCATCAGTTTGTGAGAGATGTTTGGCACGACTGGTGTAAGCGTCCTGATACTGTTGAAGCATTCACTTCGCTTAAAGTATTGCCTTCAGTCACCCTTTTTGACGTTTATAACTCTCTTAATTTGAGGCAGAGCCCTAGTCAGAGCCTTCTTAAATGGGGTTATGAACTGCTCAACTTCGATAAAGACCACACATCTCGCAATAGATCGAGCTATCAGGTTTATCGTGTTTATAACGGCATTGGTGATTCGGACTCGAAAAAGCACGGGGAGTTGCTTTCGTTAATCTGGAGCCATTTGTCTTCAACTGGCAGTGATGGTCAGTTATATTTTGAAAAGATTTATGCCCAATATTTGTTAGCTGGCGCTTGCAAGGACTATAGTTCCGGTGCTGAGGATGAAGAATCAGAGTTTGACAGGAAGCTAGAAAGTACACTGGAACAGCTTAGCAAGGATACCGGAGTTCCGATAGAGTCTTTACGAATGCATTTTGATTTCGATAAAGATGATAGTAGGTTTGATCTCTTCGATATCGCTGCATCTAGTAGTACTGACGTAAAGAATGTTGTTGCAAGGGCGTTTATATTAGCACGCTTTGCAACTAATAAGCTGAACGTTAATTTATCGAAAAGCAAATGCCAGCAAGCTCTAGAATGGATTCGGAGATGGCTGGAAGAATCTGGTGTATTACATGACGATGTGTCGAGAGAAGATGTTGCAGGGAGTTCTGAGAGCTTCGCGGATGCAGCGGTTGAAGTGGCAGAATTAAATCTTAGACGGGTTTGGCTTGAGGAACCAGAAAGTGCATCTCGCGCAGGGCAGTTAAAAGCGAGCCTTTGTTGGGGGATTGAGTTTTAGATATTGTACCCGCAAATGATAGCAAGCTCCTCATATCTTCCACGATATCTTGAGTCTCCCGATAGTGCATTCTTTCTAGAAAGGGTGATTTGGTTGAAGCCGTCATACAAGTCAACAATCGATTGGTGGGCTGCGTTAAGTAAGAGAACTTTGGCTCCTCTTGTTACTGCGCGGTCTATGGCGTTCCGGAGGCGTATTTGATCTTTCCACGAGAATAAGCTCTCATTGTATTTTATAAAGCCATTGCAGTTGTGTTTTACAGTATATGGGGGATCCACGAAAACAAAGTCGTCAGGACCAGCGAGATTTACGGTTTCTTCAAAGTCATTGCTAAGTAGCGTAGCATTCTTGAGCGAGCTAGAAGTGATTTTGAAATTATCAATATCAAAGAGAATGTTGGTTTTTGTGCCAATAGGGACATTGAACTCACCTTTAAGGTTGACTCTATATAAACCGTTCCAGCAAGCGCGATTGAGATAGAGCATCCTAGCGGCGCGTGTGAAGATAGATCTAGGCTTTTCTGATCTAACTTTGTAATAGTATTCTTTGCTATGGTTTGAGTGGTGTTTTTTTAAATGCTTTACAACTAGCTCTTGGTTTTCCTTTATCGCTTTGTAAGTAGATATCAATTCATTGTTTAAGTCAGATAATATTGCATTTTCAGGCTGTAAGTGAAAGTAGACAGCGCCACCTCCTAGGAATGGCTCGATGTAGGTGTTGAAGTCCGCCGGGAAAACATTGAAATTGCCTTGGGTAAGCCATCGCTTACCTCCGGCCCACTTCAAGAAAGGTTTCGGCGGAGTCTTATTGATTTCAATCAATTAGTGTCCTTAGTAGTGCGTTCAAGCTTTTGCGAAATTATATCGTAAAGTCCGACTCTGGACTAATGAAGCTGATGGCTCGCCAGAGTTCTTGCTCCGTTGGGTTCCTGAATCGAGTACTTTTAGTACCAAGATAAATGTTAGTTTCGCGTATCTTTGTCGAAATCCGGGCAGATCTGTGTTCTAGAGCTGATGGTCGTAATATGCAGTTTGCCGAATCATTCTAGGTTGGTCTTGAGAATATCGTCGAGATCGGCTTTAGCAGCTTCTGTGAAAACAACGTTCCATGGTTTCATAGTAATCAAGCACCCTGTTTTTTCCTGAAGGCTTGCTTAGCACGCCCAGAAAGGTACGTAGCGAACTCGTCACCCGTGAAGGTTCTTGTTCTGCCAGCCTCCAGGTCTTCCTGGCCTGCATCGATGGCGGCTCTGAGGTCATTCATTTTCGTGACGTATCGGGACTCGGCTTCTTCGACCATTCTCAGGCCGGCTCGAAGTACCTCACTCGCATTTTGATAACGGCCCGAGGCAACCAGGTGATCGACTACCTGGGATTGATGGTCCGTGAGCACTATGTTTCTCGTCGCCATGAGAGTCATCCTGTCAGCGTTGCATTGGCATAATATGCCAATGCATGGGTTTGCTGTCTAGGAGTCTGCGCGGCAGAAGTGTTTTGAGCAAGTGCCTCCGCCGCGCCGAATCACGGTTGTGCCCGAGAGTATATGCGCAGTATCCAACCGGATAGAGTCACGATTTTCTATTCAGGCAATCAAGACGGTTATAGACAAGTTCACAACCGTAGCCCGACCACTCAGCACGGCCCGGCACGCCGCCTCAGGTCGCCTA
>NZ_PXNP01000075.1 GCF_003007675.1 Marinobacter fuscus | reverse complement strand
CCCGCCTTATTCACGAGGGCGCTGATTGAGCGGTCTGAAGGTACTGGCTGTTGGCATTGCTTATCAGGATTCGCATCTTCAGCGCGAGTGGCTGTTGAGTAATGCCAGAACGCAGCCCTTTTCCTACTTACTTATAGCTCTTTGGAATCAATTGCGACCGTCCAAGCAGCCGTGATCGCCGACCGCCGCTCCGGTCGCTCGCTTTCTGATGCTGTGGTGGTCTCGCAGGAGCGTCAGCTCAGTGCGGTCAGCTTCGGCAGCCCCTTCAGCAGCGTCGGCCACCACTTGTCGGCGGCGGCCCCCAGATGAACGGTGATTCGCCGAGCGTGCAGCCTCAGCGTGGCGGCGACCTTCAGCACCTGCTCGCGCATCCGGCTGAGGCTCCAGCCTTGCCGGGTCTGCCGCTCCAGCAGGCAGCGCAGGCCATGCAGGACCTGGTAGGCGTAGAGACTCAGTAGCAGACTCACTTCGTTGCGGGCCATCACCTCTTGAACGGTGGAAGCGCCGCGGTCGGTCGAGGAGAGATGCACGTCGAGTGCTGATTTCACCTCGCCCATGTGCGCCTCGGCGCTGCCGCGCTTGCGATAGAGTGCTAGGACCTTCTCTGGCGGCCAGTCGAACTTGCTGAGGTTGGTGACCAGGAAGAAGGCATGCAGCAGCAGGTCATCGGGGCGTTCCTGCACCACCAGCACTACGCGCCGCGGTGCCGACCAGGAGCCGGCTTGGTACTCCAGATCGTGGCACCACTCGCGAGGCTGCTCGGGTGGCCGGCCGGGTGGCCGCTTCAGGAGCGGTGCTGCCAGCTTCTGTAGACCGGTGTGACTGCGCAACCGGCCCAGGTATTCGATCTCCCGATCCTCCAGGGCCTCCAGCGTCGCGTTATCGGTAAAACCGGCGTCGATGCGCACACGAACCTGTGCCCCGGTGCTCTCGTTGAGTCGTCGTACCAGATGCGGGATCCAGGTGTCGGCGTTCTCTGCCGGGCCGGCGTTGCCCTCGCGCAGCAGGCCGCCCACCATGTCGCCGGTCTCCGCCAACGATGCGACCAGCGGCGAGTAGATGCGGGCCCCGTAAAGGCCATGATAGGCCGACCCGCCCTGATGGCCATGCACCTCGATCGGCAGGCCATCGATGTCCAGCGTCAGCTGTTTGGGACGTTCACCGTTCTGCAGCGAGGTCAGGCGCCAGACCACCAGCCGCAACAGGCCTTCGTGCACGGCATCGATATTGTCGTTACGACCGAGGCAGCTCAGCAGCCGCGACAGCGTGGCTTGAGACGGCCGGTCCTGGACCAGGGGTGTCATGCCGCGTGCATCGCTGCAGGCCAACTGCCAAAGCGGGTCACGGCGCAGCGTGTCGGTATCGCTGAGATCGATCCAGCCCATCGCACGCTGCAGCACCAAGGTACGCAACTGGCTGGCCAGCGAATGACGGATGCGCAGCGGGTGGCGTCGATCGACCAGATTGTCTTCCAGCGCCTCGATCACGCCGCTGTTGTCGAGGGCTTCACGCAGCAGCAGGGCGCCGCTGTCGCTGGTGGTGCGCTGGCCGCTCAGCTCAACACGGACAGAGCCGTTGCATGAGGGCGTCCAGGTGGATAGGCTTTCACCCATGGCGAGTGGTCCTCTTGAATCGTGTTCTGGCAGGAACATCCTGATTCTACAAGAGAAAACCTCTCGCCATCTTCGTTTTCAGGTCGGCCTCATGAATAAGCCGGGCTCAAAGGATTCTTCAGCATCTGCCATGAGTGGGACTGCACCCAGAAAGAGATGATGCAGTTGCTCGGCGGTGTGTCCCGGAGCACGCTGGCCAAGTATGAGACGTTGCCACACGTAACGCTCTCGCAGGATACCCTGGAGCGCATCAGCTACATCCTGGGCATCTACGAATCCCTGAGGGTCATGTATTCAACGGCCGAACGCGCCAATCGTCGGGTTCGACTGGAAACCAGTGAGCCTCCCTTCCTTGGAGCGTCAGCCCTAGACTTTATGGCGCAAGGCTCCATGAAGCACCTCATGGAAACTCGACGCTACTTTGATGCAAAGCGGGCGGGGTAACCAGCCCCCGTCGACCAAGATTTTGGGCGGTCAGTTTGGTCACTTTTTTGTTTGAGTGGTAGGAAATACGGAGCCAGCTCGAGAGGCCTTCCATGCTAAGGATCACCCGGATCGACCTGAACCCCTTTTTCACCTTGCCGCACCGCACCAGCGGCTCTGCCGGTGTGCCTCTGCATAATCGCCTGCCGTTTTATCGAGCCTATGCCACCGGCCTTCCGAGTCATGTGAAGAGTCTTGTGCTGACCTCTGATCTCCAGGGGCGAGAAGCCGGCAGTCAGAATCGGCTGCTCGGCGTGCCTGTGGCTGAGGCACTTTCGGCATTGTCTCGGGAAGGTGTCATTCCGGCTCCCGACGCGGTGTTTCTTTGCGGCGACCTGTACGACTATCCCGACTGCCACAAAAGGGGCGGTACTGGAACGGTAGATGAGGTGTTCCAGGCGTTTTCTGAGGTCACGCCCGAAGTTGTCGGCGTCCTGGGGAACCACGACCAGATGGATCATCCCGAAGCGCTTCCAGATAACACCACCCTTCTGGATGGCGGGGTGGTTAGGGTTTTGGGCAACCTGAACGTCGGTGGCGTCAGCGGTATCGTGGGCAATCCGAATCGGAATCAACGAAGAACCGAAGACGATTTCCTGACCGCACTGGAGTCGGTGACCGATCAAGTCCCGGATATCCTGCTACTCCATCAAGGCCCAACCGACCCGGAACGGGCGGCTCGTCGGGGTGACCCCGGTGTCGCATTGTCACTTGAAACCGGCTTTCAAGGACTCACCGTGTTCGGCCATACTCGATGGGACTGGCCCTGGCTCATTTCACTCGGAGTGGGTCAGGCGTTGAATGTTGATGGGCGGGTCGTGGTGGTTCTGCCAGACATTGACGGTGAGTGAACGATTAGGCGCGGGAGATCCCATTCGATGAGCATGCGACTGACTCCACACCGCTTTATTGCGGCCAATCCGGTCGGGGTGGACTGGGTTTGTGGTGACCTGCATGGCGAGTTCGACGCCCTGCAAGCCGCGTTATCGCAAGCTGGATTCAACAAAGCGGCTGATCGTCTGTTTCTGCTGGGAGACACCATTGATCGTGGCCCAGAATCCCAGGCTTTCCTGGAGTGGGTTCTGGACACCGACTGGGTATACAGCGTGATAGGTAACCATGAGCTGATGTTTATCGCCGGCGCTGAGGATAACCGCAACCGATACAAGCATCGGGGGATGGGCGGTGACTGGGCCGCGAGCCTGGATGAAACCTCTTACAAAAATCTGGCAACCCAGTGTCGCTACCAGCTGCCGCTCACCATGACGCTGGAGTGCGAGAACGGACAGCTCGGGCTGGTGCATGCCCAAAGCCCGTTCGACGACTGGCGCACCGTTCAGGAGTGTTCTTTCTCAGAGCGTTTTGCCATTGAGTGCACCTGGCCCTGGAACCGGGCCCAGGGAAAAGATCAAACCATTACGGGTATCTCGGCCGTGGTGTCGGGCCACATCGGAACCGCCGAGGTCATTCAGAGGGGAAATCAGGTTTGGATCGATATTCTGGCGAAAACGGGTCAGGTGCCATTGATGCCAGCTCATCGTGTGCTGGAAAGAGTGGCGCAAGTACAGCGAGGTGGTTAATTTTTACGACAGTATCCGTGTGCGAGGTTTGCGGCGCAGTTATCCAGCACGCCAAAGCACAATGCCGTCCCTGACAATGTTTTGGAGTAGCCCTGGGTTGGAGTAGCCCTCCGGGTTGGCCCATTCACGCTCCCAGACCGGCAAGGCCTGAATCAACACGCCGGTATCCAAAAGCACCTCAAACGCCAGACCCGCCATCTCCGGCTTGGTGTCCACAAAATCCCCAGGCTGTCCGGCCAAAACAACGGCGACATCAGCATCGCTTTCGTCGTGATAGTCGCCACGGGCTCGGCTACCAAACAGGATCAGCTGAACCGCATCGAACCGGCCAGCCAGTTTTTCGCCAAAAACCAGTACCGCCTCCCGAATATCCACTTGGTCACCCATAACAACCTGTTCCAGGCCAACCGGCGCAGCCTGATCCCACTCTAGGAGCGTCTCTGGTATGGGCGCGTCGGGGTCACACTGTGCCACCAGGTCACTCAAGCTGTACGATTTCTTATCCTTCATGGCCTTACCTTCGATGGCCTCTGCGCCCCCAGATCACCGCGGCTTGCAGCACTCCGGTTTCTGGATTGGAGAATCTGTCTAGGAGTCTGCGCGGCAGAAGTGTTTTGAGCAAGTGCCTCCGCCGCGCCGAATCACGGTTGTGCCCGAGAGTATATGCGCAGTATCCAACCGGATAGAGTCACGATTTTCTATTCAGGCAATCAAGACGGTTATAGACAAGTTCACAACCGTAGCCCGACCACTCAGCACGGCCCGGCACGCCGCCTCAGGTCGCCTA
>NZ_PXNP01000074.1 GCF_003007675.1 Marinobacter fuscus | reverse complement strand
CGGCGCCGGAGCGCCAGCGGAGGGAACCAAAAGCGGTACGCTTTTGGCGTCCGGTTGACCGGCTGGTTAGTGGCAGGGTGTTGACGCTGCCTGCTCCCTGGCACTGACCATGACGGCCTACTCCGTTACCTCGCACCGGCTTGCGCCGGTACGGTTTGTTTAAAACCACCGCCAAGCCAGCGGTGGATGAACCTGTACTCAAAAGTACCAGATCCAGAATAAATTGTCGGCGGACAGCCCCAAACGGTGAACACCGAATTTGCTACAAACGCCTCTGACGATTAAAGCTGCCAAACCGGACGCGGACTCTGCTGGCCTTGGCACTCACCGAGTTGCCGGGTTTAGCTACCAAAGCCCGGTGCCAAGGCCACTGGCACACGGCCACCCAAAAGACCGAGGCCTTTGCCATTAACGCTTGCAGCATGCGCGCCCACGTAATGAAGCCGAAGGCGCAATGTAGTGGGCGTCGCCGTGCCTGCACTTGTTACGTGATGACATTAACACTGCCATAAGAACTTGGCGGAACCGTCGCACCCGCAACGAAACAAATATGCCACACCACCCCCGCCAAAATTCATTTCAGTTTGCCAATCTGGGCCCTGCTCTAGCTGAGCTACAAATTCCATGGGGCTATCACAGCTACTGCAAGCTGGAATTTCATCACCTTGAATCCATGACGGCTGACCAAACAGCTGGCCGAGTACCTCGCGAGGGCTATGGCTATTTTTTTCAGCCCATGAACTTCTTGAGTCCTCATAGTCATTTCCCTCAACCTTTATCTCTTTGGCCGAGTGTTCGGTCTCTCTTAAAACCATACCTTCTGATGGTGGAGTGACATACTCAAGCTCATCCGGCTTGATAACGACAACTGCATTACCACCACCATTTGGGTCCCAGTCATCACACATTCCAGGGTCGTTTTGGCACATGAATATTTGATGTAACTCTTCGTGCGCAGAAATTTTGGCTAGAAATTGCATTGGAAGGTTACAGCAAGCACATATAGGCCATTGAAAGGACTCGCCCACATTTTTTACAGGCTTTCCCCCAAAAGAAGTGCCGCTCATTTCTGTTGGCTCTGAGCTATTTATCAAAAGCTTAATCATAAGAAAAATGCTCTTAGTACACGTAACGCCAAGTTCAGCGGCCAAAGGTCCGCTGCAACTTTTTGTTAGGTATAAAAAAGCCCCGATTTACACCGAGGCTCTTAGGAAAAAGACGACTATGGTTAAACTGCTTCTTTATTTCTTCTTGAAAAACCAAGACCCGCTAAACCGAGACTTAAAAGAGCAAGAGAGCCCGGCTCAGGAACACTTACGGTATCATTATCATAAGTTGCTGCTGCGAATAATACAGCATCCCATTCATCCCTGGTTGCAACTGTTGCGGAACAACACCAGTCCCAAGATATGAAGCCGTAACTTCCGGAACCAACATCCCACATTGCCGCGTGAGATAAACCGCCAAACTCATACATTGAAGTGCCTGTGAGCGACGCCAAAGTTATACCCCCGTGGTCACTAGCCCCTGTTAGTGCGCCCAGACCTTCAAACGAGGTTCCGCTCACATTTGTTGTAGCTGTAATCGCATCCGTTCCGGGAATACCTCCATAAGACCAAACATTAGACCCACCGGTAACGCTATTAAGTAAATCCAAGCTGTTAGATGTTTCTGACCACAGCTGAATCACAGTTCCCCCACCAGAAACAAAATCATAGATATCTGATGAATTTGCATTGTTGGTGTTGGAATATTGGCCTAACAGAAGCACATCACCAGAAACGAGTGAAGTTGTAGCAGAAGACCATCCTGTAGAGGTTGATCCGGCGAATGAGCTAACGCTAGTGCCTAAACTTGCAGCCAATTCGCCTGCTGCTGCAGCGACCTGTGACGAATGATGAACAGAGGTATCGTAGATAACCCCAGCATTTGCTGCCCCAGCAAACAAACAAGCAGACAAGCAAACAATTTTTTTCATGGTAAATATCCTTTTTAGTTGGAAGCGAGCCAAAGCTAAGCAAAATGCATTCCATAAGTATTAACTCATTGTTTTATAATGTTTTTATTTCTCGAAACAAAAATACAATCTAAATCTGTAAAATATATCGACACACCTCTTATGTGCCGGTGTTACCTAACGCTGAGCACAGCGGCGACCTTGGAGTGGCGACGAAGGAGCCACGTAAAGGGCGTCCGGCGGCCATCGGCCGCGAACTGCTGCGACTTGTTAATTGGATACTTCAATGTACCACTTCGGTTTGATGCGCCCGAAATCTTTGCGGGTATTGGATTTCAGTGTTTTTTTAGAGTCCAGCACCTTTGCCTCGCCATGCTCCCTGGTAAAAACAACCCAGTGCCAGAATGACTTGCCGTGCTCGGTGCGCCATTTGATAGCCAACAGCGCTTTGTCCGGCAGACTTTCCCATGTTTTGAAGGGTGTCTCTTTGGGCGAAACGGAGATACCAAATTCACGAAGTAGTGCCCGAATATGTTCTGTTTCTGACCAGAGCGCGGTGTCTGCCGCATAAATGCCCAGTGCGTTTGCCTTTTTCTTGGCCCCCGCGTAACTGACACCGGCAAGAACGGCACTTGCCGCAATACCGCAGCCGGTTGGCTCTTCCTGGATGACAGGTTCCATAGCTTTACCAATTAACGCTTGCAGCATGCGCGCCTACGGAATG
>NZ_PXNP01000073.1 GCF_003007675.1 Marinobacter fuscus | reverse complement strand
CCGATGCCAAGGCCCTTGCACTGAGTCCGCCAAAAATGAAGACGGCCTGGGCCATTAACGCGAAGGTAACCGGCGCCGGAGCGCAGCGGAGGGAACCAAAAGCTGTAAGCTCTTGGCGTCCGGTTGACCGGCTGGTTAGTGGCCGGTCACCACCAAGGTCTCCCCTGACAACCAACGCTGCATGCCCTCTCCCGAACACCTTGCACCAACCCAACGGATGGCGAAAGGAACCAGAGCGCAAACCACACCAACCCGATTACCATTTGAACTGGACGGCCCTGCAACTGGGGCACGCCGCGAATAACCTTGCTGCGGATGAGCTTGGCACCCAACCCCGACAGCCACTTTTCCGGCCTTGGCCATCATCAACACAAGCGGCTTTGCAGCCAAAACCGGTGCCAAGGCCTTTGCACTGAGCCCGCCTAAAATGAAGACGGCCTGGGCCATTAACGCCTCACATCACCGGCAGCAAAAAGCAGAGCGAGGAACGAGCGGCGCTTTTTGCTGTCCGAGTGCATGTGATTGTTAGCCGATTTTTGATTTAAGCTGCTTCTTTTTTTGTTCACCTATTTCATTCCAATGTTTGTCAATTAATGCCCCTTCAAATGAATACAGGTAATAACAAACTGACAACGTTTCTTCTGGGTACTTTTCCTTAATCATCTGATGTGCACCAACCGCACCAATATGCCGTAGTTCATCTTCAGAAAAAACTCCAATCTCATTTAAGCGACTGGCAATTTTTTTGCCGATATTCTTGAGATCGGTAAGGCTTCTATTTTGAGACATAATCACTTTGATACTCTTCGGTTGGCTCAAAAGATTGAACAATATCCAAATAGACACCGTTCGGGTCCTGAATACAGAAGTGACGCTGACCCCAGTCCTCGGACCGCAATTCGAGCGTGATTTTAAGCGATTTAGATTTAGCTGCGGCGAATGCAGCATCTGCATCCTCCACTTCCAAGCTGAAAATGACACCTTCGCCAGAGTGTGGTTTTTGAAATACTGGTGGTTGTGTGGGTTGTTCTGGCAGCATAAAACCAACCTGAACACCCGTACTCGAAACTAGGTGAATATACCAGTCACCAGCGAAAACAACATCAAAGCCAAGATTCTCTGTGTAGAAGGATTTTGCTGCACCGAGATCCTTAACGATAAACACGGGAAACGAGCTTTTTGGTTCTATCATTTGTGATATCTCCTTTTGTACGGCTAACGCTAGCGGTAACCGGCGCCGGAGCGCAGCGGAGGGAACCAAAAGCGGTACGCTTTTGGCGTCCGGTTGACCGCCTTGTTAATGGCCGTTCACCACCGTGGTTGAGCCTGACACCCAGGCCGCATGCCCTCTCCCGGACAGCTGCACCAACTCGACGGATGGCCAAAAGAATCAGAACGCAAAAGCCGCCAACCCGATTACCGTTTGAGACGGACGACCCCACAACTGGGGCACGCCATGAATACCAACACCGCTG
>NZ_PXNP01000072.1 GCF_003007675.1 Marinobacter fuscus | reverse complement strand
GGTCGAGTAGGCCCTGGGAACCACCCCCAAAGCCTCTCACAGAACCGTACGTGAACCTCTCGATTCATACGGCTCTTGTTATCCAACCATTGCCCTTGATCCTGCCCAGTGAGCAAATAGATCCGGCCGTCGCCGACGCAGTCCATTCACTCTCCGGGCAGCCTGTAACAGACCTCTGAGTTTCCGATACTTCCCTAATGCCCACCGGCTCAACCTCAGATCGAAATGAAACAGCACATTCCGAATGTAGCTGCGGCCAAACAGGCTATAGTACTGCATCCAGCCTCGGAGGCGGGACTGACAGAATCGAGCGAACTGCCCGAGTTCTTTCTGTCGCCACCATTTCCAGGGCCACTCGTTGATCTGCTTGCGGATCTCTTTCGCTGCACTCTGGCTGATGGCCGCCGTGAAGTAGACTTTCTTTTGTCCCAACCGGTTGCGGATCAGCCGCGGTCGGAAGGTGTGACCCAGAAAATCAAACGCGATCTCCGGGTAGTCCCGCCGGTTGTACTCGCTCTTACAATACACAATCTTTGTCTTGCGGGGATGGAGCGTCAAGCCACACGCTGTGAATCGTGCCTCAAGGACCGATTTCAGTGCTTGAGCTTCCCGTTCACTGGAACAATGGCATACGATATCGTCCGCATAGCGTTCGAACTGGATGCCACCCCAGCGCTTCTCCACCCAGCGATCAAAGACGTAGTGCAGGAACAGGTTTGCCAGTAAGGGACTGATCACACCGCCTTGCGGCGTGCCCCGATCGCGTTCCTCCACGGAACCATCCGCCAACTGAACCGGCGCGCTTAGCCAGCGCCGGATGTACAGCTTCTGCCAGTCCTCGGTCACATGACGATCCACGGCCTTCATTAACAGGTTGTGGTCGATGTTGTCGAAGAAGCCTTGAATGTCCATATCCAGCACCCAGGCTTTCTTCCAGCACCGGGCCTGAGTCTGTTTCAGCGCATCGTGCGCTGACTTTCCCGGGCGGTAGCCGTAAGAGTCCGGGTGGAAGTGTTGTTCCAGTTCCGGTTCAATCAGCAGCTTGACCACCATCTGCGCAATGCGGTCGGCAACCGTTGGGATGCCGAGACGACGGGTTGCCCCATCCGCCTTTTCGATCTCCACGCGCAAAACCGGTGGTGGATGATAGCTTCCTGAGGACAAACGGTTCCAAAGCTTGTAAAGGTTATTGCTGAGGTCACCATCAAAGTCTTCCAGACTCTGATGATCTACCCCGGCGCTACCTTTGTTGGCTCGAACCCGCTTGTAGGCCTGATAGACCAAGGCCTTCGGGATGGTAAATGGTTTTGCCTGACCCTGACGGCTCCTCCCGGAATTCGGTTGGCCATCTGGATCCGACGGGATAACTTGCCCCCTTCGCTCCACACCCATTACAGGTGTTTCCACACTACTACGGGCCAATCCGTCCCTGTGTCCTGCATCGGTACTCTCGCCTCGCGGGATCTCCACTTGTGCTTCTCCCTTAACATCAGGACGACAGGTTCTCATGTTCCATACTCAAGCCTGTACCCAGGTCATGCCGCCTCAAGACCGGCTGCCGCTGTGTCCGTTGTGCCAGCTCACGTCACAGCTCATCCCGGGGAGACGCTCGGTCCCCGGTTCTGACAACATCTGTCTACATTTCGACCCCTCATCGGCGGTTCACTTTCGTTCATCTCCTTGGGTACGTACCTGACCGCTCTTGACGGCCTTTTCCCATGTCGCTCACGACCCGCACTCTTAATGCAAGCCGCACAGGGCGGTTTGATCCCGGTGTCTGGTCACCGAGACCGAGGGGCCTTCCCTCATCTTGAGTACAGCAAGAAAGACTGAAGTCTTTCGTCATGACACACGAGCGCAGCGCAGTTGGCGTCCCGTTGACCACCTTGTTAGCACCAGCCAGCGGCATGACGGTGCTCGCTGGCGAACTGAATTGTTCGCAACAACGGAAACTGCTCTGGTATCGCCGCCTTGGCAATTTTCTTGTTTCCGATCCCGGAAACGATTTCTGCGAATAGCTCGGAGGTTGTCATTACTCGACCACCTGCAAGTGTCTTTACGTTCGCATTGCTGGCAAACCCAAGGAGTGCGATTTGCTCAATCTCTTTGGGTAAGCTAATGCCGTCGAACAGCGCTGGGATATGTTGCCGCCCGGCTTCAAATTTTTTGCCGTAACGCTGCTCACGCTTTGCCCATGAGTGCGCGTCCATAGATGGCTCGATGTGAACCAGGTGCTGTTGCCCAGGATGAAAAGCCACCACATCAAGCTCGCACTCGTAGCCACCATTCGCACGAGGCCCAACCTGAATATTCCGGCGGACGAAATATCCTCTGTATTCATACCACTCAGCAACGAGCTGTTCGAGATGGTTCATAAAGTGCTAACGTTCTGGCTTTGCGGCGCACCGTAGCGCCAGCGTAGGCGCGTCCGACAACAGCCACATGTTATGAGTTTTCACTGTGGTAAGCGTTCATCAAGGAATTTAATCTTGCTGTCTCGGGGTTTTGGTTGAATAGCTCTGGGTCTCGCTCGAAAAGCATTTCGATGTAGTTGTGCATGATTTTGTACTCTCGAATGCTGCGAATTTTTCCCCGTCTCAAGATCGGGTTAACTTGAAACCCGAACACGTGCCGGTCAAGCACGATGACGCCGAACCTCAACAAGGCGAAAACCACCACTAATAGAGCAAACATAAGAATCAATGGCACCCAACTTTCCTCAATTTACTCATAACGCCAATATTAAGCGGCGCCCGACTAGGGCGTCCGGTGGACGGCCGCCAGGCCGGGAACGAACTTGAATGACTTGTTGGGCGTCAAACCCACCGGCGCACCTCTGCTTCATACTGCCTGTAAGCCTCACCAAACTTTTCCCGCATGTGCCGCTCCTCTGGAACGATTTGGAACCGGTTCATATAAACAACGAATACCGGAAGCAGTGCAAGACTTGCTAGATTGCTCAGAAAAATTCCCCAAGCAATGAGAACGAGCAAGAACCCAACGTACATCGGGTTTCGACTTATTCGATAGACCCCGCGCACGACAAGGCTGACGGATTGATCTGGCACTCGCGGGTCGACGGTTGTGCCCGCTGAGCGAAATTCCAATACACCAAGTAACGCAAAAGCAACACCAATTGCCGCAAACACCAGTGCTGCAAGCAGAGACGCTAACAAAGTGAAACCAAGACTCGGAACAGCGACCGCCAATGTCCACATGAGGCTTGCAGTAACAAGTACCAAAATAACTGGTGGGATTTTTAGCTCTAATGTCTGCACGATGATTCCTTGAGCGCCCAACGCCGAGCACAGCGGCGCCACGACAGTGGCGTCCGGCGGCCATCGGCCGCGTACTGATGCGCTTTGTTAAGAATGACGTCGAGGCTGGTACTCATCGTGATTAGCTACCTTGCCCCTCAGCATTTTCTGCCAAAGCTTAGATTGAGTTTCGTAGTCTAGCGAAGACCAGTCCACGAGCTCTATACCAGCGTCTTGATAGTCGCCTTTTGCTTTCATCGCCGCGTAATTCTCAGATCTAGTGACGATATGAACTTGCTCGCAGCGTTTGATGGTTTCAATAAATTCTTGGGCGTCTCGGTAATCGTCTCTTAGATGCCTTTCAACAAGTTGCGTCAGCGTGGTCTGAATTCGCAAAAAGTGCTCCAGCCGCAATTCCTCCTCGAAATAGGAGGCTTGTTTGGAAACGCGCCCCGTGAACATTCGAACTCTCTTTTTAAGCCGCTCTACAGTTGCATGGGTATACCAAGAGCGAGCCACGCTTGGAGTAACATTTGGGCGGGCAGCAAGCCACATGATCTCCTCATATACTGCCGACAGCTCGTCATTTAAATTGGAGTCGATCGTATGCCTCCTGAAATTCTTAACGCGAAGCACAGCGGCGGCCCGACAGGGGCGTCCGGCGGCCATCAGCCGCGTACTGCTGCGATTTGTTAAGTTTTTGCGCGGTTCTTAATCGCAACAATGGGCATGATGATTACCAAGCTATAGAGAAGCATACCAACAGTAAGAGTAGCAAACTCAAGCAATTCAATACCGCGACCCGGTATGTCGAATACGGTATAACTCCATACTCCGGCACTCACACCAATGACAGAATAGATCAAGCCACGGAAGTACGTTCCAATACCAGCCTTCTTGAGTAACGGCCCTCCAATGAGCGCGATAATTCCAGCGGCAAAAAATATCGGGATCGAGTTTACGACAGCGCTTTCAAGCATGAATTCAATAATGCTGTTCACGGCTTCTCCCTAAACTTAACGC
>NZ_PXNP01000071.1 GCF_003007675.1 Marinobacter fuscus | reverse complement strand
CCTAGCACCAACACCTGCCGATGCACCGTGATTAAAACCACCGCAAACGATGCGGTGAACGAACCTGAGTTTCAGAGTAGCAGACCCCGTCCCAATTTTCGGCGGACAGCCCCGCGACCGAAACACCGAACTTTACACCAACTCCGCTGAGGTGCTGAGCAACCAAACCGATGGCGGATTTCGATGGCCTTGGCAATTCTCCAGAACTTCCATTTTGCTGCCAGTTGTCGGCCAAGGCACAATGGCACCGAACCACCCAAAACGACCCAAGGCACTGCCAGCTAACGCTGAGGTAACCGGCGCCGGAGCGCAGCGGAGGGAACCAAAAGTTGTAAGCTTTTGGCGTCCGGTTGACCGGCTGGTTAGTGGCCGGTCACCACCAAGGTCTCCCCTGGCAACCAACGCTGCATACCCTCTCCCGAACAGCTTGCACCAACCCAACGGATGGCGAAAGGAACCAGAGCGCAAACAACACCAACCCGATTACCGTTTGAACTGGACGGCCCCGCGACTGGGGCACGCCGTAAATAACCATGCTGCCGATGATCTTGGCAACCAACCCCGACAACAACTTTTCCGGCCTTGGCCATCATCAACCCAAGCGGCTTTGCAGCCAAAACCGGTGCCAAGGCCTTGGCACTGAGCCCGCAAAAAAAGAAGAGGGCCTGGGCCAATAACGCTTAGGTAACCGGCACCGGAGCGCCAGCGGAGGGAACCAAAAGCAGAAAGCTTTTGGTGTCCGGTTGACCGTCTGGTTATGCATGTTTCGGCCACATGCCATCCATCATCACAGGGTAAGTGACTGGCTTGTAGTCGGTAAACTCAATGTCTCTAACATGGGTAAAATCTGTCCAGAGCTGCCGAGCGCCTTTCATCCAGCTCGACGGCTTAACCCGCCGTTCTATTTTTTCGACTTCTTCGAGAGTAGCTTCACGAATTGGCCCAACTTTGCCGTACAACCTCACACCAGATGGGGCAACGAAGCGACCTTTTAATAGAGAGCGCAGCCAAAAAAGGCGGCCAGCGTTTACCGCCATAATGCATACGTGAGGGTTTTGATCAATATTGCTACCCAAAGCTTGGGCATAATGATCAAAGAAATAACCTCGCTGATCCTCACCCAAAAATACTGTGCCAACAGGCGTTATGTGAGGTGTTCCATCCGGGTTCACCGTTGCGATTGAACAATAGAGAGTCGAGGCTTGTCCCTGCTCCAGCACTGCTTTAACTTTCCCCCAATCATCCTTGATACTCATAGTTTCTCCCTTAGTGCATAACGCCTCAAACACCGGCAGCATTTACGCTGTCCGTGTGCTTTGACTTGTTAGCTTCTTCTCTGCAAAGCTGATCAACTTGTTTTAACAGTACAGGAATTCTATTCTTCCCAAACATGTTTTTAATTGAAGATTTGGCCAGCTCCAAGTTTCCCGTTGTTGTAATATACAAAGGCTTTTTGCTTTTGCCCCTAAAAATCTCGTGGCCAGATTCAAGGTCTGCATATGACTTCTTCGCGACACCAATTATTTCTGGCTTATCTACTAAAGCATCATATAGGCGCTTACCTAGTCCGGGCCGGCTCTTTCCGTCTAAATAAACATGGCCATCTACTATTATCACATTTGGCTTAAGTGAAAATTCTTCTAGAAGAGCGAGAATACAAGGAAGCTCTCTTTTGTAAAAAAATCCAGGCTCATAAGGTTCGACCTTTTTTACAAAGGATGTATACTCTTTCTGAGCTTCTTCATCTTCCCAAGAGTCAAAAGCAATTCCAGCTACATGAGCTGATTCATTCAAGTATTGTACATCGACAGCAAGAATCACTAACAAAGCCCTTCAAAAGCCCACACACCGACGTCATCTTTTTCAAAGAATGCTCCGTATTCAGCATTAACTTTTACTCCAACAAAATGAAGCTCAATTCCTTCTTTTGAGACTTCAATCCAAGCTAAATCTGCTTCCTTTCGATCTAACCAGTCTTTAGCTTCAAGTAATTGCAACCATTCTGGAAGCCGCGCTAATGCAGTTTTTGAGTCTTCTATGAAAGTTGTTGGTATGACTCCATCGAAGCTAGGCATGCTTAGACAGATTTCATAGCCTTCATAGTTAATCATTATGAAACCATGCTCAGGTTCTTCTTGTTTAAATAGAACCAATTCCCCGTTATCTCTGGACTCTACTTTTACAATGTCTCCCTTACCGTATTCATAGAAACCTTCTTCTCTGAATGGGACTACTTCTATCTTTTCTTCCTGGAACTGTTCTAGGTATTTGTTCATATGTCGAATAGGTGGTAGTGAAGCTAACGCGAAGCACAGCGGCGGCCCGACAGGGGCGTCCGGCGGCCATCAGCCGCGTACTGCTGCGATTTGTTAAGTTTTTGCGCGGTTCTTAATCGCAACAATGGGCATGATGATTACCAAGCTATAGAGAAGCATACCAACAGTAAGAGTAGCAAACTCAAGCAATTCAATACCGCGACCCGGTATGTCGAATACGGTATAACTCCATACTCCGGCACTCACACCAATGACAGAATAGATCAAGCCACGGAAGTACGTTCCAATACCAGCCTTCTTGAGTAACGGCCCTCCAATGAGCGCGATAATTCCAGCGGCAAAAAATATCGGGATCGAGTTTACGACAGCGCTTTCAAGCATGAATTCAATAATGCTGTTCACGGCTTCTCCCTAAACTTAACGC
>NZ_PXNP01000070.1 GCF_003007675.1 Marinobacter fuscus | reverse complement strand
GCTACATGGACTCCCCCTGCGGTCAAGCAACGCCATTTGATTTCGAAGCGGTTTGAGACTGCAGCTCTACATTCGGCCTCTTGTTGGGCGCTTTTGCCCGGGCCAGGATGATGATGCGTGTGAGTGATGACCTCATTCGTTAGTCGGCTTGTATCAGCCGCAAGGCTTAACAGGTTCAATCACTCTCGGTCTGACCGTTCCGTCATCGCTTGCCGTTGCTAGACTCGGCTGGCAGGCGTGTTCTGCCTGTCGTTGGTGCCTGGTTATCAGCCCTCCATAGGCTGTGTTTTAAACTCGGTTTGGTTCATCAACAGCGCCCAGATAATCCGGGCATTCTTGGCGGCCAATGCTACGGCGGCTCGTTTGTAGCCGCGGCGTTCCACCAACTCTTTAGCCCACTCGCTGAGTTGATCGTGTTTGTCGGCGAGTTTGGCAATCACCGCTCGGGTGCCATGGATCAGCAACATTCGCAGGTACTTGTCCCCGCGCTTGGTGATTCTACCCAGCCGGGGCTTGCCTCCGGTCGAGTACTGCCTGGGTACAAGCCCCAGCCAGGCGGCGAAGTGTCGTCCGCTTTTGAACTGTCTGGGATCGGGCGCACTGGCCAAGATCGCGGTGGCAGTTTGTGGTCCTATTCCTGGAATGGCCATTAGCCGTTTGGCCTGCTCGTCGCGCCGGGCCATGGCTTCGATTTCCCGGTCATAGGCCAGGATCTCTTCATCGAGCTGGAGAATGCGCTGGTTGATGTTGTTGAGTAAACGCCGTGCGAGCATGGGCAAACCGTTTTCGGCATCTTCCAGGATTTCGGGAATCCGGTGTCGGGCATGATAGCGCCCCTGGGGGATAATCAGTCCGAACTCGGCTAACAGCCCGCGAATCTGATTGATCTGGGCTGTGCGCTCTTTGGTTAACCCACGGCGAATGCGGTGAAGGCACAGTACCGCTTGTTGGTCCTCAGTCTTAACTGGAACAAAGCGCATATTGGGCCGGCTGACGGCTTCGCAGATGGCCTCGGCATCGTTGTCGTCGTTCTTGCTGCTCTTGCGATACGGAGCGACAAAGCGGGGCGCAATGATCCGGGCATCGTGGCCGAGTTTGGTTAACTCCCGAGCCCAGTAATGGGCACCGGAACAGGCTTCCATGCCGATCAGGCACGGCGGCAGTTGTGCGAAGAACGCCAACAGTTTGGGGCGATTGAGCCGTTTGCGAACCACGACCTTGCCGTGTTGATTGGTGCCATGAATACTGAACACAGTTTTCGCCAGATCGATGCCAATGGTTGTAACATTCATGGTGACTCCTCCTGCTTTTGATTGAAGATGTCAGACACCTTCAATGTGGCACATAGATGCCGTGGGAGCAGGGGGAGTCCATATCATTCGTTAGCACCAAAAAGTTCAGATATGGCAAAGGTTAAGAAAAAGCTCACTCCGGCTCAAAAGAGAGCAAAGAAAGCCGCGAAGGCAGAGCGGCAAAGGAAGTACCAGTGGGTCTTTATGAACGGTAAGCAAGTCAGAATAAAGCGGCCACCAACCGTGGATGGTATGCCTGTAGATCAGTTCATCGAGGAGAATGCTGATCCGATTTGGCTCCATCAGAGCGAGTTGTGGGAGCTGATGCCGGTTGAAGACGCTCTTTCTGGCCCTGAGCCGCCTACCGAATCAGGTGCAACAGAGGAAGATGAAGACGGAATACCATTTTGACTTTAGCCACAGGCGTTCAGTTGAGCAGTGCTAACCAGGCAAGCCACGGCGACGGTTACTGCATTGCGGCTTCGCCTCCATTCCGCAACCGCGCGTGCTTCGCGGCGTTAAGTTTAGGGAGAAGCCGTGAACAGCATTATTGAATTCATGCTTGAAAGCGCTGTCGTAAACTCGATCCCGATATTTTTTGCCGCTGGAATTATCGCGCTCATTGGAGGGCCGTTACTCAAGAAGGCTGGTATTGGAACGTACTTCCGTGGCTTGATCTATTCTGTCATTGGTGTGAGTGCCGGAGTATGGAGTTATACCGTATTCGACATACCGGGTCGCGGTATTGAATTGCTTGAGTTTGCTACTCTTACTGTTGGTATGCTTCTCTATAGCTTGGTAATCATCATGCCCATTGTTGCGATTAAGAACCGCGCAAAAACTTAACAAATCGCAGCAGTACGCGGCTGATGGCCGCCGGACGCCCCTGTCGGGCCGCCGCTGTGCTTCGCGTTA
>NZ_PXNP01000069.1 GCF_003007675.1 Marinobacter fuscus | reverse complement strand
CAGGGAGAGTACATCCTGCAGGGTCTGAACCTTGGGCGGCTTGACGATGGGAACATACTCCCAGGGTTTGTCGAGGACATACTGATAGAAACGCTGCATAGCATTGCGGGCAATTTTGACCAGGCTCCAGGAGCGATGCTCGACCAGGTGAATGAAATACTGCTGGAGCTGCTGGGTGCTAAGCTGGTCGGGACAGGTATCGAAATGGTCGCTCACCTGTCGCAGGCAGCGGGTGTAGAGGTCGATGGTCTTGGCGCTTTTGCCCCGCAGGGTGAGTTCGTTATGGTAGCGTTGATGCAGAACTTGAAAACGAGCGTGGTCGTGGGTGTTCATGACGCGTCTCCTGACAGGCCCTTCCGAAATAGAAGGGGTCAGGAAAGTACAGACGATTTGCGCCTCTGCCGCGTAGCGGCTTCGTTCAACAATTCGTTCAAGCCGACGCCGCTTCGCGGCGCGGCTTAACTCAAGCGTTAAATTTTTTGCCGCACCCTCGTAGACTATGTTGTAATACATTGTAGTAGCCAAACTCGAGGGTATAGTCATGAGCGTCACCACGGTTCGCCTTCAAGCAGAAGTTGAACAGCACCTGGAAGCAATTGCTGGCAGGTTGCACCGGAGCAAAGGTTGGGTAATTAACCAAGCATTATCGGAGTACATAGAAAAGCAGCAGCTGGAGCAAGAGCGCTGGAAACAGACCTTAGAAGCAATGGAGTCCGCTGCACAAGGCAAGGTTGTTGATGCCCGCGAGGTTCACAGCTGGCTTAATAGTTGGGGAACCGACAACGAGCAGGATGCACCGAGGTCAGGTAAGTGAAACTGGTTTACACGGACGAAGCCATTGAAGATTTACAGCGCCTCAGGGAGTTCATTGCAGTCCACAATCCATCGGCGGCAGCCCGGATTGCCACCGAACTGGTTGGCAAAATCGAATTGCTTCCTGATTTTCCCAAGATGGGCACACCAGTTGAAATGGCACCGGTGCCTGACTCTGTTCGAGATATGGTTTTCGGGAAATATGTCGTTCGATATTCGCTCCATCCCAGTGCCATCATCATTCTCCGGGTATGGCATGGCCTTGAAGGTGAGCGGTAGTAATTTAACCAGGCGCGTCACTCGGATGCCTTTGTCTCCGCTGCGCTGCGACAAAGCCACCGGTGCGCTTCAGCGTTAGCTGGTAGTGCCTTGTTCATTTTTGGTGGCTGGGTGCCATCGGGCCTTGGCCGCAAATGGGTAGTAAAACCGGCAAGATTGGTGGCCCGCGAAGGCCGTCGGAATCCATGGTCAGATTGGCAGCTCAATCTGATTTCGGTGTTGGTATAAAGTCGGAGCTCGCCTTGCAGGGCAGTCCGCCAAAAATCCGGTTTGGATCTGCTACTCTGAAGTTCAGGTTCGCCCCGCATCATTGGGGTGTTTTCAATCACAGTGCATCGGGGGTTTTCGGTGCAAGGGCCGTGGAGCATGCCGTCTTGTTGGTTGCCAGGTATCGGGTTTCACAGTTACCCTTAGCTAACCAGTCGCTGTAGTACGCGGCCGATGGCCGCCGGACGCCCTTTTCATTGCGGCTTCGCCTCCATTACAAGGGCGCCGCTAAGCTTGGCGTTAGGAATACATAGGGATGATCACATGAAAATAATACTGGCCCTTTTTTTGACCACACTGCTGACAGGTTGTTTGGGCCCATCGGCGGAGCAAAAAGTGAAAGCAGAAGTCGCGTGTGAAAAATACGTACTCGATAATTTCCAAAAACACTTCGGTGAATCTCATATATTCGACACATACGTGAAAGATGAAAAAATCGTAGTCGAGGTTGGTTATAGAGACAAGCGTAGTTATAGCGACTCATACTCTGTACGAGTTTGTATTTACGATGAAGCCGCTGGAACGATTCGAATCCCAAGTTTGTTAGAAATGGGGCAATGGAGGAGATGAGCGAAGAGTATTTTGACATAGAATCGAAGGTTAACAAGTATTCAAAACAGCTCTCTGATCTATTGAATGCAAAGCCAGTTAAGTACTCAGAATGGCCTAATATAGATAAGACGACGCTCTCAAAATCTGCCGGTGTTTATCATTTTTTTGAGTGTGACGGTGGAAATCGGTCCTCGTTGTATGTTGGTAAGGCGGGGTTTGGTTCGTCCACGTGGAGCTTGTCTAAGAGGCTTAATCAACATTTTCAGGTGTCACAAAAAAATGCACTACTTGGAAAAATAGCGAAAGTGTCGAATCAACAGCCAGAAGAAATAAAATATTCGCTATGCAATAGAGAGGTTTTTTTACAGTGGCTTATACTTTGTGAGGCTGATTTAGTTTGGACGGAGTGTTTCTGTAAATCAATATTGATGCCCAAATATACAG
This sequence comes from Marinobacter fuscus, assembly GCF_003007675.1. Taxonomy (GTDB): domain Bacteria; phylum Pseudomonadota; class Gammaproteobacteria; order Pseudomonadales; family Oleiphilaceae; genus Marinobacter; species Marinobacter fuscus. The sequence goes on along the minus strand of NZ_PXNP01000069.1, from coordinate 2,192 downwards.
ATGCCTAACAATCACAGTCACGGCGACGTCTACTACATTGCGGCTTCGCCTTCATTTCGCAGCCGCGCGTGCTGTTGGCGTTAGCCTTATTTGAATACTTCACACTCTGATATAAGATGTAAGCCAATCAAAATGATGAGGTTATTACATGAAGCTTTTACTGGTATTTTCGCTTTTAATACCGTCTATGGTGTTTGCAAATAGTTCAAAGTTTCAACAGGTTGAACAAGATGCTAAGGTAATTGAAGCATCTCTTTCTGCGCATATAGGGATTTCTGTTCTTGATACTCAAACTGGAGAGTCTTGGGATTACAATGGCAATCAGCGTTTTCCTTTAACAAGTACTTTTAAAACAATAGCTTGTGCTAAATTATTATATGATGCTGAGCAAGGGGAAATAAATCCTAAGAGTACAGTTGAGATCAAAAAAGCAGATCTTGTGACCTATTCTCCCGTAATAGAAAAGCAAGTAGGACAAGCAATAACGCTCGATGATGCGTGTTTCGCAACTATGACGACAAGTGATAATGCAGCAGCAAATATCATCCTAAATGCCCTAGGAGGTCCTGAAAGTGTGACGGATTTTCTAAGACAAATCGGAGATAAAGAAACCCGTCTAGACCGTATTGAACCTGAATTAAATGAAGGCAAGCTTGGTGATTTGAGGGATACGACAACTCCTAATGCAATAGTGAATACTTTAAATGAATTATTATTTGGTTCCACATTGTCTCAAGATGGCCAGAAAAAATTAGAGTATTGGATGGTGAATAATCAAGTCACTGGTAATTTATTGAGGTCAGTATTGCCAGAGGGATGGAATATTGCGGATCGTTCAGGTGCTGGCGGATTTGGTGCTCGGAGTATTACAGCCGTTGTTTGGAGTGAAGCTCAATCCCCAATCATAGTTAGTATCTATCTAGCGCAAACAGAGGCTTCAATAGCAGATCGAAATGATGCAATTGTTAAAATTGGTCGTTCAATTTTTGAAGTTTATTCATCACAATCGCGTTGATAAGGCTAACAAATAAGGATAGGTCGCGCACTGCCGCGACCTGATCCGGTGTTGGACGAGCCCGGTGCTTCATTATTAAGGAAATAGCGGCGGAGAACTCAGAGGTGCTTTGGCCCTGGCTTTGGGCGGCCTCTTTTGTCAGGCCAGAGTTACCCGGGGCCGCCGGTGAAGCTGGCAGCCGGTGTGCCCTGGTCGTGGTGTCATAAGGTGCGTTGGCTCCTCCCGCTTGAGTACGTGTCGGATGGTCGGTAATTTATGCTGGCCATCGTCGCCGAATGACTGGCCACCGGCAGGGTTGGCGCCAGACCGTGAGGCTCATGGGCTGGCCACAACAGGGGCAAGCGCGTTGCTTGCGGGGTTGGCTTACGGTTGCCATCGACGGTAGCGTCACGCGGAGAAGCAACTGCAACCGGTGTAGCGTCTTGCGTGCCCCGCTGTGCAGAAAACCGTATTCCCGCACCCGTCGCAGCCCCTTTGGCAAGACGTGCTGCAAGACTCGCCAGAGGAATCGATCCGCCGGTTCCGTCAGGGTCTGCCAACACTGGGTCTGGCTGTCCCGGTAGCGGAAGGTCACCTGTTCGCTATCGTAGGCCACGATATTCGGCTCCCGCAGCACCCCGCGATAGAGGTAACGGGCCAGATAAGTCAGCGCGTGATCTCCGCGCCCGACCTGCTCACACTGGGCGATCCAGTCCCGGGGAATGGCGTCCGGCAAGGCAAAGCCCTGCTTGCGCATTCGGTCGAGGAACTTGGCGCGGAACACCCGGGCCAGAGCCCGGCCATTGAACAGGTACTTTCCGGCCCGGCGTTGCCAGCGAGATCCGGTCAGCCCGCCGCCGGGGATCACGATGTGGACATGGGGGTGGAAGGCCAAGCGCCGGGAGTGGGTGTGCAACACCCCCACCAGCCCGAGTTGGTTGCCCAGGCGTTGATCGTTGCGGGCAAACTGGTTCAGGGTCTCCCGGGCAACCTGGAACAGGGTGTGACAGGTCCACCGAAGATGATGCCAGGCAAAGCCCCGCAACTGGACTGGCAGGGTGAAGGTCACCAGGAAATAGTCCACCGGCAGCAATTTCTGTCGTTGCCGCTCCAGCCACTGGCGGTTGGTGCCGTGCTGACAGGCCGGGCAACTGCGATGGCCGCAGGACGGATAGGCCTGTTGTCGCTGCTGACAGGG
>NZ_PXNP01000068.1 GCF_003007675.1 Marinobacter fuscus | reverse complement strand
CAGGGAGAGTACATCCTGCAGGGTCTGAACCTTGGGCGGCTTGACGATGGGAACATACTCCCAGGGTTTGTCGAGGACATACTGATAGAAACGCTGCATAGCATTGCGGGCAATTTTGACCAGGCTCCAGGAGCGATGCTCGACCAGGTGAATGAAATACTGCTGGAGCTGCTGGGTGCTAAGCTGGTCGGGACAGGTATCGAAATGGTCGCTCACCTGTCGCAGGCAGCGGGTGTAGAGGTCGATGGTCTTGGCGCTTTTGCCCCGCAGGGTGAGTTCGTTATGGTAGCGTTGATGCAGAACTTGAAAACGAGCGTGGTCGTGGGTGTTCATGACGCGTCTCCTGACAGGCCCTTCCGAAATAGAAGGGGTCAGGAAAGTACAGACGATTTGCGCCTCTGCCGCGTAGCGGCTTCGTTCAACAATGCAATCAAATTCGTTCCGGCCCGATGGGCCTCCACCGGACGGCTTTTCTCCGCTTCGCTGCGTAAAAGCCGCCGTTTATTGCTGGCGTTAAACATCATGAGGGAAGCGGTGATCGCCGAAGTATCGACTCAACTATCAGAGGTAGTTGGCGTCATCGAGCGCCATCTCGAACCGACGTTGCTGGCCGTACATTTGTACGGCTCCGCAGTGGATGGCGGCCTGAAGCCACACAGTGATATTGATTTGCTGGTTACGGTGACCGTAAGGCTTGATGAAACAACGCGGCGAGCTTTGATCAACGACCTTTTGGAAACTTCGGCTTCCCCTGGAGAGAGCGAGATTCTCCGCGCTGTAGAAGTCACCATTGTTGTGCACGACGACATCATTCCGTGGCGTTATCCAGCTAAGCGCGAACTGCAATTTGGAGAATGGCAGCGCAATGACATTCTTGCAGGTATCTTCGAGCCAGCCACGATCGACATTGATCTGGCTATCTTGCTGACAAAAGCAAGAGAACATAGCGTTGCCTTGGTAGGTCCAGCGGCGGAGGAACTCTTTGATCCGGTTCCTGAACAGGATCTATTTGAGGCGCTAAATGAAACCTTAACGCTATGGAACTCGCCGCCCGACTGGGCTGGCGATGAGCGAAATGTAGTGCTTACGTTGTCCCGCATTTGGTACAGCGCAGTAACCGGCAAAATCGCGCCGAAGGATGTCGCTGCCGACTGGGCAATGGAGCGCCTGCCGGCCCAGTATCAGCCCGTCATACTTGAAGCTAGGCAGGCTTATCTTGGACAAGAAGATCGCTTGGCCTCGCGCGCAGATCAGTTGGAAGAATTTGTTCACTACGTGAAAGGCGAGATCACCAAGGTAGTCGGCAAATAATGTCTAACAAATAAGGATAGGTCGCGCACTGCCGCGACCTGATCCGGTGTTGGACGAGCCCGGTGCTTCATTATTAAGGAAATAGCGGCGGAGAACTCAGAGGTGCTTTGGCCCTGGCTTTGGGCGGCCTCTTTTGTCAGGCCAGAGTTACCCGGGGCCGCCGGTGAAGCTGGCAGCCGGTGTGCCCTGGTCGTGGTGTCATAAGGTGCGTTGGCTCCTCCCGCTTGAGTACGTGTCGGATGGTCGGTAATTTATGCTGGCCATCGTCGCCGAATGACTGGCCACCGGCAGGGTTGGCGCCAGACCGTGAGGCTCATGGGCTGGCCACAACAGGGGCAAGCGCGTTGCTTGCGGGGTTGGCTTACGGTTGCCATCGACGGTAGCGTCACGCGGAGAAGCAACTGCAACCGGTGTAGCGTCTTGCGTGCCCCGCTGTGCAGAAAACCGTATTCCCGCACCCGTCGCAGCCCCTTTGGCAAGACGTGCTGCAAGACTCGCCAGAGGAATCGATCCGCCGGTTCCGTCAGGGTCTGCCAACACTGGGTCTGGCTGTCCCGGTAGCGGAAGGTCACCTGTTCGCTATCGTAGGCCACGATATTCGGCTCCCGCAGCACCCCGCGATAGAGGTAACGGGCCAGATAAGTCAGCGCGTGATCTCCGCGCCCGACCTGCTCACACTGGGCGATCCAGTCCCGGGGAATGGCGTCCGGCAAGGCAAAGCCCTGCTTGCGCATTCGGTCGAGGAACTTGGCGCGGAACACCCGGGCCAGAGCCCGGCCATTGAACAGGTACTTTCCGGCCCGGCGTTGCCAGCGAGATCCGGTCAGCCCGCCGCCGGGGATCACGATGTGGACATGGGGGTGGAAGGCCAAGCGCCGGGAGTGGGTGTGCAACACCCCCACCAGCCCGAGTTGGTTGCCCAGGCGTTGATCGTTGCGGGCAAACTGGTTCAGGGTCTCCCGGGCAACCTGGAACAGGGTGTGACAGGTCCACCGAAGATGATGCCAGGCAAAGCCCCGCAACTGGACTGGCAGGGTGAAGGTCACCAGGAAATAGTCCACCGGCAGCAATTTCTGTCGTTGCCGCTCCAGCCACTGGCGGTTGGTGCCGTGCTGACAGGCCGGGCAACTGCGATGGCCGCAGGACGGATAGGCCTGTTGTCGCTGCTGACAGGG
>NZ_PXNP01000067.1 GCF_003007675.1 Marinobacter fuscus | reverse complement strand
CCCTTTGATCAAGGAAGTTAAAACGGTAATCATCCTGCTGGTCTTAGCATGCAGTGGGTGCGCTACCACTAAGACCGTCAGTGTCACAGAAAATGGCGCGATATCGGATGGCTACTGGAACAGCAAAACAAATTGCAACTCGTTGCCTCGCGTCTACAGCGGATTGGCACATAACGCTTGCTTTGCTCTGTTTGCATCACGGTCGAACGGAACCATCTATAATTCATTCGAAATTGGCGGGTATGTGCTTGACTCGATGGCGTGTGCAGTCGCAGATACATTGGTTCTACCCTATACAATCTATAAGCAGTTTCAGTGGGGCAGCATTGATGTTATGCCGAGGCATGGGAAATAAACCTAACCAGTGCAGGCACGGCGACGCCTACTACATTGCGCCTTCGGCTCCATTCCGTAGGCGCGCATGCTGCAAGCGTTAGCTGTGTAGTGCGCTGTTCCTTTTGGGTTGTTCGGTGCCAGTGGCCTTGGCCGTAAGCGGGCAGCAAAACCGGCAATGTTGGTGGCTCGCCAAGGCCGTCGAAATCCGTCGTCAGATTGGCAGCTCAGTCGGTCAGCGGTGATGGTAAAAGCTTGGGTGTTTACCTTGCGGGGCTGTCCGGCGAAACCTGGTTCCTTGCTTACCTGCTACTCTGAAGTTCAGGTTCATTCGCCGCATCATCGGCGGTGGTTTTAATCAAGGTGCATTGGCCAGAGCTTGTGCCCCAAAGAAACGGAGCAGGCTGTCATGCTGGTTGCCAAAGATCGGGTTTCATTCCGGTTCGGTTGTTCGCAGCTAACAAATAAGGATAGGTCGCGCACCGCCGCGACCTGATCCGGTGTTGGACGAGCCCGGTGCTTCATTATTAAGGAAATAGCGGCGGAGAACTCAGAGGTGCTTTGGCCCTGGCTTTGGGCGGCCTCTTTTGTCAGGCCAGAGTTACCCGGGGCCGCCGGTGAAGCTGGCAGCCGGTGTGCCCTGGTCGTGGTGTCATAAGGTGCGTTGGCTCCTCCCGCTTGAGTACGTGTCGGATGGTCGGTAATTTATGCTGGCCATCGTCGCCGAATGACTGGCCACCGGCAGGGTTGGCGCCAGACCGTGAGGCTCATGGGCTGGCCACAACAGGGGCAAGCGCGTTGCTTGCGGGGTTGGCTTACGGTTGCCATCGACGGTAGCGTCACGCGGAGAAGCAACTGCAACCGGTGTAGCGTCTTGCGTGCCCCGCTGTGCAGAAAACCGTATTCCCGCACCCGTCGCAGCCCCTTTGGCAAGACGTGCTGCAAGACTCGCCAGAGGAATCGATCCGCCGGTTCCGTCAGGGTCTGCCAACACTGGGTCTGGCTGTCCCGGTAGCGGAAGGTCACCTGTTCGCTATCGTAGGCCACGATATTCGGCTCCCGCAGCACCCCGCGATAGAGGTAACGGGCCAGATAAGTCAGCGCGTGATCTCCGCGCCCGACCTGCTCACACTGGGCGATCCAGTCCCGGGGAATGGCGTCCGGCAAGGCAAAGCCCTGCTTGCGCATTCGGTCGAGGAACTTGGCGCGGAACACCCGGGCCAGAGCCCGGCCATTGAACAGGTACTTTCCGGCCCGGCGTTGCCAGCGAGATCCGGTCAGCCCGCCGCCGGGGATCACGATGTGGACATGGGGGTGGAAGGCCAAGCGCCGGGAGTGGGTGTGCAACACCCCCACCAGCCCGAGTTGGTTGCCCAGGCGTTGATCGTTGCGGGCAAACTGGTTCAGGGTCTCCCGGGCAACCTGGAACAGGGTGTGACAGGTCCACCGAAGATGATGCCAGGCAAAGCCCCGCAACTGGACTGGCAGGGTGAAGGTCACCAGGAAATAGTCCACCGGCAGCAATTTCTGTCGTTGCCGCTCCAGCCACTGGCGGTTGGTGCCGTGCTGACAGGCCGGGCAACTGCGATGGCCGCAGGACGGATAGGCCTGTTGTCGCTGCTGACAGGG
>NZ_PXNP01000066.1 GCF_003007675.1 Marinobacter fuscus | reverse complement strand
GGATCGAACTGCCGACCTCCTGCGTGCAAGGCAGGCGCTCTCCCAGCTGAGCTATAGCCCCAGAACTTGTTCAGCTTCTGTTATCCGTCGTTGCGACATTCGCTCGCTGCGGTCATGACCCATCGAGGGTCACTCCCTTACTCGCTCAAGCCGCGCCTAGGCTAACAAAACCTGACCTGCGCTCTGCTGTCATTTCCAAGATCAGAATTTTTCTGATCTAGGCGTCGAAGTGCGCCGCATAGCCTGCTATGCAAGTGCTTCGAGAACGACGAGCAGTGAAATTCTGGTGGGTCTGGGTGGACTTGAACCACCGACCTCACCCTTATCAGGGGTGCGCTCTAACCACCTGAGCTACAGACCCGATTATCACACCATCTTGCCAACTCTGGACTGCGTTGCGGCTCTCGCTCAGTTGGTCACGTACTGATGTACGCTCCCGCCTTCACTCCATCCGCGCCTTGCCAGACTTGACAATCTGCCGTGCTAATACAGCGGGCCTGTTTAGACCCTTTGCTCTCTTTATTAAGCCAACCAAGTAATTCGTGTGGACTCTGACCGAAGCGTTCGGCTTCGTTTAAGGAGGTGATCCAGCCGCAGGTTCCCCTACGGCTACCTTGTTACGACTTCACCCCAGTCATGAACCACACCGTGGTGATCGTCCTCCCGAAGGTTAGACTAACCACTTCTGGTGCAATCCACTCCCATGGTGTGACGGGCGGTGTGTACAAGGCCCGGGAACGTATTCACCGCGACATTCTGATTCGCGATTACTAGCGATTCCGACTTCACGGAGTCGAGTTGCAGACTCCGATCCGGACTACGACGCGCTTTAAGGGATTGGCTCACTCTCGCGAGTTGGCAGCCCTCTGTACGCGCCATTGTAGCACGTGTGTAGCCCTGGCCGTAAGGGCCATGATGACCTGACGTCATCCCCACCTTCCTCCGGTTTGTCACCGGCAGTCTCCCTGGAGTTCTCAGCATTACCTGCTAGCAACCAGGGATAGGGGTTGCGCTCGTTACGGGACTTAACCCAACATCTCACGACACGAGCTGACGACGGCCATGCAGCACCTGTCTCAGAGTTCCCGAAGGCACCAATCCATCTCTGGAAAGTTCTCTGGATGTCAAGGCCAGGTAAGGTTCTTCGCGTTGCGTCGAATTAAACCACATGCTCCACCGCTTGTGCGGGCCCCCGTCAATTCATTTGAGTTTTAACCTTGCGGCCGTACTCCCCAGGCGGTCAACTTAGTGCGTTAGCTGCGCCACTAAGACTTCAAGAGTCCCAACGGCTAGTTGACATCGTTTACGGCGTGGACTACCAGGGTATCTAATCCTGTTTGCTACCCACGCTTTCGCACCTCAGTGTCAGTATTGGTCCAGGTAGCCGCCTTCGCCACTGGTGTTCCTTCCTATATCTACGCATTTCACCGCTACACAGGAAATTCCACTACCCTCTACCATACTCTAGCCCGACAGTTCGAAATGCCGTTCCCAGGTTGAGCCCGGGGCTTTCACATCTCGCTTATCGAACCACCTACGCGCGCTTTACGCCCAGTAATTCCGATTAACGCTTGCACCCTCCGTATTACCGCGGCTGCTGGCACGGAGTTAGCCGGTGCTTCTTCTGCAAGTAACGTCAATCCTTGAAGGTATTAACTTCAAGGCCTTCCTCCTTGCTGAAAGTGCTTTACAACCCGAAAGCCTTCTTCACACACGCGGCATGGCTGGATCAGGGTTGCCCCCATTGTCCAATATTCCCCACTGCTGCCTCCCGTAGGAGTTCGGGCCGTGTCTCAGTCCCGATGTGGCTGATCATCCTCTCAGACCAGCTACGGATCGCTGCCTTGGTAGGCCATTACCCCACCAACTAGCTAATCCGACTTAGGCTCATCCAATAGCGCAAGGTCCGAAGATCCCCTGCTTTCCCCCGTAGGGCGTATGCGGTATTAATCCGGGTTTCCCCGGGCTATCCCCCGCTACTGGGCAGATTCCTAAGCATTACTCACCCGTCCGCCGCTCGTCAGCGGAGTGCAAGCACCCCCTGTTACCGCTCGACTTGCATGTGTTAAGCCTGCCGCCAGCGTTCAATCTGAGCCATGATCAAACTCTTCAGTTTAAATCATACAAGAACTCGAAAGTTCTTAATTCTTGCTCAAGACAAAACTCAATTTCGACGAGTCACTGTCCTGATATTTCG
>NZ_PXNP01000065.1 GCF_003007675.1 Marinobacter fuscus | reverse complement strand
CTGGGAGTTTTTCTGCACCCCAGCCGGGCTTTATAACGCTGAGGTAACCGGCGCCGGAGCGCAGCGGAGGGAACCAAAAGCGGTACGCTTTTGGCGTCCGGTTGACCGCCTGGTTAATGGCCGTTCACCACCATGGTTAAGCCTGGAAACCCAGACCGCATGCCCTCTCCCGGACAACTTGCACCAACTCGACGGATGGAGAAAGGAACCAGAACGCAAACGCTACCCGACCGATTACCATTTGAGACGGACGGCCCCATAACTGGGGCACGCCATGAATACCAACACTGCTGGGCATTGTGGCAACCAAACCAGACAGCGAATTTTCCGGCCTTGGCGATCACCAGAGTGAGCGGACTTACAACCAATCCCGGTGCCAAGGCCTTTGTACCGCACCAGCCAAAAACTCACGAATGCCGGGCCAATAACGCGAAGGTAACCGGCGCCGGAGCGCCAGCGGAGGGAACCAAAAGCGGTACGCTTTTGGCGTCCGGTTGACCGGCTGGTTAGTGGCAGGGTGTTGACGCTGCCTGCTCCCTGGCACTGACCATGACGGCCTACTCCGTTACCTCGCACCGGCTTGCGCCGGTACGGTTTGTTTAAAACCACCGCCAAGCCAGCGGTGGATGAACCTGTACTCAAAAGTACCAGATCCAGAATAAATTGTCGGCGGACAGCCCCAAACGGTGAACACCGAATTTGCTACAAACGCCTCTGACGATTAAAGCTGCCAAACCGGACGCGGACTCTGCTGGCCTTGGCACTCACCGAGTTGCCGGGTTTAGCTACCAAAGCCCGGTGCCAAGGCCACTGGCACACGGCCACCCAAAAGACCGAGGCCTTTGCCATTAACGC
>NZ_PXNP01000064.1 GCF_003007675.1 Marinobacter fuscus | reverse complement strand
TAACGATGTACGTTCATCTGCCCGAGCGAAGCGAGGGTCGGATGAATGTGTTGTTATAGAGCCAAGTCCTGAAAGAGCTCTGATAAAGCACACCCTCGACGGCCATGCCTGCTTCGAGACGTTCTTCAAACTTCATAATCCAACCGTTTGCGACGGGCTCTGGCGACGAGACTGGCAACCAGCCAAAAGGTAACGCGATCGCTGAGGAATAGCTCTCCCTCGGGGTATGTCCCAAGCGGATCAACCCGCGCGTTATCCGCTTGGGACATACCCCGAGGGTAGCTGAAAACGCATTCAACAACGATCATCCTTGTCTGGTTCTTCGAACCGAATCCCAAACCTGAAAAATACTGTTTATTCGTACAGATCATCGCTGTAGGATTCGGTTAACTGGGAGTTTTTCTGCACCCCAGCCGGGCTTTATAACGCTGAATGTTAAGCGGCGCCTGCGGAGCGCAGCGTAGTAGGCGTCCGGCGGACGGCCGCCAGGCCGGTAGCGAACTTGAATGATTGGTTATACATGAGGCTACCACCCCCACCAATGCCAGACCTTGGCTATACCGCGCCAGACACCACCGAGAATAGACGGAAAAAGTCGTGGAAGCAGCAACGCCAACACAGCAAAAACCAAGATACAGGTAATGAGGTAACGACTGCTGAGAAAGCCATCCCAATAAACGGCAAGCTCCAGATTGACCCAGAGCCAAACGAATGCTGCCGTTGGGATAGAGAAAAACAATGAAGCAAAAAGGCTGATCAACCTTGATTCAATCGGCCCACCTTGGCCGCTATTCCTTGCCATGATCTATGAACATTCCTTGTGTATAACGCTTGGCTTTGCGGCGTGCCGGAGCGCCAGCGCAGGCGCGTCCGACAACAGCCACTTGTTAGCCGGTATTTGATAGGTCAAGCTTGATAATCTTTGGATTATCTTCTCGCATCAAAAATACATTGGCCACGGGCCATTTGTTCCCTTCTAGGCCTGGATAGGATTCGTTTGTACGCACTCCAAACACCCAAATTCCGATTGATTCCAGTTCCTGTATTAGTTGTGAAAGGTCGTACGCCGCATTCACTCTGTCCCCAGCCTCAAGATCTGACCAGATTTCGCCCCAATCTTTGATGGACTGTGCGGCCGAAGCTATCAATTCCGCTTCTTTTTGCGACCTTGGATCATCGTGATTCAGACGATAGGCATAAGCCCCACCCACTATCTCAGCCAACTTGGTGCCGTTCTCTATACGAAAATAAAAAGCGTCCGAATTTTCATCGGAAAAAGCGGAACTATCTTCTTTTATATCTAAATCACTCGTCTTAATTCCAAAGGCTGAAGCAAGTGCTTTTTTAGATTCTAAGGAGATACTTCCGTCTTTTTCGATACGTTGCACGGTTCTCAAACTCAAGTCGGAGGCCACGGCGAGTTCCTCTTGCGACCAAGATTTTTCTGCTCTGAGTTTCTTGACTAGCTCAAGGTTAATTTTCATATTCATCCTGCGCACCTCTCAATTAGTTATGTGACAACTGAATTGTGAGGGACAAACGCTGGTTACATTACGTCATCTGTACGTCACCAAGACGACAGCTTTACGACATCTGGCTAACGCCTGCATCTGCGGCGAAAAACAGTTGGCGGCTTTTGCGCCCGCGCAGCGGAAATGCGCAAAAGGTGACAACTGTTTTTTGTCCGTAGCATGCACTTGTTAGCACGGCGTTGCCAGATTTTTGATTAAAAATACCATGTTGCACCGCCCCACCAATATACAGCGCAATGCTTTGTTTATTCAATGGATTTGATTTTGCTCTTTTTCCCTCACAAAGGCAACCGCCTGGTTAACAATTTCCTTTCACGAAGCCCGGACTGTCCGAAGTTAGATAAACCACTGAATTAAACCGTGAGACCACAACTGAGTTTTGCGGCCTTTGAACTTGGGAATTTGAATAGACACACCCGACGATTTTGAACAGAAACGAAAGACAAACAACTATTTAAAAACACTGAATAATCACTGCGGTTTTATGTGCTAACGCATTGCTCATGGGTCGCTTTTAGTTGGCGCCTTTTGTGCCGCGAAGCTGCGCACAAAAGGTGACAACTAAAAGCGATCCTATGCAGCAACTTGTTATGTTTTATGGCTATAGTACCAAGCCCACGACCCAAATATACCAACGATACTGCAAACTACAAATGTAACAAATGCCACCATAATATCGATACCCTCACCCTCTCCTTTGCCGTTTAAACTATATGATGCTAAAGATAGAAAGAAGAAATACAAAGACTGGATAATTAAAGCTAGTTTAAAACTTTTATTTTGCTTAAAACTCAGTGCAAAAAATAAAACGAATAATGGTGCGATTAAAAATACAAGTAGTATCCCCGTTAACATCGCAACTCCATAAAAATGCTCGCCATACTGCTCAGACGTATTTGGAACTATAAAAAAGGATATACCAGATAGAATGAACAAAACCATAATTGATACTATTGATCCCCTAAACGCAGACCAGAAATGACTACCTATCATACTCGCTTAATCCACTTAGTTGACCAAACATAACGCTGATGGTAACCGGCGCCGGAGCGCAGCGGAGGGAACCAAAAGCTGTAAGCTTTTGGCGTCCGGTTGACCGNCTGGTTAGTGGCCGGTCACCACCAAGGTCTCCCCTGGCAACCAACGCTGAATGCCCTCTCCCGAACAGCTTGCACCAACCCAACGGATGGCGAAAGGAACCAGAGCGCAAACAACGACAACCCGATTACCATTTGAACTGGACGGCCCTGCAACTGGGGCACGCCGCGAATAACCATTCTGCCGATGATGTTGGCAACCAACCCCGACAGCCA
>NZ_PXNP01000063.1 GCF_003007675.1 Marinobacter fuscus | reverse complement strand
GGTCGAGTAGGCCCTGGGAACCACCCCCAAAGCCTCTCACAGAACCGTACGTGAACCTCTCGATTCATACGGCTCTTGTTATCCAACCATTGCCCTTGATCCTGCCCAGTGAGCAAATAGATCCGGCCGTCGCCGACGCAGTCCATTCACTCTCCGGGCAGCCTGTAACAGACCTCTGAGTTTCCGATACTTCCCTAATGCCCACCGGCTCAACCTCAGATCGAAATGAAACAGCACATTCCGAATGTAGCTGCGGCCAAACAGGCTATAGTACTGCATCCAGCCTCGGAGGCGGGACTGACAGAATCGAGCGAACTGCCCGAGTTCTTTCTGTCGCCACCATTTCCAGGGCCACTCGTTGATCTGCTTGCGGATCTCTTTCGCTGCACTCTGGCTGATGGCCGCCGTGAAGTAGACTTTCTTTTGTCCCAACCGGTTGCGGATCAGCCGCGGTCGGAAGGTGTGACCCAGAAAATCAAACGCGATCTCCGGGTAGTCCCGCCGGTTGTACTCGCTCTTACAATACACAATCTTTGTCTTGCGGGGATGGAGCGTCAAGCCACACGCTGTGAATCGTGCCTCAAGGACCGATTTCAGTGCTTGAGCTTCCCGTTCACTGGAACAATGGCATACGATATCGTCCGCATAGCGTTCGAACTGGATGCCACCCCAGCGCTTCTCCACCCAGCGATCAAAGACGTAGTGCAGGAACAGGTTTGCCAGTAAGGGACTGATCACACCGCCTTGCGGCGTGCCCCGATCGCGTTCCTCCACGGAACCATCCGCCAACTGAACCGGCGCGCTTAGCCAGCGCCGGATGTACAGCTTCTGCCAGTCCTCGGTCACATGACGATCCACGGCCTTCATTAACAGGTTGTGGTCGATGTTGTCGAAGAAGCCTTGAATGTCCATATCCAGCACCCAGGCTTTCTTCCAGCACCGGGCCTGAGTCTGTTTCAGCGCATCGTGCGCTGACTTTCCCGGGCGGTAGCCGTAAGAGTCCGGGTGGAAGTGTTGTTCCAGTTCCGGTTCAATCAGCAGCTTGACCACCATCTGCGCAATGCGGTCGGCAACCGTTGGGATGCCGAGACGACGGGTTGCCCCATCCGCCTTTTCGATCTCCACGCGCAAAACCGGTGGTGGATGATAGCTTCCTGAGGACAAACGGTTCCAAAGCTTGTAAAGGTTATTGCTGAGGTCACCATCAAAGTCTTCCAGACTCTGATGATCTACCCCGGCGCTACCTTTGTTGGCTCGAACCCGCTTGTAGGCCTGATAGACCAAGGCCTTCGGGATGGTAAATGGTTTTGCCTGACCCTGACGGCTCCTCCCGGAATTCGGTTGGCCATCTGGATCCGACGGGATAACTTGCCCCCTTCGCTCCACACCCATTACAGGTGTTTCCACACTACTACGGGCCAATCCGTCCCTGTGTCCTGCATCGGTACTCTCGCCTCGCGGGATCTCCACTTGTGCTTCTCCCTTAACATCAGGACGACAGGTTCTCATGTTCCATACTCAAGCCTGTACCCAGGTCATGCCGCCTCAAGACCGGCTGCCGCTGTGTCCGTTGTGCCAGCTCACGTCACAGCTCATCCCGGGGAGACGCTCGGTCCCCGGTTCTGACAACATCTGTCTACATTTCGACCCCTCATCGGCGGTTCACTTTCGTTCATCTCCTTGGGTACGTACCTGACCGCTCTTGACGGCCTTTTCCCATGTCGCTCACGACCCGCACTCTTAATGCAAGCCGCACAGGGCGGTTTGATCCCGGTGTCTGGTCACCGAGACCGAGGGGCCTTCCCTCATCTTGAGTACAGCAAGAAAGACTGAAGTCTTTCGTCATGACACACGAGCGCAGCGTAGTAGGCGTCCGGCGGACGGCCGCCAGGCCGGTAGCGAACTTGAACAATTGGTTATACATGAGGCTACCACCCCCACCAGTGCCAAACTTTGGCGATACCGCGCCAGACACCCCCGAGAATAGACGGAAACAGTTTCGGTAGCAGCAACGCCAACACAGCAAAAATCAAGATACAGGAAATGAGGTAACGACTGCTGAGAAAGCCATCCCAGTAAACCGCCAACTCCAAATTGACCCAGAGCCAAACGAATACTGCGGTTGGGATAGAGAAAAACAGTGATGCAAAAAGGCTAATCAACCTTGTTTCAATCGGCCCACCTTGGCCGCGATTCCTTGCCATGATCTACGAACATTCCTTGTGTATAACGCCTTGCTCACCGGTAAATTAGGTCGAGTAGGCCCTGGGAACCACCCCCAAAGCCTCTCACAGAACCGTACGTGAACCTCTCGATTCATACGGCTCTTGTTATCCAACCATTGCCCTTGATCCTGCCCAGTGAGCAAATAGATCCGGCCGTCGCCGACGCAGTCCATTCACTCTCCGGGCAGCCTGTAACAGACCTCTGAGTTTCCGATACTTCCCTAATGCCCACCGGCTCAACCTCAGATCGAAATGAAACAGCACATTCCGAATGTAGCTGCGGCCAAACAGGCTATAGTACTGCATCCAGCCTCGGAGGCGGGACTGACAGAATCGAGCGAACTGCCCGAGTTCTTTCTGTCGCCACCATTTCCAGGGCCACTCGTTGATCTGCTTGCGGATCTCTTTCGCTGCACTCTGGCTGATGGCCGCCGTGAAGTAGACTTTCTTTTGTCCCAACCGGTTGCGGATCAGCCGCGGTCGGAAGGTGTGACCCAGAAAATCAAACGCGATCTCCGGGTAGTCCCGCCGGTTGTACTCGCTCTTACAATACACAATCTTTGTCTTGCGGGGATGGAGCGTCAAGCCACACGCTGTGAATCGTGCCTCAAGGACCGATTTCAGTGCTTGAGCTTCCCGTTCACTGGAACAATGGCATACGATATCGTCCGCATAGCGTTCGAACTGGATGCCACCCCAGCGCTTCTCCACCCAGCGATCAAAGACGTAGTGCAGGAACAGGTTTGCCAGTAAGGGACTGATCACACCGCCTTGCGGCGTGCCCCGATCGCGTTCCTCCACGGAACCATCCGCCAACTGAACCGGCGCGCTTAGCCAGCGCCGGATGTACAGCTTCTGCCAGTCCTCGGTCACATGACGATCCACGGCCTTCATTAACAGGTTGTGGTCGATGTTGTCGAAGAAGCCTTGAATGTCCATATCCAGCACCCAGGCTTTCTTCCAGCACCGGGCCTGAGTCTGTTTCAGCGCATCGTGCGCTGACTTTCCCGGGCGGTAGCCGTAAGAGTCCGGGTGGAAGTGTTGTTCCAGTTCCGGTTCAATCAGCAGCTTGACCACCATCTGCGCAATGCGGTCGGCAACCGTTGGGATGCCGAGACGACGGGTTGCCCCATCCGCCTTTTCGATCTCCACGCGCAAAACCGGTGGTGGATGATAGCTTCCTGAGGACAAACGGTTCCAAAGCTTGTAAAGGTTATTGCTGAGGTCACCATCAAAGTCTTCCAGACTCTGATGATCTACCCCGGCGCTACCTTTGTTGGCTCGAACCCGCTTGTAGGCCTGATAGACCAAGGCCTTCGGGATGGTAAATGGTTTTGCCTGACCCTGACGGCTCCTCCCGGAATTCGGTTGGCCATCTGGATCCGACGGGATAACTTGCCCCCTTCGCTCCACACCCATTACAGGTGTTTCCACACTACTACGGGCCAATCCGTCCCTGTGTCCTGCATCGGTACTCTCGCCTCGCGGGATCTCCACTTGTGCTTCTCCCTTAACATCAGGACGACAGGTTCTCATGTTCCATACTCAAGCCTGTACCCAGGTCATGCCGCCTCAAGACCGGCTGCCGCTGTGTCCGTTGTGCCAGCTCACGTCACAGCTCATCCCGGGGAGACGCTCGGTCCCCGGTTCTGACAACATCTGTCTACATTTCGACCCCTCATCGGCGGTTCACTTTCGTTCATCTCCTTGGGTACGTACCTGACCGCTCTTGACGGCCTTTTCCCATGTCGCTCACGACCCGCACTCTTAATGCAAGCCGCACAGGGCGGTTTGATCCCGGTGTCTGGTCACCGAGACCGAGGGGCCTTCCCTCATCTTGAGTACAGCAAGAAAGACTGAAGTCTTTCGTCATGACACACGAGCG
>NZ_PXNP01000062.1 GCF_003007675.1 Marinobacter fuscus | reverse complement strand
CGAAAGGAACCAGAGCGCAAACAACGCCAATCCGATTACCATCTGAACTGGACGGCCCCGCAACTGGAGCACGCCATGAATAACAAGACGGCCGGTAATGTTGGCAACCAACCCCGACAGCAACCTTTCCGGCCTTGGCCATCACCAACACAGGCGGCTTTGCAGCCAAGTCCGATGCCAAGGCCCTTGCACTGAATCCGCCAAAAATGAAGACGGCCTGGGCCATTAACGCGAAGCTAAGCGGTGCCCTGACAAGGGCATCCGGTGGACGGCCGTCAGGCCGGGAACGTACTTGAGCGACTGGTTAGCACTGCTCAACTAAATACCTGTGACCCAAGTCAAAATGTTATTCCGTTCTCATCTTCTGTTTGACTTGATTCCGTAGACGGCTCAGAACCAAAAAGATCGTCTTCAATCGGCATCAGCTCCCATAGCTCGTTCTGGTGGAGCCATACCAGATCAGCATTCTCCTCAATGAACTGGTCTACAGGCATGCCATCCATGGTTGGTGGCCGCTTTATTCTGGCTTGCTTACCGTTCATAAAGACCCACTGGTACTTCCTTTGCCGCTCTGCTTGCGCGGCTTTCTTTGCACTCTTTTGGGCCGGAGTGAGCTGTTTCTTAACTTTTGCCATAGCTAAACTTTTTGGTGCTAACGCTGAGGTAACCGGCGCCGGAGCGCAGCGGAGGGAACCAAAAGCTGTAAGCTTTTGGCGTCCGGTTGACCGCCTGGTTAGTGGCCGGTCACCACCAAGGTCTCCCTTGGCACCCAGCGCTGCATGCCCTCTCCCGAACAGCTTGCACCAACCCAACGGATGGCGAAAGGAACCAGAACGCAAACCGCACCAACCCAATTACTGTTTGAACTGGACGGCCCCGCGACTAGGGCACGCCATGAATAACCATGCTGCTGGAGGCTTTGGCAACCAACCCCGATAGCAACTTTTCCGGCCTTGGCCATCATCACCATAAGCGGCTTTGCAGCCAAACCAGGTGCCAAGGCCTTTGCACTGAGCCCGCCAAAAATGAAGACAGCCTAGGCCATTAACGCTGAAGGTAACCGGCGCCGGAGCGCAGCGGAGGGAACCAAAAGCGCCACGCTTTTGGCGTCCGGTTGACCGCCTTGTTATGGGGTGATGGCGCCATAGTAAAATTCGTAAGGCCCGTCTTTGCTAAATCCCAGGCGCTCGTAGAATTCAGCTGCGCCGGAAGCCTTGTGAGCGACCAGCCAAGCACCGCCGCCCGAACCACCATTTACGCTTTGAACCAATGCCCGAGCCACGCCTTTTTTCCTGTTTGGCTCAGCTACAAATAACTCCTGAATACAGGTGAGCTTGCCTGAATGCCATGGGTAGGAAAACGAAAAAATTGCCCCAGCGACCTCGCCGTTATGTTCCCAGACAAAGCAACCTTCTGGGTCGATTTCCCAAAACCGCCGCAAGTATGCGGATGCGTCGGCCAGTTCCCATGATTCATGATATGGCGCCTCAGCATAAGCCTGACAAAAAATTAGGGCAGCTTGCTCGATATCTGCTGCATCACAGCTCCGCACTTGCATATTGCTCCTTCCTTGGATTCCCATAACGCTGAATGTTAAGCGGCGCCTGCGGTCGAGTAGGCCCTGGGAACCACCCCCAAAGCCTCTCACAGAACCGTACGTGAACCTCTCGATTCATACGGCTCTTGTTATCCAACCATTGCCCTTGATCCTGCCCAGTGAGCAAATAGATCCGGCCGTCGCCGACGCAGTCCATTCACTCTCCGGGCAGCCTGTAACAGACCTCTGAGTTTCCGATACTTCCCTAATGCCCACCGGCTCAACCTCAGATCGAAATGAAACAGCACATTCCGAATGTAGCTGCGGCCAAACAGGCTATAGTACTGCATCCAGCCTCGGAGGCGGGACTGACAGAATCGAGCGAACTGCCCGAGTTCTTTCTGTCGCCACCATTTCCAGGGCCACTCGTTGATCTGCTTGCGGATCTCTTTCGCTGCACTCTGGCTGATGGCCGCCGTGAAGTAGACTTTCTTTTGTCCCAACCGGTTGCGGATCAGCCGCGGTCGGAAGGTGTGACCCAGAAAATCAAACGCGATCTCCGGGTAGTCCCGCCGGTTGTACTCGCTCTTACAATACACAATCTTTGTCTTGCGGGGATGGAGCGTCAAGCCACACGCTGTGAATCGTGCCTCAAGGACCGATTTCAGTGCTTGAGCTTCCCGTTCACTGGAACAATGGCATACGATATCGTCCGCATAGCGTTCGAACTGGATGCCACCCCAGCGCTTCTCCACCCAGCGATCAAAGACGTAGTGCAGGAACAGGTTTGCCAGTAAGGGACTGATCACACCGCCTTGCGGCGTGCCCCGATCGCGTTCCTCCACGGAACCATCCGCCAACTGAACCGGCGCGCTTAGCCAGCGCCGGATGTACAGCTTCTGCCAGTCCTCGGTCACATGACGATCCACGGCCTTCATTAACAGGTTGTGGTCGATGTTGTCGAAGAAGCCTTGAATGTCCATATCCAGCACCCAGGCTTTCTTCCAGCACCGGGCCTGAGTCTGTTTCAGCGCATCGTGCGCTGACTTTCCCGGGCGGTAGCCGTAAGAGTCCGGGTGGAAGTGTTGTTCCAGTTCCGGTTCAATCAGCAGCTTGACCACCATCTGCGCAATGCGGTCGGCAACCGTTGGGATGCCGAGACGACGGGTTGCCCCATCCGCCTTTTCGATCTCCACGCGCAAAACCGGTGGTGGATGATAGCTTCCTGAGGACAAACGGTTCCAAAGCTTGTAAAGGTTATTGCTGAGGTCACCATCAAAGTCTTCCAGACTCTGATGATCTACCCCGGCGCTACCTTTGTTGGCTCGAACCCGCTTGTAGGCCTGATAGACCAAGGCCTTCGGGATGGTAAATGGTTTTGCCTGACCCTGACGGCTCCTCCCGGAATTCGGTTGGCCATCTGGATCCGACGGGATAACTTGCCCCCTTCGCTCCACACCCATTACAGGTGTTTCCACACTACTACGGGCCAATCCGTCCCTGTGTCCTGCATCGGTACTCTCGCCTCGCGGGATCTCCACTTGTGCTTCTCCCTTAACATCAGGACGACAGGTTCTCATGTTCCATACTCAAGCCTGTACCCAGGTCATGCCGCCTCAAGACCGGCTGCCGCTGTGTCCGTTGTGCCAGCTCACGTCACAGCTCATCCCGGGGAGACGCTCGGTCCCCGGTTCTGACAACATCTGTCTACATTTCGACCCCTCATCGGCGGTTCACTTTCGTTCATCTCCTTGGGTACGTACCTGACCGCTCTTGACGGCCTTTTCCCATGTCGCTCACGACCCGCACTCTTAATGCAAGCCGCACAGGGCGGTTTGATCCCGGTGTCTGGTCACCGAGACCGAGGGGCCTTCCCTCATCTTGAGTACAGCAAGAAAGACTGAAGTCTTTCGTCATGACACACGAGCG
>NZ_PXNP01000061.1 GCF_003007675.1 Marinobacter fuscus | reverse complement strand
GGCACAAGACAACGAAGCCATGTGATCTGACGGCCACCGTAAATGATGCAGCAGTGCAGTGACAGTGCATGCTCTTATCTGGGGCGGTCCGACGTATCGGGATCTGCTCAACGAGCGATCGGTTAGTCACCAGTCAGGCCACTGGTCGATCAAGCCTGGGCGCAGCCGTTGCCATCGGCGGTTGCGAGCGAACGAGATGGACACCGATAGCGCCGGTGGGGGTAACCCTTCCGGTGATTGAGTAGAAGTCAGCAGAGGCCATAGTAGCCAAACGCCCGTCGTAATGGTCAGGACAGGGTGAAGGGCCAAACACCGGGAACAAAGGAGGAGCCTTGACCGACTTGAACACACGAATGCCGACCAGCAATGACGTGGCTCAGCGTACGGCCACGAAGCCAGCCTTTAGTAAAGATCTACTCGATGCTGTACTGCACCGGGCTAATCTCCAACAAGCCTGGAAGCAGGTTCGAGCCAACAAGGGAGCGGCGGGTGTCGATGGCATGACCGTCGAGGAATTTCCCGCCTGGGTAAAGGCTGGCCATTGGAACGTGGTCCAGCAGTCGATTCGCTCGGGTGATTATCAACCAGCGCCGGTACGGCGGGTTGAGATCGACAAACCGGACGGTGGCAAGCGCCAGCTTGGCATCCCAACGGTGACAGACCGGGTGATTCAGCAAGCCATTGCCCAGATCCTGATGCCCCTGTTCGAACCGGGATTTTCAGCGGATAGCTACGGCTTCCGTCCGGGTCGAAATGCGCACCAGGCGGTGCGACGGGTACAAAGCATTCTCAAGGAGGGGAGACGCTTTACCATGGATGTGGACCTGTCGAAGCTCTTCGACCAGATCAATCATGACCTGTTGATGACGCACCTGGGCCGCAAGGTCTGGGACAAGCGTTTGTTGGGACTGATTGCCCGGTATCTGCGAGCTGGGGTTATCGATAACCAGCTCTATCTGGAGAGTCGGGAAGGTGTACCACAGGGTGGCCCGTTGTCACCTCTGCTGGCCAACATTATGCTCGACCCACTGGATAAAGAACTGGAACGGCGGGGCCATAGGTTTGCCCGCTACGCGGACGACTTCACCATCGTGGTGAACAGCCGCCGCGCGGGAGACCGGGTGCTGACGAGCATCAGCCACTTCCTCGAACACCGCCTGAAACTGACGGTCAACACCGCCAAGAGCCGAGTCGTCAGAACCAATGACAGCAAGTTCCTGGGCTTTACCTTCAAGGGAACCCAGATCCATTGGCACCCGGACACGCTGCGCAAATTCAAGCAACGTATCCGGGAACTGACGAACCGGAACTGGGGGGGGTGTCGATGCACTACCAGCTTTTCAAGGTCAGCCAGTACCTTCGGGGCTGGATCAACTACTTTGTCGGCCCTGCAAAAGTAAAAACCTGAATCAAGGCAATAAGTTGGCCTGAATTCAGGGTATAATTTCCACCATAAATCTCTCCGTTTCGCCCAAAAACCGGAAGAAAGCGCCATGATTCCACGGGATAAGCGCCAGGCACCACAGCGGGATCTGCTGGAAACCTACCTC
>NZ_PXNP01000060.1 GCF_003007675.1 Marinobacter fuscus | reverse complement strand
CCCTGTCAGCAGCGACAACAGGCCTATCCGTCCTGCGGCCATCGCAGTTGCCCGGCCTGTCAGCACGGCACCAACCGCCAGTGGCTGGAGCGGCAACGACAGAAATTGCTGCCGGTGGACTATTTCCTGGTGACCTTCACCCTGCCAGTCCAGTTGCGGGGCTTTGCCTGGCATCATCTTCGGTGGACCTGTCACACCCTGTTCCAGGTTGCCCGGGAGACCCTGAACCAGTTTGCCCGCAACGATCAACGCCTGGGCAACCAACTCGGGCTGGTGGGGGTGTTGCACACCCACTCCCGGCGCTTGGCCTTCCACCCCCATGTCCACATCGTGATCCCCGGCGGCGGGCTGACCGGATCTCGCTGGCAACGCCGGGCCGGAAAGTACCTGTTCAATGGCCGGGCTCTGGCCCGGGTGTTCCGCGCCAAGTTCCTCGACCGAATGCGCAAGCAGGGCTTTGCCTTGCCGGACGCCATTCCCCGGGACTGGATCGCCCAGTGTGAGCAGGTCGGGCGCGGAGATCACGCGCTGACTTATCTGGCCCGTTACCTCTATCGCGGGGTGCTGCGGGAGCCGAATATCGTGGCCTACGATAGCGAACAGGTGACCTTCCGCTACCGGGACAGCCAGACCCAGTGTTGGCAGACCCTGACGGAACCGGCGGATCGATTCCTCTGGCGAGTCTTGCAGCACGTCTTGCCAAAGGGGCTGCGACGGGTGCGGGAATACGGTTTTCTGCACAGCGGGGCACGCAAGACGCTACACCGGTTGCAGTTGCTTCTCCGCGTGACGCTACCGTCGATGGCAACCGTAAGCCAACCCCGCAAGCAACGCGCTTGCCCCTGTTGTGGCCAGCCCATGAGCCTCACGGTCTGGCGCCAACCCTGCCGGTGGCCAGTCATTCGGCGACGATGGCCAGCATAAATTACCGACCATCCGACACGTACTCAAGCGGGAGGAGCCAACGCACCTTATGACACCACGACCAGGGCACACCGGCTGCCAGCTTCACCGGCGGCCCCGGGTAACTCTGGCCTGACAAAAGAGGCCGCCCAAAGCCAGGGCCAAAGCACCTCTGAGTTCTCCGCCGCTATTTCCTTAATAATGAAGCACCGGGCTCGTCCAACACCGGATCAGGTCGCGGCGGTGCGCGACCTATCCTTATTTGTTATGTGCTCTGACCCTCGAAATAAGCCCTAAGCTCCTCAAACACCTGATTCGTACCCGAGAAAAACTCAGTTTTCGGCTTCACTCCGTTAAGCTCAAGAGCAACAGCATTAATCAAAATTTTCCTTCCATCAGCCAGGTGGACTCCCATTCTTCTGGGACCTGCGCCCCCACCTGAGACAAAGAGTTTCTTCACGTCATCACGAGTGTAGAGGGTATCTTTGTAGTAAAAGCCCTCCCCGGTAACGGTGAGGAGGTGCTTTGAGAAAAAGCCTAGGTGTCTCAGGCTATAAACTTGATCCATTATGCTCCCTGCACACATAACGCCAGCCATCACCGGTGACAAAACCGGAGCGAAGCGGAGGTTTTGGCATCCGGTGCATGGCATGGTTATGCATTTGTATCTCTGACCCTCGATTCACTGCCAGGCCAGCCTTCAAACTGTGGCAGTGAGTCTGTGATTTGATGCCAGCTTGCCTTTGAACCAGTAAAAATATGTGCCTCCGGCCCACCCTGAATGTCACCTTCCAGACCACCAAGCGGGACACCGATAACTTCGGGACGGTCTCTATAGGTGCTGATCAAAGGCGAGCCACACGTTTTGCAAAAATACTTGGTGACGTTTTCTGACGAACCGTACCGTGTGAGATTTTGCTCACCCGACAACCACCGAAACTGATCACTACCAATGGACGCGCGAGTGCGGAAAGCCGCGCCATGCCACCGACGACACTTGGAACAATGACAATTGAAAATTGGACCAAGAGGGCCTTCAATTTCATAGCTCACTGTTTCGCACAAACACTTCCCTGTTACCTTGCTCAAAGGCTTACCTCCCTGCATAACGCCCGCATTTGCGGCTGGTTTGGAGCGCAACGGAAAACCAGTCCGACAACATGCGCTTGATACTGATTGAGCCTTCTCCCCAGCCCGGCGGTTACCCGCTAAGCTGGAAGGCGACCAAGCACTACAAGGGAGAAGACTCATGAACTTTTACCATAGCACTCACCGTCACTATTGTGGAATCGACCTGCACGCCCGCAGCCTGTACGTTTGCATCCTCGACCAGCAAGGCGAGGTGCTGTTGCACAAAGAGATCAAGGCTAGACCGGAACCGCTACTGACACTGCTCGAACCCTTTCGAGATGACCTTGTGGTTGGTGTTGAATGCA
>NZ_PXNP01000059.1 GCF_003007675.1 Marinobacter fuscus | reverse complement strand
TGCCTTCGTAGCGGGCGTAAAACGCACTCAAATCCAGCTCCTCGACAACATCACTGACAAAATAGGCCAGGTGGCCATCAGGCAGCCACTCGTTCAGGCTTGGGGGAAGGAGCAATTCCTGGTCGGGCGAGTACGGGCGGAAAGTGGTTCCCATCAGACGTCCTGTTGCCGAAAAATTTTCGGTTTATTATGCCAGAAACGGACTTCTGCCGCGCAGACTCCTAGAGCATCAGGGCATCGTTGGTTTGGCTTTTCTCATTTTTGTGCCCCTTCTTTTCTATGTGCACATCGTTCATGGGGCTCGGCTCTATGGCAATCAGTCAGACTGAATTTAACAAGGCCAGGCACGGCGACGCCTACTACATTGCGGCTTCGCCTCCATTTCGTAGCCGCGCATGCTGGCGGCGTTAATGGTCTATGGAAACGATAGAAATCAAGTCATGTGATGACGCCACAACCCTCTCCTTGAGGATCGTTGGTGGCAACGAGGAGGGCTCAAACCTTGTTGCCTCTGTTACTGGCGCTCCATTTATAGGTGAAGTCAATACAACAACCTATTTTGTCGGCCCGCCAAGTCTTCTGTTTCGGGATATGGCAGACAACTGGCGAGGCTGGAAAGGGGAGAAGATATGGGGAGCTTTGGACGGAGAGTTCATGCTCACGGCAACGGCTACATCACTGGGTCGCATTACGGTCATAATTGAAATGGTCGAAATGGCAGGTGCGTTCAGGCTGAAGGCAACTCTAGGCTTGGAAGCGGGGCAGCTTGAAAATATCAGCAAGAGAGTGGAGTCATTGTTCCCGCTCGAAAACCATTAACACACATATGAGCCTTCTCTGAGTCAACAGGCAATAGTGTTTTTTTGGCCGCGCCAGCGGCCAACCTAAACCCATGAGCGAGAACGCCTGCTTCGTCAGTCTCGCGGAGCTGTCAGGCACTTACAGCAAACACATATAGGGGCTCTCTTACGTGGCTTTAGACCACAGCCTGACCGGTTGTTCCATCGGTGGGTCAGGGGCACCAGACATTCATCGGTTAACCGGCCACTGGCACTATTCAAGGATCTGGCTGCGTAGCTCCAGTTAGCGTCAGGCTCAGGGCCGGTGTAAGCGCACTGGCTCATGGCATTAAGGCACGCCCACGGGGCGGCTAATCAAGGCGACTGGCTTCAACG
>NZ_PXNP01000058.1 GCF_003007675.1 Marinobacter fuscus | reverse complement strand
AATTCAGATGTGACGGGAGAACATATTGCTCTCAGATGACATCTTGTGCGGAAGCGACCTATTTTCTGAGGAATTGCCCCAATACGAAAATGGACGGAAATCATGACGGCGTCCCATGCGAGAGGCAGTGGTGCAATTAACGGGCAACGGTTCTAACAATCACAGGCACGGCGACGTCTACTACATTGCGGCTTCGCCTTCATTTCGCAGCCGCGCATGCTGTTGGCGTTAAATTGAGAACCAAGATCCATGCTCTACGAGAAGTCTAAGAAAGCCATTTCGGTTTTGGCGTCACTCACCCCGAATACGCTGTTGCCGAAATTTGGCGCATGGGCTACCGCAGACAGGGTGGAGTTCTATGTTTGGGCAGAAATTTACCTGGTTTCGAGGTTTATTTTCTCGATTGTTGCAGCTCTATTGCTGCCGGTGAGTCTGTTCCTTGGCTTTCTTGTAGCATTTATTCAGATAGGTTCCTTGATTTACCTTTTGAAAATCGTGTTTCCTGTTGAGAAACGGGGGCTTAGAGATTCCGGTAGATCTTTATTTTTCGCTCTGGGTCACTACTTGGAGATCGGGTTCTCTATGGCTTACGTCTATTGGTCATGGGGCGCATTTTCGGTGGAGGGGTTAAGCCGGATAGATAGCATCTACTATAGCTTTGTAACTATGACAACGCTTGGATATGGAGATATATACCCAGCTTCAGATCTGACGAAAATGCTGGCAACTGGTCAGACCTTAGTTGGTATGTTCATGTTTGCAATCGTAATAGGGCTGTTCCTGTCTAAGTCGAGTCAGGACCACTGAAAATTTAACAAGTGGCTGTTGTCGGACGCACCTACGCTGGCGCTCCGGTGCGCCGCAAAGCCAGGCGTTAACTGTAGAAAAGCATGGGTACAAAGTTCGTAGAAAAGGCTGATGAAGAAGGGTTTCTGCTCATCGACGGGGCGGTCAAAATCGAGGGTTTCATTCCGGAAGACTCGGTTTCATGCCACAAGTGTCAGGAGCCAGCGATTTACTATGAGCCTTTTGATGCTTTTATCTGCGCGTATTGCAACATATGGCTTGAGGGCCGTTGCGGAGATGCAGGGTGTAGGTATTGTGAAAACCGACCTGAAAAGCCACTCCCCAATGAGAACCAACGGCGTCGCATGCGGCACAGTTAACAAGTCATTCCAGTTCGTTCCGGCCCTTACGGGCCTCCACCGGACGGCCTTTTCTTCGCTTCGCTACGCAAAGGCCGCCGCTGAATTTTGGCGTTAGAAAAATCCGAGAATCAAAATGAATCGATCTGTTGTTAATTGGCTACATACCCGAGGTCTTACGCCACCAAGTGTGGAGCATGATGACTGGGGGTTTAGAATCACAGCCTCATCAGTTCCTTTGGACAAGTGGATAGCGAACAAATCACAAATTCCAGATGAATCTTTTTGGGTTGGGTTTACTGTAAATCGCCTGACTGGGTATCGACTGATCTTTATGACAAAAGACGAAAAATATAGGTTGTCATGGTCTGGAGAAGGCGCCCCTTCAGTCGAATCACCCAGTATAGTGCATCGAAAGAGAACGCAGTGGCCTTCTTTGCATAGTCCAGAGGACTTTCCTTCATCGGTTAAGAAAACTAACCAGTTGCTGGGTGGAGAGCTATTGAGAAATATAAATATGGAAGTGTATTCCCTAAAAAGTGGAGACTTGGAAATTTTAAAAAATTGGCTCAAACCTATTTGTGACAGAATAGATCTCACCATTGGCGAGTTTTATGGTGATGTTCCTCGTGGCCTCGAAATTACTGACAGTAGACCAAAAGGAACTTTAAAAATCCGTTACGACCTATGAGGCTTCTAGTATATATTCCTGAGTGTAGTGTTTAGGAAATGTTTGAAGGTTGAATTTCGTCAGCAATGTGTTTATTTCTAACACATATGAGCCTTCTCTGAGTCAACAGGCAATAGTGTTTTTTTGGCCGCGCCAGCGGCCAACCTAAACCCATGAGCGAGAACGCCTGCTTCGTCAGTCTCGCGGAGCTGTCAGGCACTTACAGCAAACACATATAGGGGCTCTCTTACGTGGCTTTAGACCACAGCCTGACCGGTTGTTCCATCGGTGGGTCAGGGGCACCAGACATTCATCGGTTAACCGGCCACTGGCACTATTCAAGGATCTGGCTGCGTAGCTCCAGTTAGCGTCAGGCTCAGGGCCGGTGTAAGCGCACTGGCTCATGGCATTAAGGCACGCCCACGGGGCGGCTAATCAAGGCGACTGGCTTCAACG
>NZ_PXNP01000057.1 GCF_003007675.1 Marinobacter fuscus | reverse complement strand
GGTCGAGTAGGCCCTGGGAACCACCCCCAAAGCCTCTCACAGAACCGTACGTGAACCTCTCGATTCATACGGCTCTTGTTATCCAACCATTGCCCTTGATCCTGCCCAGTGAGCAAATAGATCCGGCCGTCGCCGACGCAGTCCATTCACTCTCCGGGCAGCCTGTAACAGACCTCTGAGTTTCCGATACTTCCCTAATGCCCACCGGCTCAACCTCAGATCGAAATGAAACAGCACATTCCGAATGTAGCTGCGGCCAAACAGGCTATAGTACTGCATCCAGCCTCGGAGGCGGGACTGACAGAATCGAGCGAACTGCCCGAGTTCTTTCTGTCGCCACCATTTCCAGGGCCACTCGTTGATCTGCTTGCGGATCTCTTTCGCTGCACTCTGGCTGATGGCCGCCGTGAAGTAGACTTTCTTTTGTCCCAACCGGTTGCGGATCAGCCGCGGTCGGAAGGTGTGACCCAGAAAATCAAACGCGATCTCCGGGTAGTCCCGCCGGTTGTACTCGCTCTTACAATACACAATCTTTGTCTTGCGGGGATGGAGCGTCAAGCCACACGCTGTGAATCGTGCCTCAAGGACCGATTTCAGTGCTTGAGCTTCCCGTTCACTGGAACAATGGCATACGATATCGTCCGCATAGCGTTCGAACTGGATGCCACCCCAGCGCTTCTCCACCCAGCGATCAAAGACGTAGTGCAGGAACAGGTTTGCCAGTAAGGGACTGATCACACCGCCTTGCGGCGTGCCCCGATCGCGTTCCTCCACGGAACCATCCGCCAACTGAACCGGCGCGCTTAGCCAGCGCCGGATGTACAGCTTCTGCCAGTCCTCGGTCACATGACGATCCACGGCCTTCATTAACAGGTTGTGGTCGATGTTGTCGAAGAAGCCTTGAATGTCCATATCCAGCACCCAGGCTTTCTTCCAGCACCGGGCCTGAGTCTGTTTCAGCGCATCGTGCGCTGACTTTCCCGGGCGGTAGCCGTAAGAGTCCGGGTGGAAGTGTTGTTCCAGTTCCGGTTCAATCAGCAGCTTGACCACCATCTGCGCAATGCGGTCGGCAACCGTTGGGATGCCGAGACGACGGGTTGCCCCATCCGCCTTTTCGATCTCCACGCGCAAAACCGGTGGTGGATGATAGCTTCCTGAGGACAAACGGTTCCAAAGCTTGTAAAGGTTATTGCTGAGGTCACCATCAAAGTCTTCCAGACTCTGATGATCTACCCCGGCGCTACCTTTGTTGGCTCGAACCCGCTTGTAGGCCTGATAGACCAAGGCCTTCGGGATGGTAAATGGTTTTGCCTGACCCTGACGGCTCCTCCCGGAATTCGGTTGGCCATCTGGATCCGACGGGATAACTTGCCCCCTTCGCTCCACACCCATTACAGGTGTTTCCACACTACTACGGGCCAATCCGTCCCTGTGTCCTGCATCGGTACTCTCGCCTCGCGGGATCTCCACTTGTGCTTCTCCCTTAACATCAGGACGACAGGTTCTCATGTTCCATACTCAAGCCTGTACCCAGGTCATGCCGCCTCAAGACCGGCTGCCGCTGTGTCCGTTGTGCCAGCTCACGTCACAGCTCATCCCGGGGAGACGCTCGGTCCCCGGTTCTGACAACATCTGTCTACATTTCGACCCCTCATCGGCGGTTCACTTTCGTTCATCTCCTTGGGTACGTACCTGACCGCTCTTGACGGCCTTTTCCCATGTCGCTCACGACCCGCACTCTTAATGCAAGCCGCACAGGGCGGTTTGATCCCGGTGTCTGGTCACCGAGACCGAGGGGCCTTCCCTCATCTTGAGTACAGCAAGAAAGACTGAAGTCTTTCGTCATGACACACGAGCGCAGCGTAGGGAACCAAAAGCGGTACGCTTTTGGCGTCCGGTTGACCGCTTGGTTAAAAAGCCTGGCACCTAAGTTCACGAGTCCTTGGCGAAAAGTTTCTGGAACAGGCGCTCTGACTCTTTTAGACCGTCCTCAGTGAACAGGACAGATTTGGCCTTACCAACCGGGTTCTCAATGAGACCCTTTTCATGAAGCCTATTCATGGCATCCCAATCAAAGGATTTCCACGCCCGACCACCGTCATGCAAAGTCAGGTACAGCAAAGCCAATACGGCCTCATCGATTTTCTCTTCATCAATCTCCATGGCTCATCCTCTGGCGATGTGCCCTTTTAACGCTGAGGTAACCGGCGCCGGAGCGCCAGCGGAGGGAACCAAAAGCGGTACGCTTTTGGCGTCCGGTTGACCGCCTGGTTAATGGCCGTTCACCACCGTGGTTGAGCCTGGAAACCCAGACCGCATGCCCTCTCCCGGACAGCTTGCACCAACCCAACGGATGGCGAAAGGAACCCGAACTCAAAAGCCGCCAACCCGATTACCGTTTAAGACGGACGGCCCCACAACTGGGGCACGCCATGAATACCAACACTGCTGGCCATTGTGGCAACCAAACCAAACAGCGCATTTTCCGGCCTTGGCGATCACCAGAGTGAGCGGGCTTACAACCAATCCCGGTGCCAAGGCCTTTGCACCCCACTTGCTAAAAACTCACGAATGCCGGGCCAATAACGCTGAGGTAACCGGCGCCGGAGCGCAGCGGAGGGAACCAAAAGCTGTAAGCTTTTGGCGTCCGGTTGACCGGCTGGTTAGTGGCCGGTCACCACCAAGGTCTCCCTCGGCACCCAACGCTGAATGCCCTCTCCCGAACAGCTTGCACCACCCCAACGGATGGCGAAAGGAACCAGAACGCAAACCGCACCAACCCGATTACCATTTGAACTGGACGGCCCTGCGACTGGGGCACGCCGCGAATAACCATTCTGCCGATGATGTTGGCAACCAACCCCGACAGCCACTTTTCCGGCCTTGGCCATCATCACCATAAGCGGCTTTGCAGCCAAACCCGATGCCAAGGCCTTTGCACTGAGCCCGCCAAAATGAAGACGGCCTGGGCCATTAACGCCCGCCATCACCGGTGACAAAACCGCAGCGAAGCGGAGGGTTTGGCATCCGGTGCATGGCCTGGTTACACCTCGCTTTGGTCAGTGAAGCTGATTGAAAACTTCCGGGTGTTGCTCAGCAATGCGTAGAAGCGCAACCGCAGGCCCCTGCGGCTCGCGCCGACCCTGCTCCCAATCCTGAAGGGTTCGCACACTCACGCCCATAAGACCGGCAAATGCTGACTGCGACATGTTCAACTTCAGCCTGATCACTTTAGGCGGTGAGGGCTCTGATAGCTCGTGGGTACGTAGAGCCAATTTACCCTTCTTGAACTGCTTGATTTCATTGATGCCATCAAGAATTTCTGCCCCAAGGTTCCTGTCACCCATTTTTGATTGCCTCCGCTATCTGCTTGAGCGTATGGCCAGGTATGCTGGCGCGCTCTGATTTACTGTACAGCGTGAGCATCCATATCTCGTGGTCAGACTTCTTCCAGTAGTAAATGGCTCTGATACCACCGCTCTTTCCCGAAGCCGCTGGTGCCCATCGAACTTTACGAACGCCACCCGAGCCTTTGATTAGATCCCCGGCATCCGGCTTCTGCAAAAGGTAGGTTTGAAGCCCACGGTATTCCTCGTCCGTGAGATAGCTCGGCAATAGCTTGGTGAACGTTGAGGTTTCGATGAATAGCATTGCCAGAATATACGGCGTTGCCGTACTGGCGTCAAGGCAAGATCATTGAGGTGTAACGCCAAAAACAGCGGCGCGTTTACGCGTCCGACTGATTTTTCTTGTTAGCTGACGTAACACTGTAATACGGCAACACATCTTCATTTGAAAGATTTTTTAAACCTACTACTTCTACTCTAATTTCCTTCAGCTTCTCAATATCTTCAAGTATTCTTAAAAGAACGATAGCTATCTTATATCTATTGCTTTCTTTTGATATTTTTTTGGTTTTTATGGATATTTTTAATTCTTCGTCACTCTCGCCATAGCCATAGCCATAGCCATAGCCATAGCCATAGCGTTCACCCTGAAATCTGCCACTTTTAAAGTTTTTTTTGAAGAAATTGATCAGTTGAAGTGATGTTGAGAATCTTGAATCAAACGAGACTAGTCGATCAAGGTCATGAAGATCATAATCATCATTAAACAGGTACATGCTGTACAAAGACTCCTCCATGGGTAGCATATTTATTAACTCTCCATCCTTGTTCCTTTCTTTTATAGATTTAGCAAGAACCTGTTCATAGAGTGATCTAACAGCCCTTTCAAAACTAAGAATTTTTGCGATGATTACCTTGTCTTTCGAGAACTTATCCCTATGAAGAGTGTATGTACTGACGATATATGAGAATAGAATTTTAACATACGCATTTAATGAGCCGACAAATCTTTCCGTATCTATCTTTTCAAGCTCATCAATATTTAAAGCTTTAATCTCTCTCCGAATTTTATTATCAAATGACACTGAAATCTCAAGACAGATCTGATGAACCTTTTCAATCCCGGTATTATAAGTATTAAATGAATCCAAATAATCTAGTACTAAGTTATATTGCTCTTCTAATTCGTTGTATAGACTTGACTCTCTCTCATGTGAAATAGCTTCAAGGATAGGAGAAAGGTCAGCCTGATATATATAATTGTGGTGCACCTGAATGAAGGTTGAAGGTATGTGACTCAGGCTTTCCTCTTTTTGCTTCAACACCTTTACAATTTGTCCATTTGACACATCGCGAATTAGGATTCCATCTTCTTTGAAGTTACCCTGTGCAATCCCTTCTTCTATGCTTTTATCAGATACTTTTAAAGCAGTTTTATTGTCACTCATATTTATCCAATTTTCCAATATCCTGAATTTAGTTCAGATGCCAGCTTAGTCAGCTAACGCATTGCTCATGGGAATTTTTTAGTTGGCGCCTTTTGGGCTAAAGTGGCTTGCCACGCCCAAAAGGCGCCAACTAAAAAATTTCCTATGCAGCAACTTGTTATGTGGTTGTTGAACATACTACTCGGTTCCCTCATAAGCTTCATCATAGCTAAAACCAAGACTTACCAACAAGTCCTCGAAAAATCCCATATCTCTCACTTCGGTAACATCTTCAGATGCAACACACATGATCATTCTTACAATTACCATGTCACGTTCACTGGTTATTCTTGGCCCACCATTGTTGTCAACCCACAACCAAAGTTCGTTTTTTATTGCTTCAAAATTTTCTGTATTACCTTCTTTCCAAAAGGATTTGGCCATAAAAAAAGCACGTTTTGCTGGCTCTATATCTGGTAAACCAAGTTTATTTATCCATCTTATCATATGGATAGCGTACTCTTTTTCAGTCATAAACTACTACCTTTTGTACTACCCTTCTTCACATAACGCCGCAGTAACCCGCACTGCATGTGAAGTGGAAGCTTGGGGTACAGTGGCGAAGCCACCCCAAGGTGAAACGTAGCATGCAGTGTCGGGTTGACTGCCTTGTTATGGCGATATACCATTATGTACCCATATTTGATATTTGAGGTACCCAAACATGCCGAAGAATACTAGCATGACTCTCGGTGACCACTTTGACGGCTTTATAGCCCAACAAATAGCGGAAGGTCGCTATGCCTCTGCAAGTGAGGTTGTTAGGGCGGCACTTAGGATGCTTGAAGATAACGAGCAGAAAATTGCCACGCTGCGACATCTCCTTGATGAGGGCGAAAAAAGCGGAACTGCAGAATACAGCTATGAAAGTCTTATGAACGAGCTGGATGATGAGCTCGATTAATGAGTACATTTGAGCTTACCAACCAAGCGAGATTCGACCTTAAATCCATAGCGATATACACCCAAAAGAAATGGGGAAAAGAACAGCGCACGATTTATTTGAGGCAATTTGACGATACATTCCACTTACTTGCCACCTCTCCTGAAATTGGAAATGATTGCGGTTACATTAAATCCGGATATAGAAAATTTCCGGTCACGAGCCATTTAATTTTTTATAGAACTATCAACGATAGTAAAATTCAAATAGTCCGTATACTCCATAAAAGAATGGATGCAAGGTCTCAGCTCACCCAGCCATAACGCGAAGGTAACCGGCGCCGGAGCGCAGCGGAGGGAACCAAAAGCTGTAAGCTTTTGGCGTCCGGTTGACCGCCTGGTTAGTGGCCGGTCACCAACAAGGTCTCCCTTGGCACCCAGCGCTGCATGCCCTCTCCCGAACAGCTTGCACCAACCAGACGGATGGCGAAAGGAACCAGAACGCAAACCGCACCAACCCGATTACTGTTTGAACTGGACGGCCC
>NZ_PXNP01000056.1 GCF_003007675.1 Marinobacter fuscus | reverse complement strand
TGCCTTCGTAGCGGGCGTAAAACGCACTCAAATCCAGCTCCTCGACAACATCACTGACAAAATAGGCCAGGTGGCCATCAGGCAGCCACTCGTTCAGGCTTGGGGGAAGGAGCAATTCCTGGTCGGGCGAGTACGGGCGGAAAGTGGTTCCCATCAGACGTCCTGTTGCCGAAAAATTTTCGGTTTATTATGCCAGAAACGGACTTCTGCCGCGCAGACTCCTAGCGCCTGGTATTCGCCATCCCACACCTGAGCATGCCGGTACCGGACTACCTGTTCGGGTGTGAGCTCGACAATCTCATCAAATCCGGTTTCGTAGCCCTCAACCAGCACCGGCGTCTCCGGCGGCAACTTTTGTAGTTGCGTTATCAGCTCTTCTGCTGTCATTTCGACTCCCCGGTCAAATTTGACCGCCTCAAACTTCTATCACAATCGGCGCGTTCCGCGGCTCATACCGAGCGGTGCAGGTGCTGGCATTGATCAACGTCGTTAGCCCCTTCTGATACTCCCCATAGCCTTCATGGATATGACCAAAAATGTGCGCTTTGAGTGAGAGTTGCTGGATTCGGTTAAGCAAGTCAATGCAGCCAACATTCTGGCATTTGAATCCGAGGTTTGCCTCATCGCCGATACCTTTGGGTGGGCCGTGGGTAATGAGCACATCGGTATCGCTCGGTATAAGCTGCCATTTTTTGTGCAACTGCTGGCCACGCTCCAGCATAAACGCCCAATCCATAAAGGTGGGCGTCCAGGGTGAACCCCAGAACCGAATACCCTCAATCTCCACGCCGCTGTCTTCCAGGTAAATGGCATTCGTCAGTGCCTGCCGTGCCAATTCCGGGGTTTCCTGGAAGGCCCAGTCGTGATTGCCGGCAATCACAATCTTATGACGGTGCGGCAGCGTTCCGAGCCATTCATTGAGCTCTTCGATGTTCTCCAGCGTGCCCTGGCCCAGGCAGTCACCGGCATGGATCAAGACATCGCCATCTGGAATATCCGGTATGCGATGGTGCAGACTGTGAGTGTCGGAAATACAGACCAGTTTCATACTGGCACCTCCGGTGGCGTCAGCAACTCGGGTTCCAAAGACCAATCCATATACGGGAGGACTCGGGCCATATTTCGCGCATCGTCCACACCACGATGGTGATGGCCCTCAAAGTCCAATCCGTGAAAAGCTAGCGCGTGGGCAAATCCATTCTTTCTCTTCTGCCCCGTGGTGCGTCGCCAGATACGTTTCAAATTCAGGTGCGGGCGAGCCAGGATGACCGGCCAAGCACCGTCCAGCTGGCTTTGAGCCTCCAGGTGCAAACGATCATAGTTACCCCAACTGCACCAGATAAAATCGTCAGGCAGATCACCCAGCCAGGCATTCATGGCCTCAATCGCCTCGGGGAGCGTGGGCGCGGCATCCACCATCGACTGGGTGATCCCGGTCAGCTCCATGCAGAAGTCGCTCAGCACAGGATTCCGGGTTGGCCTGACCAGAAACGCGTGGGCATCCAGCAGGTTTCCCTTCCGAGTGGCGAGGGCACACCCGACTTCAATGATCTCCATGTTGTGGATACTCTGAGAATCACCATTGGGTGCCCGCTGCATCTCCCAGCAAGTTGCCTCTAGGTCCACAACAAGGATCGTTTCGTCACGCATTTTTCTCGCCCGGGCACTCGGCTTGGCATCTTAAAAGCGGATATTCAGCTCACCTAGAGTTTCACTTTTCTTGATTCGTAGATCTAGTTTACCGGAGTTATTGGCGCTTGAGGGCGACTCCTCACAAACGATGATTTTTCTGATTTCTTGCTCGATTTTGCTGGACGGGAGAGCTGCCTTTGCGGTCACTTCGCCTTTGTTTTGCTCCAAAGTCGAGATTAAAAGCGGGCTTTTTCGTACGCATTTTCCAGTACGACGCCAATGCCTGTTCCAGTTCCTTCCCAGCTTGGTGAAATAAACGGTTTTTTCTTGGGTAAAACATAATCATAAAAATCAGTTACTTACATATAATATTTTATGATTCGGTGGTCATTTATGGTTACATGGTAGGCGTTAAGCCTACCTAACTTGCTGAAAAGGCTCGGTTTTTTGACGGCCTGCGTGCTTGCGCACTTTCTGGGGCAGTGATACTCCTAAAAAAGGATTTTTGAGGGGCAAAGGTCGAACGCCCCTGATGTCGATTGAATTCAGTTAGGAGCAGAACGTGACCGGAACTAAGCGAACCCTAAAATTTTTACGCGTTGCGCAACTAAGACTTGAACGGTTAGATACCGAGGTTGAGGACGTGATCCTCGGCTCCTACTCTGGACTACGTAGGCCAGAACTCCTCACTGAAGACGCGCTTCTAGCTGTGGCCAGTCACTATCCTGTTTCGGTTTGCAAGACCAGGAATGGCGATTACCGTGTCGTCGGAAACGCGCACGTAGCTGCACTCCTGAAAGTATTCGCTCCGGATAACAAGGTTCAGGTTCTCGTGTGGAAGCACCGAGAAGCTGAAAGTCAGCAGGTTTCGCGATTACTGGCAGCGTTGCTTTTCGGGCTGGGCTCGCAAAATGCTTTCCTTCGACTCTGGGCCAGTCTTTCGGATGAGGAGCGCCGTTGGATCTCACCTTCTCTCAACACTCGAGTGGGGCTGGAGGAGTTCGCCGGCATCAGCCGCAAGCTCAAAATCCAGGATGAGGAACCGGTTCTCGTTCCCGGACTGGCACGGCACTTACTTCGGCCGGACGAGAGCGAGGAGCCTGAAGTTGACCATCATGACGCGCTGAGTGAGGTTGATCACCCCGACTTGGAAGCGGGTGTTGCTGAGGCGGGGGCTAGAACCTCAAGTGCCGATATCAAGCCTGTATTTCTGGACCCCCGCACCCGCTCAATTTTTGAACACCTACTAGCCTCCGGCTCTGAACAGCCAGGCCTCCAGAGCTCGTCGCCAGCTGTCCCTGACTACCTGAGCGATGCCCTACGCCAGGTAGAACTGTTGGGACAGGATAACGATGGAACTGTGCAACCCGATGATGTAGCTGACGATGCCCCAGCATCGAAAATCCTCGACGCGGTCAAAGCTCATTTCACGGTTATGTGGCAACAGGCTGCTGAAGAAAGAGAGTCGGGGTTACGTCTACAGCTCTGCGCGACGCTCACCGCTTCTTGTATCGAGTGGC
Source organism: Marinobacter fuscus (assembly GCF_003007675.1). Classification (GTDB taxonomy): domain Bacteria; phylum Pseudomonadota; class Gammaproteobacteria; order Pseudomonadales; family Oleiphilaceae; genus Marinobacter; species Marinobacter fuscus. The sequence continues at coordinate 5,664 of NZ_PXNP01000056.1, read as the reverse complement.
TGAATGATCTCCATAGCGACAGTCTCCTCAAACAGTTTTCCAATCCGAAGAATGCCTGGGCCGCTATTTCGGCGTTGTCACTCGACACCATCGGACAGTTAGCGCCGTTCTCACCCAACGCTGAAAGTCTGCTCCACAAAGTTCAGGACACATCTCAACAGTGTGACGACGGTAACCCTGACAGCAAAGCCGAGCGGCGGCACCTCAAGAACCTGGAGAAATATCTCACGGGTTATCTAACGGCGAAGGCTCAGATGCGTCTTCCCCTCAACGACGCGGAGGTCGCGTGATGGCATTGAAATTTGACCCCAATAACCCCGAGGCTCTCCTGATCGAACTTGTGCAGCCTCGATCAGACTGGCTCGGGATGGATAGCATCGTAAGTCTGCTACCACGCTTGGTGAAGGCATTTGAAGAAATTTCGCAGCCGATCGACGGTGCGGACGCATTTCTGGAATGGTTGGGTTGCGGTTCAGTAGAAACGAAGTATGAGGAACTTGCCCCCAACCGCCGGGGACCCCGGGGAATTGTCGGTGAATCTCCGCAGCATGCGGGGCTGTACAAACTCGCGAGGAAACCGGAGTGCTCTGAAATTAGACTGCAGGTTTCAGCGTATGTCATTAACACTGCCGCCGTTTGGCGAAAAGAATTAGTTCCTTCCGAAAAGGAGGGGTTTGACCGGCGGCTTGCTGATGCTTGGCGAGCGTTAAGGTTCCTATCGGACTCAGCTTTGGTGAAAGTGCCAAAGCCTCTAAACGATATAGAAAAATTTGAGCGACACTTTGCCCGAGTCAATGAGCACCTGGATCAACGGCAATTTGAAGGGCAGGACACACGTTACCTCAAAGAACTTCATGGATTTTTCAAATCTTATCTTGGTGAAGGGAAATTCGTTACTTACCAATCCGACAAACAAAAGTCACAACGCCGGGAAATACAGAAAACCGGTAAATGGACCCCTTTGGACAACGATGTTGATTCTGAGGTGGAAGGTGTTCAGGGGCGTACGGTCCACATTACGCTACCGAAGAAGTCGGAGGGTGTGCATACGCAGTTCCGGCGCGCCGGCAATGCGCCAGAGGAATTGATGAGTGAGAGCGTTCTGATTTCAGAGCGCGGAGCTACTCTCAAAACAGGGCGCGGTGAAACGCCCTCCATCGGACTCAGAAAACAGCAACCGAAGCGCGCAGCATACCGGCGTGCAAACAGTTTTCTACCAGGTCGTTGGGAAAGCCTCAACGACTATGAGCGAGGGCTGGTTTTGAAAGCCCTGTTTGAGAACAAGATGGGCTCTGAAAATACGCGCCTACATGTCCTGTTGATCCTCCTCACCGGGCGCTCTCTGGAATCTATATCGGAAACTGTGGTCGTCCAGAACCGCTCTCAAGTACCGGATAATCCGCAAAGAAATAAACCGGGATGTATCTACCTCGTCAGAGACGATCAAGCTTGGGCAGGCTTTGTTGCGGAGCCTCCGGAGCGTCGAAAATTAGCGAAAAAATGGGCGCCTCATATGGAGGTCACAAATAAGCTGTTTATCGGTCCGATTCCGGATGTTTTTTGGCAAATACTCAGGCCGCGGGTAGAACCGGTTGCAAGGCGGGCTCGAAAGAAGGACCGGATTCTTTTCGCGAATAATCTTTCAACTGAGTCTGTGGCTGAGGAGATTGCGATTGAGATCAAAAAACTCAATAAGAGCACTGGTTCGAGGATTACCCTGAAACGAATTCAGACCTGCGTGTTTGAGGGGTTGATTCATCAAACCACGGATACGGTGGATGCGAGCCTGGTGACCGGGCGCACGCTACCCACCGGGCAATCGGCAAACCTCTACTACCACACCCGGGCGGTTGAGACGTTGGCGGCGGATTATGTCGATGTCGTGAATACCTGGCTGGTGAACCTGGGGCTCTCGTCGCCGTCGATGGCTCCCGCCAACCTCGATTTCGGTTTGCCGAGAGTGGGTTCTCCATTTTGCGTGCGTCTGGAGGTCATGCGAGACGTGGTTAGCCGACTGCGAGCGCAGATTGCCGAATACCGTAAAACGGCCTACTCCAGGGCCAACATCCGAAGATTTCATAATCTGTTTACAGCGTACGCCATCCTGCAGATTATGTGGTCGACCGGTTTTCGGGCCGTTCGCGATCCGATCGCCCATCCATACGAGTTCAACGAGCGCCGGGGATTCGTAATTATTGCTGACAAAGTGGATGACAATCTCGGCCACTCTCGCCTGGTTTACCTGCCGGAGGTCGTTATCGATCAGCTTCGCCGCTATGAGACGCACCGGCAGCACATGAAGCTGCGCCTGAATGAGGTAGGCGTCGAAGCTCCCATTGAAACCTTCTTCGTTTTTCTTGATGCGAAACTCCAGTCAGAGTTCGCGACCCCAAAACGATTGGCGGATGAAATTCAATGGACGTTTCCGTGGCCCCTGAACGTCAACCGGCACACCCTGAGAGGCTTCCTGCGTGACCAGGGGGTTCCAGGTTATCTGGTCGACGTCTTCATGGGGCACTGGGGCGTGGGGACTGAGCCTCTCGCCAAGTTCTCATCGCTCGATCTTTTCGAGATGAAGAATCGGATTGTGCCGGCAACAGCGGCGTTGTTGGATGAGTTGGGGTTCGGGGTGGAGGCAGGTCTCGATGCGTGATGATAAAGCAGTGTTTGAGCCATTAAATAAACCGATTGATGCTTTGAAGAAGAGGCTGTCAGCGGCAAACCAAGGACCCTCAGTGGGCTCCGAGTACCGGGCCAATAATCGAAACGCCGAGAAACTCGGCCACCTGGAGGCGGTCCGGGAATATCTGCGAGAGCACCACCCGGAGCTGGCAAGCGGCCAGCGAGGATTGACGATGACAGCCGAAGAGGTTGCCCTGCTGATCGACAATACCTGTCAAACCGTTGAAGGTCGGGCGGTCAAGGACCGGCAGTACTACCTCGTGAAACTGTTGGAGGAAGGGGTGAAAACCCGGAATTGGCAGCTGCCCGTCCCGATGCCTGTGCAAAGCGTCCAGATGTTTTCCTCGTTCACCACCCCTGACATGGGAGCCCGATTGGCCGACTACGACCGTATAAATGATGCGTTCCTGGCCAGCCTGGAGATTGCTGCCCCTGAGCTGCCAGCCGAAGAGGCCATGGAGAGGGATGCTGGTGAGTTACTGTACAGCCTGGTTTTTCATAGCGGCGTTACCGCGCGCCGATGGTTCAACCGGCTGAGTGAGGCGATCCGGCAGGGTGCCGGTAGCGCCGGTGATTACACATGGCTGGAATTGGAATCGACCTCGCTTGGCGGGCGTCCCCGTCCCTCAACCGACACCTGCCGTAGGGTCATTCTGGCGCCTATCACCGAACTGCTGCTTCGACGCTGGTACCTGCGCTGGGGCAGCAATTGGCCAGAGGTAAATGAGGTAAAAGGTAAGGCGTCTCCGGATGAGGAACTGCTGACGCGCTTTGTCGGTGGGCTCATTGAGGCAAACCGGATTACCTTGAACCGGCCGTTGCATGTTTTTGCGGTTGCCGAGGCAAACCTGGTCATGGTCGCGCCAGGTTTCCTGGTTCACTACGCCCGAACACCTGACCTGGGCGCTTCTTTGCCATTGTCTAACTGGATGCGATTGTTGACCGGTGGGACGGTGGTCCAACCTGCACCGCAAGCATCTCAGGATGAGCGTGAGAACGAGATGGTCGGCTCTCCGGCTCTCATCGTTCCTGAATTCCCGTTGATCGACCAAAAACCATTTTTCAAACGTCTGATGAAGCGGGTGCGGTTCCTGGCATCTGAAGCGTTGACCGCCCAGGGGGCCAGAGACCCTATAGGGACGGACAGGCAACGGAGGGATGTATTGGCAACGAAAGCGGAGGTGTTCAAAACGCTCGACAAAATTGCAGAAGAGAAGGGCTGCTCCATTTTGGTGCAGTTGATGTGTCACTACGTTCGAGCCCTTCTGAAAACTGACGAGAGTGTGTCACCGGCCTTGCAGCAAAAGATTCGCAATCTTCAACACCTGGAACTTTTGCTGCCCTATGCAACTGACATTCCGAACCCTGAAAGCCTGGACTCGGATGAGTGGCAATCGATCTATGAGACGGTGGTGAGCGGCTTTCCCGGTAACGGTGGAGCACTCAGACAGACATTATCCGAGTGGCACGAATTTCTTCACCGATATTACGGAATGCCTCGTATCCCAATGGAGGAGGGCTCAGGCTATGGCGTCGACGCGGCAATACTGACGCCTCTGGAGTATCACCGGGCAAAGAGCTTTTTGTTGGCTCGTGCCGACGATGAGCTGGCGGGAATACAGCTGGCCCTGTTGATTATGGGGTTCCGTTGTGGGCTTCGGCGAACCGAGTGTTGGGCCCGGCAATACGGAGATTTCCATGGCCTCGGGGATCCTACCGTTAACGATCCCGAGCTGCTCGTACGTCCCACCAAAATTGCCGGCGTAAAGTCGGACGCGGCAATCCGCCGACTTCCTTTACGCTTGCTTTTAACCGGAGATGAACTGGAGTGGTTGACCGGGTTTGTGAATGGGCGCAAGTTGCGGCGCGCCAACGATGAGGCGCGTGACGCCTTGTTCGAAGATCCAGTCAGCGGAACCTTTCGAATCCAGGAAAAATGGGCGTTTGATGGGCTGACGGCCCTACTCAGGTCCGTGTCGGGTGATGAAAATATACGTTTTCACCATCTGAGACACAGTTTTGCAACGCTGACCTTGCTGCGATTGCTGGAGCGCAAACCTTTTGACCTCTTGCCGGAAACTTGGGTTCGGTCGAATGACGTAGAACTCATGCCAGCCGTGCACGGCTCAGGCAACACGGTAAATGCTGGAGTCGCTAACGCCTGGCGGCCGCTTTCTCAGCTGGCTCAGTGGATGGGCCATTCGAGTGAAAGGGTGACCCTAAAAAGCTACACCCACCTGCTGGATCTCGCACTTCGCCAGTACTTGCTTAGCGATGATCGGTCTTACACGATTGCACAGCAGCAAGCGCTTCTAGACAAAACGTCAGGTGCACTTGAACGATTCCGGCACCGTGCACAGCTAAAGGACCGAGTGACACCCGGAATAATATTGGCAGCTGTGGCTCGAATACCTGCGAAAGGCCTGATGGCGCTTCCGAAAATCAGCGATAAAAAGAAGGAATTGCCACCCGTTGTAAACCGGGTGTCTGAAGACGTCAATCCGCTGCTGCCGTATCGGGTTTCGTGCCAGGTTTTCATTCGCACGCAGGCGCAGCTTCATGAGCCCCTGCCTGTGGCATTGGAGAAAACGGCGGCCCAGTTGGATCTGGATTTGCCGATCGTGCAGCAGTGGTATGAGCGCTCGGCGTTGCTGATGAACAGCTCTACTGGCATGACCGGAACACCCTCACCGACTCGAAAGCTTGGCATTCGGTTGAGTTTTTCGTTGAGACCGAAATCAGAGCTAGGAGCCTGCGCGGCAGAAGTGTTTTGAGCAATTGCCTCCGCCGCGCCGAATCACGGTTGTGCCCGAGAGTATATGCGCAGTATCCAACCGGATAGAGTCACGATTTTCTATTCAGGCAATCAAGACGGTTATAGGCAAGTTCACAACCGTAGCCCGACCACTCAGCACGGCCCAGCACGCCGCCTCAGATCGCCTATGTCAGCCTCATCAGCGAACTCATCCGCCTGAGGTTAAG
>NZ_PXNP01000055.1 GCF_003007675.1 Marinobacter fuscus | reverse complement strand
TCGGATTGGCGTTGTTTGCGCTCTGGTTCCTTTCGCCATCCGTTGGGTTGGTGCAAGCTGTGCGGGAGAGGGCATTCAGCGCTGGGTGCCAAGGGAGACCTTGGTGGTGACCGGCCACTAACCAGGCGGTCAACCGGACGCCAAAAGCGTACCGCTTTTGGTTCCCTCCGCTTCGCTCCGGCGCCGGTTACCTCAGCGTTAAATTTAAGGTAGCCTATGCAGGACACTGGATCGGGATTCGTCAGCACGCTGGAGTCGCTTGCCCAATCTTTCGTAGTTGCTTCGGTGCTTTGGATGATGTTTCTGGTTGTGGCCTGGCCCTTTGTTACAGTGTCGAGGCTGGTTTTTTACATCGGTTCCTTCGGATTTGTTAAGCCAACTTATCGACAGGCCCTAGGAGCCTGCGCGGCAGAAGTGTTTTGAGCAATTGCCTCCGCCGCGCCGAATCACGGTTGTGCCCGAGAGTATATGCGCAGTATCCAACCGGATAGAGTCACGATTTTCTATTCAGGCAATCAAGACGGTTATAGGCAAGTTCACAACCGTAGCCCGACCACTCAGCACGGCCCAGCACGCCGCCTCAGATCGCCTATGTCAGCCTCATCAGCGAACTCATCCGCCTGAGGTTAAG
>NZ_PXNP01000054.1 GCF_003007675.1 Marinobacter fuscus | reverse complement strand
CCACCTTCGCGGATCGCGAAGCGCAGGCCATCTTCCATGGCGATCGGAGCGATCAGGGTAACAACCATTTTCACGTTGTCGCCCGGCATTACCATTTCAACACCTTCCGGCAGTTCGCAAGAACCGGTTACGTCAGTGGTCCGGAAGTAGAACTGCGGACGGTAGCCCTTGAAGAACGGAGTATGACGACCGCCTTCTTCTTTGGACAGTACGTACACTTCACACTCAAACTTGGTGTGCGGCTTGATGGAGCCAGGTACACACAGAACCTGACCACGCTCTACGTCGTCACGCTTGGTACCACGCAGCAGGGCACCAATGTTCTCACCGGCACGACCTTCGTCCAGCAGCTTGCGGAACATCTCAACACCAGTACAGGTTGTCTTGGTGGTATCGCGGATACCCACGATCTCCACTTCGTCACCTGTTTTGATGATGCCACGCTCAACACGACCGGTCACAACCGTACCACGACCGGAGATAGAGAAGACGTCCTCGATAGGCATCAGGAACGGCTGATCGATCGCACGCTCCGGCTCAGGAATGTAGTCATCCAGAGCTTCTACCAGCTTCTTAACAGCGGTAGTACCCATTTCGTTGTCGTCTTTGCCTTCCAACGCCATCAGCGCAGAACCGGTGATGATCGGAGTGTCGTCGCCTGGGAAGTCGTAGGTGCTCAGCAGATCGCGAACTTCCATCTCGACCAGCTCCAGCAACTCCTCGTCATCAACCATGTCAGCCTTGTTCAGGAACACAACGATGAACGGTACGCCAACCTGACGGGACAGCAGGATGTGCTCACGGGTCTGCGGCATGGGGCCGTCAGCGGCAGAACAAACCAGGATCGCGCCGTCCATCTGGGCAGCACCGGTGATCATGTTCTTTACGTAGTCAGCGTGACCCGGGCAATCAACGTGGGCGTAGTGACGGTTCGGAGAATCGTACTCAACGTGCGAAGTCGCGATGGTGATACCACGCGCACGCTCTTCCGGTGCGTTATCGATCTGATCGAAAGCACTGGCAGAACCTGTACCCCAAACTTCGTGGCATACACGAGTCAGAGCAGCGGTCAGAGTGGTCTTACCATGGTCAACGTGACCGATGGTACCTACGTTTACGTGCGGTTTACTACGCTCAAATTTTTCTTTAGACACGGTTACACCTCTTACTTTTACTTAAGTCCTGGGATCAACCCTTTTTAATGATCGCTTCGGCAATGTTCGAAGGAGCTTCCGAATAGCGGGAGAACTCCATCGCATAAGACGCTCGCCCCTGCGTCGCAGAACGCAGGTCGGTGGCGTAACCGAACATCTCCGACAACGGAACCTCAGCGCGAACGATCTTACCGGCAGGATTATCATCCATACCCTGGATTACGCCGCGACGACGGTTCAGGTCGCCAACAACGTCACCCATGTAGTCTTCCGGCGTGACAACTTCCACCTTCATCATCGGCTCAAGCAGCGCAGGGTTGGCTTCCAGAGCTCCCTTTTTCAATGCCATGGAACCGGCGATCTTGAACGCCATTTCGTTGGAGTCCACATCGTGGTAGGAGCCGTCGTACAGAGTGGCTTTGATACCCAGCAGCGGATAACCAGCCAGACAGCCGTTCTGCATCTGCTCTGCAATACCCTGCTGAACCGCCGGGATGTATTCCTTCGGAACCACACCACCCACGATCTCGTTCACGAAGATGAAGTTTTCTGCATCTTCGACGTCCAGCGGCAGCGGCTCGAGCTTCACCTTGACGTGACCGTATTGACCACGACCACCGGATTGACGAACGAACTTACCTTCGACATCCACCGGCTTCCGGATACATTCGCGATAAGCGACCTGAGGCTTACCAATGTTCGCTTCAACCTTGAACTCGCGACGCATACGGTCAACGATGATGTCCAGGTGCAGCTCACCCATACCAGAAATGATGGTCTGGCCAGATTCTTCATCTGTGCGGACACGGAAGGACGGATCCTCCTGAGCCAGCTTGCCCAGCGCAACACCCATCTTTTCCTGGTCAGCCTTGGACTTGGGTTCCACTGCAACCGAGATAACCGGCTCAGGGAACTCCATGCGCTCCAGGATGATCTTGGCGTTTTCGTCGCACAGAGTGTCCCCTGTGGTAACGTTTTTCAGACCGATGGCAGCAGCGATGTCGCCCGCCAGCACTTCCTTGATCTCTTCCCGATCATTGGCGTGCATCTGAACCATACGGCCCACACGCTCTTTCTTGCCTTTGACCGAGTTGTATACCGCATTACCAGACTCCAGCTTACCGGAGTAAACACGGAAGAAGGTCAGGGAACCCACGAACGGATCGGTAGCGATCTTGAATGCCAGAGCAGCAAAGGGCGCGTCGTCATCAACCGGGCGGGTTTCCTCGGTGCCGTCTTCATCAACCTCACCGCGGATTGCCTTGACTTCGTCCGGCGCCGGCAGGTATTCGATAACCGCATCCAACACGGCAGGAACGCCCTTGTTCTTGAAGGCGGTACCACAACAGGCCGGAACGATTTCGTTAGCCAGGGTACGCGCACGCAGCCCTGCCTTGATCTCTTCCAGGCTCAGGTCACCTTCTTCAAGGTACTTCTCCATGAGCTCTTCGTTAGCTTCGGCGGCCGCCTCTACCAACTGCTCACGGTACTGGGCAACCTCATCCGCCATCTCTGCCGGGATATCGCCTTCTTCGTAGGTCATACCCAGGTCTTCGTCGTTCCAGCGAATCGCCTTCATACGAAGCAGGTCAACCACGCCTTCGAACTGATCTTCAGCGCCGATCGGCAGCTGCAGCGGAACCGGGGTAGCACCCAGGCGATCCTTGATCTGGGCAACAACCCGTAAGAAGTTTGCACCCGCGCGATCCATCTTGTTAACGAAAACCATGCGCGGAACTTCATACTTGTTGGCCTGACGCCATACCGTCTCGGACTGAGGCTCTACACCGGAAGAGCCACAGAACACAACAACAGCGCCATCAAGAACACGCAGCGAACGCTCAACCTCGATCGTGAAGTCAACGTGCCCCGGGGTGTCAATGATGTTCACCCGATGCTCGGGGAACTGCTGATCCATGCCCTGCCAGAAGGTGGTGACAGCCGCTGAGGTGATAGTAATACCACGCTCCTGCTCCTGCTCCATCCAGTCAGTCGTTGAGGCACCATCATGGGTTTCACCCATCTTGTGGTTACGACCGGTGTAGTAAAGGATACGCTCGGTCGTGGTGGTCTTGCCTGCATCAACGTGCGCACAGATACCAATGTTTCTGTAACGTTTGATCGGAGTCTTTCGTGCCACTGTATAAACCTCGGCTTATTTAGAAACGGAAATGAGAGAAGGCCTTGTTGGCTTCTGCCATACGATGGACGTCTTCACGCTTCTTAACTGCCGCACCCTTGCTTTCTACAGCATCAAGGATTTCACCAGCAAGGCGCTGCGCCATGCTTTTCTCACCGCGCTTCCGTGAGTATTCAACGAGCCAGCGCATGGCCAACGCGTTTTGGCGGGAAGGCCGCACTTCTACAGGCACCTGGTAGGTAGCACCACCCACACGACGGGACTTAACCTCAACCATCGGCTGGATGTTCTCCAGGGCCTTCTCGAACATGTCGATCGGCTCTTCCTTGGATTTTTCGGCAACGATATCGAGTGCGCCGTAAACAATGCGCTCTGCGGTAGACTTCTTGCCACTTTCCATCACGTGGTTGATGAACTTGGCCAGACGTGCACTGCCGAATTTAGGATCGGGAATAATCTCCCGTTTTGCTGCAACTCTTCTTCTAGGCATCGATAAGCCCTTATATCTAAAAGGTCTTCAGGAACCCCTGAGATAGCAATCTGCTACTCAGCCTTACTCTTACCGTTCTGACAAGCAACGATAAAAGACACCCGCTCGGGACATCAGGACTTGGGTCGTTTTGCACCGTACTTGGAGCGGCCCTGCTTACGGTTCTGCACACCCTGGGTGTCCAAAGTACCGCGAACAGTGTGATAGCGCACACCCGGAAGGTCTTTTACTCGACCACCACGGATCAGCACAACACTGTGCTCCTGAAGGTTGTGACCTTCACCACCAATGTATGAGGAAACCTCGAAGCCGTTGGTCAGACGAACACGGCACACTTTACGAAGTGCAGAGTTCGGCTTCTTCGGCGTTGTAGTGTACACACGAGTGCACACACCACGGCGCTGAGGACAGGCCTGGAGCGCGGGAACATCGCTCTGGGCTACCTTGCGCTTACGAGGCTTACGCACCAACTGATTAATCGTTGCCATGTAAGCAAACTCCAAAAAACCATACCAATGTAACTTACCCCCATTAAAGGGGGTAAAATTTAAGGGACGCAAGTTTAAGCCCGCGCCCCGAGCCAGTCAAGATGACTGTTCTCTTTTTAACCACTCCCGGGATAGGTATCTACCCCGAGAGCGGCCCGCAAAACTTAACCCTCGCGGTTAAGTTCTGCGCTCAGAGCCTCTTCAACGTCGGCCGCTGTTACGCCCTGCTCTTCCAGTTCGCGCTTGCGACGACGCTCGTTATGATACGCCAGACCGGTACCGGCCGGAATCAGGCGACCAACCACGACGTTTTCTTTCAGACCGCGCAGATAGTCACGCTTACCAGTCACTGCACCTTCGGTCAGAACCCGTGTGGTCTCCTGGAACGACGCAGCTGATATGAACGACTCGGTCGCAAGCGATGCCTTGGTGATACCCAGCAGCAAGCGGTCGAAACGTGCCGGCTCTTTGTCAGCCGCATTCGCCTTCTCGTTCTCTTCAATCACCTGGGTGATTTCAACCTGGTCACCAGAGAGCAACGTGGTATCGCCCGGATCGGTAATTTCAACCTTGCGCAGCATCTGGCGAACGATAACCTCAATGTGCTTATCGTTGATCACAACGCCCTGCAGACGGTAAACGTCCTGGATCTCGTTGGTGATGTACTTGGCCAGCTCGACCACACCCAGCAAACGCAGAATGTCGTGCGGGTTGGACGGGCCGTCGGAGATAACCTCACCCTTCTCTACCGTTTCACCTTCAAATACGTTCATCTGGCGGTGCTTCGGAATCAGAACCTCATAGGCGTCATCATCCTTCGGCGTAATCACCAGGCGCTTCTTGCCCTTGGTTTCTTTACCGAAGGAAATCACACCACTGATCTCTGCCAGAATCGCCGATTCTTTCGGTCGACGGGCTTCGAACAGATCGGCAACACGGGGCAGACCACCGGTGATGTCCCGGGTCTTCGAACTCTCCTGCGGAATACGGGCAACCACATCACCCAGCTCGACCTTGGCACCGTTGGCCATGGTCACCAGGGCGTTGGCCGGCAGGAAGAAGATGGCTGTACCGCCGCCTGGCAGATCAACCTCTTCGCCCGCGTCGTCGATCAACTGAATCGCAGGCCGGATATCTTTACCTGCTGCCGGACGATCTTTCGGGTCGATCACTTCCATGGTAGACAGACCGGTCAGCTCATCAGCCTGGGTGCGGACTGTGATGCCCTCTTCCATGTTGACGAACTTGGCTGTACCTGTGGCCTCAGCGATGATCGGGTGCGTATGCGGATCCCACTTGGCAACCACCACACCGGCTTCAACCAGATCGCCGTTTTTCACTGACAGAACTGCACCGTAAGGCAGTTTGTACCACTCACGCTCACGCCCCTGCTCATCAGCAATCGCCAGTGCGGACGAACGGGAAACCACCACCAGGGAGCCATTGGTTTTCTCAATCGACTTCAGGTTGTGTAGGCGCACTGTACCGCCATGCTTGACCTGAATATTATCGACCGCAGACGCCCGGCTGGCCGCACCACCAATGTGGAACGTACGCATGGTCAACTGGGTACCCGGCTCACCGATAGACTGCGCCGCAATAACACCAACAGCCTCACCAACGTTCACCTGGTGACCACGGGCCAGATCGCGCCCGTAACACTTGGAACAAATGCCATGACGGGTATCGCAGGTAATGGCTGAGCGAACCCAGATTTCATCAACACCCGCACGCTCGACCATCTCGACGGTCTTCTCGTCCAGCAAGGTGCCGACAGGCACAACCGCGTTTTCCTTGTCGGTCGGGGTGAATACGTCACGGGCCGTTACACGCCCCAGTACCCGGTCACCGAGTGGAACGACAACGTCGCCGCCTTCGATATGCGGCGTCATCAGCAGACCTTCATCGGTGCCACAATCTTCTTCGGTAACTACCAGATCCTGCGACACGTCAACCAGACGACGGGTCAGGTAACCGGAGTTCGCGGTCTTCAATGCGGTATCCGCAAGACCTTTACGAGCACCGTGGGTCGAGATGAAGTACTGCAGTACGTTCAGGCCTTCACGGAAGTTCGCCGTGATCGGCGTCTCGATAATAGAACCGTCTGGCTTCGCCATCAGACCACGCATACCAGACAGCTGACGGATCTGCGCCGCCGAACCCCGGGCGCCGGAATCGGCCATCATGTATACAGAGTTAAACGACTCCTGCATCAGGTCTTGGCCGTCTTCACCCTTCACAGCCTGACCATCGGGACCAATGACCTTCTCTTTGGCCAGACGCTCCATCATCGCCTTGGACACCTTGTCGTTGGCGCGAGACCAGATATCGATCACCTTGTTGTACTTCTCGCCCTGGGTCAGCAGACCGGACGCGTACTGGTTTTCGATGTCCTTTACTTCGTCGGAGGCTGCGTCTACCAGCTCATACTTCTCCGGCGGAATCTCGAAGTCGTTGAAGCCGATAGAGATACCGGAGCGGGTTGCATAGTGGTAACCCATGTACATCAGTTGGTCGGCAAAAATAACCGTGTCCTTCAGACCGGCATCCCGATAGCAGGTGTTGATCAGGTTAGAGATCGCCTTCTTGACCATCGGCTTGTTAACGATTTCAAACGGCAGGCCGTCAGGCACGATATCAAACAACAGTGCACGGCCAACCGTGGTTTCCACGATGCTGTAGCTTTCTGTGCGTTCGCCGCTCTCCTCAATCGCCACCTGCTTGACACGGACTTTTACCGCCGCCTGCAGATCAACCTGCCCGGCACCGTAGGCACGGTGCGCTTCCTTGATGTCGGCAAACACCATGCCCTCACCTTTGGCAGCATGGCGCTCACGGGTCATGTAATAGAGACCCAATACAACGTCCTGGGACGGTACGATGATCGGCTCGCCGTTGGCTGGCGACAGTACGTTGTTGGTTGACATCATCAACGCACGGGCTTCGAGCTGGGCTTCCAGGGTCAGCGGCACGTGAACGGCCATCTGATCACCGTCAAAGTCGGCGTTATAGGCCGCACAGACCAGGGGGTGCAGCTGGATGGCCTTACCCTCAATCAGTACCGGCTCAAATGCCTGGATACCCAAGCGGTGCAGAGTCGGCGCACGGTTGAGCATGATCGGGTGCTCACGGATCACCTCATCAAGGATATCCCAGACCACACCTTCTTCACGCTCAACCATCTTCTTGGCAGCTTTGATGGTGGTCGCCAGTCCGCGGTGCTCAAGCTTGGAGAAGATGAAGGGCTTGAACAGCTCCAGCGCCATCTTCTTGGGCAGACCGCACTGGTGCAGGCGCAGGTACGGACCAACCACGATCACCGAACGACCGGAGTAGTCTACCCGCTTACCCAGAAGGTTCTGTCGGAAACGACCCTGCTTACCCTTGATCATATCAGCCAGGGACTTCAGCGGACGCTTGTTGGTACCGGTGATGGCACGGCCACGACGACCGTTATCCAGCAGCGCATCCACAGCTTCCTGCAGCATCCGTTTTTCATTGCGCACAATGATGTCCGGAGCATTCAGCTCCAGCAGGCGCTTGAGACGGTTGTTCCGGTTGATCACCCGACGGTACAGGTCGTTAAGATCCGACGTCGCAAAGCGGCCACCATCCAGCGGCACCAATGGGCGCAGATCGGGCGGCAGAACCGGCAGCACGGTCATTACCATGTCACCAGGTTTGTTACCGGAGTACAGGAAGGCCTCGAGAATCTTCAGGCGCTTGCTGAATTTCTTGATCTTGGTTTCAGAGTTGGTCTGCGGAATTTCTTCGCGCAGATTATCCACTTCAGCCTGCAGATCGATGGCTTCCAGCAGCTCCTTGACCGCCTCAGCACCCATGCGGGCATCGAACTCATCGCCGAACTCTTCCAGAGCCTCATAGTACTGCTCGTCGTTCAGCAGCTGCCCCTTCTCCAGAGTCGTCATGCCCGGGTCGATAACAATGAAGCTCTCAAAGTAGAGTACACGCTCAATGTCACGAAGGGTCATGTCCAGCATCAGGCCGATACGGGACGGCAAAGACTTCAAAAACCAGATGTGGGCAACCGGGCTCGCCAGTTCAATGTGGCCCATGCGCTCACGACGCACGCTGGCCAGTGCCACCTCTACCCCACATTTCTCACAGATCACACCACGGTGCTTGAGGCGCTTGTACTTGCCGCACAGGCACTCGTAGTCCTTGATCGGACCGAAGATCTTGGCACAGAAAAGACCGTCACGCTCCGGCTTGAAGGTACGGTAGTTAATGGTCTCAGGCTTCTTTACTTCGCCAAAAGACCAGGAACGAATCATGTCAGGCGACGCCAGGCCAATGCGAATGGCGTCGAATTCCTTACTCTGATTCTGGCTCTTGAGAAGATTCAACAAATCTTTCATCAGTAAAAGCTCCGGATGGCGTTAATCTCGGGCGGGCACAGGTTGTGCCCGCTCACGCTGCCAAAAACAATTCGGCTCACTCGGATTCCAGCTCGATGTCGATACCCAACGAGCGGATTTCCTTGACAAGAACGTTGAAGGATTCGGGCATACCCGGCTCCATACGATGATCCCCATCGACAATGTTCTTGTACATCTTGGTCCGACCATTCACATCGTCAGACTTGACGGTGAGCATTTCCTGGAGAGTGTAGGCTGCGCCATACGCCTCCAGAGCCCAGACTTCCATCTCACCGAAGCGCTGACCACCGAACTGCGCCTTACCACCCAGCGGCTGCTGGGTAACCAGGGAATAGGAACCGGTGGAACGAGCGTGCATCTTATCGTCGATCAAGTGGTTGAGCTTGAGCATGTACATGTAGCCCACAGTCACCGGACGGTCAAATGCATCACCGGTGCGGCCATCGTACAGCCTGGTCTGGCCACTGGTGTCCAGGTCAGCCAGCTCAAGCATGCGCTTAACCTCCGCTTCCTCGGCACCATCGAAGACTGGTGTCGCCATCGGCACACCACCCTTCAGGTTACCGCACAGCTCCAGGATCTCCTTGTCGCTGAGGCTGTCGAGATCCACCTTGAACACTTCGTCCGAGTGGTTATAGATCTCATCCAGCAGTTGACGAAGCTCAGCCACCTTGCGCTGTTCTTCGAGCATGCGACTGATCTTTTCACCCAGACCCTTGGCGGCGGCGCCCAGGTGGGTTTCCAGAACCTGACCTACGTTCATCCGCGACGGAACACCCAGCGGGTTCAGTACGATATCGACGGTGTTACCGAATTCATCGTAAGGCATGTCCTCAATCGGCATAACCGCAGAGATAACACCCTTGTTACCGTGACGGCCAGCCATCTTGTCACCAGGCTGAATTCGACGCTTGATAGCAAGGTACACCTTGACGATTTTCAGCACGCCCGGAGCCAGGTCGTCGCCCTGCTGCAGCTTGCCTTTTTTGTCATCAAACCGCGCCTCGTGCTCTTTCTTACGCTCTTCGAGGCCCTGCTCTGATTTCTCGAGCAACTCATTGAGTGACTCGTCCTTCATGCGCAACTTGAACCAGTCTCCGCGCGGCAGCTCAGCCAGGTAGGCCTCCTCCAGCTTGGCGCCCTTTTTCAAGGCCGGACCACTGATAACTTCCTGCCCTTTGAGAGCTACCATCAGGCGCTCATAGGTCGCGCCTTCCACAATGCGGTATTCGTCTTTCAGATCCTTGCGGTATTTGTCAAGCTGCTCTTTCTCGATCGACAAAGCCCGTGCATCTTTCTCAATGCCGTCGCGGGTAAACACCTGTACGTCGATCACCGTACCGCGGGTACCAGTCGGCACACGCTGTGAGGTGTCCTTCACGTCAGATGCTTTCTCACCGAAAATGGCACGCAGCAATTTTTCTTCCGGGGTTAGCTGAGTTTCACCTTTCGGCGTTACCTTGCCTACCAGGATGTCG
This sequence comes from Marinobacter fuscus, assembly GCF_003007675.1. GTDB lineage: Bacteria > Pseudomonadota > Gammaproteobacteria > Pseudomonadales > Oleiphilaceae > Marinobacter > Marinobacter fuscus. Next base: position 7,516 of record NZ_PXNP01000054.1, on the reverse strand, counting down.
CCAGGACCAACTTCAGCGCCGATATAAACCACACCAGACTCATCCAGCTTGGACAGCGCGCTTTCACCAACGTTCGGGATATCAGCGGTGATCTCTTCGCTGCCCAGCTTGGTGTCACGAGCGACACAGGTCAGCTCCTGAATATGGATGGTGGTCAGGCGATCTTCCTGAACCACTTTCTCCGAGATCAGGATGGAATCCTCGAAGTTGTAGCCATTCCACGGCATAAACGCGATACGCATGTTCTGGCCCAGTGCCAGCTCACCCAGATCTACGGACGGGCCGTCGGCGAGCACATCGCCCCGGGCCACTACGTCGCCCTGACGGACGATGGAGCGCTGGTTAATACAGGTATTCTGGTTCGAACGCGTGTACTTGGTGAGGTTGTAGATGTCTACACCAGCATCACCGGCAGCGGTTTCGTCGTTGTTGACACGAACAACGATACGGCCTGCGTCAACGCTCTCGATTACACCACCACGACGCGCTGATACGCAGACTCCGGAATCCTGCGCCACGGTACGCTCTACACCGGTACCGACCAGCGGCACCTGAGAGATAAGCGTGGGAACTGCCTGGCGTTGCATGTTTGCACCCATCAGCGCCCGGTTAGCATCATCATGCTCCAGGAATGGAATCAGAGATGCTGCCACGGAAACAACCTGACGCGGAGACACGTCCATGAAGTTAACCGCTTCCGGCGGAGCCACCGTAAATTCATTCAGATGACGAACGGTAACCAGCTCATCTGACAGCCGCTTGTTCTCATCGGTCGCAGCACTGGCCTGGGCGATGACATAATTGCTTTCCTCGATGGCCGACAGATACACCAGCTCGTCGGTCACCAGTCCGTCGACAACCTTGCGGTAAGGGCTCTCAAGGAAACCGTAGGAGTTGGCGCGGGCATAAGTCGCCAGCGAGTTGATCAGACCGATGTTCGGGCCTTCCGGCGTTTCGATTGGACATACCCGGCCATAATGGGTCGGGTGAACGTCACGAACCTCAAACCCGGCACGCTCGCGGGTCAGACCACCTGGGCCGAGTGCCGAGATACGGCGCTTGTGGGTGACTTCCGACAACGGGTTGTTCTGATCCATGAACTGGGACAGCTGGCTGGAGCCGAAAAACTCTTTAACGGCCGCGGCCACCGGCTTCGCATTGATCAGATCCTGTGGCATCAGGCCTTCGCTTTCCGCAAGGCTCAGGCGCTCACGAACAGCACGCTCCACACGCACCAGGCCCACGCGGAACTGGTTTTCTGCCATCTCGCCAACACAGCGAACACGGCGGTTGCCGAGGTTATCAATATCATCAACCTGCCCCTGACCATTGCGAATCCCGATCAGGGTCTTGAGCACGTCGATAATGTCTTCGTTGGTCAGGATACCTTCGCCTGTGCTTTCCTCACGCCCCAGACGACGGTTCAGCTTCATGCGCCCTACGGCCGACAGATCATAACGCTCTTCACTGAAGAAAAGGTTGGTGAAGAGGTTCTCTGCAGACTCTTTGGTTGGCGGTTCGCCCGGGCGCATCATACGATAGATCTCGACCAGTGCTTCCAGCGGGCTGCGAGTCGGATCGATACGCAGGGTATCGGACATAAAGGGGCCGCAATCCAGGTCGTTGGTGTAGAGAGTTTCGATCTCTTTTACGCCCGCGTCGAGAATTTTGGTTACAACCTCTTCCGACAGCTCGGTGTTACATTCAACCAGCACCTCACCGGTAGCCTGGTCGATCATGTCTTTTGCAAGTACACGGCCATACAGGTATTCGGTTGGCACATCCAACTCGGTAATACCCGCTTTTTCCAGCTGCTTGATATGACGAGCGGTGACACGGCGGCCTTCCTCGACGATCACATTGCCATCCACACCCTTGATGTCGAAGGTTGCAATGTCGCCCCGGAGACGGCTCGGCACCAGTTCAAGCTTGCACACTTCGGCACCCAGCGAAAATTTGCTGGTTTCAAAGAACATGCCGAGCATTTGCTCTGAGGTATAACCCAAACCACGCAACAGAATAGTCGCAGGAAGCTTACGACGACGGTCGATACGAACAAACACCGAATCCTTCGGATCGAACTCGAAGTCCAGCCAGGAACCACGGTAGGGAATGACGCGCGCAGAATACAACAGTTTACCGGAAGAATGCGTCTTGCCCTTATCATGGTCAAAGAATACGCCCGGTGAACGGTGGAGCTGGGAAACAATAACACGCTCGGTACCATTAACAACGAAGGTACCGTTTTCGGTCATCAGGGGCATCTCGCCCATGTAGACCTCTTGTTCTTTGATGTCCTTGATCGCTTTGTTGGACGATTCCCGATCATAAATGATCAGGCGGACTTTGACCCGTAGCGGCGCGGCGTAGGTCACGCCCCGGAGCTGACATTCCTTGACGTCGAAAACTGGCTCGCCGATACGGTAGCTCACATACTCGAGCGCGGCGTTGCCAGAGTAACTGACAATCGGGAATACGGATTTGAAGGCTGCATGAAGACCGGTTTCCCGGCGATCTTCTGGAGCGGCTTCCATTTGAAGGAAATCCCGGAATGAATCCAGCTGAATAGACAGCAAATAGGGGACATCCATCACGGAAGGCAATTTACTGAAATCTTTGCGAATCCGCTTTTTTTCGGTGTAGGAGTAAGTCATCTGCATTCCCCAGCTTTAACCTGATACCTGGTATCAAGAAGCAATCAAATGTTCTGCTTCGGGGCCGATTTGCTCGGCTTATCGCGCCGTCTTGAACAAGACTCTGGCTGTAGGTTATAGATCTGACATCAACCCGTTACTGCGCACCAGACTCTATAGCATATACAACAGAAAAAGGCCGGTGGCTTTTAGCCACCAGCCTGTCCATGCCTAGGGCACGGTGTCGATCAGAAACCGACTCTTACTTGAGCTCAACAGAAGCGCCTGCTTCCTCAAGCTTCTTCTTGGCCTCTTCGGCCTCTTCCTTGCTGGCTGCTTCTTTGATAGTAGAAGGCGCGCCATCAACCATTTCCTTGGCTTCTTTCAGGCCCAGACCAGTCAGCTCACGAACAGCCTTGATAACGTTGACTTTCTTCTCGCCAGCGCCAGTCAGAACTACGTCGAACTCGGTCTGCTCTTCAGCAGCACCAGCGTCGCCGCCGGCAGCAGCAGGTGCAGCAGCAACTGCTGCTGCAGCGGAAACGTTAAACTTCTCTTCCATTGCTTCTACGAGCTCAACAACTTCCATTACGCTCATTTCAGCAATTGCATTCAAAATATCGTCTTTAGACAGAGCCATGACTTTCTCCGAAAATTAAAAAAATGGTGTTCAACAGAATCAAGCAGCGTCTTGCTTCTGGTCGCGGACTGCAGCTATAACACGCGTGATTCTGCCCGGAATATCGTTCAGAGTACGTGCAAGCTTGGTAACTGGTGCCTGTGTAACGATAGCCAGCTTGGTCAACGCTTCGTGCAGCGTCGGCAGCGTAGCCAGGCGATCGATCTGTTCTGCGCCCATCAGCTCACCGCCGACAGCCAGACCCTTGATCTCAAACGCCTCTTTCTCTTTGGCAAAATCCTTCAACAGACGCGCAGCGGCGCCCGGATCTTCCATTGAGAAAGCCAGAATGGTAGGGCCAACCAGCGCCGGATCAATGCACTCGAACTCAGTACCTTTAATAGCAATCTTCGCCAGGTTGTTACGAACAACCTTCAGACGAACATTCTCGGCACGAGCCTTGGCACGCAGCGCCGTCATGTCACCGGAGGTGACACCACGATAATCAGCCAAAACCACAGACAGAGCAGTACCAGCAGTCTCGTTGACTTCAGCGACGATCGCTTTCTTGTCTTCGAGTCTAATTGCCACTGGTTTTCTCCTCGATTTCGCTGGAATAACCAGCAAACCCATATTTACCCCTTCCGGGGCTCCGAACGGTGTTTGGGTTCAGAGAGAACGTCTTCACACCGTCTGCGCAGGCATTGCTTTAACCCGTGGGCGCCCAAGGGCGCCCTGGGGCCTGCGGTCTTTGACAGCCTTGGCTTCTGCCCAGACTACAAAGGAACTATCGATCGCAGGCTCAGATGTTCAGGGCGCTTTGATCGATAGTCAAACCAGGCCCCATCGTGGAAGAGATGGTGATCTTCTTCAGATACACACCCTTGGACGATGCAGGCTTGGCCTTTTTCAGATCTGCAACGAGAGCCTCAAGGTTTTCCTTGATGGTCTGTGCAGTAAATTCTACGTTGCCCAGCGGAGCATGGATAATGCCGTTCTTGTCGGTGCGGTAGCGAACCTGGCCAGCTTTAGCATTCTTGACCGCGGTTTCAACGTCTGCAGTCACAGTGCCAACCTTCGGGTTCGGCATCAGGCCGCGGGGCCCAAGAATCTGACCGAGTTGACCAACAACACGCATGGCATCCGGAGTGGCAATAACCACGTCGAAATCCATGTTGCCCTTCTTCACTTCTTCTGCCAGATCATCCATGCCAACAACGTCTGCACCAGCAGCTGCTGCTTTCTCGGCATTTGCGCCCTGGGTGAACACAGCGACACGAACCGTTTTACCGGTGCCGTGCGGCAGAACAGTGCTGCTGCGTACAACCTGGTCGGATTTACGCGCGTCTACGCCCAGGTTTACCGCTACATCCACGGACTCCCGGAACTTTACGCCCTGACCCAGCTCTGCCAGAAGCGCTACGGCCTCATCAACAGTGTATGCACGGGTAGACTCAACCTTTTCGCGAATCAGCTTCTGACGCTTGCTCAGCTTTGCCATGTTATACACCCTCCACGGTCAGGCCCATGCTACGGGCAGTACCGGCAATGGTACGAACCGCTGCATCCATATCGGCTGCAGTCAGATCCGGCTCTTTAGTCTTGGCGATTTCTTCCAGCTGAGCGCGGGTTACGGTGCCTACCTTTTCGGTGTTCGGACGACCAGAACCGCTCTTCACGCCTGCGGCCTTCCTCAGAAGTACTGGCGCGGGAGGCGTTTTGGTAACAAAGGTGAAGCTACGGTCGCTATAAACGGTGATTACCGTTGGAATCGGCAGACCAGGCTCCATACCTTGAGTCTTGGCATTGAAAGCCTTACAGAATTCCATAATGTTCACACCGCGCTGACCCAGTGCAGGGCCAACGGGGGGACTCGGGTTGGCCTGGCCGGCAGCAACCTGAAGCTTGATATACGCTTCAATCTTCTTTGCCATGATATTTTCTCCTATGGGTACAAGCGCCTTTCGGCTCCCCGCTTAACTTTCTGCCTAAGGCAGACACAAAAAGCCCGCGACGCCTTGGCGCGCGAGCTACAAGCTTTCAAAAGCCCGGTCAGTCTTTTTCGACCTGCCCGAACTCCAACTCAACCGGAGTGGATCGACCAAAAATCAGAACCGCGACTTTTACCCGACTCTTCTCATAGTCAACTTCTTCGACTACGCCGTTGAAGTCCGCAAACGGCCCCTCAACAACGCGCACAATTTCACCCGGCTCAAACAAGGTCTTGGGCTTAGGCTTATCAGCACCACTTTCTACGCGCTGAAGTATCGCCTCTGCTTCCCGCTCGGTAATTGGAGCCGGCTTTTCTTTCGTGCCGCCAATAAAACCAAGCACCCTTGGCGTATTCTTCACAAGATGCCATGAAGCGTCGTCCATCTCCATCTGCACCAATACGTAGCCGGGATAAAACTTGCGCTCACTCTTGCGCTTTTTCCCGTCACGCATCTCAACGACTTCCTCGGTTGGAACCAGGATTTCGCCGAACTTATCTTCCAGACCTTCAAGAGCAACACGCTCTTTGAGAGTGCGCATAACGTGCTTTTCGAAGCCTGAATACGCATGAACAACGTACCAACGCTTAGACATAGCCCACTCCCGTTAGCCAATGAAGCCAGCAACCAGCCAGCTGATCAGTGAATCCATACCCCATAGCAACAACGCAACCACCAGCACAAACACGACAACAATGATCGTCGTCTGCACCAACTCCGGCCGCGTCGGCCATACCACCTTACGGATTTCGACCCTGGCCTCTTTGAGCAAAACCGCAAAACGACGACCACGATCAGTGGCCAGCGCTACAAATCCCGCAACAAGCGCGAGCGCAACAAGAGCCAAAACCCGATAAAGGACAGATTCAGCAGAATAGACCTGGTTACCCACAACACCAACAGCAACCAGAACAAATACAGCCAGCCACTTCAAGGAATCGAAACGGCTGGCTGACTCGATAGATTTTGACTCCATAGGAATCAACTTATATCCGAATGTTAAAAATGGCAGGCCAGGAGGGAATCGAACCCCCAACCTGCGGTTTTGGAGACCGCTGCTCTGCCAATTGAGCTACTGGCCTGCACCGAAAACTCAGCGCAACAACAAACGAATAATTCTTGAATTACTCGATGATCTTGGCGACCACGCCGGCACCAACGGTACGGCCACCTTCGCGGATCGCGAAGCGCAGGCCATCTTCCATGGCGATCGGAGCGATCAGGGTAACAACCATTTTCACGTTGTCGCCCGGCATTACCATTTCAACACCTTCCGGCAGTTCGCAAGAACCGGTTACGTCAGTGGTCCGGAAGTAGAACTGCGGACGGTAGCCCTTGAAGAACGGAGTATGACGACCGCCTTCTTCTTTGGACAGTACGTACACTTCACACTCAAACTTGGTGTGCGGCTTGATGGAGCCAGGTACACACAGAACCTGACCACGCTCTACGTCGTCACGCTTGGTACCACGCAGCAGGGCACCAATGTTCTCACCGGCACGACCTTCGTCCAGCAGCTTGCGGAACATCTCAACACCAGTACAGGTTGTCTTGGTGGTATCGCGGATACCCACGATCTCCACTTCGTCACCTGTTTTGATGATGCCACGCTCAACACGACCGGTCACAACCGTACCACGACCGGAGATAGAGAAGACGTCCTCGATAGGCATCAGGAACGGCTGATCGATCGCACGCTCCGGCTCAGGAATGTAGTCATCCAGAGCTTCTACCAGCTTCTTAACAGCGGTAGTACCCATTTCGTTGTCGTCTTTGCCTTCCAACGCCATCAGCGCAGAACCGGTGATGATCGGAGTGTCGTCGCCTGGGAAGTCGTAGGTGCTCAGCAGATCGCGAACTTCCATCTCGACCAGCTCCAGCAACTCCTCGTCATCAACCATGTCAGCCTTGTTCAGGAACACAACGATGAACGGTACGCCAACCTGACGGGACAGCAGGATGTGCTCACGGGTCTGCGGCATGGGGCCGTCAGCGGCAGAACAAACCAGGATCGCGCCGTCCATCTGGGCAGCACCGGTGATCATGTTCTTTACGTAGTCAGCGTGACCCGGGCAATCAACGTGGGCGTAGTGACGGTTCGGAGAATCGTACTCAACGTGCGAAGTCGCGATGGTGATACCACGCGCACGCTCTTCCGGTGCGTTATCGATCTGATCGAAAGCACTGGCAGAACCTGTACCCCAAACTTCGTGGCATACACGAGTCAGAGCAGCGGTCAGAGTGGTCTTACCATGGTCAACGTGACCGATGGT
>NZ_PXNP01000053.1 GCF_003007675.1 Marinobacter fuscus | reverse complement strand
CTTAACCTCAGGCGGATGAGTTCGCTGATGAGGCTGACATAGGCGATCTGAGGCGGCGTGCTGGGCCGTGCTGAGTGGTCGGGCTACGGTTGTGAACTTGCCTATAACCGTCTTGATTGCCTGAATAGAAAATCGTGACTCTATCCGGTTGGATACTGCGCATATACTCTCGGGCACAACCGTGATTCGGCGCGGCGGAGGCAATTGCTCAAAACACTTCTGCCGCGCAGGCTCCTAGTAAGTGGCGCTCATGCCAAACCATTCCGGGAAGATAACGATCAGTGCCAGCACCAGGATCTGGATCAGAATGAAGGGGATAATGCCCTTGTAGATATCTGTGGTGCGAACGTCCGGAGGTGCAACACCTTTGAGGTAGAACAGTGAGAAGCCGAAAGGTGGTGTCAGGAAGCTGGTCTGCAGATTCATGGCGATCAGGATGGCGAACCAGAGCATGTTGATGCCCATGGCTTCGGCAATCGGCGCCAGAATCGGCACGATAATGAACGAAATCTCGACAAAATCGATAAAGAAGCCGAGCACCAGAATGACCACCATGGCCAGGATAATAAAGCCCCACTGTTCGCCCGGCAGCATCATCAGCCAGTCTTCCAGCAGGTAATCACCGCCGGTGTAGCTGAACACCATGGAGAAGGCCGTGGCACCGATCAGGATGGCAAAGACCATGGCGGTAACGTTGACCGTATCCTTGGCCGCATCCCAGACCATCTTGAAGGAAAACTGGCGATAGATGATGGCCAGTACCACGGCGCCAACGCCACCCAGAGCGGAAGACTCGGTAGGCGTGGCAATACCCGTGAAAATCGAGCCCAGCACTACCACGATCAGCGCCAGTGGCGGAATGATCGCCAGCAGGGCTGCGCGGATTTCCTGACCGCGGGTGGCGTTATCATCTTCACTGGGCATCGCCGGAGCGGTTTGGGGTTTCAGCCGGGTAAGCACCAGAATGTAGAGTATGTAGAGCCCGATCAGCACCACACCCGGCCAGACCGCAGCCTTGAACAGGTCACCGACTGGCAGCCCAAGCACGTCACCAAGAATGATCAGGATAATCGACGGAGGAACTATCTGCCCCAGGGTACCCGAGGCGCAGATAGTGCCCGTGGCCAATCGCTTGTCGTACTTATGAGCCAGCATGACGGGCAGCGAGATCAGCCCCATGGCCACGACGCTGGCGCCGACGACACCGGTAGAGGCAGCCAGCAGAGCACCTACGAGAATGGTGGAAATGGCCAGGCCACCGGGCAGTCCGCCGAACAGGCGGCCCATGGAGGTGAGCAATTGCTCGGCCAGCTTGGTGCGCTGGAGCACAACACCCATGAAAATAAACAGCGGCACTGCCATCAGCACGGTGTTCTGCATCACGCTCATGATCCGGAAGGGCATGAAGGCAAACAGATCCATACCCTCGGCATAGATGCCGAAAAACAGCGCCACACCGCCAAAAGTAAACGCCACCGGGAAGCCCAGCATCAGCATCACCAGGGCCACGCCAAACATTATCATTCCGATCATGCCAGGCCCCCTGCGCTGTGCTCACCTTCGTATTGTTTGTCACCGGCCATCACCCGGATGGCGAAAGTCACCATGTTCAGGCCCGCCGTGCCGATGAAGAAGGCGGTTACCGGAATCACCGACTTGATGATCCAGCGGTGGGGCAGGCCGCCCGGGTCGCCACTGCCTTCACCCAGTTCATAGGCATCCAGAGCAAAGCTGTAGCCATAGAAGGCAATCAGATAGGCAAAAGGCATCACAAACAGAACTGCCCCGATCAGATTAACCCAGGCTTTGCGCTTCTGGCTCCAGTTGGTGTAAAACACGTCGACCCGAACATGACCATCGGTGCGCAGAGCGTAGGGAATACCCAGCAGAAACACCACCGAGTACAGGTGCCATTCCATTTCCTGCATGGCAATGGAGACATCGTTGAATACGTAGCGGGTAACCACATCATAGAACACGTTGGCGGCCATCAGGATCATGGCTACACAGGCGATCCAGCCGCAAAGTTTGGACAGCCAGGACAGGCCCTCGTCCAGTCGGATAATCCAGCGCATTGAACCTCTTCCTCCGCTGAGCGGATGTTGTGAATAGTAGATACAAAAAAACCGGGATCACTGCAGTGAGCGACCCCGGCCCTGTGTGCGTCACGTATGGCCCAGTTTACTCGACTTCGGCCATGGTGTTGAGGTACGCCCGCTCTGAGATGTCACTGTAGGCCCGGCTCTGCTCCTGATAGCTGAGCTGGGAATCAATGATTTTGGCGGCCATTTCGCTTTCTGCGGCCGCTTCTTTCAACAGTTTCTTGTTGGCGTTGTACATGGCCTGGAAGATGTCATCCGGGAAGCGCTTGATCTGCACATTTGGATAGTCTTTCTTGATGTTGGCCCAGGCTTCTGCGTTGGCGTGCTGGGAATGCACCAGCATGTCGTAGGAGGCCGTGCGCATGGCGATTCGCAGAATTTCCTGAAGGTCTTGCGGTAATTTCTCCCACACCCGCTTGTTGACCAGGAACTGCAGTTCGGTGGCCGGTTCATGCCAGCCGGTGTAGTAGTAATCGGCAATTTGCTGGAAACCCAGTCGCAAGTCGAGGGCCGGACCTACCCACTCCACGGCGTCGATGGTGTTGCGCTCCAGGGCGGTGTACAGCTCGCCCGGGGCGATGTTGGTGGGGTTAACACCAACCTCGGCAAACACTTCGCCTGCGAACCCGGGGATCCGCATTTTCAGCCCTTTCAGGTCGTCCAGGGATTTGATTTCTTTCCGGAACCAGCCGCCCATCTGTACGCCCGTATTGCCACCCGGGAAGGACAGCATATTGTGCTTGCCGTAGACTTCCTGCATCAGCTCCATGCCGCCGCCATGATAGAACCAGGCGTACTGTTCCATGGCGTTCATGCCAAAGGGCATGCTGGTGAAGAACAGGGTTTCCGGTACCTTGCCTTTCCAGTAGTAAGAGGCAGAGTGGCCCATGTCGTACTGGCCCGCTTTGACCATGTCGAAGACACCCAGCGGCGCCTTGTGCTTGTTGGCGGAGTCGATGCGGATGCGCAGGCGGCCGTCGGACATTTTCTCGACGTTTTCGGCAAACTGTTTGGTGGTGTCTCCGAAAATCGGGAAGTTCGGCCCCCAGGTTTCCGCCATTCGCAGGGTGAACTTGTCTTGTGCGAGCGCCTGAGTAGCAGCAACGGTCGTTGCCACAGCCAACACAGCCGCGGATAGAACAGAACGGATCTTCATTGCTCTTCTAGCCTCTTGTCTTTTTTGTTAGCGAATCGCTCCTCCTGTAGGAAAAGCCGACCCAAGTTACGTCAGGTTAGCAAGTAAAAGGCGGGTGTCGCAGCAAAAAGTTGTAATTTTACGACAATTGTCTAACTCTGGCCCTACAGATCCTGCATTCGGCCAATCTGGCTGGCCATACGCATGGCTTCATGCTGCTCCAGCAACTTCAGGTCTTCGAGCAAGGTTCTGGCTTCCGGTATTTCGGCCTTGCCGATGAGGGTGTCGTACAACTCCATCACCTGATTATGAAAACTGAAGATTTCCCGAACGATGCCATCGAAATCCAGCGACTGGTACGGGGTGTCGCAGGTCTGGTTTTTCTTGATGGGCTTGTGCACGCCATAATCGTAAAGTCGGGTGTGCATGGCCTTGGGATCGGCCTGTTTTTCATACTCTGCTACGGCCTGTTCCAGCAGGGTTTCATGACGGCTGATATAGTCCAGAAGGGCGCTGGCCCGCTCGCTACAGTGCTCTTTGGCGGATTCGTGCAGACAATGGGCCAGGTGCGCGTGTAATTGGCGTGTCCACTCGATCAGGTCGGCAAAGGTTTTGATTTCCATGAGGTCTCTCTCGTTGAGCTATGCTAGTCGGGAATGTCTTGTCTTTCATTCTAGTCAATGTTCCGGAGTCATGGGGTGAGGCCTTGATGAGCTTTGGAACCATATGGGCAATTGGCAATCAGGGAGCGCACAGCAATGACGGTTGAACTGGGTATTGTTGAGGGGTTTTACGGCCCATTGTGGAGTTGGGAGGAGCGAGCCCGCCTGGTCAGCACCCTGGCGCCCCATGGCTACGGTTTTTATCTCTATGCGCCCAAGGCGGATGTCTATCTGCGCCGACAGTGGCAGCAGCCGCACCCGGTTGATCAGGCGGAAGCGCTGGCTGGATTTGCCCGTCATTGCAAACGGGAGGGCGTGCGTTTTGGTGTTGGGCTCAGCCCGTTTGAAGTATTTAACCACTTCGACGATGCGGCACGGGAAGCCCTGGCTCGAAAGCTGAACGCACTGGATCGGATTGGCGTTCAGGAGCTGGCCATTCTGTTTGATGACATGCATCCCGACACGCCGGAGTTGGCCCGCACCCAGGCCGGGATCATGCAGTGGGTGCGGGACAACAGCAGTGCGGAAAAGCTCAGCGTTTGCCCCACCTATTATTCCGATGACCCGGTGCTGGATCGGGTTTTCGGCCCAAGGCCACTGGAGTATCTGGAAAACCTGGGCGCTCAGTTGCACCGGGATGTGCGGGTGTTCTGGACGGGTGAAGAAGTTTGTTCCCGGGAAGTGTCGCCGGGCCATCTCAAGCGGATCACCAAAGTGCTGGGGCGCAAGCCGCTGTTATGGGACAACTACCCGGTCAACGACGGTGACCGGATGTCACGCCATCTGCATCTGCGCGGCTTCACCGGCCGGCCGGCGGGTAACGCGGCCTACCTGGCGGGCCACGCCATTAACCCGGCGTTGCAGCCGGTGTTGAGCTGTATTCCCGCCATTACCCTGGCCGAATGCTATCGCCAGGGGCCGGATTACCAGTATGGCCAGGCGTTTTTGCACGCCGCCCGGGAAGTGGTGGGGCTTGAGTTGGCGGAGCAGCTGCACAAGGATTTACTGACCCTGCAGGACACCGGGCTGGCACGCATCAGCGATGAGAAAAAGCAGGCGCTGATGCACACCTATGACGCCTTTGATCACCCGGCCGCGCACGAAGTGCTGCGCTGGCTGGCGGGGGACTACCAGGTGACCGATGAAATGGTGGCCACCCAGTAGCCATCGCAGATTCAGTTCAGGTAATAGTCGAAGGTGGACACCACCCTGACGGTTTTTACCGGTTGCTGCTGCTCCGACACGCCCGGGGCCTGGTCCCGGGCCAGGATCTGGAACACGCCCTGGTTGGCGCGGCGCAAACCACCCAGGGCGGCGTCTGCATCCCGGGCAAACTGCTGGGCCGCTTCCCGGGCCGAGGCGGTGGCGGCGGCAATCATCTCGGGTTTGATGTCGTTCAGCCCGTTGAACAGATAGGTGGGGCCGCCGGGCCCGTAATCCGACGATAGAATCACCCCGGAATCCACCAGTTCACTGACGTTCTGGGCCGCCTGGCGGATGCGCTCGATATCGGTGCTGCGCACCATCAGGGTCTGGTTGATGATGTACTGTTGCTGGTTGTTGTCGGAATAGGGGTTGGCCCGGGTGTCGGTCACGTCCAGCCGTTGCAGTTCCACTGCGGAATCGTCGATGGCCTGCAGCTTCAGGAACGCCATAATGGCATCACGGCTGCTTCGGGCCCGGGTCTGAGCCTCGGCCAGGGAGCTTCCGGTGGCAACGAAGCGAATGGGCCAGAGCGCCAGGTCGGCCTCAACTTCCCGTTCGGCCACGCCTTTAACAGTGACGTAGCGGTCTGCTGTACGCAGGCCGGTCAGGCCTTCCGCCAGCAGGGAGGCGGCAATGATGGCGCTCAGGGCGAGAATCAGGGCAGAAACGACTTTCATGGTAAACTCCTAGTGTGTGGTCGTCAGATCCGGTTATTGGCAGTTGCTGTCCGGCCGGTTGGCAAAGCGCACCTTCATGGCTTCACGCTCCCGTTCCTTGTTTCGGAACTCGGTTGGTAGGGGCTGGATAAAGTAGAGGTAGTCCCCCTTGTTCTGATTTCCGGTCAGTGGCAGTTCGGGTGTCTTGGCTGGCCATTCTATGGGGGTCAGAACCACAATGGTCAGTTCCGGCGCCCTTTGTTCCAGGGCGGTCACGGTACCCAGGCGTTGTGCGCTGTGAAAGGTGCCAGTGGTGTGCACCAGAGTGTGTCCGGGATGGGCTGCCAGCGCCTGTAGCATTCGGTGTGCCATGGTGTTATCCCGCAACAGCTGGGCCTGATACGTTGTTAACAGTCGACCGCTCAGTTCGGTTTCCGCGGCGCCGTGGCTGCCGCTGATGGTATCCACAAACTTCTGCCGGTATGCGGGGGTTTCCAGAAACGCTTGTGCAGGCAAGGCCGCGCGCTGGGCGGGGCCGAGTTTGCTGAGGTAGGTTTTGCCCTCCCGGCCGACACAGCGAACGATGTCGGCCGGTGCGTTGGCGGCAATCACCGGTAACCTGTGCTGGCGGGCAAACTCCACCAATGGCCGGTAGGAACCGCGATAGTTGTCCCAGGCCTTGGCGTCTTCAATCAGTTCGGCTTCGCCGGTGTCGCCAGCCAGGTAAGCGTCCAGTGCCGATTGATGGTCCAGGTTGAACTGCTCCATGCTCAGGATCAGATCCGGATTTTGCTGGTGCAATGCTGTTAACAGGCGAGCCTGAAGCAGGTGCGAACCGTGATGGCCATGGTATTCGCCGATGACGATAATGTCGGCTCCGGCCAACTCCCGGATGAGAGCGTCCAGACTGACCTGATGTCCGGTGTCTGCATCGACAATAATGCTGTCATACTGGCTTGCCGGTGGCACTGTGGGTGTGCTGTGCCCGGTTTTCGGGGCCTGGTGGGCGCAGCCGGTAATCAGCAGCAGGCAGGCCAGCAGACAGTAAATTCTGGATAGCATAGGCGCCAGACTCTCCATATCAGCGGTTGATTTTCGTCGATTCGCGCCATTCCGCCCCGAGCCGTTCCTCGACATATTCACGAATGAATTGCCGTACTTTCTGCGACGGTGTCACATCCTCCTGTTTGCACAGGGCCTCGAAAGCTTTTTTCTTTTCCGGATCAATCAGTAAGGTTAAACGGGCGGTACGGTTTTCCATAAGCGCTGGGAGCTCCAGAGGTAAATAACGCTGTTGCACAGGTCTATATGTTAATCATATTAACATTGAGTGGGCAACTCATGAGAATATAATGTAAGCTTTCTCGTGGCCACAGAGAGACCTCCATACCCCATCGCGCCCACCTGTTCTCACTCCGCACCGCCCACGCGCTGCGTGAAGCCTGCGTCACCGAATCCTACAGCGCCACCCGCTTCACCCGGGATCTTATGGCCGGGATTACTGTCGGGATTATTGCCATTCCTCTGGCCATGGCGCTGGCGATTGCCTCTGGTGTGGCGCCACAGTACGGGCTGTACACCGCGATTATTGGCGGATTTCTGATTGCCCTCTTCGGTGGTAGCCGCTATAGCATATCCGGCCCCACCGCGGCTTTTGTGGTGATTCTTTATCCGGTTGCCCAGAACTTCGGCCTGGGCGGGCTGTTGCTGGCGACCCTGCTCTCCGGCGTGATGCTGGTGATTATGGCCATTATGCGTCTGGGCCGGTTTATCGAGTATATCCCGGAATCGGTGACCCTGGGCTTTACCGGCGGTATTGCCGTTGTCATTGCCACCTTGCAGGTGAAGGATTTTTTCGGGTTGCCGATTGCGGATATGCCGGAACACTACTGGGACAAGCTGGCGTTGCTGGCCCAGCATATGCCGATACTGGATGGCATGAGCACGCTGGTGGCCGTGGTCACCCTGCTGATCATGGTGGCCTGGCCCCGCCTGAAAACGCCGGTACCACCGCATTTGCCCGCGGTAATCGTCGGCAGCCTGCTGGCACTCTGGCTGAACGCGCAGGGGGCTGGCATTGACACCATTGGCTCCCGGTTCAGTTATCTGTTGCCCGATGGCAGCACCGGCGCGGGCATACCGCCATTTCTGCCGGAATTTGTCTGGCCCTGGCAGCGGCCGGGGGCTGATGGAGTTGCGGTCGGTTTTTCCTGGTCGTTATTGCAGGAGCTGATTCCGGCCGCTTTTGCCATTGCCATGCTCGGCGCCATCGAATCTCTGTTGTGCGCGGTGGTGCTCGATGGCATGACCGGTAAGCGGCACAGTGCCAACAGTGAGCTGATGGGGCAGGGCATCGGCAACATCGTGGTGCCGTTTTTTGGCGGCATCACCGCCACCGCCGCCATAGCCCGGTCGGCCGCCAATTACCGGGCCGGCGCGGAATCGCCGGTGGCTGCGATGATTCACGCGCTGGTGGTGCTGCTGGCGCTGGTCTCACTGGCCGGTATTCTTGCCTATCTGCCCATGCCGGCCATGGCAGCGTTGCTGGTGATGGTGGCCTGGAACATGAGTGAGGCACCGAAAGCCGTGCACCTGCTCAAGACCGCGCCCCGCAGCGATATCCTGGTGTTCCTGACCTGCTTCGGCCTGACCGTGGCGCTGGATATGGTGATTGCCATCACCACCGGCGTGTTGCTGGCGGCGGTGCTGTTCATGCGGGAGATGGCGCAGATGACCAGGGTGACCGATATTACCGGTAACAAACGCATCGTACAGGCGGAGCTGCCCGAGGGCTGGCAGGTATTCAAGATCAACGGTCCGCTGTTCTTTGCGGCGGCAGACCGGGTGTTTGGCGAGCTGGCAGGCCTGTCCCGGCAGGCCAGGGGCCTGGTGCTGTATATGGACGGTGTCACCATACTGGATGCGGGCGGTTTGTCGGCTCTGAACAAACTGATCAGTAGTTGCCGGCAGACCGGCACCGAGCTGGTGATCGCCGACCTGCAGTTCCAGCCGCTGAAAACCCTGGCCCGGGCTGGCGTGGTACCGGAACCTGGCGTCAGCCGATTCTACCCAACGCTGGACGCGGCCCTGGAGGCAGTAACTTCTGGCGAAGCCTGAAAACTGGGATACACTGCCTGCATCGGATTGTTGAGGGTTGTACATGCTGCCGTTCCGGGTTGTGGATCGAATCAAGTTTGTGGTGGAGCGCCAACTGGTCAAGGGCGCGGGTTTTCAGTTGCTGGTGGTGGGCGGGTTTATCGGCCTGATCTCGCTGATGGGCGGATTGCTGGTGGTGCTGCCGGGCTCGGGAGAGTTCGGCGATGCCGGTTCCGCCATCTGGTGGGCCTTTCTCCGGCTGACCGACCCGGGTTACCTGGGGGATGACGTTGGCACATGGCAACGCATTGTCTCCACCTTGCTGACCATTCTTGGCTATGTGGTGTTCATGGGCACCCTGGTGGCCATTCTTACCCGCTGGCTGATTGCCAAGATGGAAGATCTTGAGCGGGGCCTGACCCCGGTTACCCTGAAAAATCACATCGTTATTCTTGGCTGGACCGCCCAGACCCCACCGCTGGTAGCGGAACTGTTCGGTTCCTCGGGCCGGATGCGCCGGTTTCTGGAAAAGCATGATACCCGGAACCTGAGACTGGTGGTGCTGGCAGAAGAAGCCAGTGCCACGCAGTTGCATGAATTGATGGGGGAGCCGGGGGTGGGCAGCCAGGCGCGCCAGGTGATCCTCCGCAGCGGCACCGCCATCCAACCGGATGCCCTGCAGCGGGTGGCCTGCCTGGATGCGGCGGCGGTGATTGTGCCTAGCCAGGTACACGATGCGGGCAGTCTGATCACCTCCGATGTGGAAACCGTCAAAGCCCTGTTATCGATTACTGCCCAGGCCCGACAGTACAATGCCCCGTTGCCGTTTGTGGTGGCTGAAATCCAGGATATGCGCAAATTGCCGGTGATCGAGCGGGCCTATCCCGGTGCGGTGGAGGTGGTGGCCGGTGATGCCACCATCAGCCGTTTGATGGTACAGAACGTGTTGCACCCGATGCTGTCGGAGGTTTACAACGAGTTGTTGACGGCAGGGGAAGGCAACGAGATCTTTGTCCGGGGCGGGGAGACGGCCGAAGGACTCACCCTGGCGGAGCTGGCCAGTCAGCGGCCCTACGCGATTGTACTTGGCCTGTTGCAGCCCGGAGTGGCTGGCCGTTGGCAGGTGAATTTGCTGGCCGAGACCGACACAGTGATTCGGCGGGACGATCGGGTGGTGTTGCTGGCGCGGGACTATGAACATACCGGGTCGGTGGCCAAAGCCGCCCCTGTGCCGGAATGGCAGCGTAAATCCGCAACGGTTGCAGTGCCTGCAACTAAGGGGCCGCACCGGGTCCTGGTGTTGGGCTGGAACCGGCGGGTACCCACACTCACGGCAGAGTTTGCCAGTTACAGCGGCCGTCAATTCGAGCTGGATCTGGTGTCGGCCATTCCGCTGGAGGAACGGCAACGGGAGATTCTGCGCCATGGGGTGGATCTTGCGGCGGTCAGTGGCCGTTTGCTGGAAGCCGATTACATGGTGGAAGACGAACTTCGACGCCTGGAACCGGCCAGTTACCATACCGTGATGCTGCTGAGCAGTGATCGGCTGGGCTCTGGTGAAGAAGCAGACGCCCGCGCCATGGTCGGTTATCTGCAACTGGAGGATCTGCTTGCCGCAGCACCCAAACGGCCCCAGGTGATCCTGGAATTGAGCGATCCGGATAACCGCCATCTTCTTTACGGCCACCAAAGCGAGATGCTGATTAGCCCGATGATTCTCAGTCATGTACTGGCACAGGTAGCGTTGAGGCGGGAATTACGAGTAGTTCTGGATGAGTTGTTCACCGTAGGTGGCGCTGAGATTCAGTTCCGTAACCCGCAGGATTATCCGTTACCCGCCAGTGTGGATTTTCATCTGCTTGAAAAGATTGTCGGCTCTACTGGTGGTATTGCGCTGGGTGTTTTGCGGTCGACTCCCGATGAGCGGGGCCGGCACCTGCAGATGAACCTGCCGCGGGATCAGTATCTGGATCTGCGGGAAGGCGATCAACTGGTGGTGATGGATCGCACCTGAATCTGATATTCATCATGAAAATGTTGAAAATAAGCCGCATAAATTTCAATTATAAAGTTGAGGGCATTATAGTGGCCTCAATGTCATCGGCCGCCCGGATCTGGTAGCGGTACCTTGGCCTCGGAAGTTGCCTGGCAGCAAGCCTTCCGGACCCTTTTGAACACAAACGTAGAAAGGATAGAGACCATGCCTTACGCACAAGACGTTGACCAAATCGCTTCCCTGGTGAAGCAGAACCCGACCTGGAATGCTATCAACCCGAAGCACGCGGCTCGCATGCGCGCCCAGAACAAATTCAAGACGGGTCTGGACATCGCCAAGTACACCGCCAAGATCATGCGCGAAGACATGGCGAACTACGACAAGGATTCTTCTCAGTACACCCAGTCTCTGGGTTGCTGGCACGGTTTCATTGGTCAGCAGAAGCTGATTTCTATCAAGAAGCACTTCGGTAACACCAAGCGTCGTTACCTGTACCTGTCTGGCTGGATGGTTGCTGCCCTGCGTTCCGAGTTCGGTCCGCTGCCGGATCAGTCCATGCACGAGAAGACCGCGGTTCCTGGCCTGATCGAAGAGCTGTACACCTTCCTGCGTCAGGCCGATGCCTGGGAACTGAATCACCTGTTCCGTGCGCTGGAAGAAGCCGAGCAAGCCGGTGACGCTGCCAAGGCCAAGGAAATCGAGCAGCAGATCGATAACCACGAAACTCACGTTGTACCGATCATTGCCGACATCGACGCCGGTTTCGGTAACGACGAAGCCACGTACCTGCTGGCCAAGAAGATGATCGAAGCGGGTGCCTGCTGTATCCAGATCGAAAACCAGGTTTCTGACGAGAAGCAGTGTGGTCACCAGGACGGCAAGGTAACGGTTCCCCACGCCGACTTCCTGTCCAAGATCAACGCGGTTCGTCTGGCGTTCCTGGAGCTGGGTGTGGACGACGGTGTTATCGTTGCCCGTACCGACTCTCTGGGTGCTGGCCTGACCAAGCAGATCGCGGTCACCAACGAGCCGGGCGACCTGGGCGACCAGTACAACAGCTTCATCGATGGTGAGTACATCGAAGACGCCTCCCAGATTGAAAACGGCGACGTAGTGATCAAGTCCAACGGCAAGCTGCTGAAGCCGAAGCGTCTGGCCTCTGGCCTGTTCCAGTTCAAGCCGGGCTCTGGCGAAGACCGTGTGGTTCTGGACTGTATCACTAGCCTGCAGAACGGCGCAGACATGCTGTGGATCGAAACCGAGAAGCCGCACGTTGGCCAGATCGCCAGCATGGTTAACCGTATCAAGGAAGTGGTGCCCGACGCCAAGCTGGTTTACAACAACAGCCCGTCCTTCAACTGGACTCTGAACTTCCGTCAGCAGGTGTTCGATGCCATGCAGGAAGAAGGCAAGGATGTATCTGCCTACGACCGCGCCAAGCTGATGAGTGCAGAGTACGACAACACCGAGCTGGGCCAGCTGGCTGACGAGTGGTGCCGTAACTTCCAGCGTGATGCGTCTCGCGAAGCGGGTGTGTTCCACCACCTGATCACGCTGCCGACCTACCACACGGCGGCTCTGTCTACCGACAACCTGGCCAAAGGCTACTTCGGTGACGAAGGCATGCTGGCTTACGTTGCGGGTGTGCAGCGTCAGGAAATCCGTCAGGGCATCGCCACCGTGAAGCACCAGGACATGGCCGGTTCCAACATCGGTGATGACCACAAAGAGTTCTTCGCTGGTGAAGCGGCTCTGAAAGCCGGTGGTAAAGACAACACCATGAACCAGTTCGGTTAATCGACTGGCTCAGGTTGTCCGGCAGGCACCGCCAACGGTGTCTGCCAGCTACCCGAAACCCCGCAAAGCATCATGCTCTGCGGGGTTTTGTTTTTTTGAGGCGGGCCAGCAGGGATACCTGTGGGGCGCCTTCACGGCTATTCTGTATGAGTTGATATCAGTGACAATGGACACGTCGATGCCTTTTCTCTCGGACAAATGGGCCGTGTTTGCCATTCTTGCGGTGGCCCTGGCAGGGTTCATCTGGAATCGGCTACGGTTTGATGTGGTGGCCATGTTGGCGCTGTTGGCGGTTTCGGTGCTGGGTATTGTGCCGGTGGAACAGGCTTTTGCCGGGTTTGGTCATCCTGCGGTGATTACCGTGGCGGCGGTTCTGGTGATCAGCCAGGGGCTGGTGAACGGCGGGGTGGTGGATGAAATCGCCCGCCTGCTGGCCCGGGTCGGGCGCCATGCCGTGGCGCAGATTCTCACACTGACTCTGGTGGTTGCAGTCTGTTCGGCCTTTATCAATAACGTGGGGGCGCTGGCGCTGCTGATGCCCGTGGCCATCTGGATGTCCCGGCAGTCCGGCCGGTCACCGTCGCTATTGTTGATGCCCCTGGCGTTCGGCTCGTTACTGGGCGGCACCATTACCCTGATCGGCACGCCCCCCAACATCATCATTGCCAGCTATCGGGAGGCTGGGTCGTTTCGACTGTTCGATTTCGCCCCGGTTGGCCTGGCCATCACCCTGGCGGGGATCGCCTTTATCTCGCTGATCGGGTGGCGCCTGACCCCGAAGCGCGATGATCCGGCGGCCGGGGAGCGGTTGTTCAGCGTTGGCGACTATCTGACTGAATTGAAGGTTCCGGATGGCTCGGATTACGCCGGGGGCACCCTGCATACGCTACTCACCGAGGGCGACTGGCAGAAAAACCTGGCGGTGTTGTCGCTGATACGGGATGACCAGGCCACGCCGGCACCCTCCACCTTCATGATTCTCCGGGAAGGCGATGTACTGCTGGTAGAGTCGGATACTGAAAGCCTGGAAGAATTTGTTGATCAGACCGGGCTGCAGCTGGCTCATTCGGTGGATCCCGAAGACGAGGAGGCCGATGATCAGGAGTCGCCGCCGGAGGCCGCCAGAGCGAGAGCCCGTCGTGACAACGCCGAAGACGAATTGATCACCGGCGATGTCCGGTTGGTAGAGGCCGTGGTCAGCCCTGGCTCAAGACTGATCGGGCGAACCGCCAACCGGCTTAACCTGCGGGAACGCTACAGTGTGAACGTGGTGGCGGTTGCCCGGCAGGGGCAAAGGTTGAAGCAGCGCCTGGTGGATATCCGTTTTCGCTCGGGGGACATTCTGCTGGTTCAGGGGTTTGAGGGCAGTGTCTCAGGGACATTGCAGGAGTTGGGTTGTCTGCCGCTGGCGGAGCGGGGCCTGACGTTTGGCAGAAACAAACAGCTGGGCCTGGCAGGCGGCCTGTTCGTTGCGGCCATTGCCGTCATTGTTTCCGGCGTGTTGTCACCACCGGTGGTGCTGGTGGGGTGTGCCATGGCGATGGTGCTGGTGGGGCTGTTGAGTGCCAGCGATGCCTATGAGGCCATCGACTGGGCGGTGATTGTGCTGCTGGCGGCGATGATCCCCATTGGCCAGGCACTGGAAACCACCGGTGGTGCTGATCTGATTGCCGGGCAGATACTGAGGCTGGGTGAGGGCCAGGCCCACTGGCTGGTGCTGACCATTCTGCTGACTGGCACCATGCTGTTGTCGAACGTGGTCAATAACGCCGCCGCCGCGATTCTGGTGGCACCAGTGGCGCTGGGGGTGTCTGCCCAGTTGTCATTGGCGTCAGACGCGGCACTGATGGCGGTGGCCATTGGTGCCTCCTGCGCGTTCCTGACGCCGATCGGCCATCAGTCCAATGCCCTGGTGATGGAGCCTGGCGGTTATCGTTTCAGTGACTACTGGCGGCTGGGCCTGCCGCTGTCGCTGGTAGTCACCGCCACCGCCGTTCCGCTGATTCTGTGGCTCTGGGGTTGATTACAGCAACGGCTCCAGAGGCAGTATCGACATCAGCCAGACCAGAAAGCGCCGCCCGGCCGGTGTGTAAGGCTCAGAGCTGTGGATAATTTTTCCGGAGGGCGTTTCCTCCACCCAGTAGAGGTCGCCATCGCGATTGAGGCTCAGCCGGTAGCTGTCAGAAGGCAGGCGCTCGGTCATGGTTCGTTCCATGGTGTCGGCAAGTTCCGGGCTTTCGATCACGAAACCCAGTTCGGTGTTCAGGTTGATCGAACGGGGGTCAAAATTGAACGAGCCGACAAAGATCTTGCGGCCATCCACGATGAAAGTTTTGGCGTGCAGGCTGGAGCCGGAGCTGCCCAGAGGGCCTGCAGATTTATTGCGTTTGATCGCGCCAGTGTCCTGCTTGGCCTTGAGTTTGTCCAATACGATTTCGGGAGCGGTCGAGGGTTTGCCCAGAAGGCTGGTTGCCGGATAGCTGAGCTGATGGTTCCAGTACCGATCAAAATCGCTGGAAACCCGGGGCACAATCGGGCCGATGGCCATCACATCCAGATCGTTGAACAGCACGCCGTTGGTGGCTCCGAAGTATTCGTCACCGATGTTGCGCCCGCCAATAACGGTGGCCTGGTTGTCGATCGCGGGCAGGGCGCAACCGGCAAGCGTGCCGCTCAACAGAGCCAGAACGACCAGGCGAAGGAATTTAATGTTCATCAATAATCAAGCCACTTAATAAGGCATCAACAATGATCGGGGCTTGCTCGGCAAACTCTTTGCGCTCCGGGTGCACCAGGTAGTCGAAAAACAGCCCCAGCATCTGGCTGTGCAGAATGTGGGCGGCCAGTTCCGGAGTCAGTCCCGGCCGCAGGCGCTGGCGGTTTTCTGGAGCGGTGAGCAACGAGCTGACAAAGTCGACGGCCTGGGCCGCCACTTCCCTGTGTTTACTCAGCGCCTGGTCGGTTTCGTTGCGATGAAACAGAATGTAGTACACCCTGAAGTACTGCTCGTCAGTGGCCAGTTTTCGCAGGGAAATAATGCATAATTGCCGCAGATTGGTCAGACTGTCGCCGCTGGTGGCGGCGTCGTCTAACATAGCTCCGAGGGGGGCGCGCACGCGCTCAAGCATGGCGTCCAGAATGTCCTGCTTGTTCTTGAAGTGCCAGTACACCGCGCCCCGGGTGACCCCCGAGGTACGGGCGATTTCTTCCAGTGAGGCCCGCGCAACGCCTTTGCTCATGAATACGCACTCGGCCGAGTCGAGAATGGACTCCCGGGTCGCTTCGGCTTCGGCTTTGGTTCGTCTTGCCATGGTTGGGCCTTTTCGTGTTCGGTTGTTTGCAGTCTATGTTTCCCGGCCTATGGAGGCCAGTGGTCGATCCCGGCTCGGGAAAAGTACCTAAGTATAGCGGAAATCAGTTTACATACATACACGAATGAATGTATCTTTCCCGCTCTAATTTTCAAGCATATGGGCGCTTGTGTCCGTATAGGAATTCTCGCACGGCATCATCAGCTCAGGTATTCAGGAGACCGCACCATGCCCGTTGATACATTTGCTCGATCGATTTCCCGCAAGGGGCTGATAACCGCAGGCCTGTCAGCCATGCTATTGGTGGCAGGCTGCAGTAGTGACGACGCTGGCAAGCCGAAGGCTGGCGGAGGGCTTCCTCCGGCAGCCGTGGTGGTTCAGGAGGCGGTACCCACCGATGTGTCGGTGCGCCAGGATTACGCCGGGCGGGCCAATGGGGCCCGGGAAGTGGAAGTGCGGGCCCGTATCAGCGGCATTCTCGAAGAGCGCCTGTATGAAGAAGGCCAGGTGGTTCGGGAGGGCGACTCCCTGTTCCGGATCGACCGGAAGCAGGCGCAAGCCCAGTTGCAACGGGCCGAAGCGCAACGTCAGGTGGCCCAGGCAGATATGCAGCAGGCCGAGCGTGAGTGGAAGCGTATTGCATCCCTGTTCGAGCGCAAAGCAGTGAGTGAGCGGGAGCGGGATGCTGCCCAGTCTGCGCTGGAACTGGCGGAAGCCAACCTTGCGGTGGCCACGGCAGGCGTCACCACCGCCCAGCTCGATCTGGGTTACACCGATGTCACTGCACCGATCAGTGGTGTAACCAGCCTTGAGGATTTTCCGGAAGGTAGCCTGATCGACAGCGGTACTTTGCTGACCACCATTGTCCAGCTGGACCCGGTACACATTCGCTTTGCGCTGCCGGAGACGGATGCCAGCATTCGTCGCCGTGCCCGTGAGGCCATGGCTGGCACCAATGGCAAGGAAGATATTTCCGCCGGCCTGATTCTGGCCGACGGAACCGAATACGATCTGAGTGGCCGCATTGATTTCACGGCCTCCACCCTTGACCCCAGAACCGGTACCGTCTCGGCGCGAGCGGTGTTTCCCAACCCGGATCACCTGGTGGTTCCCGGTCAGTTTGTGCGGGTACGGGTAGAGCTGCAGAGTTTCAGCGATGTGATCACCGTGCCGGAGAAGGCCGTGGCTCAGGGTCCGAAGGGCCCGGTGGTGTACGTGGTGGGCGACGACAGCAAGGCTCAGTCCCGCCAGGTTGAGCTGGGGCCGGTCAGTGACGGTGCCCAGATTGTTCTCAGTGGTCTGGAGCCGGGCGACCGCTTTATTGTCAGCGGTCTGGTGAACATGCGTGACGGTGCCCAGGTACGGGTGGTGAACGATCAGGCCGGGGAGGGCTCGAACTGATGTTGAGAACCTTTATTGACCGGCCTATTTTTGCGTCGGTTATCTCGATCATTATTACCCTGGGCGGAGCCCTGGCTCTGATTGGCTTGCCCATCGAACAGTACCCGAACGTGGTGCCACCACAGGTGGTGGTGGATGGCCGCTTCCCCGGAGCCAGTGCCGATGTCATTTCCGATTCGGTGGTGGCACCGCTGGAGCAGGAAATCAACGGTGTTGACGACATGATCTACATGGAGTCCAGCGCCACGGATTCCGGCAGTTTCCGGGTGTCGATTTCTTTCGAGATCGGTACTGATCCGGATCAGGCCACCATCAACGTGAACAATCGGGTGCAGCAGGCGCTAGCGCGATTGCCCCAATCGGTGAGGGATCAGGGCCTGAAGGTTGAAGCCCGATCCACGTCCATCTTGCAGGTGCTGGCCCTGTCCTCAGCCGATGGTTCCATGAGTGTTGTAGAGATTTCCAACTACGCCTTGTTGAACGTGCTGGATGAACTGGTGCGACTGCCGGGCATCGGGAATGCCTCACTGTTCGGCGCTCAGGACTATTCCATGCGCATCTGGTTGCGCCCGGACAAACTGGCCCAGTATGAACTGACACCCGCTGATGTGGCGACGGCATTGCGAGCCCAGAATGCCCAGTTTGCCGCTGGTCGGATTGGTGCGGAGCCCGCCCCTGCGGGCCAAGCGTTTACCTTCAGTGTGTCGGTGCCGGGTCGCCTGTCCAGTCCGGAAGAGTTCGGAGAAGTGATTCTGCGCAGTGACGACCAGGGTGCCTCTCTTCGGCTCAAGGATGTGGCCCGCATTGAACTGGGTGCCCAAAACTACGATTTCTCAGCGGTGTATAACGGTGAAGTGACCGTACCCATGGGGGTTTACCTGCAGCCGGGCGCCAACGCTCTGGATGCCGCGGAAGCCGTCAATGCAGCCATGGAAGAAATCTCCAGCCGCTTCCCCGAGGGGCTCGAGTATTCGGTACCTTACGACACCACCCGTTTTATCGACATCTCCATTCAGGAAGTGATTTCGACCCTGGTGGTGGCGGTGCTGCTGGTTATTGCCATTACCTTCTTGTTTCTTCAGCACTTTAACGCCACGCTGATTCCGCTGATTGCGATTCCGGTGTCATTGATCGGTACCTTTGCCGGAATGCAGGCGCTGGGCTTCTCGATCAACCTGCTGACCCTGTTCGGATTGATACTGGCCATCGGGGTGGTGGTGGATAACGCCATCATCATCATGGAAAACGCCGAGCGGCTGATTAAGGAAGAGGGTGCGTCACCCTACGAGGCAGCGGTGACGACCGTGCAACAGGTATCCGGTGCGGTGGTTGCCTCTACCCTGGTACTGGTGGCGGTGTTCGCGCCGGTGGCCTTCCTGGGCGGGCTCAGTGGGGAGCTGTATCGCCAATTCGCTATTACTATCGCGGTATCGGTGGTGTTGTCGGGTGTGGTTGCTCTGACCCTGACCCCGGCCATGTGTGCCCTGCTGTTGGGCCATGAGGGTAAGCAGCTGACCGTGTTCCGCTGGTTTGATGCCGGTTTCGACAAGCTGACCCAGGGTTTCTCTGCCGTGGTGGACTGGCTGCTGCGCCACGCCGTGATTGGTGTGGTGCTGTTTGTGGCCATGCTGGGCGGCACCGTGCTGCTGCTCGACAAAATGCCCTCGGGCCTGGTGCCTCAAGAAGATCAGGGCTTTGTGCTGAGTGCCTATTCTCTGCCGCCCACGTCGGCTCTGAGCAGAACCGAAGATTCGCGGGATGAGTTGGTGCAGACTCTGAAGTCCTTGCCGGAAGTGAAGGATGTAGTTGCTTTCGCCGGCTTTGACATTATTTCCAGCGCCCTGAGAACTAACAGTGGGGTTGCCTTCGTAACCCTGGAGGACTGGGCTGAACGCGAAGGGGAGGGCCAGGGTGCCGCCGATATCGCTAAGAAAATCATGGGTATTGGGTTTGGCATGCCGGAATCCTTTGTGATTGCCTTCACGCCGCCGCCCATTCAGGGCTTGTCGACCACTGGCGGTGTGGAAGGGTATATCCAGGCCCGGGGCGGTAAGACTCCGGCCGAGATCAAGGCCATGGCCGACGGCTTCACTCAAGCTGCCAATCAGCGCCCGGAACTGACCAACGTGCGGGTTACCCTGGACACCGGCATTCCCCGCTACCAGGCCAACGTCGACCGTGAAAAGGCCCAGGCCGCGGGTGTTCCGCTGGATCAGATTTTCACCACCATGCAGAGCACCTTTGGTGGCCTGTATGTGAATGACTTCACCCTGCAGGGCCGTAACTGGCAGGTTACCCTGCAGTCAGAGGGTGAATTCCGCAGCCACCCGGACGATCTGCGTAAGGTGTTTGTGCGCTCTACCTACGGAGAAATGATTCCGCTGAGTTCTCTGGTTGAGCTGGAACGCACCAGTGGCCCGGATATTCTGAATCGCTTTAACGTGTACCCGGCGGCCAAACTGCTGGCAGAACCCGGCCCGGGCTTCACCAGTGGTGATGCCATTAAGGCTCTGCAGGAAGTGGCCAGTGAGCAGTTCGACCGTAACACCCTGCTGGGCTGGACCGGTGAAGCGTATCAGCTGCAGGACTCCGCCGACTCCGGCACCATGGCTTTCGGTATGGGTTTGCTGCTGGTGTTCCTGATCCTGGCGGCCCAGTACGAGCGCTGGGGACTGCCGGTAGCGGTGGCCACTGCCGTGCCTTTTGGTGTGTTTGGTGCGGCGTTGGCGTCGTTGTTGCGGGGCTTCCCGAACGACATTTACTTCCAGGTTGGCCTGCTGGTACTGATCGGCCTGGCGGCCAAGAACGCAATTCTGATTGTGGAATTTGCCGCCCAGAACCGTCAGAAGGGCATGAGCTCCTTCGAGGCGGCCAGCACCGCAGCCCGTCAGCGTTTCCGGGCGATCATGATGACCGCCATGACCTTTATCGTGGGCTCTCTGCCCCTGGCGTTCAGTTCCGGCGCCGGTGCAGTCAGCCGTCAGGAGATCGGTACGGTGGTGGTCGGCGGTATGCTGGTGGCCAGTACCCTGGCGCTGTTCTTCGTGCCGCTGTTCTACAAGCTGATCGAGGATCTGGCGGACTGGCGGCGCAAGCGCAAGACGGCCTGACCGCTTGAGCGGTCGGTAGATTCAGGCTGAATTAGGCTGAATCTACGAGGCTGATCATAGATATAATCAGGGAACCGTCGTCGGTGACTACCGGCGGCGGTTTTTTGTTTGTTATTGTGAGGTTTTGACAAGTTTTGATGAGCGGGGTCGGAGAGGCTTTCCAAAAATTTGTGGAGCCAGGGATGGCGGTACAGAAGCGCCACAGGGAAGTGCCGTAAGGAGCGTTTTTTGGAAAGCCTCTCCGACCCCGCTCTTGCACCACGCCTTCAGGCTGAGTTGGTAAAGGTCATTGATATGGATAAGGCAACATTGCTGAACGAACTGGAATTGGCCCGTACCCGCACCGGCCAGTTGATCACCTCCCTGCCGCCAGACAAACTCGATGTCCCCTATCATCCGGGGGTTAATCCGCCGCTGTGGGAAATGGGCCACGCCGCGTTCTTCTACGAAGTCTTCGTCTTCAACCTGCTCGATGGCACGGCCAGCTACGATCCGTCCATGGATGACCTGTGGGATTCGTTCCACGTTGACCATCAGGATCGCTGGCGCAAAGACCTGTTCCCGGGGCGGCAGGCGACGCTGGATTATTTCCACACCATCTACGATCGGATGGCGGAGCGTATCCGGGCGCAGTCGTTAACCGAGCAAGATGTGTATCTGTACCGCTACGCCATTTACCACCAGAACATGCACATCGAATCGCTGATCTGGTGTCGCCAGACCGTGGGTTATCCCGCGCCACCCGACTACCTGGGGGATCGGCCGGCACCGGGTGAGCCGGTGTCCGGTGATGCCGAAATTCCGGCCGGGCACTGGGTGATGGGCATGCCCGGGGATTCGTCACACTTTGCCCGGGAGGACTTTGCCTTTGATGCCGAGAAGCCCCGGTTCGAGGTGGAACTTCCGGCTTTTGCCATCAGTCGCACTCTGGTTAGTAACAAGGAGTTTCAGGCGTTTGTTGAAGACGACGGTTACCGTCGTCCCGAACTCTGGTCGTTCGGCGGGCGCAAGTGGCTGGCGACCGAGCAGGATGTAAGGCTGGTACACGGTGCCCGCAAACCCATGTTGCGGGCGTTGCACCACCCTTTGTACTGGCGCTGGCATGAAGGCCGGTGGCAGGAGCGGGTGTTTGACCGCTGGCTGGCGCTGGTGCCGGAGGCGCCGGTTGCCCACGTTAGTTACTGGGAGGCTGAAGCTTACTGCACCTGGGCCGGGCGACGGCTACCGACCGAGTATGAATGGGAGGCGGCGGCATTGGGAAATCGGCCCGGTGAATCCTTCCGGCGTTACCCCTGGGGCAATGAGAGGCCTGATCGGGCGCTGGCGGATCTGGATGCCGGTGCTATGGCTAGAAACCCGGTGTGGGACTATTCCGCCGGTGAGAGCCCTTTCGGTTGTCGACAGATGATTGGCTCGGTGTGGGAGTGGACGAGTAATGAATTTCTGCCCTACGACGGTTTCAAGGTGGATATGTACCCGTTCATGTCCACCTTGCAGTTTGCCACCCACAAGGTAACGAAAGGGGGCAGTTGCGCCACCTCGTCGAATGTTATCCGGGGCACCTATCGTCAGGCGTACCTGCCGTTTCGCAACGATGTTTATACCGGGTTTCGCACCTGCGCCATTTGATGGTGTGCCTCTGAACGATCCATCAGGTGGCTGGCCAAGGCCACGCCGGTTTCGTTCATGGTGAGGTGGGCGTCGTTGGCGCCGGCTTCGCGGATCTTTACCGCTTCGTCGGCGTACATGGTGTGCGCTACGATGTAGCCCCGGAATCCGAGTTTGCGCAGCATCCGTGCGGCAATCAGTTTGCCTTCGATGTCGCTCATGGCCAGGATCACTGAATTCAGTTCCGGCATGTGCAGGCCTTCCCAGAAGGTGGTGTCTTCGGCATCAGCGAACACCACATTGCGGCCCTGCTCCCGGTGCTTTTCGGCTTTCGCCGGGTCTGAGTCCAGGCCCATTACCCGGGGTTCATTGGGCACCAGCCAGTCGTAGGCGGCGGTGCCGGTACGGCCCATGCCCATGACCAGTATCCGGGTGTCGCCGAGGGAAATTGGTTGCTCGTCCGGATGGCGTTTGTCGCTTTCAAAGCGGCTGATCTTCTTTGCCACCCGTTCGAAGATGGCGTGGGAGAAACGGTTGGCCGGTGCCGAAAACACAAACGACAGGGAAACGGTGATGGCCAGGGGAATCAGCCATTCCGGCAGGGCAACGCTGGCGACGATCAGGCCGAATTCGCTGTAATTCGCCAGTGACAGCGACGTCAGGAAGCTGCTGCGGGCCCGCAAACGGAAGGCCAGTAACAGGAAGTAAAACAGAAGGCCCTTGAGGGGCAGCACCAGGGCCGCGACAACGGCAAAAACAATGGCTTCCTGGTTGGGCATGCCACCCAGACCGATTTGTAGGAAGAAACCCACCAGAAAGACTTCTTTTACACTCCAGAGCGATTTTGACAACTCCTGGGAGCGCGGGTGGTTGGCCAGGATGGCGCCAAAGACCAGGGCACCGAGTTCAGAACTCAGGCCCAGGGATTCAAAGCCGAGACCGCCCAGCACCAGCGCCAGCAAAAGCCCCAGCAGGGTCAGCAGCTCATCGTGGCCACTGGCGTCCAGCAGTTTGTAAAGCAGAGGTCTTAGCAGCGGTAACCCGAACACAATCAGCGCCCATTCAGACGGTGTTTTCCCCGCCGCCAGGCTCATCACCACCAGTGCAATCAGATCCTGCATCACCAGAATGCCGATGGCGACCCGGCCATGGAAGGCCCGGAGCTCCCGCTTGCCTTCGAGCACTTTGGCGGCCAGTACGGTACTGGAAAAAGACAGGGCAACCGCCAGCATGAAGGCGTCAAGCCAGTCCACCTCGAGCAGCCAGAAAAGAGGCGGTGTGAAGACAACGCAGGTGATCCCGAAATGCAGCAGACTGCCGCCAATGACTTCCGGGCTGATGATGGAGCGGAGCTTCAGTTTAAGGCCAACGGTAAACAGCAGCAGGAGTACGCCCAGGTGGGCAATGTGGGCCAGTACCGCGGTCGGCTCGGCAGTGATGTCGGAGACAGACGACAGCCCGGTGAGTACGAAGCCCGCGGCCAGGTAGCCAACCAGAGGGGGCAGGCCAATGCCTTTGACCAGCAAGCCAAGAACAAAGGCAAAGGATATCCAGATTGCTTCAGGCATGATTGCGTTTCAAAGATAGACGGTAAAAGAAGCAAGCCTACCCTTTTTTATGCCCGGGATGTAGTCGCTCTTGGTCGCGCCGTCAGTTTTGTTGCAAAAAATGACGGAACAGATCGGCTGAGCGTTCCGGGGTTTCGATCATGGGGGCATGGCCAATATCCTCCAGAATCACCTTGCGGGCATTCGGGATCAGATCGACAAACAGATCGGCATTGCGATAGTTGATCACCCGGTCCTGTTTGCCCCAGATCACCAGAACCGGCGCCTGGATGCCGGTGATCGCCTGTCGGAATTCGGGCTGGAATCCGGAATCCTGGATGTCGGCAAAGATCACTTGATTGATCGCGTTGTTGGCGATGCTCTGTGCTTCCATAACATCCATGATGGGCCAGGGCACAAAGGGTTTTTGCTCCAGAGCAAAATCCATCAACCGACGGAAATCGCCTTCTTTTTCGGGAATCAGCGGGTTATCCCCGTCCATCACCAGATCCACCAGTTCACTTTCATGTTCCAGAATACCCGCCGGGTCGAACAACACGGCCGACTCGACCTGCTTCGGGTGTGCTGCTGCATAGAGCGCAGTAATGGCGCCGCCCATGGAGTTGCCCATCAGGTGAAACCGGTCCAGTTCCAGTGCCTGGAAAATGCTGTGCAGATAGCCCACCTGATCTTCCAGACGGTAGCCGATGTCCAGGGGCTTGCTGCTGTCGCCGTGACCGGGCAGGTCGATGGCGTAGACGTTGTATTCGCCCTTGAATTCCCGGGCCAGTCGCGTCCAGTTGTCTTTGTTGGCGCCGAAGCCGTGAATCATCACCAGTGTATCGGCCTTGATGGGGTGCTCTGTGTGCAGGTAGGCAATCTCGAAGTCGCCGACCGACACCTGGGCCGGGGCCAGCCCTGCACGGCTGCGTTCCCAGCCAATGGCGCTGTCGTAAAGGCCCTGTTTGGAACAGGCGGTCAGTACCAGGGCGACGGTAACAAGCAGGGTCAGGTTCAGGCTGGTGCGTAGCACAGGAAACTCCCGGGTGGATGATGGCTTGATGTCTGGTAAAGGTTACGCCATAAAAAAGCCCGGTCATTGACCGGGCTGACAGGTATTTGCGGTTGCCAGGATCTCAGTCCTGCTCGCGGGCAATGGCCCGATAGGCAATGTCATTACGGTGGAACATGCCGTCCCAGCGGATCTGTTTTGCCAGCGCATAGGCCCGTTGCTGGGCTTCGGTAACGGTGTTGCCCAATGCTGTGGCGCACAGTACCCGGCCGCCGGCGGTCACCACCTGGTTGTCGGCATCCAGCCTGGTGCCTGCATGAAACACTTTCTCGCCTTCGGTTTCGCTTTCAGGCAGGCCGGAGATCACGTCGCCCTTGCGGTAGTCAGCGGGATAGCCGCCAGCCGCTAGCACGATACCGACCGAGGCGCGCTCATCCCACTCGGAGTCGCAGCGGTCCAGGTTGCCCTCAATGCCTGCTTCGCACAGCGCAACCAGATCGGACTTCATGCGCAGCAGAATGGGTTGGGTTTCCGGG
Source organism: Marinobacter fuscus (assembly GCF_003007675.1). GTDB lineage: Bacteria > Pseudomonadota > Gammaproteobacteria > Pseudomonadales > Oleiphilaceae > Marinobacter > Marinobacter fuscus. Next base: position 166,993 of record NZ_PXNP01000053.1, on the reverse strand, counting down.
TCGCCGAAACGGCAGTTGAACTCGATCACTTTGGGGGCGCCCTGGGTGTCGATCATCAAGCCTGCGTACAGGAATCCTTTATAGGAATGGCCTTCTGCGGCCATACCGTTCACCGTGGGGTAGATGACTTCGTCCATGATGCGCTGATGCACATCGGGGGTGACCACCGGCGCCGGAGAGTAGGCGCCCATGCCGCCGGTGTTGGGCCCGGTGTCGCCGTCGCCCACCCGCTTGTGATCCTGGGAGGTGGCCATGGCCAGGACGTTCTTGCCGTCGACCATGACGATAAAGGACGCTTCTTCACCTTCCAGGAATTCTTCGACAACCACACGGCTGCCAGCATCACCGAAGGCATTGCCCGCGAGCATGTCGCGGATGGCGTCTTCGGCTTCGGGCAGGGTCATGGCAACGATCACGCCTTTGCCAGCGGCCAGGCCATCGGCCTTGATCACGATCGGCGCGCCTTTTTCCCGGACATAGGCCAGGGCTTCATCAACGTCTGTGAAGTTGGCGTAGTCGGCGGTGGGGATCTTCTGGCGGGCCAGGAAGTCTTTAGTAAAGGCTTTGGAGCCTTCCAGTTGGGCCGCGCCAGCGCTGGGGCCAAACGCTTTCAGGCCGCGGGCTTCGAACTTGTCCACCACGCCAGCCACCAGCGGCGCTTCCGGGCCGACGATGGTCAGCCCGACGTTGTTCTGTTCGGCAAAGTCCGCCAGGCCATCCAGATCCATTACGTCCAGATCGACGTTTTCCAGGCCAGGCTCGCGGGCGGTACCGGCGTTGCCGGGGGCCACGAAGACCTTGTCGGCCCGGGGGGACTGCGCGGCTTTCCAGGCCAGGGCGTGTTCCCGCCCGCCACTACCAATAACCAGAATATTCATGTTCTGCTCCAGACTCGTGTCGATCAGTGACGGAAATGGCGCATGCCGGTAAAGACCATGGCGATGCCGTGTTCGTTGGCGGCGTCGATCACTTCCTGGTCGCGCATGGAACCACCGGGCTGAATCACCGCGGTGATGCCCGCTTCGGCCGCTGCATCGATGCCGTCACGGAATGGGAAGAAGGCGTCGGAAGCCATCACTGAACCGGGCACTTCCAGGCCCTCGTCGGCGGCTTTGATGCCAGCGATCTTGGCGCTGTAAACCCGGCTCATCTGGCCTGCGCCCACGCCGATGGTACGCCCGGCTTTGGCGTAGACGATGGCGTTGGACTTGACGTATTTGGCCACTTCCCAGGCGAACAGCAAGTCGTTCAGTTCCTGCTCTGAGGGCTGGCGCTCGGTGACCACTTTAACATCGTCCATGGATACCATGCCCAGGTCACGATCCTGTACCAGCAGCCCTCCGGTCACCCGCTTGTAGTCCATGGTCTGGGCCCGTTCGCCATCAAATTCGCCACACGCCAGCAGGCGCACGTTCTTTTTCGCGGCGACAATCTCTACGGCGTCCGGGGCTACGCTCGGCGCGATGATGACTTCCACAAACTGGCGGTCAACGATGGCCTTGGCGGTGGCTGCATCCAACTCCCGGTTGAAGGCAATGATACCGCCAAACGCCGAGGTCGGGTCGGTGGCAAAGGCCAGGTCGTAGGCTTGCAGTATGTCGGCGCCAATGGCCACGCCACAGGGGTTGGCGTGCTTGACGATAACGCAGGCCGGGTCGGCGAAGGGCTTAACGCATTCCAGCGCGGCGTCGGTGTCGGCCACGTTGTTGTAGCTGAGTGCTTTGCCTTGCAGCTGGGTTGCGGTGGCCACGCAGGCTTCTTTCGGATGGCGCTCGGCATAGAAGGCGGCCCGCTGGTGCGGGTTCTCACCGTAGCGCATGTCCTGAACCTTCACGAACTGGGCGTTGAAAGTGCGCGGGAAGTCGGCGTTGTCGTTGTCCGGGGTGCGTCCGCCCAGGTAGTTGGCGATGGCACCGTCGTAACCGGCGGTGTGTTCGAAGGCTTTCACAGCGAGGTCAAAGCGCGTGTTGTAAGTCAGCTCGCCATCATTGTCCGCCAGCTCTTTCAGAACGCGGCTGTAGTCGGAAGCGTTCACCACAATGGCGACATCGTTATGGTTTTTTGCTGCCGCACGCACCATGGTCGGGCCGCCAATGTCGATGTTCTCGATGGCGGTGGCCAGGTTGCAGTCCGGTTTGGCCACGGTATCTTCGAACGGATACAGGTTAACCACCACCATATCGATCGGATCAATGCCGTGCTCAGCCATGATGGCATCGTCGGTGCCACGGCGGCCAAGGATGCCCCCGTGAATTTTCGGGTGCAGGGTTTTTACCCGGCCATCCATCATTTCCGGAAAACCGGTGTAGTCGGACACTTCGGTGACCGCTACCTTGTTTTCTTTGAGCAGGCGGAAAGTGCCGCCGGTAGACAGTAGCTCAACGCCACGTTCGCTGAGCGCGCGGCCAAATTCAACAATGCCGGTTTTATCACTCACGCTGATCAGAGCGCGACGGACGGGGGTGTTTGCCTGGTTTGCCATGAGTCACTTTCTTCGCTGGTCAGATGGGCCGGGATGGCCAGTAATACAAAGAACAAGGGCCTCGCGAAGGTTATCCGGAGGCCCTGATTGGGTCAGTCGATTATAGCAGACCGTACTGCTTGAGTTTTTTACGCAGGGTGCCGCGGTTCAGGCCTAGCATGGTGGAAGCCTTGGTCTGGTTGTTGCGGGTGTACTTCATTACCTGTTCCAGCAGCGGGGCTTCCACTTCCGACAGTACCAGTTGGTACACGTCGGACACCGGGGCGCCGTCGAGCTGTTCGAAGTAATTGGTCAGCGCTACTTCCACGCTGTCACGCAAGGTGACGCTGCCACCGTTGTTACCGATGGTGTGCAATTGATGCAAATCGTCGTTTGCCGGGGTGTTCAGCGGTTGGTTTGTCAAAGTCTCAGCGCTCATGCTGCGAATACCTCTCCATTTCGTAAGCCTGCAAAATACTGTGCGATGCTGTCTTTCTGCTCCAGCGCGTTGTCGATGGCGTTGAAGCGTTGGCGGAACTGTCTGCTGTCATCCTGGGGCTGCAGATACCAGCCCACATGTTTTCTGGCGATACGTACACCCATGGTTTCACCGTAGAAACTGTGCAACTCGGTCAGGTGACCGGTCAGAATCTCTTCCACTTCCTCCAGAGGAGGGGCGGACAGGTGTTCGCCGGTTTCCAGATAGTGCAGGATTTCCCGGAAAATCCACGGGCGCCCCTGAGCGCCCCGGCCAATCAGCAGGCCATCGGCGCCGGTGTGGGTGAGTACCTGCCGGGCTTTCTCCGGTGTGGTGATGTCGCCATTGGCAAACACCGGAATGCCGACGCTGGCTTTCACTTCGGCAATGGTGTCGTATTCCGCGTCGCCGTTGTATTTGTCTGCGCGGGTACGGCCGTGCACGGCCAGGGCTTGAATGCCCGCCTCTTCGGCCATCCTGGCGATCACAGGCGCGTTGCGGTTATCCCTGTCCCACCCGGTACGCATTTTCAGGGTGACCGGAATGTCCACGGCGTTCACCACGGCTTCCAGGATCTCCCTGACCAGGCGCTCATCTTTCATCAGGGCGGATCCGGCGGCCTTGTTACACACTTTTTTGGCCGGGCACCCCATGTTGATGTCGATGATCTGCGCGCCGAATTCGGCGTTTTGTCGGGCGGCATCCGCCAGCATGTCGGGATCACCGCCGGCGATCTGGACAGACCGGGGCTCGGGTTCTCCGTCATGATTCAGGCGGGTGCGGGATTTGCGCGTATGCCAGAGTTTGCTGTCTGCTATGACCATTTCCGACACCGCCAGCCCGGCCCCCATCTTTCGGCAAAGCAGTCGAAAGGGGCGATCGGTTACACCGGCCATGGGTGCAACAATTAACGGGTTGGGCAGAGTGTACGGCCCGATTTTTGCCGTCGGCAACATGATCTGAGTCCGTGTCACAGCAGGTTAAGCAAGGTTCGGGCAGAGCGGTTGTGCAATTAATGACCGCTCCGGTCTCCGAAGGGCGGTAATGATACCGCCGGGGGCAAGCTGATTGAAGAGGCGAAAGGGCGAAAAAGTTGACTATTTTTCGCTCTGTCTGGTTGACTTTTGCGCGGTCAACTGCCCGGCTGGGTTATTGTCTTTGCCAGGGGCGGAAGCTCAGGTTGTAGTTCACCGCATCGCGGCCGGGGTCGCGAATCCTGATGGCAATCCGCACCGGTGTTTCTACCGGCATACTGTTCAGATTGGCGCCGTCGCCAGCCAGGTATTCCTGAGGGGTAAAGGTGCTCTGGGCGACCACATCGCCGTTCAGGTTGGAGAACGTCAGGGCAATGGCGGGGAAGGGCTGTTCAAAGGCCGCCCGGTTCAGAATAACCGCATCGACAATCAGTTGGTTGCGGTTTTCCGGATCGGTACGCACCACCAGTTTGCGGCTCTCAATGGCCTCCAGGTTAATCAGGGGTTTGAGTTCGCAGCCTAGCAGTTCGCAGCCTTGCTCGTAGAATGGTCGTAACTGGGGAATAGCAGACAGCCGGTCAACCTGAAACCAGGTGACCTGGGCCACCACGACGGCCAGAAGGGCAAGGACAATCAGGCTCCAGATGAATGTCCGGAAGCGGCCATTACCGGCCCTGGCCGCAATCGGATCCCGCCTGAGGTCGTGATAGAGATTGTCGCTGACAGGGGGCCTCGAAGATTCTTTGCCGGACCCTACCGGAGGATTGCCAACCCGATCCTGCTCTATGTCGAGACTGAAGTGCTCGGGCTGCCCACGCTCTACCGCAAGGGCTGCAGGTTCAGGAGCTTTCTCTGATGTTGCCGGAGGTTCCGCCGTCGTTGCTGGTGTCGGCTCCGGTTGCCGGGGCTCTTTCGTTTCCGGCACATCTTGCGCCGTCCGAGCCCCGGAGGCCGGGGCAGGGTCGTCATCCCGAAGCATGGCCTCTGCCCAGCTTTCGTCAACGCCTTGTTTCTCCGGTTTCAGGGCCTCTTCCTGGTCGCTGTCGCCTTCGGTTTCGTCGATGCCACGAAAGCTGTCGCTGAGCTCGTCATCAGAGAATGTCAGCTTGTTACCGGCATAGCGGCCTTCGGAGGCATCTTCTTCCGGGTTATCGGCGAATATCAGCTCTTCGTCGTCATCGAACTGGCCAGCATTGGTACTGTCGTCGGGCCGGGGATGATTCGCCGGGCTGTCAGCGGGCTTTGCCGAAGCAACCTCGTGGTCAACGGCATTGAAGATCTTCATGCAGTTGCCACAGCGAACCTTGCCCTTGGCGATACTGAGCTGTTCTTCAGTGACCCTGAAGCGGGTTTCGCAACTGGGGCATTGGGTTTGCAGGCTGCTTCTGGTCATGCTTCGTTCCTGAAAGCTTGAGCTGGGTCGGTCATTGTGCAGGAGGCAGTTTAGACATAAACGATTGCCCCGTCATCTGTCCCGGCGCCGCCCTGTGAGCCGTATCCAGTCTTCTTTCTGTTCTGGCTCATCCATCACAAACCAGGGTTCGTAGGCTTCCATCACCTCTCTTGCCTGGTTGAACAGGATGCCGGAAAGCACCAGATCGCCGCCGGGGCGGGTGAGATCCGCCAGGCGTGATGCCAGCCCGATCAGAGGCTGGGCCAGAATGTTGGCCAGCATGATGTCGGCTTTGGTATCCGGATCCAGGCCTGGCAGGTACAGATCCAGGCGCGGGTCGTCAACGCCGTTACGCCGGGCGTTATCCCGGCTGGCTTCCAGTGCCTGGGGATCGGTGTCTACGCCAATCACGTGATCGGCACCCAGCAGCAGAGCAGCCAGGCCGAGAATGCCGGAGCCACAGCCATAATCGATGACCTGTTTGCCTTCGCATTCCTGGCCGTCAAGCCATTCCAGGCACAGTGCGGTGGTTGGGTGAGTGCCGGTACCGAACGCCAGGCCCGGATCCAGCATCAGGTTGGCGGCGTCCGGGTCGGGCGGTTGGTGCCAGCTGGGCACAATCCACAGGCGCTGACCAAACTGCAGAGGATGGAAGTCGTCCATCCAGGCCCGCTCCCAGTCCTTGTCTTCCACCAGGGTAACAAGAATGTCTTGCAGTTCCTGCTGGGTTTGCTGGTGCCAGGCGTCGCGGATATCGGCACAGAGTTGTTCGGTATTGCGGTCAGACTGGAATAGGCCGGTAACGGTGGTCTGGCTCCAGAGCGGAGTGGTGCCCGGGTCGGGCTCGTACAGGGGCTGGTCGGCAGCGTCTTCCATGGAAACGGCATCGGCGCCCATTTCCATAAGCAGATCCTCCAGCTGATCCGCAGTATCCGGATCAGCTGGAATCTGGAGTTGTATCCAGGGCATGGTTAATCCCGCATCAGTTTCTCAAGGTAGTGGATGGTGAAGTCTACCTGTTTAAAGCCACCATCGCGTACCAGTTTTCTGTGCAGGGGTTGGTTTGTCTTGATGCCCTCGACCAGCATTTCGTCCAGTGCGATCTTCATACGCCGGCGTGCCGTGTTCCGGTCGGCGCCCCAGGTGATCAGTTTGGCCACCAGGGAATCGTAGTAGGGCGGAACCGAATAGCCACTGTACAGGTGCGAATCGACCCGCACACCGTTGCCGCCCGGTGCGTGGAAGTGCTTGACCTTGCCGGGGCTCGGAATGAAGGTTTGCGGATCTTCAGCGTTGATCCGACACTCCATGGCATGGCCGGAGATACGGATGTCGTCCTGGGTATAGCTCAGTGGCAGGCCGCTGGCGATGCGCAGCTGTTCACGCACAATGTCCACGCCAGTCACCATTTCCGACACCGGATGCTCCACCTGAACCCGGGTGTTCATTTCGATGAAATAAAACTCGTCGTCCTGGTACAGAAATTCGAAGGTGCCAGCACCCACGTAGCCGATTTCCTTGCAGGCATCCACGCAGGCCTTGAGGGTGCGCTCCCGGGACTCCGGGTTGATGTTCGGGGCCGGGGCTTCCTCGATCACTTTCTGGTTGCGGCGCTGCAACGAGCAGTCCCGGTCGCCCAGATGGATCACATTGCCGTGCATGTCGGCCAAAACCTGGACTTCAACATGGCGTGGGGTTTCGAGGAATTTTTCCAGGTATACCGTCGGGTCGCCAAACGCATTGTTGGCTTCGGTCTGGGTAATCTGGATGGCTTTCAGCAGGGCCGCTTCCGAATGCACCACCTGCATTCCCCGGCCGCCACCGCCGGAGGCCGCCTTGATCATGACCGGATATCCGATCTTGCGGGCGATCTTCAGGGTGCGTTCGTCATCATCGGTCAGCGGGCCGTCGGAGCCTGGCACTGTGGGTACGCCAGCTTTTTTCATGGCCTCGATGGCAGAGACTTTGTTGCCCATCAGGCGAATGGTCTCGGCGCGGGGGCCAATGAAGCGGAAGCCGCTTTTCTCGACCTGTTCGGCAAAATCGGCGTTTTCCGCCAGAAAGCCGTAACCCGGGTGGATGCCTACCGAGTCGGTGACTTCCGCCGCACTGATGATGGTGGGAATGTTCAGGTAGCTCTCGGTCGGGCTGTTGGGGCCGATGCACACGGTTTCGTCGGCAAGACGAACGTGCATCAGATCCCGGTCAACCTGAGAGTGAACCGCCACCGTTTTGATGCCTAGCTCTTTGCAGGCGCGCAAGATCCGCAAGGCGATTTCGCCACGGTTTGCGATCAGAACTTTTTCTAACATGGCCATGATAAGCAATCACCGCGTTCAGGAAATGGCAACCAGAGGCTGGTCGAACTCCACCGGCTGGCCGTTTTCGACCAGAATTTCGGTGACGGTTCCGGCCTTGTCGGCCTCGATCTGGTTCATCATCTTCATGGCTTCAACAATGCAGATGACGTCGCCCACGTTGACTTTCTGGCCAACTTCCACGAACGGTGTCGCGGTCGGGGAGGGGGCGCGGTAGAAGGTGCCTACCATCGGTGATTTTACCGAGTGGCCCGCCGGAACGGCCGGTGCCGGAGCTGCCGGAGCGGCTTCTGCTGCCGGAGCCGGAGCAGGTGCGGCGGCCTGGGGAGCAGGCGCAGCGTAGTGGCTGACGTAGTGGCCTCCGGCGGCCGGTTCACGGCGGCGGGAGATGCGCACCGAATCGTCGCCCTCCTGAATTTCCAGCTCTTCGACGTCGGATTCCTCGAGCAGCTCAATCAGTTTCTTGATTTTGCGAATATCCATAACTGTTCCAGTCCCGTTTTTATGTTCGGTCATTGAATTCGTTGAAAGGCAGCTTCCAGGGCAAGATCATAGCCCTGGCTGCCCAGCCCGCAGATAACACCTTCGGCTATATCTGAAAAATACGAGTGATGACGAAAAGCCTCGCGCGCGTGAACATTGGAGAGGTGCACTTCAATAAAGGGTATCTCCGACGCCAGCATGGCATCCCGAAGGGCAACGCTGGTGTGGGTGAACGCGGCGGGATTGAACAGGATGTAATCCACGCCTTCGGCCCTGGCTTCATGAATCCGCTCAATCAGCTCGTATTCGGCATTCGACTGCAGGTGCAGCAAATGATGGCCTTGATCTGCGGCCTTGCTGCGCAAGCGGTCGTCGATATCGGCCAGTGTTTCGTGGCCGTAGACCCCGGGTTCCCGGGTTCCGAGCATATTGAGGTTAGGGCCATGAAGCACAAGAATGGTCGACACGGTTTCGCTCTGCCTTATTGAAGATTGAACAGGATCGCCGAAGATGGCGCACGTTCCTCCAATGGTGCGTGCTTGTCTTTTCCGGATCAATACTTTTTGACAATCAAGCCGTTTATGTTTGTTTCCGAAAGATTACACGCCAACCTGCATTCGTGCGATGACATTTCGTTGATGGCACTTGTGAATCATTGTCAGGCAGTATTCTGCCTGCGGCTATTCGACATTGGTTTCATGGGAGGTGTGTTGGCGACCGCAGCGTGGCCGCCCGAAGACACTCAGGCGGATGCCAGAGTGATGCAGTTCCGGCCCTGTTCCTTGGAGGTATAGAGTGCCCTGTCGGCCCTCTCGCACAAGGCCTGTGCGCTATCGCCCTGCCAGGCAGCAATGCCGCAACTGAAGGTAACGTTAAACTCGCGATCGCCCGCCTGCTGGGCAAGCTCTGCAAAGCGGCCGCGAATTTCGTTGAGCACGTTGCGGGCATCGCCGGGGCGGGTGTTCGGCAAAATGACAGCAAACTCTTCCCCGCCATACCGGCCAATATGGTCGGTTTTGCGCAGGCGCTGTTTCAGGAACATGGACAGACTGCGCAGAATCCGGTCGCCGATGGGGTGGCCGAAGGTGTCGTTCACCTTTTTGAAATAGTCGATGTCGATCATGGCGAAGCACATCGGCTGGTCTTTCTGTCGTGCCCGTACAATTTCCTGCTCCAGCAGGTGCAGAGTGTGGGTGTGATTAAACAGGCCGGTGAGGCTGTCCCGGATCATCAGTGCCAGCAAGGAACGGGCACGCCGGCCTCGGTTGTGCAGGGTGGCGATCAGGTGTTTGGGGTCGATCGGTTTGGTAAGGAAGTCGTCGCCGCCCAGGCTCATGGCATGGAGTTGTTTGCTGACGTCTTCCTCGGCTGACAAGTAAATAATGGGGACGCTGTGAAAGCGGTCTTGCTGGCGGATCACCCGGGCAATCTCCATGCCGGTGCAGCCGGGCATGTACATGTCGAGAATGATGATCTCGGGTGAGAATTCTTCCAGCGCATTAATGATCTGCATCGGGTCGGTGATGATGTGGGCGGTCATTCCCGCTTTTTTCAGCACGGTTTCCATGTACTTGGCCTGTGCCCGGGAATCATCCAGTACCAGCACCTTGTAGGGTTCTACCGTATTGCTGTGGGTATAGGTTTCAATTTTTTCAATCAATTGCCCGGGATCGACAGCGGGATAGAAGAACTCTTCTCCACCGCAGCGGGATGCACGTAACCGGGTTTCAATAGTGCCATCGTCTTCGCTGACAAAAATAATCGGAATGGGGGTTTCGTGCTGCACCTGCAACTGTTCAATGGCGGCGATACCGCCGTTGTCCTGCCCGGAGAAAGTTACATCAATCAGTATGGTTTCAGGCTTGTTCAGTGAGCAGGCTTCAATCAGTTCGGCGGGCGTATTGAATGCCGATGCACGAAAGCCAAAAAATTCGAGCTGCCGTATCAGCCGCGTGGCCAGCTCCTCGTTTGGCAGAGCAATGTAAATCGGGGTCCGGCGATATTGTTGCGGCGCGTCCGAGGCACCTTCATCGGTTCGGCGCTGAGTGGATAGCCGCAAATCTTCCAGCGCATCTTCCAGAGCCCGGAGTTGGTCTTCCGCAGATCCGGTGTTGCCCTTTAGCAGGGCCAGTAAATGCTCGCCGGCTTCGGTGTGCCGGGTCATTTCAAAGCGCCGCGCGTAGCGCACCAATTTGTCGGTTGCGCTTGTCAGCTCGCCAGCGTGTGCCGGGAATTGTTCCGGGTGTTCGCGGAGTTTCTGACCGAGGTCAAGAACCACCCGGGCCTGTGTGGTGACGCGCCGGGCAAAATGCTGCCTGAGTTTTTCCTTCTGGCTGTCGTCGCTCATGTTCCTGCCGCCTGTCTGAAATAGAATCGCACCGGCTCGATGCGAAAGTTTGCCATAAGTGAGTTATACAGAGGCATCATGCTTCTTGGGTAGAGTCTATAGTGTTTAATGTTGTGGGCGTAGGTTGCACTATGTAAATGTTTGTCAACTCTGAGGTGTTGGTCACAGGTGATGGGTATTCAAGGTCATCGGATGCGGGGTGAAGTCAGCCTGCAAACCGTTCTGCTGCTGTTTTCCGGTGGTCTGCTGGTGATCTCCCTGTTGGCCGCGCTTGCTGCCAGTTACGGGCACTTTCGCGATTATGTGTCCGACCAGCTGGCCGCCCATGCCAGGGATGGGGCAACGGCGGCGGGGCTTTCCCTTTCCAACGCCATTGACGGCTCAGACCCGGTAGCTTCGGCGTCGCTGGTGGACGCGGTATATGACAGCGGTAATTATCTGTCTGTTGAGTATCTGGGCCACGACGGCGAGCCTGTTGCTGTGCGCAGTGAACCACTCCGGCCCAGCCGCGCTCCGGAGTGGTTTGTGGCCCTGGCCGAACTGCCGCTGCCGGTAGCAGAGGCGGAAGTGGTTCGTGGTTGGAGCCGTTTGGGAAAAGTCAGGGTTGTTGGCCACCCCGGGCGTGCCTATGACGATCTCTGGCAGATCACACTGGGATTGCTGGCTGCTTCGCTGGCCACCGGCGGGGCGGGCCTGACGATTCTGTATTTGTTGCTTACCCGGGCACTCAGACCATTGCGGGAGGTAGAAGCCCAGGCCCGTGCAATTGGCCAGCGGGATTTCCGTACCCGTGTGCAGACGCGGTCGACCCGGGAACTGAACCGGGTGTCTGAAGCGATGAATCAGATGGCAGATGATCTTGGTCAGTTGTTTGAGGGACAGGGTAAGCTGATCCAGCACCTGCGGAAAGTGAACAATGAAGATCCGGTGACCGGCCTGGCAAGCCGGGCTGCGTTTGATCAGCGGGTCAAGGTGGAAGTGGAGTCGGAAGAAAAGTCCGCGGCTGGCGTATTGATTCTTGTCCAGCTGGCCAACTTTGCCAGCTTCAATGCGGAACGCAGTCGTGAAGAGGGTGACCAGTTGCTTCGGCTAATGGCGGGCCAGATTCAGCAATTTGTTACCCGGCACCCCGAGTCAATTGCCGGCCGCCGTACCGGTGCAGAATTTGCCATCTTTGTGCCGGGAGCGTCCGGTGCCGATGTCGGAATCTGGGCGGATGAGCTGGTGCAGACGCTGCACGGGCTCTACGCGGAAGTCGCGTCGCCGCTAGAGACCCGGGTGCATGCGGGCCTTGCTGTCGCTTTGCCGGGAACGGGGATCCGGGATGTGCTGGCAGCAGCGGATGAGGCCTTGCGCCAGGCGCAGCAGAAGGAGCACTCCTGTAGCCTGATGCCCGAGCAAACGCCTGGCAATCATCATAATGTTGAGGTCTGGCGCACCATCATCAGCCAAGCGATTCGTGAAGACAATTTGTCGCTCTGGGTACAGCCGATGGTGCAGGGGGAAGGCAAAGGCCTGCTGCACTATCAGGTTTTCTCCCGAATCAATACGGACGAGGGCGCTCTGAAAGCCGGGCTGTTCGTGCCTATGGCAGAGCGCCTGGGGATGATGCCCGATATTGATCGTATGCTGGTTGAGCGGGTGCTGGTACACCTTGGCGAAAACCCAGCCGAGAGCCTGGCGATTTCACTCAGTGGTGCATCTATTGCCGATGATGAGTTCCGTGGCCGGTTGCTGGGTATGCTGGCGGGTGCCGGACGGGATGTGGAACGGCTTTGGGTGGGCATCCCCGAGATTGCCATTCATCATCACCGGAAAGAAGTGGGGGGGCTGATCCGGGAGTTGTTCCGCCGCAATGTGCCGGTTGTTGTGGATCGTTTCGGTGTGGGGGGCGTAGCTTTCAGTTACCTGCGGCGATTACCCCTGAGTGCAGTGCGCATTGATCACAGCTTTGTTCGCGATGTTGACAGTCATGAAGAAAACCGGTTCTGGCTTGAGTCGGTGGTTGGCATCGCCCACAGCCGGGGCGTGAAGGTTTATGCAACGGGTGTCGAAACCGCCGCCGAATATTCGGTACTCTGCAAGTTGGGTATTGATGGCGCCATGGGATACCATCTGGGCAGGCCATTTGCCGCAGACCAGTAAATAACAGGAGATCGGGAGTCTTATGTCGGGCAGGATCAGGCAGTTTTTCAGGGACAAAAAGGACGATATACAGGATTACACCGGTGGCAGTGGTGTGATTGGTAAATTCATTCTCGGCTTGCTGTTGGTCTATCTGCTGGTGGCGATGGTTCTGGGGATTTACTGGAGCAGCGAGCCGGACACTTTTTCGGTGAGGGATCATACCCGCACCCTGGCCAGCACGATGAACCGTGAACCGGTCACCGGCTTTGCCACCACCGCGACCATGATCCGGATTGCTGAAACCCTGCTGGACAAGCCCGGCGGGTATATTTCCAACGATCTGTTACTGCCGGGCCTGTGGCTGGATAACATGCCGAACTGGGAATACGGCGCTCTGGTGCAGTTACGGGATCTCTCCCGTGCCATGCGTAAAGACATCAGTCGCTCCCAGAGCCAGTCTGCCGAAGATCGCGACCTGACCATTGCCGAGCCGCAGTTTCATTTCGACAGTGGCAGCTGGGCGATACCTTCTACGGAGAACGAATACCGGCGTGGTATCAATGCCTTGAAGCGATACCTCAACCGCTTGTCGGATCCGGCCCAGGCCGACGCCCAGTTTTTCGCCCGTGCCGATAATCTGAATAACTGGCTGGCCGATCTCGAGACCCGGTTAGGCAGTTTGTCTCGCACTCTCAGTGAAAGCGTGGGCAAGGCCTCGGTTTCTGACGCGGTGGCGAACCTCGATCCGGACGATCCACTGGCGGAAGATACCGAGGGCGAAGATGTAAAAACTCCCTGGACCAAGATCGATGATGTGTTCTACGAGGCCCGCGGCAGTGCCTGGGCGTTGTTGCACATTTTCCGGGCGGTGGAAGTGGACTTCCGCAAGGTGCTGCAGGACAAAAACGCCATGGCCAGTGTGAAGCAGATTATTATCGAACTGGAGGGTACCCAGGCGTCCATGTGGAGCCCGGTGATTCTCAATGGCAGCGGCTTTGGTGTGCTGGCCAACCACTCCCTGACCATGGCCGCTTATCTGTCCCGGGCCAATGCCGCGATCAGTGACATGCGGGATCTACTATCCCGTGGGTAACTCTTGAATGGGGGGTGCGGTTAAGCTGAATACAAAAAAGCCGGGCGATGTTGCCCGGCTTTTTGCTGTTCGAGATGAGATCAGCCCTGGTAGGCTTTGATAGAGTCTACGATGGCTTTCTTGGCAGCCGCAGCGTTGTCCCAGCCTTGAACTTTTACCCACTTGCCCGGCTCGAGGGTTTTGTAGTTCTCGAAGAAGTGCTGGATCTGGTTGCGCAGCAGTTCTGGCAGATCGCTGATTTCCTTTACATTTTGGTAGGTGGTGGTCAGCTTGTCGTGGGGCACGGCAACCAGCTTGGCGTCACCACCGGCTTCGTCTTCCATGTTTAGAACACCCACCGGGCGGCAGCGAATCACCGAGCCTGCCTGAATCGGGTAGGGGGTTACCACCAGTACGTCCAGCGGGTCGCCATCGTCGGCCAGGGTATGGGGGATGAACCCGTAGTTCGCCGGGTAGAACATCGGGGTCGCCATAAAGCGATCGACCAACAGAGCGCCCATGTCTTTATCCAGTTCGTACTTTACCGGTGAGCTGTTGGCCGGGATTTCGATGGCAACGTAAATGTCCTCTGGTGGGTTCTTGCCCGCCGGGATGTTGTCGAATTGCATGTGAGTTCCTTCCTGATACCAAGGGTTCGTTTGACTGCGGTGAAAAAGTGAGCGCAATTATACGGAAGTCTGGGCCCGATCGAAACTAAACCTTGGTCGGCTGCTTTGGATCGGGCGCCAGGCGCCCGGGTTATCAGACACCCGGGCGGGCAATGCTCTGAACACCCTCGGCGGTTCCCAGAAACAACAGGTCGGCGGGGCGGTGCGCGAACAGGCCGTTGGTGACCACGCCCACGATGTTGTTCAGCTTTTCTTCCACCAGGATCGGGCGAGAGATGTCCATATTGTGGATGTCGATGATGATATTGCCGTTGTCGGTAACAAAACCGTCCCGGTACACAGGGTCTCCACCGAGTTTGACGATTTCACGGCCAACGTGGCTGCGAGCCATGGGGATTACTTCCACAGGCAGCGGGAAGTCGCCGAGGATCTCGACCTTTTTCGAGCCATCGGCAATGCAGAGAAAGGTTTTGGCCACAGCCGCGACGATTTTTTCACGGGTCAGTGCGCCGCCGCCGCCCTTGATCAGTTCCAAGCGTTCGTTGGTCTCATCGGCGCCATCCACATAGAACTCGATTTCGTTCACCGCGTTGAGGTCGTAAACCGTAATGCCATGCTTTTTCAGTCGCTCCGCAGTGGCTTCGGAGCTGGCCACGGCGCCATCGAAGTCGTTGCGGTGTTGCGCCAGGTAATCGATAAAGAAATTGGCGGTGCTGCCGGTGCCCACGCCGACAATGCTGTCGCGATCAAGGTGCGGGGCAATGTGGTCGACGGCGGCTTTGGCAACGGCTTGTTTGAGTTCGTCCTGGGTCATGGCGGTGGCTCCAGCTCTGAAAATGGGAATTTGCCCGCTATTATACGCCTGCAGCAAGTCTGCTTATAGACGACACGCGGCCAAACTTCCTAAACTGTCGGTTTTCCCCGATCATTGACCTGTAACCGGAACCATCATGCCGCAACGCTATATCAAGAAGATACTCGATGCGCGCGTCTACGACGTGGCCCTCGAAACACCCCTGACTGAAGCCCGTAGTCTCTCCAAGCGCTTTGACAACCATATTATGCTCAAGCGCGAAGACCTTCAGCCGGTGTTTTCCTTCAAGATTCGCGGCGCCTACAACCGGCTGGCCCAGTTGTCGGAAGAGCAGAAGGCCAAAGGCGTGATCTGTGCCTCGGCGGGTAATCACGCTCAGGGTGTGGCCATGTCGGCGAAAAAACTGGGGATCAAGGCGGTGATTGTGATGCCTCAGACCACGCCGGACATTAAAGTGAAATCCGTCCGTGACCGGGGTGCCAAAGTGGTGCTGAAGGGCGATGCCTTCGACGAAGCTGCGGCCCACGCTCAGGAGCTGATCAAGAAACACGGCTACACCTACATCCCGCCTTACGACGATCCGGATGTGATTGCCGGCCAGGGCACCGTCGCCATGGAGCTGATGTGGCAGTTTTCCCAGCCTCTGCACGCAGTGTTTATCCCGGTGGGCGGCGGCGGGCTGATTGCCGGTATGGCAGCCTACATCAAGTACCTGCGCCCGGAGATCAAAGTGATTGGTGTGGAGCCTGCGGACTCCAACTGTCTGCAGGCCGCGTTAGCGGCCGGTGAACGGGTGGTGCTGGATGAAGTGGGCATTTTTGCGGACGGCGTAGCGGTTCGTCAGATTGGCGAGGAGCCCTGGGAGATCTGCAAGGATAATGTGGATGAGGTGATCACGGTCTCCACCGATGAAATCTGTGCCGCGATCAAGGATGTTTTCGAGGATACCCGTTCGATTGCCGAACCGGCAGGCGCCCTGTCGGTGGCCGGTATGAAAAAGTACATCCAGCGTGAGCAGATTGAGGGCGAGAACCTGGCGGGCGTGCTCAGTGGTGCCAATATGAACTTTGATCGGCTCAGGTACATTTCCGAGCGCACCGAAATCGGGGAGCGCCGGGAGGCCATTCTGGCGGTGACCATTCCGGAGAAGCCCGGGGCGTTCAAGAGCTTTATCAATGCTCTGCATAAACGCAGCATCACCGAATTCAACTACCGCTACGCGGACGAGCGCGAGGCGGTGATTTTTGTTGGTATCCAGATTCAGGCGGGTGGCCATGGCCGTGATGAGCTGGTTCAGGAACTGAGGGAGTCCGGGTATTCGGTGATCGATCTCACCGACAGCGACCTGGCCAAGCAGCATATCCGGCATATGGTGGGTGGGCACGCGCCTTCGGTGAGCAATGAGGTGATCTATCAGTTTGAGTTTCCGGAGCGCCCGGGGGCCTTGCTGAAGTTCTTGATGTCCCTGGGCACTCGCTGGAATATTTCTCTGTTCCATTATCGCAACCACGGTGCCGCTTATAGCCGGGTGCTGCTCGGCGCTCAGGTGGAGCCAGAGGAAACCGCCGATTTCGAGAAGATGCTCGACAAGGTGGGTTTTCGGTACGACAACATGACCGACAACGAGGCCTATCGCCTGTTCTTGGGGGCCGGAAACGGCTGTTCGAAGTAAGTTTCTGTGTTGTGCTCCGGCGGTGCTCTGCCGCCCGGGGCGCGAATTTCCTGTCAGACTCCTGCCCGCGTGAAAATCTTACGCAACGGTAACCTGTCAAAAATTGTAAAATTGAAGTTACGTGTTAGTCTTTCGTCTAATTCTTGGAGTCAAGAATAGCCGTCTGATTTTCCAGCCAAATCGTCCCGAGAAATTTAGGAATTCGCAACATGGGCAGCAAGCCTGACATTATCCGTGCCATCGTACTGATTTTTGCGGTGGGCCTGGTTATTACCGGTTTTACCTCTGCTCAGGCACCGGAAGACAAGCGAGCCAGTTTGCAGGCGCCTGCCGTGGGTTTTGTTCAGACCGCCGATCGCGGTCCGAACCGGTAGCATTGCTGGTCTGTCACCACGCCATGCAAGGGCACATCCCAGGGCTCAATGGGAAGCTTTTCGACCTTCTGTAATTGGTGCGCCAGCCCGATCAATTTTGGCGACAGCCCCGGGCGCAGCCGGCTGAAGGCAAAGGTCCGGTCGTAAAACCCTCCCCCCATTCCGAGCCTTCCCCCGGAATCATCAAAGCCGACCAATGGAAAGAGCACGGCATCCAAGGCCCAGGCGGGCCTTTGTCGCGACTTTGGGAACGACGGTTCGGGAATGCCGAACCGGTTTGCGGTCAGTTCAACCCCCTCGTAATAGGGGCTGAAAACCAGCTTGCCCGGATAGATCGGGTGCAGAATCGGTAGGTAAAAATGCAGGCCCTTACGCCGCCCCAGATCAATGTAGAGTGCCGGGTCGATTTCGCCATCGTTGGCCAGATAGATGCCGATGTGGCGGGCCCGGTGCAGACCGGGATGTTTCAGCAGATTCCGGGCAAGATTCTCTGCAGCCTGCTGCTGTTGCTCGAATGACAGCGAACGACGCTGTTGACGCAGGTGTCGCCGGAGTTTGCTGCGAGAGAGACTGTTCGGGTGTGGATCAAACGGTTTCGGTGACTGAAACTGAGTCAAAATAAAGCTTCCCGGGCTGCCGTTATTGGATGTAGCCCTTGAACCCAGAAGTTCAAGAGATTTTAGGTCTGATAATTAAAAACAGAAAGTTATTCGGGTTTCGATTATTAGCACGTTTTCATGAAGTTGTGCAGTTCAATAGCAGGGGTAAATGGTGGCTTTCACTCAGATTACCATAACCTTGATGGTGTTCGCTTATTGGCGTTCGTTATAATTCCTGATTCTTGACAACCGGAATCATTCGAGTAAGACTCCGGCAAGGATGAAAAGGAGAGATTCATGGAAGCAATCATCAAACTCGATGGATTGGGTGTCGGTATTCCCAGAACCGGCTTTGGCATCAACGCAATTTCCGCATCGTACATACAGATCAATTCTGCCCCAGGTAAGCCGCTGCGAACGTATGGTATTGCAGAATATCTTTCTGTTGGCGGAGATAACTCCACGATTGTTTATGGATCCATCAAGACGCCACCGATAAAGCTTTCACCAGAAGAGTTTCAGTCGTTTTCGTTAACCAACATGTCTGGAAAAACAATAGATATTGAGGTTAGTGGTACTTTTCTGGGTTCCGGAAAGGCGGACGTAACCATTTTACTCATTGATGGAGATGGAAGATCCCAAGAGGTTCTAAACCGGAAGGGTATCAGAATGACAGGAGGGCAACTGGCCGAAACACGGGCTCGTGGTCGTGCCAGATTGATAAGTCAATGATGGCGGAGCCTGGTGCTATATGAACGGTGCTTTTCCTCTAACCCGCCTTATTGGGCGGGTTTTACTTTTCTTGTCACGTTGCGCTGCTGCGGTTCTTTCTTTTGCATTGTTAACAGTACCGTTTGGGCGTGGTGGCTTTCAGGAAATGAGTGATGGAATATATGGTTCCGAGGCTCCGCTTATGGGGTCGAATCTCCTCGACTTTCTGGTACAACCCTGGATTTCCGTTCTATTCGCGTTTTTTATGCTGGCCTATGTTTATATCCGGTTTCGCTATATGCCGATCGCTCGACGGCGACTTGGTGATCTGTCCTATCTTGCTGTTGTTAGCGCGCTTATGATGGGCTTTCAGCTCGCTTTTTACCTTCCGGTAGTGAAGGCTCCCGCAGTCTGAAACTGATAGGCGAGATGTCATATAACGGAAATCAGGAGAGCTAAAGGTGTTCTCCTCGCACTAGGGTTGTGCCGGGGTACTCGTCCAGCCTAACTAACCGGGCTATCCTGTGCGAGCGCCTGAGGTTGCGTGTCAGACGAATGTTGAAGGGAAAACGGGTGGTGTGCGGAATGCTCGACTGTAAGTGTAAAAAGCCTCTTAGGATAGAGCGTCTGAGATAAAGCTTCCCGGGCTGCCGTTATCGGATGTAGCCCTTGAACCCAGAAGTTCAAGGTCGGTGGCCGCTGTGACATATTAGGCTTTCCCCCTTGGGGGACATGCTCACAATGCCCTGGAGTAGCCACCTGGGTATTGCGTATCGGCTCGAGGACGTACCCGACCAGCGAACAGCCCAGGAAGTTGAGCCCATTATAGGCCCATGGGCGGGGCCGATTGCAAGTGCTTCGGCCAAAGATTCCGGTTTAGTTGCCTGAGGGCTCGCCCAGTGCCTTGTCAAGCCGGTTGTCCATGGCTTTCAGGAGACTGCTGGTGGCGTCCGACATGGTGTCCCGCTCGAGTAATTCATGAGTGATGTTCAGGGCGGCCATCACCGCAATGCGCTCGGTGCCGAATACTTTGCCGGTAGAGCGGATTTCCCGCATTTTGGTATCCAGGTGCCGGGCGGCCTTGAGCAGGGCTTCCTGTTCTTCCTGCGGGCAGGCAACCAGATATTCCTTGTCGAGAATTCGGACTTCGACCGTGGTGGATGACTGTGACATCAATGGTGCTCCAGTGCCCGTAGGCGCCCGATCATGGCTTCAATCTTGTTTTTGGCAAGATCGTTCTTGTGCATCAGCTGGGCCCGTTCCCGGTTCCAGTCGTCCTGCAAATCCCTCAGCAGGGCGTTGTCTTTCTCCAGCTTTTCGCAGCGCTCAATCAGCTTGTCCAGCTTGTCCGCTAATGCCTGTACTTCGGACTGTTCCATGGCCTGCCCAACGTCAATGATTTTGTTGGGAGTTACTATAAGTGCGCGCGCCAGACCGGTCAATTTAACCCGATGTCATGGCGCGTCAGTCGTGAGGTGTGTCACCGTTTACGGCAGACCATCACAGGCCCGGTTTTTGGAAGCTTTGTTGCTTTCCGGTTCGCCAGGTGGCGAACGCCGGTAACAGCGATACTGCGAGGGCCGCCAGAGGCACTGCCCCCAGCAGCGCCCATTCATCCACGCGGAGTGGCCGGAGCCGGATTTTCAGGCTGTAATGCTCCAGAAGCCAGGGGCCGAGCGCCAGAATACCGAGCATACCCAGCAGCAAGGCCAGCAGACAGCTGGCGAGGGACAGGCCAACGCATTCCAGGCTATACAGCGAGGCGATCAGGCCAGGCGAGGCGCCGGTGGCCCGCAGTACCGCAATTTCCTGCTGGCGTTGCGCCTGCAGGGTCAGGAACACGGCGATCAGGCCAATCAGGCTGATTGCCACCACAAACGCGCTGATGCCGAGCAGCGCTTGTTCGAACTGCCCCATCATGCGCCATAACTCGCTGAGGGCAACCCCCGGCAGAATGGCAGACAGTGGTTCTTGAGTGCTTTGGTTCAGTTCCCGCTGCACGGCAAAGGTCTGTATCGGCTGGTTCAGACCAAGGAACACCGCGGTGATGGCAGTGGGTGTGTAGTCCCGGGCGCGGGCTTGTGTTGGCGAGAGCACCCGCCCGGGCAGGGCGATGCCGGATTCCCAGCCTACATGCATGGCTTCCATGGCATCCAGGCTGATGTACACCGCCTGATCGACCGGGGTGCCGGTGGGTTTGAGGATACCGGATACCCGGAACGGCAAATCCTTATGGTTGGCAAAACTGGTGCGTCCGCCGCCGTGGGACAGCACGATCTGTTCATCCAGTTGATGGCCCAGTCGGCGTGCCACATCGGCCCCCAGTACCACGTCGAACAGATCATTGAACCAGGCACCTTGGGTAAGGCTCAGGGGCTGATCGTTACCATAGCGAAAGCGCGCCAGAAACTGATCGTTGGTGCTGACTACACGGAATCCCCGATAGCTGTCGCCGAGTGAAATGGGGATCAGCCAGTCGATGCGGGCATCGTTTTGCAGCGCCTGGTAGGTCGACCAGCGGATGTTGTTGGTGGCATCGCCAATGTGGAACACCGTATACAGCAGCAGATTCAGTTGCCCACTGCGGGCGCCGACGATCAGGTCGGTACCGCTGATGGTGCTGGTGAACGATTGTCGCACCTCGGTGCGCAGATACTGGATACCCAGCATCAGGGTGATGCTCAGGGTCAGTGTCAGGCCAATCAGGGACAGCGCCCTGCGGCGATACCAAAGGCTGGCTGCGGTGAGTGACAACGCCAGTCGCAAAGTGTTCATGGTCTCGCCTCCAGGTTCAGGCGCTGGTCAAAATGCCGGGCCAGAGCCTGGTCGTGGCTGACGAACACCACGGAGCTGTTTCGTTCTCGGGCCAGATCAAGCAGTAAATCCAGAAATCGATCCCGGTTGTCGGTATCCAGGGCAGAGGTAGGCTCGTCGGCCAGGATAAGCTCTGGTGCGCCGATCAGGGCTCGGGCGGCGGCTACCCGTTGTTGCTGGCCGATGGACAGCTGGCCGACATACCGGTACCAGTGATCCCGGGTAATCCCCAGGTGGGTCAGCAGGGTTTCGGCAGCTTGTTCTGGTGCGGTGGTCGAGCGTTCCTTGCGCAGGCGGGAGAGCCGGCAGGGCAGCAGGGTGTTGGCCATGGCGCTCAGGTAGGGCACCAGATTGAATTGCTGAAAGATTACCCCGGCGTGGTCTGCCCGAAACCGATCCCGGGCGCTTGCGGAGAGCGTGTCGAGATGGCAGCCCAGTAGCTTGATGCTGCCTGAAATCGGGCGTTGCATGCCTGCCAGCAGCCCCAGCAAACTGCTCTTGCCACTGCCGCTGGGGCCATGAAGGAACAGGTGTTGGCCCTGAGGCAGTGCGATGTCTGGAAAGTGCAGAACAGCGGTCTGCCCCGGCCAGCGAAAGGCCAGGTTGCAGGTCTGGATGGCCAGTGGCTGGTCTAGCCTGGGCATTTTCAGGGCTTCTTGCTCAGTGTTCATATATCGCTTGGCTCAGTCGCGCTATGATGCCGCGGGTTATGGGTGTGATTGCGAGAGAATGATTGCCGATGTTGATCAACGTTCAAAGTTACCGGTTGTTTGCGCGTCTGGCGCTGGTAGGTCTTCTGTTGGCCTGTCAGGGGCTTGCTGCTGATGCTCGTGAGATCGACTGGCTGGAACTGATGCCTGCCGAGGATCTGGCGCTGCTGGAGAATCTGCCGGAAATTGAGCATGACGGGGACGGCCCTGCGCTATTGCCGGATGAAATCATGACTGGCCGTGTGGTGCCAGAAATGGCCAATGTTGAAGGGCGCATTCCCGGTTTTGTGGTGCCGCTGAAAACCACCAATGATATGCGCATTCTTGAGTTCTTCCTGGTGCCCTATTACGGCGCCTGTATTCACGTACCGCCCCCGCCTCCAAATCAGATTATCCATGTGAAGTATAGAGAAGGCTTCACCCTGGAAGCGCTGTACGATCCGGTCTGGATCGAGGGCGAATTGTTGATTGAGCGCACCGAGCATGAAGTCGGGAACTCTTCCTACTCCATGGTGGCAGAGTCTGTGGCGCCTTATACCGAGACCCAGTAAGTCTGGGGGCGCTTTTTTACCACGCCAAACTCTTCGAATTCTCGGAAGCTCAGTAAGTTCGCGAATTCACCGGATGGAACACTAGTGCTCTATCCGGAAGCTTGAGGCCGGGTGTTCCAGGCGAGTTCCTCCCTGGCCTTGCGGGCTTACCCACTGCACATCCAATTGTTCAATATCCGGAAATTCAGCCATCAGTGGTGTTGACCACTGATCTGAATTGCCAAGTCCCTGGCAGTCCAGCGTCTGCGATATTTCTATGTCGCCGTGGCTGTTTTCTTCATGGTCTTGATGGTGGTCGTGGTGGCCTCCCTGCGGCCAAGAAGTGTGCAGTTGGCTATCGGTGACCAGGCATCGTTGCTCCGGGGTGTTGATCAGCGGCGTGTCGCTTGCCCATCGAACCAGGTCGCTCAGTTGTTGTTTTTCAGCGTCGGTATGGGGTTGATGTTCGAAGCCTATCAGATTGGCCGCTGGGGACATGAGCATCAGTGAGATACTGTGTCCCTCGATTGCCATCTGGAGGTTGGCGTGGCCGTGTTGATGAGCTCCCGGATTGCTATTGGCGGTCGCTGTGCCGGAGGCGGCGATAATAAGCCCCGCCAGTAACGCGGTTCGGTGAACAAGTGGGTGGCATCCCATGGCAATCTCCTGGCTTTTGATATGTTATAACATTTTCTATTTGTGGCGTGAAAATGCAAGTCCGTTCTGGTGGTTCGTGTCAGGATATCTGTGGAATGGTAGGATGTGGCACTGACAACGACGCCAGTGCCAACTGGCTTTTACCACCAAGGATATTCTGCTTCATGTCTGAAACCGATAGCGCTGCGGCCCGGGCCGCCGAATTCGAACGTTGGGCCAACCTGTTTACTGCCCACCGTGCGTTCAGCCACCCCTCGGAGTTACACGGTGCGCTGTGTGGTCGGCTGGCAACCGGTGCCCGTATGGAAGACGAAGCCTGGTTGGCTACGGTGCGTGAACACATGGGATTGGCGGAAGAGACCGCCGAAGAATCGGATGAGCTGGCGCCCTTCATGGCCAATGCCTATGCAGGGACGCTGGCTCAGCTGCAAGCTACGGACATGAGTTTTCAACCTTTGCTGCCAGACGACGATTACGCCATTGAGCAGCGGCTGGAGGCTTTGATTGCCTGGGTGCGGGGCTTTCTGGAGGGCATGGCCGTAACCGCCGGAGCGTCGCTGGGCGAAGCTCCGGAGGAGATTCGGGAGCTGATCGAGGATATGGTGGCGATCAGCCAACTGTCGGAAGACGAGGAATCTGACGACGAGAGTGAGCAGCAGTTGCTGGAGATTACCGAATACGTGCGCCTGGGCGCTCTGGCGGTCTTTACCGAATTTAACGAGCCGGAGAAACCGAAAGGCCAGGCGCCCACGTTGCACTGATCAGGAGATATCATGCCTCACCGTATTCCAATGAAAGAGTTTGCCGAGCGCCGCCGTAAACTGATGGATCGTATGGCGCCGGACAGCATCGCCATTCTGCCCGCGGCTCCGGAACGGGTGCGCAACCGGGATGTATTGCATCCGTTTCGTCAGGACAGCGACTTTCATTATCTGACCGGCTTTGGTGAGCCGGAAGCTGTGCTGGTACTGATCCCCGGGCGCGAACACGGTGAAACCGTGTTGTTCTGCAAAGAGCGTAACCCGGAAAAAGAACTCTGGGACGGCTTTCTGGTGGGGCCGGAGGGGGCTATTGAGCACTACGGGGTTGATGATGCCTTCCCAATTGCCGATATCGACGACATTCTGCCCGGTATGCTGGAAGGTCGCAGCCGGGTGTATTACCCGCTGGGCAAAGATCCGGCGTTCGACAGCCGGGTTATGGATTGGCTGAAAGTGCTGCGTAGCAAGGTACGTACCGGCGCTCATCCGCCGGGTGAACTGGTGGCTCTGGAACACTTGCTGCACGACATGCGCCTGTTCAAGAGCCCCGCGGAGATCCGGGTGATGGCCAAGGCTGGCCAGATCAGTGCGGAGGCTCATTGCCGGGCGATGAAACGGGCCCGCCAGGGCGGCTTCGAGTACCATCTGGAAGCTGAACTCATCCATACGTTTATGGAGCATGGCGCCCGCTCCACCGCCTATCCGTCCATCGTTGGCGGTGGTAATAACAGTTGTATTTTGCACTACATCGAGAACCGCGCACCGCTGAATGATGGCGATCTGGTACTGATTGATGCTGGCTGTGAACTCGAGTGTTACGCCTCTGACATCACTCGCACCTTCCCGGTCAGTGGCCGGTTCAGCCCGGAACAGAAGGCGGTGTACGACGTGGTACTGGCGGCCCAGTACGCGGCCATCGAGGCGGTAAAGCCGGGTAATCACTGGAACCAGCCCCATGAGGCGGCTCTGGAAGTCCTGACCCAGGGCCTGATTGAACTGGGTATTCTCTCCGGCACTCTGGAAGAGGCGTTGGCCAGCGAAGCCTACAAACCCTTCTTCATGCACCGTACCGGGCATTGGCTGGGCCTGGATGTGCATGACGTGGGTGATTACCGGGTGGGTGATGCCTGGCGTCTGCTGGAGCCGGGTATGGTGTTGACCATAGAGCCAGGCCTGTACATCAGCCCCACCAATACCGATGTGGAAGAAAAGTGGCGGGGCATTGGCATTCGTATAGAAGATGATGTGGTGGTCACCAAAGAGGGCTGTCGCAATCTGACCGAAGGCGTCCCCAAAACAACGGACGAGATAGAAGCACTGATGGCGGATTAGGGCTGTGGCTAACAACCGGTGGGATAGCGATGTAGTGATTGCCGGCGGCGGGCTTGCCGGTGCAACTCTGGCGTTGGCGCTGGCGCGCATGGTGCCCGCCTTGCGAGTGACGGTAGTGGAAGCCTTTCCGCTGTCACCCGATGCGCTGCCAGAGGACTATCAGCCCAGTTATGATGCTCGTTCAACGGCTCTGGCATGGGGCTCACGGCTGATTTTCGAGGAGCTGGGCCTGTGGCCGCAACTGGCGGCACACGCCACCCCCATCCGCCATATTCATGTGTCTGACCGTGGCCGATTTGGGGCCACCCGGCTGCATGCCGAGGAGCATCAGCAGGATGCGCTGGGCTATGTGGCGGATAACCGCTGGATGGGGCTCTGCCTGATGCGGGCTTTGTCCAATACCGCAGTGAGCTGGCGGGCACCGGCGGCCGTTGTCCATATGGAGCCGCTGGTGAATGGCGTGCGGGTGGATCTGGAACACAACGGCGAGCCCCAGAGCCTGACGGCCCGTTGCCTGGTGGTGGCCGATGGTGGGCGATCGGGCCTGCGGGAAAAGTTGGGCTTTGTTGCCCGCACCCGGGACTATGGCCAGAACGCCTTGATTGCCAACGTCACCACCAGTGACAGCCATCAGTTTACCGCCTATGAGCGCTTTACCGATGCCGGGCCGATGGCATTGCTGCCCCACGGCTCACCCGAAAAACCCGGGCATCAGTCTGCTCTGGTGTGGACGCTGGATGACCGGGAGCTTGAACGGATGCTTGGCCTGACCGAGCAGCAGCAATGCCAGGCTTTGCAGCAGCGCTTTGGCTGGCGGCTGGGCCGCTTTACCCGGATGGGGCAATGTCATCACTACCCGCTGAAACTGACCACCATCGACCAGCCGGTTCGTTCTGGTGTGGCGCTGGTGGGTAACGCCGCTCACGCTTTGCATCCGGTGGCGGGGCAGGGGTTCAATCTGGCGCTCAGGGGGCTGATGACGCTGATGGAGCAGTTCCGCCTGGCCAGTTTGCAGCATCAGTCGCCGGGGGATATGCGGGTGCTGGCAGCGTATCATCGCCATCACCAACAGGATTGGCAGCAAACCGTACGCTTTTCCGATTCCCTGATCCGCATTTTCGGAGCGGCACCGGCACCGCTGGCGGTGGCCCGGGATGCCGGTTTGCTGGGGCTCGACCTGGTGCCGGGCGCCAAACGCTGGTTTGCCCGCAACGCCATGGGCGTGGGCGGCCGACGGCCGGTGGTGGCCGATCACAGTTCGTCCGAGAGCAGATAAGAGGCACGCAGGAATGACAGCAGAGGCCGGTGAAATGCCTGCATTTGATGTGGTGGTGGTTGGTGGCGGTATGATCGGTTCGGCTCTGGCGCTGGGCCTGGCCCGGCAGGGCTGGCACACCGCACTGGTGGAGGGCGCAGGCCGGGATGCCTTGATTGAACCGGCGGCATCGGTGCAGGGCGTGGAGGACTTCGAACCCCGGGTCAGCGCGATTTCCCTGGCCAGTCAGCAATTGCTGGCGCAGCTGGATGCCTGGCGCCATGTGCTGGCGGGCCGGCACTGCAGCTACCGGAGTATGACAGTCTGGGACGCCGAAGGTACCGGCCGCATCCAGTTTGATGCGGCCGAACTGCATGCCAAGTCTCTGGGAACGATTGTTGAGAACCGGGCGCTGGTGCGTGCCTTGATGACCGAGCTGCTGGCCAGTGATGTCACTTTGCTGGATGGCGTCCGGGTGAAGTCCTGGCAGCCCGGTTCCCCGCTGCAGCTGGAGGATGGCCGGGTGCTCGAGGCCGGGCTGGTGATTGGCGCCGATGGTGGTCAATCCCGTTTGCGCCAGTGGGCCGGGCTGGCTACCCGCGAGTGGGATTACGATCAGCAGGCCATTGTCTGCACCGTCCGCACCGCCCAACCCCATCAGTTTACCGCCTGGCAATCCTTCTCTCGCACAGGCCCACTGGCGTTTCTGCCCCTGGGAAGCGAATCTGGTGACGAGCATTACTGCTCCATTGTCTGGTCTCAGGATACCGCCGAGGCCCGGCGCCTGATGGCGCTGGATAACGACGCCTTCCGCCAGTCGCTGGAAACGGCCATTGAGCAGCAGTTGGGGGCTGTACAGCAGGTTTCCCGGCGTTTCTGTTTTCCTCTGCGCCAGCGCCACGCCAAGGATTACGTCGCCCCGGGGCTGGCCCTGGTGGGCGACGCCGCCCACACCATCCACCCCCTGGCAGGACAGGGGGCCAACCTCGGCTATGGCGATGTGATTGCTCTGCTGGATGAACTCGCCCGGGCCAGAGCGCTCGGGCTATCGCCTGCCGAGCCCAGTGTGCTTGGTCGCTATCAGCGCCGCCGCAAGGGCGAGAATCTGACTATGATGGCGGCCATGGAAGGCTTCAAGCAGCTGTTTGCCCGGGATGAGCTGCCGGTGCGCTGGCTGCGCAACACCGGCATGCGCTGGCTGAACCAGTTGTCGCCGTTAAAAAACCGGATTGCGGCTGAGGCGATGGGCATCATTCGCTGAGTTTCTGAGCACTGGAAACTGTTCTCCGGCAGCCGCTTTCCGTAAACTTTCGGCCTGTTTTCATTCGAACTAAGGAAGAGTTTATGGCCGGTTCCAGCCTGCTTGTATTGCTTGACGACATTGCTGCTGTCCTGGACGACGTGGCAGTGATGACCAAGGCTGCCACCAAAAAGACGGCCGGTGTTCTTGGGGACGATCTGGCGCTGAATGCCCAGCAAGTGACCGGTGTGCGCGCCGCCCGGGAAATTCCGGTGGTCTGGGCGGTGGCCAAGGGCTCCTTCATCAACAAGGCCATTCTGGTACCGGCGGCACTGGCCATCAGCGTCTTTGCGCCCTGGCTGATCACTCCGTTGCTGATGCTCGGCGGCGGCTTTCTGTGTTACGAGGGGTTTGAAAAGCTGGTGCACAAATTCCTGCATCGGGCCGAGGCGCAGGCGCACCGCCAGGAGCTGTGGGAAGCCCTGAAGAGCCCGGATGTCGATCTGAAGGCCATGGAAAAAGACAAGATCCGGGGCGCCATACGCACGGACTTTATCCTGTCGGCGGAGATTATTGCGATTTCACTGGGCACCGTGGCCCAGAGCGACTTCAAGGTTCAGGTCGGGGTGCTGACGGTGGTAGCGTTGATGGTGACTGTGGGCGTGTATGGCCTGGTGGCCGGGATCGTCAAACTGGACGACGCAGGCCTGTATTTGGCCAAAAAGACCAGTGCGCTGGCGCAAAACACCGGCCAGGCGCTGCTCTGGCTGGCTCCGCGAATGATGAAAACCCTCGCCATCGTTGGCACCATCGCTATGTTTCTGGTGGGCGGCGGCATCCTTACCCACGGTATCCCCGCGGTTTATCAGGCCATTCATCAGCTGGCGGATACCCTGTCTGGTGTACCTGCGGTGATCGTAACCACCCTCGGCGACGGCGTGTTCGGTTTGCTGGCGGGCGCGGTGTTGGTGGCGGTGATTACGCCGATCGTCAAGCTTTGGGAAAAGCGCGCTAGTTAATGCTGAGAGCATGTTCTCTGAATCGGGGCTCATAAAATGTCTAGAAATGTCTAATCTAGACGTCTTTAGACATTTGCCATAGTTTGCCCTTTGTCTGGATCAAACCCTCGTGCTTCAAGGCTTGTAGCAGGTTTTTGATCTTGTGTTCCTTTTGGCTGGGGCTCAAAACACCGGGAAGTTTGTCTAATAGAAGCGTGTTAATGTCTACCCGTTTGGCCGTGCCAAACTTGTCCAGATACTCGAGAATGAGTTGTTTGTGGTGTTGGTCGTCAAAGGCTTTATTGCGAATGTACTGAGCGCGCTCGCCACTATGGTCGGCCAGTTGGGCTGAAATATGGAAGTTTGGCTTGCGCCCCTCGATGAGTCTTAATGATTTTAGATGCTTGGCCTGGTCATCGGTCAGTGGCTTTCGTTTTTGTACCCGGTCAAGCAGCATGATGTCCTCAAGGGTAAGATCTGGATACTCAGCCAGTTTTCTGGCGTAGGCCATGTCCACCACTCGCCCGGTAATCGTTACCTCTACCCGGTTATTCTTCAATTGATACTCGGGTAAAGGGAAAAAACGGTTTTTCTGGATAACAAACATCTTTCGAATCCCGCTACCAATGGTATCGATCATGTTCAGGTTAACCATGGCATCGGTGAGGAATCGATTACGATAGCGACTTTCTGGCGCGTCTGATTGAATGACGGACTCTACAGACCCGGGAATAAACTGCCCCAAGTTACTGAAGCATAACCGGCCATCTTCGAATTCGATCAATGTAACTTTACCGCCCATTTCATAGTCCTGATGAGCGATGGCATTATTAAGAGCCTCACGAATTATGTACGGGTCGTATTGATCTACTTCCTCGGGAAACAGAGTGCCCTCTCTCATGTAGCGATACTTGAGGTTACGTATCTTGTGAAAGACTTCGTCGACACTCAATAACAGTGGACAACCAAAGTGCTGGTAGTCGCGCTCAATGCCGTCTCTGTCTTTGAGAATCCAGGTTATTGTGGTCGATGCTGGATTCAGGAAATGGGAGGCTTCGGCCTTGCCCAACAATAGGATGGCCGTGCGAGTAATTTGACCATTGATAGTTAGCTTTGATTTGTTCAAAAACGTTGCAGTATCCCAATGTTTGGCTTCATCCGTTAATCTGGGATTTTTCTGCGTGAAGTTTTGCCGGGCGAGCGCAATGGCTTGCGAATCAAGGTCATCTATCGACGCCGATGGTAGCGTCATCGCACTCCAGTCGCTTGCGCGATTCTGAGCTCTTATTCGTTCAATTTCTTCCAAATTCAGCGGCCCAAGGGATTCACCATCTCTACCGTAATAATGGCCATCCCAGGCGATGGGCAAGCCTTGTGGTGCGGCGGGGACCTCGAACAGCAATACCCGGCCATTGGGGTGATCGACCTCGTGAATATCCACAAAAGTCAGGCGGTTGGTGGTTTTGTCGGCGATTTCCTTTTTGAGCGACTGTAAATCCTTGACGCTGGTTCGAAACTGGCTACCAACAACCGTCTGATTATCTTTAACACCGAAAACCAGCCATGCGCGTTTCAGGTGCTTTAAATTAGCCTCATTGCACAGGGCCGAAAAGTATTTGCCGATTTTATCGAAGGCGTAGGATCTCTTTGCTTCTTTGAATTCTACGACTTCGTTTTCACCATCATGAGATAGAAGGATTTTCAAGCGATTTAGCATTATGCACCCTCTATCTTTTCAGGCACAGGATCAATAAGGCCTCGTGTTCGCCATCTATTTCCATTCACCAATGATTCAAACTCCACCCCATTTGCCAAAGTTAGATTATCAGCATGGTCGGTAACAATGATTTGCGGGCTAAAACCATTTTTCGTCTTAAGTTCATTGCAATAAATCGAGAGCTGGCTGAATAGATTTTCAACAGCCTTGATGTCTTCATCGACAGGTCGTTCTTTTTCCGTTCTTTGTGCCGCTTCTTGATCTTTTTGTTCTTCGAAGGTTGCAGAGTTATCACGGTTAAAATTAGGGAAATATACCTGTGTTGGTTGGTCTAAGAAAAGCACTGAAGGTATGGCACACTTTTCACCTAATTCAACGAAATACTTATGCAAAGCCAAAAATAACGTTATATGACAATAAAGCCAGTTTGCACCGCTACCCATTGAACGAAGGTAGATTTTTTCGTTTTCGGGCGTTAAATGATAAAGGTCGAATGTCTCAAATGAGAAATGGAGGTTAATTGGTTTATAGCTTGCCTCAAATTCAAAATGGCTACCTATGCTGGCCATATATTCGTTTACCTTAAGCGATGCAGCTGCCAAACCTTTTTGCACATCGTATTCTTTTAGTGCATCAGTAATCTTCTTGAGCTTCCTCTTTAACTCTTTGATTTCTCCATCAAGTTCAGCATCATCAGCCATATTTAAGGTATCAAGAAGTGCAAGCAGCTTGGCTTTTTGCATTATAATGCTTTCATACAAGCTCTTCTGTTCGGCTAACTGCTGATTTACTTTCTCAATTTCAGCTATTTGTTGATTGAGATCGGTTAGCAACTTACTAACAATCTCTATATCACGCTGTACTTCAATTAAAGATGATTGAAACTTTGCTTTCATAGGACGAGCTTGAGCAAGATTCCCCGATACTTTCGTAATAGCCTGCTGAAGCTTCTCTGCACTTTGCCGCAAGTTGTCTTTTTCGGTATGGCAGAATGGGCAAACCGAGGCGGAAATATGAACATGCTGAGGTGATTTAAAGCGTTTTACATTATCAACAAATCGCTCTTCTTCCTGGATGTGTTTATTAATAGATGCAGCTTGACGCTGCAATTTTCGTAACTCAGAAGTTTTTTGATTGCGCGCCAGTTTCAACTGCTCATACCGTTGTGTCATAGCATCGGAACTGTGAACGATTTTCTCGGCAATTATGATGCTATCTAGCTGATCCTTTGCATCTTGAGGATGCTGGAGCACCTTTGTCAGAGATATAGGCTCATCTTTAAAACCCATTAAAGCGTAAAGCTGACTTAATACAGGGGCAACTTTTTGTTTGTAGCTTTCTGATGTGCGTTTATTGGTTTCTTTTTGCCGTTCTAAACGTTTTACATCCGTGCTTAACCGCTCTTTTTCTTGTGATAAGTGAAAGAACTTTTGATCGACAAGTCCTAAAAATATCTTTGTATGTTCAATTGCCTGATCGCGCTTTTCCTTTTCATCGAATCGATAAAATAACGCATGCTTATTGGCAACCAAGTTTTGATGCTGAAGCATAAAAGATGTAAAACTACGCACCGATGGTGTAGGTGCTTTTTGATTAAATCTCCTGTTAGCTCTCGCGGCTAAAGATTCATCAACATCATCAATATCTAGGAAAAAGTCTCTCAAATGCTTCTTAAACTCGTTTAACGGACGAAAATAGCTAGAACTAAAATATTCGCGATCAATCTCTTCCGAATCGAATGCGTCAACACGACGGAAAAATGCTTTTGTTGCAAGATTGGGGTCTCTGGCAATCACCATATCTTGTTCATTAACAGCAAGCGCAACATAGTAAATTGCAGCACTGTTTGTAATCACACCTTTTGGAATGGTGTTCTCATCGCTGCCAAAGCAATAATCAAAAATTTCAATTAAGGCACTTTTACCGGTTGATGATTTACCGGTAACCACATTGAGCCCAGCTTGAAAATTAACAGGGTGTTTAAGACCTTGCTTGTCAATCACGCCTATTTCATGAATAAGTGTTTTCATCGCGGTTTCACTCCTAAAAACGCATAAATCTCGACCACTGAGTGACCACTAAATAACTGGCCTAACCTTTCTGCACTCTTTTTAGTGATAAAGCCGGAGACAGCCTCATCACATTTAGTTAGGGATAACCGCTGCTCATTAACGAATAACCAATCGTTGACTAAACAATATTGAATACACTGCTCTGTAAGGGTTTGAAACCCTTCAATCCGCTCTTGTAGATCATAGAGTTTTGCTCTGTCGTCAAATACAGACCAGATAGAGCTTCGCTTGTTCGAGTTTAACAACTTATGGCTGTATATCGGATGGCTACAAAGCGGTATGACCAACTGGGCAAGCAACAAATTGTTCTCGGATTCCTCTAGGGCCGTATAAAAAGAGGCCAAGTATGGCCCATACTCAAACGGGTTGTACTTTAATTCGTATAGGGCATCAACGATACTGCTCATGGCTCAACCCTCCATTTTAAATCTCGCTCCTCATCGTCCATGGCGTCATGGATCAGGCCATTTTTATATTCAATTGGCGGAATATCATTACCCATGTTGAGTGGATGTTCTTGCATGGTCTTGTTGTAAAGTAACTTTGAGCTTTTAATTGCATCAACCGACTCAAGTTGAGCACTTGAATACGCAAGCTTGTATTTTTTTACCAATTGATTTTGATAAGTTACCGTTTTATCTTTATACAAGGGGTATTCATCAAGCTGTTCTAAAAATGAGTTTTGCAACTCTAGCCAATTACCTATGGCATCGGGGATCATTGCGTGATGCTCTATCTCAGCTATTTTTTGAACAAAAAGTTTATCTTGATGTAGTTCCACCTCAAGATCTGATGCTTCATAGCCTGAGAATACTGGGAAAGTAAATTCCCTTTTACATAAAAGAGCTGTTAACTCTTCACACTTAGCCCTAAAAGCCAGCTGGCTAATACTCCATGAATGCTGCGTTGCCTGCGCATACACAAAACCAACTAGCCCCTGGAGGTAACTGCTTAAATTATTTTTTGGAATGCCTACAGGTTTAGCCAAAATACATTGTTCTAAATTCTGTGCGTTATCGGCTTCGGTAAACAAGGTCACTTTACCAAGTACACTTTTTAGCAGAGCTTCACTACAAGCCATCACGGTTTTTTGTAGTTTGATAATGTCTGAAGGCTTCTCAGAATTAAGCTGTTCATTAGTGCGTTCTGCATAAATATCTTTCAATACTTGTAAACGTTGATCAGCAGTTTGAGTGTTCCAATCCTTCAACTGGGTTGTTGAACCAAAAGCCTGTGTGGTATGCAGTACCAAAACACCATATTGGGTGTGATCGAACTCGGTAGCTAGCCAGTTCTTAAGTGTTTTCCAGAAGTTTTCATGGTGGTCAGTAAGTGCTGCCGAATAGTCTTTCACTTCCGTTTGAGATGAAGTTAAAGTATTAGGGGAAATAAGGCTCACATCACCGTCTTTTTCAAACCAAATAGATTGACCTTCTTCCAATGCAAAGCACTTTTCCAAGCCAATCAGCACTTGGTAATGAAAGGCCAGGGCGGTTGTTAACGCGGCATTTTTAGTCTGACCACCTCTCATACTCCCTCCTTAGAGCTCGCCTTTAAAAGCGGAATTGAGAATTGATGATTTTGCGGACTCTATAAAATAAACCTTGTCTCTAAGTTCTTTCTTTAATTCAGTTACACGAGCAGAAAGACTCGACATTTCATCAACAATACGTTTTTGTATTTCCATACTTGGTGTGGGGACTTTGAACTCACCCAATTTGGTACCATTTATGTTTGGCTGGGCTGCCCCGGCAGCATTTGCTTTCACAATATCCCAGTAAGCAGGAGATTTAAAAAACAATTCTAAATACTCAGGCTGGATTGTTTCTTTATCTGGAACAATTCTTATTAGATATGAGGCAAATATTGCATTTCGGGGCGGTTCCTTTATGAGGATGGACTTTCCTGCTGTTGCACCAGAACGAGCGAAAACAAGGTCATTATCTTTAAGAGCATACTTTTCGATTTCTTTCTCCTTGAGATCAACAAAAGGAACTCCTAGCCAATCAATATTATTGTCTTGGATATCTGTGATACGAAGAAATTGTGCATTGCCTTTATCTGCCGCTTTAGCAGTATGCCCATATTGAATTTTTGTACTTAAATCATTGACAGTTCGCCAATCCCAACCTTCAGGTAAGCCATAGCAACTATCAAAATTGACTTTAGTTCCTGAAGGATTGAAGACTCTATTAAGTGCTGAGCTAAACAGCGCATCAGCCAATCTGATGCTTTCCTGTAAATTCTCAATAGCTGTGTCGATGCGGGTGAGCAGTGCATCGAGTTTTTCGACTATGCGTTTTTGTTCCGTCAGTGGTGGTGTAGGAATGTCGATTTCACGGACATAAGCTTGACTAATATTTGGCTGCGCTCCACCAAAGCTATCTTCGATGATCTTTTTTCTTTGAGATAGCAAATAGTAACGTAAGAAATCTCTTGCCAATAACTGGTCATCTTGATTTATGCAGCAAACCGCTTGATTAGTCGCGGCATCATAAGTTAAAACCCCAAGCTTACCCGCTGTTGCTCCATATAAGGCAAGCAACAAGCTTTCCTTTGGAAAAAGTTTTGCTGAGGAATTTTTTAACCCTAGTTCGGTAATAAATTCTTCATTTTTTTCAACTCTGCTATCACCTAACTCTCCAGATTTTACCCAGGGAATTGAGCCTCCCCAATAATGCTTATTTGAGCGTGATGGAGTGCCCCCGCTGGTTGTCTTAGCTAATTCACTTAGCTTTCTCCAGCTCCACCCATCCGGTAATTTATACAAAACCTGCTGCATGATTACTTCTCCGTCAACAGATCTTCAATTTCATCCAACAGCCCAGACACCAGCTTTTCTTTTGTGCGGATCTGCTTAAGGATGTCTCTGGGTGCTAAATGCTCGGCATCTTTCTGTTTGGCTGGATTTTTGGCGGATAGGTCATAGTCTTCAGCAAGTTTACTGGCTGAAACAGTCCAGGAACGACCGGAGGTTTCTCTGCTGTTATACAGCTCAACAAACTCTTTTAAGTGGTCATCGGTAATAGGTTTATTTTTGGTGAGCTTTTGCTCAGGCTCACATTCGTAGTACCAGACATCGCTGGTACCGCCGCTGCGCTCAAAAAACAGAACGTTAGTTTTAACCCCTGAATACGGCAAAAATACGCCAGCGGGCAAGCTTAAAATGGTGTGCAGATTAAAGTTTTCGAGCAGCTCTTGTTTGACTTGTTTAAACGCACTATTGGTTTGGAACAGTACGCCTTCTGGCACCACAATCGCGGCCTTTCCACCACTTTTTAGGGTTTTCATAAAGTGCTGTAAAAACAACAACTCAGTGGCATTACTTTGGATGGGGAAGTTTTGCTGAATTTGCGATTTCTCTTTACCGCCAAAGGGCGGGTTAGCCAGGATAATGTTGTAACGGTCTTTTTCCTGAATATCGCGAATATTCTGGGTTAGTGTATTACCACGGAACAAGTTGGGTGACTCGATGCCATGCAAAATCATGTTCATCATGCCCATCACGTAAGCCAGCGATGTTTTCTCAAACCCGAAGAAGGTGTCGCGCTGAATAAAATTCCACTGCTCGGTGGAGAGTTGGCTCTTTTTAGTTTTCAGGTGCTCAAAGGCTTCAACCAAAAATCCGCAGGAACCGGCTGCCGCGTCGTAAATCGTCTCGCCGGGTTTCGGGTCAATGGCTTGCACCATCGCGCGCACCACAGGGCGCGGGGTATAAAACTCACCGGCGTAACCACCGGCATCGCCCATGTTTTGCAATAAACCTTCATACACTAATGAAAGTTCAAACAGATCAGACTCGGATTGGAAGTTCAGACTATCCACAATATCCAGCACTTCACGCAGGGTATGGCCAGAAGCGACTTTGTTGTCCAGGTATTGAAAGATAGCGCCAATTTTGTAGGTGAAAGATTTTGGATCTGCGCCCGTTGCGGTGGCATTGGCAAAGCTTTTCAGGTAGGGGAATAGCTGCTTATTGACATAATCGGTGAGGTCATCCCCGGTCTTTGCCCGTGCAAGGTCCAGTTTGCCATCAGCCGCCTTAGGGCAGGCCCAGCTTGCCCAGCGATGCTCGTCATCCAATACCGGTTGATAGTCTTTGCCGGACAATACCGCTTCGTCTTCTTTTTCAGATTCGTAATCATCGAGAAACTTCAGGAACAAGACCCAAGAGGTCTGCTCCGTGTAATGCATGGCACCACTGATGCCATCGTCGCGGCGTAGGATGTCGGTAATACGGTCAATTTTTTGTTGTAGTGACATGCTTAGAGTTTTCCGATAATGAAATTGTACATATTGGTGATGTCTTCGCTGATTTCAGCGGGCGGAATCAGGTCGATATAAGTTTGGAGTTTTACAGGGTCTAACCCCTCTCCATCGGTATTAATCAGCGGGTTGATAACATCTTTGACGTTTAACCTGCGAATATCGTCGTTATCGCCAGGGTTATTGGGCTGTAGGTGATTGCGCTGCGCAATATCACCATTGTTTATTTGGCCAAGCAGATGGTGGTGCGCCAATGCGGAGTACGAGAGCAAATAGTTTTTGATTTCGCGGCGTCTCCACGCGAGCAAATAGGGTGTCACCCTCATGCCTTGCGGCCAGCGAATGGCGTTCAGCAAGTCGCGGTACACTTGGCCGTTCACTTGAACGCCATTGGCGGCATTCCAATCGAGGGCGGCCTCATCCCGATCACAAATCATAAAAATTTGGGTTGTGACCAAGGGGGATTCGATCTTGCTTAGGCCGTGGAGCCAATCAATCTTGCCCTTGCCAAAAGTTTCGTTAGCAGTAGCGTAGCTGGATGACTTTTTCATGGCATGCACAGCGGCTAGACGGTTTATATCTAGCCCTGCACGTGCCGCAAGTTTGGTAAAAATAATCCAATCGTTGTAATCATCTAGTAAGGCGATGTTCGGTAGCTTGCCACAGACCTCAAATTCCACCGATTTGGCGCGGGACAGTACACTCAGGCGATTGATCAATTGCTTGATTTTGTTGTCCTCACTGATCCTGCCTTTTTCAACCACTTTAAGGTGTTCAATACGATTCTCTTTGGCTGAAATGGAATCGAGTAAGTGTGTAGTGGTAATGGCGTGACCTTGGATGCTGTGGAGAAGCGCCCATAGCTTTTCGACGTTTTTATAGTGAAGGTGTGAGTCTGCTTCATCGAAGAGGAACAGGGTATTCTCAGTGTCGAACAGATCGATTAGCGCATACAAGAATAGGAGCTGGTATTCTCCATCGCTGAGATCGTCCAGCTCTAATCCGTTCTCAAATCGGAGTTGAAAACTCCACTTATTTATAAAGCCCGCATTAACTGCTTGGGCGAAGAAACTAATGGACGGGTCATCTCCAAAATCTTGCTCATTAACATCAGCCTCTGGGTCTACCTTTGCAAATTTCACCGCTAATAAATCGGAAGCTGTTAGCTCGATCAGTATGGCATCTAGCTTACTTTCAAAATTAAAATTGGGGTC
Source organism: Marinobacter fuscus (assembly GCF_003007675.1). Classification (GTDB taxonomy): domain Bacteria; phylum Pseudomonadota; class Gammaproteobacteria; order Pseudomonadales; family Oleiphilaceae; genus Marinobacter; species Marinobacter fuscus. Next base: position 128,975 of record NZ_PXNP01000053.1, on the reverse strand, counting down.
TACAATTTTCTCAATAAAACTTTCCAGGGACCGATGAAATGGCCCCTGCCTTAAAGTTCCTTTTTCACCAATTTCCTCTTTCTTTAAGGCACCCTGTACCCGCAGCGTATATCGATTGTCGATTTTAAACTTGAAAGAAAGCTTAGTTGATATATCGTCTCGATTAATGTCGTTACTTTCAGCTGCATAGCCTTTGTCTTTAAGAAATATGCGAGTTTTTCCATCTCTGACTAAAGCTGTAGCTAGAAAAATGACGAGCTTTGACCATGACTTGTCAAAGTAGAATGAAGCCAAACTCATGGTTCGGCCTTGCCTTCTAGTTTTCTTCACATACTTGTTAAAGCCTTTTGAAAAAGATTCGTTTTGTCCAGATGAAAAGCAAATGGTTCGAAATGGCCGTGCATGATTTTCCTTTAGACCCTCAGCAAATATCGATTGAAGTACGCTAGATTTACCAGATCCGTTTTCACCAATGAGAGTTGCCACCTTGTCTATTCTCAGTGATTGTTCATCTGTAAATGAATGCGATAGTGAGAAAGTTAGTTCCATTGGTTAGCTCACGTGGTACAGCTGGTGTTGTAGTTGTTTGAAGGCAGCGAGTAATTGAGCAGGTTTGCCACCAAAGGCCATGGAGGCATCTTTAGTGGTGCCGAGGCCGGATAGCTCAATCAGAGCTGGCAGGCGCTCACGCGCCAGTTCTGTAACGCCCGTTTGCTCGTAGCGGTTCAGAACAAAATGCAGGAATTGCTTGGCCTTTTCCTGTTGGTACTGGTCAAAGAAGGCGTTATTCGCTCGCACTGCTTCCGCTCGTGATTTACGGGTAGCCATGGGTTGTTCAAAGGCTAAAAACGCCAGTAGATCGAACATGTCGCAGTCGTCGGCTTCGAACATCCGGCGCAGGGTCGAGAGCTGTTCTTTATCAAAGCCAGCCTGTAGCAGGTTGGCCAAGAGTTGTTCGCGAAGGTCTGGGTCTGACCAGATATCCCGAAGCTCATCAATGCTTGTGAATAGGCCCGGCAGTTGTTGAATTAACCGTTCAACAAACTCCTGAATAGTCAGAGGCTTGCCATTTTCGTCGATATAACGGGTTTCAATATCGATGACCTTGAGCTCGCGGTGCTTGCCAAGTTTTACCTTTAACCTTGGGCACGGCTCACCTGGCTCTGGTTCCGGCCCGTCGCCGCCTTCGGGCGGCTCTGGCGTGTAGGGTGGCGGTGTCGGTTCTCGGGTTCCGCCTGGCTCCGGAGCTTCGGGCTCGCCATCCCATTCCTCATCATAAAAGTTATTGGTCGCACCCCGAAAATCCACGATGGTGAAGTAGTCCTTACCATCAAAAACTCGGGTACCTCGCCCCACAATCTGTTTGAACTCCACCATGGAGCCGATGGTTCGATCCAGCACCACATTGCGGACATTGCGGGCATCGACACCGGTAGTGAGCATTTGTGATGAGGTAATAATGGTTGGGATGTCTTTGTCGTTGTCCTGGAATTTTTCCAGCAGTTCGCGGCCGACCTTGCCTTCGTCGCTGGTGACTCGTACACAGTAATGCGGGTCTTTTACGGCTTTGTATTTATTAATCATGTCGCGCATGGTCAGCGCGTGGTTTTGGTTCTCACAAAAGACGATGGTTTTTTCCAGCGGGTTGATGTTTTGTAAGATGGCTTTGGCGACCAGTTCGGTGCGCTCATCAACAATAATTTTGCGGTCGTAGTCTTCGACCTGATACAAATCCTGGCCAGATTCACCTTCGACGATCACGTCATCTTTGGTGAGCACCAATTCATCCAGATTGGTTCTCACGCGCTTAACCCGGTAGGGAGTCAAGAAGCCATCATTGATACCGTCTTTTAGTGAATAGACATAAGCAGGCTGACCAAAGTATTCATAGGTGTCCACGTTGTCTGTGCGTTTTGGGGTAGCTGTTAACCCCAGATGCACGGCGCTACTGAAGTGATCGAGAATGGCTCGCCAGGAGCCCGCTTCATTGGCAGCACCACGGTGACATTCATCAATCAACACCAGATCAAAGAAATCCTTGGGGTAGGCTTTGTAATAGCCATCGATGTTTTCCCTTTCCGCAATCGCCTGATAGATCGCGAAAAATATGTGGGCATTGGTTGGCACCACACCGTTGCGTTTACGCACTTCTTCCCCGTTGATTTTGATCAGGTCTTTTTCATAGGGGTTGAAGGTGTTAATGGCTTGGTCAGCCAAGATATTACGATCAGCCAGAAACAATACCCGTGGCCTGCGTGAGCCAGGTTGGTCACGGTTCCAGCGAGCCTGAAAAACTTTGTGAACGATTTGAAAGGCGATAAAGGTTTTACCTGTACCGGTGGCCAGTGTGAGCAGAATGCGGGATTTGCCTTGACCGATGGCATCGGTAGCGGCATGAACAGCCAGCTCTTGGTAATAACGTGGCTGCATGGCCCCTTCTAAATGGAAAGGGACGTTTCTTAACTCCTGACTTAAATCTGTTGTTTCTCCGGCATAACGCCTTTCCAACTCAGCAGGCGTTGGGTAAAACTCAATGTAGTCTCCTTTGCCTGTTTCCAGATCGAGTTCGTAGGTTTGTTTGCCGTTACTGGAATAGACGAAACGAACGCGAAGTTTGTTCGCATAGTCAATGGCTTGTTGTAGGCCTTTGGTTGGATGCTCGGATTCTTTTTTGGCCTCTACAACAGCTAGATAGCGGTTGTCTTTGTGAAGCAGGTAATCCACGAAGCAACGTCGCCCACGTACACCTCCGGCCATCTTTCTACCGTCAGTGAAGTAATGTTCCCGAATGATATTGCTAGGTTGCCAGTGTGCTGCCCGTAATGCAGGATCAATATAATTTGCTCGGGTATCTGCTTCAGATGCCATCAGGCCACTCCTTGGTCATTTGAGATTGGCACCAACTCCAGCAGGTCGCCAACACCACAATTGAACAACGTGCAGATTTGTTCTAAGGCGTATAGGTCAACTTTTTGTGCCGTCTCCCTGTAGAGTAGGGTTACTGTCGCGCGGCTCAGGCCAGTTTCTCTGGCAACGTCGGCGATACGCATTTTTTGCTCGCCCATCATGCGAGCAAGATGACAGCGGATCATGGCTCAGCCTTTTAGGTTTTCAGGTTGATCTTGAGCATATCATGGCGTCAAATTCATGTTGAATTTTTGAAGTTCAACGTGCATTTTGTGGCGTAAATTTGGAGCAAGCGGAGTCTATCTCAACCGTGATAGCATTCGGCTCACACGCAGGCGTCAAACAGGCGGCTCACCAGCACCGGCACTGCGGTTTCCACCCGCAGGATTCGCGGGCCCAGGTGTACGCCCTGGCAGCCAGCTTCGGCCAGCTTGCCGACTTCGTAGGGGGTGAAGCCGCCTTCCGGGCCGATGCACAGCAGGGCGGGCTGGTTGAGGTGGGTGGGGCAGGGGCGGTCGGTGCCGGGGTGGGCGACCAGCGCCTGTTTGCCCGCAATCAGGGCCGGTAATTCGTCTTCCACGAAGGGCTTGAACAGTTTGCGGATGTGCACCGTCGGCATCAGGGTATCTTTTGCCTGTTCCAGACCAAGGGTCAGGTTTTCCTGCAGGTTCTCATCCGAAAGCCAGGGTGTTTGCCAGAAGCTCTTTTCCACCTTGTAGCTGTTGATCAGCCACAGATCCTTCACCCCCAGTGCGGCACAGGTTTGCAGTACCCGGCGGAACATTTTTGGCCGCGGCATGGCCAGCACCAGGGTCAACGGCAACGGCGGCGGGGCTGGCTGGTCGAGGGTTACGGCCAATTCGGCTTCGGATTCGGTTAGGCTCAGTATCTGGCCATGGCCCATCAGGCCATTCACCCGGCCCACTGGAATCCGGTCGCCGGTGGTGGCGCGAAGTACCGTTTTCAGATGCTCAAGGCGCCGCCCGGTCAGTCGAACCCGCTCAGGGCTGAGAAAGTCATCATCGCCGATCAGGGCCAGATTCATTGGCTATCGGGCTCGGCTCGGGCCTCGCGATCCCGGTTAACCAGCCGCCCGAACAGTATGCCGAACTCGAACAGTATCCACATGGGCACCGCCAGCAGGGTTTGCGAGATGATGTCTGGCGGAGTCAGCAGCATACCGATGATAAAGCAGGCCACCACCACGTAAGGGCGCTTGGCGGCCAGATCGTTAGGTGTGGTGGCGCCGGTCATGATCAGCAGCACCGTGGCAATCGGTATCTCGAAGGCGATACCGAACGCGAAAAACATTTTCAGCACGAAGTTGAGGTAACTGCTGATGTCGGGCAGCTCGACAATGCCCTCGGGGCCGATGGCGGTGAAAAAGCCGAACACCAGTGGAAACACCACAAAGTAGGCAAAGGCAGCACCGGCGTAGAACAGCAGTACCGAGGTGAACAACAGCGGGAACGCCAGCCGTTTTTCGTGGGCGTAAAGCCCCGGCGCTATAAAACTCCAGAGTTGATAGAGAATGATCGGAATGGCCGCGAACACCGATAACACCAGCGCCAGCTTCAGCGGTGCAAAGAAGGGCGAGGTGATGTCGGTGGCAATCATGGTCTGGCCGACTGGCAGTAAGTCCCGCAGGGGCTGGGACAACAGCAGGTACAGATCGTTGGCAAAGGGGTAGATGACGGCGAAGCAGATCACCACCGCCAGCACCATTTTCAGCAGCCGGTTACGCAGCTCAAGGAGATGCTCGATCAGCGGCATTTCTGGTTGTTCGGCGGAGGTGTGATTGCCGTTCGGTGTGGCGCTCATGAACGATTATCCGGTGTACTGTCCTGGGAGGTGCCAGCGGCAGGTTCCGCCGGTGCGGCCGACTCGTTGCTGGCAGACGGTGATTCCTGGGTTGCCGATGGTGACGCTTTATTGCCAGACCGGCGGCCGTGATAGTCCGGCACGATCATGTTTTCGTACTTTTTGGCTTCGTCCAGAGCCCCCTTGACCGTTTTCTCAACGTCGTCCAGGCCAATGTCGCCAGCTTTGCGGAGCTCTTCTTTCAGCTCCTCGGCCTTCAGTTGCCGGTCAAGTTCACTGGTGAACTGGCCGACCAGGCGCCGGGCCGCGCCCATCCAGCGGCCCGCAGCGCGGGCAGCTGTGGGCAGCCGCTCAGGGCCGAGTACCAGCAATGCGATAACGCCGCAGATAAGCAGTTCAAGAAAGCCGATGTCGAACATTCAATAGGCTCAGCTTTGTTTTTCCCGGGGCTTCTCTTCCGCTTGGGCCTGCTGTTGTTCGGCGTTTTGCTTTTCCAGCGGTTGCTGGTCGTCGGTTTTGTCTTCCTCGTCACTCATGGATTTTTTGAACCCTCGAATGGCGCCACCGAGATCCGTGCCGATGTTGCGCAGTTTCTTGGTTCCGAACAGCAGGATAACAATGCCGAGTACGATAAGGAGTTGCCAGATACTGATGCCCATGAGGGACCCTCATTCAAGTGTTGCTGATAGACTCTATTGTACGCCAACCGTGACCCCGGGCGGAAATCCACCTTGGGGGTACTCCCTTACGGCTGGCGGGATGCTTTTTCTTCCAGGCCGGACAGGTCAAACCGGCTGGCCAGTTCGTCGATAATATCTTGTGGCCCCAGCTCCAGCCGGGACAGCATCACCATGCTGTGGAACCACAGGTCGGCGGTTTCATAAACCACCGCCCGGGTGTCACCGGAGTGCTCGGCATCCTTGGCCGCCAGCAGGGTTTCGGTGCATTCCTCGCCCACCTTCTCCAGAATCTTGTTCAGGCCCTTGGCGTGCAGACTGGCTACATAGGAGGTGTCCGGATTGGCCTCCTTGCGGGCTTCCAGTACCTGGGCCAGGCGTTCGAGTACATCACTCACAGGAAAATCTCCTCACTTGCTGCCGTATAGGGTGTCCGGATCCTGCAGAACCGGATCTGTGGTTGTCCATTGGCCGTCTTGCAGGTTGCGATAAAAGCAGCTGCGCCTTCCGGTATGGCAGGCAATACCGCCTTTTTGTTCCACTTTCAGCAAAATAACATCGGCGTCGCAATCCAGCCGGATGTCTTTCAGCACTTGCTGATTGCCGGAGCTTTCGCCCTTGCGCCACAGTTTGCCGCGGGATCGTGACCAGTAAACCGCCCGGCCTTCTTCCACCGTTAACTGCAGGGATTCCCGGTTCATCCAGGCCATCATCAGAATGTCGCCGTTGTTGGCGTCCTGGGCGATGGCGGGTACCAGGCCATCGGCCGTCCAGGCTATTTCATCCAGCCACCCGGGGCTGGCGTTGGTGCTCTCTTGCATGTTTTTCGATCCAGAAATTCGATTGTTCAGCGGCTGCCCCGCAGCATTAGCACCGTGGCGCCCGCCAGCAATGCCCAGCTCCACGGGGGGAGTGCCTCGAGCCAGTCCCGGGCTTCCGGCTGGCCGCCCGCCAGTGCCGCAGCGGCCAGAATCAGGGCGATGAAGCCCCGTCGCCAGCGCCGCTCTCTGCGCTGCTGTTGCTCTTGTATCAGCGCCAGCGTAGCACGATTCTGCTCATCCGTAGGCCCGCCGGAGCGCAGTTGCAGCAGCGCATCGTGGATCAATTGTGGCATTTCCGGCGACTGTTCCAGCCAGGAGGGCAGGTGACTTTGCAGCGCTTTTACCAGCCCGGAGGGGCCGATGCGCTTGCGCATCCAGTCTTCCAGGAACGGCTGGGCGGTGCTCCACAAATCCAGATCCGGATACAGTTGGCGGCCCAGGCCTTCCACATTCAGCAGGGTTTTCTGCAGCAACACCAGTTGCGGTTGCACCTCCATGTTGAACCGCCGTGCGGTCTGGAACAGGCGCAACAGGAAGTGGCCGAAGGAAATGTCTTTCAGTGGCCGTTCAAAAATCGGCTCGCAGACCGTGCGGATCGCGGCTTCGAATTCATTCACCCGGGTGTCCGGCGGTACCCAGCCCGACTGGATATGCAGTTGGGCCACCTGTCGGTAATCCCGGCGGAAAAACGCCAGCAGGTTGCGGGCCAGATAGCTCTGGTCGTCAGGCGCCAGGGTGCCAACAATGCCAAAGTCGATGGCGATGTACTTGGGGTCGGCGGGGTTGGAAACATCCACGAAAATGTTGCCCGGATGCATGTCGGCGTGGAAAAAGCTGTCCCGGAACACCTGGGTGAAGAAGATTTCCACGCCTTTTTCGGCCAGCACTTTCATATTGACGCCCGCCTTTTTGAGCGCGGGCACATCGGCAATGGGGATGCCGTGGATACGCTCCATCACCAGCACTGATTTGCGGGTGTAGTCCCAGTCGATAAAGGGGATGTAAATTAGCGGTGAATTCTCGAAGTTGCGGCGCAACTGGCTGGCATTGGCGGCTTCCCGCTGCAGATCCAGCTCGTCGTGAATGGTGGAATCGTAGTCTGCCACCACATCGACCGGGTGCAGGCGTTTGCCTTCCGACCAGTACTTCTCCAACAACCCCGCCATCAGATACATCAGGGCCAGATCCTGGCGGATAACCCGCTCGATGCCGGGCCTGAGTACCTTCACCACCACCTTCTGGCCGGTGGGCAGGGTGGCGGCGTGAACCTGGGCCACCGACGCCGACGCCATCGGGGCCGGGCTGAATTCTGCAAACAGTTCCGAGACCGGTGCCCCCAGGGATTTTTCGATGATGCCACGCGCCTGATCATCAGGAAATGGCGGCACCCGATCCTGCAATTGTTTCAGAGCTTCAGCCATGTCGTCGGGCAGCAGGTCCCGGCGGGTGGACAGGATCTGGCCGAACTTGACGAATACCGGCCCCAGTTCTTCCAGGGCCATGCGCAGGCGATCGCCGCGGCTGGCTTTGGGGTGTGGAAACAGGTGCCAGGGTGCCAGCAGGAAGAAAACCTTGAGCGGTGTTGGCAGTTCCGACAGCGGCAGAAAGGTATCCAGCCGATAACGGCAAAATACCCAGGCTATCCGGAACAGGCGTTGCAAGCGGGTCACATGAGCTCCGTATCGTGTGGGGGGCGGGTGGCAAGCTGGTCGAGCCGTGCCTGCAACCGTTCGGTGCGCAGATGGAGTTCGTCGATTTCGCCGAAGGTGGCCTCGAGTTCCCGGCGACCGGGCAGGGCGCGGCTTTCTTCGTGCACGTATTCTTCCACGTTGGCGCTCATGGTGTTCAGCGCCTGACGGCTCCATTTCACCGCCGAGCGGATCTGTCGGCCCAGAAAGTGAGCGGGTACATCGCCCAGATGCACGGCCATGGCGGCTTCCCAGTCGGGTTGCAGCTGATTCAGGGCACGCTGCAGCTGGTGGGCCAGGGCGGTGTCGCCGTCAACGGCCAGGCGGTCATCGGCAAATACCCGGTCGTCACCCAGCGCCAGCGCCGCAAAAGCGACCGGGCGCCCGCGCAGAATCAGGCGGGCCTGTTCCGAAGGCTGGCTGCGCACTTGCACCTGCTCGCCTACCCGCAGCAGAGTCCAGTGGCTCGCCAGCGGTGCGGTCACGGTCATCTGAACATCGCCGGTGAGGGCGTCAAGCAGCGCTTTGCGACCCGCCGGGTCCAGTTCCAGAGCGCGATTCAGGGCGCTTTCGACGATGGCGGTGGCAGCCGATGCCAGGGTGGGCCCGAAGATCATCAGGGCTTGATTCCCACATGCAGAGCGACAATGCCGCCGGTCATGTTGTAGTACTTGCAGTTCACCAGCCCGGCGTCTTCCATCATGCCCTTCAGGGTTTCCTGATCCGGGTGCATACGAATAGACTCGGCCAGGTACTTGTAGCTTTCACCATCGCCGGCAAACAGCTGGCCCATGATCGGCAGGGCGTTGAACGAGTACATGTCGTAGGCTTTGCTCAGCAGTGGGTTGGTGGGTTTGGAGAATTCCAGCACCATCAGTTTGCCGCCGGGCTTGAGTACCCGGGCCATGTCGCGCAGGGCCTGATCCTTGTCGGTGACGTTGCGCAGGCCGAAGGCGATGGATACCGCCTGGAAGTTGTTGTCTGGAAATGGCAGGTGCTCGGCGTCGGCCTGCACATATTCGATATTGCCGGCATAACCCCGATCGGTGAGCCGGCTGCGGCCGACCTTGAGCATGGAGGCATTGATGTCGGCCAGCACCACCTTGCCGGCGGGGCCCACCAGGTCAGAAAACTTCATGGTTAGATCGCCGGTGCCACCGGCAATGTCCAGCACCTGGTGGCCCGGGCGTACCCCGCTCAGTTCAATGGTAAAGCGCTTCCACAGCCGGTGAATGCCCATGGACATCAGGTCGTTCATGAGGTCGTATTTGCCCGCCACACTGTGGAATACCTCGGCCACTTGCCCGGCCTTCTGGCTCTTGGGTACATTGCGGAAACCGAAGTGGGTGACGTCGTCCTGGTTGGTGCCAGGTGCTTGTTGCTCGCTCATGAGAGTTGGTCCTGTCAGAATCTGAACCCCGTATTCTATCCACTCGGGGGTTGGCTACAAGTTTATTGCCAGCTTACACTGTAAAAGACTTTCCAAATCATCGAGAAAACTGATTCATGTCTGCTATTGATATCCATCGTGCCCATTCCCTGGACAAAGAACACGCCCGCGACGCCGCGGAAACCCTGGCCAAAGATCTGTCGCAACAGTTCGACGTGAATTACCAGTGGGACGGCGATCTGCTCCGGTTCAAGCGCAGTGGAGTGAAAGGCCAGCTGGATATTTCTGAAAATGATCTGCACATTCATCTGGAGCTGGGCCTGATGCTGCGCCCCTTCAAGGCCCGGATCGAACAGGAAATCCACTCCCAGCTGGATCAGATCATCAAGGCCTGACGCTTACAGATCATCGGGCAGCACAAACGGCTGTGGCTGCCCCGCCAGGATATTTTCCATGACTTGTTGCTCCCGGCTGATCAGACGTTGAATCAGCACATCTACCCGGTTCATCTTGCGGAAGGCGCTGTAGCCCCGGTGCAGAAAGCTGTGCAAGTCGCTCAGGTCGGCCATATCTGCCGGGCCGCGCGTCATCGATAGCAGCCACCCCAGTGTCCGGTTGCGCACGTAGCGATCCAGTTGCTGGCCGGTTTCGGCTACCAGGGCCAGTTGCCGCTGGCGAACGGGCAGCTGGGTACTGGCACGGTAGGCCTGGCAGTAGCTGTCGGTGTCCAGGTTTTGGCTGCCCACGCCCTGTTGCGCCAGCCACTCGACCAGGTTCAGATCCAGGCTTTGAGTGATCAGGTTCAGCTCCACCAGCCCGGCAAAGGTGCCAATCAGTTGTTCGGGTAGCCATTTCACGATTTTCGGGAATACCCGGTCTATGTTGTCGTCCCGGCGGGTCATGCCTGCTGGAGCGTAGAGGTCGGTCAGCAGGAACTCCAGGCCGGAATGGTAGCCGGGGTGCCGGTAGAGATCCTGATGGGTTGTTTTCAGCCGTTCCGCCTGCCAGTCGGCGATCTGATGGGCCTGTTCCCGCAGCGGATGCCCGGTCTTGAGCTGGCGAAAATCGTGATATTCCAGCAACAGGCGCTTCAGCCGCCGGGCATTCTCGGAAGACACGGCGGTAGCCACCAGTCGGTCACGATACATTCAGGGGTTCCATCCTGTGGTGCGAAAAATCGCCAGTTTAGCGAAGCTCGCCTGCCGCTGCACCCGGGATTGCCGATGCAGGTCAACTCTGGGCGGCACCGCCCAGGCTTTCAAGCCCGGGAATCCATTCCTTGCTGTCCAGGGTAATAAAGTGGCTGGGTGCCTGGGTTTCAATAATGCGCATGGTGGTGGGGCTGGTACGGGCGCTGGCCAGCATGGCGCTGCGGTCGAGAATGCGGTCGGTACCGGGAATCAGAAAGGTGCCGTGGCGGACATGACGATACACCGAGGTATCGGTGCGAGCCATCCAGTCCAGAATGTTTTCGATGTTGCGGACGATGGTCAGGTGATCCCGGGTAGCGTAGAAGAGTTTGCTCAGCAGTTGCTTCTTGCGCGGATTCATCTTGCCGAAAAAGGTCTGGCCATAAGCCGACTGGGGGGCGCTGTTGATCAGCCGGATAATCCAGGGCCACATGCCATGACTGACCGGCTCCAGCAGGGTGGTCACTAGCGGGTGTAGCTTGCCCTGGGGCAACACCGGGGCCTCGAGAATGACTTCAATGCCGTCGTACAACTCGGGCTGCCGCGCAATGGCTTCCAGAATGACCGCGCCACCGCGGGAGTGACCGTGTACCCGGATGTTATCCGTGCTGGGCAGATTTTGCAGAGCCTGATTAAGAAGGCTGGCGTCGTATTCGATGGTGCCCTCGAGTTGTTCATTGGGTTGGTACCAGTCGGGCACTTCCGGCGTTACCCCGTTCACCGGAATATGGTAGTTGCTGCAAGTCAGCAAAATCAGTTCGGTGGAAGGGGCATCGTAGGCCTGGGTGAAATAGCAGTGGTTCTCCAGAAACCCGTGCACACCGATGACGGTATGCTCGGCGCTGCCACTGTGATTGCGCACCGACACCGCACCCTGGCCAAGCCGGTAAACCCGGCCGGAGAACATTTCCGAGTAGCCGCTGTCGATGGGCTTGATCAGTTTGCGAATGTGACTGGCTTTCATCTTGTACCTCCCCGGCCCCGACGGATGTTGTTATTCGCTGGCATTGCCGGTAGAGCCTTTGTACCTCGAAACTATGTCGGGGTTAGTGGCATTGCTGCCAGGTTATACGAACAACCGGAGCCAATCGCTCTGCGCCGGGTTCAGGTTATAACCAGGGCACCAGAGTATATAACCAGTATAGAAGCGAACATTTCGTCACGTGTAACTTTTTGTAGTTGTGTGCGCTGTGTCCGGGATGGAGCCGGTGTTGGGTCTCTGGCACAATGCCGGGTCGGAGTTTCGCCAGCAGGAGTGTCAGTGACAGGAGATCGTCGGGTTTGAGCCAGGAGCAATCGCATCTCATGCTGCCGTCCGATTCGGCTTGGCTGGCGCTGGAGCGGCCGGAGAACCCGATGACCATCACCATCATGTTGCGGGTGGACGGCCTGACCCCCCGGCGGTTCCGGGAATTCATGGAGGTGTACTGGCTGGCGTGGGAGCGTTTTCGTTTTCGCCCGGTCTGGCGGGCACCGGCCTGGTACTGGGAAAAAGACCTTGGTTTTTCAGCGCCCCAGCATCTGGATGTGGCGCTCGACCGGTTCGATCAGGAACAACTTCAGGCCTGGGTTTCTGAGCGGCTGAACGACCCTCTGCCACGATACCGCCCCGGCTGGAAATTCTGGCTGGCCCCGAACGCTGTTGGAGGCGCGGCACTGATCCTGCGCCTGCACCATTGTTACGCCGATGGGTTGTCCCTGTTGGGTATATTTGATCACCTGTGCCCGGCATCGCCGCGGCAGTACCCCGCGGTATACGGGCATCCGGAGACGCCCCGGGTGGAGCGCTGGCTGGGGGCAGGGCAGCAATGGCTGCAGAGCCAGCTGGGCGACCTGATGCCCGCGGAGGAACCACCGGCCTCTGGTGCCTGCAGTCCGTCGCCCGGTGGTGTTGCCGAATCAGCCCGCCGCCTGATTCAGGAACTGAGCGGTTTCATCGCGCTGCCGCCGGATTCGCCATCACAGTTGAAGCGGCCGCTGTCTGGCCAACGCCGTTGCCGCTGGTCGGCGCCGGTGCCTTTGGCCCGGTTTCGCAGCATCGCCAAAACCACCCACACCACCATCAACGACGTGCTGTTAAGCTGTGTCGCGGCGGCGGTGCGCCCCCGGCTGGGGCTGACCGGAACGCAGCTCGATGACGCTGTTATGCATGCCGCTGTGCCAGTGGACATACGTTCGACCTTACCGGTGGGTGCCCGGCCGGAGCCGGGGGAGCCTGGCAACTGCTTTGGCACGGTGTTCGTGCCCTTGCCGGTTGATGGTGAGAGCGCGTTAGAGCGACTGTTCCGCATCAAGCACGAAACCCGGAAGCTGAAAAAGAGCTGGCAGCCGGGCCTGGCCTGGGGGCTTACCAGTTGCGCCGCGCTGATTCCCGAGCCTGGCCGCAGACCACTGTCTGATCTGTTTTTCCGCAAGGCGTCGGCGGTGGTCTCGAACGTACCGGGCACGCCGGAGATTCGTTACCTGTCTGGCTGCGCCATTACCGAGCAGATGTTCTGGGTGCCTCAGGCTGGCGATATCGGGCTGGGGATCAGCATTGTCAGCTACGCCGGGCAAGTACAGTTCGGTGTGGTGGCAGACACCGCCGTGATGGACGATCCCGAGGCGTTTTTGCAGGATTGCCTGGATGAACTGGCGCAGTTTCCCGGCGAGTCGTAAGCCCAAAGTTTCATATCCGTAGCCTCCCAAATAAGCAGTTAATCTGCTCTCACGAACAATACTCCCCATCAATTCATTACCCGACCATGGCCCTAGGTGCCTGAAGGCGCCTGGGGTTCCCGGCCTGGCCTGTAGCCCCTGATCCCAGATTTCAAACAATAACCCGGGGGAACTATGAGTAAACAACTGAGAAAAACCGGCATGGGACTGGCCGTTGCCGCAGCGATTGGCGTATGTACGGGCACCCAGGCAGCGGTGACAATCTACGATCAGGATGACACGGAGTTTTCCGTGGATGGCTATTTCAACGCGTTTTATGTGAATCGCGATGACAAAGTCGCCGATGTTCGTAATTCCGATGTGAAAATGGGGTTTCTGCCCAATACCATCGGGTTTAACTTCAGCAAGGAGATGGGAGGGCTGACGCTGGGGGGCCGCTCATCGTTCTGGAGTACCATCAATGACAGCCTGCAGTCGCCCACAGATACCAGTATCGATGTACGGCAACTCTACGCCACGGTTGATGGCGGTTTTGGCCAGGTTCTGATCGGTAAGGACTTCGGCCTGTATGCCCGTTCCAATATCTTTCTTGATGAGTTATTGATGGGGTTCGGCTCTCCCGGGGCGGCGACCGGCGTTTCATTTGGCAACATCCGGGCGGGCTACCCCTATCCGAATCCATCGGCCCAGATGACTTATCGTACACCTGATATCGGTGGCTTCCAGTTCGCGGGAGGCATTCTGGAACCGGCCGACACCACCCCGGGGGCCAGCTCCGAGCAGTCTATGCCAAGATTTGAAGCGGAGCTGACCTACAGTGCGGATCTGAATGGCCTGATGGTGACAGGGTGGCTCAACGGGCGCTATCAAAGCTCCGAGAATGCCACCACAGAAATCGACAGCCAGGGCATTGGCTATGGCCTGAAAGCGGCCCTTGCAGGACTGTCGGTAACCGCCTCCGGGTTCAGCTCCAAAGGCGATGTGCCCGTGCTGATTTCGGATGCAGCGCTGGCATCGGAGGAAGATGCCAGCGGCTATCTGGTGCAGGCCTCTTACACATTGGGTGCTAACCGGCTGGTGTTGTCCTATGGCGAAACTGACTCTGATCAGGGAGATTTCGAATCGGAAAACACCTCGGTGGCGGTATTCCACGACATCAACAGCCATCTCAAATTGGTGGCGGAATACAACCTGTTTGAGCAGGTGGTGAAATCGACCAGCATGACCGCGGTCGATGCCAACACACTGGCACTCGGGGCCATCGTAACCTTCTGAGGCAGGGTCTTGAGGCAGGGGGCTGACACTCGCTGTCAGACCCCACAACGCCGCCAGCAAAGTCAGTCTCCGACTAAAGTGCCGTTTTCCCAGCAGGTTTCTCACCCGGTCTGGCCGAAGCTTAAAAAAAGGACTTAAATTCAATGGATTACAAGAATTTTGTGCCCCGATAAAGAGCACGGAAGTCGAATTCCCCTGGTCAGCGTTCGGCGTAAAATCAGTGGCATCATTCTGTTTATCGAGACCCACGGCCATGGCATCAGAGCTTCGTGAATCACCGGTGCGAGTGGCCAGTGTGAATGCCGAAGCGCCAGATCAGGCTGCCGCTGATTTGGCCCGGCAACTGAGGCACGAGCACCTGGGCTGTGTGCTCTTTTTCTGCTCGGTGGAATACGACCTGGTGAAACTCGGCCCTGCTATTCAGGCGGCGTTTAGCGGCGTAAGGGTGTACGGGTGTACGTCGGCCGGAGAAATTACCGAGCACGGCTACGGTCGTGGGTGTATCAGCGCCATTGGGTTCGACTCACGCTATTTCGCCATTGACTGTGCGTTGGTGAGTGAGCTCGACCGTTTTTCCCTGCAGCATGCCCAGCAGATCATAGACCAGCTTCTGGCGACCTGTCGGGATGCTGGGCTGGCCCCGGTCAAGGGCAATACCTTTGCCATGACCATGCTCGATGGTTTGTCGAGTCGCGAGGAACTGGTGCTGGCAACATTAAATGCCGCTCTGGGCAGTATTCCCCAGTTTGGTGGCTCGGCAGGCGATGACGAGCGCCTGGCGGACACCCATGTCTATTTCGACGGACGATTTCACAACAGCGCAGCCACGGTGATGCTGGTAAATACCCCGCTGGATTTCCGCGTGTTTTCAACTCACCACATGCAGCAGCAGACGGAAAAACTGGTGGTGACCCGTGCTTGCCCGGAAACCCGCACCGTATTCGAATTGAACGCCGAACCGGCCGCCGAGGTTTATGCCCGCACCATGGGGGTGCTGCCGGATCAGCTTGGTAGACAGGTGTTTGCGCTTAGACCTCTTGGGGTTCGGGTGGGCGGCCACTATTTTGTGCGCTCCATTCAGCGGGTGAATCCCGATGGCAGCCTGACCTTCTACTGTGCGGTAGAGACCGGCATCGTAATGACGGCTATGGCACCCGGGTCTTTGCTGGACAGTGTCCGGGCGCAGATACAGGCATCCGAAGAGGTTGTCGGTCAACCGCTGGTAACCCTGGCCTGCGACTGCTTTTTGCGACGCCTGGAAGCTGAGCTGACCGGCCAGGCAGACGCCGTATCGGAATTTCTCAGGCAACATCGCGTGATGGGCTTCAATACGTACGGTGAACAGTTCAACGGCATGCACATTAACCAGACCTTTACGGGGGTGGTCATTGGTCAACCTGAAGTCCCTGCCTGATATCGAGGCGGCCAGCCTGTCTGATGAGAAAGACCGGAAGATCGCCGCCCTGGAGGTGGAAAATCAGCGTTTGCGCAAAGTGCGGGACGCACTGATTGAGCGGGTGGAGTCTGGTGCTGGCCACAAACCAGCGCCCTACGCGGCATTCGAGCATTCGGTGGTGCTGGCGGAGCAGGTGCGGGAGCGCACGGAGGCGCTGAACCTTGCCATGGAAGAGCTGAAAGCAAGCAATAAAGCCCTGAGCCGGGCTCGGGAAGAGGCAGAGACATCCCGGCAGCGATTGAGTGATGCCATCGAAAGCATCGCCGATGGCTTTGTGCTGTTTGATCGTGAGCAAAGGCTGATTCAAACCAATAGCCGTTTTCGCAGCTACTGGCGGCATGCTGGCCTGGCGGCACCGGTGCCGGGTGCGGATATCGATACGGTTAAAGCCCTGGCTCTGAGTTCCGGATTGATTGTGGAAGAGCACAGTTATGAAGACGCAGAGGGTGCGGTGTTCCTGCTGGCTAACGGGCGCTGGGTGCAGATGACCGAGCGCCGTACCCGTGAGGGTGGGCTGGTGGTGCTGTACTCCGACATAACCGAGGTAAAAAACAGTGCCATGGCCCGGCAAATGAAGGCACTGGAAGAAAGCGAACGCTGGATCCGGGTAGTAACAGATCATGTTCCGGCACTGATTGCCTATGTGGGTGCGGACCTTTCGGTACAGTTCTGCAACCGGGTTTATGAGCAATGGTACGGCCGCGATGGCATCTCGCCGCTGGGCAGGCGGCTGGCGCAGGTTCATTCAGATGATTTTTACCAGCGCCTGCTGCCGCAAATTCTGGAAGTGCTGGATGGTCATCCGGTGACCTTCGAGTTCGAGGAAACCGGGGAGTATGGCGAACAGAGTTATATGTTGCGTTCCTATGTGCCCAATCGGGACGAAAGCGGCCAGGTTACCGGATTCTTTGTGTTGATCCGTGACATTACCGATCGCCGGAAAACCGCCATGGCACTGGAGCAAGCTTATGACGATCTGGATCGCCGGGTACGTGAGCGCACGGCGGCTTTGACCGACCTGAACCAGCAGTTACGCCAGGAAATAGCCGAGCGGGCTACCGTTGAGGCCCGGCTTCGGGATGCCAAGCAGGAAGCAGACCGGGCCAACTTGTCGAAAACCAAGTTTCTGGCAGCGGTCAGCCACGATCTTCTGCAGCCGCTCAATGCGGCACGGCTGTTTACCAGTGCCTTGCAGGAGCAGAGCTTTGGCCCCCGGGCAGAAGGGCTGGTGCGTTCGGTGAGCACGTCTCTGGATGACGTGGAAAACCTGCTGGGAACACTGGTGGATATTTCCAAGCTCGATGCGGGGGTGATCACGCCAGATCTGACTGCATTTGATCTGCGGGATCTGCTGAACAACCTGGCCCGGGAGTTTCGCCAGATGGCACTGGCAGAGGGTATTCAGTTGAGCTTTGTGCCCTGTTCTGCGGTCGTGCATTCCGACTCCCAACTGCTGGCCAGAATCCTCCGTAATTTTCTGACCAACGCCATCCGCTACACCGACAGTGGCCGGATCCTGCTTGGCTGTCGGCGTGAGCCTGGCCATGTCGTTCTGCAGGTTTGGGATACCGGGTCGGGCATACCGCAGGACAAACTGACCGAAATCTTTCAGGAATTCAAACGGATCAGGCCCAGGCGCGGGCAGGCCGATAAGGGTTTGGGGCTCGGGTTGGCGATTGTCGATAAGATTGCAGGCATGTTGGGGCATGAGGTGTCGGTATCGTCTGTGGAAGGCAAGGGTTCAGTGTTTAGTGTGCGGGTACCACTGGGCGTATTGCCGTCAGTCCGGCCTGTGCGCAGGGCGGCAAGTAAGCCGCAGCTTGGTGAGGGTTTGTCCGGGGCTCGTGTATGGGTGATTGATAACGATCTGGCCATCTGCCGGGGTATGGAAACTCTGCTGGAGGGTTGGCAGTGTCGGGTAGTCACCGCCGTGTCTGCCGAAGATCTGGCGGCGAAGACCGACGTGGCCGGGGCTCCGGTGGATCTGATCCTGGCGGACTACCACCTGGACAATGATGAAAACGGCGTGGATGCGGTGGCCTGCATCAATGGCCAGCGCGCACAGCCTGCACCGGTGCTGATGATTACCGCCAACTACAGCAATGAGTTGAAGCAGCATATCCGGGAGTTAGGCTACTTGCTGATGAACAAGCCGGTTAAGCCTTTGAAGTTGCGCAGTGTTCTTCATCATGTGATGCAGCGCTGATGGCTGCTGGCCGCCATCAGCGCTTGAGGTATTGACTGAAATCGACGTCGCCTGCCGCCAGTATGGCCTGTACCCGGTTGTGTACACCAAGTTTGCGAAGAATCGCAGAGACATGGGCTTTGACGGTGGTCTCGGCAATGTTCAGGTTGTAGGCAATCTGCTTGTTGGACTCGCCCTTGGCCATGCGCTCCAGAACCAGCAACTGGCGACGGGTGAGGGAGTTGAGTAATTCCGGAGAGATGAGATTTTCATCGTTTCGGGTTCGGCGATGGCTGCTTTCTTTGCCGGTACGAATGATATCGGACGGCAGATACACGTTGCCGTTGAGAATTTGTTGTATGGCCTCGGTCATCTGTGCCCGAGGCGAAGATTTGGTGATAAAGCCGACGGCGCCGTAGGTAATCGCCTGTAACACAATCTGCTTGTCTTCCTCGGCCGACACGATCACCACCGGAATGGTCGGGGCTTCGTTGCGAAGGGAAATCAGCCCGTTCAGACCGTGCATGCCCGGCATGTTGAGGTCGAGCAAAATCAGATCCAGATCATCGTTTTCCCGGGTGATTTCAAGGGCGCTGTCCAAATCTTCGGTTTCTATGATTTCGGTGCCTTCAAAGCCGCTGGCGATCACGTTGCTGATAGCCTCGCGAAATAACGGGTGATCATCAGCGATCAGAATTTTGTAGGCGGGCTCCATGGTTGTTTCTGCCTGTTCGTTGTCGTTTGGGTATGCAGCGTTGGTCGCATCATAGCGCCTTTCGGCAGCGGCATTAAGCGGGTTGAGCATGGAGGCCTCCTGGGCAGAGAGTCATTGGCGTGGATGTGTAGACTTTCTGGTTATTATTGTGATGGCTTCATTACACGCGATGTTGGTCTTGGGTTGAATGAGACCATCGCACCAAAAAACAGGCACCAAAGTAGTATTCCGGGTTCTCTGGCCAGTTGGTTTCCGGCACGGCTTTCCAGAACATGCCGGCAAAGCCATAACGCGCAATACCGCCTGCCTGACTCCAGCTGCCTGCGAATTCGGGGCGGGTTGCGAGCCAGAAATAACCCTTGGAGCGGATCAGTTTGCCTTTCGAGGTTCCCTCGTGCAGGAAGTCGTAGAACTTGGCGGGATGGAAAGGCCGGTGTGCGCGATACACGAAGCTTGAAATACCATACTCTTCGGTTTCAGGAATGTGCTCACCGCGCATTTCCTTAAGCCATCCGGGCGCCTGCTGAGCACGTTGCTCCTACCTTTTTCGCTATTTGCCGCATGCACGGCGCTTTACTTTAGATATGTTATAACATAACGTTTTCGACCTCGAAACGTTACCTGTGTTTAATTTCATTCCTGCATGCGGCAGGCGCGGGAGGTTGTCCATGACAGTAGAGTCCAATTCGGTTGCCAGCCCTGAGACTGTCCACGGTGGCAAACCTGAATGTCTGACAGAGATATTCCGGGATGAGGTCAATCTGGCGGTCTGGCGGCGGGAGCCGCGTACTGAATGTCTCGATTTTGCACGCCATTTCGAGGCAAAGATTTCCAGCTTCGAGCGTTTTGTGGTGCAGGAGAAAGACGAGCCCGTTGATGAGGTTCTCCCCCGTTGGGCGCTGGAATTGCCCGGCGCTCGGGCGTGGCTGGCGGATGTCAGGGAACTGATCGCCATGTATCGATGCCTGTTCGAGCCTGCCGCCGTGGGGACTCGGGTTCATGTGTTGGCTGACACCCCAAGGCTGGTTCTGGGGCTGGACTGGCTTTCCTGAAGCGCAAAAGCGCAACGTTATAACATTAAAAGGAGTTCTTGATGTCTGATCAATTCCAACCCTTCCCTTTACGAGTTCGTCCGTTGGCTGCATCGCTGATGATAGCCTCGGCAACTCTGCTGGTCGCTTGCGGCGGTAGCAGCAGCTCTGATGATGAGCATGAGCATACCGATATCGACACGGCGGGTCGTCTGGCCCTGTTCGATACCGACGCTTCGCAGCTCAAGGTGCTGAACCTCGACAACAGCGAAGTGCTTGCCTCCATGGCCATGAATGGTGAAGCGCCGAGCCTCTATGCCTCACCCGGCAACCGGTATGCCGTCGCTATCCAGCGGGGCGACGATCTGGTGTCGTTTGTTGACGGTGGGCTGTATACCGAGGACCACGGCGATCACATGCATGATTACGCAGAGACGCCGAGCATGCTGACCCTCACCCTGAACGATCACAAACCGACGCACTATTCTTCGGGTGAATCGGAAGGTGTCATTTTCTTCGACGGTGGTGAAGCCGCAAGCTCCAAAGTGACCGTGTTTTCAGATGCGACGTTGGGAAGCGGCGCCACCGTGGCGAGCCTGCAGCTGGATAACAACATGCACGGCGTTGCCAAGATGATCGATGGCCACCTGTTCGTGACCTATCGGGACAGCTCGATTGCGGACACTACTCTGCCAGCGGCCGTTGAGCGTTACCACCTGGCCGGTTCCGACTTCGAATTTGAAGAACGCTACAGCCAGGCTTGCCCGAGGCTTCATGGCGCTGCCGCCAACGCCCACAGTCTTGGCTTCGGCTGCAGTGATGGCGTTCTGGTAATTGATCTGCACGAAGCTGGTTTCCCAGCTACCAAACTGGACAACCCCGAAGGTCTGGCGGAGGGCTCCCGCATTGGAACCGTGGTTGCCAATCACGATGTTGAGGAGTTGGTCGGCATTGCCGGTGACCGCCTGTTCGTGATCCATCCGGAATCAACCACCGAGGTCTACCACGAACTGGAACTTGGCGAGGGCGTGGGCCGCCTGACCCAGGGCTTTACCACCCATGGTGAGGTCTTCTATGTGCTCGGCGATGACGGCGGCCTGCGGCTGTTTGATCCGGCCCACGACTGGGAACGGATTACTACGGCTGAGCTGATGGACGCGCCGGGTGAAGGTGACACTCTTGCTGTCGCCGTATCTGCCGCTCAGGAACGCCTGTTCGTGCTGCACAACCAGTCTGTGTATGAGGTGGATGCCACCGATGGTGATGTGATCCGAACCATCGATCTTGGCTTCAATGCTTCTGACCTTGTTTGGCTGGGCCTTGCTGAAGAGGGGCATGACCACGATCACGATGACGATCATGAAAACCACGACCACGATCAAGGATAACCACAATCTCACCAACCTGTTCTGAATCCAGCAGGGCGCGCCGACACCCGTTGGCGCGCCGTGTCGGTTTATCTCCGGAGTCACTATGTTTAAACGTTTTGCACCTTTTGCCATTCTTCCTCTGGCCATGGCTGCAGGCGGGGCAACCGCCAATGAACTCAACCCGGACGTCAGTGTGACGCTGGATGGATACTACAAACAGAATGAAACGGCCCTTTCCCACCGGGATCAGGGCTTTGGCCTCGGCCACACAGAACTGTCCCTTTCTTCCCCGATTGATGACCTGTTCTCCGGTCGACTCACCGCCGTGTTTGAAGAGCATGACGGTGAGAGTGAGGTGCTGATTGAAGAGGCGTATCTGCAGACGAATGGCTTGCCTTACGCACTGAACGTGCGGGCTGGTCGTTTCCTGTCGCAGGTTGGCTACCTGAACGGTCGTCACATGCATGAAGATGACTTTGTCGAGCGTCCTGCGGCTTATCGCGCGATGCTCGGTAGTCACTATTACGATACGGGTGCGCGCCTGAATGTGCTGTTGCCGGCGCCCTTTTTCTGGCAGGTCGGCGCAGAAGCCTTTGCTGGCGACCAGCTGACCGAGGGCGAGGAAGATATTGGCGTTTACACCGTCAATACCCGTCTCGGTGGTGACATCAGTCTGTCCCAAAGCTGGCAGCTGGGACTGTCCTGGCTTCGGAACCGCCATGCCAAATCGACGGCTACCGGGGACGGTGGTCACGACCATGATCACGAGGAAGGGCACGACCACGGCCACAGTCATGGCTCCGGCTACACCAGCGAAAACCTTTACATTGCCGATCTGGTCTGGAAGTGGTCACCCAACGGCAATACCCGTGAGCAACAACTGACGCTCAGCGGCGAATACCTCTACGGGGACGAGCTGAACCAGTTTGCGGAGTCTGACGATACCAACGAAGGCTGGTACGTGTCCGGTGTCTACCAGTTCGCCCCACAGTGGTCGGCGGGTGTTCGTTACGGTGAGGTGGATCTTCAGGAAGCCCACGGCGATCACTTTCATAGCCAGACCCTGGAAGAGACCGACGTGATGCTGTCCTGGTTCCGCTCACATTTCTCCACTGTGAGGTTGCAGTACACCCACCAGGAAGCAACCGGTTTCAGCAACGCTGACAACACCGTGATGCTGCAGTATGTGATGTCCCTTGGCGCCCACGGCGCTCATGGTTTCTGACATGGTGTGTCGAAACCTGCTCATTGCACTGGTGTTGTTGGTGTCTGCGTGGCCGGTGCAGGCACAGCTGCGGATCTTTGCCTGCGAGCCGGAATGGGCCGCTCTGGTGCGGGAGTTGGTACCGAATGCCCGGATTACCACGGCCACTTCCTATCTGCAGGATCCTCATTATATTGAGGCGCGGCCAAGCCTGATTGCGGCGGTGCGGGCAGCGGATCTTGCCGTTTGTACGGGCGCGTCGCTGGAGGCTGGCTGGTTACCGGTGTTGTTGCAGCGAGCCTCTAACCCGGCGATACAGGCGGGCCGTCCGGGTCTGTTTTTTGCGGCAGATCATGCCCGGCTGCATGCTTCCCATGAGCACGTAGATCGCAGCATGGGCGACGTTCACCCCGAGGGAAACCCTCATGTGCACCTGGCTCCGGACGAAGTGCCTGAAATCGTGCAAGCTCTGGCGCAGCGACTTGCGGGTATCGCACCGGAAGCTGCGCCAGGGGTTCACGGTCGTTATCTCCGCTGGCGAGCGGGGTGGAACCGGTTACGAACCGAATGGCGAGCTCGGGCACAGGCGCTGGAAGGCGCGTCGGTGGTGGTGCAGCACACCGGGTTCAGTTATCTGTTGGAGTGGCTGGGCGTGCGAGTGATTGCGGATCTCGAACCGAAGCCCGGCTTGCCGCCGAGTGCCAGCCACCTGAGCGAACTGCTGGCCGTTCCGGAGCTTGCCGGTGCAAATGCCATTCTGATTGCCAGCCACCAGAACCCCAGGCCAGCGTACTGGCTGGCGGAGCAGACCGGGCTGGCCGTAATCACGGTGCCCGGTACGGTGACCGATAACCCGGAAACCGCCAGCCTTGAAGGGCTAATCAGTGCGATCATCAGTCGAATCGAGTTGACGGTAGCCGGAGCCGCCCATGGCAGCCTGTGAATGGTTGCTGCTGCCGGTAGCCGGTAGCGTAATGCTGTGTCTGCTGTTGGTACCGCTGGGTTACCAGGTGATTGCCCGGGGCGTAATTTTTGCGGATCTGGCTATTGCCCAGTGGGCGGCTCTTGGAACTCTGGCGGGTGTCCACTTGCTGGGGGGGCAGATGCTGGCTGGCGCATCGGTCAGCAGCCTGCTGTTCGCTCTATTGGCGGCTTTGGCTGTACACCTGATTTTCCAGCGGGTGAGTAGAGGCAGGGAGGCCTGGATCGGGGTTCTTTACGTACTTGGGGCAAACCTGGCCGTGTTACTGGTTAGCGGTGACCCTCATGGTGCGCAGGCACTTCAGAGTTCCGCCTCCGGCGATTTGTTGTGGGCCGCACCCCCTCTGGTATGGGCAACGTCAGTGCTTGTGCTGTGCGTCTGGGTGATGGGATTCTGTTACCCGGAATGGATGGTCGGGCGGGCGTTTCTGCCCGTGTTTGCTGTCGCGGTCACCTACACTGTGGCGCTTGCGGGCATCTATGTGGTGTTCGCAACGCTGATCATAACTCCACTGTTTCTTCGCCGGATGCCTCCTTTTCATGCCGCGTTTGTGGCTATCTCAGGGCATCTGGCGGGCCTGGTCTGTTCGGTCACGTTTGATTTACCGGTGGGGCCCGCTGTTGTGGTCGCCATGCTTGGCGTGACGCTGATGGTGTACGGCGCTCTGCCTCTGTTGCCATTGCGGCCTGGGCAACCGGCGCAGGTATGACATGGAACTGGCAGAATGGTTATAAGCTCTTTGCGGCTGACGTCTTACCGTTAGGCGGTATTGCCTGCTCTTCGTACAGCACCTATTCCAGTTCACGCTGGAAGATCCACCTGGGTAGCAACGGTTGTGAAGTGTCGGCGTCAGAGCTGGAGCCGCTCACTGAGGACACCTTTTTTCGCCTCGCCGTCATTCGTCCACTATGGGCAGCAAACGCCCGGGCACCAACATTAACGGTGCGGCGCCGGGTAACCGTGCTCAGGAGGGCACTCTTCCGAGCACGCGTGTGCGTTGCGGCCGAAAGCCGGTTGTCGCCGACAGAGCCAGAACGCAGGTAGTGACGACGGTTACTCCCAGAGCCAATGGATTCCATTGCAAATAGAGTGCGTGGCGAATGGCTTCTACCGCATGGGTAAACGGATTTACCTGGCAAAGCCAGTACAGCCAGGGGTTGGATTCAGCCATCGAAGACAGCGGGTAGAGTGCGGAAGACAGGAAAAACAGCGGGAAAATGACAAAGTTCATCAGTCCTGCGAAGTTCTCCAGTTGCTTTATCCAGGTTGCGATCAGCAAGCCCGTAGCGCCCAGCATCAGGCTGGTGGCCACCAGCAACGGCAGGGCCGCCAGGTAGCCGGCCGGTGGAATGCTGCTATCCGCCAGCCGTGCCAGGGCCAGAAAGCCGAGGCTCTGGGCCACGGATACGGTGCCCATGGCCAGCAGTTTGGCGATCAGCAGAAACGGGCGGGGCAGGGGGCTGACCAACAGTATGCGCATACTGCCCAGCTCCCGGTCGTAGACCATGGAAAGCGCACACTGCATGCTGTTGAACAGTATGACCATGCCGCAGAGCCCCGGCACCATGTAGGCCTGGTAACCGGAAGAGCCGGGCAGTGCCGCGGGTATGGAAAATCCGGTGCTCAGGCCAAACCCTGCGGCAAACACAAACAACCAGAGCAGGGGGCGTACCAGGGCCGTGGCAAATCTTGCCCGCTGCAGCCAGAAGCGCTGCCATTCCCGCCGTTGAATACCGAGGAAACCATACCAGTAGCGGCTCAGGCTCATGGCGAGTCTCCCTGCGTCAGCGCTTCGAAAGCCGATTGCAGGTTGTCAGACTGCTGTTCCCGTATCAATTCTGCGGCCGCCTGGTTTGCCAGTAACCGGCCCTGGTGCAGCACAAGCGCCTGGTCGCTGGCCTGTAATTCGTCAAACAGATGGGTTGCCCAGAGTACGGTTAGGCCCTGTTTCCGGCACAGTTGGTGAACGTGCTCGACCAGAAAGCTCCGGCTGGCCACATCAAGGCCGGTGGTGGGTTCGTCCAGTAATAGAACCTCCGGCTGATGCAGCATTGCCCGGGCCAGCTCTACCCGCCGTCGGTGCCCGCCATTGAGCATGCGAACCGGGCGATTGTGATGGTCGGTCAGCTCAAACCGAGCCAGCTCCTGACAAATACGTGCCCGGGCCATGGATGGCCGCAAACCCTGCAGTGAGGCGTGGTAGGCCAGGTTCTGTTGCACCGTCAGATCCAGATCCAGCGTGCTCTGTTGAAAGACCACGCCCAGTCCCCGCAAGGCCGCCATCGTTGGCCGGGCAAGACTGTGCCCCTGCAGGTAAATACTGCCCCGTTGAATGGCCAGCAGCCGGGTTGCCAGGCCAAAGAGCGTGGTTTTGCCTGCCCCGTTCAACCCCAGCAAACCGTTGAATTGCCCGGGGGCAAGACGAAAGCTGACATCGGCCAGTGCTGTCTTGCCGGGGTACCGGTGGCTCAGGTTTTCGATGACGAGGGGCATGATTTCCGGCTCGAACGGTGATGAATGACTCAGAGAGTAGGCCACCGGGCAGCCGACGGAAATATTCGAAAAGTAGTAAATGGCCGGTACTAAAGAACCATGGTCTGGCGGCAGGCGATGATTAGGATAACCCTGAGGATCCGTGTCCGGATCGCAGCCGAACAGGTGATGCTATGAAAGTACTGGTGGTTGAGCCCCAGAGTCTGATGCGTGAAGGCACGCTTTGCCTGCTCAGAAGCCTGATGCCGGGCATCATCGCAACCGGTGCCGGCGACGGTGGGCAAGCGTTCACTGACACCACGGGCCCGGGCCCTGACCTGTTGCTGACGGAGTTGTTGTTGCCGGATTACTCGGGTCTGGAGTTGTGTCGCCGGGTTCAGCAGCGTTGGCGTAACACCGCCATCGTCTTTCTGACCAGCTCGGATGACAGCGCGATGGTGCGCCAGGCAATGGCAGCGGGAGCCCGGGGCTTCCTCAACAAACAGTGCACGCCGTCGGAGCTGGTGGCTGCAGTGCGAACGGTTAGTGCCGGTGATACGTACCTGCAACATAGCCTGGCCACACGGCTGGCCCTGGGCGGGGAGCAAAAAACAGATCACCGAGTGGCGGACATCACCCAGCGGGAACTGGAAATTCTGATTCTGGTCGCCCGTGGTTATAACAATCCGGGCATTGCCCGCCAACTCAGTATCAGCACTAAAACGGTTGCCAACCATTTGTCGCTGTTGAAAAACAAGCTCCAGGCGTCGTCCTCGCTGGAGCTTCTCCACATTGCCGTGGATGCGGGGCTGGTACAGTACGGGCGACCGGTGCCTTGTGTGCCCGCAGGGGTCGGGTGATCTACCAGTCGAAGGGACAGCCCTGACAGCCTTCCATGTAGGTACCTTCAAAGGTTGCATAATGTATGCGAGTGGCGCGAAGGTCGGCTCCGGCCAGGTTTGCATGGCCGAATTTTGCTTCCTGCAGATTGGCGCCGAACAGATTGGCGGCATTCAGGTCGGCTTTTGGCAGCCAGGCAATTTCAAAGCTGGCGAAAGCCAGGTTGCTCTGTTGCAGTGTGGCGCCGGAAAAGCGGGAAAAACTGAAATTGGCGCCGGTCATGTCGGTCCCGGAAAAATCTGCGCCCTGGGCAAATAAATACTCCCCCTGAGCACCCTGCAACCGGGCATGGCGTACTTTCGCGCCGCGAATGCTGGCCCGGTACAGATTGACCCGGTGTGCAGTTACTTTATCGAGGGTGGCGCCACCGAGGTCAGCCCCCCGAAGGTTGGTATGGTTAAGGGTCGCCCCGGTGAAATCGGCGCCTTTGAAGTCGGCGAGCTGCAGGTCGAGGTTGGATAAATCCGCGCCTCGCAGATCAGCGCCGGGGCACACGGTTTTGGCTTCCAGTTTACAGCCGTTGAATTCAGGTACCTGGTAGTCCGCCAGGTAGTCTCCGGCCAGGGCAGGTGACATGGCCGCCACCAGGCAGATACTGGCAAAGTGTTTCATAACATCCTCCGGACAGTGTGTGACCGCCGGCAGTTGCCGACGGTCGTGCAGATTGACCGCTTACTTCGCCGCAGTCGCCCAGGAAGGTACCTTGAAGACCCAGAACGATCCGCCCTGGGAAATCGGCTTGGTCAGCTCCGCCATGTCGCCACCCCACAATGGCACCGCGCCACCGTAGCCAGATGCCACACCGACGTATTGCTCACCGTCCATTTCCCAGGTGACTGGCGAGGAAATGATTCCGGAGCCGGTCTGGAACTTCCAGAGTTCTTCGCCGGTGTCTGCGTCAAACGCCTTGAAGTAGCCGTTGCCGGTGCCGGTGAAGACCAGCCCGCCCTTGGTGGTCAACACACCTGCCCAGAGCGGCATGGGCTCTTTGTGCTCCCACTTGAACTCGCCGGTCATCGGATCCATGGCCCGCAGGATACCCACGTGATCGTCGAACATGCGCTTGATCCGGAAACCCTGGCCCAAATAGGCCGCACCTTTCTTGTAGCTGACTTCTTCAGTCCAGTAGTCTTCTTTCCAATGGTTGGCCGGAATGTAGAACAGGCCGGTGTCCTTGTTATAGGCCATAGGGTTCCAGTTCTTGCCCCCAAGGAACGGTGGCGAAACCTCAATGGACTCGCCACGGGTCTTGCCTTCAGGCACGGGTGGCGGACGCTGGCCTTCCACTTCCACCGGTCGGCCGGTATCCAGGTCTATGTGTGAGGCCCAGGTAATGTTGTCTACGAAGGGGTAAGCCTTCTGCAGTTCGCCATTGGTGCGGTCAACTACATAGAAAAAGCCGTTACGGTCAGCATGGGCTGTGGCTTTTACTTCCTCGCCATCTTCGCTGTATTCGAACAGCACCAGTTCGTTATTGCCGGAGAAGTCCCAGGCGTCGTTCGGGGTATGCTGGTAGAACCATTTCACTTCGCCGGTGCTCGGGTCTACGCCCACCTGGCCGGAGGTGTACAGGTTGTTGTAGTCTTTGGGGTCGCCACCGGGGGAGGTGCGAGCCCAGGTGTTCCAGGGGGCGGGGTTGCCAGCACCGATAATGATGGTGTTGGTTTCTGCGTCGAAGCTCGCGCTTTGCCAGGGGGCACCGCCACCGTGGCTCCAGGCCTCCACTTTGCCGGTGTCGCGGCTGGGGTCGTCTGGCCAGCTGGGTGCCCGGGGGTCACCGGTGGGAGTGCTCTTCTTGCCGTTCAGCCTGCCATAGTGCCCTTCAACAAACGGCCGCATCCAGATTTCCTTGCCGGTGTCCGGATCCCGGGCGAACAACTTGCCAACCACGCCGAATTCGTCTCCGGAGGAGCCGTGGATCAGCAGCACCTTGCCGGATTTCTGGTCTTTGACCAGGGTCGGTGCGCCAGTCATGGTGTAGCCTTCTTCGTGGTCTGCAAACTTTTCGCGCCAAACCACCTTACCGGTATCTTTATTCAGAGCCACGATGCCGGCATCCAGTGTTCCGAAGAACACCTTGTCGCCGAAAATGGCGGCACCCCGGTTGACCACATCACAGCAAGGGCGAATACCTTCCGGTAGGCGGTGGTTGTATTCCCAGAGTTTCTCGCCGGAACGGGCATCCAGGGCAAACAAGCGGGAGTAGGAGCCTGTCACATAGATAACGCCATCGTGTACCAGCGCCTGGGATTCCTGTCCGCGCTGTTTCTCGTCGCCAAAGGAGAAGGACCAGGCGGGCACCATACGCTCAACGTTGTCTTTGTTGATCATCTGCATCGGGCTGTAGCGCTGGGCCTTGGGGCCAATGCCGTAGCCCAGGACGTCCTGGGTGGTTTCGGCGTCGTTGGCAATGTCATCCCAGCCCACGTCCTTGGCCATTGCCTGACTGGCAACTCCGGCTGCACACCCCAGCGACAAAGCCAGGCTGATACTGCGCAGCAGGGGGCGTTGGGTAAATGTTGTTTTCATGATCTTCCCCTCAGTTGTTGTTGTGACGAACGCAATGGATGTGCGCTGACGATGAAAGTTTTAGCGGTTGCAGGGCGGGTCGGCGACGGAGGAACTCCCGGGCCAATCGGGACAAGGTGCCGGGTTACCCGGGAAAAGATCCCGGGCGGACAAGTAAGTGGCTGAAATCAGGCGGTTCCCATTCAGACTAACCTGGTCATCATGCTTTCGCTCTCGGTCCTGCGGGCTAGTACCAAGGGAGTAAGGGCGATCCGCGAAAGTGGCATTCAGTTACCGGTTGCCCGTTTTTACAGTAATGCCATAGCCGGAGCCGGGAGGTTCGGCGAACAGAACAATGACATCAGAGGTATTGCATCATGAGCCTTTCACACACCCTGAAAACCCTGGTCTGCGCCGGAGGTATTGCCTGGGCTGCTGCGGCCTCAGGCCATGGCAACGTAACGCCACAGCCGGTCGATACCGGGGATTTGCCCGATCTGGGCCGCGAAGCACTGAATGAAAACCCGTTCCGGAGCGGCAACGAATATGGGCACCTGAACACCGAGGCTGCAGAGATTGGCAAGAGCGCTTACGCAGGGAACTGCGCAGGCTGCCACGGTATTGAGGCCCAGTCCGGCGGCTTGACACCGGATTTGCGGGAGCTGACCGAGTGGGATGATGAATATTTCATCGGTCGGGTCATGAACGGCACTGCGCGGGGCATGCCGTCGTTCAAGAATAATCTGGAGCAAACTGCGATCTGGTCGATCCGCACCTACGTGGAATCGGTATCCGGCCAGTAAGTCACGGGGGGCAAGGCGTGCCGGCGACTCTAATACCAAGGTACCAGTCGTTCCCCCCAAACGAATCATTCACCTATTGCGGTATGCAGTCTACATTGAACCTGTAAACGCGAAAGGCTGCGTTGCCAAGCGACAAACACAACAAAGAGGTCGATGACATGATCTACGCACAACCCGGAAAAGAAGGCTCCGTTGTCTCATTCAAATCCCGCTACGAAAACTTCATCGGCGGCGAGTGGGTGGCTCCGGTAAAAGGCCAGTATTTCGAGAACATTACACCGGTGACCGGTGGTGTGATTTGTGAAGTGCCCCGTTCAACCGCCGAAGACATCGATCTGGCCCTGGATGCGGCGCACAAGGCAGCACCTGCCTGGGGCAAGACCTCACCCACCGAGCGCTCCAACATTCTGCTAAAAATTGCCGACCGCATCGAAGCCAATCTGGAAAAGCTCGCGGTTGCCGAAACCTGGGACAACGGCAAGGCGGTGCGGGAAACCCTGAATGCGGACATTCCTCTGGCTGCGGACCACTTCCGTTATTTCGCCGGTTGTATCCGTGCCCAGGAAGGCCACATGGGTGAGATCGACCATAACACCGTGGCTTATCACTTCCACGAACCGCTGGGCGTGGTGGGTCAGATTATCCCCTGGAACTTCCCGCTGCTGATGGCGGCCTGGAAACTTGGCCCCTGTCTGGCTGCCGGTAACTGCACGGTGTTGAAGCCGGCAGAACAGACCCCGGCCAGTATTCTGGTGCTGATGGAGATCATTGGTGATCTGTTGCCACCGGGCGTGATCAACATCGTTAATGGTTACGGCATTGAGGCAGGCCAGGCTCTGGCTACCAGCAAGCGCATTGCCAAGATTGCCTTTACCGGCTCGACCCCGGTGGGTTCGCATATCCTCAAGTGCGCTGCGGAAAACATCATTCCGTCTACCGTGGAGCTGGGTGGCAAATCCCCGAACATTTACTTCTCGGATGTCATGGATGCCGAACCGGAATTCCTCGACAAATGCGTGGAAGGCCTGGTGCTGGCGTTCTTTAACCAGGGTGAGGTTTGTACCTGTCCGTCCCGTGCGCTGGTACAGGAGGATATGTTCGAGGCCTTCATGCAGAAGGTGGTTGAGCGCACCAAAGCCATCAAGCGCGGTAACCCGCTGGATACCGACGTTCAGGTGGGTGCCCAGGCATCGCAGGAGCAGTTCGACAAGATCATGTCGTACCTGGCCATCGGCAAGCAGGAAGGTGCTGTGGTGCTGACAGGCGGTGACCGTGAGCATCTGGAAAACGAGTTCAGTAACGGCTTCTACATTCAGCCCACCCTGTTCAAGGGCGACAACAAGATGCGGGTTTTCCAGGAGGAGATCTTCGGCCCGGTGGTTGGTGTGACCACCTTCAAGACCGAAGAGGAAGCCCTGGCAATCGCCAACGATACCGAGTTTGGCCTGGGCGCAGGCGTCTGGACCCGGGATACCAACCGGGCTTACCGGATGGGCCGTGCCATTCAGGCCGGGCGGGTCTGGATGAACTGCTACCACGCGTACCCGGCGCATGCGGCCTTCGGCGGCTACAAGCGCTCCGGTGTGGGCCGTGAAACCCACAAGATGGCGCTCGACCACTACCAGCAAACCAAGAACCTGCTGGTCAGCTACGACACCAATCCGCTCGGGTTCTTCTGATCCGGCGGTGCCTTCGGGGCTGCCCCGGCAGCCCCATTCGTGTGACCGCACAGGGATGGTGCACTCTGCCTTGCCCCGGATCTCCGGGATGCCCTTCGGGGCTCGGGATTATTTCGACACTCTCTTCAGGCTCTTCCCGGAGCCTTTTTTTGTTTTTGTAGACAGACAGTCCAATTTTGATGCACTATTTAATAGACAGTTGGTCTATTTAAAGAGGCACCGATGGTTCAGCCGGTAAAACGCAAACGGGGCAGGCCGCCCAAATCAGAAAGCGCGGATTATCACGATACCCGTCAGTTGCTGGTGCGCACCGGGCTTGCCGCGCTGACAGAGAAGGGCTACTGCTACACCGGTCTGGATGAAATACTGCGCCAGGCGGGCGTACCCAAAGGCTCCTTCTATCACTATTTCGCCAGCAAAGAGGCCTTTGGGCAGGTATTAATCGAAGCTTACGGGCAGTATTTCGCCGCCAAACTGGAGCGCTGGTTTTCCGATACCTCCCAGGCGCCACTGCAACGGATTCTGGCGTTTGTTGAGGATGCCAAATCGGGCATGGCGCGTTATGACTATCGGCGTGGTTGTCTGATTGGCAATCTTGGCCAGGAAATGGCGGCCCTGCCGGAGAGCTTCCGGGGGTTGTTGACGCAGGTATTGCGCCACTGGGAGGCGCGCCTGGGCAGCGTGTTGTATGAAGCCCGACAGGCGGGTGATATTCCCGGCGATATTCGCTGTGAGCGCATGGCACAGTTTTTCTGGACGGGCTGGGAAGGCGCGGTGTTGCGGGCAAAGCTGGAACAGTCCCCGGAACCGCTGGATCAGTTCGCTGAAGGGTTCATGATGTTGATACGTGGTCGGTGAGCCTGCATCACCGCCCGATAAACAATAACAGGAGGCACTATGTTCAAAGGTATTCTGATTGAGGGCGACCGCAAGAATCAGACGGTTTCACTGGCGTCGCTCGATGAGGCGGCGTTGCCCGAAGGCGATGTCACCGTGGAGGTTGAGTACAGCACCCTGAACTACAAGGATGCGCTGGCCATCACCGGCCGCTCGCCCATCGTCAAAAGCTACCCCATGGTGCCGGGGATTGACCTGGCCGGCGTGGTGACCGAGTCATCAAGCCCGGAATTCAAAGCCGGGGACAAGGTGGTGTTGAACGGTTGGGGCGTGGGTGAGAAGCATTGGGGCGGGCTGGCTGGCAAGGCGCGACTGTCCGCAGACTGGCTGATCAAGTTGCCGGAGGCTTTCAGTGCCCGCCAGGCCATGGCCATTGGCACCGCCGGGTACACCGCCATGCTGTGTGTTCAGGCACTGGAAAGCCATGGTGTTACTCCGGATTCCGGCGAGGTGCTGGTCACCGGGGCGACCGGTGGGGTAGGCAGTGTGGCCGTGGCCCTACTGGCGAAACTGGGTTATTCGGTGACGGCAGTGACCGGCCGGCCCGAGGAGGAAGCCTACCTGAAATCCCTGGGGGCCAGCCAGCTTCTGGATCGGTCAGAACTCAGCGAGCCGGGTAAACCGCTGGCCCGGGAGACCTGGGCCGGGGCTATCGATGTGGCGGGCGGCCAGGTGCTGGCCAGCGTGTGTGCGGGTATGAAGTACCGGGGTGTGGTTGCGGCCTGCGGGTTGGCGGCGGGTATGGATTTTCCGGCCACGGTGGCGCCGTTCATCCTTCGGGGCGTTACCCTGTGTGGTATCGACAGTGTGATGGCGCCCAAAGCCGATCGGCTGGCGGCCTGGCAGCGGCTGGCAGAGGATCTCTCGCCGGAGTTGCTCGACAGCATGATGACTGAAGTGTGGTTTGACGATGTGATAGATGCCGCTGGTCGTTTGCTCGATGGCAAGATTCGCGGGCGCATTGTTGTTCCCGTCGCTGGCTAATCAGGTGGTTGCGGCATCCGTGGCCAGAATCCGTGCCTGCTTTTGCTGTTGTTTGTTACGAACAATGGCATCCACGCACTGGGTCTGGTCGCGGAGAATCACCACGCATTCCAGGCACTGAATGCACTCGTCGTAGTCAATCCGGCCATCCTTGCGAATGGCGTTGATGCCGCACTCGTTCTTGCAGTGCTGGCAGGGCTGACCACACCGCTTTACTCTTTCTAGCCAGCTGAAGATCCGGAAGCGGCCGAGCACCGCCAGGCCCGCGCCAAGAGGGCACAGATAGCGGCAGTAAAATTTATGGATAAACAACCCGGCGGCCAGCAATGCCAGTGCGTAGGCGACAAAAGGCCAGTAACGGGTGAAGTACAGGGTGATGCTGGTCTTGAAAGGCTCCACTTCCGCCAGCTGCTCGGCCAGTGTCAGCGAATAGAACGCGGTACCGACCAACCCCAGCAGAATCGGATATTTCAGCAGTATGAGCTGGCGATGCCAGTGCTCCGGTACCCGGATCTGACGCAATCCCAGTTTCTGTCCCAGCCAGGATACCATCTCCTGCAAGGCCCCAAATGGGCAGAGCCAGCCGCAGAACACGCCCCGCCCCCAGATAAACAGGGTCACAAAGGTGTAGCTCCAGAGGATGAAGATGATCGGGTCGAGCAGGAACACGTCCAGCGAGAAGCCGTCCCAGAGGGCAAGAAACAGCGTGTAAATGTTGACCACCGACAGTTGTCCCTGGGCGTAAAAACCAAGGAAGAACAGGGTGAACGCCAGAAAGCCCCAGCGAAAGCGGCGAATCAGCGCAGGGTGCCGGGTCAGGGATTTCTGGCGCGCAAAGAAGACGGTGAGCAGGGTAAGCGCCATCACGGTCAGTGAAATCTGCCACCAGCGTTCTTGCCACAACCCCACCCACACCGGAGCCCGGGCGGGCTGGCCATTGTCTGCTTCGACCGTCTCAAACAGATCCTCCGGAAAGTGAACCGGAATCTCGAAGCGGGCATTGTCGACCACCAGATGATTTCTTGGCAGGCTTACATCCAGGTGAAATGCGATTTCGGCACCCGGGTTATAACCGGCGTTGCCGCCCATCCGGAACAGGTTCATGGTGGCCATGGCGGGGGCTCCGTCTGCAATCGGCGTAGTCATGCCTTGCAGCCAGTGCAGATCACGCAGTTCCACCGCCAACTGGCCTTGCCGGGCGCCGAGGCGCAGCGGGCTGCTGCCAGGCACGAAATCCGGTGCCACGGCCGTATATCGGCCCCGGGACATCACCAGCATCACTTTGTCGTTTTCTCCGAACCTGGCCTGCAGAGCCCGGTAGCCGTCGTCACCCAACAGATTACGCCCCACCATGGGTGAGTTCAGATAGGCAAAATAGAGTTGACTGAAGGGGGCGCCAGCTTCCGGTTCCATATCCTCTGGATAGAGCGCCAGTGGGCGGCCTATCTGGCTTTCCACATCCGCCGGGCTGATGCTGGCCTGCTGCACGTATCCCTGCTCCAGCATCTGTGGCCAGGTTAGCGGGCGATACATATCCTGACGTGCCCGGGTGGGGGCGGCCTGGGTAAAACCGTCCAGCTTGTTGCGGGCAACCTTCAGTGCTGATGACAGTACCGTGTCGTTGATAATTAGTACCGACACCGTGGCCTTGCTCACGCCATCGAAGTACACCTGATCGCCCTGGCGATTGCGGCCGGAGCCGCCGGAGGCCTGGACGATGATCTGATCGGTCAGAGCGTTGCCCTGGTACTGGTTAACGAATTCGGTCAGCGGTTCTTCGCCCAGACCATGCAGAAACACGGGCTCGTGGTGGTGCAGTACCTTCACTCCGGTAAAGCGTCCCCGGGTATCCAGACCGATCATCATGGTAATGGGTTTGCCAGCAAACCCCTGAATTCGGGTGAAGTCGGTTGAGACATAGGCGTACCCCAGCAACTGCTGTAGCTGGTAAACCGGGTACACCGGAAAGTCCGGCAGCTTGTCTTCGATTACCGTGGCGGCAGGAAATAATTCCTGAATCACTGCCCGGGTGGTCTCCGGCAGATCTGCCCAGGCTCTGGCCATAGGCAAGGACAGCAGAATGACAAGCAACAGGCGGCCGAACATGGCACCTCCCCGGATCTTCTTGTTATTGGAAGGCTCCATGTTAGAAAGCGCGGCCCTTGCCCCTCAATGCCACCTCGGGGCCATTGGCCTGCTACTTTCAGGCGGCAAAAAACGGTTCGAAAGTACCATATGGAGCAACCGGCCCCGTGATTAGAGTGAAGGTGTGCTGCTGGCCTTACCGGCAGTACCCATACATGCAACGCACTAACAATCACGACAAGAGGTGAGCATCATGTGGACCAAACCGGCTTTTGAAGACCTGCGCATCGGTTTCGAAGTAACTATGTACTTCGCCAACCGCTAAGCGAACAGTGGCCAGCCTCCGGGCTGGCCGTTTGTTTGCGCGGCAGGAGGACAGCCATGCAGATTCGAATTCTTGGCTCAGCAGCCGGTGGCGGCTTTCCCCAGTGGAACTGCAATTGCAGGAACTGCTCCGGATTTCGCAACGGTACCCTGAATGCCCGGGCCCGAACCCAGTCTTCCATTGCCATCAGCGAAGATGGCAAGCGCTGGATACTGTTCAATGCCTCCCCGGATATCCGTGCCCAGCTGGCTGGTTTTCCCGCTATGCAGCCAGGCCGGGCCTTGCGAGACACCGGCATTGCCGCCATCGTGCTGATGGACAGTCAGGTGGATCACACCACAGGGCTTCTGTCGCTGCGGGAAGGCCTGCCGCTGGATGTCTGGTGTACCGAGCAGGTGCGCGACGATCTCAGCAACGGGTTTCCGTTGTTTGACATGCTCCGGCACTGGAATGGCGGGCTGAACTGGTGCCCGATGCCGACTACGGAGCAGCAGCCGTTTCGCATTCCCTGCGCACCCTCACTCGAGTTGACGGCCATTCCTTTGCTGAGCAACGCGCCACCGTATTCGCCACGGCGTGACAACCCCCATCCTGGTGATAACGTAGGGCTGTTTATCCGGGATACCACTCGCGACACCGCGTTGCTGTATGCACCGGGGCTGGGACAACCGGACGAGCAGATAAAAGCCTGGATGAAGCGGGCCGACGTTCTGCTGGTTGACGGCACGGTCTGGCACGACGATGAAATGATTCGCCAGGAAGTTGGCACCAAAACCGGGCAGCAGATGGGGCATCTGGCCCAGGCCGGTGAGGGCGGCATGATCGAATTACTGGATTCGT
Source organism: Marinobacter fuscus (assembly GCF_003007675.1). GTDB lineage: Bacteria > Pseudomonadota > Gammaproteobacteria > Pseudomonadales > Oleiphilaceae > Marinobacter > Marinobacter fuscus. The sequence goes on along the minus strand of NZ_PXNP01000053.1, from coordinate 92,112 downwards.
TGCCAGCCAGCCGCAAGATTCTTATCCATATCAATAACACCAATCCCATCCTCGACGAAGACTCACCGGAGCGAGCCAAGCTGGCAGAGCACGGCATCGAAGTTTCCTGGGATGGCATGGACATCGAATTGTGAGGTTGCCATGAATGCCAAAGCCAACACACCGTTGTCCCGCGCCGATTTCGAAAAGGCGCTCCGGGCGAAAGGGGCGTACTACCACATCCACCACCCCTTTCATCGTGCAATGTATGGTGGTGAGTGCACGCCGGAACAGATTCGTGGCTGGGTGGCTAATCGCTATTATTATCAGATCAAGATTCCCCAGAAAGACGCCGCGATTATGGCCAACTGCCCGGATGCCGCGGTTCGGCGGCTCTGGTTGCAGCGCATTCTCGATCACGATGGCCACAGTGACGATGCCGGTGGCATTGAAGCCTGGTTATTGCTGGCCGAATCGGTCGGCCTGAGCCGGGAAGAAGTGATCGATCAGCGACATGTGTTGCCGGGGGTGCGTTTCGCGGTAGATGCCTATCTCAACTTTGCCCGCCGGGCCAGCTGGCAGGAGGCGGCCTGTTCGTCACTGACCGAGCTGTTTGCACCAGAGATCCACCAGTCCCGGCTGGACAGCTGGCCAGACCATTACCCCTGGATTGAGCCGGACGGCTACCGCTACTTCCGCAAACGCTTGTCGGAGGCACGGCGGGATGTAGAGCACGGGCTGGGAATTACCCTTGATCACTTCCAGAGCCCGGCCCAGCAGCAGCGCGCGTTCGAGATTCTGCAGTTTAAACTGGACATTCTGTGGACCATGCTGGATGCCATGTCCATGGCTTATGTGCATAAAACACCGCCCTATCATACGGTTACCGATGCCAAGGTGTGGCATCGTGGCCTGTAAAGGAGACGCCCGATGGATAAAATTCCGCGTTTGCGCCGGGGCTTCCGGTTCCAGTGGGAACCCGCCCAGCAGGCCCATGTTCTGCTGTATCCGGAGGGCATGGTGAAACTCAATGGTAGTGCCGGTGCCATTCTGGCCGAGGTGGATGGCGAACACAGTTGCCATCAGATTGTGACAATACTGGAGCAACGCTTCCCGGAGGCTGGCCCGCTGGCTGAGGATGTCAGTGCTTTTCTGGCAGAGGCTGCCCGTCAACACTGGATTGAATGGCTATGAACACACCCACTGATCATGTCGGGCCGCCGCTCTGGTTGCTGGCGGAACTCACCTACCGTTGCCCCCTGCAGTGCCCCTATTGTTCCAATCCTTTGGATTTCGCCCATCATGATCAGGAGCTGAGCACCGAACAATGGCTGGATGTGCTCAGCCAGGGACGTGCCATGGGAGCGGCTCAGCTGGGCTTCTCCGGCGGTGAACCGCTGGTGCGTCAGGACTTGCCGGAACTGATTGCCGGTGCCCGGGAGCTGGGATACTACAGCAACCTGATTACCTCGGGGCTTGGGCTGACGGAGGCCAAAGTACAGGACTTTGCCCGGGCCGGGCTGGATCATATCCAGGTTAGCTTTCAGGCATCAGACCCGGAGCTTAACAACGCGGTGGCGGGTTCCCGCAAGGCGTTCGACCAGAAGCTGGCCATGGCCAGGGCTGTAAAGGATGCCGGATACCCGATGGTGCTCAATTTTGTGGTTCACCGGCACAATATTCACCAGATGGCCGATATTCTGGCGCTGTGTGAAAACCTGGGGGCAGACTATGTCGAGCTGGCGACCTGCCAGTACTACGGCTGGGCCTTTGCCAACCGGGAGGGTCTGATGCCGTCCCGGGCCCAACTGGTGACAGCCGAAGCAACGGTAAACCGGTTTCGCAACCAGCTGGCGGAACGGGATCACCCGATGAAAGTGATCTTCGTAACGCCGGATTATTACGAAGAGCGCCCCAAGGCTTGCATGAACGGCTGGGGCAGTCTGTTTTTGACCGTCGCACCAGACGGTACCGCCTTGCCGTGCCACAGTGCGCGCCTGCTGCCCATCGACTTCCCGAATGTGACGGCTTCCCCATTGGAAGACATCTGGTATCGGAGTCCGGGTTTTAATCACTACCGCGGCGACAGCTGGATGCCGGAACCCTGTCGCTCCTGTGATGAAAAAGACAAGGATTTCGGGGGCTGCCGCTGCCAGGCTTATCTGCTGACCGGCAACGCAGACAACGCCGACCCGGTTTGCTCCAAGTCTGCTCACCACGATCGCATTCTGGCCGCCCGCACCGCTGCTGACCATGCCACCGCCGGGCTGGAAGATCTGATCTATCGGAACGCCGATAACTCCAATGTCTTCTGCCGCGGTTGAGCCGGTTTCTGCCCGGCAGGCCTGCCAGGGGTTTCGCCAGTGTGCCGAGCTCCGGCTTTGCGGGGGTGCACTGTTCTGGCTGGCCAGTGATCCGGGCCGGGGCACAACGAGTCTCTGGCAATCGGATGCCGATGGCGTCCGCCGACTGAACACGGGTAGCAGTGTTCGCAGTGGTATTAACGGCTACGGTGGTGGTGCCTTTGCGGTGTTGCCAGGCTGGATTTGCTGGGTGTCTGATGACCAGCGTTTGTGGTCTCTTGAATTGGCGACTGGCGCCCAGCGATTGCTGGTAGACGCGCCTGGGCTTGCCTGGGGTGGCCTGGTGCCGGATGTCCACCGTCAGCGCTGGTTGGCAGTGTGCGAAGACGCCGGTCGCCAGACCTTGATGGCCATAGACCGGGCCGGGCGCACCCGGGTTCTGCACACCGGACTGGATTTTTACAGTGCCCCGGCAATCAGTGCTGATGGGAGTCAGATAGCCTGGGTGAGCTGGCAGTTGCCCGATATGCCCTGGGCGCGCTCCCGGCTCTGGAGGGCCGCCGTGGACGTTGATGGGGCGTTGGCGGGGGTAGAGAGCCCTGCGGCACCGGCACCCGGCTCGGTGCAGCAGCCGCAGTTTGTGCGGAGCCAGTTGTATGTGCTGTCGGATCATCGGGGCTGGTGGCAGCCTTGGCAGATTGTACGCGGCCAGGGTGGCTGGCGGTGGCAGGCTATGGGAGCTGCTGCGGCCGATCATGCCAACGCACCCTGGCAACTGGCGGAATGCCACCGTTGCCCGTTGCCTGGCGGTGGCTGGGCAAGTGTCTGTTACCGGCAGGGCATAGGCGAGCTTTGGTTGGAGCGCAAGGGCGAGGCTATCCGCCTGGCATCCGATTGCACCGATTTTCGATCCCTGGTGGCTGATAATCATGCCTTGTATTGCATTGCCCGGCGGCCTGATCGGCTGGATGCCATTCTGCGAATTCGACCGTCGTCAGATGACATCACTACGGTCTTTGGCGGGGAGCCCGCGCTCGGCAGCAGTCCGGTGGTTCTGCCCGAGAGCATCGTTGTGCCGCCCGGCCCGGGTGAGCACTGGCCTTTGCAGGGGTTTCTGTACCCGGCCATCAACGGGGGAGATCGCCCCCCTCTGATACTGGTTGCTCATGGCGGCCCTACCTCGGCGGCCTACGCCAGTTTTAATCCGCACTGTCAGTTCTGGTGCCAGCGGGGGTTCTCGGTGGTTGAGGTGAATTACACCGGCAGCACCGGCTTCGGGCGGGCCTTCCGGCAGGCGTTGAGCGGGCAGTGGGGGCAGGCGGATGTGCAAGATATGATGCGGATGGCGGATTATCTGGGGCAACAGGGCCGGATTGATCGCGGGCGCGTATTCATTCAGGGCCGAAGCTCCGGCGGTTACACTGCGCTGATGGCAGCCATGCAGCCGAGGGCAAGGCTACGGGGGTTGGCTAGCCTGTTCGGAGTGACCGATCCCTGGCGATTAAGCATGGCGACCCACCGGTTTGAATCCGGTTATCTGGACTGGTTGCTGGGCCCGGGTGGCGAAAACGGCGAGGCCTGGCAGAACCGCACTCCGGCACTCCGGGCCGAACGCATCGGCTGCCCGGCGTTGTTTTTCCAGGGCGGGCAGGACAGGGTGGTGGTGCCGGAACAGACCCGGAGCATGGTAAGCGGGATCCGCCAGGCAGGCGGCCAGGCAGATTTAGTCTGGTTCGCGAACGAGGGCCACGGCTTTCGGGCGCTGGAATCCCAGGTTCGGGTGCTGGAAACACTTGAGCATTTCTACGGTTCACTGATCGACTAAATGGTCGATGAAGCATCGGGAAAGTTGGGATAGACTGGTGCTATTCCTATAACAACAAGTTGGTTGCAACAGACCGCCATGAGCTACGATATTTCTTCGCTGCGCAAGTTTGTCTCGCCGGAAATTGTTTTTGGTGCCGGTTCCCGCCGTTCGGTGGCTAATTTTGCCGGTAACCTGGGCGCCCGCCAGGTGCTGGTGGTGTCAGACCCCGGCGTGGAAGCCGCAGGCTGGGTGGCGGAAATCGTTACCCTGCTGACCGAAGCCGGTTTTGGTTGCACCACCTTTACCGGGGTCTCACCCAACCCCAGAGTGGACGAGGTGATGACTGGGGCAGAGCTGTATCGCGCCCATGAATGTGATGTGATTGTCGCTATCGGCGGGGGCAGCCCGATGGATTGCGCCAAGGGCATCGGCATTGTGGCCACCCATGGCCGCCACATTCTCGAGTTTGAAGGTGTGGATACCATCACCAATCCACCGCCGCCGCTGATCCTGATTCCGACCACGGCGGGTACTTCGGCGGACGTGTCCCAGTTCGCCATCATTTCCGACCCGAACCGGCGCTTCAAATTTTCGATCATCAGCAAGGCCGTGGTGCCAGACGTTTCGCTGATCGATCCGGAAGTCACCGAAACCATGAGTGCCTATCTGACCGCCTGCACCGGGGTGGACGCCCTGGTGCACGCCATCGAAGCATTCGTCTCCACCGGTAGCGGACCGCTCACCGACAGTCATGCCCTGGAGGCAATTCGGCTGATTAACCGGAATCTGGCGCCGCTGGTGCAGAATACCTCAGACCCGGCGCTACGAGAGCAGATCATGCTGGCCTCGATGCAGGCGGGTCTGGCATTTTCCAACGCCATTCTTGGCGCGGTTCACGCGATGTCTCACAGTCTGGGTGGTTTTCTGGATCTGCCCCATGGCTTGTGCAACGCCCTGTTGCTGGAACACGTGGTGGCCTACAACTTCACGTCTGCCGAAGAGCGCTTTCGACGGGTGGCCGAAGCCATGGATATTGATACCCGGGGCATGACCAATGCCCGGGTAAAGCAGCGGTTGATGGAACGGATTGTCGACCTGAAAAGGGCGGTAGGCCTGGAAGCCAGGTTACAGGAGCTTGGTGTCACCACTTCTGATATCCCCTATCTGTCGGGCTATGCCCTGCAGGATCCGTGCATACTGACCAATCCGCGAAAGTCTTCGCTGCGCGACGTTCAGGTTGTCTATGAAGAAGCCCTCTGAGCCCGTGGGCAGTGGCTACGGCATCGGCGATCTGCTGGGCCTGGGCAGTCAGTCGGTTCGCAAGAATTACTACCCGGCGCTGCAGGATCGTATTGAAGAACTTGAGCAGGAGCGCAACCGCTATAAATGGCTGTTTGAAAATGCCCTGCACGGTATTTTTCAGGCCAATCTGAGGGGCGGTTTTCTGGCCTGTAACCCGGCCATGGCGCGGATTTGTGGTTACGATAGCCCGGAGCAGCTGAAAACAACCCTGATCCGACTGCGAGAGCAGCTGTTCTGCAGTTCGGCAGAATTCGATGTGATTCGCCAGGAACTGCTCGACTACGGCAGCCTGAGCGCCCGGGAAACCCGGTTTATGCGGGCGGATCAGACCCCGGTAAACGTTGCGGTTACCTTGCTCCGGCGTCCGGATCTGGGCCCGGAAGTGGTGGAAGCATTCGTAGCCGATATTTCCGAGCGGGTGCAGGCCCGGCAGAAGCTGGAACAGATGAATGCGCAACTGGAGCAGCGGGTGGCCGAGCGTACCGAGGCCTTGCAGAGCGCCAACGCCGACCTGCACCACCAGATTGACGAACGCAAGAAGGTAGAGCAGGAGTTGGTGGTGGCGGTGGCCGCCGCCGAGGACGCCAATCGCAGCAAGGACAAGTATCTGGCCGCTGCCAGCCACGATCTGCTGCAACCGCTGAATGCCGCCCGTTTGATGATCTCTGCTCTGCAGGAAAGTGCCTTGCCGGAGCAGGAAAGCCGTATGGTGCGCCAGGCTCACCGAGCGCTTGAGGGGGCTGAAGATCTGCTGGCGGACTTGCTGGATATTTCCAAGTTAGACCAGCAGGCCATGAAGCCGGATCTGGTATACACCGATCTGCAGGAGCTAACTCGCTGCCTGGGTGCTGAATTTGAGGCAGTGGCCGCCAACGCTGGCCTGGCACTGCGGGTACGCACCGGGCCGGTGATGGTGCAAACCGATCAGCGAATGCTGACCCGGATTCTGCGCAATCTGTTGAGCAATGCCTTTCGATATACGCGGTGTGGTGGCGTTTTGTTGGCCATGCGCAATCGTGGCGACGAGGTGAGGGTGGAGGTCTGGGACACGGGGGTGGGTATTGCCACCGACAAGCAGAAGGAAATCTTTGCGGAATTCAGCCAGATTCTGCCAGCGGGTTCGGGTGGGCGCCAAGGGGTGGGGCTCGGCCTGGCGATCGTCGAACGTATGGTACGGGTTCTGGGGTACCGCATTGAGGTCAGCTCGCGCCCGGGGCTTGGCTCCCGGTTTACCCTGATCCTGCCGAAAGCCACGGTGCCGACGCTGCAGGCCTATGCCCGCCCACAGCTGCCTTCGGCGCTCGCCAACGGGTTTGATGGCGCCAGGGTAATGGTGATCGAAAATGAACCGGCTGTGCAGGAGAGCATGGCCATGTTACTGCAGCGCTGGCATTGCCACGTGTTGGTTGCGGGTAGTCGTGGCGAGGCCCTGGCGTTGATCCGGGAAACCGGGTTCTCACCGGCCGTGATACTGGCGGACTATCACCTCGACCACGACCTCACCGGTTTCGAAGCGATATACGCTGTGCGCCGGTTGCTGGAGCGTGATATTCCAGCGGCCATCATCACCGCAGATCGCAGCGACGATACCCGCGCGCTGTTGCGGGCCCAGTATTTGCCGGTGCTGGACAAGCCGGTTAAACCCAACCGTTTGCGGGCGTTGCTCAGCAGCCTTTTGGCTACGGCCATGGCGTAAACCCCCCGCCGCGCACCCTTCCTGAAAGCGGCTACACTTAGGGCAGGCCAGCCAACAGGGGCGGTCAGCCATGCGTGTTCCCATACCCTGATACTTAACTTTGAGCAGGTTACCGGGATTTGCGACCATGTCCGCCTGAGATCGCAGGGCAACAGCCTGTAGCGGGTGTTGCCGGGTTAATGAATGGATCAAGCGAGGTAAGCAGGGTGGCAGAGTTCAGAACGGAAAAAGACAGTCTGGGAGAGGTTCAGGTTCCGGCGGATGTGTTGTGGGGTGCTCAGACCCAGCGGGCGGTGAATAACTTTACGGTCAGTGGCCAGCCCATGCCGCCGCCATTTATTCAGGCAGTGGTTCAGGTCAAGCGCGCTGCCGCCCAGGCAAACACCTCACTGGGCCTGTTGGCGCCAGAGCTTCGGGATGCTATCTGCGAGGCCTGTGAGCACCTGCTGAAAGGCGAGTTTGCCGATCAGTTTCCGGTGGATCGCTACCAGACCGGCTCCGGAACCAGCACCAATATGAACGTGAACGAGGTTATTGCCGCCATCGCCCGCCAACAGGGTGTAGAGGTGCACCCTAACGACCACGTGAACATGAGCCAGAGCTCTAATGATGTGATCCCCACCGCCATTCACCTGAGTTCGGTGCTGGCGTTGAAGGACCGGCTTTTGCCTGCCCTGTCGCGTCTGCGGGGCATGATCTATGGTCGTGAGGCTGAGCTTAACAGCCAGGTAAAGACCGGGCGTACCCATCTGATGGATGCCATGCCCATCACCCTTGGCCAGGAATTGCGAACCTGGCGTGAGCAGATCGCTGCTGCGGAAAACCGGCTGGAAAAAGCAATGGAAGAACTGGCGGCTCTGCCTCAGGGCGGTACCGCTGTGGGCACCGGTGTGAATGCCGCATCTGAGTTTTCGGGCCAGTTTGTCAAGTTCCTGAAGCAGAACACCGGCTTTGCGTTTCGATCCCTGGAACACAAGTTTGTTGGCCAGAGTGCGGTAGACGGCCCGGTAGCCGTGTCCGCCCAGTTGCGGGGCGTTGCCGTGGTTCTGGCGAAAATAGCGAATGATTTACGCTGGATGAACAGCGGCCCGATTCACGGCCTGGCAGAAATCAGTCTGCCTGCGTTGCAACCGGGCAGCAGCATTATGCCCGGCAAGGTGAATCCGGTTATTCCGGAGGCCGTGGCCATGGTAAGCACCCAGGTGATGGGGCTGGATGCCGCCGTGGCCATGGCCGGTCAGTCCGGGAACTTTCAGCTCAATGTCATGTTGCCTCTGGTGGGTGCCAACCTGCTGGACATGACCACACTGCTGGCGAATGCATCGTCGCTGCTGGCGGAAAAATGCATTAGCGGGTTTACCGTCAATGCCGATAATCTGGCGGCTGGTGTAGGCCGTAATCCTGTATTAGTAACTGCGCTGAATCCGGAAATCGGTTACGCGCTGGCCTCGGAGATCGCTAAAGAGGCCTACCGTTCCGGGCGGCCGGTTATTGATGTGGCGGAGGAGCGCAGCGGCCTGAGCCGAGAGCGACTTGAACAACTGATGGATCCATTGAAGCTGACCCGGGGTGGCCTGAGCTGACAGGGTACCCGCCGGTAACGAGGGGTAACCATGCTGCTGTCGCTGGAACTCTTTGTGATGCTCGTGATGGCCAACGGCTCGCCGGTGGTGGTTGCCCGCCTGTTGCATCAGCGGGGCAACTGGCCTGTTGACGGGGGGCGGCGCTGGCGCGATGGCCGCCCGATATTCGGCGCCAGCAAAACCTGGCGCGGGCTGATTGCCGGTACTGCTTGCTGTTCGTTGTTCGCTGGCTTGTTGGGAGTGGGCTGGTTATTCGGTGCCCTGTTTGGTCTTCTGGCGCTGGTGGGCGATTTGCTCAGCAGTTTCACCAAACGCCGGGTGGGCATGCCCGCAAGTGCCCGGGCGGCCTGGCTGGATCAACTCCCGGAAGCTGTGCTGCCCATGACACTGGCCTGGTGGTGGCTAAACTTGCCAGCCTGGGAGGCGGGCGCCGTGTCGGTGTTGTTTGCCTTATCGAATATGCTGGTGTCACCGCTGCTTTACCGGCTGGGGATTCGCAAACAGCCTCATTGAGTTTTTCCGTCAGGTCCCCGGGTGAGGGTATGAACAGTTACTTCTGGCGGGCAATTCAGGCGCACGTTCAGGACCGAGGTGCCCGCACCCGGCGAGGTATAACCCTGCATGCCATTGGCCTGCCAGGGCCCCCGGCCAAGGCGGCGCGGACAATCCGAGTCGAGGGTGAGGGGAATGCCGCCGGGCAGGCAGATCTGGCCTCCGTGGGTGTGGCCACACAGAAAAAGGTCGTAACCCGCAAAGGCAGCTTCCCGCCATATTTCGGGGGTGTGGCTCAACAGCAGGCTCAGGCCGCCGGGGGGTATCTTGTCACCCGCCTGATGCAGGTTGTGCGCTTTGTAGTAATGGGCATCGTCAACACCGGCCAGATAAAGCCGGGCCTTGTCTTTTACCACGGGCACCATCTCGTTCATCAACAGGCGATAGCCCATATCTTCCAGGGGGGGAACCATCCGGATGCTGTCGTGATTACCGAGCACAGCATAGGCCTCGCCCCGGATGGCTTTGCGTAACCGAGCCATGCCGTCCAATGCCTTGTCGACCGGGCCCCAGGTCTGCTGGCGGTAGTCGCCGGTCAGCACACACAGGTCGTAATCCAGCGGCCGTATTTCCCGAATAACAGCTTGCAGGTTCTGCTCGTCCATATCGACGTGCAGATCGGTCAGGTGCAGAATCCGGTAGCCTTCGAAACTCTTTGGCAACGCCGGCAAGATAAACCGGTTGTGCAGGGTTCTGAGTTTCAGGCTGTTGGCCCGGGCACGGCCCAGCAGGCCCACGGCTTGCAGGCAGAAGCGTATGAAATTGGGTGCATTGGTGAGGTTTTCCAGATGAAAGGAACACTTGTCGCGGCCAAACACCCGGGCCTCGGCGTCTTCTTCGATGGCCAGGCGCTGCCGTGCATGCACCGGCCCCAGCCTGAGGCTAAGGCGATACTGCAGCAGTTCGTCCTGGTTTTCCGATGATGGAACCCTGACGGTCATGATGCATGTCCTTTATGCCGAGCAGGGCCTTATGTTTGGCCCTTAAACTTATTATGGTAGCTGTCGGTGGTTGTGCAACCGCCTCTGCCAATTTGGCTTTTCCCCGGTGAAGCGTCAGAATCAGAAAGACGCGCTCACCTTTCCGATAATGTTATTCAGAACGGAGCAACCGATGACTGACGCATGCAATCTGCCAGGCTTGAGTGTACCCAGAAGCCGCTTTCCCGATCCGGCCGAAGATCTGGCGGAAGCCGGTGCGCAGTCTCGGCTAGTGCTGGCCGGAGGCTGTTTCTGGTGTGTGGAGGCCGTTTTTCTGGCGGTGGACGGCGTGGAAGCGGTAGCGCCGGGATATGCGGGTGGTGAGGCTCGAACGGCGAACTATGAAGCCGTCTGTTCCGGCACCACAGGCCACGCTGAAGTGATAGACATTACCTACAGCCCGGCCAAAGTAAGCTTTGGCCAGTTACTGAAGCTGTTTTTCTCGGTGGCTCACGATCCCACCCAGCTGAACCGGCAGGGCAATGATATCGGAACCCAGTATCGCTCTGCAGTCTTCTATGAAACTCCGGAACAGCGGCAGGTGGCAGAAGCCTACATCAGCCAGCTGGACGAAGCCGGAGTGTACCCGGATCCAATTGTGACAACGCTGGAGCCTCTGGAGGCGTTTTATCCGGCGGAGACCTATCATCAGAATTTTGCGGCACGGAACCCGCGCCAGCCCTACATTATGGCAGTGGCGGCACCCAAGGTTGAGAAGCTGACGCGGGCCTGGCCGGATCAGCTGAAACCAGAATACCGTGACGACGACCCTGACCAAGCCTGAGGAGCAATCGAATGGCCCAGTCTGCCGCAGGTTATAACCTGACCCCGCTGACCCCTGAACAAATCAACGAGCTGGCGGCGAATCTGACCGCTGAAGAGCGCCGCGTATTGCTGGATCACGGCACGGAGCGGCCGTTTTGCGGCACCTTGCTGGATAACAAGAAGCGTGGGGTGTATCACTGCCGGCTGTGTGAACTGCCGCTGTTCAGCTCCGACTCGAAATTCGATTCCGGCACGGGCTGGCCCAGTTTCTTTCAGCCGTTCGATCCGGAGCACATCCGGTATCTGGAAGACAGCAGTCTGGGGATGACCCGCACCGAGGTACGTTGCCCCCGGTGCGACAGTCATCTGGGCCATGTGTTTCCCGACGGCCCACCACCTACCGGCCAGCGCTATTGCCTGAACTCCATCGCTCTGGTGTTTGAAGAATCCGATTAGGTGGTGCCGCCAAACGCCACGCCATAAATCATATTTCGGCCTTTGTGGCCCATGTCCAGGGGCGCGGTGATCCAGGATTTGACGTTCATTTCCCAGGCGAGCAAAGCCGATTCCAGCGCCCGGGTGGGCACCGAACGCTCCACCGCGATGGTTTTCGGATCCAGGCCTGCGGGTAGTTCTTCGCCGCCGGTACTGGTGACATAACGGGCATCGTCGACCGGACCTCCGAGTGCATCGATAACGTCTTTCAGTGGCACACCGGTCCACATCACGCAGCCCGCGGCACCCACTGACCATTGGGTACCGCCAGCACCGTGGGGAAAGAAGGCGCGGCCATTACCGGAGCATTGCAGCACCGAGGCCACGGTCGTCACGCCCATGGTCTTAAGCTCGGCTACGGTGAAACTGCGAGGGCTCTTTACGCCCTCGATGCGTACTTCCCAGGCATCGGGATTTTCGGTGACAGCAGCGGGCGGCGCTGCCAATCAGAATGGCACGGCGTGAGGGTGAGGCAAGGCTGGGATCGTCCTGACCCCGCTGAACTCCTGCTTTGGTGTTCATGATCATCCGTCTCCGTAAATTGTTGTTGATGACGGTAAGCTGCGGGGAATGTACCTGAGTACATCTCCCTACAAGGTATAGGGTGTGGTTAAGAAATGATCAAGGCCTGCTGGTTATTCAGTTGTTTGCTGAGCCGGTATAATTGCGCGCTGACACTCCGGCCAGCCAGCGCGGATTGCACCATTGAGGAATTGAGAAATGATCAGACTGAATTTAAGTCCATTAACGGAGTCCGCCACCCTTTTGCGCCGGGCTGGTGTGGTTCTTGGTTCGGTTGGTCTGACTGCAATCTACTCGCTGCTGGTTCTGTTGCGGGCGCTGTTCGGCCGGTTGAATCGCCCGATTGTCGACAAGTATTGCCGGGAGTGGTCTGCCGCCCTCTTGAGGCTTGTTCGTGTAAGCCTGACAGTGCGCGGCGAAGTGCCGGACTTCAGCGATGGCCGCCGGTATATCATTATGAGCACCCATGCCAGCCACTATGATATTCCGGTGAGTTTTGTGTCTCTTCCGGGGACTATCCGGATGCTGGCTAAAAAGGAACTGTTCAGCATTCCGTTGCTGGGCCAGGCCATGCGCGCCGGAGAGTTTCCGTCGATCGACCGTAGCCGCCGAAACCGCGCGGTTCAGGATCTGGAAAAGGCCCGGCAGATGATGGAAAGCGGTGTCGTTCTCTGGGCGGCGCCGGAGGGCACACGCTCACCAGATGGTCGCTTACTGCCGTTCAAGAAGGGCTGCTTTCATCTGGCGCTGGATACCCAGGCGGTGATTGTGCCCGTGGCCATCCGGGGTATTCACCGGGTGTTACCCGCCCGTAGCTGGCACATCAATCTGGGGCAGCCAGTGGATGTGAGAGTTGGCAGGCCGATTGATACCGCTGGTAAAAGCAAGCAGGACATTGCCCGGCTCATGGACGATGTCCGCCAGGAAATCGAAGCCCTGCTCGGAAACGGTGAAGCGGAGTAGCCCGGCGCCTCAGGCGGCAGCGGAGACAACCGTTGAGAGCAGGTAGCCGGTGTAAGCCAGGTAGGCTGTAAGCAGCAGAGCGCCGTCGAACCGGGACACCAGTTTGCGCCACCCGGTCAGGCCGAAACCCATGACCAGCAATGCCAGTGTCAGGCCCAGCATCAGCGTCCAGTCTCGGTACAAGACTTCCGGATCGACCGACAGCGGTTTGATGACCGCTGCCAGACCCACCACCGCCAGGGTATTGAAGATACCAGACCCCAGAATATTACCCAATATCAGGTCGTGCTGGTTCTTCTTAACCGCCGCAATAGCAGCGGCCAGTTCGGGCAGAGAGGTGCCAATGGCAACGATGGTCAGGCCGATGACCAGATCGCTGACGCCAAGCGTTTGGGCAATCGAGACCGCCCCCCACACAAGCAGCCGGGAACTGACAACCAGCAGAACGAGCCCGATCGCCAGCCAGCCGATGGCCGACTTCAACGGCATTTCAACAACGACTTCTTCGCTGGTGTCGCTGCCAAGCGGATCGCCCTTGCCCTTGATGCCCTGGTAAATAGACCAGCCCATCACAGCGGCAAACACGCCCAGCAATACCCAGCCATCAAGACGGGTCAGCTCGCCGTCGATGAGCTGGGCGCCCGCGATAAGGGTAAGTACTACCAGCAGAGGCAGCTCCTTCCGGATGACCTGGGAGTGCACAGCAATGGGCGAAATAAGCGCAGTAAGCCCGACAATCAATGCAATGTTGGTGATGTTGGAACCATAGCCATTGCCCAGTGCCAGGCCGGGGTTGCCATCGGCAGCTGCCATGGCAGAGACCGCCAGTTCCGGCGCAGAAGTACCAAAACCGATGATGACCATGCCGATAAGTAACGGGGGCATGCCCAGATGTTTAGCGGTGGCCGCGGCACCCTCAACAAATTTGTCTGCGCTCCAGACCAGAAGAATCAAACCGGCGATAACGGCCCCGATAGCCATCAGCATAGAAAAACCTCAGTAAAAGAACCTGATCACAGCCCCGATAACCCGAAGGGTGTGTTGGGCGCACAAGATACCGTAAACAGGGCGGCAGGTCAGTAATCCTGTGTTTTGATTACCAGATCGCAACTGGTCCAGACAACTTGCCAGGCAGTATCAGACTAAAGTTGCGCTGATGTTTGGGATAAAACACGCAACAATTGGCGAAAAAAATGACACGTAAGCGGCACCCGACTGACAGGCTTGCCCTGAAAAAAGACACTGGTCTACGTCGCTCTGTTGGCACACACCAATTGCTAAACGCAATTTATTCTCAGATCAAAAAACGGGATAATTGCGCCCAATTTCAGACCGGAAGCTCTCGGCAGCGCCGTCTACCTCGCGCCTGGCCGGATTCCGACAGTCACTTTGCTGATCGTGAAGTGGCGCCATGCTTCAACACAAAGCTAGGGTGAAAACCAATGGCCGTTAGACAGGCAGACGTAGTGCTGGTCGGAGGAGGCGTCATGAGCGCCACCCTCGGCATGATGCTCAGGCAGCTGGATCCTTCTCTGGATATTGTCATGGTGGAACGACTTGATCACGTTGCCCATGAAAGCACCGATGGATGGAACAACGCGGGTACCGGCCATGCCGGTTATTGTGAGCTCAACTACACACCCGAAACCGGCGATGGGGATGTCGAGATTGCGCGGGCGCTACAGATCAACGCCCAGTTTGAAGTGTCACTGCAGTTCTGGTCTTACCTGGTGGAGCAGGGCATCCTGCCGGAACCCTCCAGCTTTATTAACCGCACACCGCACCAGAGTTTTGTCTGGGGCGAGAAAGATGTGGCCTTCCTTAAACGTCGGCATGAACGTTTGAGTGCCCACCACCTGTTCCGTGAAATGGAATACACCGAACGCCCGGAAGAGCTCGAAGAATGGATGCCGCTGGTGGTTCGTCATCGGGATCCGATGGAACGTGTGGCGGCCACCCGGATCAAGCACGGCTCTGATGTGGATTTCGGTTCCCTGACCCGAAGCATGGTGAAGTGGCTGGAAACCCAGCCTAACTTTGAGCTGATGCTCAGCAGCCCGGTGCATTACATCGACCAGCGCGATAACGGCCGCTGGAAATTGCGGGTGAAAAACCAGAAGACCGGCGAACTGACCAAGCTGGAAACCGGTTTCGTGTTCCTGGGTGCCGGCGGTGGTGCCTTGCCGTTGCTGCAAAAATCCGGTGTGGATGAGGCCCGTGGTTACGGCGGCTTCCCGGTGAGCGGGCAGTGGCTGGTGTGCCAGAAGCCGGAAATCGTTCAGGAACACCACGCCAAGGTATACGGTAAGGCGCCGATTGGTGCCCCCCCCATGTCGGTTCCGCATCTGGACACCCGTATTATCAATGGCGAACCGGCCTTGCTGTTTGGCCCCTTTGCCGGATTCACCACCCGCTTCCTGAAAAAAGGTTCCATGTTCGATCTGTTCGGTTCGGTGCGCGCCACCAACCTGCGGCCCATGCTGTCGGTAAGCAAGAGCAACATGGATCTGACCCGCTACCTGATTGGTGAAGTGTTCCAGTCCCACGGTGATCGGGTTGCTGCCCTGCGCAACTTCTTCCCGGATGCCCGCGAAGAAGACTGGCGCCTGCAAATGGCCGGGCAGCGAGTGCAGATTATCAAGCAGACCGCCGAAGGCGGTGGCAAGCTGGAATTTGGCACCGAAATCGTGGCGGCCAAAGACGGTACCCTGGCAGCGCTGCTGGGGGCATCGCCGGGCGCCTCTACGGCTGCCAATGCCATGCTGAATGTGCTGGAGCGTTGCTTCCCGGAGAAGCTGCAGACTGAAGAGTGGCAATCACGCATGCGCGATCTGATCCCGTCTTACGGCCAGTCGCTGGTGGACAACGAAGAACTGTTGAATACTGTGCGCGAGCGCACGCTGGCTGCGCTTAAGCTGGGTGAGTAATACGCTGCTCCTGTGGCCATCACAGGAGCGGTTTCAGAAAATGGAACCGATAGCCAGCCGGATCAGGGTGTCTGGTTGGCGCCTCGCAACATGGCCTGCAAAAGCTCGTCGGCATCAAACTTGGTGAGCGCTTCATTGGCGCCCACCTGATTGGCGTAGCTCAGGCTCATCTCGCTGTTCAGCGACGTATGCAGAATGATGTAGGGCTGCTTCAGCGAGGCGTTGTCCCGAACGTCGAACGCCAGCTCGTAGCCATCCAGCCCTGGCATCTCGATGTCGCTCACCAGAATCTCGATGGGATGCCCCAGTTCGTCCTCTCGCAACAGCACCTGCAGGGCTTCGTTGCCGTTGGTGGTTACGTGATAGTGAATGCCTTTGCTGTCCAGCACATCGCTCAGTTGCTTACGGGCAACCTGCGAGTCATCCACCAGTAGAATATTCAGGGATTTCAGAGTCTCGCTCTGCACATCGGACAAGCTGACGTCCTGGAAATCCAGAGATTCCGGGTACACTCGTGCCAGCAACAGTTCCACATCTAACAACTGGATAATGTCGCCATCTACATCCAGCAGGCCGGTGATAAACGCATTAGTGCCCAGCGCCTTGGGTGGCGGCATCACACTGCGCCAGTCGGTCTCGATAATCTGCTGGACATTGCGCACCAGAAAGCCGATTTCCTTGCGCTGGATATCGGTGATGATAATGGAGCCTTTTTCCCGTTCCTCACGGGACAGCGGGGGATAGCCCACCGCCGCCGACATATCGATCACCGGCACCGCCGAGCCCCGGAACGTGGCGGTGCCAATCACCGCATGATGGCTGTGCGGCAGCTTGGTCAGCCGCTGAAACGGCAGAATCTCCCGGATTTTCAGGGTGCCAATACCAAACAACCGCGAGCCCAGCAGGCGGAACAGCAGGAGTTTCTGGGATTGTGAGGTTTTGTTGGCAGACATAATTAACCCTGTTCAAAAAAGACCTGCCCTGGTGCAAGGCAGTGTTGAGCTCAACGGCCGCGAGCAAGAACACTTTAGGGCCGATAGATGCCGTATCTGTAGTAATAATAGCAGTTCCGAAGACGGGTAATCGTCAGGTGGTTTGTTTCAATTGGTTGCGGGTTGAGTGGGCTGGGTGTCCGGGTCTGTGTGTTCTAAGTGACAAAAGTGACTTTGAAGGGTCAACCGATGCCCGTAGCCAGTAGGGTTAATTCTGGAGCCTGCCTGTTGATCCGATATAAGGAGTTTTTTGAGGTTTCAGGAAATAGTTGCTGTCGTATTTTTTTAATTACCTGATAACGCTTTTCGGAATCGCACTGAAATGTTCATCGGCGGCTTCGTCCCAGCATAAAGCCAGTTAAGCCGCCTGCAATAATGCTGCCCGCGCTTGCTAACAGGAAGATTCGGATATTCCTGGAGGCGTCATCTTCACCCTGATGGAATGGGCCTCCGATGGTGCCGATGATGTAGAAAACGCCGTAACACAAGATCAGCCCAACCGCTGCGAAAACGATGCTGAAAACTACCGCTCTCATGACTGGGCCCGCCAGAACAGAATCTCTTTAGACTTCCCGAAGTCACTCCAATAGCCTTCCAGTGACAGCCCCATGCTTATTCTCAGCCACGATGTCCAATCCGTGAGGCGTGATCCGTTCCATAGATCAATGTGATCGCCGGTAGTATTGTTTTGTGGATCGCTCGTTCTTATCCAGTAGTCTTTGAAGAAATTAATTCCCTTCTCAGAGAAGGCAACCCAGGCGGCTAACGCCCCTCGCCAAAGTGCAGCACCTTCAACGCCTGATCGGGCAGTTTTTTCGACGCTTGGTTGCCACTTGATAGACAAGGCGTGGCCACCTACAGGGGCAGCACCCTGGCTCGCGTTTAGCTGGCCGTCGAAGGCCTCGGTATAGTAATTCATTACTCACCTTGTCCAGTGGTTAGATAAGGCTTCCGCCTGTTCCATAATCAACTCAATCGCCGCTGGCGCCTTATCCGGCGGGTACTTGTACCGCTGCAACGTCCGCCGCACCAGAATCCGCAGCTTGGCCCGCACACTCTCCCGCACCTGCCAGTCCACGGTGGTGGATTTGCGCAGCTTATCGGTAATCTCCACAGCGATCTTCTTCAGGGTTTCGTCGCCCAGCTCCCGCACGGCGCTTTCATTGCTGGCCAGGGCATCGTAGAAGGCCACTTCGTCCGGGTTCAGGCCGAGGGCGGCATCCCGCTCCATTTCAGCCTGGAACTGCTTGGCCATGGCGATCAGCTCTTCTATGACTTGAGCTGTCTCAATCCCACGGTTGTTGTACTTGCGCAGCGTCTCTTGCAGGCGGTCGGCGTACTTCTTTTCCTGAACTACGTTATTGCGTGTCTTGGCCTTGATGTCGTCTTTGAGCAGCTTTTCCAGCAGCTCCACCGCGAAGTTCTTGTAGGGCATTTGCCGAACGTCTTCCAGGAACTCGTCAGAGAGCAGGCCGATGTTGGGCTTGTCCAGGCCGCACAGGGCGAAGACATCGGTAACCCCTTCGGCGATGAGAGCGTTGTTCAGGATCTGCCGCAGCGCCGTGTTCTTCTCTTCCTCAGTCAGCTTCTTGTCCACGCTGGTGAACTTGGTGATGGCAGTTTTCACCTGTGACAGGAACGCGACTTCTTTCTGCAGCGCCTGGGCCTCGTCCAGGGTGGCGCACAGGGAGAAGGCCTTGTTCATCGCCAGCACCGTATCCAGGAAGCGCTTCTTGCCGTCTTCCAGGCTGAGCACGTAGTTGGCGGTCGGCACCAGGAACTTGTGGGGCTCGGTTTCAAAACCGCTATAGCTGAAGCCCTTGCCTTTAGGGCCGGGGGCAAACATGCCGTGGATGATGTCCAGCTTCTCGAGCAGGATGGCGTAGGCTTCTTCGGCACTGTGGGTGGGAGTGCCTTTGCCCTTGGCGTCGGTGTAGGTTTTCAGGGCCTGCTTGAGCTCGTTGGCGATGCCGATGTAATCCACCACCAGCCCGCCGGGCTTGTCCTTGAACACGCGGTTCACCCGGGCAATGGCCTGCATCAGGTTGTGGCCCTTCATGGGCTTGTCCACGTACATGGTGTGACAGCAAGGCGCATCGAAACCGGTCAGCCACATATCCCGCACGATCACCAGCCTGAGCGAGTCGTTGATGTCCTTGAAGCGCTTCTCGAACCGCTTCTTGGTCTGTTTGTTGTGGATGTGCGGCTGCAGCAGGGGGCGGTCAGAGGCGGAGCCGGTCATCACAATCTTGATGGCGCCTTTCTCCGGATCGTCGTCGTGCCACTCCGGGCGCAGGGTGACAATCTCGTTATAGAGGTGAACCGCAATCTCCCGGCTCATGGCCACGATCATGGCCTTGCCATCGATGGTGTTGGAGCGGGTTTCAAAGTGGTTCACCAGGTCTTCCGCCACCTGCTTCAGGCGCGGGCCGGCACCGACCAGCTTTTCCAGCCGGCTCCACTCGCCCTTCGTTTTCTCGCGGCTGCCAACGTCTTCGTCGTCTTCAACCACTTCCTCCACCTGCTCAGACAGCTCTTCGATCTGCTCGCGGTTGATGTCCAGCTTGGCCAGGCGGGATTCGTAGAAGATAGGCACCGTCGCACCATCGTCCACGGCATCCTGGATGTCGTAGATGGACACGTAATCGCCGAACACGGCCCGGGTGTCTTTGTCTTCGCTCTCGATGGGGGTGCCGGTAAAGCCGATGAACGAGGCATTAGGCAGGGCATCGCGCATGTGGCGGGCGTAGCCAAACTTGTAGGTGCCGTCTTTCTTGAGGGTGGCTTTCAGGCCGTACTGGCTGCGGTGGGCTTCGTCTGAGATCACCACGATGTTGTGGCGGTCGTTCAGAACCGGGTGGCCAGATTCGTCGTTTAGCAGGGCGAACTTCTGTACCGTGGTGAAGATAATGCCGCCGGATTCCCGCTCAGACAGCAGGCGGCGAAGGGTATCCCGGTCGTCGGCCTGCACCGGTTCCTGCTTCAACAATTCCCGGGCGGCGCTGAAGGTGGCGAACAACTGGCCGTCCAGGTCGTTGCGGTCGGTGACCACAATCAGGGTGGGGTTGTTCATCTCCGGCTGTTGAAGCAGCTTGCCGGCGTAACAGCACATGGAAATGCTCTTCCCGGAACCCTGGGTGTGCCACACCACGCCGGCTTTCTTGCTGCCGGGCAAAACCTCATCGCCGTAGGTAGCGCGTTTCTCGCCGATCCCATGCTGGCTCATATCCTGTGCAGCAATCACCGTCGCCTTCACCGCCTCACGCACCGCATGGAACTGGTGGTATCCGGCAATCTTCTTGATCAGCTTGTCGGAATCCGTCTCGAAGATCACAAAGTATCGGATGTAATCCAGGAACAGCTCCCGGTCGAAAAAGCCTCTCACCATGGTTTCCAGCTGCCATTCCAGCAGCGGCTTGTCGTCTTCGTGCTTGAGGGTGCGCCAGGGCATGTAACGCTCCTGGGTGGCGGTGAGGGAGCCTACCCGAGCCAGATACCCGTCGCTGATGATGGCGGCTTCGTTGTAGGCAAAAAGATCGGAGCATTCGTCTTTATAGGTCTGGATCTGGTTGTAGGCGTCCCAGATGTTCACATTCTCGGCGCCGGGGCTCTTCAGCTCCAGCACCGCCAGCGGTAGCCCGTTGATAAAGCAGATCACGTCCGGCCGGCGGAGCTGTTTAGAGCCCTCAATGGTGAACTGGTTGATGGCCCGGAAACGGTTGGCAGACAGGTCGCCAAAATCCACCAGAAAGGCCTGGTCGTGAACAACCTTGTCGTCGCGCTTGTACTCAACCGGCACACCGTCCAGCAGCAGGCGGTGAAAGGCCCGGTTGCTGATCACCACATCCAGGCTTTCGGGTTTGCGCACAACGGCCACAGCCTGTTCAACGGCGCTTTGGGGCAGGTGAGGGTTGATGCGCTGTATCGCAGCCTCAAGATCCGCCAGCAACAATACCTGCCGGTAGTCGGCCCGCTCCGGGGCTTCACCATCCGGCGCCAGGTCTGGCCCATGGGCGATTTCCCAGCCGCCTTCGGCGAACCATTGCAGGCATTGTTGTTCCAGCTGATCTTCAGTCATCCCGTACTACCTTTTCGGTTTCTTATCCTTGGAGTTCCTGCAAGGAGCTCGTTGTAATATAGGCTTGGCGTTTATCATTGGGTGATTGGGGGAACGCCAATGTCAGTGATTTATCTTCAACCATCACACTCAAATACTGGTGCCTGAGTGTGTCTGCTGTTCGGTGCAGTAACTCTGCCAGGCAGGAGCGGGTGACGTACTGCCCATTGCAAAGCCTAAGAATAATGGCTTTCATCGTCTCCGGGGCCAGTCGTTTGCTTGTTGCAGAAGGTTCTGCAATAGCGCTAAGTTTCTGGTAGAACTCCGGTGTTAGATTCTCCAAATGGTGAATGGCAGGAGCCTTGAGGGCCGGTGAAATCAAACGGCCAAACGCATCCCTGCGATCAACGGTCGAATCGCTATCGCCGGAGTAAGGTGCCTTCCCGATGGACTGGGGCGCCTTATCACCGGAGTAGACCTCCGTATCACCGGAGTAGTTTGCGCTATCACCAGAGTAATTACTTTTGTCACCGGAGTAAGTTTTTTGGCCTGAAACTCTATCCTCTGAGGATGGCTGATCTACGCCAATCGATACGCCGAATACCTGCTCCGGAGTTGGCATGCCCGCCCCCGGAAGGTGATATACCGCGCCCCGACCATGGCCGTTTGCTTCAAGCATTCCGTTTTTTACCAGGGATTGCAGGGCAACCGTAATATCATGGGAGTGGTCTGTAGTGATCTCGGAGATACGGCCATGAGAAACCACCTGTTCAGTTGCGGCGGTCGCCAGTATCAAGCGTCCAAGACGAGGCAGAACGCTATAAGCCTCGCCAAAACGTTCCTCCAATTGCTGCTGAACCTCCTCAGGCATTAACTCGAGCATGCGAAGTTCGAGCAGCGTTTGCGGTGGCTCGTCGATTTCGTAAAGTGCGGGTCGCCGCCAGTGGCGCCAGTTCCACCCACTGTAGATCTTCGGTATGCCGGAGCCCGCTCTTTCGCCCAGACCTATCATCAGAAACATCTGGTGCATGATCCGGTTACGGCAGTCAGACTCTCCCCCCTGTACGGCCCTGTCGACGGGAATTCTCATATCACCGGGGTTCCGGAAACCAAACATGTCCGGTCGCTTCACCACCAGGACGGAAATCCTCCCAGAAAAGTCGGCATGCACCAGAGTGTTTACCAATGCTTCACGAATG
Source organism: Marinobacter fuscus (assembly GCF_003007675.1). Lineage (GTDB taxonomy): Bacteria > Pseudomonadota > Gammaproteobacteria > Pseudomonadales > Oleiphilaceae > Marinobacter > Marinobacter fuscus. The sequence continues at coordinate 69,990 of NZ_PXNP01000053.1, read as the reverse complement.
GCTTCATGCACCGGAGTGTCGTCCCGACGCTGACCGGCGCTTAATCGAAAAGGAACCTTGAGCGTGTCTGGGTTGGTGAGCTTACGGTACACAATTCGGTAAAAGTCGAACAGATTGCCCGACCAGGTGCCGTCTGGTACCAGACGGTCTACCCAGCGTAATTCTGTCTTGGCCTCTGGGCGCTCTTGATAATCCACGAAGTTCAGCCCGAATAGCCATTCTGTTGTTTTCTCTGTTTCAAGCTGGCGTATCAATTCAAGTAACCCTCTGATTGAGCCAAACAGTTTCTTGGCCAATCGCCACTTCCAGCTGCGCCTGGCCATCTCCGCGCAACTGGCCGAACAGCTCGGTGGCTTCGCCCTTGGCGATAAGCGTTTGTTTGAGTTCGCCAATGGCTTTCAGGGCTTCGTCTAACTCCAGTGGCTGCATATCCGGCTGCTTGATGCCCACCTCGGCCAGCTGCTGCTCGTCGTAGCCTTGGAGCAGGCTCCAGGAGCGGGCGTAGTCGCTGATCACCCGGGCGACGGCTTCGCCTTCACTGGAGACCAAGTCCTGATTGGTGAGGGTACGGCTGAGCAGATCAACGGCCTGCTCAAACTCGATGCCGCGCCCGGCCAAACGGCGTTGGTTGAGGGTGTAGCCCTGAACCAAGTGGTCTTTGAGAACCTGGGTTGCCCATTTACGAAATTGCACGCCACGCTGGGATTTCACCCGGTAGCCAACGGAGATGATCATGTCCAGATTGTAGTGATCAATGTCCCGCTGAACCTGACGCTTGCCCTCCTGGCGAACTATCCGGAATTTCCGGATAGTTGGTTCTTTCTCTAGTTCCCCCTCCTGAAACACATTGGCCACGTGCTCGTTGACGGTGCGCACGTCTTTGCCAAACAGCTCCGCCATCTGGACTTGACTGAGCCAGACGGTTTCCTGCTCCAGTGCCACTTCCAGCTGCGCCTGGCCGTCACTTGAGGTGAAGATTCTTACTTGTTGTTCAGCCATGACAGTTCCTTGTCGTTGTTTACAAGCCGCTCAGTATAGTCAATGGCTTATGCATCGTGCTCTGTGCCCGGCTCTTTACTGAAGTTTGTTGTTTTCAGCTCCTGCCGCACTTTGTCCAGCGGCCCGCTCAGCGCTTTTTCCAGCCGGGTCATGTGCTCCACCAACCATTCGATCATCTCGGGCCAGTTGGCCTTGTTGTAGCCATCGACAGGCTTTTCATACTGGATACGGCACGCAATCTTGTCTGGTAGGGGCAGCCATACCAGTTCGTTACCAAAAGCAGTTTCAATCTGGGATTTCATGGTCTGCAGTCGGTCAAATACAAAGCGGTTTGCCTCGGCACGGCTGCTTTGCATACTTAATCCAACACGCACTTCATTTTTGCCAAAGATTAACTGGTAACCCATGCCACTGATCCCGGAGCCAGCATTTAACCAGTGATCTTTGGCTGGACTGATGTTGTTAAACAGCGAGCAGTTACTACGGCCAAAGGCCTCCAGGGTTTGTTCCCAGAAAGACAGACGCAGCGTATGCCGGCTCTTTTGTTCATTGCTGGCGCTCTTTTCCTCGGCCTCCTTGGCCATCATGCCAATCATAAAGTCCGAGGCTTCCGGCGTGGGGATGATCTGCTCCACGTTCAGGAACAGTTCGGCACCGGCCTGGTAGGGCGTGACCTTGAAGCACTGGCAGTTGACGCCAAACTGGCTCAGCCAGAGCACGGTGTTGGTGACCTCCTTGCGGTAATGGGCGGCCACCAGAATCAGGCGTTGGCTTTTCAGGGTGTTGAGTTGCACAGATTGCAGGTCGTCTGCCTGCAGGAACTCCAGCAACACGCTCTCCGCATCAGCTGGCGCGATGCCTTCGTTCTGGGCCTTCTGGTTCAGGTAGCGCTGGAAGATCTCCACCACCTGCTGCTTCTTCAGGTTGGCGCAGTAGCTGGCGTATTTGAGCGCCTGCCACACCACATCCCGTCCGCTGTCATCGAGCTTGTTTTCGATGATGACCAGATTGCCGTCCTTGTCGATGGCCAGTAAGTCCAGCCGTTCGCGAGTGTCGTCGAAGCCGTCGAACTCCTTTTGAATGATCAGCAGTTCGTCGCCGTCGCCCTGGGTCAGTGCCTGGGGGTAGTTTTCCAGCCATTCCTGCAGGTGTTTGCGTTCAGTGAACCCGAGGTCGCTGAAGCGTTTTACTTCCAGTGGACTGATGCGGTTGGCGGTGGGGTTGATTTTAAACATCTGCTGTCTCAGCTTCGTCCGCTGGATGGTGATCCACTGCAATTACAGAGGCTTCGCCTGAAAGAAGTTTCGGCAGAAGGTAGTCCCTAAGATGTTCAAGGCTCAGATTCTCTCTCTTTATGGCGTTGTATTTTTCGTGAAAAATACGCTCTTTTCGTTCAAATAAGTCTAGAACGGACTTGGAAGGCATAATTACTCTCAGCGCTCTGAGGTTCGTCTTGTTGAACTTCAGTTGAGCGCTACCGGTGACAATAGATTGGATTAAGTTTTGTCCGTGATCAGACCTAAATAGCCAAAAAAGATAGCCATCATAGTCTCCCGAAATAAGGGCCACTGCATTTGACCCTAAGGTCATGTTCTGTCTGAGCCAAGTAGGTGCTCTAAAAACAGTACCAACATCCCCGACGTTAGAGATGATCGTCTCACGTCCAAATAACTTTGATTTCGACAGGAATTCATAAGAGGCCATGTCTGTGTACTTCAGATCGGATGCGAACCCTTTGTTGAAATCGGTAGTCCTGACATAAATCACTTCGTTTTTTTCGTCGTACAGTCTCACATTCTCCTTGAGCGCCTTGAAACTGCCATTCGCTACGTAATCAGTGCTTCTACAAATATCCCCGACGGATTGCACCTCCCACCCCTCCGGAATCTCCCCCAACTCACTATCCTGCATAGCCCACGGAAACAGCTCGGCGGTGGCGCGGAGCTCGGCGTATTGCTCGGGCTGTTCGGCCTGGAGGCGGGTTAGTTCCGCTTCGCCTTTTCCGGAAATGGCCTGCATGGCGGCGAGCAGAGCGTCTTCCTCGCTGCCGCCGGCTTCCAGTGCGGCGATCTTTGCTTTGACCGGCTCGAAATCGACAAACCAGCTTTTGAAGATGGCCTGGGCCATCTGTTCGAGGGTTTGGTTGATTTTATGATTAAGCTGGATTTTGTCATCAAGGTCTTTAACGACCTTGACTATTCTTTCCTGCTCATTTCGATCAGGAATGGTTATCGACAGCTTCTTAGCGGCACCAACATTGAAGTGCTGTTGAACAGCGCCTACCAGTTGTGAATTGATCTGGTGGTTGGCTACGGAGTTAAGGTAATAGCTCAGAAAATAGGCTGACAGCCGTTGCGGGTTAACCCGCATTATGACTAAGTCTGAACAGTTGGCCTCATCTATGTAATCAGGAATCACGCAGGCTGTGCCGGGTTTCCCTGTGCGAACAACAGCAACATCTCCCGGTCGTAACATAGATTTTTTGAGCCTTTCATGGAAGCTCTCGGATATGTATTTAACATCATCCCAATCAATACGATACTCACGAATATTCTTAGATCGAAAAAAGGGAATTCCGCTATCTCGGTACTCATTGGTCATTGAGCCGACGTGGCCGACAGTGATCTCCGAGCAAAGGTCCACTAAAGAATATTCCAGCCAGTTAGCAGGCATACCCGAGCCCCCCAAGATTTTGCTTGATCGCAGTCTCCAGCCGGTCGCTCTCAGCAAACTGTCTCGAAAGGCCCTGAATCATCATTCGCTGGATCATTCGTACTCCCTCAGCGGGCAGTTGGGCAACTCCTGAGGCGACGGTATGCCTGGCAAGTGTTATAATTTCATCAATCATTTGGTTCCGGAGTCGTCCCATGGTTCGTAAAAAAAACTCAGGCAAGGTATCGGTTTCCCGCGCCAGCATTCTGCGAGCTGTTGCCAGCTCAAGCGCCATCGAGACCGGCGAACGAACCGAAGTCATTGAGAAACGTCTGAAGTCTCGCTCGCGCCGCACCAGAAAGTTAGCGTTGGCTTCCTGATTCACGATACCCCGGCTCACTGCTGCGCCTCCAGAACGTCCCGTATCAGGCGTTCAATGTATTGATAATCTCCGTCCCGCCCCGCCTGAATGGCTTTAAAGTAGAACTCCTTGTGTTCATCCCACAGGCTGTAGTCGAGAGGTTCGGCACCGGCCTTGGTGGCCATTACATCCAGTAGTAATCGCGATATCCGCCCGTTGCCCTCACGGAATGGATGAATCAGGATGAACTCCACATGCGCTTCGGCGAGGAAGGCGACGAGTTCGTCGTCACTCATCTCGGGTAGCTCAGCAAAACGCGATAGATATTGCGCTTCGTATTTCTCAGCGAGCTTTGGAATCTGTACTGGTGATGCAAACCGGATGTTCGGCTTTGACATATCAACGGTGCGAGATTGTCCTGCCCAGCTGTATACATTGCCCAGCCAGACACGATGCCACTGGCAGAGCGTCTCGAAGGTGAGCTCTTCCGGGAAATTGTCGAATACCTGGAGGTAGAGTTCTTCAAGCAGGTCGGTCTCTGCTATGTTCATTTCTTCCGGGTCGGTAATGCCGGGAAGATTGCGCAGCACCTTATTATCGGAGCCCGGTTGGTACTCACCTTCGCTACCGGTTATGTCATAACGGCTCATGGTGTTTATCTCACTTGCCGCTGATGCTTAGAGTTCATATCCCAGCCCTGCAAGATTCCGCTTGATCTCAGCCTCTAGTCGGTCACTCTCCGCAAACTGTTCCCGCAGCTGTCCGGTCAACCGCGCCATCTTCTCGGCAAACGGCTCGCCGTCGTCTTCCTGCTCCTGAGCCCCCACATAACGCCCCGGCGTCAGTACAAAGTCATGCTTCTTGATTTCATCCAGGCTGGCGGATTTGCAGAAGCCGGGAATGTCTTGATACTCCCCCTCTCCCCGACCCTCTCCCGCGAGGGGAGAGGGAGAAAATTGCTGCCAAGCGTGGAAGGTGTCAGTGATTTTGGCGATGTCGTCGTTGGTGAAATCCCTCAGCACTCGGTCGCGCATATATCCCAGATTACGAGCATCGATGAACAGGAACTCTTCCCGGCGGTCGCGCTTTTTCTCGTTGCGCACCATGCCGTTGGCTTTGTCCCGGGTCAGGAACCAGATACAGGCCGGGATCTGGGTGTTGGTAAACAGCTGGCCGGGCAGGGCGACCATGCATTCCACCAGGTCTTCTTCCACCAGGCGCTTGCGGATTTCGCCTTCGTTGTTGGTGTTGGAGCTCATGGAGCCGTTGGCTAGCAACAGGGCCATGCTACCTGTCGGTGCCAGATGGTGGATCATGTGCTGCATCCAGCCGAAGTTGGCGTTGCCCTTGGGCGGGGTGCCGTACTTCCAGCGCACGTCGTCGGCCAGGGATTCACTCCACCAGTCTTTGATGTTGAACGGCGGGTTGGCCATTACGAAGTCGGCGCGTAAGTCCGGGTGCTGGTCGTCCAGGAAGGTGTCGGCGTTTTTCTTGCCGAAGTTGAAGTCGATGCCCCGGATGGCCATGTTCATGGCGGCCAGGCGCCAGGTGGTGGGGTTGGACTCCTGGCCGTACACGGAGATGTGCTTTTTCTGCTCGCTCGCGTCGTAGTGCTGTTCGCTGGCGTGTTCTTCGATGAACTTGTCGCTGGAGACAAAGAAGCCGCCGGAGCCCATGGCCGGGTCGTATACGCGGCCGGAGTAGGGCTGCAGCATTTCGACAATCAGGGTGACGATGCTCTTGGGGGTGTAATACTGGCCGCCCTGCTTGCCTTCGGCCAGGGCGAACTGGCCCAGGAAGTATTCGTACACATGGCCGAGGATGTCTTTGCTGTGCAGGCTCAGCTTCTCGCCCTCGAACACCGGCTTGGTGAAGGAGGTGTCGGAGAAGGTGTTGATCAGGCCCAGCAGCTTGTCGTTGTCCAGCTGGTACTGGCTGATGCGGTTGAGGATGCCCTTGAGCTTGGCGTTACTTTTCTCGATTTCTTCCAGGGCGTTGTCGATCAGCCAGGACACGGAGCGCAGCTTAACGTCGTTACCGGCGTCGTCCTGCCAGAGTACGGTGCCCACAGGCAGCACGGCTTTTTCTTTCAGGGTGCTCCAGCGGGCCGGTTTGGGTACCCAGAACACGTTGGCTTCGCGGTAGTAATCCAGTATTTCCAGCTCTTCGAGCAGGGCTTGCTGGTAGTCCTCGTCGCCGTCGTAGTCTTCCGGCGGCAGGTAGTAGATGTCGTCGTTCTCATCCTTGAACCGCTCCAGCAATTCTGCCTGGCGCTCCTCGAAGGCATCGGAGACGTATTTCAGGAAGATCAGGCCCAGCACCACGTGCTTGTAGTTGGCGGCATCCAGGTTGGCGCGGAGCTTGTCGGCGGCTTTCCAGAGCTTGTCGTCCAGGGCTTTGAGGAATTGCTGTTCCGTGTTGTTCATTGGCCGAAGTTCTCTTCTATTGTCGTAGTGACTGGCGTGTATGGTGCCCGGAGCATGCGACAATTCGTGGCGCCAATTAACGCATGACCATAAAAAAAGCCCCTGAAATCAGGGGCTTTTTTCTGCAAGGTGGTGGAGACGGCGGGAATTGAACCCGCGTCCGCCAGCACTAGGCCTTGAGGTCTACATGCTTAGTGTCCTTCTATTAATTTAACCTCAAGCGACCCGAAGGTCAGGGTGCAAGAGGCGAGCTCTTTAATCTTAGCCGAACACCAGTGAGCTCTGATGAACGGAGCATCCTATAAGCGATGACGTCCTGGGATGTTGCTACTGAGTTATAGGCGCCTCAGCCAGGACGACTGAGCGGCTTACGCCGCCAGTGCGTAGTTTTCGTCGTTTGCGACTATTGCGTTGCAGCTTTGGATTTACGAGATTGGCTGCCATCTCGGCATGCACCCAAGGGTTCGTCACCAGCGTCGAAGCCATGTCGTCCCCTTGTTGCTTCAGTATATGTGTCCGGATTGCCGAACTTCAAGGGCTGTTTGCAATTGCGGGCGACTATTTATACCTATCGCCCGGTATTTCCACTCAGGAAGCCTGCCGAACCTGTTCTTCCTGTGCCATGGCGGCCCGGTAGAGCTGTTCGAAACTGTCCCGGAAATAATGCATCACCGCTTCCGGGTCGGCCTGTATGCCTTTGTCCACGGTGATGCCAAATTGCACGGTGCCCGCGTAGCTGAAAATGCTCATGCCTATGCCGATGTTGCCACTCTGGGGCACCCAGAACATGGGTTGCACCAGTTTGCTACCGGCCAGATACACGGGATGACGGGGGCCGGGTACGTTGGTGAGTACGGCGGTAGCCTTGTTGCTTAACAGCTTCAGGGCGCGGCGCTCCAGGATATCCGGGCCGCGGCCGAACAGATCGAGCAGGCTGTAGGTTACCTGGGCCTGGTAAGAGCGCTTCAGGCGATCCATATTTTCCTGAACCTGCCGGAAGCGCATGACCGGGTCGTAGACGTCAATCGGAAGGCCCACCAAAACCAGACCAAACTGGTTGCCCAGGGTTTCGATGGGCTGATTCAGTGGCCGCAGGTTAAAGGGCACGGCCACCCGGATGCCGCATTCCGGGATGTGTTGGCCGTGCTCAACAAAATGTCGGGTCAGGGCGCCTGAGGCGGCGCAGAGCAAAGCGTCGTTGACGGTACCGCCGAGCGCCTTGGCACAGGCTTTTACCTTGTCCAGTTCCAATGGCTCTGCCCAGGCCACCCGTTTGCGGCCCAGCAGTTGGCTTTTCAGGCTGGTTTTTGGTTCAAACGGTGCCAGGCCCAGTTTGGCCAGATCCATGGCAACATCGGCGGCCGTGCCCGCCAGCTTCAGCGGGTAGCTGGGGTCTTTGCGTACTGCCTCCGCCAGCACGCCGGTTTGCTCCCAGGCGGCCTGGGCACTGTCGACTACCCGGTTCAAAAAGGCGCTGTAAAAAGGCACTTTAGGTTTGGCGGGCGCGGGCTTCTGAGCCAGCCGTTCGAGCTTGGGTTCCGGGGTGTTGTCGGTCAGCGAAAGCAGCACCCTGACCAGCGAAATGCCATCGGCAATGCAGTGGTGAATCCGGATCAACAGGGCACAGCCACCCTGGTAATTGTCAATGTAATGCAGTTGCCAGAGTGGTCGGCGAAAATCGAGGGAGGTGCTGTTCAAATCGCTGGTGAGGGCCTGGAGTTCTGTTTTGCCCGCTTTGCCGGGCAGGGCGATGGTGTGCAGATGGTTATCGAGATCAAACAGTGGGTCGTCTTCCCAGTACAGTTTGTCACGCTTCTCGGTAACCCGTTGGCGAAAACGGCGGAATTTGAGAAAGCGTTCTTCCAGAGTGCGCTTGAGGCGTTTGATGGGGATGGGCTGATCGAACGCCAGTACCGCGGAAATCATCATCGGATTTTCCGGGGTGTCCATACGCAACCAGGATCGATCCACCGATGACATTGGGGTTCGTTTGGGTAACATAAGCCCTCCGTTAGCTTTGCACCTGAACCGGGCCACAGGTACTGCTTCAGGGCCGGATGCCGAAAAAGAGCTTTTCAGTATAGGAGGCCTGGTCGCATCCGCAAAGAGGGTGAAGATGCGACACAGAATCGGTGAATCAGGATTGGGCTTCGCGCATGATCCGCTGCTTCTGGCGGTTCCAGTCCCGCTCCTTTTCCGTCGCCCGTTTGTCGAACAGCTTCTTGCCTTTCACCAGGGCGATCTCACATTTCACCCGGTTTTTCTTCCAGTACAGGGCTAATGGAATGCAGGTGTGCCCAGCCTGGTTGACCTGACCGACAATTTTGGCGATTTCCTTGGCGTGCAGCAGCAGCTTGCGGGTGCGGGTAGGGTCGGCAATCACGTGGGTAGATGCGGTGTTCAGCGGTGTGATGTGTGCGCCCAGTAACCAGGCTTCCCCGTCTTTCAGCAGCACGTAGGCGTCTACCAGCTGGGCTTTGCCGGCCCGCAGAGATTTTACTTCCCAGCCCAGCAGCGCCAGGCCCGCCTCGAAGCGCTCTTCAATATGGTATTCGTGTTTTGCCTTCTTGTTCAGGGCGATGGTGTTACTGGTTGGCCCTTTTGCTTTCTTCTTGCTCATGAATCCTGTCCGGAATCGGAAGAATGGTGGTGCCAGCCAAGTGTTCGAGGCCAGCAAAAGGCGCATTGTAGCCCAGGAGCTGGATGGCGGTCACGGATTCATCAGAGAATGGCGTTTTGGCTCGTTCCCGGGGCCGGGGTTCGGCTACAATGCCGGGTTTATACTGGCCAGGGGCAAAAATGCTGCGTAAGTACCAGACTCCAACCGGGTCCTTCACCCGTAAATCGACATTTTTCTGGGCTTCTGTGGGCGCCACGGTTGGCCTGGCGAACCTATGGCAGTTTCCCTACATCGTCAGCACCCATGGTGGTGGTCTGTTTATTCTGATCTATCTGGCGTGCCTGCTGCTGGTGACCTTACCGTTAATGGTGGCCGAGGCAGCACTGGGGCGCCATGCACGGCATGGCATCGTGTTGACGATGGCGGGAATGGTAAAGAACGCCGGTTGCCCGCCATTCTGGCGTGCAGCCGGGCCGCTGAGTGTGCTGGCGGCATTTCTGGTGCTCTCCTTCACGGTGGTGTTCGGCGGTATTGTTCTGGCCTATACCTTTTTTGGTGCTTTCGGGCGCTTCGATGGCCTGTCCATGGTGTCTGCGGCCAACCTGCTAACCGATTTTGTTTCCGATCCAAACCATTATCGACCGTTCATGGCCTGGCATGCCTTGTTCCTGCTGCTGGCGCTGGCTGTGTCGGCCCAGGGTGTGGCTGCCGGCCTTGAGCGTGCGGTTCGGATTATCGTTCCGGCCACGCTGGTGTTGCTGCTGCTTCTTTTCGCGCTGTTCGTGCACTTTGGCAGCCTGGCCCCGGGCATCAGCAAACTGCTGGTAATGCGGCCGGAGCAGGTAAGCCTGGCCAGTGTTAAGGCGGCGTTGTTTCACGCATTTTATACTCTCGGGTTCGGTATGGGAGTCTGGGCGGTTTTCGGCGCCTACTCAACCGGGCATACCCGGCTCAAACGCTCAGTGCTGGCGGTGGTTCTGGTTGACACGCTGGTGGCGATTATTGCGGGGCTTATGCTCTTTTCTGTGGTGAATGGCAGTATCATGGATGGCGAACGGGGCTTCAGCCTGCTGTTTGTCTCTTTGCCGGTGGCGCTGGCGGGAGTGCCGTTCAGCCAGGTGTTTATTGCATTGGCGTTTTTGCTGATCGTCATGATCGTTTGGGCAACTACTCTTTCGTTGCTGGAGCCCGTTGTTGGGTGGTTCCGTGAGTGGACAGGTGCGCCCAGAGGCTGGTCCGTGGTCTTCGTCGGTAGCGCTGTCTGGCTTGCGGGGCTGGCGTCGCTATTTTCATTCAATCTCTGGGCGAACTACCGGCCCGGGGGCGCTACGCTCTTCCGCTGGCTTGAGTTGGTCGCGGGTGGCATTCTGGTGCCCGCCGTTGCTGTGCTTCTGGCAACCTTTTTCGGCTGGTGTCTGACACGGCGCTACGCCACTCTGATTCTGGGCGCCGCGCCTTATTTTTTCAGAAAGCTCTGGTTCTGGGTTATGCGCCTGGTTTTGCCGGTGGTGGCGGCGTGGGTGGGCATGCAGTATACCTTTGTGTCGTTAGCCAACCTTTGCGATAACGCCAGTTCGGCGTTCTGGTGCGTGCCCGAAGAGCAGGCGGTACCGCCGTCGCAGCCCGAAGACCCTGATGCGTCCGCAGCCCGGCCTGTCAGGGTAACGCCTGAGCGGGGTGAACTCGACCAGGGTCAAGAGCCAGCTTCAGAAAGCGCGCCAAAGCAGCCTGATATCCTTTATCATAGTGTCTGACGTCCCGCAGAGCGGGTGATGTACGATGTCATGCAGGAATACCGGTTTACATGCCCCATCAGATTGATAAAACCGCATTGGTAATGCACTCGGCAGAACGAATGTTTCACCTTGTGAACGACATTGCCCGGTACCCCGAATTTTTGCCCTGGTGTTCGGGTGCGGAAATACACCAGCAAAGTGAGGCTGAAATCACGGCTTCGCTGGATATTGCCAAGGGTGGTGTGCGGCATCGTCTGACCACCCAGAATCAGTTGCTGGTGCCGGAGGCGATAGAAATGAAGCTGGTGGACGGGCCCCTGAGAAACCTGTCTGGTCGCTGGCACTTCAGGGCGTTGAACGAACAGGCTTGTAAAGTCATTCTGACCCTGGAGTTTGAGTTCGCCAGCTCGCTTTCCCGAATGACGTTCGGGCCGGTGTTTAATCAGGCTGCCAACACCATGGTTGATGCTTTCTGTCGTCGGGCGGATCAGGTCTATAACGGAGTGCTTGCCAATGGAAGTTGAGGTTGCTTTTGCCCGGCCTGACAAACAGCAAATAGTGCTGGTATCTGTTCCTCCGGGCACTACGGCCATTGAAGCTGTCCGGCTGTCCCGTATCGATCAGCTCTTTCCGGAAATTGATGTTGATAACATCGATATGGGGGTGTTCGGTAAAGTAATAAAAGTGCCTGCGGAGCATGTTCTTCGGGAGGGGGACCGCGTCGAGCTCTATCGCCCGCTGAAGATAGACCCCAAGCAGGCGCGAGCTAACCGGGCCAGGAAGAAAGCCTGACCTTTAATAGGCGGGTGTCTCTTCCAGTAATTGCGCTTCGTAATGGCTAAAGAGATCGTTATCGTAGTAAACGATGATCCGTTGCTCCCGGATTTCCCGCCCCTTACGCTGGAAGGTATACACGTAGTACTCCCGTGACGGATCTACCGGGTTCAGCATCAGAGGTGAGCCCAGCAGCGCATGTACCTGGCGGCGCGGCATGCCTTCGGCGAGTGCCGTCAACTCCTCATCCGTAACGATATTACCCTGTTGAACGTTGATTTTGTAAACGCCCGGAAACGCACAGCCGGACAAGAATATAATGCCAATAAGAACGATAGCGGGGAGCTTTTGCATCGCCGGGGGAAATCCTCTATCTTGAAGTCGCCTGCAAAGCGCAGGATTGAAACGGCTGGCCCGTTATAAAGCGGCTTCATAATACCGGAAGCTGTCAGGCACACCAAAGAGCGAATGGTAACATGTCATCTGAGAACACCGAATTACGAAAAGTCGGTTTGAAGGTTACTCTCCCGCGAGTAAAAATCTTTAACATTCTTGAAAACGCTGAGGAGCATCACCTTAGTGCTGAAGATGTGTACAAAAAGTTGTTGGATCAGGGGGATGACGTTGGGCTGGCAACCGTTTACCGGGTGTTAACCCAGTTTGAGGCGGCTGGCCTTGTGTTGCGCCACAACTTTGAGGGTGGTCATGCGGTGTTTGAGATGGCGGGTGAAGATCACCACGACCATATGGTTTGTACCCAAACCGGCGAAGTGATCGAGTTTGTGGACGAAATCATTGAAGAGCGGCAGCAGAAAATTGCAGCGGAACACGGCTACGAGATCGTGGATCACAGCCTGACGCTGTATGTGAAACCGCTGAAATCCGACAAGTAAGTTCAGAAAAGAAAAAGGGGCCAGCAGTTTGCTGGCCCGACAACTCGCTCAAGCGAGAGGGGGTTAGTGATGGGTTGCTTGGCCTTTCACAAACATTTCTCTGGCATGGGCGATTGTCTGCTCGGTCATGTCTACGCCGCCCAGCATTCTGGCCACCTCACTGATTCGACCATGGTCATCCAGTGTTTTGATGGTTGAGAAGGTGGCGTCCTCGCGGGTGAACTTGCTGACAAACAGGTGTTGATGGCATTGCGCTGCGACCTGCGGCAAGTGGGTAACGCAGAGGATCTGCCCTTGTTCACCGAGCGCTCGCAACAGTTTGCCCACCACTTCTGCGGTACCGCCTCCGATACCCACATCGACTTCATCGAACACCAGCGTTGGTGTTGTGGAGGTTTGTGCCACCACGACCTGAATAGCCAGACTGATCCGGGAAAGCTCACCACCGGAGGCCACTTTGGCCAGTGAGCGTGCCGGTTGGCCGGGGTTTGCGCTTACCAGAAATTCGATATCTTCCATGCCGTGGGGTGCGGGCTCATCGTTCCTGCCAAGGTGGCTGACAAACTGCACCGAGGGCATGCTCAGCTGGGCCAGTTCCCGGGCCACGCGCTGATCCAGCTCAATGGCGGCGGCCTGGCGTTTGTCGGTCAGTTCGGCGGCCAGTGTGTCGAAACTGGCCCGTAACTCCGCCAGTTCGGCTTCCAACTGTTCGAGGCTGCCAGCGCCGCCATCGAGTTCTGCAAGTTCGGCGCTCAGCTGTTGATGAAGCCCCGGTAGCTCTTCGGGCGAAACCCGATGCTTGCGGGCCATCTGAAAAACAGCGCTCAGTCGTTCCTCAACCTCGGCCAGCCGCGCTGGGTCTGCTTCATAGTCGTCAACGAAACGGCGAAGATTGTCGCCCGCTTCGGAAATCTGGATGTAGGCGTCGTTGAGCATGCCGAGGGTGTCGGACAATGCCGGAACTTCCGTTGGTAACTGCTCCAGTTGCTGCAGTGCCTGGCGCACCAGGCTGGCTGCCGATGTGTCGTCTTCCGTGCATAGCTGTGCCGCCAGGTGGCTGCTGTGCAATACGGTATCGGCCTGGCTCAGCTGTGCCTGTTCGGCTTCCAGTACTTCTTGTTCGCCGTCCGCCAGCCCGAGCTTGTCCAGCTCTTCTACCTGATAGCGCAGAAGTTGCAGGCGCGCTTCGGTTTCGTCGGCGTTCTGCTGGCGTTGCTCCAGCTTCTTCTTTGCCTGGCTCCAAGCGCGCCAAGCCTGAGCGGTCGACTCCGCCAGGGGCAGTGCGCCGGCAAACTCGTCCAGCAGTTTTCTGTGGGTGTCTTTGTGCAATAACGACTGGTGTTGATGTTGGCTGTGAATGTCCATCAGCATGCCGCCCAGTTCTTTCAGTTGGGAAAGCGGGCAGGGCTGGCCGTTAATGAAGGCTTTGGAGCGGCCGTCTTTACGAATAGTGCGGCGCAGAATGCAGTCGGCTTTTTCGTCCAGTTCGCGGGCCTCCAACCAGGCCCTGGCTTCCGGAATGCGGGCAATATCGAAACTGGCGGTAATATCAGCGCGGGGTGCGCCATGGCGAACAGCTCCGGCGTCTGCCCGGCCGCCCATGGCCAAGCCGAGTGCATCAAGAACAATGGACTTTCCGGCGCCGGTCTCACCGGTGAGGGCTGTCATGCCCCGATGGAAGTTAAGCTCAACCCGTTCTGCGATGGCGTAATTGGTAACAATGAGTTGTGTGAGCATGTGTTGACCTCCGCTCCGGTTCAGTGCTGCCGTTGTTCGTGACCTGTTGTTTTATACAGTGGCTGTGAATATATACAGTGTTTTTGTCAGTTGCAAATCTGGATGTAAAAAACACAAAAGAATCTGGGGTTGGTGGTTGAAACCCCCTGAGTGGTCCCCATATTTGTCGGCAAAGTGAGTGATTCGAGCCTTTGAGGAGTTGTCATGAGTGCGGACGATAAGCGCAATGAGCAGGTAGACGAGCGCAACGAAGCTTTCGAAGCGGCGGACGAGGCGATGGCGGGTGACGAGCAGGCCGCGCCGGAACAGCCCGTCGGGGAAGATTCGGAAGCCGATGCCTTGCAGGCGAAGTTGCAGGAGTATCAGGAACAGGCGCTGAGAGCTCAGGCCGAGATGCAGAACGTACGTCGCCGGGCGGAAATCGACGTTGAAAAGGCGCACAAGTTCGCGCTTGAGAAGTTTGTAAAAGAGCTGCTGCCGGTGGCTGACAGTCTGGAAAAAGCGGTTGAGAGCACCGAAGGCCAGGAGCAGGCCGGCGATGTGGTCAAGTCTATCCGTGAAGGCGTGGAAATGACCCTGAGTCTGTTTTTGAGCAGCCTTAAAAAATTCAATGTCGAGCAGTTGAACCCGGTGGGTGAGCCGTTCGATCCCCAGCATCACGAGGCGATGTCAATGGTTCCGGCGCCGGATGCCGAACCCAACAGCGTCGTGGCGGTTATTCAGAAGGGTTACTTGCTGAACAGCCGCGTTGTGCGCCCTGCCATGGTGGTGGTAGCCAAGGCAGAAGATGCACCAAAAATCGACGAGCAGGCTTGAAAAGCTGGCCAAAGCGCCAATATAGCGAGTAAACAGCGACCGCCGGAATAACCGGCTTCCGGAACAGAATTCAGCAAGATTGGAGTGAATCGATGAGCAAAATTATTGGTATCGACCTGGGAACAACAAACTCTTGTGTGGCCATCATGGATGGCGACAAGGTGAAAGTGATCGAGAACGCCGAGGGTGATCGCACCACCCCGTCGATCATCGCGTACACCGACGACAACGAAACTCTGGTTGGCCCCTCGGCCAAGCGCCAGGCGGTCACCAACCCGAGCAACACCCTGTACGCCATCAAGCGTCTGATTGGTCGTCGCTTTGAAGACGATGTTGTTCAGAAAGACATCAAGATGGTGCCCTACAAGATCGCCAAAGCAGATAACGGTGACGCCTGGGTAGAAGTCAAAGGCCAGAAGATGGCACCGCCGCAGGTGTCTGCAGAAGTTCTGAAGAAAATGAAGAAGACTGCAGAAGATTACCTGGGCGAGAAAGTGACCGAAGCGGTTATCACTGTTCCGGCCTACTTCAACGACTCCCAGCGTCAGGCCACCAAGGATGCGGGCCGCATCGCAGGCCTGGAAGTGAAGCGGATCATCAACGAGCCGACCGCCGCTGCCCTGGCTTATGGCCTGGACAAGAAGAGCGGTGACCGCACCGTAGCGGTATACGACTTGGGTGGTGGTACCTTCGACCTGTCCATCATCGAGATTGCTGACGTTGACGGCGAGCACCAGTTTGAAGTTCTGGCCACCAACGGTGACACCTTCCTGGGTGGTGAAGACTTCGACCTGAAAGTGATCGAATACCTGGCGGACCAGTTCAAGAAAGACAGCGGCATCGACCTGCGTGGCGACTCCCTGGCGATGCAGCGTCTGAAAGAGGCCGGAGAGAAGGCCAAGATTGAACTGTCCAGCAGCCAGCAGACCGACGTTAACCTGCCGTACATCACGGCCGACGCGTCTGGCCCCAAGCATATGAACGTGAAGCTGACCCGCGCCAAGCT
Source organism: Marinobacter fuscus (assembly GCF_003007675.1). Classification (GTDB taxonomy): domain Bacteria; phylum Pseudomonadota; class Gammaproteobacteria; order Pseudomonadales; family Oleiphilaceae; genus Marinobacter; species Marinobacter fuscus. The sequence goes on along the minus strand of NZ_PXNP01000053.1, from coordinate 53,970 downwards.
GGAGTCACTGGTAGAGGATCTGGTTCAGCGCAGCCTCGAGCCCTGTAAAGTGGCGTTGCAGGATGCCGGTATGAAGGCCAGTGAAATCGATGAGGTGATTCTGGTCGGTGGTCAGACCCGTATGCCGCTGGTACAGGAAAAGGTAAAAGAGTTCTTCGGCAAAGAGGCCCGTAAGGACGTAAACCCGGACGAAGCTGTGGCCATGGGTGCGGCTATTCAGGCAGCGGTTCTGTCGGGCGACGTGAAAGACGTTCTGCTGCTGGACGTAACCCCGCTGACCCTGGGTATCGAAACCATGGGTGGCGTGGCAACGCCGCTGATCGAGAAGAACACCACGATTCCGACCAAAAAGTCGCAAACCTTCTCTACCGCGGAAGATAACCAGACAGCGGTCACCATTCACGTGGTGCAGGGTGAGCGCAAACAGGCGACACAGAACAAGTCTCTGGGGCGTTTCGATCTGGCCGATATTCCGCCGGCGCCGCGTGGTGTGCCGCAGGTTGAAGTGACCTTCGACATCGACGCCAACGGTATTCTGAACGTGTCGGCCAAAGACAAGGCGACCGGTAAAGAGCAGTCGATCGTTATCAAGGCGTCTTCCGGCCTGAACGACGATGAAATCGAGAAGATGGTGCGCGACGCCGAGGCTAACGCTGAGGAAGATCGCAAGTTCGAAGAGCTGGTGCAGGCTCGTAACCAGGGCGATGCCATGGTTCACGCGGTACGCAAGACTCTGACTGAGGCCGGTGACAAGGTTACCGACAGCGAGAAAGAGTCCATCGAAGCGGCCATCAAAGACCTGGAAGAGGCGTTGGAAGGTTCCGACAAGGAAGCCATCGAAGCCAAAACCCAGAAGCTGACCGAAGTGTCGTCCGAGCTGGCTCAGAAGATGTATGCCGACCAGGCAGACGCCCAGCAGGCCGGTGGCCAGGACGATGCTCAGGCGCAGAGTGCTGACGACGCCGTTGATGCCGAGTTTGAAGAAGTCAAAGACGACGACAAGAAGTAATTCTCAGTAACTCAAGCAGTTGGGAAAACGCGGGCCGGTCTCGCGTTTTCCTTGTTATACCAACAGGGTTTTGAAGCATGGCCAAGCGCGATTATTACGAAGTGCTCGGGGTATCCCGGGAAGCGGACGAGAAGGAAATAAAGCGAGCTTATCGGAAGCTTGCGATGAAGTACCACCCGGACCGTAACCCGGACGATAAAGACGCCGACAGCAAGTTCAAAGAAGCCACTGAAGCCTACGAGATTCTGGCGGACTCCAGCAAGCGCGCGGCCTACGACCAGTTCGGCCATGCCGGTGTGGATGGCCAGGCCGGTGGTGGCTTTGGCGGTGGAGGCAGCTTCTCCGACATCTTCGGTGACGTGTTTGGCGACATCTTCGGCGGTGGCGGTGGCCGGGGGCGCAATACCCGCGGAGCCGACCTCCGTTATACCCTGGAGCTCGACCTGGAAGAGGCGGTCAAAGGCAAAACCGTCAAGATCAATATCCCTGGCCACAAAGAGTGTGACACCTGCGAAGGCAGCGGCGCTGAAAAAGGCTCCCGGCCCGAAACCTGTGGCACGTGCCAGGGTATGGGCCAGGTGCGCATGCAGCAGGGCTTCTTCACCGTACAGCAGGCCTGCCCGACCTGTCGTGGCTCGGGCCAGATCATCAAGAATCCCTGTAAATCCTGCCACGGCCAGGGCAGGGTAAGGCAGGAAAAAACCCTGTCGGTGAAAGTCCCGCCTGGAGTGGATACCGGCGACCGCATCCGTTTGTCCGGAGAGGGCGAAATGGGCGTCGACGGAGGGCCTCCCGGCGACCTGTACGTGCAGATTGCGGTGCGAGAGCATTCCATCTTCACCCGGGACGGTCGCAACCTGTACTGCGAAGTGCCCATCAGCATCGTTGATGCCACCCTGGGCGGCGAGCTGGAAGTGCCGACCCTCGATGGCCGCGTTAAACTCAAGATCCCGCCGGAAACCCAGACCGGCAAACTGTTCCGACTGCGCAACAAAGGCGTAAGCCCGGTGCGCGGCGGTGCCGCGGGCGATTTATTGTGCCGTGCCATTGTTGAAACGCCGGTTAACCTGACCAAGCGCCAGAAAGAGTTGCTGGAAGAGTTCCAGAAAACCCTCGACGGCAACAACGGCACCCATCACGCCCCCAAGAAAACCTCCTGGTTTGAGGGTGTGAAGAGCTTCTTCGACGAAATGAAATTCTGATCAGCCGCGCCAGACACGGGAATGAGAACATGAGAGTAGCAATCATCGGCGCCGCCGGGCGCATGGGCAAAGTGCTGATCGAAGCCGTCGACGGCACCGAAGGCTTGGAATTGGGCGCCGCCATAGTCGAGCCGGGCAGCAGCCTGATCGGCGCCGATGCCGGAGAAATGAGCTCGGTCGGGAAAACCGGCGTGCTCATGGCTGGCAGTCTGGAGGACGTAACAGATGATTTCGACGTACTCGTCGACTTCACCTTCCCTGATCTCACCCTCGAAAACGCACGCTTTTGCGCCGCCAACGGCAAAATGCTGGTGGTGGGTACCACCGGCCTGACCGACGCCGAAAAAGAGCAGCTGGCACTGGCGGCTGAATCCACGCCCGTCGTGTTTGCGCCCAACATGAGCGTTGGCGTCAACGTCGTCCTCAACCTGCTCCGCACGGCGGCAGCAACCCTGGGTGACGACTACGACGTGGAAATCATCGAAGCCCACCACCGCCACAAAAAAGACGCGCCCTCCGGCACTGCCCTGCGCATGGGCGAGGTTGTCGCCGATGCCCTGGGTCGCGATCTGAAAGAATGCGCGGTCTACGGCCGAGAAGGCTTCACCGGTGAACGTACCCGCAAAGAAATCGGCTTCGAAACCATCCGCGCCGGCGACGTGGTGGGTGACCACACCGTACTGTTCGCCACCGAAGGCGAGCGCATTGAAGTCACCCACAAGGCCAGCAGCCGAATGACCTTCGCCAAAGGCGCGATGCGTGCAGCCTTATGGCTGAAGGGCAAGCCCGCCGGTTTGTATGATATGCAGGATGTGTTAGGGCTGAAAAGCTGATCTTTTTTGTGGAGGGGCGCGGAAAGTCAAAGGGCTGCTTTTTCGTGATGGGTAATTTTGCGGTTAGCTCGTAGGGCGAAGGCATGGGTTCCCCTTCCGAAAATTTTGAAGGCCATGGATGGCCTGAAAGAAGCGCACATGGATGTGCTCGTAGCGGTTTTCGGAAGGGGAACCCATGCCTTCGGCCGGACTATAGGCTTAGCTCAACCTTGAATTCCTCGTGGACAAAAATCGCCGAAATAGTTTACAATATGGCGATTTGACTGCACCAAGCGTACCTTTGAAAAGTTTATAAAAGCGGGACCGGGTTTTACCTCGTCTCGCTTTTTTGCAACCTGAGATTATGCGCTTGCGTTCCTGTTCGTGACGAACTTACGCCACTCGATGAGGATACAAGCCTTGAGCACACCAGCAATCCTTGCACTCGCAGACGGAAGCCTCTTCCACGGCACCGCCATCGGCGCAGACGGAGAAACCAGCGGCGAGGTGGTCTTCAACACCGCCATGACCGGCTATCAGGAAATCCTGACCGACCCGTCCTACTCGCGCCAGATCGTCACCCTGACATACCCGCACATCGGAAACACCGGAATCAACGAAGAAGACATTGAATCCGACCGCGTGCACGCCGCTGGCCTGATCATCCGCGACCTCCCCCTGCTGGCCTCAAACTGGCGAAGCAAAGGTAGTTTGAGTGACTACCTGAAGAACAACAACATCGTTGGCATTGCCGACATTGATACCCGTCGGCTCACCCGCATCTTGCGCGACAAAGGCTCCCAGAACGGCGCCATCGTAACCGGCGAAAACGCAACCCCGGAACGCGCTCTCGAACTGGCAAAAGCCTTTCCCGGCCTGAAGGGCATGGACCTGGCAAAAGTTGTCAGCTGCGAAAAGCCTTACCAGTGGAGCCAGGCCGAGTGGGATCTCGACAGTGGCTACGCGGAGCGCAGCGACGCCCGCTTCAAGGTTGTCGCCTGGGATTACGGCGTCAAGTACAACATCCTTCGGATGCTGGCTGCCCGTGGTTGCGACATCACCGTCGTGCCGGCTCAGACACCGGCTGCCGAGGTGCTGGCGATGAACCCGGATGGCATCTTCCTGTCTAACGGCCCTGGTGATCCCGAGCCCTGTGACTACGCCATCAAAGCCATCCAGGACGTTCTGGAAACCGACATCCCGGTGTTCGGCATCTGCCTCGGCCACCAGTTGCTGGCGCTGGCCAGCGGTGCTAAAACCATGAAAATGGGCCATGGCCACCACGGCGCCAACCATCCGGTGCAGGATATCGGCAAAGGCACCGTGATGATTACCAGTCAGAACCACGGATTTGCCGTGGACGAGGCGACCTTGCCCGCCAATGTTCAGGCCACCCACAAGTCCCTGTTCGATGGCACGCTCCAGGGCCTGCGGCGCACCGACAAATCCGCCTACAGTTTCCAGGGCCACCCTGAAGCCAGCCCGGGCCCGCACGATGTGGCACCACTGTTTGACGAGTTTATCCAGTTGATGGAAGCGCGCTCCGCCTGAAGCAGAGCCCGCCACGGATAACTCACCGGCGCCCAGAGTGCGCTGCCAGAATTCAAAAGTTGCTGACAGGTTTACCAAGACATGCCAAAACGTACAGACATCAAAAGCATCCTGATCCTGGGCGCAGGCCCGATTGTGATCGGGCAGGCGTGCGAATTCGACTACTCCGGCGCCCAGGCCTGTAAAGCCCTGCGCGAAGAGGGTTACCGGGTAATCCTGGTGAACTCGAACCCCGCGACCATCATGACCGACCCGGTGATGGCCGATGCCACCTACATCGAGCCGATCACCTGGAAGACCGTTGAAAAGATCATCGAGAAAGAAAAGCCCGACGCCCTGTTGCCCACCATGGGTGGTCAGACCGCACTGAACTGCGCGTTGGACCTGGAAAAGCACGGCGTGCTGGAAAAGCACGGCGTTGAAATGATCGGCGCGAATGCCGATACCATCGACAAAGCCGAAGACCGTGACCGTTTCGACAAGGCGATGAAGAAAATCGGCCTGGAGTGCCCCCGCGCCGCCATCGCCCATTCCATGGACGAAGCCTGGAAAATCTCCGAAGACATCGGCTTTCCCTGCATCATCCGTCCGTCGTTCACGATGGGCGGCTCCGGTGGCGGTATCGCCTACAACAAGGACGAGTTCGAAGAGATCTGCACCCGGGGGCTGGACCTGTCGCCCACCAACGAGCTGTTGATTGACGAATCTCTGATCGGCTGGAAAGAGTACGAGATGGAAGTGGTGCGCGACAAAGCGGACAACTGCATCATCGTCTGTGCCATCGAAAACTTCGACGCCATGGGCGTGCATACCGGTGACTCCATCACCGTGGCACCGGCCCAGACCCTCACCGACAAGGAATACCAGATCATGCGCAACGCCTCGCTGGCGGTGCTGCGTGAAATCGGTGTGGAAACCGGCGGATCCAACGTCCAGTTCGGCATCAACCCGGACACCGGCCGCATGGTTGTCATCGAAATGAACCCGCGGGTGTCCCGTTCCTCGGCGCTGGCCTCCAAAGCCACCGGCTTCCCGATCGCCAAAGTGGCCGCCAAGCTGGCGGTGGGCTACACGCTGGATGAACTGCAGAACGAAATCACCGGTGGTGTTACCCCGGCCTCGTTCGAGCCTTCCATCGACTACGTGGTCACCAAGATTCCCCGTTTCACCTTCGAGAAGTTCCCCCAGGCTGACGCCCGCCTGACCACCCAGATGAAATCCGTGGGTGAGGTCATGGCCATCGGCCGCACCTTCCAGGAATCGGTGCAGAAAGCGCTGCGCGGCCTGGAAGTGGGTTCCGACGGTTTTGACGAGAAGCTCGAAGAGTTTGAATCGGAGAACGCCCGGGAAACCCTGACCCGCGAGCTCAACGTGCCGGGTGCCGAGCGCATCTGGTACATCGGCGACGCCTTCCGGGCTGGCCTGTCGGTTGAAGACGTGTTCCGGCACACCAAAGTGGACCCCTGGTACCTGGTGCAGATTGAAGACCTGATTCGTGAAGAGCAGGCGCTGAAGTCCGCAGGTAAAGCCGACATCGACAAAGCCACACTGTTCCGCCTCAAGCGCAAAGGCTTCTCGGACACCCGCCTGGCCAAGCTGCTGGGCATCTCTGAAGTCAGCCTGCGCAAACTGCGCCACGACCTGGGCATCCGCCCGGTCTACAAGCGCGTGGACACCTGCGCCGCCGAGTTTGCCTCTGATACCGCCTACATGTACTCCACCTACGAGGAAGAGTGTGAGACCGAGCCGTCGGATCGCGATAAGATTGTGGTGATCGGTGGCGGCCCCAACCGCATCGGGCAGGGCATCGAGTTTGATTACTGCTGTGTGCATGCGGCCCTGGCCATGCGTGAAGACGGCTATGAAACCATCATGATCAACTGCAACCCGGAAACCGTGTCGACCGACTACGACACCTCCGACCGGTTGTACTTCGAACCGATTACCCTGGAAGACGTGCTGGAAATCATCAACGTCGAGAAACCCAAAGGCGTGATTGTTCAGTACGGCGGCCAGACGCCGCTGAAGCTGGCCCGTGGCCTGGAGGCGGCTGGCGTACCCATCATCGGCACCAGCCCGGACGCCATCGACCGCGCCGAAGACCGTGAGCGGTTCCAGCAGATGATCCAGCGCCTGGGCCTGAAACAGCCGGAAAACGCCACCGTGCGCAGCCATGAAGAAGGCATTCTGGCGGCCCGTGACATCGGCTATCCGCTGGTGGTGCGCCCGTCTTATGTGTTGGGTGGTCGGGCCATGGAAATCGTCTATGACGAAACCGAACTGACCCGCTACATGCGCAATGCCGTGCTGGTCTCCAACGACAGCCCGGTGTTGCTGGATCACTTCCTCAACGCCGCCATCGAGGTGGACATTGATGCCATTTGCGACGGCACAGACGTGGTCATCGGCGGCATCATGCAGCACATTGAACAGGCCGGTGTGCATTCCGGTGACTCCGCCTGCTCGCTGCCGCCGTACAGCTTGCCCAGACAGGTGCAGGACGACATGCGCGAGGCGGTCAAGAAAATGGCCATCGAGCTGGATGTGGTCGGCCTGATGAACGTCCAGCTGGCCTACCAGGACGGCGAGATCTACGTGATCGAAGTGAACCCGCGCGCCTCCCGCACGGTGCCGTTCGTGTCCAAGGCCATCGGTGTATCGCTGGCGGCGGTGGCCGCCCGGGTGATGTCGGGCAAGAGCCTTAAGGAGCTTAACTTCCTCGAAGAGATTGTGCCGACTTACTACGCCGTGAAGGAGTCTGTGTTCCCGTTCAACAAGTTCCCGGCGGTAGACCCAATTCTGGGGCCGGAAATGAAATCGACCGGCGAAGTGATGGGCGTGGGTGATAGCTTTGACGAAGCGTTTGCCAAGGCGTCGCTGGCCATTGGTGAGCGTTTGCCAGCCAAGGGTACCGCCTTCATGTCGGTTCGGGATGTTGACAAGCCTGGTGCCGCCAGTGTCGCCCGCGACCTGATTGAAGCCGGTTTCCGCATCATTGCCACCACCGGCACTGCCAAGGCGCTGGAAGCGGAAGGGCTGAAAGTGGAGCTGGTAAATAAGGTGCGTGAGGGGCGTCCACACATTGTCGACGCCATCAAGAACGGACAGGTACAGTTGGTCATCAACACCACAGAAGGCCGCAAGGCCATTTCTGATTCGGCGCAGATTCGTCAGTCGGCGATTCAGACCAAAGTAACCTATACCACCACGCTGGCAGGGGGTGAAGCCTTCTGTCGGGCCATCAAGTTTGGCCCGGAGCGTACCGTTCGCCGTTTACAGGATTTGCACTCAGGAAAATAAGATCATGTCCGAAAGAGTACCAATGACCAAGGTAGGCGAGGAGCGCCTGCGCGAGGAGCTGAAAAAGCTGAAATCGGAAGATCGGCCGCGGGTGATTGCGGCCATTGCCGATGCCCGTGAACATGGCGATCTCAAGGAGAACGCGGAATATCACGCCGCCCGTGAACAGCAGAGCTTCATTGAAGGTCGCATTCAGGAAATTGAAGGCAAGCTGTCTGCGGCTCAGGTGATTGATGTCACCACCATGGAGAACACCGGCAAGGTGATCTTCGGCACCACGGTTCACCTGATCAACGTCGAGACCGACGAAGAAGTCTGTTACCAGATCGTGGGTGAGGATGAGGCAGACATCAAGGCGGGCAAACTGTCGGTGTCGTCTCCGATTGCCCGGGCGTTGGTGGGCAAGCACGTCGACGATGTGGTGGCGGTGCGCATACCATCCGGTACCGTTGAGTACGAAATTGCCGAGGTGGAATACATTTAAGCCGCAGACAAACAAAAAAAGCCAGCCAGGGTTACCCCGGGCCGGCTTTTTTGTCGCCTGGGACTAGCGGTTGCGAAGCAGGTTGGAGAGTTTCGGGTTCGGCTGCTTGGCCCGGCGCAGAATCACGGCAATCTTGCCGATGGTTTGTACCAGTTCCGCGCCAGAGCTCTCGCAAACGGCCTTAATCGCGGCCTGGCGTGCTTCGCGGTCCGGGTTGGCTACCTTGATCTTGATCAGCTCGTGATCGTTCAGCGCTCGCTCAAGCTCGCCCTGTAGGCCCTCGGACAGGCCGTTGTCACCGATAATGACGACGGGCTTCAGGTTGTGGGCGATGGCCCGGAATTCTCGGCGCTGCTCCGCGGAAAGGCTCATGATGCAATCTCTTAATAAGTGCGATTAACAAAAGGTCAGCGGCATAGCGCTGAGAACATCGTATAATCGCGCTAGTGTAACAGATACCTGCTTGCGACGAATGGCTGTATTCACTTACTGGATGGCTGCCGTTGTAATTTCAGATATCGCGCCCATCATAGTGTTAGCGCCCGCATTCTGTGGCTGTTACGGTTAGGCCGTTTCTGGTGGGCAGACGTATATTTGGTGTAAGGTGTCAAGAAAGGGCTGGTGATACGTGGCCAGCACTGCAATTCACAGGTGATGATCCTTGAACGATATGGCAAAAAATCTGGTTCTCTGGCTGATTATAGCCGCCGTGCTGCTGATGGTGTTTCAGAATTTCTCTCCCACCACCACAGGACAGCAAGTTAATTATTCGCAGTTTGTCGAAATGGTCCAGCAGGGTCAGGTGCGGCAAGTAACCATCGATGGTCTGCAGGTTCAGGGTGTTCGCAATGACGGCTCCCAGTTCCAGAGCATCCGGCCTCAGGTGTCCGATAACAAGCTCATGGACGACCTTCTCGCCAACAAGGTTGAGGTGATCGGCAAGGAGCCGGAGCGTCAGAGCCTGTGGACTCAGCTTTTGGTTGCAGCGTTCCCGATTCTGATCATCATAGCGCTGTTTGTGTTCTTCATGCGGCAAATGCAGGGCGGCGGTGGCGGCAAGGGCCCCATGTCGTTCGGCAAGAGCAAAGCCCGACTGATGAGTGAAGATCAGATCAAGACGACGTTTGCTGACGTTGCCGGGGTCGACGAAGCCAAGGAAGATGTAAAGGAGTTGGTGGATTTCCTGCGGGATCCCAGCAAATTTCAGCGCCTGGGCGGCCGCATTCCTCGCGGTGTTCTGATGGTCGGTCCTCCGGGTACGGGTAAAACGCTGCTGGCCAAAGCCATTGCCGGTGAGGCGAAGGTGCCGTTCTTCTCAATCTCGGGTTCCGATTTCGTGGAAATGTTTGTGGGTGTGGGCGCGTCCCGTGTTCGCGATATGTTCGAACAGGCGAAAAAGCAGAGCCCGTGTATTATCTTCATCGACGAAATTGACGCGGTCGGTCGCCATCGTGGCGCTGGCATGGGCGGTGGCCACGACGAGCGGGAGCAGACGCTGAACCAGTTGCTGGTTGAGATGGACGGTTTTGAGGGTAACGAAGGCGTTATCGTCATTGCTGCCACTAACCGGCCCGACGTGTTGGATCCGGCGCTGCTGCGCCCGGGGCGCTTCGACCGTCAGGTGGTCGTCAGCCTGCCGGATATCATTGGCCGGGAGCAGATCCTGAAGGTACATATGAAGAAGGTGCCCCTGGCTGAGGGCATTGATCCGGCCTTGATTGCCCGTGGTACCCCTGGTTTCTCAGGCGCTGATCTGGCGAACCTGGTGAACGAGGCTGCGCTGTTTGCAGCCCGCCGCAACCAGCGCCTGGTCTCTATGGAAGAGTTGGAGTTGGCCAAGGACAAGATCATGATGGGCGCTGAACGCAAATCTATGGTCATGAACGAGAAAGAAAAGCGCAACACGGCGTACCACGAATCCGGGCATGCCATTGTAGGTCGCCTGATGCCGGAGCATGATCCGGTTTACAAGGTGAGTATTATTCCCCGTGGCCGGGCACTGGGCGTGACCATGTTCCTGCCGGAAGAAGATAAGTACAGCCACTCCAAGCGCTACCTGATCAGCTCGATCTGCAGTCTGTTTGGTGGTCGTATTGCTGAAGAGCTGACCCTCGGTTTTGACGGTGTCACCACCGGTGCCTCCAACGACATCGAACGTGCCACCAGCATCGCCCGCAACATGGTGGCGCGCTGGGGTCTCTCCGAGAAGCTGGGGCCTTTGCAGTACGATACCGACAGTGAGGAGCCGTTCCTTGGCCGTTCCGCCGGTCAGTCGCACACGGTGTATTCGCCAGAGACCGCTCAGCGGATTGATGAGGAAGTGCGCAACATCATCGATGAGTGCTACGAGAAGGCCAAGCAGTTGCTGATCGATAATCGCGACAAGCTTGACCTGATGGCTGAAGCACTCATGAAGTATGAGACCATCGATCGCCACCAGATTGACGATATCATGGCGGGTCGCGAGCCACGGGCGCCGAAGAACTGGGGCGACAGCGGGCCGACTGGTGGTGCAACTGTTGGCAATCCGGAATCGGATCCGGAGGCTGGGCGGCCTGATGATGGTCATCAGCCGGATGTAGGCAGGCCAGCAGGCGAGCACTGATCCGGAAACCCGGAACCAGCGTGAACGCCGCCCGATACCGGGCGGCGTTTGTTTTTGTGGAGAATAAATCAGGTTGGGCTGTTGATGAAATTAATGGACTTCGCCGGTCGGCAAGTGGATCTTTCGCGGTGCAGGGTGATGGGGATACTTAACGTTACCCCCGACTCCTTTTCTGATGGCGGGCAGTTCAACTCCCGTGATGCGGCACTGTGGCGCGCGCGGCAAATGGTTGAAGCCGGTGCCGACTTCATTGATGTTGGCGGCGAGTCTACGCGGCCGGGTGCTGTTGCGGTGTCTACCCAGGAAGAGTTGGATCGGGTGTGCCCGGTGGTTGAATCCATTGCCCGTGAGCTTGATGTGGTGATTTCGGTTGATACCAGTAACCCGGTGGTTATGGCAGAAGCGGTAAAGCTGGGGGCGGGCCTGATTAACGATGTCCGAGCCCTGCAGCGTGAAGGCGCGCCGGAAGCAGCTGCCGCCGCGGACGTGCCTGTGTGTCTTATGCACATTCAGGGTGAGCCTGATACCATGCAGAAAGATCCGCGCTACAGTCATCTAGGGCGGGATGTCAGCGCGTTTTTGTCCGGGCGAATGGCCTGTGCGGAGCAGGCCGGTGTCAGCCTGGCCAATATCATTCTCGATCCGGGGTTCGGCTTCGGTAAGACCGTGGCTCACAACTTCCGCTTGCTTGCAGCTCTGGAGCAGTTCCAGTTATTCGGTTGTCCGTTGCTGGTAGGAGTCTCCCGGAAGTCGATGCTCGGTGCGGTCACCGGCCGAGAGGTGAGTGAGCGGTTGCCAGCCAGCCTGGCTGCCGCGACAATAGCAGCCATGAAGGGGGCGGGCATTCTGCGGGTGCACGACGTACAGGAAACAGTAGATGCCGTGAAAGTGGTTGCGGCTGTAAGAGAGGCAATCTGATGGGGCAGCGCAAGTATTTTGGTACAGACGGCATTCGCGGTCGGGTGGGTGATGCTCCGATCACACCGGAATTTATGTTGCACCTTGGCTGGGCTGCAGGTCAGGCGTTCAAAAAGGCGGGGCAGCGTAACAGTGTGCTGATTGGCAAAGACACCCGTCTTTCCGGGTATATGTTTGAATCCGCTCTTGAGGCAGGTTTGTCTGCGGCCGGGGTGGATGTGAAGCTTCTGGGCCCTATGCCCACCCCTGCCATTGCCTATCTGACTCGAACCTTCCGGGCATCTGCAGGTATTGTGATCAGTGCCTCCCACAATCCTCACCATGATAACGGCATCAAGTTTTTCTCTGCGGCAGGCACCAAGCTTGATGATGCCCTGGAGGCAGAGATCGAACGTTGGCTGGATTGTCCGATTAGGGTTTGCGAGCCGGGAGAGCTGGGAAAAGCCAGCCGGGTGGATGATGCGCCAGGCCGTTACATCGAGTTCTGCAAGAGCACGGTTCCCAACGAATTCAGTCTTGAGGGTATGCACCTGGTGCTGGATTGCGCCCATGGCGCCACTTACCATGTCGCCCCCAAGGTATTTCGGGAGCTGGGTGCCCGGGTTACGGTGATTGGTGCCGAGCCTGACGGCCTTAACATCAATCTTGGCGTGGGCTCCACGCATCTGGAGTTGCTCCGGCAGACGGTCGCCGACAAATCGGCCGATCTCGGTATTGCGTTTGATGGCGACGGTGACCGGGTGTTGATGGTTGACCGCGACGGCTCCGAAGTGGATGGCGATGAGTTGCTGTACATTCTTGCCTCCCAGCGCCAGATGGAAGGGCGCCTGAAAGGGGGTGTGGTCGGCACGCTGATGACGAACCTGGGTGTTGAGCTCGCTCTGAAAGAGCTGGATATCAAATTTGAGCGGGCCAAAGTCGGTGACCGGTTCGTTATGGAGCGCCTGGTGTCTAATGGCTGGCTGGTCGGTGGCGAGGGCTCCGGGCACCTGGTCATCCGCGACTGTACCAGCACGGGTGATGGAATCGTTTCGGCGCTGCAGGTGCTGCTGGCGGTTCGTCGTTCCGGCAAGACCATGACTGAGTTGAGAGCCGGTATGAGTAAGCTGCCCCAGGAAATGATCAACGTACGGGTGTCTGAACGCTTTGATCCGCTCTCCCGGGACGATATCGCAGGGGCGGTTGCCCGGGCTGAAGCTGCCTTGGGCAGCGAAGGCCGCATCCTGCTCAGGGCCTCGGGAACCGAGCCTCTGATTCGGGTAATGGCGGAAGGGCATGATGCCGAACGTATTCGTGCAGTGGCCCGGCAGCTGGCTGAAGTGGTTGAGGCTTCGCAGCCCTGAAGCTCTGGTGGCGGGTGGTTGTGTGCCTGCATTGACTGCTGTATAGTTCGCGCTCTCTTTTGTTCAGGGTTGTCGAGAGCAGAGATGCGCCGCAAGATTGTTGCCGGAAACTGGAAAATGCACGGGTCGAAAGGCCTGGTCAGAGATCTTGTTGGTGCAATTTCCGGGCAGGTCGGATCTGGCAGCCTGGATGTTGTTATATTTCCGCCTGCGCCGTATGTTAGCTACGTCGCCAAAATGTCAGGCGGCGCTGTCAGGCTGGGGCTTCAGAATGTGTCCGAGCATGATGCCGGCGCCTACACGGGTGAAGTGTCGGCGTCGATGGCGCGGGATGTCGGTTGTGATTTTGTGCTGGTCGGCCACTCTGAACGTCGCCAGATGTTTGCCGAAACCGACGACCTGGTTGCCCGTAAGGTAGAGAAAGTTATCGCTTCCGGAATGACTGCCGTGCTGTGCGTGGGTGAAGTCGAGTCGGAGCGCGAAAGCGGCGAGGCCGAAGCCGTTGTCGAGAGGCAGGTGCGTCAGGGTTTGGCAGACGTACCCACAGATCGGTGGGGCTCCGTTGTTGTTGCTTATGAGCCGGTTTGGGCCATAGGCACCGGAAAAACTGCCACCGCAGAGGATGCCCAGGCAATGCATGCGGCGATTCGTCGGGTGCTTTCGGAGATGGGCGCGCCAGCCAATTCGATTTCAGTACTTTACGGCGGCAGTGTAAAAGCGGATAATGCTGCCGCGTTGTTTGCAGGGCCTGATGTTGATGGTGGTCTTGTTGGTGGCGCATCCTTGAATGCGGAAGAGTTTCTCAGTATTTGCCGATGCCTTTCGGCAGGTGCTTAATCCGAAACAGTCAGGTTTACGAGAGTTTGTATGGATTGGTTAGAAACACTGGTAGTGGTTGTACACGTCGTGATCGCCGTGGCGCTGGTGGGTCTGGTTCTGATCCAGCAGGGTAAGGGTGCAGACGCCGGAGCGGCTTTTGGTGGTGGTGCATCTCAGACTGTGTTCGGTAGTCAGGGTAGCGGCAGCTTCCTAACCAAGGTGACCACTCTGATGGCGGTCGTCTTTTTTGTAACCAGTTTTTCGTTGGCTGTATTTGCCAAGCAGCGCGCGGAAGTGGCCGGTGAGGCCGGTATTCCGGTGGTTCAGGAGTCCTCGAATGGGGCAGCTGAATCCCAGCAGGTGCCGTCGATTGACGAAGGTGCAGCCAGCAACGAAGCCGAGGGTGGGGAGTCTGGTCTCCCTGAGCTCGAGTAAGAATTGTTGCCCGGGTGGTGAAATTGGTAGACACGCCATCTTGAGGGGGTGGTGACGAAAGTCGTGCCGGTTCGAGTCCGGCCCCGGGCACCATATTGAAAGAACGGCTTGGTATTCCCAGGCCGTTTTTTTTGGTCAGTCCTTGACCAGTCCGTTTGGCGTCTCTATACTGCCGCGGATATTGGAGTTAGCGGTTGTCCGCTGGCTTCCAGGCAGGCCAGGTGTCTGTCGGTAGAGAGCGCGTAAGGGTTGGCTCTCTGCGAATTCTTGCAACAAAAGGCCCCATCATCAGGGGCTTTTTGATTAAGGGGCCTGGCGCAACGGGCCCTGGTGCATAAAAAGGGCTGATATACAGCCCTTTTTTTGTTTTTGTACTTTGAAAATTCCGAACACGGAGGCGGCGACACTTGTCAGCCAAACTGAAACAACTGGAAGACATCCTTCGCCCGGTGGTTGAAGGCCTGGGTTATGAATTCTGGGGCATCGAATATCGCTCCCAGGGGCAACATTCAATGCTCAGGGTATTCATAGATGATGCCGAAAACGGCATTGGTATTGATGACTGTGAAAAAGTCAGCCGCCAGATCAGCGGTGTGATGGATGTGGAAGATCCTATTCAGGTTGAGTACACGCTGGAAGTGTCTTCGCCAGGCATGGATCGGCCGCTGTTTACCCTGGCTCAGTACCAGAGTTTTGTTGGTCACCAGGTTCAGATCCGTTTGCGCATGGCCTTTGAAGGGCGCCGCAAATTCCAAGGGCTGATCAAGGGCGTGGAAGGTGATGAGGTAGTCATCGTGGTGGATGACCACGAGTATCTGTTGCCGTTCGACAGTATCGAGAAAGCCAACATTATGCCGGTTTTCGAATAAGCCATTTTCATATATCTACAGATGTATCTTTTTGAGGGCAGGGCAAACCCATGAGTAAAGAGATCTTGCTGGTAGTGGAATCCGTCTCGAACGAGAAAGGTGTCGAGAAGGATGTGATTTTCGAGGCGATTGAACTCGCGCTCGCCACCGCTGCCAAAAAACGCTACGAAGACGAAGAGGCGGATATCCGGGTTGCCATTGATCGCCGCACCGGAGAATACGAAACCTTCCGCCGCTGGTTGGTGGTCGATAACGATGCGGTTCCTGCTCTGGGTACAGAGCTGACTATGCAGGAAGCGGAAGAAATTGATACCGATCTCAAGCCTGGCGACATGCATGAAGAGAAGGTTGAGTCGGTTGCTTTCGGCCGAATCGGCGCTCAGGCGGCAAAGCAGATTATTTTCCAGAAAGTGCGTGAAGCCGAGCGCACCAAAATCGTCGACAGTTACCGCGATCGTATCAGTGAGTTGGTATCCGGTACGGTTAAAAAAGTGACCCGTGACAACGTTATTGTTGATCTGGGTAGCAACGCTGAAGCCTTGTTGCCGCGCGAGCACCTGATTCCCCGCGAAACCTTCCGTATGGGAGATCGGGTTCGGGCCTTGTTGCTGGAAATTCGCACCGATCATCGTGGGCCTCAGCTTATTCTGAGCCGCACCGATGCGCAGATGCTGGTTGAGCTTTTCCGGATTGAAGTGCCCGAGATTGCGGAAGAGTTGATCGAAATTCGCGGCGCAGCCCGGGATCCGGGTTCCAGAGCAAAGATTGCGGTAAAGACCAATGATCGCCGGATTGATCCGGTAGGTGCCTGTGTTGGTATGCGCGGCTCCCGCGTTCAGGCGGTCTCTAACGAGCTGGGTGGCGAAAGAGTCGATATTGTTCTGTACGACGACAACCCCGCCCAGTTGGTGATTAACGCCATGGCGCCAGCCGAAGTTGCCTCCATTGTAATGGACGAAGATCGCCACACCATGGATGTGGCCGTGGCCGAAGACAACCTGGCCCAGGCCATTGGCCGTAACGGCCAAAACGTGCGCTTGGCGACGGAGCTTACCGGCTGGACCCTGAACGTGATGACCGAGGAAGAAGCCGGTGAGCGTCAGGAGCAGGAATATAACCGCCTGCTTGAGCACTTTACGCAGTACCTTGATGTCGATGAGGAATTTGCCGGTGTGCTCATTGAAGAAGGCTTTACCTCTATCGAAGAGGTGGCCTACGTTCCGATGGAAGAGATGCTGGCAATCGACGGTTTTGATGAAGACACCGTTTCGGAACTGCGTCGCCGGGCCAAGGATGTCTTGCTGAACCAGGCGATCGCCAGTGAAGAAGCTCTGGAAGGTGCAGAACCTGAAGAAGATCTTCTGAATATGGATGGTATGGATCGCGCGCTGGCGTTCAAGCTCGCGGGCCTTGGTGTTCGGACAATGGAAGATCTGGCAGAACAGTCAATCGACGAACTGCTGGAAATTGAAGGTATGGATGAAGAGCGTGCCGGTCAGCTAATCATGACCGCACGTGCCCCCTGGTTTGAAGACCAGGCCTGATTCGGGAGAGGAGGTCCAGTATGACTGAAGTAACGGTAAAACAACTGGCCGCAGATGTAGGCGCTCCCGTGGATCGTTTGCTGAAGCAGATTGTCGAGGCCGGCTTGTCGGCCCGCAGTGAAAACGATGCTGTTACCAGCGATGAGAAGCAGCAGCTGCTGAGTTATCTGAGAAAGACCCACGGTGATGCAGCGGAAGAGCCGCGCAAGATCACACTCAAGCGCAAAACAACGACGACGTTGAAAGCGGGCAAGGCCAAGACGGTCAATGTAGAGGTTCGCAAGCGTCGCACTTACATCAAGCGTGCGGAGCTGCAGCCAGAGGCCGAAGCCGAAGTGCCGCAGGTAGAAGAAACTGTTGCGCAGCCGGTGGCAGAGCAGGCAACGGTAGAAGAGCCGGTGAAGACTGAAGCCGAAGCACCGGTAGCGGAGCCGAAAGCCGAAGAGCAACCGGCTACCGAAGAAGTAAAAGCTGAAGAGCAGCCTGCGGCGGAAACGCCGGAGCCTGTCACCGCGCCGGAGGATATGCCTATGCCTCCGCCGGAAGACGAAGGCCGGGATCGCAAGCCCAAGAAGAAAAAAGAGAAGGTGCGTGAGCGCGGTGATGATAGTGAAGAAGGCAAGCCTAAGAAGAAACAGGCTGGCCATCGCGGCCCACGCAGCCGTCCGGTAGAAGAGCCTCTGGTTATTTCAGAGGATGACGAGGACAAGGCTCCTCGCAAACAGCTGCGGGCCAAAAAGAAACCGAAAGAAAAGCGTCATGCTTTCGAGAGGCCCACAAAGCCAATGGTAAGAGAAGTACAGATTCCCGAAACCATCACTGTTGGTGACCTTGCACAGCGCATGGCCGTCAAGGCAGCGGATGTAATCAAGACCCTGATGGGCATGGGCGTGATGGCTACCATCAACCAGGCTCTGGATCAGGAAACCGCCGTACTGGTCACCGAAGAGTTGGGGCATACCCCCAAAGCCGTGAGCGAGGACGCTTTCGAAGAAGAAGTGTTGAGCGAAATTACCGGTTATGACGAGGGCAAAGAGCGCACCAAGCGGGCGCCTGTTGTCAGCGTGATGGGTCACGTAGACCACGGTAAGACCTCATTGCTGGACTACATTCGCCGTACCAAGGTTGCGTCTGGCGAGTCTGGTGGTATTACCCAGCATATCGGTGCTTACCACGTTCAGACCGATCACGGCATGGTGTCCTTCCTGGATACCCCGGGCCATGCGGCGTTTACTGCCATGCGTGCCCGCGGAGCCCAGTGTACGGATATTGTTATCCTGGTAGTGGCGGCCGACGATGGCGTAATGCCGCAAACCAAGGAAGCGATTCAGCACGCGCGCTCTGCCGGTGTTCCGCTGGTGGTTGCGATCACCAAAATTGACAAGGAAGAAGCCGATCCCGACCGCATCAAGAACGAGCTGTCGGCGCTGGAAGTGATTCCGGAAGACTGGGGCGGCGACGTGCAGTTTGTGCCTGTTTCTGCCAAATCCGGCGCCGGTATCGACGAACTGCTCGAGGCGGTTCTCCTGCAGGCTGAAATTCTGGAATTGGAAGCGTCTCCCGATGCCGCCGCGAAAGGCGTTGTGGTGGAATCCAGTCTGGAACGTGGTCGCGGTTCGGTCGCCACCGTGCTGGTTCAGAACGGTACCCTGCGCCAGGGTGAAATGGTGGTGGCTGGTTCCTTCTTCGGTAAGGTTCGAGCCATGACCGACGAGGCTGGCAACCAGGTTAAAGAAGCTGGCCCATCTATTCCGGTCGAGATTCTTGGTTTGAACGGTACGCCCGATGCAGGCGACGAGTTCCTCGCGGTTGCCAACGAGAAGAAGGCCAAAGAGCTGGCTGAGTTCCGTCAGGTGCGTGAGCGTGAGCAGCGCTTGCAGCGTCAGCAGGCCGCCAAGCTCGAAAACATGTTCGAGAACATGGGCAAAGACGAGGTCAAGACCCTCAACGTGGTGCTCAAGACCGACGTGCGTGGTTCTCTCGAGGCGATCACCAAGTCGTTGCAGGATCTGGGTAACGATGAAGTTCAGGTGAAGATCGTGTCGTCTGGTGTGGGCGGTATCGCTGAAACCGACGTCAGCCTGGCGATGGCAACCAACGCCGTCATCTTTGGCTTCAACGTGCGTGCGGATACAGCGTCCAAGCGCCTGGTTGAGCAGGAAGGCCTGGATCTGCGCTACTACAGCATCATCTACGGCCTGATCGATGATGTGAAGGCGGCCCTTACCGGCATGCTGGCGCCCGAGTTCCGTGAGGATATCGTGGGCATTGCCGATGTGCGCGATGTTTTCCGCTCACCGAAGTTTGGTCAGGTGGCTGGCTGCATGGTGACCGAAGGTACCGTATTCCGTAACAAGCCGATTCGGGTTCTGCGTGACAACGTGGTGATCTTTGAAGGCGAGCTGGAATCCCTGCGTCGTTTCAAAGATGACGTGCAGGAAGTTCGCAACGGCATGGAATGTGGTATCGGTGTTAAAGGCTACGACGTGAAAGTCGGCGACCAGATCGAAGTATTTGATCGCGTTCGCGTTGAGCGCAAGCTTGAGTCTTCGGGGGCCTGATGGCACGTGAATACAGCCGCGTAGATCGCATTGGCGATCAGATGCAGCGGGAGCTGGCGCAACTGATCCAGCGCGAGGTGAAAGATCCTCGCGTTGGTATGGTCACGGTGAACGACGTTAAGGTCAGCCGTGACCTCGGTTATGCCGATATCTATATCTCCCTGCTGTCTACCGACGAGCTGACGGAAGAGTCTCCTGAAGTTCAGGATTCTCTTTCAGTGCTCAACAAGGCCTCGGGCTTTCTGCGTGGCCAGATTGGCCGCGCTATGAAACTGAGAGTAACCCCGCATCTGCGTTTTCACTTCGACACCCTGCTAGGCCAGAGCCGCAAGATGGATCGACTGATCCGCCAGGCGGTGGGCGAACAGCCAGTGGTGCCCCGGGATGATAACGACGATCCGGTATCGGACAATCCGGAGCGTGACGCTTGAGCCGCAGACGCAAGGGCCGTGATGTAAACGGCATCCTGGTGATCGACAAGCCTCAGGGTGTGACCTCCAACGGTATCCTGCAGCAGGTCAAACGCCTGTATGGTGCGGCCAAGGCTGGCCACACAGGCGCACTGGATCCATTGGCCACCGGTGTACTGCCGCTGTGCTTTGGTGAGGCAACGAAGTTCTCCCAGAGCATGCTCGATAGCGACAAGGCCTACATCACCACCGCAAAACTCGGTGTGCGCACCGAAACCGGCGACAGTGAAGGTGCTGTGGTCGCTGAAAAGCCGGTGCCGGAGCTGACTGAGGCCACGGTTGAGGCGGTGCTGGAAGGCTTTCGCGGCAACATCCAGCAGGTGCCGTCGATGTACTCGGCTCTGAAACATCAGGGGCGGCCGCTCTACGAGTATGCTCGTGAGGGCATCGAAATCGAACGGCCAGCCCGGCCGGTCACCATTTATGAGCTTAAACTGCTGGCGGTTCGTGAAACCGAACTGGATCTGGCGGTTACCTGCACCAAAGGTACGTACATCCGCTCATTGGTGGAAGACATTGGTGAGGCGCTTGGCTGTGGGGCGCATGTGTCGGCACTCCGGCGCACGCTGGCTTCTGGCTACACCCTGGCAAATGTCCGTGATGTCAAAGACCTGGAAGCCATGCGCGAGCGTGGTGAAAGCCTGGATGGCCTGTTGCTGCCGCCAGAAACGGCGCTGACGATGTTTCCGGAGCACCGGCTCGCGGGCCCATCGCTGGTGTCGATCTTGAACGGACAACCGGTTAGAATACCGGGCCATCCCTTTGAAGGTTTTGTTCGTGTGTATGGCGAGCAGGCCTTCGTTGGGTTGGCAGAAGCAATTCCGGAAGGCGACGACACCACACTGGTGCCGCGCCGTCTGGTTAAGAGCGGCAAGGGGTAAACCCCGTTGTTGCATAGCCGGGCTGTAGAGATGCGCGGTTCGGCCGGATACTCATGCATCGCAAACAATGAGGTGAAATATGGCACTGTCAGCCAGTGAGAAAGCACAGATCGTTTCTGATTTCCAGCAAGGTGAAAGCGATACCGGTTCCCCTGAAGTTCAGGTGGCCCTGTTGACTGCCAACATCAACAAGCTGCAGGATCACTTCAAGGCCAACAAGCAGGATCACCATTCCCGCCGCGGCCTGATCCGGATGGTAAACCAGCGTCGTAAACTGCTGGACTACCTGAAGCGTAAAAACGCTGACCGTTACCTGGAACTTATCCAGCGTCTGGGTCTGCGTCGCTAATCCGGGTCTGACGATCTGATGGCTGGCCCGGGTGTACCCCGGGTTCAGCCGTGCTTCTCTCCCGCTTTCTGTCTTGTCCGCAGTCAGGGCTTGCAGGTGGCGATTTTGCTGCAGTTGATTTGTCCGTGAAACCGAAGGTTTTTCCCTGTCACAATGGAAAGCCGCTATTGATAGCAGGTTGTTGAAAGCCCGGGGCATGGCCGGGGTTTTACAACAGCCTGTTAGCTTTCAGACGGGTTGCCTTTCGGTTCACAGATCAGACTGCTGCAGTTGTTGGACACCGGCCGGTGAATGGGTCATTGGTCGAATTCGATAATTGATGAAAATGCAGGAGATGATTGTGGATCTGCAACCACGTATTAAGACATTTGAACTGGGTGGTGAAACCTACACTCTGGAAACGGGCCGTATTGCCCGCCAGGCTACTGGTGCTGTTTTGGTCACTTCCGGCGATACCGCGGTACTGGGTACCGTAGTCGGTGCCAAAGAGCCCAAGCCGGGCCAGGGCTTTTTCCCGCTGACCGTGAACTATCAGGAAAAAACCTACGCTGCCGGTAAAATCCCCGGTGGTTTCTTCAAGCGCGAAGGTCGTCCTTCTGAAAAAGAGACTCTGACTTCGCGCCTGATCGACCGGCCGATTCGTCCGTTGTTCCCGAACGGCTACATGAACGAAGTTCAGGTTGTGCTGACGGTTATGTCGGCCAGCAAGAACCACGATCCGGACATCGCGGCCATGTTGGCAGCGTCTGCGGCGCTGGCGATCTCCGGTATTCCGTTCGATGGCCCGATTGGTGCGGCGCGCGTAGCCTACACCAACGAAAAAGGCTACTTCCTGAACCCGACCTTCGAAGAGCTGAAAAGCTCACTGCTCGACATGGTTGTGGCAGGTACCGATGACGCGGTGCTGATGGTTGAGTCCGAGGCCAAAGGCCTGACTGAAGACCAGATGCTGGGCGCCGTGCTGTTTGGTCACCAGGAAATGCAGACCGCGATTACCGCGATCAAGGAATTTGCTGCAGAAAACGGTAAGCCGCGCTGGGAGTGGCAGCCTGAGGCTGAGAATACCGAGCTGCTCAATGTCATCAAGGCCGAGTTTGGTGGCGCCATCGAGGAAGCCTACGCGATCCGCGACAAGATGGCCCGTTACGAGCGCCTGGGTGAAATCAAGTCTGCGGCGGTTGAGAAACTGGCCGGTGACGAGGAAGGCCAGCCTTCCGAAGACGAAGTGAAGAAATACTTCGGCAAGGTTGAGAAATCCGTGGTTCGCCAGCAAGTGATTGACGGCAAGCCCCGTATCGACGGTCGTGACAACAAAACCGTTCGCCCGATCGACGTAAAAGTGGGTGTGCTGCCGTCTGTGCACGGTTCTGCACTGTTCACCCGTGGTGAGACCCAGGCCATTGTTACCGCGACGCTGGGCACCACCCGCGATGTTCAGATCATTGATGCCCTGGAAGGTGAGCGCAAAGACCCGTTCCTGTTCCACTACAACTTCCCTCCGTACTCCGTAGGTGAAGCGGGCCGCATGGGTTCACCGGGCCGTCGTGAAATCGGTCACGGTCGCTTGGCCAAGCGTGGTGTGGCGGCGGTTATGCCCACCATTGAAGAATTCCCGTACGCCATTCGCGCAGTTTCGGAAATCACAGAATCCAACGGTTCCAGCTCCATGGCCTCTGTCTGTGGTTCCTCACTGGCGCTGATGGACGCAGGTGTACCTTTGAAGGCGCCGGTTGCCGGTATTGCCATGGGTCTGGTTAAAGAAGGCGACAAGTTTGCCGTTCTGACCGACATCCTGGGTGACGAAGACCACCTGGGCGATATGGACTTCAAGGTTGCCGGTACCAAAGATGGCGTTACCGCCCTGCAGATGGACATCAAGATTCAGGGCATCACCGACGAGATCATGGAAATCGCCCTGGAGCAGGCCAACGCCGCGCGTTTGCACATTCTGGGTGAGATGAACAAGGTGATCGCTGAGTCCCGTTCAGAGTTGTCTGATCGTGCGCCGAGCATCACCACCATCAAGATCCATCCGGACAAGATCCGTGACGTGATCGGTAAGGGTGGTGCCACCATCCGTGGCATTTGCGACGAGACCGGTGCCTCCATCGACCTGGATGACGACGGCAATGTGAAGATCTACGCCGATAACGCCGCTGCTGCTCAGGCTGCTGTGAATCGTGTGAAGGAAATCACCGCCGAGATCGAGGTGGGCGCTATCTACAAAGGCCGCGTTGAGCGTATCGTCGACTTTGGTGCCTTCGTAAACATCCTGCCGGGTAAGGACGGTCTGGTGCATATCTCCCAGATTTCCGATCGCCGCATCGAGAACGTGACTGACGAGCTGAGCGAAGGTCAGGAAGTTCTGGTGAAGGTTCTGGATGTAGACAACCGTGGCCGCGTAAAGCTGTCCATGAAGGAAGTAAAGGAAGGCGAGCAGCCGACCGATTTTTCTGACTGATTCTTCGGATTTCAGTTGAGCAAAAAAACCGCCGAATGGCGGTTTTTTTGTGCCTTAGAAACAGAACCTGTCCTTGATTGCGACTCTCGGGTTTGGCGATTACACTTAGCGTTGATCGGTTTGGACTGTTCTGCCCATGCTTCGATCAGAAACAGAGGCGGGTGCCTCTTCAACTTGTGTGATCAGGGATTGTGATATGAAATTCGTCAAATTCGCCATTTTGTTTATGGCTACGGCTATTCTGGCGTCGGGCTGTACAACTGTTTCCAGGCAACTGGGCAGTATTACAGCTAATAAGTACGCCGAAGCTCGCAGTGGGACAGTCTGGGTGGTGCCGCCACCCCAGCTTGAGCCGCCTTCAGGAAACGATCGGACAGTCTATATTTCCTATCGGAATATTTCTGATAGCGACATTGACCTTCGCGAACTGCTGAGAGAGTCAGCTCGGGAGCAAGGCTGGACGATTCTGAACAATCCGGATCTTGCCAAGTACCGGCTTAGAGCTTCAACCCGCTTTTTCGGTGAAGTCGAGCCTGAGTCCGGTGGCGCAGGTGCGGCCCGCACTATGGGAGCGATTTCGGGGGCAGCGGTAGGCCTGGGAACAGGGTATGCAATCGCAAACATGACCGATAGCGGCGTGGCAGGTGTTGCTGGTGGTGTCGCCGCAGGCGGCCTGGTTGGAATAGGTATTTCCAATGCTTCGCGGCCCCGGGAATGGGCGTTGATCATCGATGTTGTTCTCGAAGAGCGTCAGAACAAGCAGGTAGAGTTCGAGATGGTAACGGACTCCGGTAGCCGTGCCGCAGACCGCGCGGGCGCTGGTAATGCCAGAATGGCTTCTGGTGGTGGAACCTCCCAGGGTAACACCAGCGTGGCCACCGCCAAGCGCAAGAGTAACTACTTCCCTCACGGCATCCGTTTGTCGGTCTGGGCCAACCAGATGAACATGAAAGAGGAAGAAGCCTTGCCGGAAATCGAGAAACGTACCCGCCGGGTTGTTACGCAGATGTTGCCGATGTAAACCAGGCGGCAGCACAGACAAAAAAGCCGCAGCGTGTTGCTGCGGCTTTTTAGATTCCGGTATTCGCTTGCATCAGAAGAAGAAGGTAACACCGCCAAACAGGCCAAAATCACCGTCTTGCAGATCAACTTCGGCGGTCGCACTCAGATTTTTCTGAATGAAGTAGCGACCCTGACCGGTCAGGCCGAGGTAGTCAGCATCTCCTGTAACGTAACGAGCGCTTGCACCCACTTCGATTTGCTCGTTCAGCTGGTGACGCAGGCCCCCGCGGATGGCTGGAGCGGTGTCATCAAAGGAGCCGGAGGCGCATCCGAAGAAATTGCAGTATTCGATCTCAAATTCCTGGTATTCAAGGTTAACACCTGCCCACACATCTGTTTTCGCATCAATTGGATGCCGGTAGCCAGCGCCGATGTGCCAGTTGGTATAATCATAATCGTCTGACAACAACCGGAAGCCGCCATAGGCGAAGATGTTTTCGGTGGCAAGATATGAACCACGAACGTCAAAGCCCATCAGTGTCTGGCCGCTGGGCATGAGAATAGCAGCGCCACCTTCTGCATAGGTGTAGCTTAGATCGGCGGAAGCAGCAGTAGAAAAGACGGCGGTTGCGAGCACAAGGCTCTTCATTACAGTTTTCATAAGTATTCCCTTACGGTCGTTTAAATATTGTTCTGTGAACGTTTTGTACTTCACATATTCTACGAGCCATGCCAAGCATTGCAAGATGTTAAGGAATTGTTTTCCTGCAACCATTGGCGGCTGTTCGTTGAAAGTGAGCGCGTACTAAGCGTAATCGTCAGTGTGTTTCTGGATTGCTTTTTCTGCTTTCAAGAAACTCCAGCACTGAGTTCCGGTAGGCCGGTATCACGAAAGTCGCCGCGTGGGGCGTATCGGTTTGCAGAAACTGCTTCGGCTCTTCAGCGGCCACGTAAAGCGTTGCTCCGTGCCGGAACGGAATAATGCCATCTCTTTTACTGTGGATGATCATGACCGGAACCGGTGATATTCCGGCAATTTTGTTTTTGCCTTCATATTCATCCGGAATCGTCCAGCTTAACGGAATCTGCAGAGGCCAGGTCAGCCAGAACGCGTCGAGCTTTTCCCGGGCAATTGCGCGAAAGCCGGAAAAGGTTCCGTCCAGTATCACGCCGTCGAGGTGCGGTTGTTCATTCCGCTGTGACCATTCGCTGGCCAGGGCAATACCCAAGGCACCACCAAGGCTCTGGCCCAGCAGATAGAGCGGGGCGTTAGTGCTGTGTTGCTGGTTACCCAGCCAGCGCAAACCGGTTTCTATATCGTGCAGAGCGCCTTCGATATCCGGAGCACCCGTTGACTGCCCGTACCCCCGGTAATCCAGCGTAAATACGTTGTAGCCCTTTTCAGGCAGCCAGGCTACGTTGAGCAGGTGTGCGCTGACGTTCTGTGCGTTGCCATGCAGATAATAGACGGTGCCTTTGGCGGGTTCGGCCGCTGCCGGTAGCCACCAGCCATGGAGCCTTTCGCCATCGGCGGTGTTTAAAAACACGTCTTGGTACGCAAGGTTAAGGCGATCGGGAGTAATGTAGGTTGCTTTATCCGGGTAGAAAAACAGGCTGCTGCACCCGGCTTGTGCCAAGGTAAGAAAACACAGCAGGGTGGCAGATAGCCAACGGGTGTTCAGAAATAGGCGTGGAGACCGGCTTTCCATGTACTTTGATACCTGTCGTAGTGATCTTCCCGCGTGAACCTGGCGAACAGGCTGAACTCGCGGCCAATATGCCAGTTGCCTTCAACATACAGCTGATCCTGGCGATGTTGACTGCTGACAATCCAGGCCTTGGCTTTTACCCCGGCCAGCGCACTGAAGTGATTGTTCTGATGCAACACCCCCAGGTCTGCGCCCGGTGCAAAGTCGTAGCCCCGCCGAATATCATCATCGATTTCCAAATCTGCCGTAGCAACAGCAAAGGCCTGGGTATGTGTGCCGAGGTTCCAGCTGCCGCCAGCGCCGCCTTCCAGGTAGGGGGTGAAGACCCGCCTCGTTGCAGTATCCGTTCGCCGTCCGCCAAAACCGACTTGCCAGGAGATCGGAGAAAAGAAGGCATCGCGGGGGCTTAAAGAGCGAATTTCAACACCAACGACTTGCTCGATCTGAAGTTCATTATTGGGGTGGTAGAGCCGGGCATCCAGGCGCATGAACTGGAGCTGTGCGCCGGGCCTGTAACCCGCGGGTGGGTCCAATAGGTCATGGTAGGCGGCCCGAACGGTCAGTTCGGTAAACTCTGCGCCAGCCAGCTGGCCGGCACCCAGGCTCAGGCGCAAGGTGTCGTGGCCCTGATCATCCCGGATGGTGGGCACCGGTACTTCCGGTACGGGCCCATCGTGATCAAGGGCACTGCGGGCAATCAGCAACTGGTGGGAGAGTGGCGCGGCGTGAGCCCGAGGCCAGTTTTCGGCTTCGCTCTGATAACGTACGTAATCGTAGGTTGCGTCCAGCAGCCGGGCCCTTGCGGCTTCACTTAGGGCGTTGACCTCATCCGAGTCGACTTCAACAAACCCATTGGCCATGGCGGCTGCGATATCGCGGTGCTCGGCGGGCAGGGATTCCAGGCTGTGGGCGACCGAGGTTGCCGCCGATGGCCGGTAGTGTACTTGCTCAATCAGCCCGGCATCCCGCACCCAACGTACCGTGTCTGAGGGAATAGCGTGAGTGCTTACTTCGGCGAGCAGGTCTGTGCCCGGGCGTGCGGCGTCGATAAGGGCCAGCAGGCGATAGGCGCAGTTTTCGTCAAAGAAATAGTAATCGAAATTCTTGTCCTGTATCTCCCAGGTATGGGCGAGCAGTGTATCCACTTCTTCCTGCTTCAGGTTAAGCGTATATTCCCACAAATCCCGATGCTCAATATCGTTATACAGCCGGATCATTTCGTAATAGGGCTGTATCGAGGTAATTCCCGGATAACCACCGAAGATGCCCCGGTAGGCGAACAGCAATTCACTGTCATGCTCTGCTGCATCAGCAGCGTAGGAGATAGTATTGGCCAACAGCAGATCGGTTTCGCCGGTGTTCTGCGGTGGATCTAGCCGAAGGAACGTGTGGCCAAACATCGACGACGGGCTGTTAAGGTAGGAGGCAGCAAAAACAAGTGTGACTTTTTCCGTGTTCAGCGTGCTGAACCAGTCATCGTACTCCGGGCAACTGGGCTTTTCGTCAGGCAGATCAAGCTGCTTTCTCAGCCAGGCGTCACGGGCAGGGAAGCGGCAGCGGGCGTGTTCGTTGCCTTCGCCAGGTTGCAAAATGGCGTTCAGTGTTGCCTGCAGCTCGGCCTCGGGTGATGACTTGCCCTGCTCACTCAGAAAAAATGCAGGATCATCGGCCTGGCTCAGGTAGCCGTTGCCAATGGCTTTCGGATGGTAATGCCCGAGCGTTAACCAGTCAGGGTGTTGGTGCAGGTCTTCGGGTAGCGATGGCACATCAGCCTGCGCCCAGGCGGTGCTGCAAGCAAGCCAGATAGCGGCTTGCCCGATACGAAGGGTGAAGCCCATGAAATTGGAGTTTCCGGTTTGGGTGTGCGGATGGAAATGCGCCGTCCGTGGCGCAATCTCATTCCTTTGAGCGCCTGGATCAGGCGGCGACGTACTTGCTCAGAGACTCGTTCTGCTCCAGCAGCGCAACAATTGCGTCGACTGCTTCGCCAGAAGTGGTTTCGGAGTTGGGGAAGATAGCGGCAAAGTTGTCTTGCAGGGTAGCCCGGAACTCATCGCGGTCTGCTTCGTTGATGCCCAGCAGTACGGCCAGGGTGTCCAGGTTTTCGCCAGTGCCACGGGACATGTCACGGGCAACCTTGTCGATGTTGCTGTCCATGTACATGGCCATTGACTGAACAGCCTGGTTGGTCTGGCAACCCAGAGTACCGGTCGTCATACCAAAGGTCTGGTTACCCAGAGTACCGTTGGTGGTCGCTGCCAGCACGTGAGGAGCCACGCCGGACTGTCCTTTCCAGATCATGGAGCCAACGCCACAGCCCGGTTGAGCAAAGGCCATTGTGGAAGCACCAAGAAGAACTGCACCTGCGATCAATTTTTTCATTGTCCACTCCTTTATGTGGTTTTTAGCATTCGTCGCATACCCTGCAATCATGATGTTCCTGGCGATTGCAGGTAACGGTCAACTATGAGTTACTCAATTAGTGTTGATCGTTAGTGGGAGTATAATGGAAAAAAAGTTACGGTAAACTCTTGACCGGACAATCAATTGATTTGTTAATCCATCACTCGCAACAAATTAGCATGATTAATTTGTCTGGGCTTAACCTCCCAAATAAGCCTCCCGAACCTCCGGGTTCGCCAGCAGATTCGTGCCGGTGTCGTGCAGCCGGATGCGCCCCGTTTCGAGTACATAGCCCCGGTCTGCCAGGCTCAGTGCCTGGTGCGCGTTCTGTTCCACCAGAAACACGGTGATGCCTTCCTCCCGCAACTGGCCGATAATCTCAAAGATTTGCTGGATGATGATGGGGGCAAGGCCCAGTGACGGCTCGTCGAGAATGATCATTCGGGGTTTGCTCATCAGCGCACGGCCGATGGCCAGCATTTGCTGTTCCCCGCCGGACATGGTGCCCGCCCGCTGTTGTTCCCGCTCTTTCAGGCGGGGGAACAACTCGTAAACGTGATCCTGGCTTTTGCGGATTTCGGCTTTGGTGTTGAAAAAACCGCCCATGTGCAGGTTTTCCTCCACCGTGAGGCCGGGAAAGACCCGGCGCCCCTCGGGCACGATGGCGATGCCGGAGCGCATGATGTTGGAGGTTGCTTCGTGAGTGATGTCTCGTCCTTCCAACAGAACACGCCCGGCACTGGCTTGAGGCGTGCCGCAAACCGTCATCAGCAGGGTGGTTTTACCAGCGCCGTTGGCGCCGATGAGTGAGACGATTTCGCCTTTGTTCACTTCCACTGAGACACCGTGCAAAGCCTCGATCTTGCCGTAGTGGGTGTGTACGTCTTCCAGTATCAGCATGATGGTTCCTCAGGCCTCGCCCAGATAAGCTTTGATAACATCGTCGTTGTTGCGCACTTCGTCTGGCGTGCCCGCAGCCAGCGGGCGGCCCTGGTTGATGACGGTGATCCGGTCGGAAATATCCATCACCAGGCTCATGTCGTGTTCAATCAGCAGCACCGAGACGTTGTAGTCTTCTTTCAGGCTGATAATCAGCTGGTTCAGGTCTTTGGTTTCCGCCGGGTTCAAGCCGGCGGCGGGTTCGTCAAGCATCAGCAGTTTGGGTTCGGTAACCATGCAGCGGGCAATTTCCAACCGGCGCTGCTGGCCGTAGGCCAGGTTACCGGCTTCCCGGTTGGCCAGTTCCATCAGGCCGACCCGCTCCAGCCAGTAAGCGGCCCTATCGAGGGATTTCTGCTCCCGCTCCCGGTAATCGGGGGTTTTAATCAGCCCCGCCAGCAGGTTGGTGTTCAGGTGGCGGTGTTGGGCCACCAGCAGGTTCTCCACCACGGTCATCTGCCCGAACAGCCGCACGTGCTGGAAGGTGCGCACCATGCCCAGCCGGGAAATTTTGTGGTCTGGCTTGCCCTGGATCTCGCCACCTTCGAACAGGATTTTACCGCCGGTGGGCTTGTAGAAGCCGCTGATGCAGTTGAATACCGTGGTCTTTCCGGCACCGTTGGGGCCGATAATGGAAACAATTTCGTGTTCCTGTACGTCCAGGGTTACCTGGTCGACAGCCAGCAGGCCACCGAACCGCATGGACAGGTTCTGTACTTCCAGCATGCTGTTACTCCTGCCGTCTGAGTTGGATGTGGGTACGGCGCATGGGCATCAGGCCCTGGGGGCGCCAGACCATCATCAGTACCATCGCAGCACCAAATACCAGCATCCGGAAGTCGGAAAACTCCCGGGCCAGTTCCGGCAGAATGGTGACGGCGATTGCGGCAAGTACCACGCCGAGCTGTGAGCCCATCCCCCCCAGCACAACAATGGCCAGGATGATGGCAGACTCCAGAAAGACAAAGGATTCCGGGCTGATGAAGCCCTGCTTGGAGGCGAATACGGTACCGGCAAAGCCAGCAAAGAAAGCACCAATGGTAAATGCCGATAGCTTTACTGCAGTGCGACTTAGCCCCAGTGAGCGGGCAGCAATCTCGTCTTCACGCAGCGCTTCCCAGGCTCTTCCTACCGGCATCCGCATGAAGCGTCGGATGATCAGTGCAGTAATCACCGCCAGAATCAGTGCGATCAGATACAGGAATATCACCTTGTGTTCGCTGCTGTAGGCAATGCCGAAGGTGTCATGGAACGAGGTATTGCCTTCTTCTTTCACCCGGCGGCCGAACTCCATACCGAACAGGGTCGGGTCGGGAATGCCGCCGATGCCGTTGGGGCCGCCGGTCAGCGCCGTCCAGTTGTTCAGCAGGATGCGGATGATCTCGCCGAACCCGAGGGTGACAATGGCCAGATAGTCGCCCCGCAGCCTGAGCACCGGGAACCCCAGAACCAGCCCGAACAGGGCCGCCAGGCAGGCGCCAATGGGCAGCGCCATCCAGAAGGAAACGCCAGCGTACTGCGAGAGCAGGGCAAAGGTGTAGGCGCCGACGGCGTAGAAGGCCACATAGCCAAGATCCAGCAGCCCGGCCAGACCAACCACCACGTTCAGGCCCAGGGCCAGCATGATGTAGATAAGCACCAGGGTGGCCAGGTCCACCGAGCCCCGGGACACAAAAAATGGCCAGAACAGTGCCAGCACCACGATGCCGGTCAACACCCAGGATTCCAGCCGGGCCCGCTTGCTTTCCGGCATGTGTTCGCGGTCGGCAAAGGGGTTGAGTTTGGGGAGGCCGCCCAACGATGCCATGATCCGGTCGCGGAATAGTTGGAACAGGAAGACGACGAGCGCCGCTGCGAACACCGAAATAACGGTGGTGGTATCGGCTCCTTCCACAATCACCCGGGTGCTTTCGGCCACCAGGTTCAGCCCAAGAATCGGGTAGGCGATCACGATGGTGACGATCGCGCAGAACAGTGCATGTTTGAAGTTGGGAGTCGCCATCAGATCTTCTCAACCTCCGGTTTGCCCAGCAGCCCGGTCGGCTTGAACAACAGAATAAGAATCAGCAGGCTGAACGACACCACGTCTTTGTATTCGCCACTGAGATAGCCCGAGGTCATGCTTTCTGCCACACCCAGAATGAGGCCGCCGAGCATCGCGCCGGGAATGCTGCCAATGCCACCCAGAACGGCAGCGGTAAAAGCTTTCAGGCCGGCAATAAAGCCGAACAGCGGGTCGACCGAGCCGTAATACATGCCCAGTAACAGGCCTGCAACCGCCGCCAGGGAGGCGCCGATCACGAACGTGGCGGAGATAATGCGGTTGGTATCAATTCCCAGCAGGTTGGCCATGCGCAGATCCTGGGATACGGCACGGCAGGCACGGCCAATGCGGGATCGCGAAATAAACAAAGAGAGCAAGGTCATGCAGATCAGGGTGGTAATGAAGATGGTGATCTGCATGTATGACAGCGACATCTGGAAACTGTCTGCAGAGCCGAACTGGAAACCACCATCCATCAGCGCCGGGAAGCCAATGTTTCGTGAGCCCTGGGCCAGGTGCACGTAGTTTTGCAGGAAAATCGACATGCCGATGGCGGAGATCAGGGGGATCAACCGGTGCCGCCCGCGCACCGGGCGATAGGCCACCCGTTCTACCGCCCAGCCCATGGAGCTGGAGACGATCACGGCGCAGATGAGCGCGACAATCAGTACCAGAGGAAGCCAGGCGATGCCGAAGGCGGTCAGCCCGGTGATGGCGATCAGCGCAGTATAAGCGCCAATCATATAAACCTCACCATGGGCAAAGTTGATCATGCCGATGATGCCGTAAACCATCGTGTAGCCGATGGCAATGAGCGCGTAGGCGCTTCCGATGGTCAGCCCGTTGATGAGCTGCTGGAAAAAATACAGGAGGTCTTGCATGGGAGTGGAGCTCCGAAAACCTGCTCCCTCACCATGTCTCTGCCATGAACCGGTATCGCCGGTATCAATGCAGGCAGGGTCGTCAGGAGCTCAGAGACACACCTTCCCCCGGATCGCGGTGGGAAGGTGCTCTTGTTGTTGCCTTTAGTGCTTGCGGCTGGCTCAGTTCATCGGAGTCTTGCTGCCGTCTGAGTGCCACTCGTACACCACAAACTCAAACGACTTCATGTCCCCGGCCTTGTCGTACTGCACGGTGCCGATGGGCGTCTGGAAGCTTCCGGAGCGCAGGGCCTTGGCTACGTCGTACGGGTCTTTGGATTGGGCCTGTTCAATACCGTCCGCCACCAGTTGAACGGCGGCATAGGACGTGAGAACGAAGGGGCCTGAGGGATCTTCACCTTTTTCGTTGAAGGCTTTGATCAGCTGCTGGTTCTCGGCTTTCTGGTCGAAGCTTGGGGGCAGGGTAACCAGCAGGCCTTCCGCGGCTTCACCGGCAATGGTGTTGATGTCTTTGTTGCCCACGCCTTCCGGGCCCATGAACTTGGCATCGACATCAGACTGCCGTGCCTGGCGCAGAATCAGCCCCAGTTCCGGGTGATAACCGCCGTAGTAGACGTAGTCCACATTGGCCTGTTTGATTTTGGTGACCAGCGACGAGAAGTCCTTGTCACCGGCGGTAATGCCCTCAAACATGGCGATGTCCACCCCGGCGTCTTTCAGGGTGTCGCGCACGGCGGTGGCGATGCCTTCACCGTACTGCTGCTTGTCGTGAACAATGGCAACGCGCTCCGGCTTCTGTGCAGCAATGTAGTTGCCAGCCACCGGCCCCTGCATGCTGTCCAGACCGATGGTGCGGAAAACCAGTTCGTAACCGCGACCGGTAACTTCCGGGCTGGTGGATGCTGGCGTGATCATCAGAATGCCTTCGTCTTCATAGATGTCAGACGCAGGCTGGGTGGAACTGGAGCAGAGGTGGCCCACAACATACTGGACGCCCTCGTTCACCATTCGGTTGGCGACAGTGACAGCCTGTTTCGGGTCGCACACGTCGTCCATTTCCACCGCAACGAGCTTTTCGCCCATCACCCCGCCGGCTTTGTTGATCTGGTCGATGGCCATGCGCACGCCGGAAAACTGCATGTCACCGTACTGGGCGACCGGGCCCGTCATGGGGCCGGCAATACCTACCTTGATATCAGCGGCAGCCTGGCCAGCGGACATCAGGGCAACAGATGCACCTACTGCTGTAACTATTTTTTTTACGGAGGTTTTCATCGTGTTTTTCCTGTTTATGTCAGGGTTTTTATTATGCTCTTCCCGACATAAACAAACACCACCGCCCGTTACTTGTCAAGCAGTGCCGAGGTGCCTTTCTGTTGAGGGGGGCGACACATCGGATTCTGGCTCTGTTGTGGCCAGTTTGTTTTGACCCTGGTCAGGCTTCCGGGCTTTCTTCCGAGTCGATGAATACCAGGTTGCGGAAGTTTTCGTGGTCGCGCAATTGCTCGAAACTCGGGTCGACGG
Source organism: Marinobacter fuscus (assembly GCF_003007675.1). GTDB lineage: Bacteria > Pseudomonadota > Gammaproteobacteria > Pseudomonadales > Oleiphilaceae > Marinobacter > Marinobacter fuscus. The sequence goes on along the minus strand of NZ_PXNP01000053.1, from coordinate 19,855 downwards.
AGGCGTCATCACGGTAGGCGGCGGCAATCTCGATGGCTTCTTCCAGATTGCTGATGGCGTCTTCCCAGCGGCCGATTTCGGCGTAGGCACAGGCAAGCTGGTATCGGGCATGGCCGTTGTCCGGTGCGAGTTTCAGCGCACGCTGGCACAAGCTGATGGCCCAAAGGGGCTCCTGCATCTCGAGCACCGCGTCGGCTTTGTAACTCAGCGCCTCCACATCGTCGGGCCGCAAGTCCAGAATCTGGTCGTAGGCGGCAATCTTGTTCTGGTGCGAGGTCTCCTGACTGGCTTTCAGCCACAGCGCATGAACTTCGTTGGTAAGCTCGATTTCCGCCTGGTTCTGGTGGATAATCTCGGACTTCTGCTGCAACTGCTCCTCGATTGATTTCAGCCGCTGTTCATAGACTACCACCAGTTCGTTTACCCGCTTCTCGGCCAGGCTGGTGAGCTGGCTGCGCATATCGCGAATGGAGTTCCAGCCGATGACGACGAGGATCGAGGTGGCGCCTGCGATCAGGTAAAAAAAGTAGGTAACGGTGTCGGTGGCGTACGACATGGTTTTGTCGGCAACCGAAAGTTCTTTGTCGACGACTTTTTCGATCAGTTCCGCGCGGGTGTTTTGCATTTGCTGGCGCAGGGCTTTGGTTTCTTCCAGCAGATACAGTTCGACGAACGGCGTATACATGGGCTTTTCGAGGGTCTTAATGCCGTTTTCAACGTCTTGTGCGGTCAGCTCTTTGTCCGGGCCCAGTTGTTCCTGGGCGAAGGTCTGGGTGCTGAAGGTCAGGGCGAGGATGAAAGCGAGGAAATACCTGATCATTAATCGGATCCGATAGTTAGTGAGTCCGGCTGCGACCTTAGCACAGCGGCTGGCATAAATAATGTTCGAAGGCGGGTTGAAATCAGGTTGGGTGGTGCCGGACCGGCAGTCCCTCGGGTGGTCACTGGCAGTCTGGAAGGTTTAGCGGGTGCTAGGTAAAACTGCCCACTTGCATGAAATGGTATAACGACCTCTAATAATTAGTGGTATAAATAATGGGCATTTTCTTTTCCCGAGGGCAGATGTGAACGGTTACGAACAGGTTTTGGTGGCACTGCGGCGTGTGATCCGGGCAACGGATCTTCATTCCAAGCGTTTGAGCAAGCACGCGGGTTTAACCGGCCCCCAGTTATTGATTATGCGCACCATCCGCGACCTCGGGGAAGTGACGATCGGTACCATCGCCGAAAATGTCAGCCTGAGCCAGGCCACGGTGACGACCATTCTGGATCGGCTGGAATTGCGCAAACTGGTGTACCGGGTGCGCAGTACCCGCGACAAACGCAAGGTGCATGCCCACCTGACCGAAGAAGGCGCAGAGATTCTTGCCCGCGCACCGAATCCGCTGCAGGAGGACTTCATCCAGAAGTTCCAGAGCCTGGCGGAATGGGAACAGACCATGATTCTGGCCGCCTTGCAGCGAGTGGCCAATATGATGGACGCCGATGATATCGATGCCTCACCCGTGCTGACCGTTGGCTCTGTGCTCAAAGACGACGGCTGGAAAGAGAAAGCCTGAGGGCTGTTCAGGGGGATGCCCCCTGCAGCCCCTTCGCTCAGTGGACAGAAGCCTCCTTCCGCGGCTTGTTGCCGAAGCACACCTGAAACACGTCATTAAAGTGTCCGGCAAAGTTCACCGTCAGGCCGGTTTTCAGGTACTCCGGTAGTTCCTCGTAATCTCCCCGGTTGGCCTCCGGCAGAATCAGGTTGCTGATTTTCTGGCGCCGTGCGGCGATCACCTTTTCCCGAATGCCGCCTACCGGCAGCACCTGCCCGGTCAGAGTCAGTTCGCCGGTCATCGCCAGGTTTTGCATTGGGGCTTCTTTGCGGGCGATAGATAGCAGCGCCGTGGCCATGGTGATGCCAGCGCTCGGGCCGTCTTTGGGGGTGGCGCCCTCCGGTACGTGCAGGTGCACAAACGACTTGTCGAAGAAGGTGGGATCGCCTTTGAACCGTTTCAGGTTGGACGACACAAAACTGTAGGCAATTTCTGCCGATTCCCGCATCACATCCCCCAGTTGCCCGGTCAGCTTGAAGCCGCGCTGGCTGCTGTGAATGCGCGACGCCTCGATGCTGAGGGTGGCGCCGCCCATGGCAGTCCAGGCCAGGCCGGTAACCACACCAATGCCCTTCAGAGATTTTTCTTTCTTGAATGCGGGTTGGCCAAGGTACTGCGGAATATCACTCACGCCCACTTTCACCGGCTCATCGGGGTGCTCCAGCAGTTTCACAATGCCCTTGCGAACAATCTTGTGCAGCAGCTTCTCGAGATTCCGAACCCCGGCTTCCCGGGCATAGCCTTCGATTACCTGGCGAATGGCGGCATCGGTGATGTTCAGTTGCTTCTTCAGCAGCCCGGCCCGCTTGAGCAGGCGTGGCAGCAGAAAGTGTTTGGCGATCGCCAGTTTTTCTTCACCGATGTAGCCCGACAACCGAATCACGTCCATGCGATCGAGTAGAGGCCGTGGAATGGTGTCTAACTGGTTGGCGGTGCAGATGAATAGTACCTTGGAGAGGTCCATGCGAACGTCGAGGTAGTGATCGAGAAACTCCCGGTTCTGCTCCGGATCGAGAGTTTCCAGCAAAGCCGATGCCGGGTCGCCCTGGTACGAGCTGCCAATTTTGTCGATTTCATCCAGCATGATCACCGGGTTGGCCACCTTGCTGTCTTTAAGGGCCTGCACGAACTTACCGGGCATGGCGCCAATGTAAGTACGGCGGTGGCCCTTGATTTCGGCCTCGTCGCGCATGCCACCCACGCTGAATCGATAGAACTTCCGGCCCAGGGCATCGGCTACCGAATGCCCGATCGAGGTTTTACCCACCCCCGGCGGGCCCACCAGCAGCAGTATGGAACCACTCACTTCACCCTTGAACGAGCCCTCCGCCAGGAATTCGATAATGCGATCTTTCACATCATCCAGGCCATCATGATCCCGATCCAGAATGCGGCGCGCAGCTGCCAGGTCAAAGTGATCGTCGGAATGAATGCCCCAGGGTACCTGGGTCAGCCAGTCCAGATAGTTGCGGGTAACGCCATACTCCGGCGACCCCTGCTCCAGCACCTGTAACTTCTGTATCTCGTCCCGGAAGCGCTCAAGCACACCCTCAGGCGGATTCAGTTCCGCCATCCGCGACTCGAACCGTTCCACATCGGCAGTTTTGTCGTCTTTGGCGATACCCAGTTCCCGCTGGATAACCTTCAGCTGTTCCCGCAGGAAGAACTCCCGCTGGTGCTTCTGCACCTTCTCGTTCACTTCCTCGTTGATTTCGGATTGCAGGCGGGCAACTTCCTGCTCCTTGCGCATCAGCAACAAGACTTTTTCCATGCGGCGAAGCAGTGGCACGGTATCCAGTACATCCTGGAGTTCGCCCCCGGGAGCGCTGGTCATGGAGGCGCCGAAATCAGCCAGGGGCGAGCTGTCATCCGGGCCAAACCGCGACAGATACTGTTTTACCTCTTCGCCATACAGAGGGTTGGTGCGCAGCAACTCCTTGATGGCGCTGATGATGGCCAGAGTGTAGGCCTTTAGCTCGTCTGCAGGTTCTTCCGGTTCTTGCGGGTATTCCACCTCCACCAGATAGGGTGGTTTGCGGCGAAGCCATTGCACGATCTTGAAGCGCTGCATGCCCTGGGCAATGAACTGAACCTTGCCGCCTTCACTCTGGGCATGATGGACCCGCACCGCGCAGCCCATGGTTTCCAGTTCGGAGCTGGCGGGGATGCCGGTATCGGACTCCGGATCTTCCACAAAGCAGATGCCCAGAATCTTGTGGTCAGTTTCGCCCACTCGTTTCAGGGTTTCCTGCCAGGGGTCCTGATTCACCATCACCGGCTGCACCTGCGCCGGGAAAAAAGGGCGGTTGGACACCGGCAGCACATACATGCGTTGGGGCATCATCTGTTGCGGCAGCGCCAGGCTCTTGCTGTTTTCGTCTTTACCGATGTACTCGGTAATGTCTTCTTCAAATTCTTCCAGGGAGTCTTTGCGGTTTTCGTCATTCATACCGGGCTGCTCTCCATAACGGATGGCCGTCAGGGCGTGTGAGGTTTAAGACCTATGTAACGACGACTCCGGGTATTTCAAGCTGGCTTGTTTTTTTATCTGTAGGCACCATATCCAAAAACAAATCCATTATTTGCCTCAGGTTTGCGACTCATGAGCAATTCGCCGTACATCTTCGACGCCACCGCCGACAATTTTCAGGAAAAAGTTATGGACGCCTCTGCCACCACGCCAATTCTGGTGGACGTGTGGGCAGACTGGTGCGCGCCCTGCAAGCAGCTGATGCCGATTCTGCAGAAGCTGGCGGAGGAGTATCAGGGTGGTTTTCAGCTGGCCAAAGTGAACGCGGATGAGCAGCAGGAGCTGACTGCCTCCCTGGGAGTGCGTAGCCTGCCTACGGTGATCCTGGTGAAAGACGGCCAGGCGGTGGACGGTTTCAACGGTGCCCTGCCCGAGAGTGAGATCCGCAAGGTGCTGGAGAAACATGTGGAAGCCCCGGCGGAAGACCCTTACGAAAAGGCACAGGCGCTGTGGGAAGCGGGCGACATTGAGGGAGCTCTGGCGATTCTCACTGAGATGAACCAGAAAGATCCGGAAAACCTGGACGTGCTGATTGATCTGGCCCAATTGAAAGCGGAGCAGGGTGATCTGGAAACGGCAGAGCAGGTGCTGAACAGCCTGCCGCCGGAAGAAAAGCTGCAACACAAGGCCAGGCAATTGGCAGCGCGGGTGAAATTTCTGAAGCAGTCTGGTGAGTTGCCGCCAGAGGCCGAGTTGGTGGCAAAGCTCGAAGCCAACCCGAAAGACCCGGAAGCGCTTCATCAGCTGTCCTTGCACAAGGTATTGCAGGAGCAGAATGCCGAGGCCATGGACTTGCTGATTCGCTTGATGCAGGCGGATGGCGGCTACAAAGACGGTATCGCCAAGACCACACTGGTAGAACTGTTCGAAAAGCTGGGCAACAACAATCCGGATGTGCGCACCTACCGTAGAAAACTGTATACGCTGATGCACTGAGCCGCCTGAACGGCTTTACAGGAATAACGGGCCAGCCGGTGGTGTCGCCGACTGGCTCCTGTCACTGATTAACGATGCTGAAACTCCCTCCCCAGCCTGAATGCTGTGAACTCTGCGAACGCCCCGTGGTGCAGCTCACCCGGCACCACCTGATACCCAAACACCTGCATCGCAAGAAGCGTTTTCAGAAACTGTTCAGTAAAGAAGACCTGATCACCCGAACCCTCTGGGTGTGCCGCCCCTGCCACAATGCCATTCACAAGGCCCGTTCCGAGCAGGAGCTGGGGCTGTACTACAACACCCGGGAGACGTTGCTGGAGTTGGAGGAATTGAGGGGCTTTGTGGCGTGGATTCGGGAGAAGCCCGCGGAATTTGTGCCGAAGCGGTGATCTGACCCGGTCAAGCGGGCCAGATCCTGTAGGGCGAGGGCTCAGCCATTGCCCTTCTGCATCGCCTCGTACTCTTCTTCAAAGAAGAACTTCTCTTCCCCGAAGGCGGGTTCCAGCTCGTGCAGCCAGGTGGCGGTTTCGCTGTACTTGGCGAAGAAGGGGCGTTGGAACCAGTCCGGGTTGCGACCCTGCAGGAAGCGCAGCACGAAGACCTTCTCGCCGTTGATTTCGGTGATGCCTTGGATCTCGACCTTGCCAGGGCCGGCGCTCATGCTCGGGCCGCGGGCGGTGCGGGCCAGGCCGGACACCTGCTTCATAGCTTCGCGGTAGATGCGGTAGGCCTCGGCCAGGGGCACCTCAAAGTAGTTCTTGGCACCGGTGTCCCGCTCCACAAACATGTAATAGGGGATGATGCCCAGCTTGACTTCGCGCTTCCACAGTTTGGCCCAGTCGTCGGCGTTGTCGTTCACATGCTTGATCAGGGGGCCCTGAGCGCGAATTTCGGCGCCGGTGGCGCGGATGCGGCGGATCGCCTCTTCGGCGATGTCGGTGCTGATTTCCTGCCAGTGGTTGTAGTGGGCCATGATCGCCACATGCTTGCCCGCATCCACCAGTTTGGCGAACAGTTCTATCAGCTCATCGGCGTCCTTATCGGTCACGAACCGGTAGGGCCAGAAGGTCAGGGCCTTGGTGCCGATACGGATAGTCTGGATGTGGTCGAACTCCGGCTCCAGCAGCGGTTCCAGGTACTGCACCAGGTTTCTGGTTTTCATCACCATGGGGTCGCCGCCGGTCACCAGCAGGTCGGTGACCTCGGTGTGCGCCTGCAGGTAGCCGTGCAGCTTCTCGGCATCGGTGCTGGCCATTTTCAGGTCTTTGTCACCAACAAACTGGGCCCATCGGAAGCAGAAGGTGCAGTAGCTGTGGCAGGTTTGGCCCTGGGACGGGAAAAACAGCACGGTTTCGCGGTATTTGTGCTGCACGCCATCCAGCACTTCACCGTCCAGCGTTGGCATGTTCATTTCCATCTGGCCAGCCGGGTGCGGGTTCAGTTCGTCCCGGATCACTTTGGCTGCGGCCTGAATTTCCTTTTTATCGGCACCTTCCCTGTGCAGTTTTGCCATACGCTCGTAATGTTCGTCCTTGAGCATGCCTTTCTGAGGGAAAACCAACTGGTAAATCGGGTCGTTGGGTACCTTGTCCCACTGGATCAGCTCGTTGATCACGTACTCGTTAACCCGGAATGGCAGCACGCTGGCAACCACTTTCATTTCGAACAGGGTGTCTTCCGACAGGTTCTGAATGGCGTCGATCTTGTCGAACTGGCGGTCGGTATACACCTGAAAGCGGCGTTCTTCGAATTCCTGAACAGGAATCCGGTTCGGGAAGGTGACGATGGAATTCATAAATCGCCCTCTGTTAAGTGGCTGGAAAACTAGAGGAAGGCGGAGAGCGCCTCCTCGGCTGGTTAAAAAACGGGCGGCAGAGTATACATAAATCGAAGATTATTTTCAGGTCTAACGATTAAATAAAGTTGGAAATTTCACCATTACGACGAAAACTCGCCGATTTTGGTGCGATTTTTGATCAGGTTTCAGGTTCGGCTATTGTTTTTTCAGGGTTTATTTTTAGTGTCGCAATGTAAATGGGCTGCTGGCTTGCTCAGACCTTGGTCTGAGTCCGCTTGTCGAGGCGTAGGAATCTCGCCACTATTGCGTAACTAGTCGAAATAAACCTGCGTTATTTGCGATTCAAACGGTTGTTTGTTTGTGTTTTGACGTAATTTTGTAGTAAAAGTACGAAAGTTTGAGTGGTTTTCTACGCGGGCACCGCGCCCGGCAGGAAAAACAGAAATGCTGTTCTATGCTTGAAGGAGGTCAGTCTCGCTGTTCAGCCTTTCTTCCAAGCTGATATTTCCAAAAACAAACACTGCATATCGACTATGCACCGTGTATTGGCTGCTGATCGTGGCCCACGTTGCACATTCTGTTGCCAAGGGGAGGGTTTGATGTACCAGGATGATGATCCCATTGAAACCAGCGAATGGCTGGACGCCCTGGAATCTCTGATCGAGAACGAAGGGGTAGACCGGGCCAAGTACATTCTTGAGCGGTTATCGGAGCGCGCCAGTCGCGATGGCACCGAATTGCCGTATTCCATTACCACGCCGTTCCGTAACAGCATTCCGGTAACACAGGAAGCGCGGATGCCGGGTGATCTGTTCATGGAGCGGCGCATTCGTTCGCTGATTCGCTGGAACGCCATGGCGATGGTGGTGCGGGCCAACAAGCGCCCGGGCGACCTGGGTGGGCATATTTCCACATTCTCCTCGGCGGCGACCCTGTACGACGTCGGGTTCAACTATTTCTTCCACGGTGGTGGTGAAGAGCGTGCCTCGGATCTGGTCTATTTCCAGGGCCACGCATCTCCGGGCATCTACGCCCGCTCCTTCCTGGAAGGCCGATTTACTGAAGGGCAGCTGGACAAATACCGCGAAGAAGTCGACGGCGATGGCCTGTCTTCCTACCCGCACCCCTGGCTGATGCCGGATTACTGGCAGTTCCCCACGGTGTCCATGGGGCTTGGGCCTATTCAGTCCATCTATCAGGCTCACGTGATGAAGTATATGCACAGCCGTGAGCTGATCGACATGGATGGCCGTAAGGTCTGGGCTTTTGTCGGTGACGGTGAGTGTGATGAGCCGGAAACCCTGGGCTCCATCTCCAAGGCGGGCCGCGAAAAGCTCGACAACCTGATCTGGGTGGTGAACTGCAACCTGCAGCGTCTGGATGGCCCGGTTCGGGGCAATGGCAAGATCGTCCAGGAACTGGAAGGCGTCTTCCGCGGCGCTGGCTGGAACGTGATCAAGGTCGTCTGGGGCCGCATGTGGGACCCCCTGTTTGAGAAAGACGAAGATGGCGTTATGCAAAGGGCCATGGACGAGCTTTGCGACGGTGAGCTGCAGAACCTGACGTTCAAGGGCCCCGCGTTCACCCGGAAAGAGTTTTTTGAGAAGCATCCGAAGCTGGCCAAGCTGGCTGAGAATCTTTCCGATGAGGATATTAACAAGCTGAACCGTGGTGGCCACGATCCCTATAAAGTGTATGCGGCCTATCATAGAGCTGTGAATCAGGCGAACGGCAAGCCCACGGTTATCCTGGCCCACACTATCAAAGGCTACGGCTTTGGTGCGGCTGGTGAGGCGCAAAACACCACGCACTCCCTGAAAAAGCTCGACATCGACACGTTGAAGTCATTCCGCGATCGCTTCGGCATTCCGCTGAAAGACGAAGAGCTGGAAGAAGTACCATACTATCGCCCGGCGCCGGACAGTCCGGAGCTGGTGTACATGAAGAAGCGCAGACAGGAACTGGGAGGCTTCTATCCCAAGCGCAACAAGGATTGCCAGCCGCTGCAGATTCCGGAACTGGATATCTTCAAGCAGGTGCTGGAAGGCTCCGATGGCCGTGAAATCTCTACCACCATGGCCTTTGTGCGTATTCTGAGTGCATTGGTGAAAGACAAGCGGATTGGCAAGCGGGTTGTGCCGATTGTACCGGACGAAGCGCGTACTTTTGGTATGGAAGGCATGTTCCGTCAGTTGGGTATTTACACGGCCGAAGGCCAGAAGTACGTGCCCCAGGATCGCGACCAGATCATGTACTACCGTGAAGACAAGAAAGGCCAGATCCTGCAGGAAGGTATTAACGAAGCCGGTGCCATGTCTACCTGGATGGCCGCAGCGACTTCGTACAGCACCAACAGCTTTCCGCTGATTCCGTTCTACGTGTTCTACTCCATGTTCGGCTTCCAGCGCGTTGGCGACCTGGCGTGGGCGTCTGGTGACATTCAGGCCCGGGGCTTCCTGATTGGTGGTACCGCTGGCCGCACCACGCTGAACGGTGAAGGCCTGCAGCACCAGGATGGCCACAGCCACATTCTGGCCAATACCATCCCGAACTGTAAGGCCTACGACCCGGCCTTCGGGTACGAGATGGCGGTGGTGATTCGCCAGGGTATGAAGGAAATGTTTGAGGACAACCAGAACGTCTTCTATTACCTGACCATTGAGAATGAAAACTACGCACAGCCTGCGATGCCGAAAGATTGCGAAGAAGGCATCATCAAGGGGATGTACAAGTTTGAATCGGTGGAAGTAAAAGGTAAGAAGAAGAGCCCGCGGGTTCAGTTGCTCGGTGCTGGCGCGATCATGAATGAGGTTCGGGCTGCGGCAGAGATGCTGAGAGATGACTGGGGCGTGGCATCGGATGTTTGGAGTGTCACCAGTTTCAACGAACTGGCCCGTGATGGCCAGCATGTAGAGCGCTGGAACCACCTGCACCCGGATGACAAGCCGCGCAAGGCTTATGTCACCCAGTGCCTGGAAGGTGCTCAGGGGCCGGTGGTGTCGTCGACCGACTACATCAAGCTACACTCCGAGCAGTTGCGGGCATTCATCCCGAAAACCTTTATGACGCTGGGCACCGACGGCTTTGGCCGCAGTGACACCCGCGAGAAGCTGCGTAACTTCTTCGAAGTTGATCGCTACTATGTGGCGGTGACCGCGCTGGCAGCGCTGGCCGCCGATGGCGAGGTCAAGCAGGAACAGGTTCTTGAAGCCATGCGCAAGTACGGAATCGATCGCAACAAACCGAACCCGGTGCTGAGCTAAGGAGACCGCCATGAGTGAACAGGAAATCAAGGTTCCCGATCTCGGCGGCGCTGATGAAGTCGAGATCATCGAAATCATCGCCAGCGAAGGGGACACGGTAGAAGCCGAAGATCCGATTTTGACGCTGGAAACCGACAAGGCGTCCGTGGAGCTCCCCTCTCCCGAGGCCGGGAAAATCACCAAAATTACGGTAAAAGTGGGCGACAAGGTCAAGGAAGGTGACGTTATCGGTATGCTCGATGCGGCTGGCGGCGCCAGCGGCGACGAGGCCCCGAGCGACAGCGCTCCTGAGGCTGAGCCGGAGCCGCAAGAGCAACCGGCGGCGCAAGAGAGCAAGCCTGCCCCGAAAAAGAAATCCGGCGGCTCCCGCACCGAAGTGGTGAAGGTGCCAAGCCTGGACGGCATGGAAAACATCCCGGTGATCGAGCTCAACGTGTCTGAAGGTGACACGGTTGAGCAGGAAGATGCCCTGGTGACGGTTGAATCCGACAAGGCCACCATGGAAATTCCGGCACCGGCCTCCGGCAAGATCGGCAAGCTTCTGGTGAAAGAAGGCGACACCTTGTCTGAAGGCGATGATCTGCTGGAAATGATCATCGAGGATGACGGAGACAGCGCCGACGATGAGCCGGAGGCGGAAACGTCGTCTGGCCAGGCATCCGAAACGCCTGAGGCCAAAGCCGAGAAACCGGCTGCAGAGTCTGCTTCGCAACCTCAGGGTGCTACCTATGAGCCACCTGCGCCTGGCACCAAGGTGCATGCGGGCCCGGCGGTACGCAAGCTGGCCCGTGAGCTGGGGGCGGATCTGACCCGGGTGAAAGGTTCCGGCCCGAAAGGCCGAATCACCAAAGACGACGTTCACGGTTATGTGAAGAGCCAGTTGCAGCAAGCCCAGCAGGGTGGCGGCGTGGCTACCGGTTCGGGTATTCCGGGCGTGAAACTGCCGGACTTCAGCCAGTTTGGTGAGGTTGAGCGTGAAGGCATGTCCCGTATGATGGCGGTAACGGCCGCCAACATGCAGCGCAGCTGGCTGAACGTGCCCCATGTGACCCAGTTCGACGATGCCGATATCACCGAAATGGAAGACTTCCGCAAGGCCCAGAAAGCAGCCGGCGAAAAGCGTGGCGTGAAGATGACCCCGCTGCCGTTCCTGCTCAAGGCCTGCGCCGCCGCGTTGGCGGAACTGCCTCAGTTCAACGTGTCTCTGGACATGGAACGCAAAGAGGTAGTGCGTAAGAAGTACATCCACATCGGCATTGCGGTGGATACGCCCCATGGCCTGATGGTGCCGGTGATCCGGGATGTTGACCAGAAAGGCCTGTGGGAACTGGCCGCTGAGAGCGCCGAACTGGCCCAGAAGGCGAGAGACAAGCAGCTGAAGCCGGCCGAAATGCAGGGCGCCTGCTTTACCATCACCAGCCTGGGGGGCATTGGTGGTACCGCGTTCACTCCGATCGTGAATACGCCGGAAGTGGCGATTCTGGGTGTGTCCAAAGCCTCCATGAAACCGGTGTGGGACGGCAAGGAGTTCCAGCCGCGGCTGATGCTGCCGCTGTCACTGTCTTACGACCACCGCGCGGTGAACGGAGCGGATGCTGCCCGGTTTACCAACCTGCTGACGCAGCTGCTCGGGGATATTCGTACCCTGCTGTTGTGACCTCTCAACACCGCTCCGGTCATCCTTGGCCAGAGCGGTGTTGCTTTTCAGGTTCTATCAGATTCCCAATCACTGAGGCTTCTGCCCTCACTTACCAGTTGCTTCAATAACGGAGCGGGTGCCCAGTGCGCCTCGCCGGTATGTTTCTGAAGCTTCAGAATACTGTCGTAGACATTTTTCAGGCCGCGCTGGCTGGCGTGGAACATCGGGCCACCCCGGTAAGACGGAAATCCATAGCCACACACGTATACCACATCAATATCGCTGGCCCGTTGGGCGATCCCTTCCTCCAGAATCCGGAAACCCTCATTGATCAGTGCCAACAGGTGTCGGTCCAGAATTTCCCCATCCGAAAGCTCCCGTTGCTGAACGCCGTGTTGTGCCGCCTGCGCCTGGATAATCTCCAGCACTTCCGGGTCTGATGTTCGCGCGCGGGTTTGTGGGTCGTAGCGGTAATAGCCGGCACCGGTTTTCTGTCCCAGCCGACCCTGTTCTACCAGGGCATCGGCAATGCAATAGGTTCTGGGGTCGCCCTTCTGTTCAGCTGTCAGTGCCTGGCGGGCCTTATAGCCTATATCCAGGCCTGCCAGGTCGCCAACGGCCAGAGGGCCCATGGCCATGCCAAAGCTGGTCAGTACCCGGTCAATCTGCTCTGGTGCAGCACCTTCAATCATGCACAACTGGGCTTCCCGGCCATATTGTCTGAGCATACGGTTACCAATGAAGCCATAACAGACCCCGGCCAGTACCGGCACCTTGCCAATACGCTTGCCCAGCGCCATGGCAGTGGCCAGAACGTCGTCTGCGGTTTTGTCTGCACGTACCACTTCCAGCAGGCGCATGACGTTGGCGGGGCTGAAAAAGTGCATGCCGACGACATCCTCTGGCCGGGTCGTCGTGGCGGCAATCTCGTTGACGTCCAGGTAGGAGGTGTTGGTGGCCAGGATGGCTCCCGGTTTGCAGACTTCATCCAGTTTGCTGAATACCTGGCGTTTCACATCCATGCTCTCGAACACCGCTTCGATAACCAGGTCGGCATCGGCCAGGGATTCATACTCTGTGCTGCCGGAAATCCGGGCCTGGCGAGCAGCCGCTTCCTGCTCAGACAGCTTGCCTTTGCTGACGGTGATGCCGTAGTTCTTGCCGATCAGGGCCAGGCCGCGTTGCAGCCCCTCGTCGTTCAGTTCAAGCAGGGTCACCGGTATGCCGGCGTTGGCGAAGACCATGGCGATACCGCCACCCATGGTGCCGGCACCGATAATGCCGACCCGATTGATGGGCCTGGGCTGCACGGCTGTGTCCAGGCCACGGATTTTCGGAGCCGTGCGTTCGGCGAAGAAGGTATGGCGGAGGGCTGCGGACTGTTCCGAGGCCATGCATTCGGTAAAGCGTTCACGTTCGAATGCCAGTCCTTCGTCGAAAGTCAGCCGGGTAGCCGCCTCGATGCAGTCGACGATTTTCTGCGGTGCCTGCTGGCCTCGCTTACGTTTGCCCAACTGCTCGCGGTATTCGTCGAACGCGTTCTGGTCGAAACCGGAAGCAGGCATGGAAAGGTCGCGAATCCGTCGCAGGGGCGCCCGGCCGGTAATCAGCTCACGGGCATAGGCGATGGCTGCAGGTTTCAGCTCGCCTTCCAGAACCCGGTCGATCAACCCCAGGCCGGCCGCGTCTGTCGCTGTAATTTTCTGGCCGCCCGTGATCATATCCAGGGCTACTTGGGGTCCAGTAAGCCGGGGCACTCTTTGCGTGCCTCCGGCACCCGGTAGCAGCCCCAGGTTGACTTCCGGCAGCCCCACCGCCGCCGAGGGACTGGCGCAGCGGTAGTGGCAACACAGGGCCAGTTCAAATCCGCCGCCCAGTGCTGTGCCATGAATAGCAGCGATAATCGGTTTGTTGAGGGATTCTAGTGCTTCGTTTACCTGCTGCAGGGAGGGTTGCTGCACGGGTTTGCCGAATTCAGTGATGTCAGCCCCGGCGACAAAGGTCCGGCCCGCGCAGAGCAGCAAGACCGCCTCGGAGTCATCATTCCGGGCCTGGGCAAGGGCATCGTTCAGCCCCTGGCGAACGGCATGGGACAGGGCGTTCACCGGCGGATTGTCGACTGTGATGATGCCGAGCTCTTGTTCGCGATGATAGGTAACCGTCATGTGTGGCTGCTCCTTGGTTAAAACTACGGGCCATGCCACACCCTAACAGCTGCCTCGCAATGCCACTATTATATACTTTGTATATTTGCTATACCGATACGGTATCAATTGCCTGTTACTGGATGCGGTTATGAATCCCAACCTGAAACTTGATCTGCGCCAACTGAAAACCTTCATCACCATCGCGGATAAAGGCAGCTTCAGCCGTGCCTCGGAAACGCTCTTTATCGCCCAACCAGCGCTTAGCCGGCAGATCCGGATGCTGGAAGAGGCCCTGGATGTGGAAGTATTTGTGCGCCTGGGGCGGGGTGTGCAACTGACCACAGCGGGCGAGCTCCTGTATCAGCGGGCCCGGGCGTTATTGCAGGAAGCCGAGCAGTTACAGGCGGATGTCAGCGCGGTGGCGGGGAGCGTCACCGGGCACGTTACGCTCGGCCTGTTGCCGACGGTGTCCCATGGCCTGGCAACGGCGATTATCAAGGAGTTTCGTCGTCTCTATCCGCGGGTAACGCTGGCGCTTCGCTCTGCCATGAGCGGAACGCTGCAACAGATGGTTTCGCAACAGAAACTGGACATCGCCATCACCGACGACCAGAAAAAGAACCGGCACTTGCGTTACCAGCCACTGGTAGAGGAGCGCTTTGCCCTGATTGCACCTCCGGACTCGGACCTTGCGAAACGGGAGGCGGTCGACCTGGATGAGGTGCTGAGGCTGCCGCTGATACTGCCGGAAGAAAAGCACGGCGTGCGGGCCCGGATGGAAAAAGAAGCCATGGCCCGGGGGCAGAAGATCAACATGGCCTTTGAGGTCAGTGCCTGGCCGCTTATGGCGCACATGGTGAACCAGAATCTCGGCTATACCATTCTATCGTCGGTTTCGGTGGAGGAAATGGCCGCCCGGGGCGAGGTGGCAGTGGTGCCGATTATCAGCCCGGAAATCAGGCGTACCCTGGCGATTGCAACGCCCGGCAATATTCCCCCGTCCATCGCAACCATGAAACTGACGGAGGTGATTCTGCAGGAAGTCGCAGCGCAAGTGCATGACCAGCGCTGGGTGGGTGAGCTGCTGTTTTGACAGGGAATATCGGTCTGCCAGGGTATTCATTTCGGTTATGGGTTTTATGCTAAATATATAATTGTGGCATTTCTTTCAGGCTGATAGCTTTGGTCAGGGCGTTTGGATGGCTGACCCCTTCCGACCGGTTCGATCACATCCACAGAGGTTTTCCCCATGCGTGAGGTTTTTATCTGTCACCCGCGTCGTACCGCTATCGGCCGTTTCGGCGGTTCTCTGTCGACAGTGCGTCCGGATGATCTCGCGGCCCACGTCATCCGCTCTGTCGTTGGCCAGGCACCGAAGCTGGCTCTGGAGGCGATTGATGAAGTCATGCTCGGCTGCGCCAATCAGGCGGGGGAAGACAACCGCAACGTGGCCCGGATGTCGGCGCTCCTGGCGGGCCTTCCGGTCTCAGTGCCGGGAGTTACTCTGAACCGGCTCTGCGGCTCAGGCATGGATGCCGTGGGCTCCGCATTCAGAGCTATTGCCGCCGGTGAGATGGAGTTGGTCGTCGCTGGCGGTGTGGAGTCTATGTCCCGGGCGCCTTATGTCATGGGCAAGGCCGATACCGCCTTCTCCCGGGCCCAGATGCTGGAAGATACCACCATTGGCTGGCGCCTGGTAAACCCGCTGATGAAGCAGCAGTACGGTATTGAATCCATGCCGGAGACGGCCGAGAACGTGGCGAAACGCTACGGGATTTCCCGCGAGGACCAGGACCGGTTTGCGCTGCGTTCACAGCAAAAGGCTGAGGCCGCCCAGAATTCGGGCATCTTCAAGGATGAGATCGTCCCGGTAGAGATTCCACGCCGCAAACAAGAGCCACTGGTGGTAGCGGTTGATGAGCACCCCCGGAGTACGACGTTTGAAAAGCTGGCGGCTTTACCCGCGCCTTTTCGGGAAGGTGGCAGTGTCACCGCTGGCAATGCCTCCGGCGTGAATGACGGTGCGGCCGCCATGTTGGTCGCCAGCCGTGAGGCGGTGGAGGGCCATGGGCTTGTGCCGGTGGCGCGCATTGTGGGTATGGCCACGGCGGGTGTAGAGCCGTCGGTGATGGGCATTGGCCCGGTCCCTGCCACTGAGAAACTCCTGAGGCGCCTGGGGATCGGCCTTGAAGATATCGATGTTATTGAGCTGAACGAGGCATTTGCCGCCCAGGGGCTGGCGGTGCTCAGAGAGCTTGGTGTGGCTGATGACGACCCGAGGGTAAACCCCAATGGCGGAGCCATCGCGCTGGGGCACCCACTGGGCATGTCCGGTGCCCGCCTGGTGATGACGGCGGCGCTTCAACTGCAGCGTCAACAGGGTCGGTACGGTCTCTGTACCATGTGTGTCGGCGTCGGCCAGGGTATTGCCCTGCTGATCGAGCGCTGTTAAGCCGCTGGCGTGTCGTCTTCGCCGGCGAGGGAGACATTGATCAGATCCTGCTGCAGCTTCTTGAGCAAGTGCAGCAGGCTGACACCATCATCAAAGCTCATGCCCTGTAAGGCCTGCTGGTAGAAGTTGGTGATGGTGTCCTGCAGTTGGTTCCAGTACTCGCGGCCAGCGCTGGTCAGAACCACCAGTCTTGCCCGGCGATCCTCCGGGTCTGGCATTCGTATCACGTGGCCGTCTTTTTCCATGCGTTTGAGCACGCCATCAAGGTTCTGGCGACTGACAAACAGGTAGCCTTTGAGTTGGTTGAAGGAGGTGCCGGATTCAAAACCCTCCCGGGAAAGTGCCCCCAGCACCGCCCACTGGACGGCGCTGATGCCCATTTCGTTCTGTACCTGGCGTTGCAGAATGTTTCCGGTCTGGAACAGTCGGAAGAAAAGCCGGTTAGGTATGCCGCCGGATTCGTTTACGAACATGTGCTGTCCTGTCGGAGATGGTGCATCGGCCGGATGCCTGAATTTATGAATCATGGCTATCTTCACACAGATTCAGGGCCACTTTCCCCATTTTCTTGCCAGATTCCAGATGATTCAAGGCATTATGAATCTGTTTCAGAGAGAAGACGCTGTCAATGACGGGCTGAATACGATGGTGCTGGACGAACGAAAGAAGATCCCGGAACTCTGCGAGCGTGCCGCCGGTGGAACCGAAGATCTGTAGCTGACGCACGAACAGGCGCTGCAAATCCGCGCCCGGCTGAGCTCCGGAGGTGGCCCCACAGGTGACCAGCCGTCCACCCCGAACCAGGGATTTCATGGCCTGGGACCAGACTGCTTCGCCGATGTTTTCAATCACCACATCCACTCCGCGTCCGTTCGTGTATTCCAGCGCTGCTTTCGCCACATCCTGTTGCTGACTGTTGATGGCGGCATCGGCCCCCATGGCCAGGGCGCGGTCGAGTTTGTCTGTGTCCCGTGAGGTTACAATTACCCTGGCGCCTGCCGCTTTAGCCAGTTGCATCGCGGCCAGAGAGACCCCACCGCCCACGCCAAACACCAGAACGGTTTCCCAGGGTTTCAGTTGGGCCTTGGTGAACAGCATCCGCCAGGCGGTCAGGAAGTTAACCCCCAGAGCGGCACCTTCGGCGAAAGTGAGATGTCCTGGCATTGGAAAAACATTGGCCGCCGGCACGCTGATCCACTCTGCGAAGGTGCCGTCTGTCTGCTCTCCCAGGAACTGAATCCTCCGGCAAAGGCTCTGATCACCTTGTTGGCAGAATTCGCACTCACCACAACTGAGGGCCGGAAACAGCACCACGGATTGCCCGTTGGCATAATAGCTGCAGGTTTCATCGGTTTCCGCGACAACGCCGGCACCGTCCACCCCCATAATCTGAGGCAACTGGTGAGTAATACCAGCGCCACTGTTGCGCATGTACAGGTCGACCTGGTTGAGAGTGGCGGCCTTGATCTGAATCAGAATGTCATCGGGCTGGCGCTGAGGCTTTTCACAGTGCCGGACTTCGACCACTTCGTTGCCGCCGTGGCCGGTAATAAAAGCAGCTTTCATCATTGGTTCTCCTGCTTGCGCCAGTTTTGCTGGATTATCGGAAGTTGCGTTTCACCAGGGTCTGAATTGCCCCCACAATCCCGCTGCGGAAGGCCAGTACCGTCAGCACAAAAATGCCGCCGAGGATCGGGTCTACCCAGTCGCGCAGGGGCCCCTGGGACAGCTGGTATTCAATGTTCACCACAAAGGTGGCGCCCACCACCGGCCCAAGCAGCGTACCCATGCCGCCCACCAGGGTCATCAGGATGACCTCGCCCGACATATGCCAGTGGGCATCGTTGAGGGACGCCAGCTGGAACACCACGGATTTCATGGAGCCGGCCAGGCCCGCCAGCGCGGCGGAGATCACAAAGGCCAGGATCTTGTAGCGATCCACGTTATAACCCAGCGAGACGGCTCTGGGTTCGTTCTGTTTGATGGCTTTCAGGATCTGCCCGTACGGGCTGCTGACAATGCGCTGTACCAGCAGGTAACAGGCGATGAACACCACCAGCACGAAGTAGTACATGTTGAGGTTGTCTTCGAGGTTAATCAGACCAAACAGCTCGCCCCGGGGGATGCCGTGCATGCCGTCTTCGCCGCCGGTGAATTCCGACTGCACAAAGAAGAAGAACACCAACTGTGCCAGCGCCAGGGTCACCATGGCAAAGTAGATGCCTTGCCGGCGGATCGACAATAACGCAAAGGCCAGTCCCAACAAGGTGGCCGTGGCGGTACCGGCAATGATGCCCATCTCGGTGGTCAGGCCGGAGAAGTTACTGAGCAGGTAGCCCGTGGTGTAACCTCCGGTGGCCAGGAAGGCCGCATGGCCGAAGGACAGCAGGCCGGTAAAGCCGAATAGCAGGTTAAAGGCCACCGCAAACAAGGCAAAACACAGGATCTTCATCAGGAAGACCGGGTACATCACGAAGGGCGCGGCCAGCAGCAACAGCAGCAGCACGCCGTTCACCATCAGTTTCTTGCGGTCCTGGATCTTTTGCTGCTCGACAATGGCTTTGTGAATATCGGCAGGATTAACAGGCTGGTTCATGATTATGCCTCCTTACCGAACAGGCCGGTGGGTCGGATCATCAGCACCAGGACCATCACCAGGAAGATAACGGCCGAAGACGCTGGCGGGTAAAACGTTTTGGTGAGGCCTTCGATTACGCCCATCAGGATGCCTGTGATTATGGCCCCGCCAATGGAGCCCATGCCCCCGATCACCACCACCGCAAAGACCACGATGAGAATGTTGGACCCCATCACCGGAGTTACCGAATAAATGGGTGCCGCCAGCACACCGGCGAAAGCCGCCAGCATGACGCCGAATCCGTAGGTCAGGCTCACCAGCAAGGGTACGTTAATGCCGAAGCCCTGCATGAGCTGTGAGTCTTCTGTGCCTGCCCGGAGGTAGGAGCCCAGTTTGGTTTTCTCGATGATGAACCAGGTGCCGAAACACACCAGCAGGGCCACTACGATGACCCAGGCCCGGTAGTACGGCAGGAACATGAAGCCGAGGTTGATGCCGCCTTTGAACAAATCCGGCATGGAATATCGAAGCCCGGACACGCCGTAGATATTGGTGAGCACGCCCTGGATGATCAGGGCCACCCCGAAGGTGAGCAGCAGGCTGTAGATATGATCCTGGCCGGCAATGCGCCGGAGCAGGAAGTATTCGATGAGCATACCGAAAGCGCCAACCAGTACGGGAGCGACGAAGAGCGCGACCCAGTAATTGACGCCCAGCAGGTCAAACAGAACCACGGTGACCAGGGCACCGAGCATGTACATGGCGCCATGGGCGAAGTTGATGATCTTCAGCAGACCGAAGATAACCGCGAGGCCAAGGCTTAACAGAGCGTAGAAGGCGCCGTTGATAATCCCGATCAGCAGCTGGCCAGACAGCACAGCAAGGGGGACGCCGAAAATCATGGTCATGTTGCT
>NZ_PXNP01000052.1 GCF_003007675.1 Marinobacter fuscus | reverse complement strand
AAGCCCAATCCAAAGCGGCGGGGCGACGAACAGGAACCCGATACGAGGTGTGGTACATCCGGGGCGAGCGGGCACGTGACCGCGAAGCCCTCCTTCTGCGGCTGGGGTGTGCTTTATAAATCGGGCGCTCACGCCGTGAAAGCTCTGTGCCTTACCCCGGGAGGTCTGCCGCGTGTGGACGGACCCACTGAGAGACGAGCGATCGTCTCTGATCGCGTGGCAGAAATCAGCAGAGGGCATAGTAGGTTCGCCCGTGAACCGAAGGCCCGAACAGAGACAGGAGTCGAGTGTCCGTGCAGGGAAACGGGATGGCATCCGCAAAGCAGCTTGCGCTGACCCTGGAGCAACCAGGGGATGAACCCGTTGCCGGAAATCGGGAGAACTCGCACTCCGTTCAACCCTCACCGTGGATGGCGCGTGTATTGAGCAGGGACAACCTCAATCGCGCCCTGAAACAGGTTCGACGTAACAAGGGAGCGCCGGGCATCGACGGCATGACCGTGGATGAACTGCCGGATTATCTGCGCCAACATTGGCCCGAGATCCGGCAGCAACTGCTCCAGCAGACCTACCGACCCAAACCGGTCCGGCGGGTCACCATCCCCAAAGCCAACGGCGGTTCTCGCCCTCTGGGCATTCCAACGGTGCTGGATCGCTTCATCCAGCAGGCAATCGCTCAGGTGATCCAGCAGGACTGGGAACCCCGCTTCCACCCACACAGCTATGGCTTCCGTCCGGGGCGTTCTGCCCATCAGGCAGTTCGATACGGACAGCATTGCGCTCGGGAAGGCCGTAACTGGGTAGTGGATCTGGACCTGGAAGCCTTCTTTGACCGGGTAAACCATGATCGCCTAATGGCACGCCTGAAACGGCACACGCCGGACAGGCCGATGCTCAGGTTGATCAACCGGTACCTGAAGGCAGGTGTACAGATCGACAGCCGCAAAACACCAACACCCGAGGGCGTGCCCCAAGGCGGGCCACTGTCTCCGGTGTTGGCGAATGTGGTGCTGGATGAGCTGGATTGGGAGCTGGAACGGCGCAACCTGAAATTTGCCCGCTACGCGGATGACTGCCAGATCTACGTGGGCAGTCGCCGTGCAGGAGAGCGGGTGATGGTGAGTCTGACGCGCTTTATCGAGGACTCGCTGAGGCTCACAGTGAATACACGAAAGAGCGCGGTAGACCGGCCCTGGAAGCGCAGCTTCCTGGGCTTCACCCTCAGCCGGAAAGGGCAGCGATTGAAAGTGGCTGACAAAGCTATCACCAAGCTGAAAACCCAGATCCGGATACTGAGCCGCCGAACACGGGGCCACTCACTGGCCCAGGTGATCGCAGATTTGAAAGAGACCCTGCTTGGTTGGAAAGCGTACTTCGACGCAGCCGAAGTGCTGAGCCCCCTGCGGGACCTGGACAAGTGGATACGGCGGAGAATGAGAAGTTACGTGTGGAAGCAATGGGGCCGAAGGGGGTATCGTGAGCTGAGAAAGCGGGGTGTCTCGGTCAAACTGGCCTGGAACACTGCGAAATCAGCCCACGGCCCGTGGCGGCTGAGTCATTCGCCAGCCCTGCGGCAAGCCTTACCGGCCCGGTTGTTTCGGAGCTATGGACTGCCGGAACTGGCAGTGCGGTAACGGGTTGAATCAAGTCACTGAATCGCCGTGGTACGTGATCCGTATGCCCGGTGATGTGGGAGGAGGGGCATCGTGAGGTGCCTCCCTATCCCGATTAGAACAGTATGAAGATTGATCCAGAAAAGATATTCAATGGTGGAAGGCTGTTTCTCTGGGATGAAAAGGATCTTCAGAAGGCAGAGTACACAGTAAATCCAATTGAAGTGACGTCACTAAGGGTTGGTGCCAAGTGCTTCAGCTACTATGGGATAGAGAACCTGTTAGGTAGATTATCAAAATACATAAATGTGGCCGCGATCGAGCTCGCTGATGACAGGATTCAGGATCACGATATGCCGAAGGTAAGGCAGCAATTCGAGAGGGCTTTTCCTGCTGCAACTTTCAAATGGGGCTATGACCTGTTGGTGGCAGGCAAGCATGGGCGTTGAAGTATCAAATTCTAACAAGGCGCTGTAGTACGCGGCCGATGGCCGCCGGACGCCCTTTTCATTGCGGCTTCGCCTCCATTACAAGGGCGCCGCTAATCTCAGCGTTAGCCAAAATATGCTTCGAGCTCATCTAAAAAACTATCGCTATTCCTGCGGTTGGACGTTGCTCTTTTGCTCGCTTTCATGGGCTTTCCTCGACTTTGCAGACGCATATGCCTGGTATTTAAGGGATCTAGCTGCCGGCGATCTGAACCCGTCAGTATTCGAGTATTTGTGGCGAGGGACGTTCCGAATCCACGAACTGATGTTTGGCTTACTCTTCTATATCCCTCTCTCAGTCGTGCTTCTTTGCAAGTACGCTGAGGTCAATAGAATTATCTGGTTGGCTGTCTCTATCGTCATGATGTTGGCAAGCGCAAGCATGATCGGTGAAGGGGGTGATAGGAAAGGGTGTCACGCATGTCTGGGGATCATGTATTTATATATGCTAGTGCTTCCTGTGCCAGCGATGGTTAGCGCCCTTATCGGGGTGATTGCGTGGCATAAATCAAGAGGGCAATCTGTTGGCAAAGGCTAACAAGGCCAGGCACGCGACGCCTACTGCATTGCGGCTTCGCCTCCATTCCGTAGCCGCGCATGCTGGCTAGCGTTATACGAAGTAGGCTATGAGCATCGAAGAGAGATTTTGGAAATATCAGGACGTTTGGAGTGATTGTTATTTTGGGTATGTATTGCTCCCCAATCTGAGCGGCGAAAATGGCCAGGACGTGATACAAGAATGCTTATCTCAGAACAACCAGCTAGATTTCTATCCGTGGTTAAACGAGAAAGAAACGATTACTTTTCCAAGCAGGGGATTGAAGCAAGTATCACTTGAAGAATTCGAGAATCTGTTCATACAAATGGCAAGTGAAGCTATAAGGTACGGAAGCGAGCGGCAACTATCCGATGCCGATCTGAAGATGTTATTGGCTTCTTTCCAGGAGGAGCTTGTTAATCCAGCATTTTTCAGTAATTTCACTAGGTCAGGTTGGCATCCCGTAACAAACCATAGTCGGGATAGTTTTTTGTGTGCAGTAGGAAAAAACAAAATTGGAATGTGGCTAACTTGTGACGACGAATAATCGTATAACAATGCAAGTCAGTCTGACGGCTTTTCCGTTACTTGTTTTTCGGTTTAACGCTAAGCTACCGAAAAACAATCCACTACAAAGCCGCAGCTGCTTGCGGCGTTAAGCGTCAAAGGAATTCAGATGGGATCATGGGTCAGGTGTAAATGTGAAGAGCTTGTTCATACGAATATGTTCTGTGGGACTGGTATTTCGCTGATCGTCGAAGAAGACTATCTTGATGAGGAGAGGCCAAATAAATCGGCTGAAGATTTTATCTCTGAATTAGTCGTTACGAGAAGTCGGCTTTTGGAATGCGGTAATTGTAAACGTCTTATTGTACTCGACGAGCGTAATAACGAAATAAAATACTACAAATTGGAAGATAATGCTTAACAAACGTAGGCAGTGCGACATTTATTTCGGCGTCTTTTGCGCGGCGGGCGCTACGCTGCCACACAAAATCCACCTACATAAATGCGCCTGCTACGGGCGTTAATGGCCCAGGCCGTCTTCATTTTTGGCGGGCTCAGTGCAAGGGCCTTGGCATCGGACTTGGCTGCAAAGCCGCCTTTGTTGGTGATGGCCAAGGCCGGAAAAGTTGCTGTCGAGGGTGGTTGCCAGCATCATCGGCAGCATGGTTATTCATGGCGTGCCCTAGTCGCGGGGCCGTCCAGTTCAGATGGTAATCGGATTGGCGTTGTTTGCGCTCTGGTTCCTTTCG
>NZ_PXNP01000051.1 GCF_003007675.1 Marinobacter fuscus | reverse complement strand
CGCTCGTGTGTCATGACGAAAGACTTCAGTCTTTCTTGCTGTACTCAAGATGAGGGAAGGCCCCTCGGTCTCGGTGACCAGACACCGGGATCAAACCGCCCTGTGCGGCTTGCATTAAGAGTGCGGGTCGTGAGCGACATGGGAAAAGGCCGTCAAGAGCGGTCAGGTACGTACCCAAGGAGATGAACGAAAGTGAACCGCCGATGAGGGGTCGAAATGTAGACAGATGTTGTCAGAACCGGGGACCGAGCGTCTCCCCGGGATGAGCTGTGACGTGAGCTGGCACAACGGACACAGCGGCAGCCGGTCTTGAGGCGGCATGACCTGGGTACAGGCTTGAGTATGGAACATGAGAACCTGTCGTCCTGATGTTAAGGGAGAAGCACAAGTGGAGATCCCGCGAGGCGAGAGTACCGATGCAGGACACAGGGACGGATTGGCCCGTAGTAGTGTGGAAACACCTGTAATGGGTGTGGAGCGAAGGGGGCAAGTTATCCCGTCGGATCCAGATGGCCAACCGAATTCCGGGAGGAGCCGTCAGGGTCAGGCAAAACCATTTACCATCCCGAAGGCCTTGGTCTATCAGGCCTACAAGCGGGTTCGAGCCAACAAAGGTAGCGCCGGGGTAGATCATCAGAGTCTGGAAGACTTTGATGGTGACCTCAGCAATAACCTTTACAAGCTTTGGAACCGTTTGTCCTCAGGAAGCTATCATCCACCACCGGTTTTGCGCGTGGAGATCGAAAAGGCGGATGGGGCAACCCGTCGTCTCGGCATCCCAACGGTTGCCGACCGCATTGCGCAGATGGTGGTCAAGCTGCTGATTGAACCGGAACTGGAACAACACTTCCACCCGGACTCTTACGGCTACCGCCCGGGAAAGTCAGCGCACGATGCGCTGAAACAGACTCAGGCCCGGTGCTGGAAGAAAGCCTGGGTGCTGGATATGGACATTCAAGGCTTCTTCGACAACATCGACCACAACCTGTTAATGAAGGCCGTGGATCGTCATGTGACCGAGGACTGGCAGAAGCTGTACATCCGGCGCTGGCTAAGCGCGCCGGTTCAGTTGGCGGATGGTTCCGTGGAGGAACGCGATCGGGGCACGCCGCAAGGCGGTGTGATCAGTCCCTTACTGGCAAACCTGTTCCTGCACTACGTCTTTGATCGCTGGGTGGAGAAGCGCTGGGGTGGCATCCAGTTCGAACGCTATGCGGACGATATCGTATGCCATTGTTCCAGTGAACGGGAAGCTCAAGCACTGAAATCGGTCCTTGAGGCACGATTCACAGCGTGTGGCTTGACGCTCCATCCCCGCAAGACAAAGATTGTGTATTGTAAGAGCGAGTACAACCGGCGGGACTACCCGGAGATCGCGTTTGATTTTCTGGGTCACACCTTCCGACCGCGGCTGATCCGCAACCGGTTGGGACAAAAGAAAGTCTACTTCACGGCGGCCATCAGCCAGAGTGCAGCGAAAGAGATCCGCAAGCAGATCAACGAGTGGCCCTGGAAATGGTGGCGACAGAAAGAACTCGGGCAGTTCGCTCGATTCTGTCAGTCCCGCCTCCGAGGCTGGATGCAGTACTATAGCCTGTTTGGCCGCAGCTACATTCGGAATGTGCTGTTTCATTTCGATCTGAGGTTGAGCCGGTGGGCATTAGGGAAGTATCGGAAACTCAGAGGTCTGTTACAGGCTGCCCGGAGAGTGAATGGACTGCGTCGGCGACGGCCGGATCTATTTGCTCACTGGGCAGGATCAAGGGCAATGGTTGGATAACAAGAGCCGTATGAATCGAGAGGTTCACGTACGGTTCTGTGAGAGGCTTTGGGGGTGGTTCCCAGGGCCTACTCGACCGGCGCCGGTTACCTCAGCGTTATGCGCTCACTTAACCAGAGGCCATATGCAAGTTACCGGACAAGCATTCCCCGATGTATTAAAAAAGCTCCATGAATTGGAGTTCAATTATCTTGATGGCGAAGGCATTGATTTTGAGCCCTACACCGAGTTTCTTTCCGAAGAAGAAACCAATGAGTGGCTCAGTGCCTGGACGGAAACCCTCAGGCAAATACAGACGCCTATCTTGTGTTCGGGCAAGACGGAACTGGAGGTTATGCAGCTATTTGGTGCATCCGCAATAACGCGGATCTTCTCTCTCAGCCAATCGTATTCTTCGGATCGGAGGGCGAACTTGGCATAATAGCCTCAAATTTCTCTGACTATCTGTGGGTTCTTGCTAGCGGCTATGGCCCATACGAGGCAGTTAGCTATCTCAATGACGGAAGGCCGAAAAACCCAGAGTTTGCATATTTTGCTGAGCAGAACTCTACAACACCCTCCAGGAGCGCAAGCGCAAGCGCAAGCGCAAGCGCAAGCGCAAGCGCAAGCGCAATCGTTGCATCTGCAAAGGCTGAGTTCCCTGGCTTTGAGAGCAGCATTAATGCCATGTGTCAGTAACTACCAGCGCATAACAAGTCGCTCTTGTCGGACAATTTCTCCACCGCTTCGCGGCTACAAAATTGCCGCAAAGCTCTGCGTTAAAAGCTCTGCGTTAATGGCCAAGGCCGTCTTCATTTTTGGCGGGCTCAGTGCAAGGGCCTTGGCATCGGACTTGGCTGCAAAGCCGCCTTTGTTGGTGATGGCCAAGGCCGGAAAAGTTGCTGTCGAGGGTGGTTGCCAGCATCATCGGCAGCATGGTTATTCATGGCGTGCCCTAGTCGCGGGGCCGTCCAGTTCAGATGGTAATCGGATTGGCGTTGTTTGCGCTCTGGTTCCTTTCG
>NZ_PXNP01000050.1 GCF_003007675.1 Marinobacter fuscus | reverse complement strand
TAGTTGGTAGTGCTTCGTACCTTTGAGTGGCCGTGTGCTAATGGCCTTGGCCGAAAGTTGGCAGCAAAACCGGCAGAATAGCTGCGCAGCCAAGGCCCGCAAATTTGTCGTCTTGTTGGTAGCTCAAACGGTCAGCGGAGCTGGTTCTAAATTGAGTGTCTCGGTTGTGGGGTTGTCCGTCGATAAACGGTTCCTTGCTTACTTGCTACTCTGATGTTCAGGTTCATTCACCGCATTATTGGCGGTGATTTTATGCACATAGCATCAGCGGGTTTTGGTGCAAGGGCTGCGGCGTAGGCTACGATGTTGGTTGCCAGGGATCGGGCTTCATTGATGCCCCCAACTAACCAGTCGCTGTAGTACGTTCCCGGCCCGAGGGCCGTCCACCGGACGCCACTGACGTGGCGCCGCTAAGCTTGGCGTTAATGGCAAAGGCTTCGGTCTTTTGGGTAGCTATGTGCCAGTGGCCTTGGTGCCGCGCTTGGTAGCCAAACCCGCTTAATTGGTGAGTACCAAGGCCAGCAGAGTCCGCGTCCGGTTTGGCCGCTTTAATCGCCAGTGGCGTTGGTAGCAAAATTGGTGTTCGGCGTGTTGGGCTGTCCGCCGACAATTTATTCCGGATCTGATACCTTTGAGTTCAGGTTCATCCACCGCAAGGTTGGCGGTGGTTTCAAACACATCGTACCGGCACAAGCTGGTGCAGGTAATGGAGTAGGCCGTCACGGTCAGTGCCAGGGAGCAAGGCAACGTCATAACCCCTGCCACTAACCAGGCGCAGCAGTACGCGGCCGATGGCCGCCGGACGCCCTTTACGTGGCTCCTTTGTCGCCACTCCAAGGTCGCCGCTGTGCTTCGGCGTTAATGGCCCAGGCCGTCTTCATTTTTGGCGGACTCAGTGCAAGGGCCTTGGCATCGGACTTGGCTGCAAAGCCGCCTGTGTTGGTGATGGCCAAGGCCGGAAAGGTTGCTGTCGGGGTTGGTTGCCAACATTACCGGCCGTCTTGTTATTCATGGCGTGCTCCAGTTGCGGGGCCGTCCAGTTCAGATGGTAATCGGATTGGCGTTGTTTGCGCTCTGGTTCCTTTCG
>NZ_PXNP01000049.1 GCF_003007675.1 Marinobacter fuscus | reverse complement strand
CGTTATGTGAATTGACACCCGATACGTTTCAGGGTACATTCAGAGAATGATACGAAGCTTCAAACACAAGGGCTTGGCCAAATTTTTCAAGTCCGGTAGCACCGCAGGAATTCAGGCCGCTCACGCAAAAAGGCTTCGGCTTATTCTCGGTAGATTGAACGCAGCATCGGATGCCAAAGATATGGACTTACCCGGTCTTCGATTGCACGAACTCTCCGGCAATCGCGTTGGTATATGGTCAGTCACTGTTAGCGGTAACTGGCGAGTGACCTTCCGATTTGAAGATGGAGATGCCGAGATTGTGAACTATGAAGATTATCACTGAGGTAAAGCAAATGTTGATGCATAACCCCCCACACCCTGGTGAAGTATTGCGAGAGCTTTGTCTTGAACCACTCGGCCTCTCTGTCACGGCGGCTGCAGATGCATTGGGCGTTAGCCGCAAGACTCTTAGTGCCGTGCTGAACGGCAAGGCCGGTATCAGTCCCGAGATGGCTATCCGGCTCTCTATCGCTTTTGATACCTCTGCAGAGAGCTGGCTGAACCAGCAGTCCCAATATGAGCTCTGGCACGCCGAACAACATCGCAAAGAGCTCAACGTGAAAAGGCTTGTTGCGGCCTAAAGCAGCACATAACCAGTGCAGGCACGGCGACGCCTACTACATTGCGCCTTCGGCTCCATTTCGTAGGCGCGCATGCTGCAAGCGTTATGTATCCTGACCTAGGAACCAGATACAGCAGATCCATCATAATGAAAATATTGAGTTGAATATATGACGTACAGAACAATCAGAACGCTCTTACAGCCTTGTAATCTAGATTTCAGTGAGCTTGAAGATCTCTCTTCGATGGCGAAATATGCCAGAGCGATAGGGATTGGCGAAGGGGCTCACTTTGTTTCTGAGTTTTCCTTGGCCAGAGCCAGTTTCATCCGATACTTTGTAGAGATGCACGAGTTTAATGCAATTGGGCTGGAGTGCGGGGCGGTTCAGGGTAACCGGATCTCCGAATGGCTAAAATCTTCAGCGAGCACGGATAAGCTGAAGGAAATCACGAACCCATTGACCTTCGCTCTGTATGGATCGGTGCTGACTTGGCTCAAATCTTATCTTTTAGAGACTGGAAAAAGCATTATGGTGGTTGGCGTTGATTTGCCCAATACGCTGAACCCACTTGACGACTTGCAGAGATTGTCCGCGGCTATTGACTTACTGGATCCCATTTTGAAGCCGGACGTCGATGCGTTAATCCAGTCTTTGGAATCCATATGTGGCGAATCCCCCGTGATTTCATCCGCGCAATGGGGTGAACTGGGTACCGCTAAACAGGATCAAGCCTTCTCCCGGATTAGTCGGTTAAAGTTGCGGTTGTCTGGATTGGAACCAATTCTAGTCCAGCGAGGTGGAAAGGAGCTGTTTCAAAGGGCGTCGGAGTGTGTCTGTTCGATTGAACATACGCTCGAAACACTGCGCACCATGAAGATGCTCTTTGATGGTACTTCACTCGATGGTGACACCTCCGTTCGTGAGGTGTTCACAGCTACCACTGTTGAGAGATTTCTTCACGCAGATCCAGATATTAAGATACTTCTACTTGCGCATAACAACCATATCCAGAAGACTTCAGTTTCCTTTTCTGGAGAACTTACGGCTATTCCTATGGGCCAGCAACTTGCGTATCGGAGGAAAGATTACCGTGCCATTGGAGCAACGCATCTAGGGGGTACTGTGCCGGAGATGCAGTATCCCTCGCCTGACAGTCCGTTAGGCTTTTCGGTGGAGCCCACAGACGCTGATAAAATCCAAAGAGGCAGTGTGGAACAGCATATTATGAGTGCTAGGGGTGTGGCGGGCTCATGTTTAATGTTGTCGGACGACGTTAAAGGCGCGAGCCGAGTTAGATCGCAGAGCTCATCTGTTGAGACGAACGTGAGTGATGCCTTTGACGCTATATTCTGCGTTCCTAGCGCCAACCAAGATAAATTAGTGGAATTATAGGCATCGGAAATGGGGCTACATAACAATCACATGCACTCGGAGAGCAAAAAGTACCGCTCGTCCCTCGCTTTGCTTTTCGCACCCGGTGATGTGAGGCGTTATGTGCAAGGAAAGCTCGCAGAATCATGAAGGCTTTAAAGATTATTGGAGCAATTGCCGTTGCTATAATCGGAGCGTGGTACCTATTCGAGGATTACTGGTATAGAAAAGCTATTCCAGAAAATATTAGTCTCAGTTACCGCATTTCTATCACCTCGGATTCTGGGCTTAGGGAAGGTTGTGGTACGGCCGTCTACAAATTGGGCGGTAAAACAGCAGAAGCTATCAAAGAGCAAGGTGTTAAGTTTTTCAAGGAGTCAGGCCAGGCTCGCGGTCATTCTGACCAGTACTATGCATATGGCGAGTGGATGGAAACTCCCAGGGATGACTGGAGCAGGTCGGAAAATTGGTCATATGAACTGCTTTGCGGCGGGAGTATCAGTGGCTCTTTGTACGACGACATCGTAGAAAGTGGACGAACCGGTGGTTCGTATTATTCGTTCACGGATGAGGCTGTCCTGATGGTGATACCCGACAAAAAGCTGGTGGTTTTCAGTCACAATGGTTAAATCACATAACCAGTGCAGGCACGGCGACGCCTACTACATTGCGCCTTCGGCTCCATTCCGTAGGCGC
>NZ_PXNP01000048.1 GCF_003007675.1 Marinobacter fuscus | reverse complement strand
GTTATAAAGCCCGGCTGGGGTGCAGAAAAACTCCCAGTTAACCGAATCCTACAGCGATGATCTGTACGAATAAACAGTATTTTTCAGGTTTGGGATTCGGTTCGAAGAACCAGACAAGGATGATCGTTGTTGAATGCGTTTTCAGCTACCCTCGGGGTATGTCCCAAGCGGATAACGCGCGGGTTGATCCGCTTGGGACATACCCCGAGGGAGAGCTATTCCTCAGCGATCGCGTTACCTTTTGGCTGGTTGCCAGTCTCGTCGCCAGAGCCCGTCGCAAACGGTTGGATTATGAAGTTTGAAGAACGTCTCGAAGCAGGCATGGCCGTCGAGGGTGTGCTTTATCAGAGCTCTTTCAGGACTTGGCTCTATAACAACACATTCATCCGACCCTCGCTTCGCTCGGGCAGATGAACGTACATCGTTATGCGGGGGAAGCGTGAGAAGAAAGGGGCCACCTTATAAAATCGAGTCAGGCGCTCCAGGGCAACAACCTCCTGCGTATGTTAAGTCCATCCAGAAAGGAAAGGTAACCTTAGGTGGAGATGTAGGATTACTTGGCTTGGGTAACGAAGCCCGTTTTCAAGGTTGCGCAGTAGTAGATGACAATGAAGAGCTTGCTGCTCTTATGTGCGATCTAAATGAGAAAGGTGTTGCTTTCGCATATGACTATAAGGCATCCATTTCACCGAGCCGATTCATGGCCATCCTTCAAGACAAGGGAATTGTTGTCGGCTCTTATAAAGAGATATCTTGGAGTGGGCCGAAGAACTGGCATTTGACGGTATATGAAATGGAAGAGGACGCATAACAAGGCGCTGCTGCCGACAAGCGGCAGAGCGCAGCGTTATGCCCGTATACATAAAGGAAAGATATGAGTATTTACCAAAATTCAAAAATGGATATTCTTCATTTTGATGATACATCATATGAGGATGAACCATGCCAAGTAAGAATTGGTGAAAAGGATATTGTCGTGGACTACGAAGAAGATGGAAAAAGAATACTATACCGTGGCCATGAAAGGGGGGCAGGCCACTATGAACTAACCTCGGAGCAGGTAAAAGGAAGGGCAACTCTTCATAGGTTTGAGGGCTCAAATATTTTAGAGGGTAGCTGGATAGAAGATGGAGTGCGGGGCATGTGGAAGATCCGCTTGGCATAACAAGGCCAAGCAGCCACGCGCACTATGTGCGCTGGACAGTTTCTCCGCTGCTTCGCAGCTAAAAAACTGCCGCTGTTGGCAGCGTTATGTGCAAGGAAAGCTCGCAGAATCATGAAGGCTTTAAAGATTATTGGAGCAATTGCCGTTGCTATAATCGGAGCGTGGTACCTATTCGAGGATTACTGGTATAGAAAAGCTATTCCAGAAAATATTAGTCTCAGTTACCGCATTTCTATCACCTCGGATTCTGGGCTTAGGGAAGGTTGTGGTACGGCCGTCTACAAATTGGGCGGTAAAACAGCAGAAGCTATCAAAGAGCAAGGTGTTAAGTTTTTCAAGGAGTCAGGCCAGGCTCGCGGTCATTCTGACCAGTACTATGCATATGGCGAGTGGATGGAAACTCCCAGGGATGACTGGAGCAGGTCGGAAAATTGGTCATATGAACTGCTTTGCGGCGGGAGTATCAGTGGCTCTTTGTACGACGACATCGTAGAAAGTGGACGAACCGGTGGTTCGTATTATTCGTTCACGGATGAGGCTGTCCTGATGGTGATACCCGACAAAAAGCTGGTGGTTTTCAGTCACAATGGTTAAATCACATAACCAGTGCAGGCACGGCGACGCCTACTACATTGCGCCTTCGGCTCCATTCCGTAGGCGC
>NZ_PXNP01000047.1 GCF_003007675.1 Marinobacter fuscus | reverse complement strand
CGGCGCCGGAGCGCCAGCGGAGGGAACCAAAAGCGGTACGCTTTTGGCGTCCGGTTGACCGGCTGGTTAGTGGCAGGGTGTTGACGCTGCCTGCTCCCTGGCACTGACCATGACGGCCTACTCCGTTACCTCGCACCGGCTTGCGCCGGTACGGTTTGTTTAAAACCACCGCCAAGCCAGCGGTGGATGAACCTGTACTCAAAAGTACCAGATCCAGAATAAATTGTCGGCGGACAGCCCCAAACGGTGAACACCGAATTTGCTACAAACGCCTCTGACGATTAAAGCTGCCAAACCGGACGCGGACTCTGCTGGCCTTGGCACTCACCGAGTTGCCGGGTTTAGCTACCAAAGCCCGGTGCCAAGGCCACTGGCACACGGCCACCCAAAAGACCGAGGCCTTTGCCATTAACGCCGCCAGCATGCGCGGCTACGAAATGGAGGCGAAGCCGCAATGTAGTAGACGTCGCCGTGACTGGCTTTGTTAGCATTTTTCAATGCTGACCCGCGAATACAGCTCATTCAAACTCTTCGACAACTACAGTTACTTCCAACCATTCCGCAATCGCCGCAAACTTTAAGCGAAATTGTGGGGGCGGGAGTAATGCCCATAGCCTCTCTGACTACCTTTCTTAAAATTGCTAACTCTCCGTCAGTGAGGTTGAGATCACCACGACTTTCCCACATTTCCATAAGTTCCGACTTGGAGTGCGATCGGTAAAATTGTTCCTCTTCTGCAAGAAACTTAGCCTCCGCTTTTTGCGCCTCAATTTCCTTCTGAATTGCAGCCTTCTGCTTTTCTAGACGCTCCTGAGGGCTAACAAGCATGGATGGAGGGGGATTACAACGAAAGCAAACACCATTATGAACATGCTTATATTGAGGAAGGTATCCAGTACCCTTGCACCTTCCGCAAGGGGCGTTGCGAACGCGATGCCAATGCGTAATTGCTCCAAAAATCACCGGCCCAAATACGACGCTAGATATTATGAGCAATTCAAGAAGATCGTCCATGCCTGCTTGCCTCACAAATTATTACATACTCACCTATGACAGATTTAAGAAATTAGAAACGCAGACTACTCAAGTGTCAGAAAATTTTGCTAACGCTTGCAGCATGCGCGCCTACGGAATGGAGCCGAAGGCGCAATGTAGTAGGCGTCGCCGTGCCTGCACTGGTTATGTGATTTAACCATTGTGACTGAAAACCACCAGCTTTTTGTCGGGTATCACCATCAGGACAGCCTCATCCGTGAACGAATAATACGAACCACCGGTTCGTCCACTTTCTACGATGTCGTCGTACAAAGAGCCACTGATACTCCCGCCGCAAAGCAGTTCATATGACCAATTTTCCGACCTGCTCCAGTCATCCCTGGGAGTTTCCATCCACTCGCCATATGCATAGTACTGGTCAGAATGACCGCGAGCCTGGCCTGACTCCTTGAAAAACTTAACACCTTGCTCTTTGATAGCTTCTGCTGTTTTACCGCCCAATTTGTAGACGGCCGTACCACAACCTTCCCTAAGCCCAGAATCCGAGGTGATAGAAATGCGGTAACTGAGACTAATATTTTCTGGAATAGCTTTTCTATACCAGTAATCCTCGAATAGGTACCACGCTCCGATTATAGCAACGGCAATTGCTCCAATAATCTTTAAAGCCTTCATGATTCTGCGAGCTTTCCTTGCACATAACGC
>NZ_PXNP01000046.1 GCF_003007675.1 Marinobacter fuscus | reverse complement strand
CCCCCCAGTTCCGGTTCGTCAGTTCCCGGATACGTTGCTTGAATTTGCGCAGCGTGTCCGGGTGCCAATGGATCTGGGTTCCCTTGAAGGTAAAGCCCAGGAACTTGCTGTCATTGGTTCTGACGACTCGGCTCTTGGCGGTGTTGACCGTCAGTTTCAGGCGGTGTTCGAGGAAGTGGCTGATGCTCGTCAGCACCCGGTCTCCCGCGCGGCGGCTGTTCACCACGATGGTGAAGTCGTCCGCGTAGCGGGCAAACCTATGGCCCCGCCGTTCCAGTTCTTTATCCAGTGGGTCGAGCATAATGTTGGCCAGCAGAGGTGACAACGGGCCACCCTGTGGTACACCTTCCCGACTCTCCAGATAGAGCTGGTTATCGATAACCCCAGCTCGCAGATACCGGGCAATCAGTCCCAACAAACGCTTGTCCCAGACCTTGCGGCCCAGGTGCGTCATCAACAGGTCATGATTGATCTGGTCGAAGAGCTTCGACAGGTCCACATCCATGGTAAAGCGTCTCCCCTCCTTGAGAATGCTTTGTACCCGTCGCACCGCCTGGTGCGCATTTCGACCCGGACGGAAGCCGTAGCTATCCGCTGAAAATCCCGGTTCGAACAGGGGCATCAGGATCTGGGCAATGGCTTGCTGAATCACCCGGTCTGTCACCGTTGGGATGCCAAGCTGGCGCTTGCCACCGTCCGGTTTGTCGATCTCAACCCGCCGTACCGGCGCTGGTTGATAATCACCCGAGCGAATCGACTGCTGGACCACGTTCCAATGGCCAGCCTTTACCCAGGCGGGAAATTCCTCGACGGTCATGCCATCGACACCCGCCGCTCCCTTGTTGGCTCGAACCTGCTTCCAGGCTTGTTGGAGATTAGCCCGGTGCAGTACAGCATCGAGTAGATCTTTACTAAAGGCTGGCTTCGTGGCCGTACGCTGAGCCACGTCATTGCTGGTCGGCATTCGTGTGTTCAAGTCGGTCAAGGCTCCTCCTTTGTTCCCGGTGTTTGGCCCTTCACCCTGTCCTGACCATTACGACGGGCGTTTGGCTACTATGGCCTCTGCTGACTTCTACTCAATCACCGGAAGGGTTACCCCCACCGGCGCTATCGGTGTCCATCTCGTTCGCTCGCAACCGCCGATGGCAACGGCTGCGCCCAGGCTTGATCGACCAGTGGCCTGACTGGTGACTAACCGATCGCTCGTTGAGCAGATCCCGATACGTCGGACCGCCCCAGATAAGAGCATGCACTGTCACTGCACTGCTGCATCATTTACGGTGGCCGTCAGATCACATGGCTTCGTTGTCTTGTGCCAACTCGCCTTCAGCCTACGCCTCATATGATGTTCTTGTTCATCAGCTCGCAGTTTTGCTAGCGGCTTCCTCCAGACCTTTCCTCGCGGATCGGCCCTTGCCATTCGCTAGTGGTTAGCGTTCAATCGGGTAAAACCGGTTGGGCGGTGATCTTCCCACAGGGGACTTTCACCCCATTAGTTCATGCCCATGCTGGGCGTACACAAGGCGCTGTTGTCGCCACTTTCGTGGCTGGGACGGCTTACGCTGCGCTCCAGCCGCTCCAAAGCTTTGCGTTATGCGAGACGTTCGCCTTGACGCACGTACTCAAAGGCGTACACTTGGTTGCAGGTTGAACACACAAGAGGTGCGTCATGACCGGAATCACAGCAACTGAGGCGCGCAGCAACCTATATCGGTTGATTGACGAGACCGCCGAGTCCCACCAACCAATCGTCATCATGGGTAAGCGCAACAAAGCCGTTCTGGTTTCCGAAGAAGACTGGTCTGCAATTCAGGAAACACTTTACCTGCTCTCCGTACCAGGTATGCGGGAGTCGATTCGTGAGGGGATGGATACCCCTTTAGATGAATGCGATGAGGAGCTGGACTGGTGACATGGAAGTTGGTTTACACCAAGCAAGCCCAGAAAGATGCAAAGAAGTTGGCCTCCAGCAGTCTCAAACCAAAGGCCCAGGAACTTTTAGCGCTGATAGCGGAAGATCCATACCGCAAGCCGCCTCCTTTTGAGAAGCTCATTGGTGATCTTGCGGGGGCCTATTCACGCCGAATCAATATTCAGCACCGTCTGGTCTATCAGGTGCTGGAGGGCGAGCAAGTGGTGAAAGTCCTCAGGCTCTGGAGCCACTACGAATAATGCATAACC
>NZ_PXNP01000045.1 GCF_003007675.1 Marinobacter fuscus | reverse complement strand
CCCCCCAGTTCCGGTTCGTCAGTTCCCGGATACGTTGCTTGAATTTGCGCAGCGTGTCCGGGTGCCAATGGATCTGGGTTCCCTTGAAGGTAAAGCCCAGGAACTTGCTGTCATTGGTTCTGACGACTCGGCTCTTGGCGGTGTTGACCGTCAGTTTCAGGCGGTGTTCGAGGAAGTGGCTGATGCTCGTCAGCACCCGGTCTCCCGCGCGGCGGCTGTTCACCACGATGGTGAAGTCGTCCGCGTAGCGGGCAAACCTATGGCCCCGCCGTTCCAGTTCTTTATCCAGTGGGTCGAGCATAATGTTGGCCAGCAGAGGTGACAACGGGCCACCCTGTGGTACACCTTCCCGACTCTCCAGATAGAGCTGGTTATCGATAACCCCAGCTCGCAGATACCGGGCAATCAGTCCCAACAAACGCTTGTCCCAGACCTTGCGGCCCAGGTGCGTCATCAACAGGTCATGATTGATCTGGTCGAAGAGCTTCGACAGGTCCACATCCATGGTAAAGCGTCTCCCCTCCTTGAGAATGCTTTGTACCCGTCGCACCGCCTGGTGCGCATTTCGACCCGGACGGAAGCCGTAGCTATCCGCTGAAAATCCCGGTTCGAACAGGGGCATCAGGATCTGGGCAATGGCTTGCTGAATCACCCGGTCTGTCACCGTTGGGATGCCAAGCTGGCGCTTGCCACCGTCCGGTTTGTCGATCTCAACCCGCCGTACCGGCGCTGGTTGATAATCACCCGAGCGAATCGACTGCTGGACCACGTTCCAATGGCCAGCCTTTACCCAGGCGGGAAATTCCTCGACGGTCATGCCATCGACACCCGCCGCTCCCTTGTTGGCTCGAACCTGCTTCCAGGCTTGTTGGAGATTAGCCCGGTGCAGTACAGCATCGAGTAGATCTTTACTAAAGGCTGGCTTCGTGGCCGTACGCTGAGCCACGTCATTGCTGGTCGGCATTCGTGTGTTCAAGTCGGTCAAGGCTCCTCCTTTGTTCCCGGTGTTTGGCCCTTCACCCTGTCCTGACCATTACGACGGGCGTTTGGCTACTATGGCCTCTGCTGACTTCTACTCAATCACCGGAAGGGTTACCCCCACCGGCGCTATCGGTGTCCATCTCGTTCGCTCGCAACCGCCGATGGCAACGGCTGCGCCCAGGCTTGATCGACCAGTGGCCTGACTGGTGACTAACCGATCGCTCGTTGAGCAGATCCCGATACGTCGGACCGCCCCAGATAAGAGCATGCACTGTCACTGCACTGCTGCATCATTTACGGTGGCCGTCAGATCACATGGCTTCGTTGTCTTGTGCCGACTCGCCTCCGGCCTACGCCTCATATGATGTTCTTGTTCATCAGCTCGCAGTTTTGCTAGCGGCTTACTTCCGGCCGGCGCTCCGGAGACCAACCCTCGCGGATCGGCCCTTGCCATTCGCTAGTAGTTAGCGTTCAATCGGGTAAAACCGGCTGAACGGTGATCTTCCCACAGGGGACTTTCACCCCATTAGTTCATGCCCATGCTGGGCGTACACAAGGCGCTGTTGTCGCCACTTTCGTGGCTGGGACGGCTTACGCTGCGCTCCAGCCGCTCCAAAGCTTTGCGTTATGCGAGACGTTCGCCTTGACGCACGTACTCAAAGGCGTACACTTGGTTGCAGGTTGAACACAC
Organism: Marinobacter fuscus; assembly: GCF_003007675.1. Lineage (GTDB taxonomy): Bacteria > Pseudomonadota > Gammaproteobacteria > Pseudomonadales > Oleiphilaceae > Marinobacter > Marinobacter fuscus. The sequence continues at coordinate 524 of NZ_PXNP01000045.1, read as the reverse complement.
AAGAGGTGCGTCATGACCGGAATCACAGCAACTGAGGCGCGCAGCAACCTATATCGGTTGATTGACGAGACCGCCGAGTCCCACCAACCAATCGTCATCATGGGTAAGCGCAACAAAGCCGTTCTGGTTTCCGAAGAAGACTGGTCTGCAATTCAGGAAACACTTTACCTGCTCTCCGTACCAGGTATGCGGGAGTCGATTCGTGAGGGGATGGATACCCCTTTAGATGAATGCGATGAGGAGCTGGACTGGTGACATGGAAGTTGGTTTACACCAAGCAAGCCCAGAAAGATGCAAAGAAGTTGGCCTCCAGCAGTCTCAAACCAAAGGCCCAGGAACTTTTAGCGCTGATAGCGGAAGATCCATACCGCAAGCCGCCTCCTTTTGAGAAGCTCATTGGTGATCTTGCGGGGGCCTATTCACGCCGAATCAATATTCAGCACCGTCTGGTCTATCAGGTGCTGGAGGGCGAGCAAGTGGTGAAAGTCCTCAGGCTCTGGAGCCACTACGAATAATGCATAACC
>NZ_PXNP01000044.1 GCF_003007675.1 Marinobacter fuscus | reverse complement strand
CGTTGAAGCCAGTCGCCTTGATTAGCCGCCCCGTGGGCGTGCCTTAATGCCATGAGCCAGTGCGCTTACACCGGCCCTGAGCCTGACGCTAACTGGAGCTACGCAGCCAGATCCTTGAATAGTGCCAGTGGCCGGTTAACCGATGAATGTCTGGTGCCCCTGACCCACCGATGGAACAACCGGTCAGGCTGTGGTCTAAAGCCACGTAAGAGAGCCCCTATATGTGTTTGCTGTAAGTGCCTGACAGCTCCGCGAGACTAACGAAGCAGGCGTTCTCGCTCATGGGTTTAGGTTGGCCGCTCGCGCGGCCAAAAAAATACTATTGCCTGTTGACTCAGAGAAGGCTCATATGGGTTATGCATTATTCGTAGTGGCTCCAGAGCCTGAGGACTTTCACCACTTGCTCGCCCTCCAGCACCTGATAGACCAGACGGTGCTGAATATTGATTCGGCGTGAATAGGCCCCCGCAAGATCACCAATGAGCTTCTCAAAAGGAGGCGGCTTGCGGTATGGATCTTCCGCTATCAGCGCTAAAAGTTCCTGGGCCTTTGGTTTGAGACTGCTGGAGGCCAACTTCTTTGCATCTTTCTGGGCTTGCTTGGTGTAAACCAACTTCCATGTCACCAGTCCAGCTCCTCATCGCATTCATCTAAAGGGGTATCCATCCCCTCACGAATCGACTCCCGCATACCTGGTACGGAGAGCAGGTAAAGTGTTTCCTGAATTGCAGACCAGTCTTCTTCGGAAACCAGAACGGCTTTGTTGCGCTTACCCATGATGACGATTGGTTGGTGGGACTCGGCGGTCTCGTCAATCAACCGATATAGGTTGCTGCGCGCCTCAGTTGCTGTGATTCCGGTCATGACGCACCTCTTGTGTGTTCAACCTGCAACCAAGTGTACGCCTTTGAGTACGTGCGTCAAGGCGAACGTCTCGCATAACGCAAAGCTTTGGAGCGGCTGGAGCGCAGCGTAAGCCGTCCCAGCCACGAAAGTGGCGACAACAGCGCCTTGTGTACGCCCAGCATGGGCATGAACTAATGGGGTGAAAGTCCCCTGTGGGAAGATCACCG
>NZ_PXNP01000043.1 GCF_003007675.1 Marinobacter fuscus | reverse complement strand
GAGCAGCACCATGGCAAACTTAAGTGACCGGTTACGAGCCGAGGGCATGGAAAAGGGCATGGAAAAGGGCATGCTAAAGGGTATGGAAAAGGGCTTGGAGCAGGGCTTGGAGAAGGGCCTGCATGAAGGCATGGAAGGAATGTTGAGAAAGCAGGTTCAGCTCAAATTTGGCCCGATCCCGCTTTGGGCGGACGAGCGCATATCTACAGCTACTAACGAGCAGTTGGAGATCTGGGTCACCGCAATTCTGTCGGAAGACACGCTGGAAGCCTTGCTTGCTCTGAGGAGTTGAACGAAGCGCGGAATGCAGCATTCGCTTTCGACGGGGTCTGACACTCGCTGTCAGACCCCATTTCTCGAAATACGCCTCACCGTTGCGAAACTACTAGAACGGTCTTACCGCAAATAAAGCAAGCGTCATCGACTCAGCGTGATGTCTAGCCCAGAATTAACCCCCAGCTTCCTCCAAGCTTATAATAATCTCAGCTATATCTGCATCGGCTTTTTTCTCCTGCAAAAGCCTTGCAAAATCTAAAGGCGTTCGGCCTTGCTCTCCTTTTTTAGAGGCGTCGGCACCATGCTCTAACAGCAGTTTGACCGCAAATGAGTTTCTTTCAAGTACTGCCGAGTGTAGTGCCGTAACGCCGGAGCCGGAGTTTTTATCGATAGCGTCCACATCAACGCCATTTTCTAGAAAATGCACCAATATTTTTCTAGCCTGAGATTCGTCAGAATATAGGGCGGCGTAGCGCGCACCCGCCTCCATATTGAGTTGCTGAACCTCATCCTCTGATGGGTGAAATCCATATAGAGCTTGTTCAGCACCCCATTTAAGCACCGCTGGTGAATTTTCAGAACTCATATAAACGATCAATGTAACAGGGGGCGCATTGGCAAAATTATATGCCATGATGCCAGCCGTACCGATCATAAGCATAACGAGCAGTGCGAGAGCACTCGCAACAAATTTTTTCATGCTGCTACCCTCAAACCCAGACCAGGTTTCCTGCAGAGAGTCCTGAGGTTGCAAATGAAGGCAGTTTTCTGGGCAAGGAAACAATGCCTGCGAGTAACATCTCGAAACGGGATTTTTGTTTTAGAGCAATGGTCGCTCTGACAGAGTCATAGACCTTTGCATCGCCCAAGTCCTCTTCCGAAGCATAGTTCCACCAGTGTTTCACGTACTTGCGTGATATTTTTTTGACCAAAGCTTGAACGCTGGCACCGGGTTTTTTTCGTATGATCGCGTTTATTAGAATATCTATAAATCCGATCAAATAGGAGGCGTCCACAGCAACAATTAACAGGGCCTGAGCATAACGTTTAGCATCTAAGTTTATAGTCATTCCTTCAATAGCATGCTTGCGTTCGGGCCAGAAGAAGATAAATACTTCTTTTGCCTCCTGCTCGGTTAACACTACATTCTGATCGATAATTACGGGAAGGCTGAGTGAAACGTCACCCATATTAAGACTCCTTTCTAAAGTAAGGGCTTCCGGTTTTTTAGAAGCTAATCACATCCGTGATGTGCATGTCGTTGCACGCTTACGAAGATTAACAGCGCGCTTTGAGTGATTCAACGGCTTAGGTCTTGATTATGGGTCTTGATTATGGACAGGCACTCACCTGACGGATCAATTATGGACATAAGTACGGACAGGCACTCGCCTGCTGGGGCACTCGCCTGACCAACTTCCCGAAGGCCTGGTGGTTTCGACCCCGGGCTTTTTGCGTTTCCGCTGCGTTGATTCCGGGGTTCTGACAAAACGATGGCGGCCTTCCAAGGGGAATGACGGAAATCTGCTGATTTCAGGCGAGCGACAGCCTCGGCAGGAGCACCGAAAAAGCATGGGGGTAATTATGGCGGCGGGGGAGAGTCTAAGCCGCTCGTCGGCGCCGTCCTGGATTTCGGTAATCCTGGTAGCTGTCCTCAAACGCGGTCGCCCGCTGGCACCACCGCTCCGGATCTAGATTCAGCCGTTCCAGAATGGGCAGCACTTTCTTATCAATAGCGCCTGCTGTTCTGTTTGCCGTGCAATGGCTCCTGCCAGGTTTATCGACGGGGTTTGGCATTCACTTTCGACGGGGGCTGACACTCGCTGTCAGACCCTATTTCTCCAAGGTTTAACGTAGGTGGCTTGTGGGGTCAGACACTCGCTGTCAGACCCCTTTGAACCGCGAGGCTCAGCCCCCACTTCTCGATGAAACGCAGACCAGCGGATCTTCATGGAGAAAGATGCCAATAGGCACACGGCCTGCTAGACTCTTCTCATGAAGCAAATTAACTGGAATGCTGAAAAGAACCAACAGTTGATGAGCGAGCGCGAAGTTTCCTTCGAAGATGTCCTGTTTGCCCTTCAGTCTGGCGGTTTACTTGATGATGGACCTCACCCCAATAGGGAGAAGTATCCGAATCAACGTCTGTTTGTGATTCGAATTGACGACTATGCCTGGCTGGTGCCGTACGTCGAGAATGATAGAGAAATCTTTCTCAAGACGGTCATTCCCAGTCGTAAGGCCACTAAGAAATTTCTAAGGGGGTAGCATGACGAAAACCAAATTGGATCCCGAAGAGCAAGAGCTGCTGGAGGCATACGAACCTGGAGAGTTCGAGTCAGATCTGGATGCCGATCGTCGGGAGTATCTGATGAAGGCCGCGGAAGAAACGTTCAAGAAAGACAAGCGGATCAATATACGTATCTCCAGTCGCGACCTGGAGGCACTTCAACGCCGGGCGCTGGAAGAAGGGCTTCCTTACCAGTCGTTGGTTGCTAGTGTTCTACACAAGTATGTCTCCGGTGGCCTAAAGGACATCTCTGCTAACAAGTCAGGCCAGCGGGCGCGCTAAAGCGAATGAATTTGCCGTGCAATGGCTGCTGCCAGGTGTATCAACGGGGGCTGGCACTCGTTTTCGGCGGGGATTGGCGTTCGCTTTCGGCGGGGTCTGACACTCGCTGTCAGACCCCAATCATCATGGACAGGCACAGCTTAGCCTAACCTGATTCCCGAAAGCCCGGTGGAGTCGTCCCCAGGCTTTTTGCATTTCTGCGGCGTCGATTTCGGGGTTATGGTAATTCGCCGCTGGAACCACCGTTCCGGATCCAGATTCAATCGTTCCAGAATCGGCAGCGCGTTTTCGTCAATGCAGCCCCGTTTCTCCCAAGTTTAACGTAGGTGCCTTGTGGGGGCAGGCTATTACAAGAGACCCGCTCATGCGTGCTGCGTTAGATACTCGCTGAGCGCCTCTCGTGTGAGGTCATTTAATGAGATGCTTTGGCGACGTGCCTCAATGCTTGCCGCAAGGTGCAAGTCATGCCCAACCCTTACATTAAAGGAGCCCTTGCAAGGTATTTCCGGCGCGGTGTTCAGCTCTGAGCAGGTTTTCAGGTAGTCGTCCACCGCTTCCTGAAACGCTTTTTCAAGCTCTGCTACTGTTTCTCCTTCGTAGTTGACCAGTGAGCGAATAAACTGCAGTTTTCCGAACAGGCAATTGTCTTCAGTGCTAACCTCTATGGAGCCGTGGTAGCCCCGGTATTTGAGCATGGTACCCATCAGATCAGCCCTCCAGATTTAAGGTTGTCAATTATCTGACGTCTTGCGTAAGCTTTCAGTTCATTACCCGGGTGTGGCCGGTGTAAGTTGATTAGTGCTTGTGGATTTCCATTGTCGAACTTAACTCGACTACCTGGCCCCTCAATTTGGCGATACCCAAGGCTTCGCAAAAGTGCGGTTAGTTCCTGCCAGGTAAAAGTTGAGTCTCTATTCAATAGCTTAGTCAGCAGCTTTCCTTGCTTTGACATCCCTCTTCTCCTTTTCTGCAACTAAGTTTAGTTGCTGTTTGGGGGCGCGTCCATAGTTTGAGGAAAAAGATAATGAAAAGATCATGGACAGGCACAAGTGAGTCTCGGGCCACTAGCGGTTAACTCAGTTTGACGTTTAACGATAAGCGTTATAAGTTGCTGGTATGATTAAAAGCTTCCGATGCAAAGACACTCAAGCGCTGTTTGAGGCTGGAAAAACCAGACGGTTTTTGGCGATCAAAGCTGCAGCTGAGCGTAAGTTGATTGTGTTGCAAGCAGCTGCAGAGCTGGATGATCTGAAATCCCCACCTGGTAACCGGCTTGAAGCTTTGAATGGTGACCGGAAAGGCCAGTACAGCATCCGCATTAACCGGCAATGGAGGGTGTGCTTTCGATGGACTGCGGACGGTCCGGAAGATGTTGAAATTGTTGATTACCACTGAGGAGGTCGCGCAATGATTGGTAATGGTATGCGTCCCATTCACCCTGGAGAGATTCTGCGGGAAGAGTATTTGGAGCCGCTGGAGATGAGCGTAAATGCGCTCTCCAAGGCTTTGCATGTTCCGGCAACGCGGATGAATGAGATCGTTCGTGAGAACCGGGGCGTTTCCGCAGACACGGCGCTGCGGCTAGCGCGTTACTTTGGCACCAGTGCACGGTTCTGGCTGAATCTCCAAACGGAGTTTGAGCTGCGCCAGGCTCAGTTGGGCAAAGAAGCCAAGATTGCTAAAGAGGTTCAGCCGCACGCTGCTTGAAAACAGTAAACCTGGAACAGGCCTGGCCTCTCGCTCTCGACGGGGTCTGACACTCGCTGTCAGACCCCACTTCTCCAGCGCGTATATTTCGGCTGGCCAATGGATTGGCAGGGGATGTAAAGCCAGTAGGGCAGGGTGTCTGCGAGTTGCGCATTCATCATGGCCCCGGGTAGCGGGTCTACTTCAAGCAGCGTGGGAACTAGGTCATTATCCTGCTTTGCGGTGGAGATAAAGATACCCAGCAAAGTGATATTAACACTGCGCTGCGACTGGCATCAGAATGGGAGGCGTTATGAGCGGCAAGATCTACGATTACGATCCGGCAGCGTCGCTGGATAGTGAGGATGCAATTGCAGTTTTTCTCGCCGATGCCCTGGAGGCCGGTGATACGGCTTACATCGCCAAAGCTATGGGTGTGGTGGCTCGGGCGAAGGGGATGACAGAACTGGCTCTTGAAACGGGGCTTTCCCGTGAGCAGCTGTATCGATCATTTAGCGAGCAGGGCAACCCTACCCTGAAAACCATGCTCACGGTGCCCCGTGCCCTGGGTGTGGGCTATTGAGGACTTCCTCAGCCAAGCGCAAACTCAGCTTTCAACGCCAGGTATGGTAAATTGGCGGTCTTGAAAACAACTGAAAGTTGCACCGCCAACCGGAGCCGAAATGCCCACCGCTACAGACAACTACTGGTCAATGCCACCCAACCCTGAAAAAGCACTTATGCTTGCACAACGCGCGGTATCGGTATTTGTTTACGATGCAGTGCGCCTGGAGGGCATCAACTTCACGTTGCCGGAGGTGCAAACCCTGCTGCAGGGGGTCGCAGTGGGTGGGCATAGGCTGAGCGATCAGCAAATCGCGGTTAATCAGGGCGAGGCCTGGAAACTGCTGTTTCAGATGATCCGGGAAGGGAGCTTCAGTTTATCGGCCGATTGCGCCATGGCTCTGCATACGGTCGCTGCAAGGGAAGAGGCGTTGGAGTGGGGCTGCTTTCGCAGTGGCTCCGTACTGATTGCTGGCACTGATTACGAGCCTCCGGCGGCTAGTGAGCTACCGGAACGTTTTGACCGAATGATCGATGAACTACAGTACATGGGCGATGTTTACGACCAGGCTATCCACCTGTTCCTGACTATGGCCCGTACTCAGTTTTTCTACGATGTAAACAAGCGTATGGGGCGTTTTATGATGAACGGCCACCTGTTGAGCAACGGCTATCCGGCCATCAATATTCCGGCTTCAAGCCAACTCGAATTCAATGAACTTATGCTCCGCTTTTACGAGTCCGGCGATCAGGGTGAAATGAATGCCTTCGTGCGTAGCTGCATGGACGAACGGGTCGTTCGTATTATGAAAGAGGAGTAAACGGGCCAGAGCCGCCCGTTTCGCTGGCAAACCCCATTTCTCCAAGGTTTAACGTGGGTGCCTTGTGGGGTCAGACCGCGAGGGTCAGACCCCTTTGCCCGCGAAGTACCGGCAGGGTCTGGCATTCGCTATCGACGGGGGTTTGGCGTGCGCTATCGACGGGGCTTGGCATCCGCTATCGACGGGGTCTGACACTCGCTGTCAGACCCCATTTCTCCGGCATGGTGATATCCTTGTCATTCTCGACTGTTGATTTGCTCACATCATACCTTCATAATTTTATCTGTATATATATCCAGCTTTTTCTTGATTTCCACGAAGCCTTTCGTTGAGAATGGCCAATGATAAAGCGTACAAGGAAAGCCAATATGCCAAAGGATTCGGCAAGCCCACCAACCAGTCATGACCAGAACTTCAAAAACTTGATCCTGGATTATCCGGTGCAAGCCATTCAGCTGTTCAGTCCGCAGGAATCGGAGGCCGTCACCTCGGAAGCCCGTATTGTTCCACTTCGGCAGGAGCAGTTAAAAGAAAGGCTGGGTAACCGGTTTCGGGAGCTGGATGTGCCATTACTGGTTGAGTGGCCAGATGGGCGAAGAGAGGCGCTGCTGTTTGTTCTGGAAGAGGAATCTGACCCAAGGCGGTTCTCTATCCACCGCCTGGCACACTATTGCTTGGATCTTGCGGAGCTGTGCAGCACAGACAGAGTGGTGCCGGTGGTGATTTTCCTGAAAACCAGTAGCAAGGAACCGCGCGAACTCGTTCTCGGCAGTGAGCGTTATCAATACCTGAGTTTTAACTACATACGCTGCGCGTTGCAGGAGCTCCGTGCAGAGGATTACTGGCATAGTAATAATCTCATCGCCAGGCTTTGCCTGAGCCTGATGAGCTGGCGGCAAGACCAGAAACTGGAGGTTTATGCCCGTGCCGTGCGCGGTTTGAGCACTCTGGAGCCGGATCCCGAGAAGCAGTTGAAGTATCTGGACTTCATCGACATCTACACAGCCTTGGATGATAATGAAATGGAATTGTATCAGCAGAAATACCCGAAGGAGAGCAGCACCATGGCAAACTTAAGTGACCGGTTACGAGCCGAGGGCATGGAAAAGGG
>NZ_PXNP01000042.1 GCF_003007675.1 Marinobacter fuscus | reverse complement strand
ATCCGGTTGGATACTGCGCATATACTCTCGGGCACAACCGTGATTCGGCGCGGCGGAGGCAATTGCTCAAAACACTTCTGCCGCGCAGACTCCTAGCCCTAACAAGGCCAGGCACGCGACGCCTACTGCATTGCGGCTTCGCCTCCATTCCGTAGCCGCGCATGCTGGCTGGCGTTATGCACCTGACGAGGTTGTATGAATAGGTATCAGCAATACTTTTGTCGGAGCCAGCTATCCAAGGCTTTGCGCAAGCAATGCCCTGACCGGATTCCTCGTTCCGGCGACGATGGGAAATCAATAAATTGCTTCTCTATTCGTTTCGATCAAGGTGATAAGCCATACCTCTTGGTCGAAGCAGTTGAAGGGAATCAGGTGATTTGCAGAGAGTGGGATGGAAATTCGTATAGTATTGATCGGAGGGTAAATCTATCAGCCCTAGACTCGAATTCTCTTTCCATAACCCATTACTACGGCCTATCTAGCGTGCAATATAATGGTTTGTGGGATGTCGTTGTGGGGCGTGCCATTAGGCTTCAGTACTTAAAAATCCATGTGCATAGGACCGTAAATTGGCTCGATCAGTATTTCTTCAACAAGAAAAAGTTGGTTACTAAACAAAGGATGGATCTTGTTAAATTTCTCTGGAGCCTCAAACTGCAGGGCCAGGATGAAGTTGATGCATTTAATCTGATGGGGCAGTTGTATAGTCTCAAATGGATTCTTCACCCAGAGGGCCAAGATCAGAAGCAAAAAGTTAAAGCGTTCTTGGACTCTCTGGCTGATACCGGTGAGCTTGAGCCACGTCAAAACGGAAAATATAGAATTTCTGGTTTCACTCTAAAGGCAATTGAAGAATACGAAGAGCAGGAACGTAGGCATACAGACCATGTAAAGATTCAACGGTGGGCACTGTTCCTGACGCTTGCGATTGTTGTGTTTACTGCGATACAGGCAGAAATTATTAAAATCCCAACGCTGATGGATCTCACAGCACTGTGGAAGTAGTGCATAACCAGTGCAGGCACGGCGACGCCCACTATATTGCGCCTTCGGCTCCATTCCGCGGGCGCGCATGCTGCGAGCGTTAAATGCCGGTGATAGCCATGTCCAAAGCTCCAACGATTTGGTCTCTAAAGTGCGATAGAGAGCCAACCGGGTTTTTGAGATGCTTTTCTGAAACAGAGGAAATTTGAGGCGTTAACAGCAGAAGCTCTTGGTCTGCAAAGCTGATTTCCGGTGTGACTCCTTGCATGGCTTCACCACTAAATGCGGAGCGTTTCCCCAAGGGGATGACGATTCGCGTTGCCAGCTCGCTCAACAGGCTGCTCTGAATATCGACAAGGTAAGGGTAGTGCGCTTTGCTGGTCTTGCTTGGGTTGGGGTATACATCGAACTGTGCCATCAAAATTCCCTGAATTCGTCGCCAAAGCATCCATGTTGTCCGACAAAATCGTTGTAACTTTTTATCGCGGCGCGGTTTTCTTCAACCCATTGTTCTGACTGACGTTTTGAGAGTTCTTCTTTCAGCGCTCGCTCGAGGGTAGCAGACAGGTTAATGTTTAGTTCACGGGTCTTACGCAGCAGATCGCTATTGACTGAGAGGTTTGCCGCTTTTTTGGGGGCAGCTACGTTGTAGAGTTCTGCCATTTGAGCCTCCAAGTGGCTATTTAATGGATGGTCTCAGTTTATGCGCATGCGGATGCGCATTCAAGCATTTAACCAATGGCTGTTGTCGGACGC
>NZ_PXNP01000041.1 GCF_003007675.1 Marinobacter fuscus | reverse complement strand
CGCTCGTGTGTCATGACGAAAGACTTCAGTCTTTCTTGCTGTACTCAAGATGAGGGAAGGCCCCTCGGTCTCGGTGACCAGACACCGGGATCAAACCGCCCTGTGCGGCTTGCATTAAGAGTGCGGGTCGTGAGCGACATGGGAAAAGGCCGTCAAGAGCGGTCAGGTACGTACCCAAGGAGATGAACGAAAGTGAACCGCCGATGAGGGGTCGAAATGTAGACAGATGTTGTCAGAACCGGGGACCGAGCGTCTCCCCGGGATGAGCTGTGACGTGAGCTGGCACAACGGACACAGCGGCAGCCGGTCTTGAGGCGGCATGACCTGGGTACAGGCTTGAGTATGGAACATGAGAACCTGTCGTCCTGATGTTAAGGGAGAAGCACAAGTGGAGATCCCGCGAGGCGAGAGTACCGATGCAGGACACAGGGACGGATTGGCCCGTAGTAGTGTGGAAACACCTGTAATGGGTGTGGAGCGAAGGGGGCAAGTTATCCCGTCGGATCCAGATGGCCAACCGAATTCCGGGAGGAGCCGTCAGGGTCAGGCAAAACCATTTACCATCCCGAAGGCCTTGGTCTATCAGGCCTACAAGCGGGTTCGAGCCAACAAAGGTAGCGCCGGGGTAGATCATCAGAGTCTGGAAGACTTTGATGGTGACCTCAGCAATAACCTTTACAAGCTTTGGAACCGTTTGTCCTCAGGAAGCTATCATCCACCACCGGTTTTGCGCGTGGAGATCGAAAAGGCGGATGGGGCAACCCGTCGTCTCGGCATCCCAACGGTTGCCGACCGCATTGCGCAGATGGTGGTCAAGCTGCTGATTGAACCGGAACTGGAACAACACTTCCACCCGGACTCTTACGGCTACCGCCCGGGAAAGTCAGCGCACGATGCGCTGAAACAGACTCAGGCCCGGTGCTGGAAGAAAGCCTGGGTGCTGGATATGGACATTCAAGGCTTCTTCGACAACATCGACCACAACCTGTTAATGAAGGCCGTGGATCGTCATGTGACCGAGGACTGGCAGAAGCTGTACATCCGGCGCTGGCTAAGCGCGCCGGTTCAGTTGGCGGATGGTTCCGTGGAGGAACGCGATCGGGGCACGCCGCAAGGCGGTGTGATCAGTCCCTTACTGGCAAACCTGTTCCTGCACTACGTCTTTGATCGCTGGGTGGAGAAGCGCTGGGGTGGCATCCAGTTCGAACGCTATGCGGACGATATCGTATGCCATTGTTCCAGTGAACGGGAAGCTCAAGCACTGAAATCGGTCCTTGAGGCACGATTCACAGCGTGTGGCTTGACGCTCCATCCCCGCAAGACAAAGATTGTGTATTGTAAGAGCGAGTACAACCGGCGGGACTACCCGGAGATCGCGTTTGATTTTCTGGGTCACACCTTCCGACCGCGGCTGATCCGCAACCGGTTGGGACAAAAGAAAGTCTACTTCACGGCGGCCATCAGCCAGAGTGCAGCGAAAGAGATCCGCAAGCAGATCAACGAGTGGCCCTGGAAATGGTGGCGACAGAAAGAACTCGGGCAGTTCGCTCGATTCTGTCAGTCCCGCCTCCGAGGCTGGATGCAGTACTATAGCCTGTTTGGCCGCAGCTACATTCGGAATGTGCTGTTTCATTTCGATCTGAGGTTGAGCCGGTGGGCATTAGGGAAGTATCGGAAACTCAGAGGTCTGTTACAGGCTGCCCGGAGAGTGAATGGACTGCGTCGGCGACGGCCGGATCTATTTGCTCACTGGGCAGGATCAAGGGCAATGGTTGGATAACAAGAGCCGTATGAATCGAGAGGTTCACGTACGGTTCTGTGAGAGGCTTTGGGGGTGGTTCCCAGGGCCTACTCGACCGGCGCCGGTTACCTTCAGCGTTAAATGTCACCAAGGATTGGGAATGGTGCTCACCAACTTAGAGCAAGAAGAATTATGGCTGCAAGGCTGGGATGCTCTTGACGATTTTATAGAGAGATATCCTGGTGGCTATCTTCTGCTCCCAGACTACAAAGAAGTATCTCTTGGCGAAGCACAAGAGTGGATCCAGATTGCTGCTTATGAAAGCAATAAAACTGTATTCGCTACAGAGTACTATAAAGGTAAAAGTTCAATATTAATAAACAAGGTGCCAGCATAGTGGCCGCAACATTTAACAAGGCGCAGCAGTACGCGGCCGATGGCCGCCGGACGCCCTTTACGTGGCTCCTTCGTCGCTACTCCAAGGTCGCCGCTGTGCTTCGGCGTTAAATGCCGGTGATAGCCATGTCCAAAGCTCCAACGATTTGGTCTCTAAAGTGCGATAGAGAGCCAACCGGGTTTTTGAGATGCTTTTCTGAAACAGAGGAAATTTGAGGCGTTAACAGCAGAAGCTCTTGGTCTGCAAAGCTGATTTCCGGTGTGACTCCTTGCATGGCTTCACCACTAAATGCGGAGCGTTTCCCCAAGGGGATGACGATTCGCGTTGCCAGCTCGCTCAACAGGCTGCTCTGAATATCGACAAGGTAAGGGTAGTGCGCTTTGCTGGTCTTGCTTGGGTTGGGGTATACATCGAACTGTGCCATCAAAATTCCCTGAATTCGTCGCCAAAGCATCCATGTTGTCCGACAAAATCGTTGTAACTTTTTATCGCGGCGCGGTTTTCTTCAACCCATTGTTCTGACTGACGTTTTGAGAGTTCTTCTTTCAGCGCTCGCTCGAGGGTAGCAGACAGGTTAATGTTTAGTTCACGGGTCTTACGCAGCAGATCGCTATTGACTGAGAGGTTTGCCGCTTTTTTGGGGGCAGCTACGTTGTAGAGTTCTGCCATTTGAGCCTCCAAGTGGCTATTTAATGGATGGTCTCAGTTTATGCGCATGCGGATGCGCATTCAAGCATTTAACCAATGGCTGTTGTCGGACGC
>NZ_PXNP01000040.1 GCF_003007675.1 Marinobacter fuscus | reverse complement strand
GTTATAAAGCCCGGCTGGGGTGCAGAAAAACTCCCAGTTAACCGAATCCTACAGCGATGATCTGTACGAATAAACAGTATTTTTCAGGTTTGGGATTCGGTTCGAAGAACCAGACAAGGATGATCGTTGTTGAATGCGTTTTCAGCTACCCTCGGGGTATGTCCCAAGCGGATAACGCGCGGGTTGATCCGCTTGGGACATACCCCGAGGGAGAGCTATTCCTCAGCGATCGCGTTACCTTTTGGCTGGTTGCCAGTCTCGTCGCCAGAGCCCGTCGCAAACGGTTGGATTATGAAGTTTGAAGAACGTCTCGAAGCAGGCATGGCCGTCGAGGGTGTGCTTTATCAGAGCTCTTTCAGGACTTGGCTCTATAACAACACATTCATCCGACCCTCGCTTCGCTCGGGCAGATGAACGTACATCGTTAGAAATCGAGGGAAAAATGAAATTCATACTTGGTATGACATTGCTCTTGTTCACCGCACCGGGTTTTGTTTTGGCAAAGTCCTCTTTTCAGATACTCGATGCTCAGGGGGTGAGCCGTCTTGATCTGGCGATGGTACGTTTAAAACAAGATGCTTTCGAATTCCAGGTTCAGGAAAAAATGAATGGTTCTGGAGCTTTCGAGCTAAGGTACGTTGGAGTCAGGTATGACAACGAGACTCAAAAGCTAAAGCTATATGCTAGCGTGAAAGCCGAGCCAACGGAGTTTTATTGTCGGTTGGCTCTGAAAAATTTCATGAATCATTTTAATTTTGGCGGAGATGCCGCGAGCGCAGCAAAGACATTTTATTCCTTTTATTTTATGCCCACCGCATCTGCGCCGCTTTCATATGAAATTCAACTGTATGAATCAGTTTACCGAAATACAGAGTTCGAGATGACCGTTGTGGATGCTGAATCAAATGCAAAAATCCAGTGCAGGTATAGCGGCTCGTCGCAGGAAATTCGCTACTCAGAAATGTAAGCTTTCCAGTTTCTAACCAGTGCAGGCATGGCGACGCCCATTACATTGCGCCTTCGGCTCCATTTCATGGGCGCGCATGCTGCAAGCGTTAGTGGCTGTGGCTTCTGTCCTTTTTGGCTGCGGTGTGCCAGGGGCCTTGGTGCCGTGCTTGGTTGCCAAACCCGCATAGTCTGTTGAGCACCAAGGCCGTCAGAATCCGCGTCCGGTTTGGTTGCTTCAGTTAGCAAGAGTTGTGGCAGGAAATTCGGTGTTCAACGTGTGGGGCCGTCCGCCGAAAACGTCGTCCGGATCTGCTACCTTTGAGTTCAGGTTCATTCACCGCATCGTTGGCGGTGTTTCAAACAGAGTGCATCGGCTCATGTCGGTGCCGGGTTACGGAGTAGGCCGTCACGGTCAGTGCCAGGGAACAGGCAGTGTCATTACCTGCCACTAACCAGTCGCTGTAGTACGCGGCCGATGGCCGCCGGACGCCCTTTTCATTGCGGCTTCGCCTCCATTACAAGGGCGCCGCTAAGCTCAGCGTTATGTGGAAGGGAAGCCATGACTTGCAAGAAGTGTGAAGAAGCGGTTCAGCCGCAAAGAATAAAGCGTCCTGACGATCTCTCAAGAGCGATTTTGGCTGCGGCCAATGCAATTGAATTGGGCATCCTAAGTTATGAGGGGGCTGGAGCGTGGGGGGATCCATTTCAATCTATCGCCCGAGGGGACGGTTGGGGCGATTTTGTAAATAACTATTTCTCATGTTTGTCATGTGGGCAGTGGTTCAACCTCCAGGCTGAGACATATCACGGAAGTGGTGGTGCGTTTGAGCCAGTGCGGGAACCGGCGGAACAAATTCAGAGAGACGTTTACCCCACATAACCAGTCATTCCAGTTCGTTACGGCCACAAAAGGCGTGGCCTCCACCGGACGCCCTTGTCAGGGCGCCGCTGAATATTGGCGTTAATGGCCCGGCATTTGTGAGTTTTTGGCGGGTGCGGTGCAAAGGCCTTGGCACCGGGTTTGGTTGCAACGCTCGTTCACTCTGGTGATCGCCAAGGCCGGAAAATTCGCTGTCTGGTTTGGTTGCCACAATGGCCAGCGGTGTTGGTATTCATGGCGTGCCCCAGTTGTGGGGTCGTCCGTCTCAAACGGTAATC
>NZ_PXNP01000039.1 GCF_003007675.1 Marinobacter fuscus | reverse complement strand
GCGTTAAATGCCGGTGATAGCCATGTCCAAAGCTCCAACGATTTGGTCTCTAAAGTGCGATAGAGAGCCAACCGGGTTTTTGAGATGCTTTTCTGAAACAGAGGAAATTTGAGGCGTTAACAGCAGAAGCTCTTGGTCTGCAAAGCTGATTTCCGGTGTGACTCCTTGCATGGCTTCACCACTAAATGCGGAGCGTTTCCCCAAGGGGATGACGATTCGCGTTGCCAGCTCGCTCAACAGGCTGCTCTGAATATCGACAAGGTAAGGGTAGTGCGCTTTGCTGGTCTTGCTTGGGTTGGGGTATACATCGAACTGTGCCATCAAAATTCCCTGAATTCGTCGCCAAAGCATCCATGTTGTCCGACAAAATCGTTGTAACTTTTTATCGCGGCGCGGTTTTCTTCAACCCATTGTTCTGACTGACGTTTTGAGAGTTCTTCTTTCAGCGCTCGCTCGAGGGTAGCAGACAGGTTAATGTTTAGTTCACGGGTCTTACGCAGCAGATCGCTATTGACTGAGAGGTTTGCCGCTTTTTTGGGGGCAGCTACGTTGTAGAGTTCTGCCATTTGAGCCTCCAAGTGGCTATTTAATGGATGGTCTCAGTTTATGCGCATGCGGATGCGCATTCAAGCATTTAACCAATGGCTGTTGTCGGACGCGCCTACGCTGGCGCTCCGGCATGCCGCAAAGCCAAGGCGTTGAGGCTGTAGAAAAAGGTCAAAGGCCTATTTTGAGTCGAAATTGGTCAATAAATGAGCTAAAAATAGGGCCTATTCTTAAAATCTGGAGCACTCATGATTGAAAACACTTCCAGATTTCGCGTAGGAACGCGATCGAACAAAGGGGCGGGAGTTTTTCTACAGCCTCGTTAAGTGCTAAGGCAAGCCATGAAGCCAACGAAGGAGCAACACCGAAAATTCGGACGATTCCATCTCGTTGATCCCGACGAGCTTGAGGGCATGGATGAGTTTGCCGAGTGGCTAGAGGCTTTGCTTCACAATCCTTGTTCTGTGTGGGAAGAAGACGGGGACGAGTTTCTTATAGAAATTCGCAAGCTTGTGGCACGGGTCAATGGACTGAAAATTCAGATCTACGCGAATGAACATCCACCGCCACATTTTCATGTAAAGTCCCCAAACGTCGACGCCAGCTTCTCTATCGAGTCGTGCGAGAAGTTAGAGGGAAATATTGAATCCCAGGACTACCGAAAAATTCGGTTCTGGCATAAAAAGGCGAAGCCACTCCTGATCAAGGCATGGGATGAGACCAGGCCAACTGAGTGCACCGTTGGGCCGTACAAAGGCACTTAACCAGTGCAGGCACGGCGACGCCTACTACATTGCGCCTTCGGCTCCATTCCGTAGGCGCGCATGCTGCAAGCGTTAGTTGGTAGTGCTTCGTACCTTTGAGTGGCCGTGTGCTAATGGCCTTGGCCGAAAGTTGGGAGCAAAACCGGCAACATGGTGGCGTAGCCAAGGCCCTCAAATCCGTCGTCTTGTTGGCAGCTCAATCGGCCAGTGCAGTTGGTAATAACGTGAGTGTACCGGTTGTGGGGCTGTCCGCCGGTAAACGGTTCCTTGCTTACCAGCTACTCTGTTGTTCAGGTTCACTCGCCGCGCTATTTGCGGCGATTTTAATCGCGGTGCATCAGACGGGTTTGGTGCAAGGGCAATGGCGCAGGCAGCCATGTTGGTTGCCAGGGATTGGGCTTTATTGATACCCCCAACTAACAAGTCGCAGCAGTACGCGGCCGATGGCCGCCGGACGCCCTTTCCATGGCTCCTTCGTCGCCACTCCAAGGTCGCCGCTGTGCTCAGCGTTAGTTGGTAGTGCTTCGTACCTTTGAGTGGCCGTGTGCTAATGGCCTTGGCCGAAAGTTGGCAGCAAAACCGGCAGAATAGCTGCGCAGCCAAGGCCCGCAAATTTGTCGTCTTGTTGGTAGCTCAAACGGTCAGCGGAGCTGGTTCTAAATTGAGTGTCTCGGTTGTGGGGTTGTCCGTCGATAAACGGTTCCTTGCTTACTTGCTACTCTGATGTTCAGGTTCATTCACCGCATTATTGGCGGTGATTTTATGCACATAGCATCAGCGGGTTTTGGTGCAAGGGCTGCGGCGTAGGCTACGATGTTGGTTGCCAGGGATCGGGCTTCATTGATGCCCCCAACTAACCAGTCGCTGTAGTACGTTCCCGGCCCGAGGGCCGTCCACCGGACGCCACTGACGTGGCGCCGCTAAGCTTGGC
>NZ_PXNP01000038.1 GCF_003007675.1 Marinobacter fuscus | reverse complement strand
CAGGGAGAGTACATCCTGCAGGGTCTGAACCTTGGGCGGCTTGACGATGGGAACATACTCCCAGGGTTTGTCGAGGACATACTGATAGAAACGCTGCATAGCATTGCGGGCAATTTTGACCAGGCTCCAGGAGCGATGCTCGACCAGGTGAATGAAATACTGCTGGAGCTGCTGGGTGCTAAGCTGGTCGGGACAGGTATCGAAATGGTCGCTCACCTGTCGCAGGCAGCGGGTGTAGAGGTCGATGGTCTTGGCGCTTTTGCCCCGCAGGGTGAGTTCGTTATGGTAGCGTTGATGCAGAACTTGAAAACGAGCGTGGTCGTGGGTGTTCATGACGCGTCTCCTGACAGGCCCTTCCGAAATAGAAGGGGTCAGGAAAGTACAGACGATTTGCGCCTCTGCCGCGTAGCGGCTTCGTTCAACAAAGCCATCAAATTCGCTCCCTACGGTCGCCGGACGCCCTTGTCAGGGCGCCGTTTATGGCCGGCGTTAACCGAGTCAGCCTTGGTTCTTTGTGTTTTGGATAGGGCATTACTAGCGGTAGATTTGTCGTGTTTTTCTGCTCTTCCGGTAGTAAACTTTCTTGTAATGCGGCACGTCAAAGCTTTTGTTCCGCTGCCACTAGAGAAGCCACAGGCACAGAAGCGAAGCCATTTTAAAGGTGGTTTCCTCAACCAAAATTCGTTAAGGTGTGGGTAGTTTTTTATTTTAATCGTTAGCTTCGGGAGACTTCACGGCTAACCCGGTTTCGGTATAGTTCATGGGTTCCCCGGCTAACAAGTAGCTGCTACGGACACCAAACAGTTGGCACCTTTTTGGCGTCGCTACGCTGGCAAAAAAGTTGCCAACTGTTTGGTGCCGCAGAGCAATGCGTTAGTTGGTAGTGCTTCGTACCTTTGAGTGGCCGTGTGCTAATGGCCTTGGCCGAAAGTTGGCAGCAAAACCGGCAGAATAGCTGCGCAGCCAAGGCCCGCAAATTTGTCGTCTTGTTGGTAGCTCAAACGGTCAGCGGAGCTGGTTCTAAATTGAGTGTCTCGGTTGTGGGGTTGTCCGTCGATAAACGGTTCCTTGCTTACTTGCTACTCTGATGTTCAGGTTCATTCACCGCATTATTGGCGGTGATTTTATGCACATAGCATCAGCGGGTTTTGGTGCAAGGGCTGCGGCGTAGGCTACGATGTTGGTTGCCAGGGATCGGGCTTCATTGATGCCCCCAACTAACCAGTCGCTGTAGTACGTTCCCGGCCCGAGGGCCGTCCACCGGACGCCACTGACGTGGCGCCGCTAAGCTTGGC
>NZ_PXNP01000037.1 GCF_003007675.1 Marinobacter fuscus | reverse complement strand
TAACGCTGAGCACAGCGGCGACCTTGGAGTGGCGACGAAGGAGCCACGTAAAGGGCGTCCGGCGGCCATCGGCCGCGAACTGCTGCGACTTGTTAATTGGATACTTCAATGTACCACTTCGGTTTGATGCGCCCGAAATCTTTGCGGGTATTGGATTTCAGTGTTTTTTTAGAGTCCAGCACCTTTGCCTCGCCATGCTCCCTGGTAAAAACAACCCAGTGCCAGAATGACTTGCCGTGCTCGGTGCGCCATTTGATAGCCAACAGCGCTTTGTCCGGCAGACTTTCCCATGTTTTGAAGGGTGTCTCTTTGGGCGAAACGGAGATACCAAATTCACGAAGTAGTGCCCGAATATGTTCTGTTTCTGACCAGAGCGCGGTGTCTGCCGCATAAATGCCCAGTGCGTTTGCCTTTTTCTTGGCCCCCGCGTAACTGACACCGGCAAGAACGGCACTTGCCGCAATACCGCAGCCGGTTGGCTCTTCCTGGATGACAGGTTCCATAGCTTTACCAATTAACGCTTGCAGCATGCGCGCCTACGGAATGAAGCCGAAGGCGCAATGTAGTAGGCGTCGCCGTGCCTGCACTGGTTATGTGATCTACCACTCGGCGACTTTAAGTTTGCTTGTCGCTACTGCAAGCTCCGCCTTGGTTAAACCAATGATGGTTTGGAAGTCATTATCATCCAAGCTAAAACCCAAGTTATGAGCATTGAGCGCATTGATAATCCCACCAAGCTCGGCAGCAGATAGCAGATTTGGCGAAACCTCTTGCACAGCCTCGAATAGTTTATTGGTCACAGCGTTTTCAATAGGGCTCACGACGACAAGGTCACCTGACTCCTCAAGCTCCTTTAGCGTTCTCACGATAGCTTCTTTCACTATGGAATCAGGCATATATCCTCTGCACATAACGCTAGCAGCAGGGGCGCGACGGAAGGAGCGTCCCTTGCCTGTAATTGTTAGCGGCCAGACACATACTCCGCAAACTCATCTGCCTTTCTTTCAGCCACAAATAGGATTACGTCCACCCGAAGAATAAAACTTGGCAACGCCACCAAAGATAGCAGCTCTTTCACTTTGTCCAATTGATCGTCTACCGCGAATTCGTGACAGTAGCGGTGTCTAATTTCGAAAATGCTTTGAAGCGCGCCAAAAAAGTCCTGCCCCATTCTAAGAGCTTCTTCCTCAAGCTCAGAAGGCGCTGAAAATGGCGGTGAATCTAGTTCAACAGTCTCGACGAGTTTTAGAAACTTTGTTCCTAAAAGCGTTGAAAAAACTCCGTCGATTGCAGGGACACTTCCAAAGCTTTGCTCAAAAGCAAGCATTTCTCCGAGGGTAAACTTCTTATTCTGAAGATGCGCCACGTTCTCAAGGCTTAACTTCCGTCCAGAGATCGAACAGGCTCGGTATAGATATGGCTCTCCAGAATCTACTAACCGAGCCATAACCGATTTAAAATAAGCATCAATTGCCGCCGTAGTAGCAATCGGGATATACCGGAACAGCTCCTCTTGGACACTGGAAGAGATGTCTTGATTCTCAGTCAGGTAGGTGTGGGCATCTTCAATTTTTTGCAGTCTAGCGAAGCAGAGTTCAAAAGGCCCCTTAGCCCCAGCAACTGGTTTGTTCCGACTTATCCATTCCTGAAGATTTTTCAATCTATCCTCGATACAAGTTGTGGCTGCTAACGATGTACGTTCATCTGCCCGAGCGAAGCGAGGGTCGGATGAATGTGTTGTTATAGAGCCAAGTCCTGAAAGAGCTCTGATAAAGCACACCCTCGACGGCCATGCCTGCTTCGAGACGTTCTTCAAACTTCATAATCCAACCGTTTGCGACGGGCTCTGGCGACGAGACTGGCAACCAGCCAAAAGGTAACGCGATCGCTGAGGAATAGCTCTCCCTCGGGGTATGTCCCAAGCGGATCAACCCGCGCGTTATCCGCTTGGGACATACCCCGAGGGTAGCTGAAAACGCATTCAACAACGATCATCCTTGTCTGGTTCTTCGAACCGAATCCCAAACCTGAAAAATACTGTTTATTCGTACAGATCATCGCTGTAGGATTCGGTTAACTGGGAGTTTTTCTGCACCCCAGCCGGGCTTTATAAC
>NZ_PXNP01000036.1 GCF_003007675.1 Marinobacter fuscus | reverse complement strand
CTAACGCTAGCGGCAGGGGCGCGACGTGAGGAGCGTCCCTTGACCGCATTTGTTATGGGCAAAAGCAAATCATCTCGCGCCTTGTTTAATTGTCAGACACGGCACTATGCCCATGACCAAAAGGTACTTCAGTATACCTTCTTGGGCTTTATAGCCTTTGGTACTGCTGTTACTGTTTGAATTCACATTCACTGATAACACGTCGGCAGTTTTCATTGTCTTCTTTTTTCAGGAACTGTGTGATACCTGATGCAATCATTGATGAGCAGCTTAATTGTGGCTCCAAGCATTACGGTTTTTCGCACTCTGTCCTTAATCTATAGAAAAGATCCTCCAAGCGCTTAGCCTCTGAAATTGAATGGACTTCAGCCCAACCAGAATTCATCGGATCTTTCAGGTCTTTCCCAGTTCGTTTACAATGTATCATAGGAGTCATATGGTACACTCTACATTGACTTTGGCCGTCGCATTTAAAGTTAATCCCCGGGGTTCTTGCATCGACGCTTACAATGATATTGGAAACATCGTAAGTGTCGTAGTTCACATACCCAGGCCCTCTACAATTATTACGTGCAGCCCGATAGTGATCAATCTTAAACTGACATCCGCTGAAGGAGTATGTAGTTCCATAAGTTTCTCTAACTTGGCTTCTTTCCAATATCTTAACGATTTCCGTTTTTATCTCTTCCAGTTTTTTTTCGGAGCTGTAGCTGTCATTGCAGCCTGCCACAAGTAAAAAAATAAAAGATAATACAAATATTTTTTTCATATTGATCTCCATAACGCCAATAATAAGCGGCGCCCGACTAGGGCGTCCGGTGGAGGCCGCAGGCCGGAACGAACTTGATTGACTGGTTAAATGTCGTCACGCCATTCTCTGTGCTTGCGCACACCCTCGTACTCAAGCCATGGTGCGTCATGTGAAACCCAAATATGAGCCTCTGGACTCAATTCAGGGTCAACGTCCAAAGTAGCTACCCGAACGATTACATGTGGCTGCGCCGGCCTCTCTGCCACCAAATGAGTCCCACAGCATTTGCAAAAATGACGCAATTTCCCTGGCGAGGACTCGAACGTTGAAATGGAACTTGCACCCTTGAGCCAGCGGAAATTCTCGCGCTTTACGCCAGCCGTAGAGGCAAACGGAGCAGCGTGGGCTTTACGACAAGTTTGGCAGTGGCAATGCACAATGGGCATATCCACAGAGTCTATTTCGTAACTTATCTCACCACACAAACAGCTTCCCTTCAGCCCCATGAGGGGATCTCCTTCTGTACATTTAACGATGTACGTTCATCTGCCCGAGCGAAGCGAGGGTCGGATGAATGTGTTGTTATAGAGCCAAGTCCTGAAAGAGCTCTGATAAAGCACACCCTCGACGGCCATGCCTGCTTCGAGACGTTCTTCAAACTTCATAATCCAACCGTTTGCGACGGGCTCTGGCGACGAGACTGGCAACCAGCCAAAAGGTAACGCGATCGCTGAGGAATAGCTCTCCCTCGGGGTATGTCCCAAGCGGATCAACCCGCGCGTTATCCGCTTGGGACATACCCCGAGGGTAGCTGAAAACGCATTCAACAACGATCATCCTTGTCTGGTTCTTCGAACCGAATCCCAAACCTGAAAAATACTGTTTATTCGTACAGATCATCGCTGTAGGATTCGGTTAACTGGGAGTTTTTCTGCACCCCAGCCGGGCTTTATAAC
>NZ_PXNP01000035.1 GCF_003007675.1 Marinobacter fuscus | reverse complement strand
CAGGGAGAGTACATCCTGCAGGGTCTGAACCTTGGGCGGCTTGACGATGGGAACATACTCCCAGGGTTTGTCGAGGACATACTGATAGAAACGCTGCATAGCATTGCGGGCAATTTTGACCAGGCTCCAGGAGCGATGCTCGACCAGGTGAATGAAATACTGCTGGAGCTGCTGGGTGCTAAGCTGGTCGGGACAGGTATCGAAATGGTCGCTCACCTGTCGCAGGCAGCGGGTGTAGAGGTCGATGGTCTTGGCGCTTTTGCCCCGCAGGGTGAGTTCGTTATGGTAGCGTTGATGCAGAACTTGAAAACGAGCGTGGTCGTGGGTGTTCATGACGCGTCTCCTGACAGGCCCTTCCGAAATAGAAGGGGTCAGGAAAGTACAGACGATTTGCGCCTCTGCCGCGTAGCGGCTTCGTTCAACAAGTCGCTGTAGTACGTTCCCGGCCTGACGGCCGTCCACCGGACGCCACTGTCGTGGCGCCGCTAAGCTCAGCGTTAAGCACAAAAGGAGAACGTCATTAAGTGGGAAATTATTGAATCGCTCGATGTGCCGTGCGCAGATATATCCTACTGTTGGTTCTCCGAGCGCAACCCAAGGCTTGTCATCACGATGCACTTCTCAAGGGTCTTTGGTGGCTTTGATAAGGACATTGAGCTGACGTTTACTTCTCCTATGGCAGTCCAGTGGGAAGATGAAACATTCGGTTTGATAGGTCTTCCGGAGTTGCCGGCGTGCGCAGCTACCGAATTCAAGTCATACACATACCCAACTTTGATTGTTCCTGACTCAAAGTGGGCAGATTTGTATGCTGCCCGAACTCACATGGCAGAAGAGTACAAAAGCCATAAAGTTGCTCATTATGCATTCGTGTCTATGAATGACCTCCTCCATGTCCTCTCGCAGGAAAATCCAAGTGTGAGGGTCGTCGAGGCTCGGAATGCTTAACCAGTGGGTCAAGCCGACCGGTACTCCGCTGCGCTCCGTCCCGGCGGCTTACCCAAGGCGTTAGCAGTTTGAGAGGCTTCGATGGATGAATATGAAGCGAAGCGGATAGCTGAGCTAGAAAAGATTTATGGGCGAGAATCCGTCGACCGACTCGCCTTCTATGACCAAATTGATTATTACAAACTGGTTTTCGGCATTCGTGTTCACAAAGTAAAAGATCGTCTTAAAACACTAAAGGCGATTCGAAGCCTTGTTTCTGGCGCTATGGCTGAAATGTCAGCTGCTTTGAAGCCTGAGAATGGGGCCGTGGTTTACAGCGAATCCTTGGAGAGTGCAGACGGTTGTCTTCAGCAGTGGAAAGCGGTGAGAAGAATAATGAAGCTCAAGTCCAAGATTCAAGAGACTGGCTGCATTTGTTCTGTGGACGTTTGGCTCCCGGATGGTAGTTTTTCTCGTGAGAATATTGACGACACAGAACTGGATTATATAGCCACCCGTGTCTCAACGTGGATGTAGCGTATCTGCTAACCAATGCGTCAACGGGACCGCTTTGTTCCGCTGCGCTCCACAAATCGGCCCGTTACGCCGGCGTTAAAAGGTAAGGATAAACCTCATGGATGAGTTGGTAGTTGTAGTGTTGGATGCTCTAATCGGCGGTGTGGTGCTGTGGCTAGCCGCAAAGATTACCTATGTGGATTTAGCTCTGAGTGAGACGGTAATTGCAGCGGGAGGAGCTGCGGCCGTTGCTTTGGTGCCTACGGCTGGTTGGGTGCTATCACTTATCGTGCTATTTGTTCTTCTCAAAAAGTTCAGCAGGGCAAACATTTGGCCAGACATCATCCTGATGGTTATTGTCAGTAGGCTGGTATCGTTTGTTGCCTTGGCGGCTCTGGGTGGCCTGCGATAGCTTTTAACAAGTCGCTGTAGTACGTTCCCGGCCCGAGGGCCGTCCACCGGACGCCACTGTCGTGGCGCCGCTAAGCTCAGCTACATGGACTCCCCCTGCGGTCAAGCAACGCCATTTGATTTCGAAGCGGTTTGAGACTGCAGCTCTACATTCGGCCTCTTGTTGGGCGCTTTTGCCCGGGCCAGGATGATGATGCGTGTGAGTGATGACCTCATTCGTTAGTCGGCTTGTATCAGCCGCAAGGCTTAACAGGTTCAATCACTCTCGGTCTGACCGTTCCGTCATCGCTTGCCGTTGCTAGACTCGGCTGGCAGGCGTGTTCTGCCTGTCGTTGGTGCCTGGTTATCAGCCCTCCATAGGCTGTGTTTTAAACTCGGTTTGGTTCATCAACAGCGCCCAGATAATCCGGGCATTCTTGGCGGCCAATGCTACGGCGGCTCGTTTGTAGCCGCGGCGTTCCACCAACTCTTTAGCCCACTCGCTGAGTTGATCGTGTTTGTCGGCGAGTTTGGCAATCACCGCTCGGGTGCCATGGATCAGCAACATTCGCAGGTACTTGTCCCCGCGCTTGGTGATTCTACCCAGCCGGGGCTTGCCTCCGGTCGAGTACTGCCTGGGTACAAGCCCCAGCCAGGCGGCGAAGTGTCGTCCGCTTTTGAACTGTCTGGGATCGGGCGCACTGGCCAAGATCGCGGTGGCAGTTTGTGGTCCTATTCCTGGAATGGCCATTAGCCGTTTGGCCTGCTCGTCGCGCCGGGCCATGGCTTCGATTTCCCGGTCATAGGCCAGGATCTCTTCATCGAGCTGGAGAATGCGCTGGTTGATGTTGTTGAGTAAACGCCGTGCGAGCATGGGCAAACCGTTTTCGGCATCTTCCAGGATTTCGGGAATCCGGTGTCGGGCATGATAGCGCCCCTGGGGGATAATCAGTCCGAACTCGGCTAACAGCCCGCGAATCTGATTGATCTGGGCTGTGCGCTCTTTGGTTAACCCACGGCGAATGCGGTGAAGGCACAGTACCGCTTGTTGGTCCTCAGTCTTAACTGGAACAAAGCGCATATTGGGCCGGCTGACGGCTTCGCAGATGGCCTCGGCATCGTTGTCGTCGTTCTTGCTGCTCTTGCGATACGGAGCGACAAAGCGGGGCGCAATGATCCGGGCATCGTGGCCGAGTTTGGTTAACTCCCGAGCCCAGTAATGGGCACCGGAACAGGCTTCCATGCCGATCAGGCACGGCGGCAGTTGTGCGAAGAACGCCAACAGTTTGGGGCGATTGAGCCGTTTGCGAACCACGACCTTGCCGTGTTGATTGGTGCCATGAATACTGAACACAGTTTTCGCCAGATCGATGCCAATGGTTGTAACATTCATGGTGACTCCTCCTGCTTTTGATTGAAGATGTCAGACACCTTCAATGTGGCACATAGATGCCGTGGGAGCAGGGGGAGTCCATATCATTCGTTA
>NZ_PXNP01000034.1 GCF_003007675.1 Marinobacter fuscus | reverse complement strand
GTTAAATTTGGTTGCGACTGATGACACGGATTGCTCCTGCAGCAACGAGTGCAACGGTGGCAATAATGTCTGCGATGACTACCTTGCGGACAGACTCATTGTACCCACCAACAGACCATGCAATAGCGATGAAAGACACAACGCTGACTAGGCCCGCAATAATCGCCAGTGTTTGAAGCGACGGCTGGAACGCTGCGTACACCATAAAAAGACCGAGAATCCCGAACAGAATGGCGCGGTGACGCATAAGGATTTCGATGTTGGGCTCACCCAGAGAAAGACCATACAGAGCGGCGAGGCGCTCAACGCCCAGCACCCCAGAAACGGGCAAGAGATGAATGATGCCTACGAGCACCAGCAGACCAGTGACAACCCTCTCCATGCTTACCATTCCTCCCTGAATTTAACGCCCGCAGCATGCGCGGCTTTGGAATGGAGGCGAAGCCGCAATGGAAAAGCCGTCGCCGTGCCTGCGATTGTTACGTGTTTTCATTGACGCCAGTCCATAAATCCCGACTCGTAAAACCGAGGTGAAAATATGGGCTGAGAATCGCTGTCAGCAGGTGAGATTGCCCACCTGCCGTCATGATCTAGCTTAAGATCGTCCCATGAAATACCAAGCTCACCTAATTTTGAGTTCCAGATTCTCTCTTCCTCATCATCTTCTAAGCCGAGCTCATCCATTTCTAGATCGAAGGATGACATTGAAGTAACTGCAATTAATTTCTTGAAGAGAGACTGGTCTTCGAATTCGACCTTCCCGGTAGCCCATGGTGTTTCGTAGCTGCAGGCGGTAATCCTAGCCACTGTTTTACCGTCCAATTTTAGATCTATAGGTGTATTCATAGGCTAGACACGTAACGCGCTGGCTTTGCGGCGTACCGGAGCGCCAGCGCAGGTGCGTCCGACAACAGCCACTGGTTATGCATGTTCCGGCCACATGCCATCCATCATCACTGGGTAGGTGATGGGCTTGTAATGGGTGAATTCAATGTCTCGAACGTGGGTGAAATCACTCCAGAGCAACCTCGCCCCCTTCATCCACTGAGATGGCTTAACTCGTTTTTCTATCTTCTCGATTTCTTCGGGCGTGGCTTCCCGCATTCGTCCGACCTTGCCGTACAGTCTTACGCCCGGTGGAGCAACGAAGCGGCCTTTTAGCAGAGACCTTAGCCAAAAGAATCGACCCGCGTTGACCGCCATGATGCAAACATTTGGATTCTGATCGATGTTTTTACCCAAAGCCTCGGCGTAGTGATCGAAAAAGTATCCGCTCTGATCATCGCGAAGGAAAACAGTACCAACGGGAGTGATGTGCGGTGTGCCGTCGGGATTAACCGTTGCAATCGAGCAGTAAACCGTCGAAGCCTGGCCTTGTTCTAGAACCGACTTTACCTTCTTCCAATCATCCTTGATGTTCATCGTTTCTCCATTTGTGCATAACGAATGATATGGACTCCCCCTGCTCCCACGGCATCTATGTGCCACATTGAAGGTGTCTGACATCTTCAATCAAAAGCAGGAGGAGTCACCATGAATGTTACAACCATTGGCATCGATCTGGCGAAAACTGTGTTCAGTATTCATGGCACCAATCAACACGGCAAGGTCGTGGTTCGCAAACGGCTCAATCGCCCCAAACTGTTGGCGTTCTTCGCACAACTGCCGCCGTGCCTGATCGGCATGGAAGCCTGTTCCGGTGCCCATTACTGGGCTCGGGAGTTAACCAAACTCGGCCACGATGCCCGGATCATTGCGCCCCGCTTTGTCGCTCCGTATCGCAAGAGCAGCAAGAACGACGACAACGATGCCGAGGCCATCTGCGAAGCCGTCAGCCGGCCCAATATGCGCTTTGTTCCAGTTAAGACTGAGGACCAACAAGCGGTACTGTGCCTTCACCGCATTCGCCGTGGGTTAACCAAAGAGCGCACAGCCCAGATCAATCAGATTCGCGGGCTGTTAGCCGAGTTCGGACTGATTATCCCCCAGGGGCGCTATCATGCCCGACACCGGATTCCCGAAATCCTGGAAGATGCCGAAAACGGTTTGCCCATGCTCGCACGGCGTTTACTCAACAACATCAACCAGCGCATTCTCCAGCTCGATGAAGAGATCCTGGCCTATGACCGGGAAATCGAAGCCATGGCCCGGCGCGACGAGCAGGCCAAACGGCTAATGGCCATTCCAGGAATAGGACCACAAACTGCCACCGCGATCTTGGCCAGTGCGCCCGATCCCAGACAGTTCAAAAGCGGACGACACTTCGCCGCCTGGCTGGGGCTTGTACCCAGGCAGTACTCGACCGGAGGCAAGCCCCGGCTGGGTAGAATCACCAAGCGCGGGGACAAGTACCTGCGAATGTTGCTGATCCATGGCACCCGAGCGGTGATTGCCAAACTCGCCGACAAACACGATCAACTCAGCGAGTGGGCTAAAGAGTTGGTGGAACGCCGCGGCTACAAACGAGCCGCCGTAGCATTGGCCGCCAAGAATGCCCGGATTATCTGGGCGCTGTTGATGAACCAAACCGAGTTTAAAACACAGCCTATGGAGGGCTGATAACCAGGCACCAACGACAGGCAGAACACGCCTGCCAGCCGAGTCTAGCAACGGCAAGCGATGACGGAACGGTCAGACCGAGAGTGATTGAACCTGTTAAGCCTTGCGGCTGATACAAGCCGACTAACGAATGAGGTCATCACTCACACGCATCATCATCCTGGCCCGGGCAAAAGCGCCCAACAAGAGGCCGAATGTAGAGCTGCAGTCTCAAACCGCTTCGAAATCAAATGGCGTTGCTTGACCGCAGGGGGAGTCCATGTAGC
>NZ_PXNP01000033.1 GCF_003007675.1 Marinobacter fuscus | reverse complement strand
CGAAAGGAACCAGAGCGCAAACAACGCCAATCCGATTACCATCTGAACTGGACGGCCCCGCAACTGGAGCACGCCATGAATAACAAGACGGCCGGTAATGTTGGCAACCAACCCCGACAGCAACCTTTCCGGCCTTGGCCATCACCAACACAGGCGGCTTTGCAGCCAAGTCCGATGCCAAGGCCCTTGCACTGAGTCCGCCAAAAATGAAGACGGCCTGGGCCATTAACGCCTCAAACACCGGCATGGTGAAGTTGGCGGCTTTTTTGGAACAAAAAAGGTGACAGCTTTACCATGTCCGAGTGCTTTGACTTGTTAGTGTTTTTTTGCATACTTGGACACCCAAATTTTGCTTTCTTCAAGAATGCCTTGGTTGATTTGATCAACCGTACAGTAATCTTCGTAATACCACCCGTACATTTGGTGTATGCCTAGATCATCCCCGACATAGTCTTGTGTTTTGCTGTAATAATCATAATTATCAATTTCTTCGAGTAGCTTTTTAAACTGCACACAGGGAGTTACTGTGCCCGAAGCAATTAATAGAACATGATGCTCAACCAACTCTCTTACAGCTTCTTCTAATGTCGGAATCAGTACACCTATTTCGGCTAGGTATTTCTCGAATAACGCTGAGATACTTACCCAACCCTTTGGATCGCAATCTAATATTTCAAGAAAGATATCTGACCAAGTACCTTTATCTAATTGAGAATTTACATACTCAAGAATGTCTTTCGTGTGCAGTATTCCTGCCGCGTATTTAATTGCCAAAAATTCTTCTTCGGTGCTCATGATTTGTAACACTAACGAATGATATGGACTCCCCCTGCTCCCACGGCATCTATGTGCCACATTGAAGGTGTCTGACATCTTCAATCAAAAGCAGGAGGAGTCACCATGAATGTTACAACCATTGGCATCGATCTGGCGAAAACTGTGTTCAGTATTCATGGCACCAATCAACACGGCAAGGTCGTGGTTCGCAAACGGCTCAATCGCCCCAAACTGTTGGCGTTCTTCGCACAACTGCCGCCGTGCCTGATCGGCATGGAAGCCTGTTCCGGTGCCCATTACTGGGCTCGGGAGTTAACCAAACTCGGCCACGATGCCCGGATCATTGCGCCCCGCTTTGTCGCTCCGTATCGCAAGAGCAGCAAGAACGACGACAACGATGCCGAGGCCATCTGCGAAGCCGTCAGCCGGCCCAATATGCGCTTTGTTCCAGTTAAGACTGAGGACCAACAAGCGGTACTGTGCCTTCACCGCATTCGCCGTGGGTTAACCAAAGAGCGCACAGCCCAGATCAATCAGATTCGCGGGCTGTTAGCCGAGTTCGGACTGATTATCCCCCAGGGGCGCTATCATGCCCGACACCGGATTCCCGAAATCCTGGAAGATGCCGAAAACGGTTTGCCCATGCTCGCACGGCGTTTACTCAACAACATCAACCAGCGCATTCTCCAGCTCGATGAAGAGATCCTGGCCTATGACCGGGAAATCGAAGCCATGGCCCGGCGCGACGAGCAGGCCAAACGGCTAATGGCCATTCCAGGAATAGGACCACAAACTGCCACCGCGATCTTGGCCAGTGCGCCCGATCCCAGACAGTTCAAAAGCGGACGACACTTCGCCGCCTGGCTGGGGCTTGTACCCAGGCAGTACTCGACCGGAGGCAAGCCCCGGCTGGGTAGAATCACCAAGCGCGGGGACAAGTACCTGCGAATGTTGCTGATCCATGGCACCCGAGCGGTGATTGCCAAACTCGCCGACAAACACGATCAACTCAGCGAGTGGGCTAAAGAGTTGGTGGAACGCCGCGGCTACAAACGAGCCGCCGTAGCATTGGCCGCCAAGAATGCCCGGATTATCTGGGCGCTGTTGATGAACCAAACCGAGTTTAAAACACAGCCTATGGAGGGCTGATAACCAGGCACCAACGACAGGCAGAACACGCCTGCCAGCCGAGTCTAGCAACGGCAAGCGATGACGGAACGGTCAGACCGAGAGTGATTGAACCTGTTAAGCCTTGCGGCTGATACAAGCCGACTAACGAATGAGGTCATCACTCACACGCATCATCATCCTGGCCCGGGCAAAAGCGCCCAACAAGAGGCCGAATGTAGAGCTGCAGTCTCAAACCGCTTCGAAATCAAATGGCGTTGCTTGACCGCAGGGGGAGTCCATGTAGC
>NZ_PXNP01000032.1 GCF_003007675.1 Marinobacter fuscus | reverse complement strand
ATCTGGTCTGCCTGTCGCTTAACCTCAGGCGGATGAGTTCGCTGATGAGGCTGACATAGGCAATCTGAGGCGGCGTGCCGGGCCGTGCTGAGTGGTCGGGCTACGGTTGTGAACTTGCCTATAACCGTCTTGATTGCCTAGACAGAAAATCGTGACTCTATCCGGTTGGATACTGCGCATATACTCTCGGGCACAACCGTGATTCGGCGCGGCGGAGGCAATTGCTCAAAACACTTCTGCCGCGCAGACTCCTAGCTCTGAACTCATTGAAGCCTCGATACTCTTGAAATATAACGCCTCAAGCACCGGCGCCGAAACCGCGCAGTGGTTTTGGCGTCCGCGTGGCTTGACTTGTTAAGCATTGCAACTCACAAGCCCTTGGTACTGTGCTTTTAGCCTTTGTCGGTGATGAGGACGACTCATATACGAGTACGGAGCACAAGTATTGGCGGAGATTTTCGATTTGATCTGCTGGAATCATGGCAGCCTCCATTTTAATCAGCTCCGAATTAACGCGATTACACATGGGCCAAGACAGCGTACCCGTAGAGGATTTAAGGCTGTATAAGTACTGTAATGGTGTTTTCATAGTCATATCCACTTGGTTAAAACACAAGCTTGGCATGACCAAAAAATAAGTGCTGAACTATTTTGATCTCTGAGCTACCTATATGGAACTAGTGCAGAATATATATCATTTCATGTGATATCCGAGGTACATGTCATCAGGATAATCGCCGAGATCACCAAAATCATAGTAATCTCGTTCTGCCTTCAGCCCGCCTTATTCACGAGGGCGCTGATTGAGCGGTCTGAAGGTACTGGCTGTTGGCATTGCTTATCAGGATTCGCATCTTCAGCGCGAGTGGCTGTTGAGTAATGCCAGAACGCAGCCCTTTTCCTACTTACTTATAGCTCTTTGGAATCAATTGCGACCGTCCAAGCAGCCGTGATCGCCGACCGCCGCTCCGGTCGCTCGCTTTCTGATGCTGTGGTGGTCTCGCAGGAGCGTCAGCTCAGTGCGGTCAGCTTCGGCAGCCCCTTCAGCAGCGTCGGCCACCACTTGTCGGCGGCGGCCCCCAGATGAACGGTGATTCGCCGAGCGTGCAGCCTCAGCGTGGCGGCGACCTTCAGCACCTGCTCGCGCATCCGGCTGAGGCTCCAGCCTTGCCGGGTCTGCCGCTCCAGCAGGCAGCGCAGGCCATGCAGGACCTGGTAGGCGTAGAGACTCAGTAGCAGACTCACTTCGTTGCGGGCCATCACCTCTTGAACGGTGGAAGCGCCGCGGTCGGTCGAGGAGAGATGCACGTCGAGTGCTGATTTCACCTCGCCCATGTGCGCCTCGGCGCTGCCGCGCTTGCGATAGAGTGCTAGGACCTTCTCTGGCGGCCAGTCGAACTTGCTGAGGTTGGTGACCAGGAAGAAGGCATGCAGCAGCAGGTCATCGGGGCGTTCCTGCACCACCAGCACTACGCGCCGCGGTGCCGACCAGGAGCCGGCTTGGTACTCCAGATCGTGGCACCACTCGCGAGGCTGCTCGGGTGGCCGGCCGGGTGGCCGCTTCAGGAGCGGTGCTGCCAGCTTCTGTAGACCGGTGTGACTGCGCAACCGGCCCAGGTATTCGATCTCCCGATCCTCCAGGGCCTCCAGCGTCGCGTTATCGGTAAAACCGGCGTCGATGCGCACACGAACCTGTGCCCCGGTGCTCTCGTTGAGTCGTCGTACCAGATGCGGGATCCAGGTGTCGGCGTTCTCTGCCGGGCCGGCGTTGCCCTCGCGCAGCAGGCCGCCCACCATGTCGCCGGTCTCCGCCAACGATGCGACCAGCGGCGAGTAGATGCGGGCCCCGTAAAGGCCATGATAGGCCGACCCGCCCTGATGGCCATGCACCTCGATCGGCAGGCCATCGATGTCCAGCGTCAGCTGTTTGGGACGTTCACCGTTCTGCAGCGAGGTCAGGCGCCAGACCACCAGCCGCAACAGGCCTTCGTGCACGGCATCGATATTGTCGTTACGACCGAGGCAGCTCAGCAGCCGCGACAGCGTGGCTTGAGACGGCCGGTCCTGGACCAGGGGTGTCATGCCGCGTGCATCGCTGCAGGCCAACTGCCAAAGCGGGTCACGGCGCAGCGTGTCGGTATCGCTGAGATCGATCCAGCCCATCGCACGCTGCAGCACCAAGGTACGCAACTGGCTGGCCAGCGAATGACGGATGCGCAGCGGGTGGCGTCGATCGACCAGATTGTCTTCCAGCGCCTCGATCACGCCGCTGTTGTCGAGGGCTTCACGCAGCAGCAGGGCGCCGCTGTCGCTGGTGGTGCGCTGGCCGCTCAGCTCAACACGGACAGAGCCGTTGCATGAGGGCGTCCAGGTGGATAGGCTTTCACCCATGGCGAGTGGTCCTCTTGAATCGTGTTCTGGCAGGAACATCCTGATTCTACAAGAGAAAACCTCTCGCCATCTTCGTTTTCAGGTCGGCCTCATGAATAAGCCGGG
>NZ_PXNP01000031.1 GCF_003007675.1 Marinobacter fuscus | reverse complement strand
GTAAGCGCCAATAAATCCGCACCTGTAGCTGACGCCCGAGTTTCGCCACACTGATTCCTGCTTTCACATTAAAGAGGAATCCGATGACTACCCCTGATTTACACCAGTTCTGGCAAGAGACGCTGTCGGACTGGCAGGCCTCGGGCCTGTCCGGTGCAGCCTACTGCAAACAAGAGTCGCTTGTTTATCATCGGTTTGTCTACTGGCGGCAGAAGCTGACCGGTCGTGTCGAATCCAGTGATGAACCGGTTCACGCTCGATCCGGATTCACTCGCGTGACTCCGACTCCGACTCCGGATGCCGGAGTCAGTTTGACCGTGTCACTGCCCGGCGGCGTATCGATCACCGGTCTGCATGCCGGTAATATCGATTTGCTGGGTGCCGTCTTGAGACAGCTGTGATGCGTCACCGCTATCTGCGCCCTTCCAGGGATTTGCCGGAGATCTACCTGTACCGAAAGCCCATCGACTTCCGCAAGCAGGCCAACGGCCTGGCCCTGCTGGTTGAACAGGAACTGGGGCACAGCCCATTCTCCGGTGCACTTTACGCCTTCACCAACCGGCAGCGGAACAAGATCAAATGTCTAATGTGGGAAGACAACGGCTTTGTGCTCTATTACAAAGCCTTGGCTGAGGAAAAATTCAAGTGGCCAGGGCCTGCGGATGAGCTGATGCCGCTGACCGGTGAACAGATCAACTGGTTGTTGGACGGCTACGACATCAGTCTGTTGCGGGGCCATAAAACCCTGCACTATGAGAGTGTCGGATAGCCCTTTTTGCATTACGTTTTAGGTGTGCCAGGGCATTGTTTTTGCTATAATTCCGCCATGAAATCAACGCCTGATAACGCCCTCAAAACCCCGGATCTCAACGGTTTATCGACCGCTGAGATGGTGGCGGTTATCAGCGGCCTTCAGCAGCAACTCGCCTCCAAAGAAGACGCCATCCAGCGACGAGACGCTCGCATCGAGATCCTCGAAGAACTGCTGCGCCATAAGAAGATCCAGCAGTTCGCCGCCAGCAGTGAAAAGCTGCCCAATCAGATCCTGCTGTTCGATGAGGTCGAGCTGGAAGTCGAGATTGATGAACTGCGCGATGAGCTGCCGGACGATGTCGAAGAGGAAGAGACGCCCCGCCGTTCCCGCAAGCGCCGCCAACGTGGCTTCTCCGATACGCTGCTGCGTGAGCGTATTGAATTAACCCTCAGCGACGAAGAGAAAGCCGGTGCCAGCAAGACCTTCTTCACCAAGGTGAAGGAAGAGCTGGAGTACATTCCCGCTCAACTGAAAGTGCTGGAGTACTGGCAGGAAAAGGCGGTGTTCGAGCAGGACGGCGAAGAGCGCATTGTTGCGGCTGCCCGTCCGGCGCGCCCGCTGGGCAAGTGCATCGCCACCCCGTCACTGCTGGCTTACCTCATTACCTCCAAGTATGCCGACGGTCTGCCGTTGTACCGTCAGGAACAAATGTTCCAGCGCCTGGGGCATGAAGTGAGTCGCACCAGCATGGCTCACTGGATCATCCGGCTGAATGACGTCTTCCAGCCGCTGATCAACCTGATGCGGGAAACCCAGAATAGCGGTGATTACCTGCAAGCCGATGAAACCCGGATCCAGGTGCTCAAGGAAGACGGTAAGACCGCCCAATCCGACAAATGGATGTGGGTCACCCGGGGTGGTCCACCGGGAAAACCTTCGGTTCTGTTCGAGTATGATCCATCACGAGGTGGCAAGGTACCGGTGCGTCTGCTGGATGACTTCCAGGGCATTCTGCAAGCCGATGGCTATTCCGGCTATGGGCAGGTCTGTGCCACGAACAAGCTGACGCGGATCGGGTGTTGGGATCACGCGAGACGTAAGTACGTGGAGGCGTCCCGGGCGGCACCGGCCAAAGGCAAAAAAGGCCAACCCTCAAAGGCGGATGTAGCCCTGAGCCACATCCGCAAACTGTACGCCATTGAAAAGGCCGCCCGGGATCTGAGCGACGCGGAGCGATATCGGGTTCGCCAGGAAAAGAGTCTGCCGTTGTTGAACGCCTTTAAAGCCTGGCTGGAGAAAAATGCCCCCAAGGTGATGAAAGGCCTGCTTACCCGTCAGGCCATGGATTACACCCTGAACCAATGGGACTACCTGGTCGGCTACTGTGAGCGCGGTGACCTGAAGATCAGCAATGCCGGAGCCGAGAACGCCATCCGCCCGTTTGCCCTCGGCAGAAAGGCCTGGCTCTTCGCCGATACCTCACAAGGGGCGAAAGCCAGCGCCACCTGCTATTCGCTCATCGAAACCGCCAAGGCCAATGGCCTGGAGCCTTCAGCTTATATCCACCATGTGTTGGAACGCATTGCTGAGTCCGACACGCTGGAGAAGCTCGAAGCGTTGCTGCCCTGGAATGCCGAGTTGCCGGCTTCGAAAAAAGTGGCTCAATACGATTAGGGCAAGCGGGTCGATTTAACGGCGCTTACGAATTTTTTGAAAGCACTTAGGCCAGTTTTTTCCAAGAAATAGTCGACTTTTTCCTGACTCTCTTTGCCTTTCCAACCACCTGTTGTTTTTATGCCGTAAGCAGCGTTTTCTGCGACGGTCATCCAAGGGAACACAGACTCTTGCTGGAAGATCATGGCATTTAGTGGCCTGGATGGATCTTCGTGTGCCATCTCTATGCGCCCCTTTGTTGGCTCTTCGAGGTGTCCACACATCTTCAGTAACGTAGACTTGCCACAGCCACTGGGGCCGACAATGCAAAGAAACTCTCCTGATTTAACGTCAACGCTCACTCCATCGATAGCAGTGAACCTGTTGCGTTCTCCACCGTAGCTCTTAATCACATTACTGATGCGTATCTTGGGATCATTCATTTACATCACCCGATACATTAGAGTGATTATTAAATCCGGAGATAAATGACGAGTCCACCTGATTTTTTATTTCTGGATCTCCACGAAGTAATCCACGTTCCTTCAGTTTATCGATTTGCCACAGAAGCCCATATTGGCCGTCGACATTGATGCTCAAATCTTCTACTGCAACACTTAAAGCGATCTCCTCATAGATGGCTTTATTTCTGCTCGGGATGTATTTTTGATAGATGTCAGCAATTTCTTTTCGACCTTCTTCCGTTACTAGAGACTTTCTTAGCCATGAATTTGTTTTGTAGTAACCATTCATAAATTTCTGGCCAAGCTCGTGATTTTCATTGGCGAGGTTGTTGCTGTAAAGAAGAAAGGCTTGTTGAATTCCGGGAACTACATCTGAGCCTCGGATAAGTACTTCGCCAATTCCCCGCTTGATCGCAAATGTCGTGAAGGGATCTAGCATAATTGCTGTATCAATGGCGTTATTTTCCAATGCAACTAGCATGTCGGGCATCGGCATTGAAACGAGGTCAACATCATTGATATCGAGGCCAGAAGAGTCGATATACTCTCGTACAATCATGTCTAATATTTGACCAGGTGCAGTAATACCGATTTTTGCACCTTCAAGGGACTTGTTTGATCCCTTTATCATTTCGAGAAAGGCTTTTGATGCAACAATTGAGGTCGGGTCGCCGCCTGGCGAACCTTTCTCTAGTCGGAGGGCATCGGCCACTATCTTTACTTCTATGCCGCGGGATAGTGCGTTAAATAGAGGTGCGCCGGATGTTGTCGCGGCTACATCTACTTGGCCAGTTGCAACGGCAGGAGCGATCTCTGCACCGCTCTTGAAGAAAACAGGTTCAACCTCAATACCTTCGGAACTGAAAAACCCCTTTTCGATTCCAACTAAGACTGCGGTAGGGATTCGAAGTGTTCCATATTTGATAATGTCCGTAGAAGACAAGGCGTTTTGGGAAAAGATCAATAAAGCCGAAATTATCAAAGACCGATGAACGGTGAAGCATAGACTTTCCTTTTGGATTTTTGGTTTATGTGATTACTTCAACTTTTATCGTTTTTATAAAATGTTGGCATTCGGATAACTGATACTAGTCAAGAAGAGCTTTACAGCTAGGCGATAAATGTGAAACCAGAAATGCAAAAAATGAATGGCTAGTGGTTTTTGTTATGCGCTATTGTGGTATCTGTTCTCGACTCATTCACCAATTGCTTTGTATGCTTATCGCCTTTCATTGGGAGTGCTCTGGGGGTAGTTTTGTCAAGTACGGTAGCTCTCAACCCGCCTTATTCACGAGGGCGCTGATTGAGCGGTCTGAAGGTACTGGCTGTTGGCATTGCTTATCAGGATTCGCATCTTCAGCGCGAGTGGCTGTTGAGTAATGCCAGAACGCAGCCCTTTTCCTACTTACTTATAGCTCTTTGGAATCAATTGCGACCGTCCAAGCAGCCGTGATCGCCGACCGCCGCTCCGGTCGCTCGCTTTCTGATGCTGTGGTGGTCTCGCAGGAGCGTCAGCTCAGTGCGGTCAGCTTCGGCAGCCCCTTCAGCAGCGTCGGCCACCACTTGTCGGCGGCGGCCCCCAGATGAACGGTGATTCGCCGAGCGTGCAGCCTCAGCGTGGCGGCGACCTTCAGCACCTGCTCGCGCATCCGGCTGAGGCTCCAGCCTTGCCGGGTCTGCCGCTCCAGCAGGCAGCGCAGGCCATGCAGGACCTGGTAGGCGTAGAGACTCAGTAGCAGACTCACTTCGTTGCGGGCCATCACCTCTTGAACGGTGGAAGCGCCGCGGTCGGTCGAGGAGAGATGCACGTCGAGTGCTGATTTCACCTCGCCCATGTGCGCCTCGGCGCTGCCGCGCTTGCGATAGAGTGCTAGGACCTTCTCTGGCGGCCAGTCGAACTTGCTGAGGTTGGTGACCAGGAAGAAGGCATGCAGCAGCAGGTCATCGGGGCGTTCCTGCACCACCAGCACTACGCGCCGCGGTGCCGACCAGGAGCCGGCTTGGTACTCCAGATCGTGGCACCACTCGCGAGGCTGCTCGGGTGGCCGGCCGGGTGGCCGCTTCAGGAGCGGTGCTGCCAGCTTCTGTAGACCGGTGTGACTGCGCAACCGGCCCAGGTATTCGATCTCCCGATCCTCCAGGGCCTCCAGCGTCGCGTTATCGGTAAAACCGGCGTCGATGCGCACACGAACCTGTGCCCCGGTGCTCTCGTTGAGTCGTCGTACCAGATGCGGGATCCAGGTGTCGGCGTTCTCTGCCGGGCCGGCGTTGCCCTCGCGCAGCAGGCCGCCCACCATGTCGCCGGTCTCCGCCAACGATGCGACCAGCGGCGAGTAGATGCGGGCCCCGTAAAGGCCATGATAGGCCGACCCGCCCTGATGGCCATGCACCTCGATCGGCAGGCCATCGATGTCCAGCGTCAGCTGTTTGGGACGTTCACCGTTCTGCAGCGAGGTCAGGCGCCAGACCACCAGCCGCAACAGGCCTTCGTGCACGGCATCGATATTGTCGTTACGACCGAGGCAGCTCAGCAGCCGCGACAGCGTGGCTTGAGACGGCCGGTCCTGGACCAGGGGTGTCATGCCGCGTGCATCGCTGCAGGCCAACTGCCAAAGCGGGTCACGGCGCAGCGTGTCGGTATCGCTGAGATCGATCCAGCCCATCGCACGCTGCAGCACCAAGGTACGCAACTGGCTGGCCAGCGAATGACGGATGCGCAGCGGGTGGCGTCGATCGACCAGATTGTCTTCCAGCGCCTCGATCACGCCGCTGTTGTCGAGGGCTTCACGCAGCAGCAGGGCGCCGCTGTCGCTGGTGGTGCGCTGGCCGCTCAGCTCAACACGGACAGAGCCGTTGCATGAGGGCGTCCAGGTGGATAGGCTTTCACCCATGGCGAGTGGTCCTCTTGAATCGTGTTCTGGCAGGAACATCCTGATTCTACAAGAGAAAACCTCTCGCCATCTTCGTTTTCAGGTCGGCCTCATGAATAAGCCGGG
>NZ_PXNP01000030.1 GCF_003007675.1 Marinobacter fuscus | reverse complement strand
TAGGCGACCTGAGGCGGCGTGCCGGGCCGTGCTGAGTGGTCGGGCTACGGTTGTGAACTTGTCTATAACCGTCTTGATTGCCTGAATAGAAAATCGTGACTCTATCCGGTTGGATACTGCGCATATACTCTCGGGCACAACCGTGATTCGGCGCGGCGGAGGCACTTGCTCAAAACACTTCTGCCGCGCAGACTCCTAGGCTGAATCTATTCATTTGATGATCAGAGAACGCTATGGCAGGTGGATGGTCTCTATGGTTTCCTATTGAGTTTCGGCGCCCTGTTTATGGCAGATTCATAGCTATCGTCCGTTTTTGCATCAGCTTTCCTGAGCCCCCGTGGCGCAAAGGTGTTGCCTAGTTAACCCGAGGTTTCTAACACAGTTATCCACAGCTTTTGTGGGTAAAGTTTCTTTGTTAGCCCGACCGCCTGAACGCTTTCTGATACACTCGGAGCTTAAACATTCCAGGCAAAAACCATGGCTCCTGATCTACCCAAACATCCTGATATCGAGAAGCTCAGCGAGTTACTGGCCGGTTTTCCGCATATACGGGTTGCGGCGCTCTTTGGCTCCATGGCTCGGGGAACGGCCCGGCCAGACAGCGATATCGATGTTGCCGTTCAGGCGGACAAAGAGCTTGGTGCGGATGAGCGTATTGCTTTAACCGAAGCCATTGCTTTGGCCTTCAATCGCCCTGTGGACTTGGTGGACTTGCGCACGGCCGGGCAGCCTCTGCTGCACCAGATAGTCAGCACCGGCATACAGGTTGTTGGCACACGCCACCAATGGGGTGATCTGATTTATCGTAATATTATGGAAAACGAAGACTTTGTCCCTTACCAGAAACGTATCCTCGAAGGTCGACGCAACGCATGGATGAACAACTCGTAGCACAGAAACTGGAGTCCCTCCGGCGCTGCATTCAGCGTGTGGAATCCCGCCTACCGGAAGACCTGGATACTCTGCTGGTTGATCTGGATGCCCAAGACATCATTTCGCTGAACCTCACCCGAGCGGTACAGATGTGTGTCGACATTGCCTCCCATTGGCTTGCCGAGCACACTGAAGCGACAGCACCAAAAACCATGGGGCAGGCATTTGAAGCGCTGGCGCAGTCGGGCATTATCGACCCTGAACTGGCAGCTCGCATGCGGAAGTCTGTCGGATTCCGGAATGTGATGGTTCACAATTATGACGATGTGAACTGGGAGATTGTGTATGCCATTTGCAGTAAACATCTTGGCGATTTTCGTGCGTTTGCCAGAGTGTTTTCGGATTTGATGGCGTAAACGAGGAAATCAGAACCGGCGTTCGCCAGGTTTTTTTCTGCTGCAAGTCTCCGCGCATCGTCCATTTTTGCATCAACTTTCCTGAGCCCCCGTGGCATGGGGCTTATAGCTAGTTAACCCGAAGTTCCCAACACAGTTATCCACAGGTTTTGTGCGTAAGTTTCCCGTTGCCCCCCCCACATATGAACGTTTTCTGATCCACTCGAAATATCGCCTACCCACGTGAGAACCATGGCTTCTGATTTCACCAGGCATCCCGATACAGAGGTGCGGTCAGTCTCTGTTAAACACTTTTAACCTATTGAAGTATAAAGGAACTGTAAGAGGTGGCTTGTCGTGTGATTCTGATATTCTCAAATGGTTAAAAGCTGACAAGTGCCCGGGGGGGGAAGGAGAATATGCTCTCCGGCCTGCGGTACAGGGCAGGTCAGACCACCTGAATTATGGGATTTACATCATGAACATGAAGCCACTGCTGGTTTTTTTATCTCTGACCGTCACCTCACTGGGCGCCGTTGCGGATGACACCGCCGCCGCCGCGCTGGGTGGTGGTATTGGCGGCGCACTCGGGGCCGCCATTGGCAACGAGGTCGGTGGAAGAGATGGTGCGATTCTCGGCGGTGCCGTTGGTGCCGCAGCGGGAACGGCTATTACGACCAAAGACCATCGCAATTACGATCGCGATTATGATTATGACCGCCGTCGCAATGACGATGATGATCGCCGTTCTTACCGCAAGTCTCGTGGCCATTTCTGCCCGCCGGGTCAGGCGAAAAAGGGTAACTGCTGAAACACGAGAATCCGCCAATGTTGTTACGCGGGTTTGAACCTGTATGGATT
Source organism: Marinobacter fuscus (assembly GCF_003007675.1). GTDB lineage: Bacteria > Pseudomonadota > Gammaproteobacteria > Pseudomonadales > Oleiphilaceae > Marinobacter > Marinobacter fuscus. The sequence goes on along the minus strand of NZ_PXNP01000030.1, from coordinate 48,724 downwards.
TGGTGGCCCGAGCGCATAAAACGGTTAGGTGGTCGCGGGCCCTGGCTGAGCTGGCTTGTGCTATTTTTAAAAAAGGCGAGGGTCGGTTTCAGCCATTCAGGAGGCTTCTATGAAAAACTTTCCCGAAAGCTTTGAGGAACTCAAGGTATGGATGGACAAGTTGGGTATGGAAATTCCCGACGTTATGAAAGGATTTTCTGCACTTCACGAGGCCAGCACCAAGCCCGGGGCGCTTGATAGCAAAACCAAAGAATTGATTGCGTTGGGTATTGCGATTACGGTCCGATGCGACGGCTGCATTGCGTTTCACGTTCATGATGCATTGGAGGCTGGCGCTACGCGGGATGAAATTGCAGAAACGGTCTCTGTGGCTATTCTGATGGGCGGCGGCCCCTCTGTCGTTTATGGCACGGAGGCATTGCAGGCATTGAGCCAGTTTGAAGAACAGATGTCGTAGGTGCGGGTACCCATCGTCCATTTTTGCATCAATTGCTGTGAGCCCTTGCAGTATGGGGCTTTCGGCTAGTTAGTCATGGCTTCCCAACAACGTTATCCACAGCTTCTGTGAGTAACTGGGCAGGCTGTTGATCATCCCCGGTGTGATCTCCGTTTCTGTACCCGCTTTTTTATGCTTTCTGAGATTAATGTTTTATATCCATATATCACGTCCGTATAGCCTATTTTTGCACCAACTGTCGAAAACCCTTGTGCCACGGGGCTTCCAGCAGGTTAATCCGAGGTTCCCAACACAGTTATCCACAAGTTTTGTGAGTAACCTACGTGGCACTACCGGTTTACTCACAGGCCGATGCTGACCAGAATCCCCGGCTTTGACGTACTGGATAGACTGCTCATTAACTCGTGTCTTCTGAAACCGTAAAGGTTCCGGAGACCCCGGGGTTTGTTCAGGTGTTACTGAGTATCGTGCCCACCAATATTGTCGGAGCATTTGCAGAGCCGAATCTGCTCGGGATTATTTTCACCGCGCGGGTGTTCGGCATCGCGCTGCTTAAACTCCGGGAATCTGAGAAAAAACACGACGTGGCGGAAGACAGCACGGAGGTTGCCGAACAGCAGGTGTATTAGGCGCCTTTGCTGCTGTTCAGTTGTGCTACGTAGGCGGTGATAAAGGCGGCTTCCTGAAAGGCTTTCAGCCCGGTCTCGGCGAAATCCACCGGCAGCGGGTTGGACGCCAGGGTCGACTTGATCTGCGCCGGAGGCACCAGGGAAACGCTGAGCTCGTCGTTGTCGATCAGTTGAATGGCCGCTTCCATTTTAAAGCTGACGGCGCCTCCGGCAAACTTGCCTTTCTGCATCCGCTCCTTGATCGCGATGCCGCCTACACCGTATTCCGCCATCAGATCGGCAAAAGCAGCCTGAAACTTCAGCAAGTCTTCTCGGCTGTGGTTTTTCGGCAGTGACAGTTTGCGAACCTTGCAGTCCGGGAGGTTGAACTGGCCCCTGTCCATATTCAGCAAACACACCACTGCATCGCTGCCGGTTAACTCTACTCCACAAATAATCATAGCCCTTACCCTGTGTACTTCGGCGGATTTTGCCGTCGCGCCTCTGAATATGATGCTGCCACCACCATGGTGGTGGCAGGGCCGCGATGGTATCACGGTCGCTGGCTTTCAGCCTCCTGCAGTACCCAGCGAACTGGGCGGGCAATGAAGCCAGCTCTAACCAGGCTCTGATCGTTGAATGTTCTGTTGGTGAGCAATATTCATGGATTTATGATTTTATATCATTTTTGTTCATGGCTTGGCTTTCTTAGAATGCCTGCAGGTTTTAACAGACGCACCAGGATAACGGATTGCCATGAACACCGAATTTACCTTTGCGATAAAGCGCATCAGCTTTGATGAAGACTATCAGCCAGCAGACAACACTCGCCTGACCACCAATTTCGCTAACCTGGCTCGCGGGGAAAATCGCCGCGCGAACCTGCGCAATGCCTTGCAGATGATTGACGACCGGTTTAACGCTCTGGCCCATTGGGATAATCCCAAGGGTGATCGGTACTCGGTTGAACTGGAAATCGTGTCTGTGGATATGAAGGTGGGAGAAGGTGATGAAGGCGCCAGCTTCCCGGCCATTGAAATGCTTAAAACCAACATTGTGGACACCCAGACCAACCAGCGCATTGACGGCCTTGTGGGGAATAATTTTTCGTCCTACGTGCGGGATTACGATTTCAGCGTGTGGTTACTGGAGCACAACAGGAACCGCTCGGCATTCAGCGTGCCAGAGAAGTTTGGCGATCTGCACGGCAAGCTCTTCAGCTACTTTGTGAATTCGGCTGCCTACGCCCGAAACTTTGCCAAACTGCCGGTGATCTGCCTCAGCGTGTCCGACAGCAAAATCTACCACCGCACCGACAATGAACACCCGGTGCTGGGTGTGGAATACCAGCCCAACGAGTCTTCGTTGACCGAAAGCTATTTCCGGAAAATGGGCCTTCAGGTGCGTTATTTCATGCCTGCAAACAGTGTGGCGCCCCTGGCGTTCTATTTCTTTGGCGATTTGCTGAATGACTACACCAGCCTGGAGTTGATCAGCACCATCAGCACCATGGAAACCTTCCAGAAAATCTATCGCCCGGAGATTTATAACGCTCACCAGCCCGCTGGAGACCAGTATCAGCCGAATCTCAAGAATCCGGATCATTCCCCCACGAATATTGTTTATGACCGTGAGGAGCGTAGCCAGTTGGCGGTTGCCCAGGGGAAGTTTGCCGAGACTTACTTCATCAAGCCCTATCGCCAGCTGCTTGAGCAATGGTCGGCTAACTACGTTGCGGATTCCGCGGTTTAATTCAATATAAGCAAAAGGCTATTCATCGTGAAAACATTGTTGCCCACATCTTCCGCAGGCAGTCTGCCCAAACCGTCCTGGCTTGCGGAGCCGGAGACACTCTGGTCGCCCTGGAAACTGCAAGGCGAGGAATTGATTGAAGGTAAACAGGATGCCTTGCGGGTGTCTCTGCAGGAACAGCAGCGGGCCGGGATTGATATTGTCAGCGATGGCGAGCAGACCCGCCAGCATTTCGTGACCACTTTCATCGAGCACCTGGATGGTGTGGATTTCGAGAAGCGCGAGACGGTTCGGATTCGCAATCGTTACGACGCCAGCGTGCCAACGGTGGTTGGTGCCGTCAGCCGTCAAAAGCCGGTCTTTGTTGAGGATGCCCGGTTTCTGCGTTCGCAAACCGGCCAGCCGATCAAGTGGGCCCTGCCAGGCCCCATGACTATGATCGACACGCTGTACGATGCCCATTATCAAAGCCGTGAAAAGCTCGCCTGGGAGTTTGCGAAGATCCTTAACCAGGAAGCAAAGGAATTGGAAGCGGCCGGTGTTGATATCATCCAGTTTGATGAACCGGCCTTTAACGTGTTTTTTGACGAGGTGAACGACTGGGGGATCGCCGCGCTGGAAAAAGCCATTGAAGGGCTGAAATGTGAGACCGCCGTACACATTTGCTATGGCTATGGCATCAAGGCCAATACCGACTGGAAAAAGACCCTGGGCTCGGAATGGCGGCAGTACGAAGAAGTCTTTCCCCGGCTGCAACGCTCCAACCTTGATCTGATCTCGCTGGAATGCCAGAACTCCCGGGTGCCCATCGAGTTGCTGGAGCTGATTCGCGGCAAAAAGGTCATGGTGGGTGCCATTGATGTGGCAACCAACTGTATCGAAACACCCGAGCAAGTGGCGGATACCCTGCGTAAAGCACTGCAGTTTGTTGATGCCGACCAGCTGTATCCGTGCACTAACTGTGGCATGGCGCCGCTCTCCCGCCAGGTGGCCAGGGGCAAGCTCAGTGCATTGAGTGCAGGTGCTGATATTGTCCGGCGTGAACTGACGGGAGCCTGATGCCATGTCTTGCGCCGCTACGGCCATTGAGCCGCTTCGTTTTCGCGAGGCGCTGGGCCATTATGCCTCCGGGATTACGGTGATTACCTCGCAGGTCGATGACGAACCGATTGGCTTTACCTGCCAGTCGTTCTATAGCGTTTCGACCAAGCCACCGCTGGTGTCGTTTAGTGTCATGGCCAACTCCTACAGCTACCCCAAAATCCGCCGCGCCGGTCGGTTTGCGGTGAATATCCTGTCTGGTGAGCAGGTAGCGGTGTCTAACCGGTTCGCCCGGCAAGGTGAAGACAAGTGGCTGGGAACAGACTGGCACACATCACCACTGGGCAATCCAGTGATTGCGGGGAGTCTGCACTGGCTGGATTGCGAAATCCACGCGGAACACGCCGCTGGTGATCATTTGATTGTGATTGGTGAGGTGAAAGCTCTGAACGCCCAGGCGCGCACTGCCACTAAGCCGTTGCTGTATTTCCGGGGGCAATATTGCAACCTGGTGGAGCAGGGTGCGATTTAATTGGGTTATCTGGAATTTCATTCATGGGGTTGACTGAGGGCATGCATGTTGAATGTGCATTGTCAGGTAACTGCCCCGGGGGCACCTGCAGATAAGTTGGCAGGTACCCGCTACCTTGGCAAACGACGGTTTAATCTTGTCCTTGCCCGTTTTTTCCAAATTTTGACGGCTTTTGATTGCGGATCAGCCCGTATAGTGCGATTAGTAATAAAATGCTTGCTGCCCACTCGCCTGCAATATTGAAAAACAAATGAGCGATCGCTGCACAAGCAGACGCTAACAGAAGAAAGCCAATGTTTTTCATTTAGGCGACCTTCTGTTTCGAGATAGACTTTGCATAGAACATTTTTCTTGCAGGTGAGCCTCTATCGATAACCTCAGAATTAAGGATGTAGAATTCGTGCCAGCCTTTGAATTTCAAAGTTGGGTTTTTCGACATAAAGACTAATAAATCACTCATCCGTGAGCCACATGAAAGTGACCTGCCTGACGCCACTGCAATACTACCTGCTACTGCTCCGATGTAGTAGGATGCGCTCATTGCACCTACCACAATAATTTATCCGAAACAGGCGTTGCGCCAATTAACTCGGCGACTGCTGGTGGATTTGTAGTAGCCCTTTAATACCCAAATGATCCCGACTATTGCTACTGTTTCCAATCGCTACAAAACAAGTACAAGGAGATGGTTATGAGTGGTAAGAAGGTATTGATGATTACCGGTGATTTTACCGAAGACTATGAAACCATGGTGCCCTTTCAGGCACTACAAGCGGTGGGCCATACGGTTCATGCGGTCTGTCCGGGCAAAAAGTCGGGTGACACCGTAGCCACCGCGATTCATGATTTTGAAGGCGATCAGACATACACGGAAAAGCCGGGCCACCGATTCGCCCTGAACGCTACCTTCGACGGGCTGAATCCGGCGGATTACGATGCGCTGGTAGTTCCGGGCGGTCGGGCACCGGAGTATCTGCGTCTTAACCCGGAGGTGAAGGCCATGGTTCGTCACTTCTTTGAAGCCGATAAGCCGGTAGCGGCCATCTGCCACGGGGCTCAGCTTTTGGCAGCCGCAGGTGTGCTGAAGGGGCGCAAGTGTTCCGCTTATCCTGCTTGCCAGCCGGAAGTAGAGTTGGCAGGGGGAATCTTTGCAGGCATCGAGGTTGATCAGGCGGTAACCGATGCTAATCTGGTAACGGCTCCGGCATGGCCGGCGCACCCGGCGTGGTTAGCGCAGTTCTTCAAGTTGCTGGGTTAATGCTTCGGCGGGGCTGGCAGGCTGGCCCCAAAAGTGTGTCAGGGAGGCCTCTATGTGCAAGCTCTTTATCAATGCCGATCCCGAGCTTTGGGTCAGCAAAACCCACTCCCTGCGTATCGATGGTATGGTTACCAGTGTCCGTATGGAAAACGCGTTCTGGCAGGCGTTGGCCGAGCTGGCGGAACGTGATGGTATGAACCTGCCGCAAATGATTACGCGGCTCTATCATGAATCCATAGATGCCGGGCACGACCTCGGCAATTTCACCTCTTTTCTCCGGGTTTGCGCCCTTCGTTATCTTGAGCTTCAGCTCAGCGGAGATGTGCCAGCGGATAACCGAGTGTCAATTGCGTCGCTGGACGCAGATCGCATTCTGGCTTCAGAATCCCGAAAGCCAGCTCCGCTGAAAATCGTCAGCAAGGTACAACATTGAGCGTTTTTTTGGCGCGTTAGTTGGTGCGAACGAATACCAAAAGTTCATTGTTTGCTGGCAAGCAATGGTTTTCCTTCAGCGCCAGGCCTTGTTTTATCGCGAGTTCTGACAGTGTCTCTATATCCCGGATGCCCATGTGTGGCGCCCGGGATTTCAGGGACTGGTCAAAAGCCCGGTTACTTTCACTGGTGAATTCGCCGCGATGCTTAAAGGGGCCATAAAGACAAAAGGCGCCTTCCTGTGGAAGCTGGGCGCCGATTCCCTGAAACATCAGCCCTACCTCTTCCCACGCCATGATATGCGCGGTGTTCGCTGAAAAAGCCCAGCGGAAGTCGCAGGCGGGCCAGGGATTCTCAGCGACGTCCAGTTGAAGCATGGGAAGGATGTTGGGTAAAGCTGCTTGCTCTAGCCGGGAATTTGCCAGATGTGCAGCTGCGGGGTGGTCTGTGGGTTGCCATTGTAGGTGGGGCAGAGCGGCGGCGAAATGCTCCGCATGCTGGCCGGTACCTGTTCCTATTTCCAGCACGGTGCCGGGTTCCGTAAAGATACGTTGCAGATGTTCCAGAATCGGGCCTTTGTTATTTTCACAGGCCTGGGAATAAGGTAACTCTGGGCTCATAGAGTGCTTCTCCTTTTTTGGAACGGTACCATAGATCGGTGTTTTGGCCGCGGGCCAGTTACAATGGACGCCCATTTATCAGCAAAGAGATTGCCAAAATGCCAATCGAAAAGAATCAGGTGGTCTTGTTTCATTACAGCGTGCGTGATGAACAGGGCAATGAAGTAGAAAACTCCCGGGGTGGCGAACCGAACGCCTACCTGCATGGCCACGGCGGTATTATCCGGGGCCTGGAAGAGGCGCTGGAAGGCCGCGAGGCAGGCGACACCTTCAGTATTACCGTCACTCCGGATAAAGCCTACGGTGCCCGCAAGCCTGATGCGATTCAGCGTGTCCCCATCAAGCATCTGGTGGGCGCCAAGCGCTGGAAGCCGGGCATGATCGCTCAGGTGCAAACCGAGCAGGGCCCGCGCCATGTAATGGTGGCCAAGGTCGGGCACAAGTTTGCCGATGTAGACACCAACCATCCGATGGCGGGCAAAACCCTGACCTTCGACATTGAAATTATGGACGTGCGCGCCGCAGATGCCGATGAGATCGCCCATGGCCATGTGCACGGGCCGGGTGGGCATCATCATTGATTCTGGTGCTCTGGAGAGTCTTTTTTGCCAATGAGCCCCGCCTTTAAGCTCCGCCCTTACCAGCAAGAGGCCGTAAACGCCACGCTGGATCATTTCCGCAAATCCGATGAGTCGGCGGTGATTGTGCTGCCTACGGGCGCGGGTAAAAGCCTGGTGATTGCCGAACTGGCCCGGCTGGCGCGGCGCAAGATTCTGGTGCTAACGCACGTAAAAGAGCTGGTTGAGCAAAACCACGCCAAATACGAAAGCTATGGTTTGACCGGTGGTATCTTTTCGGCGGGACTGAAGCGCAAAGAGAATCTGCATCAAGTGACCTTTGCCAGCGTGCAGTCGGTGGCGGCAAATCTTGAGGCCTTTCGGGATGAATATTCGCTGGTGATTATCGACGAATGCCATCGGGTCAGTGGCGAAGATACCAGCCAGTATCAACGCATCATCGAGTTTCTGCGCCAGCAGAACGATGCCCTGAAAGTGCTTGGCCTTACCGCCACGCCTTACCGGCTGGCCATGGGTTGGATTTACCGTTTTCACTACCGGGGCTTTGTTCGGGGCTCGGAAGATGATGACAGCAAACCGTTCCGGCACTGCATTTACGAATTGCCACTGAGTTACATGATCAACCGGGGCTATCTCACGCCGCCGGAACTGGTAAACGCCGCCGTGGCGCAATACGATTTCTCGGCGCTGCCCCAGGATCGTTTTGGCGAATACGCCGAGCGGGATGTGAACCGGTTGCTGGGCAAATACAAGCGGGTGACCCGGGCCATCATTGAGCAGGTGATGGCCCTGGCAGCCGAGCGCCAGGGGGTGATGATCTTCGCGGCGACCGTTGAGCATGCCCGCGAGATTTGCGGTTATCTGCCGGAGCCGCAAACCGCTCTGGTAACCGGGGCCACTGATGGGAAAGATCGGGATGCGTGCATCCAGCGCTTCAAACAGCGCCAGTTGAAGTATCTGGTGAACGTGTCGGTGCTGACCACGGGCTTTGATGCGCCCCATGTGGATTTGATTGCCATTCTAAGGCCGACCCAGTCAGTGAGTCTTTACCAGCAGATGGTGGGCCGTGGATTACGGCTGGATAGAGGCAAAAAAGATTGCTTGGTCATCGACTACGCTGGCAACCATGTGAACCTGCACCACCCGGAGGTGGGTGAGCCCAAGCCGAACCCGGACAGTCAGCCGGTTCAGGTATTCTGCCCGGGCTGCGGTTTTGCCAATATCTTCTGGGGCAAAACCGACAACGACGGCCGGGTTTTCGAACACTACGGCCGCCGGTGCCAGGGGCTGCTGGAGCCGCCGGAGGGAGAGGCCTCGCGCCCGGCGCAGTGCGATTACCGGTTCCGATTCAAGGAATGCCCCCACTGCGGTGGTGAAAACGACATTGCCGCCCGCAACTGCGGGCATTGCCAGAAGGCTATTATTGACCCGGACGACCAGTTACGGGATGCCCTCAGACTCAAAGACGCCATGGTGATTCGTTGTGCCGGGCTCTCATTGAGTGTTGACGGTGCCAGGCTGAGCATGACCTACCATGGTGAAGACGGCGAAGAGCTCCGGGAGTGGTTTGATTTCAGTAAACCGGGCCAGCGTGCGGTATTCAACAAGTTGTTTGGCCGCCGGTTTGCCAGCGGCCAGGCGCCGAAAACGTTCCATCAGGCCAGTGAGGTGCTGGAAATGCAGGCCCTGTTACCCGCCCCGGATTTTGTCATTGCCCGTAAGCACAAGCATTACTGGCAGGTGCAGGAGCGGGTGTTTGATTACCGTGGACAGTATCGTAAGGCGAATGAGGTCAGATGACGCCGTCGCTTGAATTCCATTGCCCAGACTCGAAACCTCAACCGATGATCTCCGTCGTCACCGAAAAGCAGTTAACCGACCTCCTTGAAATCAGCGAGGCTGTCTTACTGTTGTTTGGCGGCGCCCACTGTGGCGTTTGCCAGGCTATAAAACCGCAGCTGAAGGCGCTGGTTGCGCGCGAATTCCCCAGGGTTACAACGGCCTATATCGATTGCCAGCAGGCCGCCATGGCACTGTGCGCGTCGCAGGGGATTTTCTCACTGCCAGTCGTGCAGCTCTGGTTCCAAGGGCAGCGTTTTGCCGAATTTGCCCGGGTGTTCTCGATCGCGGATATTCGCCAGGCCCTGGAACGGCCCTACCAGTTGCTGTAAAAAGCCGTCCTCTGGGACTTTTGTTTGTATTGCCACCTATCCACGGCATTTCTATAATCGCGGTTCGTTCCCGCTGCCTGGCCGCGCATGAGTGGCCCTGTCTGCTCCAATAAGAAAGGATAAAATTATGTTGAATCGTCGCGCATTTCTGGCTGCTACTGCCGCAGCAACCTTTATGTTCAGCGCCGTCTCACACGCCCAGTATAAAGACGAATACACCGTGTCGACCGTGCTGCCGTCCGCATTTCCCTGGGGCCAGGCCGCCGACAAATGGGTGGAGCTGGTGAAAGAGCGCTCTGAGGGGCGCATCAACATGAAAATCTACAGCAATTCCCAGCTGGTCTCCGGCGACCAGACCAAGGAATTCTCCGCCATGCGCTCCGGGTTGATTGATATGGCGGTGGGCTCCACCATTAACTGGTCGCCCCAGGTGCCGGAGTTGAACCTGTTTTCGCTGCCGTTTTTGATGCCGGACTACGCTGCGATTGATGCCATTACCCAGGGTGAGGCGGGGGAGGCGGTCTTTGCCGCCATCAAGAAGCGGGGCGTAACCCCGCTGGCCTGGGGCGAGAATGGGTTCCGCGAACTGTCCAACTCCAAACTGATGATTGATGAGCCATCGGATCTGGATGGACTGAAAATCCGGGTGGTGGGTTCACCATTGTTCCAGGATACCTTCACGGCGCTCGGCGCCAACCCTACCCAGATGAGCTGGGCAGACGCCAAGCCAGCGCTCACCACCGGTGCCGTGGATGGCCAGGAAAACCCTCTGTCGGTTTTTGATGTGGCGCGTATCGACCAGGTGGGCCAGAAGTACCTGACCCGCTGGCATTACATGGCCGACCCGCTGGTCTTCGCCATCAGCAACCGGGTTTGGGATCAGTTCAGCGCGGAAGATCAGGCGCTGTTGCAGCAGGCCGCCATCGATGCAGGCCAATGGGAAATCGAAAAATCCCGCAGCGAGGTTGAGGGTATTCTGGCGGCCATCAAGGAGCGTGGCGTGGAAGTGACCGAGCTGACCCCAGAGCAGCGTGAAGCCTTCAAAAAGGCCACCCAGGCGGTGTACGACAAGTGGAGCTCACGGATTGGTGAAGATTTGATCAAGCAGGCCCAGGACGCGGTCGCGAACCGTAACCCGTAATTCACGCCAAGCCTTGCGCCCGCTTTTGATGGCGGGCGCGCTTCCCAACCCGGAGTGCCCATGCCTCGCCGTTTTCCCAAGTTCCGCCCGGAGGCCTGGCTGGCCACCATTGCGCTGATTGCCATATGTGGGATCAGTCTGGGTAATGTGATTGTCCGCTACGCAACGGATGCATCTTTTGCCTTTACCGAAGAGTTTTCGGTGTTTTTCCTGGTGGTGCTTACCTTTGCCGGGGCCGCCGTGGCGGCGCGCCAAAACCAGCACATCCGTATCGAGCTGGTGGAACACTATCTGCCCCGGTGGGCGTGCAAAGTGGTTTATCTGCTGCAGTGGCTGGCGGGTGTGATCGTGCTGGGCGTGATGGTCTGGTACGGCAGTACCTTTGCCCTGCAAGAGTACGAGTGGGAGTCGCTGTCGCCGGGGCTGGGGTTGCCGAACTGGATTTACGTTATCTGGCTGCCGTTGCTGTCGCTGGCCATCATTATCCGGATGACTCAGAGCCTGGTGGATCGCCTTCGCGGTAAACAGGAGCCGGAGGTGATTCATGAGTCCTGATCTGCTGATGATTGGCAGTTTTCTGCTGGCGCTTTTGCTGGGCGTACCGGTGGCAATCGCGCTGGGGGTTGGCGGTGTTGTGGGTATTGTGGCCGGGTTGCCGCCCGCCATGCTCGGCACCTTTGGCACCAACACCTACAACAGTGTGGCGAAATACCCGCTGATTGCGATTCCGCTGTTTATCCTGACCGGGCTGATTTTCGAGCGGGCCGGGGTGGCGGCCAGCCTGGTGCGCTTTGCCCAGGCGATTATCGGCCCGCGCCATGGCGGGCTGACTGTGGTGGCGGTGCTGGTGTGCCTGATTATGGGTGGTATGAGTGGTTCCGGCCCGGCCGATGCGGCCGCCGTGGCCATGGTGATGTTGCCGAGTATGAAGAAGGCCGGTTATCCCCAGCCGTTCTCGGCCTCATTGATTGCCGCATCGTCTTCCACGGCGATTCTGATTCCGCCGTCCATTGCCCTGATTCTCTATTCCATTGTGGTGCCGGGTGTGGATTTACGGGCGCTGTTCGCAGCGGGGTTGTTCCCCGGTATTCTGGCGGGCGTGTCGCTGTTGGCGCCTGCGCTGTTCTTCGCTCGCAAGTATCGTTGGGAAGATCCGGAAACGGTTGATCGGCCGGAGCTTTGGCCCAGTTTCAAGGCCGCGCTGCCTGCGTTGTTTGCTCCGGTGATTATTCTGGGTGGCCTGCGTTCTGGCCTGTTTACGCCCACGGAAGCCGCCGTGGTGGCGGTGACCTACGGGGTTCTGGTGGGCTGCCTGTTGTATCGCAACCTGGGCCTGAAAGATCTGTGGAACCTGATGACTGAAGCCGCCGTTACCTCCGGTGTGGTGATGTTTATCATTGCCCTGGCGGGTATCTTTGCCTGGGCTGGCACTACCCTCGGCACCTTCCAGCATCTGGCGGACGCCTTGTTGTCGCTGTCGGAAAACGGCTGGGTATTGCTGGGACTGGTGATGATACTGGTGCTGATTGCTGGCATGCTGCTGGATGCCATCTCCATCTACCTTATTCTGATTCCCATTGTGTTGCCGCTGATGAATCACTTTGGCTGGAACCCGATCTGGTTCGGCATTCTGCTGGCCATGAATATTGCCATTGGCCAGTTCACACCGCCGGTGGCGGTGAACCTGATGGTGACCACCCGCATAGCCAACATCCGCCTTGAGCATACCATTGGCTGGTCGCTGGTGTTTATCGCCGCCATGGCCGCCAGCCTGTTACTGGTGATGTTGTTGCCTGGGATTGCGCTATGGTTGCCAGAGCAACTGGGTTATGTGGTAGGTTCCTGGTAACCGATACTTGCAGACGGCATAGCGGCGGGTCACTGCCGCTTTTACCGGCACAGGGAGCCACTTGCCATGAGCACATTGCTGACCATTCTACTGGTGCTGTTTCTGGCTCTGGTGATCCTGATTCCGCTGATCGAGAAATTCAGCGCCAAGGGTGAGCCGCAGGATTACAGCCGCCTCTCCCGCTGGATTATTCCGCTGATGGCACTATTGATTGTGCTGCAGATGATCCGGCATTTCTTTTTCTGAGACGGGACATTATTCCGGAAAGCTATCCCGGAACGGGTTTTCCCACTGGCCCATGAGTTGCGGTGTCGCGGCGTCCTGATTCATCGATGTAAAGGCCGGGTTCGTGCTTGTTTCAGGCGCCACGCTGTCGCTGTCTGCGGCACTCGCGCATGGTGGGAGCATATAGATACTTGAAACAACAAGAAATTGTTTGATAATCGGGGTCATCAAGGTTCCTTCTGATAGTTTATTTGAATGGTTGCCTTAGATATTGGGGCATTTTGCTATTAAAAAATTTCGGAAAACCGAAACAAAAGGGAATTTGGCTATGCGGATGGCTTTATGATCGAAGCGCTTCAGAGCAATGGGCTGGTGCAAATTTTGTTGCTGACCCTGATGGCGGGCCTGGCCATGCCCGTGGGGGCGGCGCTGGCGTCGATTGAGCGGATTCATCCACGATGGCTGGAAACTGAGCTCAGGCACAGTGTGATTGCCTTTGGCGGCGGCGCATTGCTGGCGGCGGTGGCGCTGGTTCTGGTGCCAGACGGAACCGAGAATCTGGCGATGCCCTCGATCGTATTGTGTTTTGCCGCGGGCGGCCTTGCGTTTATGGCTCTGGATCGCTGGCTGGCGAAAAACGGTACACCGGCCAGCCAGCTGGTGGCAATGTTGTCGGACTTTGTGCCGGAAGCCATGGCGTTGGGGGCGACCTTTTCGGTGTCCAGTGAGGGCGGTGTGTTACTGGCAGGCATTATTGCGTTGCAGAATTTACCCGAAGGCTTCAATTCTTACCGCGAAATGGCCGATGCCACCCATTACCGTCGCCGCAAGATTGTGGGGTCATTTACATTGATGGCCTTGCTGGGCCCGGCGGCCGGAGCTCTGGGTTACTTCCTGCTGTCCGATACGCCCCAGCTTGTGTCTGGCATTATGCTGTTTGCCGCCGGTGGCATTCTGTACATTATCTTTCAGGACATCGCGCCCCAGGCTCGGCTGGATAGGCACTGGGCACCGCCGCTGGGTGCTCTGGCGGGGTTTCTGCTCGGGGTTATCGGGGAAGTGGCTCTAACCGGTTAATTGTCTTTCTGTGGAAAGTCCCGGCAATCACCTGGTCACTGAGCAGCCCCAAACTATGAGCTGACCGATACATCCAGACTCATGGGCAGACTTTCTTTGTATACTGCCAGGCTTTCTCGGCAGGGTATCAGCCCCGCTGAAAGCCTTTTTGCATTGTCTTGATTCTGACCAATGGAGCCTTCATGAGCAATAGCCCCTTAGAGCCGTTTCTGGAAATGGACGGTGAGGAACGCTACGACTACTTTCTGGACGCGGTCGCGGAAGAACGGGATATCTGGATACTGATTAATCCGGAGCAGCAGTTTCTGAAGATTGTCTCGGATGAAGACGGCCTTGCCTATCTTCCGGTCTGGCCCACAGAAGCACTGGCTGAGGCGTACGCTGATGGCGACGCTGGGCTCTCGGCAAAGGCAGTGTCATTGCCGGACTTTTTCAAGAAGTGGGTGCCCGGATTGTCACGGGATGGCATCGAAGTTGGTGTGTTTCCCTGCCCGCAGAGTGACCTGTGGATTACCTCGCCCGAGGAGCTGAAAAGCGATTTGCAGGAAGCCATGGCGGGCCCCGGTTTCTTTTGATCGTATAATAAAAACGAATGAATCTGTGGAGTGAGCAATGAACGATTCCTGGCTGAAAACCCTGCCCAAAGCCGAGTTGCATCTGCATATTGAAGGTGCCCTGGAGCCAGAACTGCTGTTCCGGCTGGCCGAACGCAACAAGATCGATTTGCCGTGGCAGGATGTGGAGCAGCTGCGCCAGGCCTATTCATTCAACAATCTGCAGGAGTTCCTGGATCTGTATTACCAGGGCGCCAATGTGCTGCGTACCGAGCAGGATTTTTACGACCTCACCTGGGCGTATTTGCAGCGCTGTCAGGCTCAGGGTGTGGTGCATGTGGAGCCTTTCTACGATCCGCAAACCCACACAGAACGTGATATTCCGTTTGAAGTGGCTATCCGCGGTATTACCGCTGCCTTGGCCGATGGCCAGAAACAGCTGGGTATCAGCGGTGGGTTGATCCTGAGTTTTCTCCGGCACTTGTCCGAAGACGAGGCGTTTCAGACGCTTGAGCAGGCCATGCCGTTCCGCGATCAGTTTTTCGCCGTGGGGTTGGACAGCTCGGAGCAGGGGCATCCGCCCAGCAAGTTCGAGCGGGTATTTGCCAAGGCCCGGGCGGAAGGCCTGCTGGCGGTAGCTCACGCCGGAGAAGAAGGCCCGCCCGAGTACATCTGGCAGGCGTTGGATCTGTTGAAAGTCAGCCGGATCGACCATGGCGTACGCGCGGTTGAAGACCCCAGGCTGCTGGATCGGCTGGCGGAAGAGCAGGTTCCGCTAACCGTGTGCCCGCTGTCGAACATTAAACTGCGGGTGTTCGACAACATGGCCCAGCACAATATTCTGGAGTTGCTGGAGCGCGGCCTGAAAGTCACCGTCAATTCCGATGACCCGGCCTACTTCGGTGGCTATGTGCTCGAAAACTTTGTGGCACTGCGCGACAGCCTCGGAATGACCGAGGCCCAGGCCCGGCAGCTAGCCCAGAACAGTCTGGATGCACGGCTGATCTGAAGCTTGGCGGCACTTGCCGCCAAGGGTGCAAAGACCGAAGCTATCGGGCATGGGCGGGCAGAGTGCCGTGCCATACCGGGATGTCCATATCTTCGGGATCCTCGTTCGGTCCACCGGTTCGGCTTTTGAAAGACCCTTCCTTGATGGCAATCCGGAACAGAGCCGTTGCTTTTCGCTCCTTGCGGTTCGGCGCTCGAACCTGTTCCCAGCGGCCAGGTTCCAACTGGTTGATGATGGCTCTGAAGGCGGCATCGAACTCAGCGTCTGTTTCTACCAACTCGGCTCGCCCGAACAGCACCAGCGATTCATAGTTGGCGCTGTGATGATAGGCCGATTTGGTCATCACCCATTCGTTGGTGACCGCGAACGAGACACACAGTAAGGCTCCGGACTCCAGGTGCCGGGATAGCCGCCCCCCGTTCAGGGCATGCAGATAGAGGTTGTCACCGAATCGCCAGGCCGTGATGGGGATGATTCGAGGTTCACCATCCTCCACAAAGCCGAGGTGCGCGGTTTTCAGCCGATCAATTAGCTGATAGGCCGTCGCCCGGTCGGTCGATGCCCGTTTGGCAGCACGCCGCACCTTGCTACGCGGGCAGGACGTAAGGGGCGAAGGAGCGGCGGCGTGCGAAAAGTTCATACTGAATTCCTTTCGTTGTGGTGTGATCGTCCCCTCTATTTGAAGTTACTTCTGATACCATCAAAAGATCCAGAACATGAATTTTTATAGGGCCAGTTAGCGTGGTGAGTGATATCCGGTTTCAGGGGCAGGAGCCCTTGCAGCAGCAACTGTACAGGCAGATCGCGGAGCGGATTCTGGCGCAGCGTTATTTACCGGGGCATCGGTTGCCTTCCAGCCGTCAGTTGGCGTTGGATCTTGGTATCAGCCGAAATACCGTGAATGCGGTGTACGATCAGCTCAAGGCTGAGGGCTTTCTGCAAAGTCGCGCAGGCAAAGGCGTTTTCGTTCATCAGGACATTGCATCGACGGTAAAGCCTGCGGGTACGGGGCCGAGCGCGCCGTTACAAACGGGCGCCTCTTTGCCCTCGATTCCGGCAAGAGGCGGCAGCCCGCGGCGCCGAGTGGATGACGCCAACCTGCCGTTTCAGCCGGGCTTGCCGGATCTTACGGCGTTTCCCGTCAAAGCCTGGAACCGGGCCCTGCATCATCAGGAAAGCCGGCGCCTGCTGCTTGGTTACGACAGCATTCAGGGGTACCTGCCCCTTCGGCGAGCCCTTGCCGCGTACCTTCGCAGCTCCCGGGGAGTGCGTTGTGAGCCGGATCAGATCGTTATCACCAACGGCGCCCAGCAAGCGCTCTCGCTGCTGGCGGATGTGTTTCTTCAGCCAGGCGACTGGGTGTTGTGCGAAAACCCGGGTTACCGGGGCGCTCGAAATGCTCTGGGGCGCCTGGGCAATGCCGTGATACCCGTGCCTTTACGCAATCAGGTACTTGATGTGGCTGCGCTGCCCCGCCTTGGCCGTGCCCGATTGCTGGCGTGCACCCCCACGCACCAGTATCCAATGGGTGGCATTCTGGATCTGTCTCAGCGGATAGCGCTTGTGCAATGGGCTCAGGAAAATGACTGCTGGATTGTGGAGGATGACTACGACAGCGAGTTTCATTTCTACAACAAGCCGTTCGCGGCGGTGCAGGGCATGTTTGATAACGCGCCGGTGCTGTATATGGGCAGCTTCAGCAAAACCCTGTTGCCGGCGTTGCGGGTGGGTTACCTGGTTTTACCGGAGCCAGTAGTCGAGCCGGTGCTTTGGGCGAAACAGATCAGTGGTGGTGAAACGCCCCTGTTGATGCAGGCAACCATTGCCGAGTTTCTGGAATCCGGGCAGTTTGCGCGGCATGTGCGGCATGTGCGGCGTATGCGCCAGTTGTACCTGGATAAGTGGCAGTATTTCCAAAGCGCCGTTCACGAACATCTGGAAGGGCTGGTTCAACCCATTGCTGAAAGCGCGGGTATGCATCTGGTGCTGGAAGGCGACTTCGATGATGTTGCCCTGAGTGCCTGGCTACGAACCCGCGGTTTCGGCAGCACCCCCCTGAGCGCGCATTTTATTGGCGATGATGTCCGCCAGGGGCTGGTGATGGGCTTCGCCAGTGCCAGTGAGCGTGAGATGGACGAGTGTGTCCGTGCCATGAGAGCGGGCCTGGTCAAATAGGCAGCAAATACTTTGCGCCGCTTGGTGGCGGCGTGTGCCGCCAACCTAAAGTCCAGCGCATTGAGCCCTCAAGTCCATTTCGGCCGAGGTGCCTCATAGCTGCGGATGGCAGTGAGCAGTTCTTCGGCGTTGTCGGTGCGAATCAGCATATCGGCGTGCTGTGGTTTCACAAAGCCGGTTGTCGCCATGTTCGAGATCGTCTCGAACAGCAGATTGTAGAACCCGTTGATGTTGTAAAAGGCACAGGGCTTGGAGTAGTAGCCAAGCTGGGTCCAGGTCCAGGCTTCGAAGATTTCTTCGAGTGTGCCAACGCCACCGGGCAGGGCAACAAAGGCATCGGCCATCTGTGCCATGGCTGCCTTTCGTTCGTGCATATTGGCAACAATCTTCAATTCGGTCAGGCCATGATGGGCCAGTTCCCGATCTTTCAGGTGCTCGGGAATCACCCCGTACACCTTGGCGCCTTTTTCAAGAAAGGCATCTGCCACCACGCCCATCAGGCCGACGTTGCCGCCGCCGTACACCAGATCTACTCCGTTGGTTGCCAGGTAATGCCCCAGAGCCCGGGTTGCCTGGGCGAATACCGGATTCTCACCGCTGCTTGAACCACAAAACACGGCAATTTTCATGTGCTTGATCTAACTCCCTCGAATCGATTTCAAGAATTGTCTCAGGTCGCGCGGGAATGAGCGAATAATTTGCCCTTGCCGACCCTGCTCCTGTGGCGTCTTGATCCGGATATTGGCTCAGGAGGCTGGTGAAGTGAGCGCCTGTTTCTGCTGGCGCTCCCGCTTGCCCGCTACGGAATGTTTCTGAACTGTCCAAAGCATTGCGCTGATCAGTAACAGCACGGCCGCCATCTCCAGCGGTCGTGGCAATCGGGCCTCGAAAACAAAACCGTAAATCAGTGCGAACAGAGGTTCGAAGGCGAACACTTGCGCGGTGAGGGTCATCGGCAAGCGCCGGGAGGCACCGTTCCAAAGCCCATTTGCCAGCACCGAGCCCACCAGGCCGATACCCAGGCTGACCAGCCAGAACATCTGCCAGTCCAGTGTTTCGCCCCCTGCGGTGCTGCCTGCCGTCGACGGCGATTGAAAACCCCAGATCACCAGCGCCAGAACCAGTGCCCAGAAGCCTGAGGCCATGCCGGTCAGGTACGCCCATTGCTGGCTGGAAACCACCGTATTGGCTTTCAGTGCCCGTGCGTTGAATACGGCATAAAAGCTCCAGCTCACCAGGGCGCCCGCGGCGAAGAGCAGCCCGAGAATCGCGTCGAGCAAGGTGTTGGCGGTAGAGCCGGCAACCTGAAGTGTGTCGACAGTGATGCACACCATGCCCACCACCAGCATGGCCAGTGGCAATACCAGTTGTGGCAGCGGAACGGTACCCTGATCATTGCGGCCGAGAATCGTGACCAGAACCGGCACCAAGCCAATCACCAGCGCCGCCGGTGCCACGCCTACCTTCTGAATGGAGGATGCCAGGAACACATAAAACAGCACGTTGCCGGAGGCCCCGAGCGCCAGTAGAAAGCCGATATCCCGGATGCCCAGCCCGCGTGCCATCCGGGGCAGAAAGGGCAGCAACAGCAGTAAAGACACCGAGCCGTAAACCAGAAAGCGGCCTGAGGCAATTTCCAGCGGGCTGAAGCCGCTGAGCACCAGGGGGATCAGAAATACCAGCCCCCAGCAGGCACCCGCGCCTGCACCCAGAAGTACGCCGCTTTTGATCATCTCGCTATCCTGTTCTGACGGTGTTAAAGGCCCGCAAGCTTACGCAGGTTCCCAGTGTGCCGGTAGCGACAAACTGGCATTGAGCCAGTCCGATATGGAATATCAGGCCTGTTTTTGAACCGCTTAATGGCGCAGAATAGGGCGTTAGTGCCCTGAACTGGATGGTTAGCCTGTGCCGAAACCAAAACGCTTACCCCCAATACATGCCATGCTGGCGTTTGAAGCGGTTGCCCGGCTGGGCAGTTTCTCTGCCGCTGGCAATGAGTTGTACCTCAGCCAGAGTGCGGTCAGTAAGCAGGTGCGTACCCTTGAGGAGTACACCCGAACGCCGGTGTTTACAAGGCATTCACGAGGTACCGAACTGACCGCGGCGGGGGTTACTCTGCTGCAGGAAATCCAGCCCGCACTGGCCCAGTTGTCGGCGGGCATCGACCGGGTACGCCAGCGCCACGATGCCCACACGGTCACGGTGATTGCCACCCATGCGGTGGCCCAGTACTGGCTATTCCCCAAAGTTATAGCGTTTAAGCGAGCCCACCCGGGCATCACCATCAGGATTCAGTCCGACAACGCCATTACCCCGGCGGTGATCAATAAATACGATTTCGGGGTGCTGTTTGGCAACGGCCAATGGCCGGGCCTGGAGGCTTCGCCATTGTTCCACGAATACGTGTACCCGGTGTGCCGGGTGGATATGCCTTTGCCGGACCTGAACCATCCGCGGGATCTGAAGCAGTTGCCACTGATCGAGATGGACTCCAGCGATTGGGACTGCATCGATTGGCGCGCCTGGTTTGCACACTTCAATGAAGACTACGAACCCCACCCGGACGCCCTGACGTTCAACCAGATGTCACTTACCTACGGTGCCGCTCTGGAAGGCTTTGGTGTCTGCCTGGGCTGGGATTTTCTGGTGTCCAAGGCGGTAAATGAGGGCACTCTGAAGCGGGTGGGCGACTTCGTGTACGATGTCGGCAAAATGGATTACCTGGTTCACCATGCCCGGGAACCGCTGAAACCCGCCGCCAAGACATTTCAGCACTGGCTGCTGGAAAGCGTACGTATGTAACCGCGCTGTGACTCTGTCGTTTGCCCTGAAGCCCGAAGCAATTCTGTCTGATCGGTAGTGGCCAGGTGTAACAAATGCGGCCACAATCAGACCTCGTATCATTCCCAAGGATCAGGAGTCTTGCCCTGAAATGCCCAACCACTCTTCTGCCCCATCGTCGTCGAACCCACCGCAGGCTGCTGCTGAGAACAAGCGCGCGCTCTGGTCCTGGGCCTTGTACGACTGGGCGAACAGTGCCTTTTTTACCATCGTGCTGACGTTTGTGTTTGCCCAGTATTTCAGTGTGTCGGTGATTCAGGATGACGTGGCAGGCACAAGGGCCTGGGGCAACATTGTGGGGGTTGCCGGGGTTGTCATCGCACTGCTAGCACCCATACTCGGGGCCATTGCCGACCAGTCCGGGCGCAGGAAGCCCTGGTTTGTTGGCTTTACCCTGTTGTGTGTACTGGCTTCGGGCATGTTGTGGACGGTAACGCCAGATCAGGATCAATTCTGGAAGGCGGCGCTTTGGGTGGGGCTGGGCACGCTGGGGGCCGAATTCGCGTTCATATTCTATAACGCCATGTTGCCGGATCTGGCCAGCCCGGCGCGTACCGGCCGTTGGTCCGGGTGGGCCTGGGGGCTGGGTTATGTGGGTGGTATTGCCAGCCTGGTGATTGCGTTATTCGGGTTTATTGAGGCAGGTGACGGCTTTCTGGGGCTGGATCACGCGGAGGCCGAGCACATCCGGGCCACCTTTGTGCTGGTGGCGGTGTGGTATCTGGTGTTCGCTTTGCCCGCGTTCTTTTTTATACCGGATCGCCCTGCCACCGGGCTGGGGTTGGCGGCGGCAACCCGGGCGGGATTTGGGCAACTTCGGGAGTCCATTGCCCATGTCCGCCAGTATCGGGATATCGTGCGCTTTCTGGTGGCCAGAATGCTCTATACCGATGGCCTGGCCACCATTTTCACCTTTGGTGGTGTCTATGCCGCGGGCACGTTTGCCATGAGCCCCAGCGAAGTTCTTCAGTTCGCCATTGCCCTGAACGTGACCGCGGGGCTGGGTGCCCTGGCCTTTGCCTGGATTGACGACGCTCTGGGCGGGCGGAACACCATACTCCTGTCGCTGGCGGGGCTGGCAAGCAGCGCTCTCGCCATTCTGCTGGTGGAGGGTGCCACCGGGTTCTGGATATGGGGCATGATCCTGGGGATATTCGTGGGGCCATTGCAGTCGGCCAGCCGATCCCATCTTGCCCGGGTGGCGCCGCCGCACCTGCAAACCCAGATGTTCGGGCTGTTTGCTTTTTCCGGTAAAGCGACGGCTTTTGCCGGGCCTTTGCTGGTGGGCTGGGTGACCGCTGCAACCGGAAGTCAGCGCTGGGGAATGAGTACCATTTTGCTGTTTTTGCTGGTGGGTTTTGTGTTGATGCTGAAGGTGCCAGCCACGGAGGCGGAGCGTTCCGGGTAAGCCACTTGGACGTGGCCGGATTCATGGATAGCCGCTAGGCTGTCTCTTGCAAGGCCGCCAGGCCTTTCGATCGGTGTCGCTCAAGAATCGCTCTACCCGGTCGATAGTGTTGCTATTACGCGAATTTAAAACCAGGGCCCTCGGGATCACCGCTCACAGGAGATCACCCATCAATGTTTGGTAAAAAACTCCAGCAGGAAAATACCGGCTTGAAAGAAGAGCTGTTCATGTTGCAGCAACTGGTGGATGACGTTGGGGCTGAACTTATGACTCTGGAACTCAACTCCGACTGTGCCATTCTCTCTTACAATGAGAAATTCCAGACCGCGTTCGGTCCTGGCCATGAGCAGGTTGTTGGCCAGCATCCCAGGGATCTGGTGCCGGGGTCTTTGCGAAAAACCGAGCACTTCCGGTTAATGATGTCAGCTCTGGACAAGGCCCGCGTCTGGTCTGGTGCCTGGCAGGTGCAGAATCAGGACGGCAAGCACCTGTGGTTTCGGGCAACGGTGTGCCCGATCAAAACCTCGGGCGGGCGCCTGGATCACATCACCATCTTTGCCAACAACCTGACTAAAACGATTGATGCGTCGGCAAATTATGAAAACCTTATCAAGGCCATGCAGCGGTCTATGGCGGTCATAGAGTTTGATCTGGATGGCACGGTGTTGTTCGCCAACAAGCTGTTTTTGCAGTCCACGGGCTATTCACTGGATGAGGTGAAAGGCAAGCATCACAGAATTTTCTGTGCGCCGGAGGAATACAAATCACCGGATTATCATGCATTCTGGGAACGCTTGCGGCAGGGCGAGTTTGTTGCTGACAGGTTTCGGCGCCTGGATAAATCCGGCCGTGAAGTCTGGCTGGAAGCGTCTTATAACCCTATCCAGAACTCCCGTAACGAGCTTTACAAGATCGTGAAGTTTGCCACTGTGATTACCGAACAGGTGCATCACGAGCGCGAAGTGGCGAATGCGGCATCGGTTGCCTACGACACTTCTCAGGCAACCGATGCCAGTGCCCGGCGGGGTATAGAGGTGATGCAGGATACCGCCAACGTTATGCAGCAACTGGCTCAGCAGATGAACGATGCGGTAGCCGGGATCAGTGATCTGGATCAGCAGTCACAGCAGATTACCACAATCATCCAGAGCATCAGTGGCATCGCAGACCAGACCAATTTGCTGGCTCTGAACGCGGCCATTGAGGCAGCCCGGGCCGGGGAGCAGGGGCGCGGCTTTGCCGTGGTTGCCGATGAAGTGCGCCAACTGGCGTCTCGTACTTCGGCAGCAACAGAAGAAATTGTCGCGGTGGTTCAGCAGAATCAGCAATTAACCTCAAAAGCCGTTCACACCATTGAAGCCAGCAAGGCGCAGGCGGAGGCTGTGCGTAATCTTGTGCATGAGGCAGACGAGGTGATCAACGGCATTCAGACAGCGTCTCGGGAGGTTGTAGAGGCGGTGTCCCGTTTCGCTGATCGGCTGGAGCGCTGATCAATCGTCGCCCTCAAGGGCGACGATTGATCAATTAAGCTTCGCTTTTCCTGAAGCCCCGTGGTTACAGGCTTTGCGTTACCTGTCATGATGTTTCCAACAAGGTTATCCACAGTTTATGTGGGAAAACTCACGGGGAAGCGGTGCCGGATGTGTGGTTTAGCCACCCACAGCAGACTTCAGGTATTCCGTGCTGTTGGCCGTTGGCTGAAAGCGGACTTTGATAACCTGAGCCTGACGAATCAGTAGCCTGGGTATGGTGCCATACCTGGGGTAATGGCAATAGCCGATACCGAACCGGTAGGTCGCGTCTTTCCGCGTTGCGTCTGGCGAGCGTCCGAGTTGCTCGCTGATTCGCTCAGCCAGGCTCACCAGTGAATCGGGCGGCGTCTGCTGCCTCCTGCTCTGCTTTGCGGGCGCGTTCCATCTCGCGGAAATCCTGGTAAGCAATATAGACCAGCAGCAACAGGAAAACCGAGGCGGCCAGCGCAGTGGGGGTGCCCATCCAGTTGCCCCGCAAGAGGTTGTCTGCTGGCATGGACGCATCCATTGGCAGGCTGATCGCCGCCATTCCCGTATAGTGCATACCGCATACAGCGACACCCATAACCAGCGCAGCAGACGCCCGGACAACGAGGCTGTATCTGGCCGGTACCCGGCCGATGTTGCGGCAGATCACAAGGGCCGCCCCCGAGGCTGCGACCGCAACCAGGCCAGAGGCGAACACGATGGCCGAATCATACTGGATGGGAGGATTCATCTGCATGGCAAACATCCCGCAGTAGTGCATGGTAAAGATGCCCAAACCCATCACCAGGGCACTGGCTGCCAGCTGCGTGACAGAAAGGGTTTGCCTCGTAATGCCCCACATACCAAGGGCAGACGCGCCCAGAGCAAAAACAAACGAGAGTGCGGTCAGGGTCAGGTCAAAACTCATTTCCATATCCATAGGCATTTCGTAGGCGCTCATGCCAACAAAATGCATAGACCATATGCCGGTGCCGAGGCACAGCGTACCCGCCGTGAACAGGAAGGTTTGGGATCCTTGGGTGAGATCGCGAACGCGGGTTCCAAAATAGATAGCCGAGAAAGCAGCAATAACAGCCACACAGTATGACGCCAGCACGAGGCCGAGATCGTAAGATCCTTGCATGATGTTCCTTTGGATTATTCGGGATTACGGGAAGTGGCGCCCACGACAGGGGCGCTATATGTCGGGTATTATTACATAATTAGCTCGATAGAGTCACCATCGGCAATGCCGTTGGATCCTCGAAAAGACTGTTTTCCTGGTCATCTCCGTATCCGCAGAAGTACCGACAGAGTAGGTGGTTCTGTACAACAATGCGAACGGGCTGCTAGCTACAGTTGTTGTCGCTTTCACGGGGCGCCATTTTTAGAAACACGCCCAGCGCAGCCAGCAACAGGGCGGTGCTTGCGATAATGGCAACCGGGTACACCAGGTTGCCCGCCAGTTCCAGTTGGCTGTACTTGATGATCATGATCAGGCCCTCCAGCGACATAGCCACACAAACGGTACTGATAAACCTGGGAAGGGTGCGCCGCATCATGGTCATAATGTCGTGAGATTCGGACCGGCCGCTGTACTCCGAGCGGATAACCATCGCCAGTTCATACACAGCCAACGCGATGATGCTGCCATTGACACCGTTGATCATGGCTTTCATCAGAGGCTGATCAGATCTGAGTATTTCAATAACATCCGATATGGTGGCCGCAACCAGGGTGAAGGCCAGGAAAAAGAACAGCAGGGAAAACAGTCTTGCGAACAAGGCACGTAGCGGGATGTTTCTCAGCATATCGATCATGGGGTACGCCCCGTTTGGGTGAATGTGGAAAATTTCAGGCTACGGAAATATCCACAGGAGTTCGCTTAAAATATGCTCATTGTCAGGTAATCCCGACGGTTATTCCGGAACTGGCTATTTTACCTCCGCTTCCTGTCAGGCCCCGTGGTTGAACGGTTTGCACCGGCTATCCTGCGATTGCCAACAATCTTATCCACAGAATCTGTGGGAAAACCCCGCGTTGGTCTGTGGGCTTGATCATGGGAGACCATCCGATCCACCGGGGCGTCCGTAATTTCCCGTAGATTCGTGCATTTTTCGATCAGTTCCTGT
Organism: Marinobacter fuscus; assembly: GCF_003007675.1. GTDB lineage: Bacteria > Pseudomonadota > Gammaproteobacteria > Pseudomonadales > Oleiphilaceae > Marinobacter > Marinobacter fuscus. The sequence goes on along the minus strand of NZ_PXNP01000030.1, from coordinate 23,365 downwards.
AGGGTCGCCCGTTTTTTCCCAAAAGGAACCCCCTCTCATGACAGCAAAAACTGTCTCATCCGAATCGTTTCGTGCCCGCCTTCTGCATGACAGTGACCCCGTTGTCCTGGTGCTCACCATAGGTTTTATTCTGCTTTTCGTCGGCGCTTCTCTGGCCGACGCTGATATGGTAGCCGGATTGATTGGTTCCGGGTTTACCTGGACAGCCAAGTATCTGGGTTCGTTTTTCCAGTTTCTTCTTCTGATGACGTTCTTTATTGCGGTAGGGACTGCGATCAGCCGTGCCGGGCGCGCCCGGATTGGCGATATGGATAAGCCGGAGATCAGCCTCTTCCGCTGGCTCTCAATCAGAGCTGTACTTTTCCGCGGCCTGCCTTAATGGCACCGCGGTGAGTTTTCTTATCTACCCGCCGCCTTTGAGAAGCCCGGGTCGGCCGGGTTGGCCTTCGCGCTTTTGTCGGCTTCACCGCAGACTGGATCAGTGTCTTTAGCCGGTTCAGGGCGTCCTCTTTGTTTTGTTCGAAGGTGCGAAAAGACTGCGCCTTGATAATGATCACACCGTCTTTGCTGATGCGCTGGTCAGACAGTGCCATTAACCGCTCCTTGTAGAAAGGCGGCAGCGTAGAGTGAGGTATATCGAACCGAAGGTGTACCGCCGAGGCCACTTTGTTTACGTTCTGGCCTCCGGCACCCTGCGCGCGTATCTGGGTGATCTGGATTTCCCAGTCGGCCAGGGAAACGGCGTTGGAGAGAGTCAGCATGAGGCAGGCAAACCGTGCTCGGAAATTCTAAAGCGAAGATGAGAGTGTAACGGGCAGGGAAAGCGGAAGAAAGCAATGGATACCCCGGCGCTGACGGCCGGGGTGTAAATCAGCGGGGATTAGAGCCCGTAGGATCGGGTAATCGTTTCGATTTCGCCAGCTTCCATCAACTCGTCGAGGGCGTCGTTCAGAGCGCGCAGAATCTCCGGGTTGGTATCCTTGTTCACGGCCAGGTACATCGGTGTTTCCTTGAATACCAGTACCGGTGTCAGACCGGTAATGTCAGAAGCGTCGGCGGCAAGGTAGGGGCCTGCCATGCCATCAGTGACCCACAGATCAATCTGGTTCTGAACCAGGCGGCGGGCATTCAGGCCGTTGTTGCTGATGGCGGAAACATCGAAGCCTTTGTCTTCCAGATACCCGGTCATGATGTCGCCCTTATAGCCGCCAATGCGGTATTGTCTGGCGTCATCCAGACTGTCCAGCTTCATGTCCGAGCCCGGCTTGGCAAACAGGGTCCATTCGATTTTGGAAATGGGGCCAATCCACTGGAAGAAGGGGGCCCGCTCGTCGGTCTTCGACACGCAGTACACGCCGTGCTCCGAATGATTCTTGGAGCGGTTCATGCCATAACTGAGATCCCGTAACTTGATGCTGTAACTCAGGTTCGCCCGCTTCAGCAGCGCCTTCATGATGTCGGTACAAACACCGGTGACTTCGTCTTCCGAATGGGCAAAGAGCTGACCGGTTGTGGTCATGTTGTACGGTGGGTATTGCTCGGTGTAGATTCGGAACTCTTCGGCGGCAGTAGCGCTTCCGGCAAAAGCGAGCAAGGCAATCAGTGAGCAGAGTCTGGCTTTCATAAGCGACATCTCGTGATTTATTCCATGTGAATATCGCTGGACAGTGTATTAGCTGGGTGCTTCCATAAAAATTTCGGTTATTACTGCTTTGTCATGAATGATTCATCTGATAGGCCGCTATTGGCCTTGTGTCGTTCCGGCGGAATGCGGAAAGTAAGGCGTCAGGTTTCAGGAGAATATCGAGTGAAGAAGATGATGAAAATTTTCGCCACAGGGCTTGTCGCCGTGTTGCTCTCGGCGTGTGGTGGGCCGGAAACGCCGCAGGAAGTGTCCGAGGCCTTCTGGCAGGCTGTGATTGAGGGAGACGCTGGCGACGTTAGTGATTACTCCACACTGGTGGATGGTGCGGCATTCGATCACTTCGGCCGGGACTGGAAGGATGCGGTTGTTATTCCGGGCCGAGTGGTTATTGAAGACAGCAGTGCCCGTATCGATATCCGCCTGCAGGGTGTCGACAACACCGCCGGGGACATCGCGGCAGCAACCTACCTGGTGCAAAAAGACGGTGAGTGGCTGGTGGATTACTACCGTACCGGCGATGCACTGGAGCAAAAGCCAATCTGGAGCGGGCTTGCCAGCCAGCTGGAGCAGTTGGGTCAGGATTTGCAGGCGCGTTGGGCGCGGCAGTCCGATGAACTGGCACTTGAGCTGGATCGAATGGGGAAGGAGCTGCAAAAACAGGCGGAGGCAACCACAGAGCGCTGGGCGGAACTGGCGGAAGAGTATGGTCAGGAGCTGAGCCGGGAACTTGAACGCCTGTCGAAATCGCTGACTGAAGCGCTCAGGCAAAACCCGTCGGCATCTCCGGAAGACCGGCGCAAACTGAATGAGTCGGTGAACCGTCTTGAGGCCAGCCAGCAAGGCCTGGAAGACCCGCAGCTGGCCGAGCTGTTAAACAGCACCCGGGTGGCCGTAGAAACGCAGCTTAACTTTGAACAGCTGGATACCCGGTTTGACCGCTACAAAGCCGACTGGCGCGAGCAGGTTGCCGAAATCCGTCAGGGGCTTGCCCGGTTTGTTGAGGATCTGAAAGCGCCGGCCTCCTGATTTCAGGGGGTTCTGGCATCAGGCAGATGCCGTTGCCTGTAAGCAGCATTACCTATAAAGTTAACGAACACTCACTTAAATACCGCAGTACATGAGGATCATCAGGTGACAGAACTTGTAACGTATGAACTGAACGACGGCATTGCCACCATTACCATCGGCAACGGCAAGGCCAATGCGTTGAGTCACTCGGTTTTCGAACAACTGAACGCAGCCCTGGATCGTGCTGAGCAGGATAAGGCTATTGTGATTCTTACCGGGCAGCCCGGTATGTTCTCAGGTGGTTACGATCTCAAAGAAATGCAGAAGGGGCCGAAAGAAGCGTTGGAACTGGTGACTGTCGGTTCGAAGTTCACCCGTCGCCTGTCGGCGTTTCCATTCCCGGTGATTGCGGCCTGTGGTGGCCATGCCATTGCCAAGGGTGCGTTCCTGCTGCTGTCGGTGGATTATCGTATTGGTGTAGCCGGCAGCTTCAAGCTGGGCCTGAATGAAGTCGCCATTGGTATGACTATGCACCATGCCGGTATCGAAATTGCTCGCCACCGCATGCCAGCGCCCTATTTTTACCGCTCGGTTGTCAATGCCGAAATCTTTAATCCGGAAGGCGCGGTTGCCGCCGGGTTCCTGGATGAATTCGTACCGGCTGAACAGTTGAAGGAGCGGGCGCTGGAAGTGGCAACCCAGATGAAGCAACTGAACAAGCGTGCTCACCGTGAGACCAAACTCAAGGCGAAGGCAGACTACCTGGCTTTGCTGGATCGCTGCATCGAGCAGGACATTGCCCACTTTAATTTGATGGGATAAGCCGTTTCCGGCCGTCGCTCCGGCGGCCGTGTTGGTGGCTGCGCTATCGCATATTGTCACCAGTCGTGGTATATCAACGCCGGTGTTATCTAACTATTACTGGAATAGGGTGCTATGCCAAAAGCAAGTGAAATCAAAAAGAATCAGGCGGTTGAGTACGAAGGCCGCGTGTATTTTGTGAAAGACATCGAGCGCTCTGTACCCCAGGGTCGCGCCGGTGGCAGCTTGTACCGGATGCGTATGTACGATGTGGTCACTAACCAGAAGCTGGATGAAACGTTCAAAGATTCCGACATGCTGAATCTGGCAGATCTGGTGCGGCGTGCGGCCACTTTCTCCTACGCCGATGGCGACGAATACGTGTTCATGGATGCGGAAGACTATACCCAGTACATGTTGAACCGAAGTGCCATTGAAGATGAGCTCCTGTTTATCAACGAGGACACTCAGGGAATCATGGTGATACTGGTGAGCGATACGCCGGTTGCTGTGGATCTTCCGCCCACCATAGAGCTGACGATTGAAGAGACAGATCCTTCTATCAAAGGCGGCTCTGCCACGGCACGTACCAAGCCCGCACGGCTGACAACCGGCCTGGTGGTTCAGGTGCCCGAGCACATTTCTACCGGTGACCGGATCAAGATCAACGTGGAAGAACGGAAGTTCCTGAGCCGCGCCTGATCTGTCTTTTTTACCGTAGGTGAATGCGGCGGTAACTCAGCCCACTGTGCGGATTTCGGTTTCGCTCAGTGGGCGATAGTGGCCGGGCTCCAGCCTGGCATCCAGCGTCAACGGCCCCATGGCTTCCCTGTGCAGGCCGGTTACCCGGTTACCGACGGCATGAAACATCCGCTTTACCTGGTGGTAGCGCCCTTCGTAAATGGTAAGCCGTACTTCGGTAGCGCTGATCTGCTCCAGCTGCGCAGGCGACGTTCGCAGTTGTTCGTATTCAAACCAGATACCCTCGGAAAATCGATCGGCCGTGTCGGGCGATAGCGGATACGCCGTGGTTACCCGGTAGGTTTTTGGTAGTTTGTTTTCCGGAGCGGTCAAGGCCCGGGACCAGCTCCCGTCGTTACTCAGAATCAACAGGCCGGTGGATGCCCGATCCAGGCGCCCGCCAATATGAAGATGAGGGCGCAGATCCGGCGCAACCAGTTCCATGACAGTCGGGTGCTGCTGATCGCTGGTGGCGCTCAGGTAGCCCGCGGGTTTGTGCATCATCAGGTAATACGCCGGTTCGCCAGCCTGAACAACGGTTTGGTCTACGCAGACCTGCTGAAAGCGGGAGACCTCGTATGCGCCATCCCGCACGGCTTTGCCATCCACCTGCACACGGCCTGAAGCCAGCAGCAGGTTGGCCTGGCGCCTGCTGATGCGGTTCTGGTTGCTCAGTATGCGGGAAAGCTTCATCCGGCCCCGGTAAGGTTGAAAAACGGGAACGTTATGGGTTCCCGTTGGTAAATCGTCTGCAATCAGCTGTCTGTACCATCGCCTTCCCAGCGAGCAATTTTTTCCCGATCCCGGTCGCTGACAACATCGGCCTCAAGCGACGCACGCTGTTCCGGTGTCGCAAGGCCCTGTGCCGCCATATCGCCGGTTCTGCGGGCTTCCTGCTCCTGTCGGATGTAGTCCAGCCTCTGCTCCCGGTCTGCCTGTTTCTCGCTGTGGATTTCTTCATTGCGGCGGCGGAACTGCTCTTCCAGATCACCCACCACGCTGTTGATAAAACCATCGCAGGGTGCCAGGGACAGCAGGTAACGAGGCTGCTCCAGGTTGTGTTGGCCAGAAACGGCAAAGGTGGAGCTGACGGCTTCGGTGGCCAGGGCGAAATAGGTGGCGTCGAAGCTGAACACATCCTGCTCGCTGGAAGCGCTGTGCCGGTCTGCTCCGCGGTAATGGGTTGCCCGCATCACCGTGCCTTCGCAGTGCAGATCAAAGATATTCGATTTGAAGAAAATTTCGGCCCAGAACAAATGGCAGATACGCGACAATGTGCGTCCAAAACCCAGCAATAGCAGGCTTGCCAATAGAATGGCGGCGGTGGCGCCCATCGGGGCGAATACCTGGCTTACCAGTTGTGCCGCGTTGCCACCCATTGCCCGGATCTCGTCCATGGAGTAGGCGTGGTCCAGTATTCGATCTGCTCCCAGCCACAGCATCAGCGCTCCGCTCAGCAGCAGCACCTGGCCAGCGACGGTTCCGCCAACTCGGGCCCAGCGCAGAACATCGGGCTCGGCTTTGTCTTCAACCAGGGGCTGGATTTCGGCCAGCAGGTCACCATTGAATTGTTCGTTTTCACGGTTGGCATCGCCGGTGTCGTTGCTGTCGAGATAGATCCGGTTGGGCAGTTCCTGCTGGCGCTTTTGCATCAGTACCAGATCCCGCAGGGTGGTAAAAATCTGCCGGGGATGCAGATCGAAGCGCCAACTGTTATTCATTTCCGAGCTGCTGGTCTGTATCTGCACCATCCCGATCCGGGCTTTGATCAGGGTTATAGCTACTGCGGCAATAATGGTGGCGCAAATCAGGGTTAGTGCCAGCAGAGAACCGGTGCGAAACACCGGGTCGAGCAGGGGTACGGTTTCTGTCAGGTTTTGTCGGCTGGAGGCGGGCAGTTGTTCCCAGAAGCCGATCCAGCCCTGGGCCGTCAGAATCGGGATGGCGATGGCACCGATAATCACCAGAGCCAGGCCTTTGCTGGTAGTACTGCCCAATTGCACCATGTTGGCACGGGACAGCGGATTGCCCAGTTTTACCCACAGCAGGCCCAGATAAACCAGCAGCGTGGCCTGCAGCACCAGAGAAATAACGGTGCTGCCTACCTCGGCTCCTTCGGTTCCGGAAAACACCATGGTGACCACCAGGCTGGCCACCAGAAAGGCGACAATCGCCACCAGGCTCTTGGTCAGTTTCATGGCCAGGTTCTGGGCAACATTGCGGATGGGCCAGGGGGTAACAATGAGATTGGGAAACACCGAGTGTACCGCCCGGGCAAACCAGCCAATCGGCTCCACAAAGGTGGGGTTGCTCTTGCTCATCAGCATATTGTGCAGGCTGCTGGCATTGTAGAGCGTGGGCTCTTTCTCGTTCACTGCTTCACGGGCCACATTCGTTGCCAGCGAGGCAGGTGCCGCCCGGCCCACGAAAAAGCGCATCACCTGGAACAGGCCGCCGCCCAGAGCGTTTAAACCACCGGCCACAAACAGGCCGCCAATGAAAAGGTTCATCCAGGCCCGGGGTTTGTCTGTACCCAGGAGAGGCTGAATCTGAATCAGTAAATAGATGCCGATGGCCACCAGCAAAAAGCCACGAACAGACCGGATCAGCCCTTCAAACCGAAACGGATTGCGTATGTTGAGTTTCTGAGCTCCGTACTCAAATGCCATGATGGTTCCTTACCATGCCGGGAAGACGAAAAAGAGAGGTGCAGATTCTAGCGTGAAAACGGTGAACAGTTGCCTGCCTTGGCGAAAAATTCTGAAAATCCGGGTGAGGACGTTACACCAGAGTGTCGATACTCAGAGCGGTGACTCGCTTCATAATCTTGGCCCAGCCTATCGGCAGCCGCGACTCCAGGTTCTTAAGTACCGTATCGGGCGTGCCCCAGGGGCTGAAGGGACGATTGCAACCGTAGATCACCCAGTTGTTGGTTTTGCTCTTGAAGGCCAGCAGGCAGGGGAACCGGCGTTTCAGCTCTCGAATCAGGTTGCCGTCTGGCTCCGGCATCCGGTGGTAGTTCAGCGCCAGCCAGCCACCTGGCGCCAGGGCGCGGGCGCAGGCCTTGATGAATTGCCTCTGGGACTGCGCCGGAGACATTTTGTCGGCGCTGTAGAGGTCGGTCAGAATCATTTCCGTACTGGCTGGCGGCAAAGCCTCTACCGCTACGCCTGCATCGCCAATGGATACCGTCAGCCTTTCACTCTGGGGAAGGGCGAACCACTCCCGGGCTACCTCCAGCACCATGGGCCGAAGCTCAACCACATGAATCTGTGCATCTTGTAGCAGGTGGTGCAGGCCATGGGCCATGACGCCACCGCCCAGCCCGAGCAGGGTCACGTGTACCGGCTCGGCAAATGCCACCGGCAACAGCATCGCCCGGCTGTATTCGTGCACCGGCACATGGGGCATCTTGCGCTTGATCTTGCTCTGCTCGAATACCGAGTCGAAGCTGAGTATGCGGTGCTTGCGGTCGTCGATAACCAGAATGTTGCCGTAACGGTCGCTGGCAACATGCACGATATCACCGGTGATGGCGGGCCGTTTGATGATGGTGGCCATCAGTTGGCGGCGTAACGCTGATGCAGGATGCCCACCCGTTCTACGTAGGCCTTGGTTTCCGCATAGGGCGGAATGCCTTTGTAGCGCCCGACAGCGCCCGGGCCTGCGTTGTAGGCGGCGGTTGCCAGCCGGGTATCTCCGTCGAAGCGCTTCAGCATCCGGGCCAGATAGTCCACACCGCCACGGATATTCTCATTGGCCACCAGCGGGTTTCGCACCCCCAATTCTTTAGCGGTGCCCGGCATCAGTTGCATCAGGCCCTGGGCGCCCACCGGAGAAACAGCCTTGGGGTTGAACGCCGATTCGGCATGGATAACAGCACGCACCAGGGCAGGGTCTACATTGAACTCCCGGGCGGCGGTACGAATTTCGCTCTGATACGGGCTCAGGAACAAGGGCGTGCGGTGCCAGTCGACGGTGGAATCGGGGTTACAGGCGTAACAATGGAAGCTGATAACGTCGAATTCGGCGCCGTTTGGCTGCTCGCTGCTGTAGGCGACCACGCCGTGCTCGTCGGTATAGCGGTAAACGGTTTCGCTTTTGCTGGAGGCCCGGGGCTGGCTTTTACTTTTCACATTGGTGAACTCCACCCGGCCATCCGGGTGCACAATGCGCTGAATGCTGTCGGCGAACACGGTGCAGGACAGCGTCAGCACAAAGCTGGCGCCAAGGGCAGTGAGCAACCGGTTGATGCTGGATTTTTTCATGGCGGGTCTGGTGTAAAGCATTCCGAGGATAAATGTACCTGTATCTGGCCGGTGAATATACCCGGAATTGTAGCCTTTTGGTGCCTGGATGATACGGTTTGTTGTTGCAGTTATTGTCGGTTGCGGCAATCAGGGGGCGCTATCGGAACCCGGTTGGGCTACACTGCAGAGAGATTAGAAACCGTGATAATGCCTATTCAGCCCGGAGTACTCTATGCCATTTTCAACAGACAACATTGCCGAACTGAACCTGTTACTGCAGTTTCCATCCACATCCACTCAGGAAGGCATCAAAGTACACAGTCACAGCGCTTCCCCGGAAACCGTCAAAGCCGCAGAAGCCTTGTTTGTGCGCGGCTTTACCAGTCAGAAGGATGGTGGTTACCTGACTCCGATGGGGTGTGAGGCTGTGGAGCTGACCCAAAAACTGCAGTCCATGCTGGCAGAATAACTACCCGCATTAGCGGCTCGGGCCGGGGCTCTGTCCCCGGCCACGCAGAGCCGGTATAGTCGATGGTTTTAGCTCTGGATCGAGCCATAACCATGCCACCGCTTTTCTATTCGTTTTTTGTTCCCGCGCTGTTTGTCTGGCTATGGAGCACAGGATTTATCGGCGCCAAGTTCGGGCTGCCCTACGCCGAACCCTTCACCATTTTGCTGATGCGCATGCTACTGACCTTAATTCCGTTGGCGGTATTGGCGGTGGTGATGAAAACCCGTTGGCCCGGCTGGCGCGGTGCCGGGCACCTGGTGGTCACCGGACTGCTGGTACAGGGGGCTTATCTGGGTGGCGTTTTTTACTCTATCGACCAGGGCATGCCGTCGGGCTTGGTGTCGTTGATTGTAGGTTTGCAGCCACTGGTAACGGCGCTGGCTGCGGTGCTGGTGCTGCGGGAGTCGGTGACGACCCGGCAGTGGCTGGGGCTGGTGATGGGCCTGGTGGGCGTGGCGCTGGTGTTGCTCGAAAAGCTGGGCGAGGGCCAGAGTGGATTAAGCCTGCCGCCGATCACTCTGCTCTGGGCGGTGTTGGCGCTGATCGGTATTTCGCTGGGTACGGTATACCAGAAGCGCTTTGGCACCGGCGTCGATCTGATTGCCGGTACCATGATCCAGTATCTGGCGGCGGCGGCTTTCTTTGCCCTGGGTGCCTTTTTGCTGGAAACCCGCGAGGTGCAATGGACACTTCAATTTACTCTGGCACTGGGGTGGCTGGTGTTCGGGCTATCCATCAGTGCGATTCTGATTCTGATGTGGCTGATCCGCCGGGGCGCGGCCTCCCAGGTGGCCAGCCTGTTCTATCTGGTGCCCCCGGTCACCGCACTGGAAGCGTTTATTCTGTTTGATGAACGACTTGGCGTACTGGCCATGGCGGGGGGAGTGGTGGCCGTTACCGGCGTGGCCCTGGTGGTTATGCAGGGGCCACGGCCAGCGAAAACCTGAACTGTTTAGAGCTTGGGGCCCCGGCCTTTCAGGGTATTGAACACCAGAGAAACCACCAGCAATACCAGAAAGATGAAAAACAGTATTTTGGCGAAGCCTGCGGCGGTTCCGGCAATGCCCCCGAAACCCAGGATGCCAGCGACAATGGCGATGACCAGACAAACAACGGCCCAATAAAGCATGCTTTTGTCCTCTTCTAAGGAATGGTCTTATAACGCTGGCACAGCTGGGCTGAATGCGCAATTTTTCAACCATTTTGTGGAAGTACTTTAATTTTGCCTTCACGTTCGTGCATGAGAACGGCGTTGCCGGAACACTAGGCCCACCCCACTTCACCGAACAGAGGAACAAAGCGGACATCTCCCAGGTTTGCCTGTTCATAGTCGGCGTCGGACAGCCGGGTGAGGCATGTAAGGGTTTGCACTCCGTGCTCGGAGCCCACAGGAATGACCAGCTGGCCTCCTATCGCTAACTGTTGCTTGAGGCTTTCTGGCACTATCGGTGCCCCTGCGGCCACACAGATGCCATCAAAGGGGGCGGCGTCTGGCCACCCGAGGGTGCCGTCGCCGCAAATAACATGTACCTGGGTAAAACCGGCCGCATCCAGATTTCGCCGGGCCTCAAAGGACGCCTTGCCGGTAGTCATGCCATGGCCCTCTTGATACTTACCTGCGGTAACAAAGGCATAACCTTTCTACAACAGTATGAGTCGGAATATCTGACTACTTTTCAATCACAGACTACTCCTGATTCTGGCTCAGGAGAACCAAACAACAACAAAAAGGACAGGGGTCGCCTGTTCAGGCCCCTTGGAGAAAAGCATGTCGACATCTGTAGAACACTTTCAGGAACGCAGCCATAGCGCCGATGAACTGCTGACGGAGCTGATTCCATCTGCCATTACCCTGGCCACTATGTTACGGCATCGCAAAATGGCCGCCTGGCTGCGGGAAGAATTTGATGGTTATGCCGACCCACTCAAAGCACCGCCATACCGCCGGAATCTGCCCGGGCACATTGTTGCCAAGTCACCTCAATACGGCTGGATACCGGCACCGGTGAACGACCAGCAGACCACTGATTACGCCCAGCGGGATCTGGGCGATGGCATCAAGGTACTGGAACAGGTTTGCCTGAACTGCAAAAAAGGCAACGGCAACCGGATTTTGCTGGGGCCGGACGACATGGCCATCCTGCAACAGCAGATTAACCTCAGCGCCGAGTTGGCGATAAACCTGAGCCGAGATGTGTATTCGAAGCTGCTGAGAACCGTGCGAGGATCGCTTTTGCTTTGGGCTCAGGCGCTGTTGCAGGCAGGGCTTACCGGCGAGCACAACCACTACAGCCCCGAGGAGCGGCAGTCCGTGGCCCACCTGGACACGCCCGAAGCATTCTGGCGTGCAGCCCTGGATCAGGTGGATGAGCTGCCGGTTCCGGATGTGAAGGAGCGGGGATTTCTGGAACGAATGTTCCGGCGAGCGGGCTAGGAGTCTGCAGCTTTTTGCAGCTCAGACTCCTGACGCTCACTGGGCGTTGGTGCTTTCAAAAATACGATCAGCAGAGGCGGCCACAAAGCCCGGATACAGTTGGCCGTTAGCCATGGGGTAACGTTTGGCGAACTCATAAAAGCAGCTCGGAATCACCGCCTGCTGATCGCTGAAACGGGCCATCACCCGGTCTGCCATGGTGGATGACTGTTCCAGATACTCCTGCGGTGATCCTTTTATCTCGCCTCCGGCACGGTTAATGGTAAAGCCGTTCTCTTTCAGGAGGCTGTTGATTTCGGCCACCGAATCCACAGATGCAAGCTGGTTGATGCTGACGGTGAAATGATTGGCCCGATAGCCCCAGGCGGCCAGCCAGCCTGCGTATTCGCTCTCCTGCAACAACTGCTGATAGGTGGCGTAATCCAGGGCCCAGTGGCGGCCGGAATACAGAAAATTATCCGCCTCCGGTGCCTGGGGTGAGACTTGAGCAACCAGATTCTGAACGATGGTTTGCAGGGCCGGTGAACACTGTTCGGTCAGCAATTCAGAAATAAACGCCTTGGGCATGGCAGGGTCAGGGTGTTCGTAGTGCCGGGCGTAGAGTTTTTTTGCTTCGAAATGGTACTCGCCACCCTGTCGATAACCCAGATGAAGAAAATGCGCTGCCAGAGCCTCCAGCCCCACCGGGGCCAGATTGAACGTGCGCAGGGCAATATGGTCATTCATCACCGGGGTTGATTCGCGTTCTGCCAACAGCGCATGGATGCGGTCGGCCGACGGCGTAACCCTGCGGTAATCCTGCCAGAGTGCGTCGAACAGGGCGTCAGGATGATTGTGCATAGTGTGGCTCCATCAGTTCCGGCTGGCCCGGCCGCTCAATTCGTTTGTTGCTACGGGCCAGAGGCAGTATGCGAAGTTTTGTTCCGGTGGTTACCTGCAGTGCGGCTGCCTGTTCTGAGGTTAGCTGAATTTCCCCGCAAGGCGCGGCCTTTGGCTGGTGGTTGATCACCGTCGCCCGAAAATGCTCCCGGTGATCATTGGCTACCAGCAACGGGATGGTTTCAGGGCCATCGGCCGGAGCCCGGCCAGCCAGGTTAAGAATCCGTGCCGCCACCACCCTGGAATCACGAACGCTGGCAATCCGGTTTGTGGGGCACTCCACCGTGGGCCCGGCGTCGATCAGGTCGACCAGCCCCCGATGACGAAAGCCCTCGGCCTCCAGCATGGCCAGTGCCGGTCGGGTTTGCGGGTGCACCTGGCCAATGGCTGATCGTGCAGCATTGTCCATCAGGTGGGTATACAGCGGATGGCGGGGCATCAGGGCTTCGATGGCGGAGAGTTCGCCGCTGCCCGCCAGGTGGCTCACCTCATCGAAGCTCAGCTTCACAAAATGTTGCTGCATCCAGTCCCAGAAGGGGGAGCGTCCATCGGGCAGAGTGAAGCCGCGCATCTGGGCGATGGCTTGCCCGGGAAAGCGCCCCGGATGCTGGGCGATAAAAGCAAAGCGTACCTTCGATAGCAGTTTGCCTGCGTTTGCTTTGCGAAATGCCGGGCGCAGGAACAGCGAGCAAAGTTCCGTGCAGTTCCGGTAATGGTGGCTGCGGGTGAGAGTGTCGGTTGAGTGCCGCAACCCGAGTGTTCGGGCATGTTGCACCAGAGTGCTGTGGCGGAAGTGGTGCAGAGGCTTCTCCAGGCCAGCGCCAGCTACAATGCCGGTGGTGCCCATAATGGCTCCGGTGCCGGGCTCTTCCAGTACAAACAGGTAGCGTTGCTCGGTCGTGCCGGGTGTTTCGGTTCGAAAACTTCGAACAGACATTTCAATTCTGGCGGCCAGTGCGAGCTTATCCGGCATCAACGACGTGAACCCGGGGCCGGACTCCTGGGCAATCTGGAACAGTGCAGGCAAATCACTGTGTTGCACCGGGCGAATGATCATGGCGGCACCTCATCCTTGTTTTTGCCCAGTATGTGGGCGCCGGGTGTTAAAAAGCAGCGTCAAAATGAACGATCTGTTCTACGCTTTATTCAGATTGTCTATTTGGATGTGCAAAATGACAGAAAACAGAGATCAGAAGTTGCTGGCGTTGCTTCGTCGCAATGCCCGCACCAGCGTAACCGAGTTGGCGAAAACCCTGCATTTGTCACGCACAACGGTGCAAAACCGTATCACCCGGCTGGAGCAGGCTGGCATTATTCGGGGCTACTCGGTCATTCTTGGGCAGAGCTACCTGGAAGATCAGGTAGAAGCGCACGTCTCGATCAAAGTTCATCAGAAACTGACCGCCAGAACGCTCACGGAACTGGAGCGCATAAATCAGGTAGCACAGCTGTACGCGGTCAGCGGTGAATACGATCTGATTGCCATTGTCCAGGCCGGGGCTTTGGAAGAGCTGAACCGGGTGCTGGACACAATCGGCAACCTGCAAGGCGTTGAGCGCACCAACTCGGCGGTGGTGCTCGAAACCCGCTTTAAACGATGAGGGTAAGGTTAGCTTCCCAGGTGGCCCAGCCAGGCGCTGTAGAAGAACACACCGGAGCCAACCAGAATCAGAGACCAGGCGGGAATTAGAAGGGCAGAGCGCGACGATAGTTTCATAACAACCTCCACAGGTGATGAGTAACGTTACGCGTTCTCTTCCACTGTAGACCACACTTGATAGATGTCACGAAACAAACAAAAACGCCGACGTGTTTTTACGCCGGCGCTTTTGCTTATACATGCTGGTCAACGGGTTACCTGAATCAGTGGCCGCCCTGAACCTGCGGGATTTCCTGTGCCACAACCGCAGCCTTGCGATTGAAGATACGAACCTTGCGGCGGAAAAATTGCATCGCCTGTTTCGCAGCGGCACGGGTATACTGGCGCCGCACCTCAGCACTGTTGTGGAGGATGGTCGACGGCAGCGGGTTAACGGTTGCGATATGTTCTTGATTCATAGCGCCCTTTCCTCCTTTCTTTACGGCTGAATGAATAGCGATCTAACGTTAATTTACTCACGATTCTAAGGATTCTATTTTGCAGTTTGAATACGTTAAAATCCCTACCCTCGTTGCAAAAATGCAGTGACTATGGACTGGGATTATCTTCGATACATCAGGGCCCTTGCAATAGGTGGCACCTTTGCCAAGGGCGGTGACATTCTGGGTGTTCACCAAACCACCGTGCTGCGGCGTCTCGACCAGATGGAAGAGGCCCTCGGCGTACAATTCTTTGAACGAAACCAGAACGGTTTACAGCTGACCCCGGTGGGTGAGCTGGCGTTTCGTGCGGCCGAAAGGCTGGCCACCGATATGGAAAATCTGGAGCGCAAACTGGTGGGCGAGGATTCCGCGCCGGTGGGAAAAGTCCGGGTGGCCGCCGAAGATGTGATGATGAACGAGCTGCTGAGCCCAATCCTGGTGGAAATGTCCCGAGCCTATCCGGATATTGAGCTGGAAGTGCTCACCGACAACGACGTAACCAACCTCACGCACCGGGAAGCCGACCTGACCCTGCGGCCGGAAAACAAGCCCCAGGCGACGCTGGAAGGCGAACGCATTGCGGCGGTTGAATCGGCGGTCTACGGTGCTGCCAGTTATTGTCGTCGCAATCGCAACATGGACATAGAAAACCAGCCGGAGGACTGCACCTGGATATTGCCGGACGAGTCGTTCAGCCACCTGGCCACCGGCCGCTGGTATCGCAAGCACCTGAAGAACGTGAGCTCGGTGATTCGCTGCAACACGCTGCAGTCGATGGTTGCCCTGGCACGGGCCGGAGCCGGGCTGGCGGTGTTGCCCTGTTATCTTGGCGAGCCAGCCAAAGAACTGAGGCGCCTGTCTGATCCGCTGGAAGGCGAGAGTGTCGACCTCTGGCTGCACGTAAACCAGGACACCCAGCAAATGGCCCGGGTGCGCATTGCCATGGAATTTCTGGTGGAGCGTTTGCAGGCTCTGGAATCTGCCATTGAGATTTCCGGCACGCTCTGATTCAGGAGGGTGCGGAGCAGAAGGGCCAGAACTGGTACCAGCGCCAGCACTGGAACTCGGCTTCGCAGCGTTTTAGCTGATGGTCATAGCGAAAAGCGCGGCTGCGAACCCGGCTGGCCAGCGTCGTCAGCTGGGGTTTCTGGTCGAAGGAGCGGCGGGCATAACCGCTTCTGCCTTCGTGATAGGCCAGATACAGCTCCCGGGGTGCGGTATACGGAATGCCCAGTTGCTGGTGACTGAGCCGGTTGTACCAACCGACAAAATCCAGCGCGTGTTTCATGTCGCTGCGCACGGTTAACCAGTCACCCTGATTAGCGGCCAGGTACTCACCCCAGGCGGGGTCCAGCGCCTGGGCATAACCGAAGGCCGTGGTTGGCCGAACCCAGGGGATCAGCCCCCACAGCCGCGTTCTGGGTGGCCGGGCATGGCTGCGAAACGAGGATTCGTAGTAGACAAACGCCAGCTGAGTGGCAATCGGTGTGCCCCAGCGCCGCTGGGAATCCCGGGCGTAGTCATACCAGGCCGGGTGTTCCCGGAAAATCTCGCACAGATCTTCCGGGTTGGCGGGCGGGTCCGGTGCCAGCAGGCTAAAGCGCAAGGTGGCCCAGATACCCACCAGCAAACCGGCCAGCGGCAGCCCATACCAGGCGGCGCGTGTTCGCCAGGTTTTTTTTCGGCTGGCTTTACGGCGTTTTTTCTTGCGGCCCGGCCTGCCGGGGATTCCTACCAAACCGTCATCTCCTGAACTGCGGGATTGCTTGCTGCCGTGCCTTGCGCCGTGGCATAACAGCGGGGTGTCCATCTTCAGGATGATAGGTAAATGAAGCGAATTGCCCTAGTTAAACCTGTTTTAGTCGCCGCCATGCTGACGTTCGGAACCGCCCAGGCGGCCCCCGATGCCCGCCAGGTGCTGGCCGCGTCGCCGGTCGATGACATTGTTGCCCAGTACCCGGCCATGCTCAGCCAGGGCGTGCGCGATGGGCTGAAAAACAGTGGCAAGGTGCCGCCGATGGTGGCGGATACCATCGCCTATGTGGTGGCGGGCAGCTTCAGCGCCAGCAAGATCGAACAGCAGATTGTTACCGGTTTGCAAGCGCAGTTATCGGGCGCCCAGTTACAGGCAGTGCAGGAGTGGTACGCCACCCCGGTCGCCCGCAAGATTGCAGCGGCTGAAATTGCCGCTTCGGCTCCGGAAATCTGGCCGCAAATCCGTGCCGCTGCGGGCGATCTGAGCAGTCAGTATAAAGGCAGCCGCAAGGCGCAACTGTTCGACCGTTTTGACCGTGCCGCCCGGGCCACCGAAAGTGCCGTGGATACCACCATCGCCGTGCAGCTGGGCCTGGCCTCGGCCATGTCTGCACTCAGCAGCGAATCGGTACACTACGACCAGCTTCGCAGCAAGGTGGAAAGCCAGCGCCCGGCGCTCAGGGGCGTGGTGGAGCAGCAGGTGTACGACAGTTACCTGTTTACCTACGACAAGATCAGCGTACAGGAAATGGAGCTGTATCTGGCGTTTCTGGAGAGCAAGGCAGGGCGGGCGTTTTCGCAGGTGGTAACCGAGAGCATCCAGCAGGCGATCATGGCGCCGGTGGAAAGCATTGGTAAAAACCTGTCTGGGTTGTTGGCGCCCGGGCAGTAGCGGGCCAGGTGGCCAGCCTGAGTTTTGTAATAAACTTCAGGCTGGCGTCTTTCTTTTCTTTTTTCTTCCTCCGGTTTGGTCTTGTCAGTCCATAGCAAGCACCCGCCCCCGCAACAAATTAATTTTCCCCATCTCTAAGTTTGCATAATTGCCGATGGTGCTAAATTTCTGCTTGACGAAATGTTAAGAATCATAGATTATTTTTGCATCATTGATAATGAGCGGGTTGGGCATGTGGCTTAAACAGATTGCAAGCATCAATGCGGGTTATCCATTTCGGGGGCGAATTTCGGAAACGGTAGGCTCTGGTGTTGTTGCCGTGCAGATGAAAGACGTGAGTCTAACCGACGGGGTTCGTTGGTCGGGTTGTCTTGAGACCGAACTAACCGGTAAACGAAAACCTGATTTGCTCTCCGCAGGGGATATATTGGTAGCCGCTCGGGGAAGTCATAATTACGCCGTATTGGTCGATCACGCCCTGGCTTCCACCGGCAAGCAGGCAGTCGCTGCACCGCACTTTTTTCTGGTGCGGGTAAAAGGCAATAGCCCGGAAGGGAGAGAAGTTCTCCCGGAATTTATCGCGTGGTTGTTGAATCAAGCGCCAGTACAGCGGCATTTTGAACAAAATGCAGAAGGCACGCTCACAAAGAGCATTCGTCGCAGTGTGTTGGAAGATGCCCCCGTTGTTGTGCCGCCACTAACAAAACAGAAATCTATTGTAGATATGGCCAAAACCTTGCGAGAAGAGCATCGGGTGATTAAGCAGCTAATAGACAACAGCGAGCGCATGATGGGGGCGATTGCATATGAGCTATTCGATGGTCGGGAAGACTAATGGCGAGAGAGTATCGCCACCCTTCGAATGGTTGAAGTAAGCACCCAGGTAGGGCTCAGCTCGGGCAACGCATCGAAAAGCTTGTATTGGTCGATGAATACAGGCCGACAAAGGGTATTAGGGAACCAAAATCATGAACGACAAAATCAATCAAGACAGCATCAACAAAGCGCTCTGGAACGCCTGCGATACCTTCCGTGGCACCATCAGCGCCGATACCTACAAAGACTTCATCCTGACCATGCTGTTCCTCAAATACATCTCCGATGTATGGCAGGATCACTACGATGGCTACAAGGCCGAGTACGGCGACGAGCCGGAACTCATTGAAGAGATGATGAAAAACGAGCGCTTTGTGTTACCAAAAACCGCTAGCTTTTACACGCTCTGGGAGCACCGCCACGAACCTGGTAACGGTGAACGCATCGACCAGGCGCTGCACGCCATTGAAGAAGCCAACGGCACCAAACTGAAAGACGCCGGTAAAAGCGTGTTTCAGGACATCAGCTTTAACACCGATAAACTGGGCGAAGAAAAGCAAAAGAACACCATTCTGCGCCACCTGTTGGAAGATTTTGCCAAGCCCGAGCTGAACCTTAAACCCAGCCGTGTCGGCACGCTGGATGTGATCGGTAACGCCTACGAATACCTGATCAAAAATTTCGCGGCCAGCGGTGGCCAGAAAGCCGGTGAGTTTTATACCCCGCCAGAAGTCAGTGATCTGATCGCCGAGTTGTTAGACCCGCAACCGGGCGACAGCATCTGCGACCCGGCTTGCGGCTCTGCATCCTTGTTAATGAAATGTGCGCGTAAGATTGTTGAGAATCACGGCAGCAAAAACTACGCCCTGTATGGGCAAGAAGCCATCGGCTCTACCTGGTCGCTGGCCAAAATGAACATGTTCCTGCACGGCGAAGACAACCACAAAATTGAGTGGGGCGACACCATTCGTAACCCCAAGCTACTCGATAAAAATGGCGACCTGATGCTGTTTGATATCGTGACCGCCAACCCTCCGTTCAGCCTGGATAAATGGGGCCACGACGAAGCCGAGCACGATAAGTTCAGCCGCTTCCGCCGGGGCGTACCGCCAAAAACCAAAGGCGACTACGCTTTTATTCTGCACATGATCGAAACCTTGAAACCACAGGGGCGCATGGGCGTGGTGGTTCCTCATGGCGTGCTCTTCCGTGGCTCCAGTGAAGGCAAGATCCGTAAGCAGTTGATCGATGAGAGCCTGCTGGATGCTGTTATTGGCCTGCCGGAAAAGTTGTTCTACGGCACGGGCATTCCGGCGGCAATTTTAATCTTCAACAAGGCCAAGTCAGACACCAGCACCCTGTTTATCGATGCCAGCCGTGAGTTCAAAGCAGGCAAGAATCAGAACCTGCTAACGGATGAAAACATCGCCAAAATCGTCGAAGCCTATCGTAATAACACCAGCGTCGACAAATACGCCTACGTTGCCAGCCTCGATGAAATCAGAGAGAACGACTACAACCTGAACATCCCGCGTTATGTCGACACCTTTGAAGAAGAGGAAGAAATCGACCTGATGGCCGTGCGGGCCGAGCGTGAACAGCTGAAAGCCCAACTGGCCGGGCTGGAAAGCCAGATGGCCAACTACCTGGAGGAGCTGGGATATGAATCCATTCGCTAAGCTCGATGCCCTTAAAGCCAAACTGGACGAATACCGCCCCCTGGACAAGGCCGTTACCGCCAACCTTCACGAAGAACTGGTGCTGCAATGGACGTATCACAGCAACGCCATTGAAGGTAATACCCTCACGCTGAAAGAAACCAAGGTTGCGCTGGAAGGCATCACCATTGGCGGCAAAACCCTGCGTGAACACTTTGAAGCCATCAACCACCGCGATGCCATTCTGATGGTGGAAGAGCTGGTTGAAAAGCAGCAGCCACTGGATGAATGGGCCATCAAAAATCTGCACCAGTTGGTACTGAAAAATATCGACACAGAGAACGCCGGGCGCTACAGAGATGTGAATGTACTGATTTCCGGTGCCGAACACCGCCCACCTAACGCCCTGCAAGTGCCAGAGCAAATGGCTGCCTTCAGCGCATGGTGCAGCAACCACGCACTGCAATTACACCCGGTTGAACGGGCCGCACGGATACATGGCGAATTTGTAAAAATTCACCCCTTTGTCGATGGTAATGGCCGCACCTCGCGTTTGCTGATGAACCTGGAACTGATGAAAGCCGGCTTTCCAGCCACCGTGATCGAAGTGGCCCAACGACTGGATTACTACCAGGCGTTGGATAAAGCCCATTGCAGCGGTGACTACAGCGACTTTATCAATTTGGTGGCCAGAGCCGTCGAGAAAAGCTTTGCCACTTATTGGTGGGCGCTGGGCATAGAGGCCGACGTTGCCAAGTATCTGGAGGAGTTGGGATATGGCGCGTAGTTTGGCTAAGGACAACATCCCGACTGGATGGAAGTACGACCTGTTGGACAAATTTGCAACTCGCTGTAGCGGTCATACGCCGAGTAAATCCTTCCCCGAATATTGGGATGGTGGAATTAAATGGATATCCCTTGCAGATAGCTTTCGCTTAGACCAAGGGTATGTCTACGAAACCGATAAGGAAATATCTGAGGCAGGAATAGCTAATAGCTCCGCTGAATTACACCCAGCAGAAACTGTGGTTTTATCACGTGACGCTGGTATAGGAAAAAGCGGCGTTATGGCTGAACCTATGGCGGTTAGCCAGCACTTTATTGCTTGGAAATGCGATAACTCAGAAAGGATGAACAGTTGGTTTCTTTATAGCTGGCTTCAGTTTAATAAGGCTGAATTTGAACGCCAGGCCGTTGGGTCAACCATTAAAACAATTGGGTTGCCGTATTTTAAAAAGTTAAAAATCGCGGTTCCCCCATACACCGAACAAAAGAAAATCGCCCAAATCCTTTCCACCTGGGACAAGGCCATCACCACCACCGAACAACTGCTCGCCAACAGCCAGCAGCAGAAAAAAGCCCTGATGCAACAACTGCTCACCGGTAAAAAACGCTTGTTGGATAAGAATGGGGTTAGGTTTAGTGGGGAGTGGAAGCACCAGAGATTAGCATCACTTTGCACAATAAAAACCGGCAAGAAGGATGTAAACGAAGGTAATCCAGAAGGGAATTATCCTTTTTTCACCTGTGCGAGTGAGCCGACCAAAAGTGATAACTACTCCTATGACTGCGAAGCGCTTTTGATCGCTGGTAATGGGATGCTTGGAAAAACTCATTATTTCAACGGCAAATTTGAGGCTTACCAGAGAACATATATTCTTTCAGAATTTATTGGGATTGATGTCCCTTTTCTTCATCAGTATATCCTCTATTGGCTGATGCGAGATATAGATCGAGAAAAGCAACATGGCGCGATGCCGTATATTAAGCTCGGCCTCCTTCAGAATTTCAAAGTGCTTTTACCATCTATCGCAGAACAACAAAAAATCGCTGCCATACTTTCCTGTGCCGATCAGGAAATCACCGCTTTGCAACAGAAACTCGATGCCTTTAAGCAAGAGAAAAAAGCCCTGATGCAGCAGTTGTTGACAGGTAAGCGAAGAGTTTTGGTGAGCTAAGGAGATGCACGTGGAGCTAACAAAGGATGTTGCATATCAAGCGATTGCTGAGTTTTTTACAGACAAGCCGTTTGTATTATTTGGCACAGGAACTTCATGTGCACTTGATCTGAGTTTTGGGATGCCAGCTCTTGAGCGCCACCTTCGAGCCGAGCTTACTCATGGGTTGACCGAATCACAAGCACAACAATGGCAGCAAGTACTCTCTGCACTTAATCCCGGCTTATTCATGAGGCCGACCTGAAAACGAAGATGGCGAGAGGTTTTCTCTTGTAGAATCAGGATGTTCCTGCCAGAACACGATTCAAGAGGACCACTCGCCATGGGTGAAAGCCTATCCACCTGGACGCCCTCATGCAACGGCTCTGTCCGTGTTGAGCTGAGCGGCCAGCGCACCACCAGCGACAGCGGCGCCCTGCTGCTGCGTGAAGCCCTCGACAACAGCGGCGTGATCGAGGCGCTGGAAGACAATCTGGTCGATCGACGCCACCCGCTGCGCATCCGTCATTCGCTGGCCAGCCAGTTGCGTACCTTGGTGCTGCAGCGTGCGATGGGCTGGATCGATCTCAGCGATACCGACACGCTGCGCCGTGACCCGCTTTGGCAGTTGGCCTGCAGCGATGCACGCGGCATGACACCCCTGGTCCAGGACCGGCCGTCTCAAGCCACGCTGTCGCGGCTGCTGAGCTGCCTCGGTCGTAACGACAATATCGATGCCGTGCACGAAGGCCTGTTGCGGCTGGTGGTCTGGCGCCTGACCTCGCTGCAGAACGGTGAACGTCCCAAACAGCTGACGCTGGACATCGATGGCCTGCCGATCGAGGTGCATGGCCATCAGGGCGGGTCGGCCTATCATGGCCTTTACGGGGCCCGCATCTACTCGCCGCTGGTCGCATCGTTGGCGGAGACCGGCGACATGGTGGGCGGCCTGCTGCGCGAGGGCAACGCCGGCCCGGCAGAGAACGCCGACACCTGGATCCCGCATCTGGTACGACGACTCAACGAGAGCACCGGGGCACAGGTTCGTGTGCGCATCGACGCCGGTTTTACCGATAACGCGACGCTGGAGGCCCTGGAGGATCGGGAGATCGAATACCTGGGCCGGTTGCGCAGTCACACCGGTCTACAGAAGCTGGCAGCACCGCTCCTGAAGCGGCCACCCGGCCGGCCACCCGAGCAGCCTCGCGAGTGGTGCCACGATCTGGAGTACCAAGCCGGCTCCTGGTCGGCACCGCGGCGCGTAGTGCTGGTGGTGCAGGAACGCCCCGATGACCTGCTGCTGCATGCCTTCTTCCTGGTCACCAACCTCAGCAAGTTCGACTGGCCGCCAGAGAAGGTCCTAGCACTCTATCGCAAGCGCGGCAGCGCCGAGGCGCACATGGGCGAGGTGAAATCAGCACTCGACGTGCATCTCTCCTCGACCGACCGCGGCGCTTCCACCGTTCAAGAGGTGATGGCCCGCAACGAAGTGAGTCTGCTACTGAGTCTCTACGCCTACCAGGTCCTGCATGGCCTGCGCTGCCTGCTGGAGCGGCAGACCCGGCAAGGCTGGAGCCTCAGCCGGATGCGCGAGCAGGTGCTGAAGGTCGCCGCCACGCTGAGGCTGCACGCTCGGCGAATCACCGTTCATCTGGGGGCCGCCGCCGACAAGTGGTGGCCGACGCTGCTGAAGGGGCTGCCGAAGCTGACCGCACTGAGCTGACGCTCCTGCGAGACCACCACAGCATCAGAAAGCGAGCGACCGGAGCGGCGGTCGGCGATCACGGCTGCTTGGACGGTCGCAATTGATTCCAAAGAGCTATAAGTAAGTAGGAAAAGGGCTGCGTTCTGGCATTACTCAACAGCCACTCGCGCTGAAGATGCGAATCCTGATAAGCAATGCCAACAGCCAGTACCTTCAGACCGCTCAATCAGCGCCCTCGTGAATAAGGCGGG
>NZ_PXNP01000029.1 GCF_003007675.1 Marinobacter fuscus | reverse complement strand
CTCAGCGTTAGCTGGTAGTGCTTGGTACTTTTTTGGTGGCTGGGTGCTGATGGCCTTGGCCGAGAACCGGCAGTAAATCCGACAACATGGTGCGGTTGCCAAGGCCCGCAAATTTGGCGTGGTGTTGGTAGCTCAATTGGTCAGTGGTGATGGTAGTAACATGAGCGTTTGGGGCGTGGGGCAGTCCGCCAAAAATTGGTTCCTTGCTTACCTGCTACTCTGATGTTCAGGTTCATTCACCGCATCATTGGCGGTGGTTTTAATAAAAGTGCATCGGCGGGTTTGGGTGCAAGGGCTCCGGTGTGGGCTGCGATGTTGGTTGCCAGAGATCGGGCTTTATCGATGCCCCCAGCTAACCAGTCGCTGTAGTACGTTCCCGGCCCGGAGGGCCGTCCACCGGACGCCACTGACGTGGCGCCGCTAAGCTTGGCGTTAGCACCTCAAGTCCGACGGCTGTCGTTCACATCATCCGCAAGCCAAGCCTTGATCAGCGATTGGTAGGGCATATCCCGCTTGTTGGCTTCGATTTTGATCCGATCAAGCAGAGTTTCCGGCAACCGGAGTGAGATGGTCTTGGTTGAGGGTTTCAGCTTCGGGAACGATGCCGGCTTGGCCTGGCTCCAGTCCAGGTAGTCGGTGGAATCGTGAGTCTCCCAAAATTCCCGTTCTTCTGCTTCGGTTTTGAACTCAGGCATCTTTTTTGGTTTGCTCATAAACAGCCCTCTCTTTTCGGTGCATGTCGCGAGCGGAAATCACCCGAATCAACGTACCGTTCTGCCTCAGTGTGAACGTGATGTGGAGTAATCTCTCATCATCGGTTTCACCAAGGGCATGAAAACGGGCCTCAGTCTGGCTGTGTTTGGAGTCTTCCAGCACCAGAAGCGGCTCATTAAAGAAAATCTCTTCCGCTTCGGACTGGTTTACGCCATGTTTCTCCGCGTTCTTGCGGGAATTGCCTTCGTCCCAGTCAAAGCCAGTAACTTGTGCCCAATTGATCATGAAAGTATATTATCAGCATATACGCAGGCGTCAACAAGTGCTAACCAATGCAGGCACGGCGACGCCCACTACATTGCGCCTTCGGCTCCATTTCGTGGGCGCGCATGCTGCAGGCGTTAGAAGTTTTGGAGTCGACGTGTGAGGTTGGCCTTTTGAACATGGGGAAGAAATGAAAGAAGGGATTTCTAGGTTTGATGACTTTTGGGCGCTCCACGTGAATGGGTATATTTTCCTGCTCTCGGGCACAGATTTTTCTGACGCGACCCGGAGCGTCAAAGAAAAATACGGAGAGACAGTTTGGGCGCAATTTCTTCTTGCAGTTTCGAACTTTTCGAGACTGTCGGATGCAAGGAGCCATACCGGTATCGAGCGTGATGCTGTCAAAGCAATTCAGAACTTCTTCCAACAGAATCCAAAATCGATCCCGCAATACAGGTTCGTAGGCAAAGAGGCTATGACCGTCGCATCCACATTTATCGAGGCTTGCACCACATGCCCTGCCTCCAAAGGCTTGTTTACATGTGAGGAACTCCAGATCGATGGGAAGAATCAATGGATTCTCCGCGAGTATTATTCGCAGAGTCTTGTTGAGCGTCTCGGCAACAAAAAGAGGTTAGCGAAGACAGTGCCCATTACTCCATCGAAGATTGAAGAACTGAGTGGTAACTCGACTGATTTCAGAATACGAGTGGCTGGGGATTGGCTCAGGATATGTCACGAAGGAGTTCGGGCTCCATGAGAGATCGAAATACTTGCGAGAACCTAAATACTTCTAACCAGTACAATCACGGCGACGGTTACTGCATTGCGGCTTCGCCTCCATTCCGCAACCGCGCGTGTTGTCGGCGTTAAGCGCTATAGATGTAGCCCAGACTGGAGGGGTAATGTGAAGAACATTGAAGTAGTGATTTTGGCCAACTCTGTGAAGCATCACCAGCATTGCGTCGCTGGAAAATGCATTGCCAATGGGCAGTGGGTACGGCCAGTCTCAAATAGCGACGGCGCGGAGTTAAACCACGCACAAGCGCTGTGCCAGAATCCATACGGAAAATTCAATGTAAAGCCTTTGCAGAAAGTTTTTATGACCTTCTCCGCTCATGCCCCTTTGGCTCACCAGCCCGAAAACTATGTCATAGATGGATCTACATGGCGGCAGAATTTTGGGATCTCAGTGGGAGAGCTCAACCATTATCTGGATACCCCAAATGATATTTGGGGTGGTACAGATAGAGTTCCTCATGCAAGCATCGTCTCAGGGCATATTGCTATTGGTCAGTCTTTGTACTTGATCGCCGTTGACGGCTTACATCTATATAAAAATCAATATGATAAACGAAGAGCATCATTCTCCTATCATGGGACTAACTATGATCTCGCTGTTACTGACCCGAACTTTGATAGAATCATCCAAAACAATGAAGCTCCTAGAGGTGTTCTGTGCGTAAGTTTGGGTGAGGAGTATCAAGGCAACTGTTTTAAGCTTGTCGCAACTATATTTTGATTGGAAATGACATGAAAATTTATACCATTGGGTTTACTCAGAAGAACGCAGAGAAATTCTTCAAG
The DNA here is from genome assembly GCF_003007675.1 of Marinobacter fuscus. Lineage (GTDB taxonomy): Bacteria > Pseudomonadota > Gammaproteobacteria > Pseudomonadales > Oleiphilaceae > Marinobacter > Marinobacter fuscus. Next base: position 3,497 of record NZ_PXNP01000029.1, on the reverse strand, counting down.
TTTATAAACCTGTCTCAGGTCAAAACTTTAATTGATGTTCGTCTTAATAATGTTTCTCAGTTGTCTGGGTTTGCAAAGAGGGATGATCTAAAGTTTTTCCTTAAAGAGCTTTGCGGATCAGAGTATGTACACCTTCCCGAGCTCGCACCGACCAAAGATATCCTCAATGCATATAAGAAAGGCGATATGCCATGGCAGCTTTATGAGGAAAAATTCCTTAATCTTATGTCGCAACGAAATATTGAAAGGTCAGTCAGGCCTGCACTTCTTGACCATGGCTGTTTACTTTGCTCAGAACATGAGCCGCACTTTTGCCACAGGCGGCTCGTGGTAGAATACTTAAATGAATACTCTGAACTAGACCTCGAAGTGAAGCATTTATACTAATGAATAGAGTTTTAATTCTTTATCCAAAGCTTTTCAAATGTTATGAGAAATTCCGTAGAAAAGTTGAGAAGATACTTTCTGCATCAGATGCGGTTGAGATTCTGTACCCAGCGGATGTAAATGGTTTTATCAAACTGATTTCTGAAGAAATGCCGAAAATAAAATCGAAACGGCTGATTGAAGACTGGGGTGTGAGAGATGTAACTCACGCAATCGTTTTTGATGATGGTGAAGAGTTTCTGGTTGAAACGAGCCTGCTAAGGGAGAATTCCGTTCCCCTTAGACTGATAAATATTTCTATTACTCGAGTAATTAATATCAAGCGTGAGCCTGAATATAAAGGCTTAAAAAGCACGGAAAAATACGAGTACATAGGACGTGGATCGTATTGGGGAAATCCGTATTCCATGTATGAAGACGGCGAAGATAGAGAAGAAGTTATAAGGAAGTATAAGTATGATTTTGATTTCGAAAAATTCCCAAATAAGGAAAAAAGCGAAGTATACAAATTGGCCGGAAAACGTTTGGGGTGCTTCTGTAAGCCAGAGTCGTGTCATGGGGATGTATTGGCGGACTTTCTGAACTCATGGGATGACGGGAAGTGATCGCTTAACAATAGGCTGCATAGCGACCGACTTTCCGCCGCTTCGCGGCTCCAAACCGGCGCGTGAGCTGGGCGTTAGGCAAACTCCGTTCTCCGAGTAAATCGCAAGGGATATCTATGAGTTACATAATTGCATTTGTGTCCTTCGAAGAGTCGAAAAATGAGTTTCCAGTACAGTGCTTCCGAACAGATATTAAGCTTGGAGACAGTGTAATAGTGCGCAGAGGGGATGGAAAACTGAGGTATGCATCGGTTCAAAATCTTGAATACTTGAACTGGGACTGCAATGGCAGAATCGAGTGCAAGATGGACGAGGCTAGCCAAAATTCAGATGGCCAGTTGATCCTGCCAAAAGGCACTCCTATCGCCAATGGTCTTTCAAGCTCAGATGCCTTTATTAAAGAACTTAAATCGCATGGCTGGGTTCCTATAAAGTCAAGACGAAAACAGTACCGAGCAGTATTTGGCTACGCTAATCAATCTAGGACCGCCTACATCTTTGTAAGAAAAAATGGCATAGATATACAGATGCTTCCTCGCACTGACGTCGAAGAGTTAAAGCCTTACACTCTGCACGAAATTTCCTTTGGCGAAGGAACAGTGGTTCAGCATTTTCTTGCTCACACCACCTTTAATCTTTTTGAGGGCTTACTGCGTTTTTCCAAAAGCTTTATCAACAACGAGGAAAACCTTGATCGATATTTTAAACCTCAGGGATCGAGAGACAAAAGGAATGAGGCACTAAGAAAACAAGGTGAGGCAAGAGATGCCGAACGTAGACGACTGAACCCGGCTTATTCATGAGGCCGACCTGAAAACGAAGATGGCGAGAGGTTTTCTCTTGTAGAATCAGGATGTTCCTGCCAGAACACGATTCAAGAGGACCACTCGCCATGGGTGAAAGCCTATCCACCTGGACGCCCTCATGCAACGGCTCTGTCCGTGTTGAGCTGAGCGGCCAGCGCACCACCAGCGACAGCGGCGCCCTGCTGCTGCGTGAAGCCCTCGACAACAGCGGCGTGATCGAGGCGCTGGAAGACAATCTGGTCGATCGACGCCACCCGCTGCGCATCCGTCATTCGCTGGCCAGCCAGTTGCGTACCTTGGTGCTGCAGCGTGCGATGGGCTGGATCGATCTCAGCGATACCGACACGCTGCGCCGTGACCCGCTTTGGCAGTTGGCCTGCAGCGATGCACGCGGCATGACACCCCTGGTCCAGGACCGGCCGTCTCAAGCCACGCTGTCGCGGCTGCTGAGCTGCCTCGGTCGTAACGACAATATCGATGCCGTGCACGAAGGCCTGTTGCGGCTGGTGGTCTGGCGCCTGACCTCGCTGCAGAACGGTGAACGTCCCAAACAGCTGACGCTGGACATCGATGGCCTGCCGATCGAGGTGCATGGCCATCAGGGCGGGTCGGCCTATCATGGCCTTTACGGGGCCCGCATCTACTCGCCGCTGGTCGCATCGTTGGCGGAGACCGGCGACATGGTGGGCGGCCTGCTGCGCGAGGGCAACGCCGGCCCGGCAGAGAACGCCGACACCTGGATCCCGCATCTGGTACGACGACTCAACGAGAGCACCGGGGCACAGGTTCGTGTGCGCATCGACGCCGGTTTTACCGATAACGCGACGCTGGAGGCCCTGGAGGATCGGGAGATCGAATACCTGGGCCGGTTGCGCAGTCACACCGGTCTACAGAAGCTGGCAGCACCGCTCCTGAAGCGGCCACCCGGCCGGCCACCCGAGCAGCCTCGCGAGTGGTGCCACGATCTGGAGTACCAAGCCGGCTCCTGGTCGGCACCGCGGCGCGTAGTGCTGGTGGTGCAGGAACGCCCCGATGACCTGCTGCTGCATGCCTTCTTCCTGGTCACCAACCTCAGCAAGTTCGACTGGCCGCCAGAGAAGGTCCTAGCACTCTATCGCAAGCGCGGCAGCGCCGAGGCGCACATGGGCGAGGTGAAATCAGCACTCGACGTGCATCTCTCCTCGACCGACCGCGGCGCTTCCACCGTTCAAGAGGTGATGGCCCGCAACGAAGTGAGTCTGCTACTGAGTCTCTACGCCTACCAGGTCCTGCATGGCCTGCGCTGCCTGCTGGAGCGGCAGACCCGGCAAGGCTGGAGCCTCAGCCGGATGCGCGAGCAGGTGCTGAAGGTCGCCGCCACGCTGAGGCTGCACGCTCGGCGAATCACCGTTCATCTGGGGGCCGCCGCCGACAAGTGGTGGCCGACGCTGCTGAAGGGGCTGCCGAAGCTGACCGCACTGAGCTGACGCTCCTGCGAGACCACCACAGCATCAGAAAGCGAGCGACCGGAGCGGCGGTCGGCGATCACGGCTGCTTGGACGGTCGCAATTGATTCCAAAGAGCTATAAGTAAGTAGGAAAAGGGCTGCGTTCTGGCATTACTCAACAGCCACTCGCGCTGAAGATGCGAATCCTGATAAGCAATGCCAACAGCCAGTACCTTCAGACCGCTCAATCAGCGCCCTCGTGAATAAGGCGGG
>NZ_PXNP01000028.1 GCF_003007675.1 Marinobacter fuscus | reverse complement strand
TAACGCGAAGCACAGCGGCGGCCCGACAGGGGCGTCCGGCGGCCATCAGCCGCGTACTGCTGCGATTTGTTAAGTTTTTGCGCGGTTCTTAATCGCAACAATGGGCATGATGATTACCAAGCTATAGAGAAGCATACCAACAGTAAGAGTAGCAAACTCAAGCAATTCAATACCGCGACCCGGTATGTCGAATACGGTATAACTCCATACTCCGGCACTCACACCAATGACAGAATAGATCAAGCCACGGAAGTACGTTCCAATACCAGCCTTCTTGAGTAACGGCCCTCCAATGAGCGCGATAATTCCAGCGGCAAAAAATATCGGGATCGAGTTTACGACAGCGCTTTCAAGCATGAATTCAATAATGCTGTTCACGGCTTCTCCCTAAACTTAACGCCGCATTAAGGGGCAGCCAACGCTACTACCAACTTACCGCATAACACCGTAACCACAAAAACCAACGCATAATAAAAATGCCACGCGTTGGCTGTCCCTCTTAAATGCTTTGTTGAACGAAGCCGCTACGCGGCAGAGGCGCAAATCGTCTGTACTTTCCTGACCCCTTCTATTTCGGAAGGGCCTGTCAGGAGACGCGTCATGAACACCCACGACCACGCTCGTTTTCAAGTTCTGCATCAACGCTACCATAACGAACTCACCCTGCGGGGCAAAAGCGCCAAGACCATCGACCTCTACACCCGCTGCCTGCGACAGGTGAGCGACCATTTCGATACCTGTCCCGACCAGCTTAGCACCCAGCAGCTCCAGCAGTATTTCATTCACCTGGTCGAGCATCGCTCCTGGAGCCTGGTCAAAATTGCCCGCAATGCTATGCAGCGTTTCTATCAGTATGTCCTCGACAAACCCTGGGAGTATGTTCCCATCGTCAAGCCGCCCAAGGTTCAGACCCTGCAGGATGTACTCTCCCTG
>NZ_PXNP01000027.1 GCF_003007675.1 Marinobacter fuscus | reverse complement strand
CCCTGTCAGCAGCGACAACAGGCCTATCCGTCCTGCGGCCATCGCAGTTGCCCGGCCTGTCAGCACGGCACCAACCGCCAGTGGCTGGAGCGGCAACGACAGAAATTGCTGCCGGTGGACTATTTCCTGGTGACCTTCACCCTGCCAGTCCAGTTGCGGGGCTTTGCCTGGCATCATCTTCGGTGGACCTGTCACACCCTGTTCCAGGTTGCCCGGGAGACCCTGAACCAGTTTGCCCGCAACGATCAACGCCTGGGCAACCAACTCGGGCTGGTGGGGGTGTTGCACACCCACTCCCGGCGCTTGGCCTTCCACCCCCATGTCCACATCGTGATCCCCGGCGGCGGGCTGACCGGATCTCGCTGGCAACGCCGGGCCGGAAAGTACCTGTTCAATGGCCGGGCTCTGGCCCGGGTGTTCCGCGCCAAGTTCCTCGACCGAATGCGCAAGCAGGGCTTTGCCTTGCCGGACGCCATTCCCCGGGACTGGATCGCCCAGTGTGAGCAGGTCGGGCGCGGAGATCACGCGCTGACTTATCTGGCCCGTTACCTCTATCGCGGGGTGCTGCGGGAGCCGAATATCGTGGCCTACGATAGCGAACAGGTGACCTTCCGCTACCGGGACAGCCAGACCCAGTGTTGGCAGACCCTGACGGAACCGGCGGATCGATTCCTCTGGCGAGTCTTGCAGCACGTCTTGCCAAAGGGGCTGCGACGGGTGCGGGAATACGGTTTTCTGCACAGCGGGGCACGCAAGACGCTACACCGGTTGCAGTTGCTTCTCCGCGTGACGCTACCGTCGATGGCAACCGTAAGCCAACCCCGCAAGCAACGCGCTTGCCCCTGTTGTGGCCAGCCCATGAGCCTCACGGTCTGGCGCCAACCCTGCCGGTGGCCAGTCATTCGGCGACGATGGCCAGCATAAATTACCGACCATCCGACACGTACTCAAGCGGGAGGAGCCAACGCACCTTATGACACCACGACCAGGGCACACCGGCTGCCAGCTTCACCGGCGGCCCCGGGTAACTCTGGCCTGACAAAAGAGGCCGCCCAAAGCCAGGGCCAAAGCACCTCTGAGTTCTCCGCCGCTATTTCCTTAATAATGAAGCACCGGGCTCGTCCAACACCGGATCAGGTCGCGGCGGTGCGCGACCTATCCTTATTTGTTAGGGAAGTGCCACGAGGATCTGGATGCTCATGATGAACATACACGCCACTCCGACTGCATACGCCACCGTTCGCCAAGGCTGAATTCCAGCCAGATAGAATAATGTATGCAGGTAGCGGGCTCCCGTAAATACCAAGAAGAGCCAAACGGCCCAACCGGGAGAAGCACCGACCCAAATATAAGCCACCCCCAAACCCAGAAAAACGGGGATATTCTCGAGGTCGTTTAACCACGCTCGGGCTGCTCTCTGAACTTGAGGCAACTCCTCTTTGGCAGCCTCCCGCCCAACGAATGCTGCATCTTCGGGAGTCTTGAAGGTCAGCTTCCCGATACGATGGAATCCCTGATATGCGGAGATGGCAAACATCTTAAAGAACAGCAGCACTGAGGCTACCGCGTACCAATATTCTGCCTGATCCATGGTGTTTCCTTACTCCCTAACGCCTGCATTTGCGGCTGGTTTGGAGCGCAGCGGAAAACCAGTCCGCCAACATGCGATGGTTAGGTGTCCTTACCAAGTTCCACCCGAAGCCGCTGTGAATGGAGCTGTATCTCTTGCAATCGGCGGAGAAGATGGCCGCTATTGATCGACGAAAGAGTCTCGGCGTGAACGAACAGCAACTTCACATCGCCGGGCCAACCTGGCCCGCCCCCGGAAATCGCATCCCAGAAAGCGGAGACGTTTCTACCGAAGAATTCCGCACCTTCAGGACGCACTATGTCCACATATAACTGCCAGAAATCGCTCTCATCTCTGACATTCTGACAGTCGATAACTATGGTATCCATACACACCTAACGCCTGCATCACCGCGCATTTTACAGTGGGTGGCTTTTGCGTAAAAGTGGCTTGTCCACACGCAAAAGGCGCACGCTGTAAAATGTCCGGTGCATGCGCTTGTTAGAAGTCTGTATGTTGATAAAAAACATTTCATCAAGTTTTTCTTAGTTTAGCTGTTTTTTGAAAACCATAATAAAGACAAATTTCGAATAATGTAAACCAAATTAACTGCGCAAGCAAAACTACGACTACACCAAAAGGAAGTGAAAATAAAAATAATATATTTAATGGTATTGCTGTAATCATAAGTAATAACCACAACAGAGCCAATAAGCTCTTCGCGCCAGAACAAGCTTCTATCTGGCCTTTAATTAGCCGCTTAATCGCTAATCCGAGTCGGAACCAACTAATCGGAAAACAAAGTAAACCTATTAAGATTAAGTAGCTCATATTATTCTTCTAACGCTGAGGTAACCGGCGCCGGAGCGCAGCGGAGGGAACCAAAAGCTGTAAGCTTTTGGCGTCCGGTTGACCGCCTGGTTAGTGGCCGGTCACCACCAAGGTCTCCCTTGGCACCCAGCGCTGCATGCCCTCTCTCGAACAGCTTGCACCAACGCAACGGATGGCGAAAGGAACCAGAGCGCAAACAACACCAACCCGATTACCGTTTAAACTGGACGGCCCCATAACTGGAGCACGCCGTGAATAACCATGCCGCCGATGAATTTGGCACCCAACCCCGACGGCAACTTTTCCGGCCTTGGCCATCACCAACACAGGCGGCTTTGCAGCAAAGCCCGATGCCAAGGCCCTTGCACTGAGCCCGCCAAAAATGGAGACGGCCTGGGCCAATAATCGGGATAGGGAGGCACCTCACGATGCCCCTCCTCCCACATCACCGGGCATACGGATCACGTACCACGGCGATTCAGTGACTTGATTCAACCCGTTACCGCACTGCCAGTTCCGGCAGTCCATAGCTCCGAAACAACCGGGCCGGTAAGGCTTGCCGCAGGGCTGGCGAATGACTCAGCCGCCACGGGCCGTGGGCTGATTTCGCAGTGTTCCAGGCCAGTTTGACCGAGACACCCCGCTTTCTCAGCTCACGATACCCCCTTCGGCCCCATTGCTTCCACACGTAACTTCTCATTCTCCGCCGTATCCACTTGTCCAGGTCCCGCAGGGGGCTCAGCACTTCGGCTGCGTCGAAGTACGCTTTCCAACCAAGCAGGGTCTCTTTCAAATCTGCGATCACCTGGGCCAGTGAGTGGCCCCGTGTTCGGCGGCTCAGTATCCGGATCTGGGTTTTCAGCTTGGTGATAGCTTTGTCAGCCACTTTCAATCGCTGCCCTTTCCGGCTGAGGGTGAAGCCCAGGAAGCTGCGCTTCCAGGGCCGGTCTACCGCGCTCTTTCGTGTATTCACTGTGAGCCTCAGCGAGTCCTCGATAAAGCGCGTCAGACTCACCATCACCCGCTCTCCTGCACGGCGACTGCCCACGTAGATCTGGCAGTCATCCGCGTAGCGGGCAAATTTCAGGTTGCGCCGTTCCAGCTCCCAATCCAGCTCATCCAGCACCACATTCGCCAACACCGGAGACAGTGGCCCGCCTTGGGGCACGCCCTCGGGTGTTGGTGTTTTGCGGCTGTCGATCTGTACACCTGCCTTCAGGTACCGGTTGATCAACCTGAGCATCGGCCTGTCCGGCGTGTGCCGTTTCAGGCGTGCCATTAGGCGATCATGGTTTACCCGGTCAAAGAAGGCTTCCAGGTCCAGATCCACTACCCAGTTACGGCCTTCCCGAGCGCAATGCTGTCCGTATCGAACTGCCTGATGGGCAGAACGCCCCGGACGGAAGCCATAGCTGTGTGGGTGGAAGCGGGGTTCCCAGTCCTGCTGGATCACCTGAGCGATTGCCTGCTGGATGAAGCGATCCAGCACCGTTGGAATGCCCAGAGGGCGAGAACCGCCGTTGGCTTTGGGGATGGTGACCCGCCGGACCGGTTTGGGTCGGTAGGTCTGCTGGAGCAGTTGCTGCCGGATCTCGGGCCAATGTTGGCGCAGATAATCCGGCAGTTCATCCACGGTCATGCCGTCGATGCCCGGCGCTCCCTTGTTACGTCGAACCTGTTTCAGGGCGCGATTGAGGTTGTCCCTGCTCAATACACGCGCCATCCACGGTGAGGGTTGAACGGAGTGCGAGTTCTCCCGATTTCCGGCAACGGGTTCATCCCCTGGTTGCTCCAGGGTCAGCGCAAGCTGCTTTGCGGATGCCATCCCGTTTCCCTGCACGGACACTCGACTCCTGTCTCTGTTCGGGCCTTCGGTTCACGGGCGAACCTACTATGCCCTCTGCTGATTTCTGCCACGCGATCAGAGACGATCGCTCGTCTCTCAGTGGGTCCGTCCACACGCGGCAGACCTCCCGGGGTAAGGCACAGAGCTTTCACGGCGTGAGCGCCCGATTTATAAAGCACACCCCAGCCGCAGAAGGAGGGCTTCGCGGTCACGTGCCCGCTCGCCCCGGATGTACCACACCTCGTATCGGGTTCCTGTTCGTCGCCCCGCCGCTTTGGATTGGGCTT
>NZ_PXNP01000026.1 GCF_003007675.1 Marinobacter fuscus | reverse complement strand
GTTTGCGCTCTGGTTCCTTTCGCCATCCGTTGGGTTGGTGCAAGGTGTTCGGGAGAGGGCATGCAGCGTTGGTTGTCAGGGGAGACCTTGGTGGTGACCGGCCACTAACCAGCCGGTCAACCGGACGCCAAGAGCTTACAGCTTTTGGTTCCCTCCGCTGCGCTCCGGCGCCGGTTACCTTCGCGTTAGCTGGGTAGTGCGTTGTGCCTTTTGGGCGACTCGGTGGTATTGGCCTTGGCCGTAAACTGGTAGCAAATCCGGCAATTCCCGTGGTTTGCCAAGGCCGCCGGAACCCGCGTCGAGTGGGTAGCCAAAATCAGTCAGTGGCGTTGGCATAAAGGTTAATGTTTGCCGGAACCAGGTGTCCGTCGAAATCTGGTTCCTTGCTTACCTGCTGCTCTGAAGTTCAGGTTCACTTTCCGCATCAATGGGGGGAGTGTTTATAATCGGAGTGTATCGTCCAGAGCTTGTGCATAAAGCAACGGAGCAGGCGGTTATGTTGGTTGCCAAGGATCTGGGTTTGTCACCCGCCGGCGCTCCTCAGCTAACAAGTCGCTGTAGTACGTTCCCGGCCCGAGGGCCTCCACCGGACGCCCTTTTCAGGGCGCCGTTTATTGCTGGCGTGTGTGCCGGGCATGGCACAGAACTAGGGAGGTGAAAGTCCTCCTGCCAGGTGTTCGCAGAGCCGAAGGCTAGGAGAAGGGCAAGGGCGTCATCGCGAGGTGGGGTCTGAAGGAAGCCCAATCCAAAGCGGCGGGGCGACGAACAGGAACCCGATACGAGGTGTGGTACATCCGGGGCGAGCGGGCACGTGACCGCGAAGCCCTCCTTCTGCGGCTGGGGTGTGCTTTATAAATCGGGCGCTCACGCCGTGAAAGCTCTGTGCCTTACCCCGGGAGGTCTGCCGCGTGTGGACGGACCCACTGAGAGACGAGCGATCGTCTCTGATCGCGTGGCAGAAATCAGCAGAGGGCATAGTAGGTTCGCCCGTGAACCGAAGGCCCGAACAGAGACAGGAGTCGAGTGTCCGTGCAGGGAAACGGGATGGCATCCGCAAAGCAGCTTGCGCTGACCCTGGAGCAACCAGGGGATGAACCCGTTGCCGGAAATCGGGAGAACTCGCACTCCGTTCAACCCTCACCGTGGATGGCGCGTGTATTGAGCAGGGACAACCTCAATCGCGCCCTGAAACAGGTTCGACGTAACAAGGGAGCGCCGGGCATCGACGGCATGACCGTGGATGAACTGCCGGATTATCTGCGCCAACATTGGCCCGAGATCCGGCAGCAACTGCTCCAGCAGACCTACCGACCCAAACCGGTCCGGCGGGTCACCATCCCCAAAGCCAACGGCGGTTCTCGCCCTCTGGGCATTCCAACGGTGCTGGATCGCTTCATCCAGCAGGCAATCGCTCAGGTGATCCAGCAGGACTGGGAACCCCGCTTCCACCCACACAGCTATGGCTTCCGTCCGGGGCGTTCTGCCCATCAGGCAGTTCGATACGGACAGCATTGCGCTCGGGAAGGCCGTAACTGGGTAGTGGATCTGGACCTGGAAGCCTTCTTTGACCGGGTAAACCATGATCGCCTAATGGCACGCCTGAAACGGCACACGCCGGACAGGCCGATGCTCAGGTTGATCAACCGGTACCTGAAGGCAGGTGTACAGATCGACAGCCGCAAAACACCAACACCCGAGGGCGTGCCCCAAGGCGGGCCACTGTCTCCGGTGTTGGCGAATGTGGTGCTGGATGAGCTGGATTGGGAGCTGGAACGGCGCAACCTGAAATTTGCCCGCTACGCGGATGACTGCCAGATCTACGTGGGCAGTCGCCGTGCAGGAGAGCGGGTGATGGTGAGTCTGACGCGCTTTATCGAGGACTCGCTGAGGCTCACAGTGAATACACGAAAGAGCGCGGTAGACCGGCCCTGGAAGCGCAGCTTCCTGGGCTTCACCCTCAGCCGGAAAGGGCAGCGATTGAAAGTGGCTGACAAAGCTATCACCAAGCTGAAAACCCAGATCCGGATACTGAGCCGCCGAACACGGGGCCACTCACTGGCCCAGGTGATCGCAGATTTGAAAGAGACCCTGCTTGGTTGGAAAGCGTACTTCGACGCAGCCGAAGTGCTGAGCCCCCTGCGGGACCTGGACAAGTGGATACGGCGGAGAATGAGAAGTTACGTGTGGAAGCAATGGGGCCGAAGGGGGTATCGTGAGCTGAGAAAGCGGGGTGTCTCGGTCAAACTGGCCTGGAACACTGCGAAATCAGCCCACGGCCCGTGGCGGCTGAGTCATTCGCCAGCCCTGCGGCAAGCCTTACCGGCCCGGTTGTTTCGGAGCTATGGACTGCCGGAACTGGCAGTGCGGTAACGGGTTGAATCAAGTCACTGAATCGCCGTGGTACGTGATCCGTATGCCCGGTGATGTGGGAGGAGGGGCATCGTGAGGTGCCTCCCTATCCCGATTA
>NZ_PXNP01000025.1 GCF_003007675.1 Marinobacter fuscus | reverse complement strand
CGAAATATCAGGACAGTGACTCGTCGAAATTGAGTTTTGTCTTGAGCAAGAATTAAGAACTTTCGAGTTCTTGTATGATTTAAACTGAAGAGTTTGATCATGGCTCAGATTGAACGCTGGCGGCAGGCTTAACACATGCAAGTCGAGCGGTAACAGGGGGTGCTTGCACTCCGCTGACGAGCGGCGGACGGGTGAGTAATGCTTAGGAATCTGCCCAGTAGCGGGGGATAGCCCGGGGAAACCCGGATTAATACCGCATACGCCCTACGGGGGAAAGCAGGGGATCTTCGGACCTTGCGCTATTGGATGAGCCTAAGTCGGATTAGCTAGTTGGTGGGGTAATGGCCTACCAAGGCAGCGATCCGTAGCTGGTCTGAGAGGATGATCAGCCACATCGGGACTGAGACACGGCCCGAACTCCTACGGGAGGCAGCAGTGGGGAATATTGGACAATGGGGGCAACCCTGATCCAGCCATGCCGCGTGTGTGAAGAAGGCTTTCGGGTTGTAAAGCACTTTCAGCAAGGAGGAAGGCCTTGAAGTTAATACCTTCAAGGATTGACGTTACTTGCAGAAGAAGCACCGGCTAACTCCGTGCCAGCAGCCGCGGTAATACGGAGGGTGCAAGCGTTAATCGGAATTACTGGGCGTAAAGCGCGCGTAGGTGGTTCGATAAGCGAGATGTGAAAGCCCCGGGCTCAACCTGGGAACGGCATTTCGAACTGTCGGGCTAGAGTATGGTAGAGGGTAGTGGAATTTCCTGTGTAGCGGTGAAATGCGTAGATATAGGAAGGAACACCAGTGGCGAAGGCGGCTACCTGGACCAATACTGACACTGAGGTGCGAAAGCGTGGGTAGCAAACAGGATTAGATACCCTGGTAGTCCACGCCGTAAACGATGTCAACTAGCCGTTGGGACTCTTGAAGTCTTAGTGGCGCAGCTAACGCACTAAGTTGACCGCCTGGGGAGTACGGCCGCAAGGTTAAAACTCAAATGAATTGACGGGGGCCCGCACAAGCGGTGGAGCATGTGGTTTAATTCGACGCAACGCGAAGAACCTTACCTGGCCTTGACATCCAGAGAACTTTCCAGAGATGGATTGGTGCCTTCGGGAACTCTGAGACAGGTGCTGCATGGCCGTCGTCAGCTCGTGTCGTGAGATGTTGGGTTAAGTCCCGTAACGAGCGCAACCCCTATCCCTGGTTGCTAGCAGGTAATGCTGAGAACTCCAGGGAGACTGCCGGTGACAAACCGGAGGAAGGTGGGGATGACGTCAGGTCATCATGGCCCTTACGGCCAGGGCTACACACGTGCTACAATGGCGCGTACAGAGGGCTGCCAACTCGCGAGAGTGAGCCAATCCCTTAAAGCGCGTCGTAGTCCGGATCGGAGTCTGCAACTCGACTCCGTGAAGTCGGAATCGCTAGTAATCGCGAATCAGAATGTCGCGGTGAATACGTTCCCGGGCCTTGTACACACCGCCCGTCACACCATGGGAGTGGATTGCACCAGAAGTGGTTAGTCTAACCTTCGGGAGGACGATCACCACGGTGTGGTTCATGACTGGGGTGAAGTCGTAACAAGGTAGCCGTAGGGGAACCTGCGGCTGGATCACCTCCTTAAACGAAGCCGAACGCTTCGGTCAGAGTCCACACGAATTACTTGGTTGGCTTAATAAAGAGAGCAAAGGGTCTATACAGGCCCGATGTTGGTTTGCCACAAACACTGAGTCAGTCTCGGGGTTTGGCGCCGGATTCGGATCGGCTGGCAAGGCGCAGGTTGAGTGAGAGAGGGAGCGTACACGCGTACGTGACCGATTGAACGAGAGCTGCAACGCAGTCCAGGCGGTTCGAAGACAAGCAAAACCGGGTCTGTAGCTCAGGTGGTTAGAGCGCACCCCTGATAAGGGTGAGGTCGGTGGTTCAAGTCCACCCAGACCCACCAAAATCGCGTAGCTCGTCGTTGTGTCCGAACTTGCATAGCAGGCTATGCGGCGTCCGAACACGCCTAGATCTACACGATTTTACGAGTACCCTCGTTGGAGGTGATCTCGGATGCGCCGGACAGGTTTCGTTAATCTAGGCGTAGGGTGAGTGAGTGAAGGAGTGATCCTCGATGGATCATGACTGATGCGAACGAGCACTACAACGACGAGTAACGGAAGCTGGACAAGCAGACGGGGCTATAGCTCAGCTGGGAGAGCGCCTGCCTTGCACGCAGGAGGTCGGCAGTTCGATCCTGCCTAGCTCCACCAAATTTACTGACTAACCCACCGTGTGGTTAGCAGTGTACAGAAACAAGCTTTTCAGTTGTGTGACTCATTAACGAGTTTCCTCTGAAGATCTTCTTTCTGATCACTGGGTCAGATTTGCTCTTTAACAAATTGGACGAGATAGAACAGAATATTCTTCTCTCATTATCTCCGAGAGAAGATTGTTCAAAGTGATAGCGATTTCAAGCGTTATCCGGTGTTATCGTTGAGGTTGTTGATGAAACAGCCACAAGAGATTGAGTTCCTCGGAACCCAGTTATCTTGGGGTTATATAGTCAAGCAACTAAGCGCATACGGTGGATGCCTTGGCAGTCAGAGGCGATGAAAGACGTGGAAGCCTGCGATAAGGCTCGGGGAGCTGGCAAACAAGCTGTGATCCGGGCATCTCTGAATGGGGAAACCCACCGATCTTCGGATCGGTATCTTGCACTGAATACATAGGTGTAAGAGGCGAACCAGGGGAACTGAAACATCTAAGTACCCTGAGGAAAAGAAATCAACCGAGATTCCCTCAGTAGCGGCGAGCGAACGGGGACCAGCCCTTAAGCTGAACAACTGGTAGGAGAAGGCTCTGGAAAGTGCCGCCATAGTGGGTGATAGCCCCGTATCCGAAACCTGAGTTCAGTGAAATCGAGTAGGTCGATGCACGAGAAACATTGACTGAACATGGGGGGACCATCCTCCAAGGCTAAATACTCCTGACTGACCGATAGTGAACCAGTACCGTGAGGGAAAGGCGAAAAGAACCCCTGTGAGGGGAGTGAAATAGACCCTGAAACCGTATGCGTACAAGCAGTCGGAGCAGACTTGTTCTGTGACGGCGTACCTTTTGTATAATGGGTCAGCGACTTATGTTTAGTGGCGAGGTTAACCGTTTAGGGGAGCCGTAGGGAAACCGAGTCTGAATAGGGCGAATCAGTCGCTAGGCATAGACCCGAAACCGGGCGATCTATCCATGAGCAGGTTGAAGGTTGAGTAACATCAACTGGAGGACCGAACCCACTGTCGTTGAAAAGCCAGGGGATGACTTGTGGATCGGAGTGAAAGGCTAATCAAGCCCGGAGATAGCTGGTTCTCCCCGAAAGCTATTTAGGTAGCGCCTCGGACGAATACCACAGGGGGTAGAGCACTGTTTGGGCTAGGGGGTCATCTCGACTTACCAACCCCATGCAAACTCCGAATACCTGTGAGTACTATCCGGGAGACACACGGCGGGTGCTAACGTCCGTCGTGAAGAGGGAAACAACCCAGACCGCCAGCTAAGGTCCCAAAGTACCAGTTAAGTGGGAAACGATGTGGGAAGGCTCAGACAGCTAGGAGGTTGGCTTAGAAGCAGCCATCCTTTAAAGAAAGCGTAATAGCTCACTAGTCGAGTCGGCCTGCGCGGAAGATGTAACGGGGCTCAAACTGGTCACCGAAGCTGCGGCTGCATACTCTGTATGCGGGGTAGGGGAGCGTTCTGTAAGCCTGCGAAGGTGTGTTGAGAAGCATGCTGGAGGTATCAGAAGTGCGAATGCTGACATGAGTAACGATAATGCGGGTGAAAAACCCGCACGCCGGAAGACCAAGGGTTCCTGCGCAACGTTAATCGGCGCAGGGTGAGTCGGCCCCTAAGGCGAGACCGAAAGGTGTAGTCGATGGGAAACGGGTTAATATTCCCGTACCTTGGATAGCTGCGATGGAGAGACGGAGAAGGCTAGGTGAGCCGGGCGACGGTTGTCCCGGTTTAAGCGAGTAGGGAGAGGACTTAGGCAAATCCGGGTCCTCAATCCTGAGACGTGACGACGAGTGTCCACGGACGCGAAGTCATTGATGCCCTGCTTCCAGGAAAATCTTCTAAGCTTCAGGCTATTCGAGACCGTACCCCAAACCGACACAGGTGGTCAGGTAGAGAATACCAAGGCGCTTGAGAGAACTCGGGTAAAGGAACTAGGCAAAATGGTGCCGTAACTTCGGGAGAAGGCACGCTGGCGTGTATGTGAAACCCCCGCGGGTGGAGCAGAAGCCAGTCGAAGATACCAGGCCCCTGCGACTGTTTATTAAAAACACAGCACTGTGCAAACACGAAAGTGGACGTATACGGTGTGACGCCTGCCCGGTGCCGGAAGGTTAATTGATGGGGTTAGCATTCGTGCGAAGCTCTTGATCGAAGCCCCGGTAAACGGCGGCCGTAACTATAACGGTCCTAAGGTAGCGAAATTCCTTGTCGGGTAAGTTCCGACCTGCACGAATGGCGTAACGATGGGGGCGCTGTCTCTACCCGAGACTCAGTGAAATTGAAATCGCCGTGAAGATGCGGTGTATCCGCGGCTAGACGGAAAGACCCCGTGAACCTTTACTATAGCTTCACAGTGAACTTTGAGCATGCTTGTGTAGGATAGCTGGGAGGCTTTGAAACCGGGACGCCAGTTCCGGTGGAGCCAACCTTGAAATACCAGCCTGGCATGTTTGAGGTTCTAACTCTGGCCCCTTATCGGGGTTGAGGACACTGTGTGGTGGGTAGTTTGACTGGGGCGGTCTCCTCCCAAAGCGTAACGGAGGAGCACAAAGGTGGGCTAAGCACGGTCGGACATCGTGCGGTTAGTGTAATGGCACAAGCCCGCTTGACTGCGAGACAGACACGTCGAGCAGGTACGAAAGTAGGTCATAGTGATCCGGTGGTTCTGTATGGAAGGGCCATCGCTCAACGGATAAAAGGTACTCCGGGGATAACAGGCTGATACCGCCCAAGAGTTCACATCGACGGCGGTGTTTGGCACCTCGATGTCGGCTCATCACATCCTGGGGCTGAAGCCGGTCCCAAGGGTATGGCTGTTCGCCATTTAAAGTGGTACGCGAGCTGGGTTTAGAACGTCGTGAGACAGTTCGGTCCCTATCTGCCGTGGACGTTGGAGATTTGAGGAAAGCTGCTCCTAGTACGAGAGGACCGGAGTGGACGAACCTCTGGTGTTCGGGTTGTTTCGCCAGAAGCATTGCCCGGTAGCTATGTTCGGACAGGATAACCGCTGAAAGCATCTAAGCGGGAAGCCCCTTCCAAGATGAGATCTCCCCGAGGCCTCGAGCCTCCTGAAGAGCCGTTCAAGACCAGGACGTTGATAGGCCGGGTGTGTAAGCGCTGCGAGGCGTTGAGCTAACCGGTACTAATTGCTCGTGCGGCTTGACTATATAACACCCAAGATAATTGCGGATAACCTGCGAAATCGTTCATCACAGCGGAGTGAAAACTCCCATCTTCTATCCCGTCCAACCAGTGATCAACCGATTTGCCTGACGACCATAGCGGTCTGGAACCACCTGATCCCATCCCGAACTCAGAAGTGAAACAGTCCTGCGCCGATGGTAGTGTGGCGTTGCCCATGTGAGAGTAGGTCATCGTCAGGCTCC
>NZ_PXNP01000024.1 GCF_003007675.1 Marinobacter fuscus | reverse complement strand
CCACCTTCGCGGATCGCGAAGCGCAGGCCATCTTCCATGGCGATCGGAGCGATCAGGGTAACAACCATTTTCACGTTGTCGCCCGGCATTACCATTTCAACACCTTCCGGCAGTTCGCAAGAACCGGTTACGTCAGTGGTCCGGAAGTAGAACTGCGGACGGTAGCCCTTGAAGAACGGAGTATGACGACCGCCTTCTTCTTTGGACAGTACGTACACTTCACACTCAAACTTGGTGTGCGGCTTGATGGAGCCAGGTACACACAGAACCTGACCACGCTCTACGTCGTCACGCTTGGTACCACGCAGCAGGGCACCAATGTTCTCACCGGCACGACCTTCGTCCAGCAGCTTGCGGAACATCTCAACACCAGTACAGGTTGTCTTGGTGGTATCGCGGATACCCACGATCTCCACTTCGTCACCTGTTTTGATGATGCCACGCTCAACACGACCGGTCACAACCGTACCACGACCGGAGATAGAGAAGACGTCCTCGATAGGCATCAGGAACGGCTGATCGATCGCACGCTCCGGCTCAGGAATGTAGTCATCCAGAGCTTCTACCAGCTTCTTAACAGCGGTAGTACCCATTTCGTTGTCGTCTTTGCCTTCCAACGCCATCAGCGCAGAACCGGTGATGATCGGAGTGTCGTCGCCTGGGAAGTCGTAGGTGCTCAGCAGATCGCGAACTTCCATCTCGACCAGCTCCAGCAACTCCTCGTCATCAACCATGTCAGCCTTGTTCAGGAACACAACGATGAACGGTACGCCAACCTGACGGGACAGCAGGATGTGCTCACGGGTCTGCGGCATGGGGCCGTCAGCGGCAGAACAAACCAGGATCGCGCCGTCCATCTGGGCAGCACCGGTGATCATGTTCTTTACGTAGTCAGCGTGACCCGGGCAATCAACGTGGGCGTAGTGACGGTTCGGAGAATCGTACTCAACGTGCGAAGTCGCGATGGTGATACCACGCGCACGCTCTTCCGGTGCGTTATCGATCTGATCGAAAGCACTGGCAGAACCTGTACCCCAAACTTCGTGGCATACACGAGTCAGAGCAGCGGTCAGAGTGGTCTTACCATGGTCAACGTGACCGATGGTGCCTACGTTTACGTGCGGCTTGCTACGTTCAAATTTTTCTTTAGACATTTTGACCAATCCCCTTCAGCGATCAGGATCGTAACGTTGACCGGATAAAAGTGGAGCTCATGACCGGAATTGAACCGGTGACCTCATCCTTACCAAGGATGTGCTCTACCGACTGAGCTACATGAGCATTAAACCAATTTGGAGCGGGCAGCGGGAATCGAACCCGCGTCATCAGCTTGGAAGGCTGAGGTAATAGCCACTATACGATGCCCGCGAGCAATTAGTGGTGGAGGGGGCTGGATTCGAACCAGCGAAGCTTTCGCGTCAGATTTACAGTCTGATCCCTTTGGCCACTCGGGAACCCCTCCAAACAAATTCGCATGCGCGAACCCGCTTAAAACTAAAGTGGAGCTGGCGGACGGAATCGAACCCCCGACCTGCTGATTACAAGTCAGCTGCTCTACCAACTGAGCTACGCCAGCTCACAATCGCTCCATGAGCGAGGCCGGTATACTACGGACTTTTTTTTGAGCTTGCAACACCTTTGCAGGCATTTTGTTCAATAAATTCGAACTTTCGCTCAATGTCCGCTTCAACCGACTGAAGCCACTGAGTTTCTACGTCAGGGCCAACCTCAAAAGCGAGCGCGTATCCTAAACGATTTCGGGGGAACTTTGCCAGCACTACATTCAACTTTTCCCGTTTTTTTTCTTCAAAAACCGCATTGGCTGCCGCTTCAGACTCAAACAGCCCCAGAGAGATTGCATTGCGATACTCGCCATCGGACACAATGTAAGCGTCGACTCCCGCCAGGTAGAGTTCTCGGAATTGATTGCGCGCGGCCTCAAATGGCTGAGGAGGTATCAGTATCCAGTTCAGCGGCGGGAGCTCACGCTCCATGGCAAGCACCTGGCCCGGGACTGGCAAACGGGCCAGGGCCTCGACTGCTTTCGCCCGGGTATCAAACCAGCCAAGCCGGAATGCTACACATTGCGCCCGGGACTGATCGGCAGCAGATACCGGCTTGAGGCTGCCCACCCTCGGCAGAGTACCTGAATGGGCGATAACTGAAAGGGGGGCAGATAACCTGGCAGCGCCAATCCAGAGGCCGATATTGAGCAAAAGCAGGATAAATGCCACCCGTGCCATTAACTCATCTCCTGACGCGCCCGAACCATCAGGCCATCCAACACCAGCCCTGGGCGGAACAGGGCCTCACAACCCAGAGTAAGATAGCGCCCCCCATCACCGCCGGTCAGATAGACACGATCCAGGCCGTAGATTTTTGCGTCGTTCATCACACGTTCGAACAAAGCCGTATTCAACCAGGCAAGACCATGGTTCACGCATTGATCGGTACTCATACCCGGCCGAGATGACAATTCAGAGTTTGGCTCAAAACCAACCCTTGCCGTATCAAGATGAAGGCTCCTTTGCATCATCTGAAGCCCAGGGAGAATATAGCCCCCAATATGTCTGCCATTCTCAGAGACATAATCGACAGTAACAGCACTCCCGGCATCTATAACCACGAGCCCCTCTCCGGCATCCGCCCAGGCACCCAGCATGGCATGCCAGCGATCCGCACCCATCTTTTCTATATGCTCGTAGGAATTCGTCAGGCCGGCCCTTACCGCCTCGCTCCAACAAAACCGGACAGGCTGAGAAGTTATACGGGCTATTGCGTCCTGTAACGCCTTTTGTGTGGGCTCAGGCGCCACTGTTGATGCGAAAACGCCAAGTATAGCTTTGTCTTGGCGAGCCATCTCCGCAAAGAGATAAGGCTCATCAAGCTTGCCAAAACCCTCTGATACAGCCCGACCGTCCATATCGGCAAGACGCCACTTGACCCGCGTATTGCCGCAGTCAATCAACAGCATCACGGCTTAACCCTCAAGCTTATATCTCCGGCTCGAACCGCAACCTGGCTGCCATCGACCTCAAGCAGATAGTTGCCCTGGGAATCAACGCCTGCGCCAACGCCTTTCAACTGGCCTTCGCGTGCCGCCACAGTCTTACCCCTGAACAGGTCACGGGCCTGCCAAAGCTCTCTGAACGGCTCAAAGCCTTCTTCCTCAAACGTCGACACCGCTTTCAGTATTGCCTCGATAATGGCTGCCGCCAATGAGTTCCGGATCCAGGTGATTCCTGGCCATGCCAGATCCAGGCTAGTCCAGGGCTGGTCGACTTCGTCGGCCTGCTGCATATGCACGTTGATTCCTATACCGGCAATGACCTGAACATAGCCCTGCTGCAGTTCGCCCTGAATCTCGACAAGAATGCCACTGCACTTTCGGCCTTCGGCAAACAAATCGTTCGGCCACTTAAGCTTTATCGATGCCTTGCCGATACTTTCCAGCGCTTCAGCAGCCGCAACACCCAGAACGAGGCTTAAACCGTCCAGTGACGTGAAATCACCCTTTATCGGAAGCCCTAAGCTGAGGTAAAGGTTCTGGCCTTTCGGACTCGACCAGTTTCTGCCCCGGCGCCCCCGCCCGGCAGTTTGACAGTCAGCGAGGATGACAGGAATCCGGCTTTGCCCGCGCGCCAGTCTGCGTGCGACCTCCGCATTGGTAGAGTCAGTCTCGCCAAGAATCTCCAGATCTATCTGGCTGGCCAGATTGTCTTCAAGCTGCCGGAGAATCACCTGGCGGTCGAGCAGATCTACCCTGCCGGACAATCGATAGCCCTGACCACGAATTGTTTCGATCGCGTACCCTTCACTCATCGCCTTGCGAACCTGCTTCCAGATCGCGGTGCGGGATACGCCCAGCTCCCGGGCAAGCGATTCTCCGGAATGAACTTCCTGATCAGCCAGAATCGAGAGAAGGCTATTGAGTTTCATGCAGTAATTTCCAGCTATTTACAGACCAACGCGGATTAAACACCAGCCCGCACCAGCAATGCAAAGCACGAGAGAAATAAAGGTAAAAAAAAACCCCAGCTTCATAGAAGCTGGGGTTTGTATTAGGAGCCTGACGATGACCTACTCTCACATGGGCAACGCCACACTACCATCGGCGCAGGACTGTTTCACTTCTGAGTTCGGGATGGGATCAGGTGGTTCCAGACCGCTATGGTCGTCAGGCAAATCGGTTGATCACTGGTTGGACGGGATAGAAGATGGGAGTTTTCACTCCGCTGTGATGAACGATTTCGCAGGTTATCCGCAATTATCTTGGGTGTTATATAGTCAAGCCGCACGAGCAATTAGTACCGGTTAGCTCAACGCCTCGCAGCGCTTACACACCCGGCCTATCAACGTCCTGGTCTTGAACGGCTCTTCAGGAGGCTCGAGGCCTCGGGGAGATCTCATCTTGGAAGGGGCTTCCCGCTTAGATGCTTTCAGCGGTTATCCTGTCCGAACATAGCTACCGGGCAATGCTTCTGGCGAAACAACCCGAACACCAGAGGTTCGTCCACTCCGGTCCTCTCGTACTAGGAGCAGCTTTCCTCAAATCTCCAACGTCCACGGCAGATAGGGACCGAACTGTCTCACGACGTTCTAAACCCAGCTCGCGTACCACTTTAAATGGCGAACAGCCATACCCTTGGGACCGGCTTCAGCCCCAGGATGTGATGAGCCGACATCGAGGTGCCAAACACCGCCGTCGATGTGAACTCTTGGGCGGTATCAGCCTGTTATCCCCGGAGTACCTTTTATCCGTTGAGCGATGGCCCTTCCATACAGAACCACCGGATCACTATGACCTACTTTCGTACCTGCTCGACGTGTCTGTCTCGCAGTCAAGCGGGCTTGTGCCATTACACTAACCGCACGATGTCCGACCGTGCTTAGCCCACCTTTGTGCTCCTCCGTTACGCTTTGGGAGGAGACCGCCCCAGTCAAACTACCCACCACACAGTGTCCTCAACCCCGATAAGGGGCCAGAGTTAGAACCTCAAACATGCCAGGCTGGTATTTCAAGGTTGGCTCCACCGGAACTGGCGTCCCGGTTTCAAAGCCTCCCAGCTATCCTACACAAGCATGCTCAAAGTTCACTGTGAAGCTATAGTAAAGGTTCACGGGGTCTTTCCGTCTAGCCGCGGATACACCGCATCTTCACGGCGATTTCAATTTCACTGAGTCTCGGGTAGAGACAGCGCCCCCATCGTTACGCCATTCGTGCAGGTCGGAACTTACCCGACAAGGAATTTCGCTACCTTAGGACCGTTATAGTTACGGCCGCCGTTTACCGGGGCTTCGATCAAGAGCTTCGCACGAATGCTAACCCCATCAATTAACCTTCCGGCACCGGGCAGGCGTCACACCGTATACGTCCACTTTCGTGTTTGCACAGTGCTGTGTTTTTAATAAACAGTCGCAGGGGCCTGGTATCTTCGACTGGCTTCTGCTCCACCCGCGGGGGTTTCACATACACGCCAGCGTGCCTTCTCCCGAAGTTACGGCACCATTTTGCCTAGTTCCTTTACCCGAGTTCTCTCAAGCGCCTTGGTATTCTCTACCTGACCACCTGTGTCGGTTTGGGGTACGGTCTCGAATAGCCTGAAGCTTAGAAGATTTTCCTGGAAGCAGGGCATCAATGACTTCGCGTCCGTGGACACTCGTCGTCACGTCTCAGGATTGAGGACCCGGATTTGCCTAAGTCCTCTCCCTACTCGCTTAAACCGGGACAACCGTCGCCCGGCTCACCTAGCCTTCTCCGTCTCTCCATCGCAGCTATCCAAGGTACGGGAATATTAACCCGTTTCCCATCGACTACACCTTTCGGTCTCGCCTTAGGGGCCGACTCACCCTGCGCCGATTAACGTTGCGCAGGAACCCTTGGTCTTCCGGCGTGCGGGTTTTTCACCCGCATTATCGTTACTCATGTCAGCATTCGCACTTCTGATACCTCCAGCATGCTTCTCAACACACCTTCGCAGGCTTACAGAACGCTCCCCTACCCCGCATACAGAGTATGCAGCCGCAGCTTCGGTGACCAGTTTGAGCCCCGTTACATCTTCCGCGCAGGCCGACTCGACTAGTGAGCTATTACGCTTTCTTTAAAGGATGGCTGCTTCTAAGCCAACCTCCTAGCTGTCTGAGCCTTCCCACATCGTTTCCCACTTAACTGGTACTTTGGGACCTTAGCTGGCGGTCTGGGTTGTTTCCCTCTTCACGACGGACGTTAGCACCCGCCGTGTGTCTCCCGGATAGTACTCACAGGTATTCGGAGTTTGCATGGGGTTGGTAAGTCGAGATGACCCCCTAGCCCAAACAGTGCTCTACCCCCTGTGGTATTCGTCCGAGGCGCTACCTAAATAGCTTTCGGGGAGAACCAGCTATCTCCGGGCTTGATTAGCCTTTCACTCCGATCCACAAGTCATCCCCTGGCTTTTCAACGACAGTGGGTTCGGTCCTCCAGTTGATGTTACTCAACCTTCAACCTGCTCATGGATAGATCGCCCGGTTTCGGGTCTATGCCTAGCGACTGATTCGCCCTATTCAGACTCGGTTTCCCTACGGCTCCCCTAAACGGTTAACCTCGCCACTAAACATAAGTCGCTGACCCATTATACAAAAGGTACGCCGTCACAGAACAAGTCTGCTCCGACTGCTTGTACGCATACGGTTTCAGGGTCTATTTCACTCCCCTCACAGGGGTTCTTTTCGCCTTTCCCTCACGGTACTGGTTCACTATCGGTCAGTCAGGAGTATTTAGCCTTGGAGGATGGTCCCCCCATGTTCAGTCAATGTTTCTCGTGCATCGACCTACTCGATTTCACTGAACTCAGGTTTCGGATACGGGGCTATCACCCACTATGGCGGCACTTTCCAGAGCCTTCTCCTACCAGTTGTTCAGCTTAAGGGCTGGTCCCCGTTCGCTCGCCGCTACTGAGGGAATCTCGGTTGATTTCTTTTCCTCAGGGTACTTAGATGTTTCAGTTCCCCTGGTTCGCCTCTTACACCTATGTATTCAGTGCAAGATACCGATCCGAAGATCGGTGGGTTTCCCCATTCAGAGATGCCCGGATCACAGCTTGTTTGCCAGCTCCCCGAGCCTTATCGCAGGCTTCCACGTCTTTCATCGCCTCTGACTGCCAAGGCATCCACCGTATGCGCTTAGTTGCTTGACTATATAACCCCAAGATAACTGGGTTCCGAGGAACTCAATCTCTTGTGGCTGTTTCATCAACAACCTCAACGATAACACCGGATAACGCTTGAAATCGCTATCACTTTGAACAATCTTCTCTCGGAGATAATGAGAGAAGAATATTCTGTTCTATCTCGTCCAATTTGTTAAAGAGCAAATCTGACCCAGTGATCAGAAAG
>NZ_PXNP01000023.1 GCF_003007675.1 Marinobacter fuscus | reverse complement strand
CGCCGGAGCAGGAAGTATTCGATGAGCATACCGAAAGCGCCAACCAGTACGGGAGCGACGAAGAGCGCGACCCAGTAATTGACGCCCAGCAGGTCAAACAGAACCACGGTGACCAGGGCACCGAGCATGTACATGGCGCCATGGGCGAAGTTGATGATCTTCAGCAGACCGAAGATAACCGCGAGGCCAAGGCTTAACAGAGCGTAGAAGGCGCCGTTGATAATCCCGATCAGCAGCTGGCCAGACAGCACAGCAAGGGGGACGCCGAAAATCATGGTCATGTTGCTTTCTCCACAAGCAGTGCGGGTATTGTTGTTATTGGGTGCTCCGAGCCAGCCGGTGCATCCGCGTGTTGCCGATGCACCGGGGCGTTCACACCTTACTTGCTAACCAGCTTGCACTTACTCTCAGACAACGGGCGATAGGCCTCGTCGGCCGGGATGGTGCGCAGAATCTTGTACAGATCCCACTCGGAGGTGGATTCGGCCGGGGTTTTCACTTCGGCCAGGTACATATCGTGCACCATACGGCCGTCTTCGCGGATTTTGCCGTTCTTGGCGAACATGTCGTTGATGGGGGTATCCATCATCCGCTGGCGTACCGTCTGGGCATTGTCGGAACCGGCGGCGGCCACGGCATTCAGGTAATGCAGGGTGCTGGAGTAGATACCGGCGTGCACCATGGTCGGGCGAACGCCGGTTTCTTTCATGAAACGATCCGACCATTCGCGGGCTTCACCGTTCATGTCCCAGTACCAGCCGGTGGTGAGTTGGATACCCTGGGCGGTTTCAGCACCCAGTGCGTGTACGTCGGTCAGAAACAGCAGCAGCGCGGCCAGGGTCTGGCCCGCCTGGGTTACTCCGAACTCACTGGCGGTGGTGATGGAGTTGGTGGTGTCGGCACCGGCATTGGCCAGGCCAACCACATCGGCGCCAGAGGCCTGGGCCTGCAGAATAAACGAAGAGAAATCCTGGGTTGGGAACGGATGGCGCACTGCCCCGACAATTTCCCCGCCGTTGGCTTCTACCACCCGCCGCACGTCACTTTCCAGGGCATGGCCGAAGGCGTAATCGGCGGTCAGCACATACCAGCTTTTGCCACCTTCTTTCACCACGGCACTGGCGGTGCCGTTGGCCAGCGGGTAGGTGTCATACACGTAGTGGATGTGATTCGGGGTGCAGTGTTCGTTAGTGATGCTGGAAGCCGCCGAGCCGGAGACAATACCCAGCCGGTCGTTCTCTTCCAGGATCTTGCTAACGGCGATGGATACCGACGAAGCCACCAGACCGGCCACCATGTCGACATCCTCGTTCTCCACCCAGCGCCGGACGGTGCTGGAAGAGGTATCCGGGCTGTTACGGTCGTCGGCGCTGACCACCTCAATCTTGGCGCCGTTCACTTTGCCACCGAAATCGGCAATGGCCATCTCCAGCGCCTTCAGGCCATTAGGGCCCGCCAGATCCCGGTAGGTGCCGGACATATCTGCCAGATAACCGATTTTTACCGTGTTATTGGAAATCTCGGCCTGGGCGGCACCCGCCATCAGAGCTGAGGCAACGGCTGAGGTCAGAAGCTTTTTTGTGATTGTCATTGTTGTTTCTCCGCGACTGTCTTGCGTTGGTTCGGTTTGTTGTTGCTTTTGTTGCTCTTGATACTTTGGTTCAGACACCCAGATAGCCATCCAGTACCGACTGCTTGGCCGTCAGTTCGTTGGCATGGATTTCTTCCACAATCTGGCCGTGTTCCACCACGTAGTGGCGATCGGCCAGGGGTGCAGCAAAGTGGAAATTCTGTTCAACCAGAACAATGGTCAGCCCTTTGTTTTTCAGGGCCACCAGCACCTCCCCGAGTTTTTCGACGATCACCGGCGCCAGGCCTTCGGTGATTTCGTCCAGCAGCAGCATGTTGGCGCCGGTACGCAGGATGCGCGCCATCGCCAGCATCTGTTGCTCACCCCCCGAGAGCTTGGTGCCCTGGCTGAAACGGCGCTCATACAGGTTGGGGAACATGGTGTAGATTTCTTCAAGGCTCATGCCACCACTGCGCACCACCGGTGGCAGGGTCAGGTTTTCCTGCACGTTCAGAGACGCGAAGATGCCTCGATGCTCCGGGCAATACCCCACCCCCAGGCGGGCAATGTGGTGGGGCGCCCGCTGCATGGTTTCCTCACCGTTGATCATGATGGAACCGGTACGGCGGCCTACCATGTTCATAATCGCTTTGAGCGTCGTGCTTCGGCCTGCCCCGTTGCGGCCCAGCAGGGTGACCAGTTCGCCCCGGTGCACCACCATGTCTACGCCATGCAGAATGTGGGATTCGCCGTAAAACGCGTGCAACCCAGAAATGCGTAGCTGTTCATACTGCCTGTCCGGGCTCATTGGGCGGCCTCCAGATTTTCCTGCTCAGGGGCGGAGGCACCGCGTTCGCCGCTGCCGTCGCTGCCCATGTAGACCTCGCGCACTCTCGGGTCGTCGGAAACCGTCTGGTAATCACCCTCGGTCAGCACCGCCCCCTGGGCCAGTACCGTAATGCGGTCGCACAGCTTGCTCACCACGCTCAGGTTGTGCTCCACCATCAATACGGTTCGGCCCTTGGCGGCTTTGCGCACCAGTTCCACCACCCGATCCACGTCTTCCGAGCCCATGCCCTGGGTGGGTTCGTCCAGCAACAGCAGTTGCGGTTCCATGGCCAGGGTGGTGGCAAGCTCCAGCGCCCGCTTGCGGCCGTAGGCCAGTTCCACCGTGGTGGTGTTGGCAAATTCCGCCAGGCCAACAGAATCCAGCAGTTCCATGCAACGCTCATTGAGCCGGTGCAGGGAGTTGCCGGATTTCCAGAAGCTGAACGAGGAACCCTCGGCGGTTTGCAGCGCCACCCGGATATTTTCCAGTGCGGTCATGTGCGGGAAAACGGCGGAAATCTGGAAGGAACGGACAATGCCCTTGCGGGCAATGGCGGCAGACTTGAGGGCAGTGATGTCTTCGCCCTTGTAGAGAATCTGCCCGCGGGTTGGTATCAGGAATTTGGTCAGCAGGTTGAACACGGTGGTCTTGCCCGCACCGTTGGGCCCGATCAGGGCGTGGATATCGCCCTGCCGGATCTGCAGGTTAACGTCGTTTACGGCGACAAACCCCTTGAATTCCTTGACCAGGTTACGGGTCTCGAGAACGTACTGTGAACTCATGAGCCACTTCACCTTTGTTATTGTTGTATTGCTGAATTATCAAACAGATTAGATTTACGTGCACGTAAACGTCAATAGTTAATTGCGATATTTATCGGGCGGAATGGAATAAGTCATGGTGGAATGCGCCACCGGCTCGTCCATACCGTCGGAATACACCAGCACATCGCCCACCGCCATGGTGCGCCCGACCTTGAGCAGGCTGGCCCGAGCCCGGATAGGAGCATGGGCCACCGGCTTGCGCAGGAAGTTGATGTTCAGGTTGGTGGTTACCGCCAGAGGCACCAGGCCAATCCGGCTAAGCAGCGCGGCGTACATGGTCACATCGGCCAGCGCCATCATGGCCGGGCCAGATACCGTGCCGCCCGGGCGCAAATGGCCTTCGTCCACCGCCAGCGACATTTCTGCCCAACCATCGCCCAGAGCCTCCAGGGCGCCGTAGGCGGCACCCTGGGGGAACTGCTCTTCGAGAAAGCGGTTCAGCTCCTCAAAGGTGATGTTCATGCCGACACCTCCTCCTGGGCACGGTTCCGCAGCATGAAGCGCTGGATCTTACCGCTGGGGGTTTTCGGCAGTTCGTCCACAAACTCGATTTCCCGGGGGAAGGCGTGGGTGGACAGGCGGCGGCGCACCAGCTCCTGCAGTTCGTCCCGCAGCGATTGCTCGTCTGCCGGTTCCTGCCCGGCCTTGATCACCACGTAGGCCTTGATGATGGCGCCGCGCTTTTCGTCCGGTTTGGCCACCACGCCGGATTCCGCCACGGCGGCGTGCTCCAGCAAGGTGCTTTCCACATCCGCAGGGCCAACCCGGTAACCGGCTGTGGTGATGATGTCGTCATCCCGGCCACTGAACGAATAACTGCCATCGCCGTGGCAGATCACCATGTCACCGGTCAGGTAGTAGCCGTTCACAAACGGGTCTTTTTCGCCCCAGGTGTAGCCGTCAAAGTGGAACAGCGGTGATGCCTTCAGATCCACCGCCAACTGCCCCACTTCGCCCTCACCCACTTCCTGGTTCTGCTCGTTCAAGGCAACCACCCGGTGGCCCGGTGAGGAGAAGCCCATGGCGCCATGGCGCATAGGGTGTTCAAGAGCGTGGAAGTTGCAGCAGGTCATGCCGGTTTCAGTCTGGCCGTAATGGTCTTTCACCGGGCAGTGGAAGCGGTTGGCGATCCAGTTCACCACCTCCGGGTTCAGCGGCTCGCCAGCGCTGCTGCACACCCGCAGCCCCAGATTCTCACCCTCCGGCAACACCTGATCGTTGGCTTTCAGCAACCGGTAAGCGGTGGGTGCCGCCGCCAGGTTGGTGATCTTGTACTTGCGGATCATGTCGTAGGTGGATTCCGGGGTGAACGCGTTCGGATTGAAGTGGGTGGCGTGCCCCATCAGCAATGGCCCGGTAACCGCGTAATACAGGCCGTAGGCCCAACCCGGATCGGCCACGTTCCAGAAGACATCGTCGTCCCGAAGGTCGATGGCGTACTTCATGTACACATAGAACGCCAGCAAGGCCTTGGCGGGTACCGCCACGCCCTTGGCTTTGCCCACGGTGCCGGAGGTGAACATCTGCAGGAACGGATCACTGCCGGTGATCATGACTGGCTCGAACTGGTCGGACTGCTGGCCCAGCACCTGATGGAAATCGCCTACCTCGTTACCGATGTCCGCCGCGTTCACACAGAGCACCGGCGGGCAGTTGTTAACTTCTTTCAGTTTGGGGTAGTTGGCGGGGTCGGTGACCACCAGCTTGGTACCGGCCTTGTCCAGGCGGTATTCAATGGCGCCAGAGCCAAACGCGGTAAACAACGGCTGATACACCGCCCCCAGGCGTAACGTACCGGCAATCACCATCAGCAGTTCCGGCCCCCGGGGTAGCAAACCGGCGACCCGGTCGCCCTTGCCCACGCCCTGCGCTTGCAGATAATTGGCAAAGCGGGCAGACGCCGCCCTGAGCTCGGCGAAGGTCATCGAACCATCGCCGCCATCGGCGGTTTCATAGTAGAGCGCCACCTTCTGTGGATCTCCGGCCCACTTGTCACAGATTTCATGACACACGTTCAGGCCGCTGTCCAAACGCCCATCCAGAACTTCAGCCTCCAGAGCGGCGACATCGAAGTTGTTGTACACGTCATCATAATGCGGGAGAGCCATCGTACACTCCTGTTTGTTGTTATCGTCCGTTGCACAAGGTTTAATCAGGTTTAGCACAGGGTCTACTTTACGTAAAGGTAAACTTTAGGCTAAAAAGAAAGGGCGACCGCAATCGCCCTGCTTTCCTACTCCGGTTTATACAGCCTCAGGATGCTGGAGAAATCCAGTTCGCCATTACCCTGCCCCGCATGGAGCTGGAACAGGTTTCTTGCCAGCGACCCCATGGGAATCGATGCCTGGTTGATCACCGCGTTGTCGAACGCCAGGCCGAGGTCTTTTGACATCAGGTTCACCAGGAAGCCGCCCTCGTAGTTGCGAGACGCAGGTACGCCATCCATCACCCCCGGCCAGGGGTTATACACGTTCAGGGCCCAGTTGCCGCCAGAGCTTTGTTTCATGATTTCCGACAGTACGGCCGGGTCGAGGCCGTTTTTGGCACCCAGTGCCAGGGCCTCGCTGGTGCCTGCCATCAGGATGGCCAGCAGCATGTTGTTGCAGATCTTGGCCACCTGGCCAGCGCCGTGGGGGCCAGCATGGAAGATGTTCTTCCCCATGCCTTCGAGTACCGGTTTGGCCCGCTCAAAGGTGTCGTTGTCGCCACCGCAGATGAAGGTCAGCGTGCCCGCTTTGGCGCCACCAACCCCGCCGGACACCGGCGCATCCAGAAACGCCAACCCCTTTTTCGTGGCGGCCTCTGCCACCTTGCGGGCGGTTTCCGGGGCGATGGTCGACGAGTCGATCACCAGGGTACCGGCAGGCAGTGCCGCCAGCAGACCGTCCTCGCCCAGATACACCGCCTCTACATGCTTGCCCGCAGGCAACATGGTCACCACACAGTCTGCGCCGTCAGCGGCGGCCCGGCCGGAATCGGCGGTACTGGCACCTTCGGCCACCAGGGCTTCAACGGCGGGCTGAGACAAATCGAACACAGTTACCGCATGCCCGGCCTTGAGCAGGTTCGAGGCCATGGGAGCCCCCATGTTGCCCAGCCCGATAAAGGTAATCTTGGCCATTGTGCTTCTCCTTGTTGTTGTTTCTCTGACGCCCGTCAGTGGGCAGGCGCCTGGCTGAAAAAGCTGTTCACCCACTCAGGCTCCAGCTCGGAGAGCGAGGCATAGCGCCAACGGGGTTGCATATCTTTGTCGATCAACAGTGCCCGAATGCCCTCGGCAAACTCACCTTTTTTCAACGCGTTGTGAGACATCACCAACTCGTTGTCTAACACCTGCTGCAGGCTGTGCAAACGGCTGCGATGATAGTGTTGCCACATCAGCGCCAGCGAGGTGGGCGATGCGCTGCCCAGCCCTTTTACCGATTTGCCCAGCCAGTCATCCCGGCCCCCCAGTTCCGCCAGTTGTGCCACAACCTGGGGCAGTGAATCGCCATCGGTGGCTTGCTGGATATCGTCGAAGAACTGTCTTATCGGCGACGCCGGCAGTGCCGCCTGGCTTTGCTGCTCATATTGGCGCAGCACCGAACTTACCAGCGCGTGAGCGTCGGCCGCCTGCCAATCGGCCGCTGTCAGGCCCGCCACTACCTGAGCTTTTAATTCCTGGGTAATAAAGCGGTCGGCCATGTTAACGAACAGGGCATCGGCGCCATTCATTCGGGCCCCAGTCAGGCCCAGGAACAAGCCGGTACGCTGGGGCATGCGGTTAAGGAACCAGCCTGCGCCAATGTCCGGATACAGGCCGATACTGACTTCGGGCATGGCCAGCTTTGAATGCTCGGTAACGACGCGGTGAGACGCGCCAACCATCAGGCCGATACCGCCGCCCATCACAATGCCGTTGCCCCAGCAGATCACGGGCTTGGGGTAGCTGTGGATCTGGTAATCCAGCTGGTATTCCAGATTAAAAAACTCCACGCCCTCGGCCACTTTGCCCGGCTCGGTCATGGCCCGGTACAGCGACACAATATCGCCACCGGCGCAGAAGGCCTTCTCGCCCTCGGCTTCCAGCCAGACCGCCCGGATAGACGGCTCATCGGCCCACTCGGTCAATTTCGGGCCAAGCTGCCGGATCATCTCCATCGACAGCGAATTGAGGTTACGCGGGGTGTTGAGCCGCGCCACGCCAATCCGGTCGCCACTGGCGGTTTGCCACTCGTCAAATACTATAGGTTGATCACTCATAACAGCCCCGGGTTAACGGTTTTTCCATTCCGGCTTGCGCTTGTCGAGAAACGCATTCACGCCTTCTGTCTGATCTTCAGTGTGGAACAACTCCACAAACAGCTCCCGCTCCATGCGCCAGCCGTCACTGTGGCCCCGGCCCTCCCGGGCACTCATCACCAACTGCTTGCAGCGGGCAATGGACGACGGGCTCTGTTTGCAGGCGCCTTCCGCCAGTTTCAGCGCGGCCTCCAGGCCCTGGCCAGAGGGCACCACTTCTTCCACCAGTCCGATTTGCAAAGCTTTGTTGGCATCCACCCGTTCGCCACACAGAATCATTCGCTTGGCCCAGCCCTCGCCCACCAGCCAGGGCAGGTTTTGGGTGCCACCGGCGCAGGGCAGCAGGCCAACGGCGGCCTCGGGCAGAGCCATTTGCGCGTGCTCTTCGGCGATGCGGGTATCGCAGGCCATGGCACACTCCAGCCCGCCGCCCATGGCGTAACCGTTGATGGCGGCAATGGACGCGCCCCGGAACGCGGTCAGGGCAGCAAAGGCCTCGCCAAAACGCTGGGCCATGTCGTTGGCCCGGGCCAGATCGCCATCGGCGAAGGTTTTCAGATCCGCTCCGGCGGAGAAGAACTTCTCGCCCTGGCCGGTGACCACCAACGCATAGATGTCCCGATCCTGATTCAGCTCTTCCACCAGATTCTTCAATGCCGCAAGGGAGTCGGCCGTCCAGGTGTTGGCCGGCGGGTTGGCAATGGTCAGAATGGCGATGTGGCCGCGTTTTTCCAGTTCAAGCAATTCACTCATCTCTGTGTCCTTTTCAACGTCTGTGAGCCGACAAAGGGCCGAATTCGATTATTGGATAGCGTCGATCACACCATCGTCCAGCAAACGGCGGGCGATGATCAGCCGCATGATCTCGTTGGTGCCTTCCAGAATCTGGTGCACCCGCAAATCCCGCAGGTAGCGCTCCAGTGGGTATTCCCGAATGTAACCATAGCCGCCATGGAGCTGCAGGGCCTCATTGGCCACCTCGAAACAGGCATCGGTCGCGAAACGCTTGGCCATGGCACAATGCAGCGTGGCTTCCGGGTCTGCCTGGTCGAGCTTGAAAGCCCCCAGCCGAACCATTTGCCGGGCGGCGATCAGGTTGGTGGCCATATCCGCCAGTTTGAATTGCAGGGCCTGGAAAGCCGCCAGTGGCTTTCCGAACTGCTGGCGTTCGTGCATGTAATTGCGGGCCCGCAACAGTGCTGCCTGGGCTCCCCCTAAGGAACAGGTCGCAATGTTCAGGCGGCCACCGTCGAGCCCTTTCATGGCGATGGCAAAGCCGTCGCCCTCCTCACCCACCCGGTTGGTGGCCGGTATGCGCACGTCTTCCAGAGTCACCAGGCGTGTGGGCTGGCTGTGCCATCCCATTTTCTCCTCGTTCTTGCCGTAGGAGATGCCCTCGGCATCGGCCGGAATCACAAAGGTGGAGATACCCTTGGCGCCACTGCCAGCATCGCCGGTTCTGGCCATAAGGACCAGTACATCGGTGGCACCGGCCCCGGAGATAAACATCTTGCTGCCGTTGAGCACATAGCTGTCGCCATCCCGCACCGCCCGGGTACGCAGGCTGGCGGCATCGGAACCGGCACCGGGTTCGGTCAGACAATAAGACGCCAGCCATTCGCCACTGGCCATCTTGGGGACATACTCCTGCCGGAGGTCTTTCGAGGCGAAACTGGCCACCATCCAGGTGGCCATATTGTGAATGGTGATGAAGGCGGCGGTGGAGGGGCAGGCTGCCGCCAGCTCTTCGACAATGACGGAGGTATCCAGGCGGGACAAGCCCATGCCGCCCAGAGCTTCCGGGGTGTACATGCCCATAAAGCCCATCTCGCCGGCGGCCTTCATGACATCCACCGGGAAAATATGCTCGGCATCCCATTGAGCGGCGTGGGGTGCCATGGCCTTTTCCGCAAACGCCCGGGCCGCGTCCCGGAACGCCAGCTGATCTTCGGTCAGATTAAAATCCATTGCTGTGCTCCTGTGTCTTCACGATGGGGTTCCCACTACTGCCAATGGGAAAAAGGGGCCGGGATACGGCCCAAGTCCTCACCGACAACGCGATTAACGAAGCTGAATGGAGAAGTTGGCCTCCGAGGATGTCGCCTCACTGGAGAACCAGCGGGAGGTAACGGTTTTGGTTTCAGTGTAAAAGCGCACAGCCTGTTTGCCATAGGCGTGCTGATCGCCGTAGAAGGAGCCTTTCCAGCCGGTGAACGAGAAGAACGGCAGCGGTACCGGAATGGGAATGTTCACGCCTACCTGGCCCACATCAATTTCGTGCTGGAAGCGGCGCGCCGCACCTCCGTGATTGGTAAAGATAGATGTGCCGTTGCCATAGGGGCTGTTGTTGATCAGCTCAATGGCCTCGCCCAGGCTGTCAACATTCACGCAGGACAGCACCGGGCCAAAGATCTCTTCGTTATAGATATCCATCTCGGTGGTCACGTCGGTGAACAGGGTCGGCCCCACCCAGTTGCCATCCGGCAGCCCCTCCACTGTGCAGTCCCGGCCGTCCAGCAACAGGGTGGCACCCTGGGCTTCACCGGTAGCAATCAGCGATTCAATGCGGTCTTTGGCCTTGGCGCTGATGATCGGGCCATAGCTGGCTCCGGCATCGTCCCAGGCACCGGGGCGGGCTTTGGCCATGGCGTCTTTCAGATCGGGAATCCATTCCTGGGCGGCACCAACAAAAACGGCCACCGAGATTGCCATGCAACGTTGGCCGGCGGCGCCCACAGACGCGCCCACCAGGGCATTGATCACCTGCTGTTTGTCGGCATCCGGCATGATCACCATGTGGTTTTTAGCACCGGCAAAGCTCTGCACGCGCTTCATGTTGCGGGTACCGGTCTCGTAGATATACCGGCCCACAGGCACCGAGCCGACAAAGGACACGGCCTTGATGGCCGGGTCGGTCAACAGGGTATCCACCTGCTCTTTGGCCCCATGCACAACTTGCAGCACGCCCTTGGGCGCGCCCGCTTCCTGGAACAGTTCTGCCAAACGTGTCGGGGTAAGCGGATCCTGTTCAGACGGCTTGAGAATGAAGGTGTTACCGCAAGCGATCGCCATGGGGAACATCCACAGCGGGATCATCGCGGGGAAGTTGAACGGGGTGATACCGGCACACACACCCAACGGCTGAACCCAGGAGTGGGTGTCGACATTGCGGGCAACGTTTTCGACAGTTTCGCCCATCATCAGCGACGCCACGTTGGCGGCGTGCTCCACCACTTCAATACCACGCCAGACATCACCTTTGGCGTCTTCAAAGGTTTTGCCGGTTTCCTGAGAAAGGATTTCAGCGATTTCATCGTGATGCTCTTTCAACAGCGCCTGATAGCGCAGCATCACCCGGGCCCGCTCAGATACCGGGGTTTCTTTCCAGCTCTGGAATACCTCACTGGCATTCTCAATGGCCCGACGCATCTCGGCTTCGGTGGCGCAAGGCACCTGTGCGATGACTTCGTTGGTGGCAGGGTTGGTGAGATCGATCCAGTTGCTGGTCTGGCTCTCGGTGAATTCTCCGGCGATTAACTGAGGTACTTTCTTCATGCTGATATTCCCTGTTTGTTGTTATCTGGGAGTGCCCGAGCCATCGATTCCACCGACAAGCCGGGCGATGATTTTCTGAAAGACTAGCACGCAGTTTGCCGGTGGGTGATTGACTAAATTTCGCCCATGATGGATTATTTTTCGATGTCAGATTTTTCGAGCAGTAAACAGGAAGCCCAGACCTCCCGGTGGCCAGTACCCAAAGACAGTGTGCGCTATGTGGTTCCAGAGCCTATTCTGCGGCTATTGGCGACACATCCGTTGACGCGGGAGCTGTATCCGCTGGCCTTTGGCCATTACCGGAAAGCCGCCGGCCATCACATGCACCGGGAACATCATCGTGACAATCTTTTGATCTATTGCACCGATGGCAAGGCCTTCCTGAATGTCGCGGGTACGCCCTATACCGTGGAGGCGGGCGACCTTCTGCTGCTGCCCGCCGGGGCCAGCCATCGCTACACCGCCGCCCCGGACGACCCCTGGAGCATTCACTGGGTTCACTACACCGGGCCTCTGGCCGAAGAGTTCGGCCATTACATGGGGTTCGACGAGACCACCCGGATACGTCACCTGGGCCGCCAGCCGCGCCTGCTGGTGGACTTCAACGGCCTGCTCTCGGTTCGCCAGACCGGCTTTCGCGCCCGGGGCCTGATTCATGCCAGCAACCGGTTGCGCCAGTTGCTGGCCGCCGTGCCAATCAACGCCGATGAAACCAGCCAGGCCCGCCAGGCCGAACTGGATTCGCTGCACAGCTTTATGCGCGAGCATCTTGAAGAGCGGCTGACGCTGAACCAATTGGCGGAACTCTCCGGGCTGTCACCCACCCACTTCGCCACCCGTTATCGCGAGCAAACCGGCGTCTCACCCATCCAGCATTTCCTGCACCTGAAGGTGGAGCGGGCCTGCGAACTGCTCGACAGCACCAGCCAGTCCTTCGCCGACATCAGTCGACAACTGGGCTACGACGATGCTTACTATTTCTCGCGATTGTTCAAAAAAGTGATGGGAAAATCGCCCAGGGACTACCGGCATACGGCGCGGCATTGATCCAACGCCCACCAACCTGAGCGAATACGCACAAATCCCCCATGCACCAATGAAATTTCAGTAGCGCAGCGCCAGATCTCATGGTACATATCGCTCGAATTCGGCCAATCCCCCATTGGCCGTTTCCAGGATAAGCCTCAAAGGAGTCAAAAGGCGGCGCCCTGCCACCTGCGGCCACCCTCAGCCGACCTGCACAACACCGCGTGCGTCCTGCACGCTTTGTCTTCATCCCTTTTCAGTGAGGGACGTTATCCAATGTTGAAGTTGTGTAAGCCACAGGCGCTTGCCGCCGCTGTTGCTGTGTCTCTGGGTGCCTCTTCGGCTTTTGCAGCCGAAGAAGTGCGTGTTTACAACTGGTCTGACTACATCGCCGAAGACACCCTGGCGAAGTTCACCGCAGAAACCGGCATCAAGGTTGTCTACGACGTGTACGACAGCAACGAGGTGCTGGAAGCGGCGCTGTTGTCTGGCCGTTCCGGATACGACCTGGTTGTGCCCTCCAACCACTACGTGGCCAAGCAGATTTCTGCCGGTGCTTTCGAGAAGCTGGCCCCTGCGCAGTTGCCGAATATGGCCAACCTGAACCGGGACTTGATGGCACAGCTGGAGAAAGTGGACGCCGGTAGCCAGTTCTCCCTGCCCTACCTGTGGGGCACCAACGGCTATGGCTACAACGAAGGCCGGATTCAGGCCATTCTGGGCGACAGCGCCCCCACCGACTCCTGGGCACTGGTGTTTGATCCAACTGTGACCGGCAAGCTGGCCGCTGGCGGTTGCGGCATCGCCATGCTCGATTCCGGCGAGGAGATGGTACGCGCGGCCATGGCCTACATCGGCCTGGCCCCGAACAGCAACAAGGCCGAGGACATCAAGAAAGGCGGTGAGGTGATCAAAGCGGTGCGCCCGAACATCACCTACTTCCATTCGTCCCGTTACATTGGCGACCTGGCCAACGGTGACCTGTGCGTGGCCGCCGGCTACTCCGGCGACATCCTGCAAGCCGCCGCCCGTGCCGAAGAAGCCGAAAACGGCAACGTCATCCGCTACACCATTCCCAAAGAGGGCGCGGTGCTGTGGTTCGACATGATGACCATTCCGGCCGGTGCGCCGAATGTGGAGAACGCCCACAAGCTGATGAACTTTCTGATGCGCCCGGAGATCATTGCCGATGTGACCAATTACGTGTGGTACGCCAACCCGAACCAGGCGGCCAATGAATTCGTGAACCCGGAAATCCTCGGCGACACCAGCATTTACCCCACGGAAGACGTGATGAAGAAACTCTACATCATGGAAGGCCGGCCACAGGACGCCCAGCGCCTGATGACCCGCACCTGGACCAGCGTTCGGTCTGGTCGCTGACGGTGGCCGTAGCAAACAACACCTCCGCGCAAGCGGAGGTGCTCCTCAGCATCAAGGGCGTTTCCAAAAGCTTTGACAGCACACTGGCGGTGGACGAGGTAAACCTCGACATCCATCGGGGCGAGATTTTTGCTCTGCTGGGTGGCTCGGGTTCCGGCAAATCCACCCTGCTGCGTATGCTGGCAGGCTTTGAAACTCCGGATAGCGGTCGCATTCTGCTGGATGGCCAGGACATCACGGCGCTGCCGCCGTACCTGCGCCCCACCAACATGATGTTCCAGTCTTATGCCCTGTTCCCGCACATGACCGTGGAGCAGAACATCGCCATGGGCCTGAAGCAGGACAAGCTGCCGAAACATGAAATTACCGACCGAGTGGCGGCCATGCTCAAGTTGGTGAAGATGGAGCCTTACGCTAAGCGCCGCCCGCAGCAATTGTCGGGCGGACAGCAACAGCGTGTGGCTCTGGCGCGCTCGTTGGCGAAGCGGCCAAAACTGTTGCTGCTGGACGAGCCTATGGGCGCGCTGGACAAAAAGCTGCGCACCGAAATGCAGCTGGAACTGGTGGATATTCTGGAAAAGGTCGGCGTTACCTGCCTGATGGTGACCCACGACCAGGAAGAGGCCATGACCATGGCCAGCCGGATTGCCATTATGTCCCATGGCCGGATTGCCCAGGTGGGCTCGCCCATTGATATCTACGAAAGCCCGAACAGCCGCATGACCGCAGAGTTCATCGGCTCGGTCAACATCTTCGAAGCCAGCATTCTGGAAGACAACTCCGACAGCATTTCGCTGACCAGCGAGTTACTGGATGCACCGGTGTTCATCGACCGGGGCGTCACCACGCCCGCCGAAAACACCGACACCCTGATCGCCCTGCGCCCGGAGAAAATCTACCTGACTTCCGAAAAACCCGAGGGCGAGACCAACTGGAGCTGCGGCACCGTGGACAACATCGCGTATTTGGGCGACATCACGTCGTACTACGTGAAGCTGGCCAGCGGCAAGCGGGTTCAGGCCACCATGGCCAACGTGGAGCGCCGGGGCGAACGGCCCACCTGGGGTGACCAGGTGTACGTGTCCTGGGAAGCCTCCAGCCCGATTCTGCTCTGGAACTAAGCCGATGACAAAAAAACTTTTCGCCACGCCTCTGGCTGAGCGGGTGCGGGCGGTGGTGTTCCATCGCCGGGTGGTGTTCGGCATTCCGTTCGCCTGGTTGCTGCTGTTCTTCCTGTTGCCGTTTGCGCTGGTACTGAAGATCAGCCTAACCTCGGCGGTGATGGCCATCCCGCCTTACGAACCGGTGTTCCGGTGGCTGGACAACACCCTGTCGGTGGTGGTGAACCTGGGGAACTATGTGTTCCTGGCCAGCGATAGCCTGTATATGGCCGCCTACTGGGGCTCGGTGAAAACCGCCTTCCTGGCCACCCTGTTCTGCCTGCTGATCGGCTACCCCATGGCCTACGCCATTGCCCGGGCACCGAAACGCTGGCAGCTGGTGTTTCTGCTGCTGGTGATGCTGCCGTCCTGGACATCGTTTCTGATTCGGGTGTACGCCTGGATGGGCATTCTGGGCAATCAGGGATTGCTGAACAGTTTCCTGATGTGGCTGGGGCTGATTGACGAACCACTGAAACTGCTGAACACCAACTTTGCGGTGATTCTGGGCATTGTGTACGCCTATCTGCCGTTCATGGTGCTGCCCATCTACACCAATCTGGTAAAGCTGGACGTGCGCTTGCTGGAAGCAGCCTCAGACCTGGGTTGTCGCAACCTGACCACCTTCTGGGCCATCACCCTGCCGCTATCAAAGGCCGGAATCCTGGCAGGCTCCATGCTGGTGTTTATCCCGGCGGTGGGCGAGTTTGTGATTCCGGAACTGCTGGGCGGGCCGGATACCCTGATGATTGGCAAGGTGTTATGGGAAGAGTTCTTCAACAACCGTGACTGGCCGGTGGCCTCTGCCCTGGCGATTGTGATGCTGGCACTGCTGCTGGTGCCCATTGTGCTGTTCCACCGCTTCCAGGCTCGGGAGATGGAAAAGAATGGTTAACTTCAAGGCGCCCGGCTTCTCCAGAACCATGCTGATGCTGGGCCTGCTGTTTCTGTACCTGCCCATGGTGGTGCTGATCGTGTATTCGTTCAACGCCTCCCGGCTGGTGTCGGTATGGGCGGGTTTTTCCACCAAATGGTACAGCGCGCTGTTCAATAACGAACAACTGCTGGCGGCGGTGTGGATGAGCCTGCGCATTGCCTTCTACTCTGCCAGCATGGCGGTGTGCCTGGGCACCCTGTGCGCGTTTGTGATCACTCGCTTCAAGAAAATGCGCGGCCGCACCCTGCTGTCGAGCATGATCACCGCACCCCTGGTGATGCCCGAAGTAATCACAGGCCTGTCGCTGTTGCTGTTGTTTGTACAGATGGCACAACTGGTGGGCTGGCCGGTCGACCGGGGCATGGCCACCATCTGGATTGCCCACACCACCTTCTGCAGCGCTTATGTGGCGGTGGTGGTGAGTGCACGCCTGCAGGAAGTGGATCGCTCCATTGAGGAAGCGGCTATGGATCTCGGGTGT
The DNA here is from genome assembly GCF_003007675.1 of Marinobacter fuscus. Taxonomy (GTDB): domain Bacteria; phylum Pseudomonadota; class Gammaproteobacteria; order Pseudomonadales; family Oleiphilaceae; genus Marinobacter; species Marinobacter fuscus. The sequence continues at coordinate 294,460 of NZ_PXNP01000023.1, read as the reverse complement.
ACGCCGCTGAAAACCTTCTTCGTGATCACCCTGCCAGTGATTGCACCGGCCCTGGTGTCTGGCTGGCTGCTGGCTTTCACCCTGTCGCTGGATGACCTGGTGATTGCCAGCTTTGTATCTGGCCCGGGTGCCACCACCCTGCCGATGGTGGTGTTCTCGTCGGTGCGGATGGGGGTTTCGCCAGAAATCAACGCCCTGGCCACGCTGATTATTGCGGCGGTGTCGGTGATCGCCCTGATCGCGTGGTTCTGGATGCGCCGGGCGGAAAAACGGCGGCTGCGGCCGCGCTGAACATCATTCGCTGGGCGAACGGCGGCGACTCGATAGAATGCGATGCACACCATCGCAATCCACCATCGGGTCGTCGCAGTTCACCACAATGTCGGAGCGGGCAATCACAAAGCCCCTTCCGGTGATGTTGTTGTTGACCATCTGATAGCCTGCCTCGGAACTCACCCCGGTGCACTCGCCGATAAATCGCGTGTTTCTCAACGAAATGGTTTCCAGCTTATGGCCAACCCCAAGCCTGCCCTCATACTGCATCAATGCCAGGCGGGCGGAGGTTCCGGTGCCGGTGGTGCTTCGACAGATCACGCCCGGATGCACGTAGGTGGCTGAGCGGGAGCGGGTATAGCCCCGCGCAACGGCTTCCTCTCGCCCCATAAAGTGCAGGAATGGCAGCGGCCCGACATCCCCCAGACTGTAATGGAAAAACAGCTGTTCGGCCTGAATGGCCTCAACGATGGCATGGGCGGAGTGGGCAAGTTCACGCTCTTCCCGAAGGGTAAGACCAAAACCCAGCGACTGCGCATCCACCAGTGCGTAGAACCCACCGCTGTAGGCCACACTGTAGACAACCTGCCCCAGACCCGGCACCTGAATACTGGCATTGTGGGTGTGAATGTAACTGGGCAGCCCTTCGCAGGTGATGGCTTCGACCACGCCTTCCTTTATGCGGGCCAGGATATTGACCAACCCGGCCGGAGATTCCAGCAAAAAGCGTTGCTCGCCTTCCTGTTTCGGCACAATCCCGGCCTCCAGTACCGCAGTGGCGGTGCAGATGGTGTTGGAGCCGGAATAAATCGGGTAACCCATCACCTCCATGATGATATAACCCGCCGCCGCCCGGGGGTCCGTTGGCGGCACCAGCAAATCCACCGACATTTCCGGAATGCCGTAGGGCTCCTCCAGCAACAACCTGCGCAAACCATCGGCCTGATCACGCAGGTATTCCATCTGCGCGCGCACTGTGCCGCCCGGCAGGGGATCAATACCCCCGGTTACAATGCGGCTGACATCGCCACCGGCATGGGTGTCCATCAGCTGAATGGTCAGTTCCGGGGTCATCAGTCGGTCTCCAGAGCGAATGGTTGCCCGTGTTGTTGCCACTGGGCATCCGGCACGACGACGATCTTGCCCAGATAATCACTGCCACGATTGACAAAATAGGTCTCCGCCCGGTGTAGATTCGACAACCGGAATGCACCGTGCAGAACCGGCTTCAGATCGCCGCGGCGAATCCAGCTCACCAACTGGCCTGCCTCTTCTCGGGTGCCGTGGGACACACCAAATATCTGCACCTGATACAGATAGATTCGCGTCCACAGGATTTCGCTGATGTTGCCGCCACTGGCACCGGCAATGCTTAGCCTCGGGTAGGTACTTCGGGCATTCATGTCGAAAATCATCGCGTCGATGAAATGGTCGGTCATTGCCCCACCCACCAGATCCATCACGGCATCCAGGGGCTTGCCCCCGGTTTCCGCTTTTAACCGATCAACAAAGCGGTTCATATCGGTTCGGTCGAGCACCGCTTCAGCGCCAAGCTTGAGCAGGGACTTCGCTTTCTCTTGCTGACTCAGGGCGTAGGGAATGGCACCGATGATCCGGCACAGCTGAACCAGTGCCGTGCCAACACCACCGCTGGCCCCGGTAACCAGCACCCGTTCACCCGCCTGAACATTGGCCGAAGTCAGCATGTGGTAAGCGGTCTGATAGGAACACATACCCAGGGCGGCAAGCTCGGCATCGGCCAGATCAGAATTGGGAACGTGATAGAACTGATCAGAAGGGACGGCCACGTATTCAGCATAACCACCATCTGCCCCGTGGCCGTAATAGTCAGGCGTCAGATTGATATCGGTTCAGCGATCGGCATAGAGGTTGAAATCCAGCAGGCCACGTTCGCCAATGCGGGCTTCACTCACACCCTCCCCCGCCGCCACCACGCGCCCAACAATATCCGCACCCTGGATTCGCGGAAAGGTGAGTGTGGGCTTTCCGCCCATCTGGAAGGACGTCCTTTCGCCTTTCTTCGTGGGGTAGAGCCCCTCCCGGGCCTTTCGATCGGTGTTGTTCTTGGCGGTGGCGGTTACCTGCACCAGCACCTGCCCTGCCCCGGGGCTGGGCACCGGAACGTCCCGGTAACGGAGTTTATCAATGCCACCATGCCCCTCAAGCACCATGGCCTTCATTAACCTGGGGATCATCCGGGCCCTCCCGCCTGCGCTGGTGGTATCCAATTCCCTCAGCATAGGAAAGATCCCGGCGACTGTCAGGCAAGCCGGCATCGCAAACGCGAGGCTCCGTTCTGAATTACCGGGCGATGACCCGATACACCGGCCGCAAACGAGGCACCTGTTTCAGAATCACCTGCAGGATGGTCATCAACGGCACCGCCAGCAACACTCCCACCGGCCCCCACAGCCAGCCCCAGAAAAAGATCGACACGAAGATAACCACCGGATTGATCGACATCCGGAAACCGTGAATCCAGGGTTCCAGAAAGAAGCCGACAATGGTGGTGAGCAAAATAAAGCTCAGGGGCGCCAGGGCCATCATCCAGAGCGGCTCCAGTGAAATGGCAGAGACTATGCCCAGCAACGCAATCGTCAGCATGTTACCCAGATAGGGAATGAACCGGGCCAGCCCGGCTACCAGCCCCCAAACGGCGGGATCCGGCAAATCAACAGCCCAGCAAATTAACCCGGTGAGCACGCCAACCGAAGCATTGCTAAGGCCGACAACGGCCAGGTAGCGGGCAATCTCATGCTGGGAATCGTGGGTGATCCGGAGCACGGTTTTTCTTTGCCCTTTAGGCACCTGCCTGACAAAATTACGAATTAACCGGTCACCACTAACCAGCAAAAAGTAAGTCAGAGCCAGCGCAAGCGTTAAACCAGCAATACCGTTGCGGGCTTTGGATATCAACTGGCTGCGCCAGGACTCCGCCTGCAACACCACAGTGGTCGGTTTGGCCGCCCGGGACTCCGACAACTCTTCTACCGACTTTTCAACTTGCTCCGCAGAGCGGTTCACCTTATCGATCTGGCGCATAATCGTGCTGTCACCCACCAGCAGGCGGGAAAGCCCCTCCGGTGCTTTCTGCGCCCATTCAAGCGCAGGCATGGCGACAGCCGCCCCCAGCCCAAGAATGCCTGCCAGCACGGCAAGCACCAGAATCAACGAACTAACCACTCGCGGCAATCGCCACCGCAACGAGGCTTTACGCACCAGGGGTGCCAGCAGCAGGCTGGTCAGAACTGCCAGAATAATCGGCAGAACAATCTGGTGGGCCAGATAGAGGGTATACAGAATGCCCAGAATGAACAGGCCGTAAATGGGGGTAGAAAGATCGGCAGAGGCGGGCGATTTACCTGATTCAGGTTCCAAATGTTCGGTTGTCTGGTCATCCATGGGCACGGGCTACCTTTCTATGTGCGGACACCCGGGGCAAATCCGGGCAGCCAGCGTTGAGGTCGAATAAGAAGACACCACAGTTTAGCGTTTTCAGGAACTACCAACATTATCAGAGAATGACAAATACAGCGGGCTTTCCCGTGCGTTGGTGATTCCGTGGTGAACTACCTCTGGCGGATGCGTCGTAATAATGTCCGGTCTAGCTGATACATAAAAACGGAGTCTGCGATGCCCTCCCGCTACGATACCGCGCACAGCCCCTTGTCTGGCCATCCCAGCGAAAACCGGTGCACGCCACTTTAGTTGTTCCTGGCAAAGGGTTAATCTTGGTAATACACATAATAAAAAGAGCACAACAATGGCAGACTACCTCATTGAAATTGATGAAGTTTTTGAACTTCCAAGGCGCCAGGTATTCATGATGTTTGCAGACCACTACCGTTTCGGTAAATTGATCGGCGCGCCGGTAAAACGAATCAAGGACAGCCTGCAAGCCGACCCCAATGGCATTGGCTCGGTTCGCCGGGTGGGGCTTGGGCCCTTGTCGGTGGAGGAGACCGTACTTGGTTTTGAACCGGATTTGCTGATTGAGTACACCATCATCAGCCTCAGCCCTCTGCGCAATCACCGGGGGCGCATCCGCTTTTCCGAGACTCAGGAAGGTCACACCCGCGTGCATTACGTGATCAGCTTTGACGCGGCCATTCCACTCACCGGCAGCGCTTTCCGCGCCTTGCTGGAGCGCAGGATACGCCGGGGAGTCAGGCGGCTTCCGCAACTGGTTTGACGCGTCTGCATAGCACCCGGATACAAACAATTACTTGATGGATATCAGATAATTGACTTGCGGCAATAGTTCACATCTGGCATTTCTGTACCCTGCCCGGCACCTTGCAATATCCGGCCATTGAGCAACACTACCACCCTTGCCTGTACACAGACTGTTTTGGGAGATGACCATGGCTGCAGAGCCGATAGTTCTTTTTGATAACGGACACCACAAATGCCTGATGTTCGATTCCCTTGTTACCGGCGAGGGAGTGCAGTCCAACCAGTTTCTGATCGTTGACGGTAAACACGAAGCGCTGATTGATCCGGGCGGGGATCTTACTTACACCCCTCTGTCTGTTGCAGCCTCGAAATACCTGAACATCCGGGATATGGACTATGTGTTCGCCTCGCACCAGGACCCGGACATTATCGGTGCGATCGACCGCTGGATTGTTCATACCCAGGCCAAAATCGTTACCTCCAAGCTCTGGGCCCGCTTTCTGCCTCACCTGGTTTCCAGCTACGTAAGCAACCAGCTCAGTGGCAGCGTTTATGATCGCATTGTGAGTATTCCGGACGGCGGCGCCAATGTGCGCTTCGGAGACACCTACCTGCAGTGCCTGCCCGCACACTTCATGCACTCTGTCGGCAACCTGCAGTTCTATGATCCGGTGTCGAAGATCCTGTTCTCCGGCGACCTGGGCGCATCCCTTGGCAATGACAACGAGCATGAACCGGTCAAGGATTTTGAGCAGCATGTCGCCAGCATGATCGGTTTTCACCGCCGCTATATTGCGTCGAAAAAAGTCTGCTCCCTGTGGGCCAACATGGTTCGCGGTATGGATGTGCAGATGATCGTCCCCCAGCATGGCAAACGGTTTGAGGGCCAGGCCATGATTGACCAGTTCCTGAACTGGGTAAGCAATATGGATTGCGGTATTGATCTTGTCACCCAGGAAAACTATCGCCAACCCGTGGAATACATCTGAAAAACGGGCTCCGCAGGGACGCGGAGCCATTGCAGTTCAATCAGGCCTGTCCCAAAGCTCTCAGGTTCAGTAAAATCCGTCTTTTCATTGAATTCCAGAGGCAGCGAATATGGGCAGAGCCTATCAGAACCGCAAAGAATCCATGGCCAAAACGGCCGCGGCAAAAACCAAGGTTTACAGCAAATACGGTCGCGAGATCTACATGGCGGCAAAGTCCGGCGGTGTAGACCCCCAGGCTAACCTGTCCCTGCGCGGGCTGATCGAGCGGGCCAAGAAAGACCAGGTTCCCACCCACGTTATTGAAAAAGCGATCGATAAGGCCAAGGGTGGTGCCGGTGAGGATTATGCTCCGGCACGCTATGAAGGCTACGGCCCAGGCAACTGCATGGTGATTGTCGACTGCCTGACCGACAACCCTAACCGTACGTTCGGTGATGTGCGCCTGGCCTTTACCAAAACCAAGTGCAAAATCGGCACCCCGGGCGTTGTCGCCCATATGTTCGACCACTGTGCGATTTTCGTGTTCTCCGGTGACGACGAAGACACGGTGCTTGAAGCGTTGATGGAAGCCGACGTTGATGTTACCGACATCGAAAGCGAAGATGGCAAGATCACTGTTTTCACACCGAATACCGAATACGCCAAGGCCCGTCAGGCACTGGAAGCAGCGTTCGAAGGTATCGAGTTCGACGTCGACGAAATCCAGTTCCTGCCAAAAACCACCACTACCGTGGAAGGCGATGACATTCCGCTGTTTGAAAAATTCCTGGACATGCTGAACGATCTGGATGATGTTCAGAACGTGTTCCACAACGCGGAATTGCCCGAGGAATAACGGCGACAACCGTTGCTGAGCGCTCAAACCATGGCAGAGGAAACCTGCGTGCCTAAACCCAGAGTTGTCATTCTGAAAACGGGTACCACCTACCCCGACATTCGCAATACATTCGGAGACTTCGACGCCTGGTTTGTTCAGGGACTGTCAGACGATCTGGATCTGTCTGTTGCGGATGTAGTGAATGACCCTCTGCCTGGTGAGCCCACCGATTGGGACGGGGTTGTGGTGACCGGGTCTCCCGCCATGGTGAGCGATCGCGAACCCTGGAGTGAGAAGACCGCCCAGTGGATCAACCAGGCGGTGACAGCCTCGATACCTCTGCTGGGCGTATGCTACGGCCACCAACTACTGGCCCACGCCTTGGGCGGCGAGGCCGGATACCACCCAGAAGGCCGGGAATCCGGCACCCATCAGGTATGCCTGCTGGACGCGGCCTCGAAAGACCCTCTGTTCAGCCAACTACCCAGCGAGTTTCCCGCTCACCTCACGCACCTGCAATCCGCCCTGAGATTGCCGGCAAACGCAGTGCTGCTTGCCCGTTCCGGGTTCGAGCCGCATCAAGCTTTCCGGGTTGGCCCTCACGCCTGGGGCGTGCAGTTTCATCCGGAATTTACCGACAAGGTTATGGCTGCGTATCTGAAGGTACAGCGGCCAGAACTCGAAAAAGAAGGTCTGGATGCGGGACAGTTGCTGAATTCCGTGCGCCCGGCACCCGATGCCAGTCGCCTGCTCCGCCTGTTTTCCGACTATGTCAAAAACCGCAACTAACCGGGTTTCCGGATCAAGACCACATCTTTCGCCGGAATCTCAAGCTGCCAGCCGTAGTGCCTCGCCAGCCATGTGAAAGTCTGCTCCCGATAGAACACCACATGGGTCGGATCCCTGCGATAGTGCCAGTGCTCAAACCGGGCATCGTCGGTCTGGAAGCAGGTCATAATTGCCAGCCAGCCACCTGGCCGGAGCAATTGATTCAGTAACCGGAACACTTCGGCCGGGCGGAACAAGTGCTCTACCACCTCGGTGCAGGTGATGAAGTCGTAGGCCTGCTCGAGGGTATCGGCATCCGGGTAAAAGAAGTGATCATACAGAGCCACTGTGTGGCCGCATTCCTTCAGCATCTCTGCCAGAGCGGGCCCCGGGCCACAGCCAAAGTCCAGCCCGTGGGAGACAGGTGAGAGCTTCTTCAGCAGCGGCTCAGACAGTTTTGCCAAAAACCGCCGGTAGCCGGGGTCGTCCGGCTGATTGTTGTGGAGTTCGTAGACTGACCGCTCCTGGTCTTCCGGCAACCGGCATTCCGGTGCCAGAAGTGTCGCCTGACACTGGCCGCAACGCAGGTAACGCTGGCCGGAAAACTGCCGGAAGTCTGACAGCACTCCGGTTTCGCAAACCGGGCAAAGCAAGGAGACTTGATGCTCCTTTGAACTAAGTACGCTCATGAAAGAACCAACCTGACAAAACCGTCATTGTCATATCCGGCCAGACCCGGCGATTGTGATCCGCCTCGAAAAAACATTACAAACCATTACCTATACTGAGCACCGGCCAGAGGAGCAGGGCAGTCCCTCCACCGAACCGAAAATAACGAACAAAAATCTCTCCGCTCAGAGACAGGAACATGGAAACGTCGTCCGAACTTGCCCGGGAAGTGCCCATCGTCTCGGCCCGCTATGCCAGAATGCTCATTCGGTTTCTGGAGAAACGCGGCGTAAGGTGCCAGTCCCTGCTGGCAAAAACCGGCATTGCGGGCAGCACGCTGGAAAATCCCGACGCCTGGCTATCCATGAACCAGACCATCGAAATTCTACGCCAAACCGATTGGCTGATGACAGATGAACGGGCCGCCTTCGAGTTCGGCCAGCAACTGGATTTGCCCAGTCATGGCCTGCTGGGATTCGCCGTACTCGGGCAGCAGCATCCCCGCCGCCTGGTGGGCATGATCGTACAATACTTGCGTGTCGGGCTGCCCCTGATGGACATGGAGCTTGAGTCCAGCGGCTCCACCTTCCGCATAAAACTGGTCGATACCTGGGGGGTGGGCGACCTTCAGCCATGCCTGAGTAAAATCTATATGGGCAGTATCCACCGAATTTCCTGCCAGGTGTGTAGCCACTTCCGGTTTCAGTTCAACTTTCCATCCGCCCTGCCGGTAGATGAGTGGCAACTGCTGGCACCCGGCTGTGACTTCGAGTTCAATGCTGCCGAAACCGAAGTGACCATGCCTCTGAAAGAAGCCCCGGCGCCCAACCGAAATGATAACCTGCAGTTTCTGATGGCCCGCACACAGCATCAGCGCGTGCGCGGGCGACCGTCAGCCAACGAAACCCTGGCACAGGTACGGGACTTGATCATGAGTCAACCCGGGCGCCCCTGCACAACAGAGAATATCGCCCGCCGCCTGGACATCAGCGCCCGAACACTTCGCCAGCATCTGGCCAGTGCCAACACCTCCTTCCGGGCCCTGCGCAATGAAATCCGCGAAAACTTTGCGACCCTCTACTTGCAGGACACCAATGTACCGCTGGAATCAATCGCCGATAAACTCGGTTTCAGCGATCAGGCGGGCTTTACCAAAGCCTACCGGAGCTGGACAGGCAAAACGCCGGGTGAAGTCAGGCGTGATCACAGGGAGTGATCCACCCCGGTTGCCTCACCCGGTTTGAAGCCTGTCACGAATAACGCAAAAAGCCCCTCACGTTTCCGTTTCGAACAAATCTCCTGCCGCCAATAGCAATGACCCACCCTCCGCCTTGCCATTTAAATGGTCGGGCATTTGCCATGTGCACACAACAACGAACAACAGACAAAGGACGAAGACATGAAACTCAGGAATCCTGTTCGCCGGGCCAGTACGCTCGGCTCCGCGGTCGCTGCGGCGGCTTTGATGGCCACCGGCAGCGGCGCCGCCCATGCCGAACCGGTGTCACTGGAACTGGCCTTTGAATGCCCGTTCCCGCTGATTGGCGCACAGCCTATTCGTGCACAGATCAGTGCCAATATCCCTGAAACTGCCAGTGCGGGCCAGCCGCTTCCACAATACCAGGTAGACGCCATTACAGTGGTTAATGATGACGCACGCACAGGCCTGAAACTGGTAAATTCGGAAACCCTAGAAGGCACCGCTACCAGCATCAACAACATTGTTACCCCCAACCGAACGCTCCAACAAATTGTTAACCTGGACATTCCGGCAACTCCGATTCCTGCCACCAGCGGAGAGTTTAATGTTCCTGCGTCCGGCACCGCACCGGAAATCCTGCTGACCAACGACGACATAGGCCAGGCCGAAATCCGCGTTGGCGCTCTGTCTCTGGATCTGATTGCCCGTACGGCGTCCGGCGATATCGCTCCAGCCCCCATCGGCGAAATCACCACCGACTGTACCCAGCTACCCGGCCAGAATAACCTGCTGCAAACCATTACCGTTACCGGTGAAGCCGTTGAAACACCGCGGATTACCCTAGACGCGGAACAACTGGACTTCGGGAACGTACAGGCGGGTCTGGTCAGCAGCCAGTCGCTGATTGTACGCAATACCGGCAGCGCGGCCCTGGGCATCAATGGCGTGTCTATCACCGGCCCGGACTCCACCTTGTACACGCAAACCAACGATTGCAGCAGCCTTGCACCCCAGGCCTCGTGCGCGGTGGATGTCAGTTTTGCGCCGTCTACTGACGGCAACCGGATAGCAACGCTGACCATTGAGTCTACCGACGCCGAGACCCCAACTGTCGATGTCGCCCTCAAGGGCCGGGGCGTACTGGCCCCCGTTGCCGAAATCAGTGTAAATCCACTCTCCGTTGAGCTTGGCCGGGTGCTGCTTGGCGAGTCAGCAACCGCCGCCATTGCAGTGGCCAACAATGGCAACGCCGCTCTGCAGATTGACAGCATTGCCCTGGAAGGCACTGGCTCGGCCGATTTCACCCAAACCAGCGACTGCACAACGGTGGCCGCTGGCAACAGCTGTTCCGTGCAGCTGGGCTTTACCGCAGCCTCGGTCGGCATCAGCAACGCCGAACTGGTCATCCGCTCAAGCGACACCGAAAACCCGGTCGTTCGTGTGCCGGTTTCGGCGGAAGCCTACGAACAACAGGGCACACCAACCCTGGAATTGCTGCTGGGCCTTGAGGGCTCCACACTGATCAAAGCCACCAACGGCACCCTGCCCCTTACCGGCAGCATTGCAACTTTGCTGGACCTGGCCTCTGGCACATTCGAAGCCGACCTGGCGGTAGAGCCAACGGCGGGCAACTTCTACATCAAACTGCTGTTCAGCAAAATCCATGCATCCGCCAACGTGGAGTTCGAACAGGCAGAGGTGACCACGGGTGCGCTGGTGGATGGCAAGCTGACGGCAAATTCCCACCTGTATGTGAAGGTGCCAAAGGTCGCCATCAAGTTGTTCGGCTTGCCGGTAAAAGTCGGTGGCGGTGCCGAGTGCCAGACCAGCCAGCCGGTAAACATTCAGCTCGCGTCAGTACAGGGCTCCCGCTTCTCCCCGGCAACCGGCGGCACAGTCAGCGGCGTGTATGAACTGCCAGCGCTGGAGAACTGCGGCCTGCTCACCGGCCTGCTGAACCAGTTCATGACCGGGCCCGGCAACACCATCGAACTGGAGCTGACTCCCCAGAACTAATCCGATTTCCGGGTGGAACCGGAATCCCGGTCGCGGCAGGCTCAAGCCTCCGCGATCGGATCAGCCGTAAAAACCAAAAACAAGGAACAAGAACATGAAACGTCTGAACTCTGGCCTGCTGGCGCTGGCAATATCTGCCGCGTCTGTATCTGCAAACGCTGAACTGAACCCCATCGACGACGCCCGCATGGGCAACATCACCGGCCAGGCCGGTGTGACCATCGAGCTTGAAACCAAAGTCAGCATCGATGAATTTATCTACACCGATGAAGGGTCACTGTCGATCAAGGACATCCGTATTGGCGGTGCCAACCGCACCGACCTGTTTGAAGAGATCACAGACCCTGCTATCCGGAACCTGGCCTTCGGCACGACCAGCGACCTGATTGACAACATCAAGATTGATATCGACATCGCAGACGATGGTGATGCCTTGATCAACGTCTGGCCTCTGACCGCTGCCCCCATCGACTTCGGCGTCTTTACGGGTGAATGGAGCCTTCAGGGCACCACAGAATCCACCCTGCTGGCCAATAACTTTTCCATGGTGGGTGCGGTCACCAAGCTGCGCTTGCGGGTGGACACCGCCACTGACAAGCTCAATATCGATACCCAGGTGGGCATATCCGACCTTGACGTAGACATTCCCTTTCTGGCCCTCGGCATTCGCGACCTGAAGCTTACCGGCGACCAGTACCTGGAAAATCCCGGCATCCTCACCCTGGGTGCGGAGGTAAATATGGATATCTACAAGGGGGCTCGTGCCGACGGTTCCGATGCCCTGGCGGTGGATCTGGCTACGTTTAACGCCGACATGACGGTAGGCCAGGTGCTAGTGGGCGGCACGTCCATCGGCTCACTCACCATCGACAATCTGTCTGTACAGGATACCAGCCTGCGCATTTACGGCCATCCATAACCAAACGGGGCCCTGGGGCCCCACTTATTCCGTCAGTGAACCAACGGAAACCGCTCCAACACCTTGTAAACGGAACCCTCAGCCCCCGGGGTGCTCTCAAACAGCACGAACTCGGTGACATCCAGCGCCCCGAACACACAGTCTTGCCCGGCAGCAAGCAAGCCCGCCAACGAAACACCCTTGCCACGGAATCGACTCAGGGTGATGTGGGGCTTGAACGGGTGGTTGTCCAGGGTGAACCCCGCCTCCTGCAGATAACCCGCCAGCTGCTCATATAGTTGATGCACGGGCTCTTCCGGGGCGACACCAGCCCACAAGATTCGGGGTCGCTCTACCGAGCCAAAGCGCCCCAGTCCTTGCACATTCAGCCTGAAAGGTGGTGCTTTAACCTGTCGGGCGAGCTGGCACGCAAGGCTTACAGCATCAGCCTGAACCTCCCCCAGAAACGCCAGGGTAAGATGCAACTGCTGCCGGCTCTGCCAGCGGGCACCCTCCCACGGCTGGCGAACGACCACCAATTGCCGGGCAACCTCATCGGAAACTTCCAGCCCGAAAAACACTCTGGCCATAACTACGCCAACCGCCCGGCTTCATAGTCTTCAACCAGTGCCCGCGAACGCACCCAGTCTTCGTCGTCCACATGCACATTGGTAAATCCGGCGGTTCCGATTTCCCCCATGGCGCCCTGCAGGTAATGGCCACCCACATGGGCTTCGATGCCGCTGGTTTTCAACAAGCCTGCAATAATGTGTGCCTCGGTAATATCCCGGGCCCGATAGGCTATTTGCAAAACGGCTTACTCCTATATGCTGTCACATGTTTCGACTATAGTCGTCGAAACATCCTCTGCCTGATACCCAAGGATCGTTTATGTTCTGGATTCTGCTTGCTGTCATTGCTGTGATCGTGTTAGCCACACTGGTGCTATTCAGGGTACAGAACCTTTCTCAATACGACGGCCAGTCCTGGCGTATTCATGAAGTAACACCTGCTCCCTCTCATCAGGAAGTACTTGAACGTATACGCGACATGGGGCGTTCGTCAAAGGGGCTCAAGGGAAAGGCCCGGTTGATGGCCTTGCGGAATCATCTGGACAGTCTGGGCGCAACCCTAGACATCAAATCGCAGATCCGGGCGGTTGACTGCCCGAAAGGCGAATGGGTGATTGCCCCGGGCGCCGACAGCCGTCGTCGCGTGCTCTATATTCACGGCGGTGCCTGGGCCGCTGGCAGCCCCCGCAGCCACCGCGCCATCACCGACCGGTTCTCGCAACTGGCCAATGCAGCGGTGTTCGCCGTCGATTATCGGCTGATGCCGGAACACCGGTTTATGGAAGGTCTGGAAGATTGCCGCCAGGCTTATCGCTGGTTGCTGGAGAACGGGCCAGACGGGCAACAAAGCGCCGAGTTCATGGTGGTGGCGGGTGATTCTGCCGGCGGCAGCCATACCCTGTCGTTACTGGCCTGGATTCGCGACAATGGGCTGCGCCAGGCCGATGCAGCGATTGCCCTGTCGCCGTCCACCGATCTAACCCTGCGGGCGCCCAGTAACCGGGAGAATATTCCTACCGACCCGCTGCTGGGGCCGGTGTTTGGGGGGCTGTCCAAGATTCCGTTACCGATACTCTGGTGGGGAACCCTGGCGGCATTCCGGATTTCTCCCACCAACCCGGTCGCCTCTCCCCTCCTGGGCAACCTTCACAACCTGCCGCCCACACTGATTCATGCCAGCACCAGCGAAATGTTGCTGGATAACGCCGCCCGTTACGCTGCCAAAGCCCAGGCTGCGGATTCACCGGTAACCCTGCATACCTGGCAGAACATGGTGCATGTCTGGCATATTTTCACACCGCTGCTGGCCGAGGCAGATCAGGCGTTTGAAGACATCAAAACCTTTCTGGACACGCTACAGAAAACCGATACCTAACGGTCGGTTTTCTTGCGCACGTACAGCGTCTTGTGGGCCCGGGCAACCAGAGTTCCCGCTTCGTCGACAATATCCACATGCCATTCCGGCAGATACTTCTCACCGGTTTCCGTCGCACAACGAATTTCCTCAACACGCTCGTCCGTAAGGGCAAACTCCGCTTTCACGACGCCTTTACCAGGCCGGATGAAATCAATACTGGCCGACTTGTCCCAAACGATGTAATCACTTCCGAGCCGCCTCATCAGCAGCAGCATGTACATGGGGTCGACCATGCTGTAAAGCGAGCCCCCAAAATGCGTACCCACGTAGTTGGTGTTGTACCAGCGTTGGCGCATTTCCACCGTGGCCGAACTGAAGTTGTCGGCAATGTGAGTCACTTTGATGCCCGCTCCCAGATACGGGGCAAACGTAGAAAGAACATGGCGAAGAGCACCGGGGCTGGCGAACCAGCGGCGTATAGTTGCATTCATATAGGTATCCGGCAAAAAACAGACTTGGGACTAAAAGAACGTAAGCTATCTTCTAACAGCCAACGCGCTTTTTCAACGAGGATTCATACGACCGTTTGATTTTGTTGGATGACCGGAGTCAGACCTTGATGCCAAACCAGTGGGGGTAGCGCAGCAGACAGTACAGGGCGAACATATCGTAGACAGCATGCCAGACCATCACCATCTCGAGGCTGCCCGATAATTGATAGGCTCCACCAAGGACGAACCCCAGCCCCGTGGCCACGAGAAAATAGGTGAACGACACATAGTGTACCAGGCCAAAAACCACTGCCGCCGCCAGCAGTGCAGTCCATGGCCCCGTGTGTTGCAGCAGCCAGCCTTGCAGCGCACCCCGAAACAACAACTCTTCGCCTACGCCCGCCAGCAGGCAAAGCAGGAGGAGCACGGGCCAGGAGTAGCTTGAGGCAAACTGGTAAAGCGCCTGCATCTGGCTGCTCAGATCGTCTGGAAACAGCCAGGTTATCCGTGTCAGGAGCAACAGCGAAAGGTAGGTGATGCCTGCCCCCAGAATGCCGAAGGCCAGGTACTGAAGCATGCCAAGACTGCCCGACCTCAGCGGAATATCAAGCAACCAGATAGCCAGCAGGCCCACCACACCTATGCCGCCCTGAAACGCCAGGGCGGCGGTATTGGACAGAGTGGCGCGGGCGGGGACAGCCATAATCAGCTGTTGAACAGACCCTTCACCGGAAACAGATCATCATAGACCGGCGCTTGCTTCTGGGCCTTCGCCTGGAAGGATTTCATCATGTCGGTGGGGCGGAACATGCCAGACTGCCAAGTGGCCATGTAACGCAGACTGTCCTCAACACTGTGGTCGCGGCTGAAATTGATCATTTCCTTGCAGCCGGTGACCGCCAGCGGAGAATTGGCGGCAATCTGGGCGGCAATGGCCATCACCCCATCCAGCATGGCTTCCTGGGATTCATAAACCGAGTTCACGAAGCCCAGCCGCTGGGCTTCCTCAGCACCGAACTTGCGCCCGGTATAGGCCAGTTCACGCACCACGCCTTCCGGCATCAGCTTGGGAAGGCGCTGCAGGGTACCCACATCCGCGGTCATACCCAGCTCGGTTTCCTTGATGGTGAAATAGGCGTCTGCGGTGCAATACCGGCTATCGGCGGCGCACACCAAATCCAGAGCACCACCAATGCAACCACCGTGTACCGCGGCGAGCACTGGCAAGCGGACTTTTTCCAGAGAACTCAGGGTGTCTTGAAGCTGCAGCACCACCCGGCGCAGATTCTCGGCCATGCGGCCGGGATCGCCACTCATGGGCACCGATTTCGGGTCGGTAAATACCCCAAGATCCATCCCGGCGGAAAAGTGCTTGCCCGTGGAAGAGATCACGATCACCCGGGCATCGGTGTTTGCCTCAATGTCCTGAACGCAGCGCGGCAACTCCAGCCAGAACGCCTTGTTCATGCTGTTCAGAGCCTCAGGCCGACAAAACTGCACGTGAGCAATGTGGTCTTTGACTTCAATCTTGAAACTTTCATAACTGGCAAGTTCAGACATGCTGGGCCCCGTGTCATCTTAAAACATGGTTTCGTATGATTAGGGCGCACATTACCGCGAAACGAGGCACGATGGAATTCACTTTCCCCGGCTCATGGGCAGGAACACCAACCCGATCACGTAAAGCCCACCTGCGGATAGCGCACAGGTCAATTTTCCTCGTACCCCGGCGGCAGAACCACCCACTCAGGCTCGTCAAACTCCCCCAGAGGCCGAATCTCCACGAAAGGCGCGGCACTTCTGATAATCTCGGCTATTCTCGGATTCTTCCCGTCCTCCATTGCGTCTCTGGCGGCCTTGCTGTCCCAGCTGGCGATAGCAATTAGCGTATTCGGATCGCCAATCTTCCGATGCAGCCGGGTGCCCCGTGCGCCAGGCGCCTGCTGGATCAGCTCACTGGCTCTGACCCAGGCATCGGCGTAGTCCTCAGCTGTATACCCCTCTTTCACCGTAACCTCGAAAATATACTTCATGCTGGCCTCCTGATTTGCAGCATTGTCCGTTCACCGTAGCAGTTAAACTGTATGCCCGACCCGAGCGGCGCGCTGAACCTTGCGGTAGACTGGCCGGACATTCACAGGGAAGTCGCCAATGTCTGAACTGCTTGTTATTGCTGTGATCGCCATCGCCCTGATTGGCGGGACGCTGTTTTATTTGTTTTTCTACCGCAACTGGCAACGCCAGCGGGAACTGCGGGAACTTTTTCCGGAGCATTGGCGCGAGCATCTGAAGCAACAGATGCCCCTGTATCACGGGCTTTCTGCCAGCCAGAAATCCCGGCTGGAAAACCTGGTGCAGTTGTTCATTGCCGAGAAGGACTTCTACGAGTGCGCGGGCTTTCACATTGATGACCAGGTGAAAGTGACCATCGCCGCCCACGCCTGCCTGTTACTGCTGGAGCGCTCGTTTTCAGATTATGACGACGTGCGCAGTATTCTGGTGTACCCGGATGTGTACCGGGTGCAGGGCCAAACCAGTGATGGTCTGGTGGTTAGCGAAAGTGAGCAGACCCGGGCCGGAGAAGCCTGGTCTCATGGCCGGGTTATTCTGGCCTGGAGCCAGTGCGAGGAGGCCATTACCCACCCGGACGGGCCCCACAACGTGATTCTGCACGAGTTTGCCCATCAGCTGGATTACCTGGACGGCACCGCCGATGGTGCACCGCCGCTGAGTGGCGAACAGGCCCGACAGTGGCAGGAAAGCATGACCCGGGCCTGGGATAATTTGCAGACCACCCTCGCCCACCACCAACGGCCCTGGCTGGACCCTTACGGCGCCACCGAACCTGCTGAATTCTTTGCCGTACTCACCGAGGCCTTTTTCCAGCAGCCCGGCCACTTACGGCACCACCAGCCTGAGGTCTACCAGGCGTTATGCCGCTTCTACCGGCTGGACCCGGCGGATTTCACGCCCTGTCTGCCCTGAGGCTCAGCCCGGCAAACCATCGCCTTTTACCCCAAGACGATCCAGGTACAGGTGTAACTCCTGCTCGCTGATATTGACGTATTCCAGCACCCGTCCGTAGAGCATCACGGTGGGCACGTTGCGCCCGCCCAGTTCCTTCTGGGTTTCCTGCAAGACGTAAAGTATCGTCCGCTCCGTTTTTGTGAGACCATCCCGCGCATCGGGGATCACCTCGTCTATTCCGCGTAAACTGCTCATATCTCTGAATCCGGTAAGCTGCCCATGGAAATCAAAGTCAATTATCTCGACAACCTGAGGCTTGAGGCCAAATTCGACGATTTTACCGTCGTCTCAGACCAGCCCGTGCGCTACAAGGGCGACGGCTCGGCTCCTGGTCCCTTTGACTACTTTCTGGCGTCCTCCGCCATGTGCGCGGCCTATTTTGTGAAGGTGTACTGCAACGCCCGGGATATTCCCACCGACAACATCCGGCTGTCACAAAACAACATTGTAGACCCGGAAAACCGCTACAAGCAGATTTTCAAGATTCAGGTGGAACTGCCGGAAGACATTTCCGACAAGGATCGCCAGGGTATCATCCGCTCCATCGACCGCTGCACCGTGAAAAAAGTGGTGCAAACCGGCCCGGACTTTCAGATTGAGGTGGTCGAAAACCTGGATGAAGACGCCCAGGCACTACTCACCGTGGGCGCTGGCGACAACACCCGCACCTACATTGAAGGCAAGGATCTTCCGCTGGAGCAGACCATTGCCAACATGGCCGGCATTCTGTCGGACCTGGGGATGAAGATCGAGATCGCGTCCTGGCGCAACATTGTGCCCCACGTCTGGTCGTTGCATGTGCGCGACACCGCCGCTCACATGTGTTTCACCAACGGCAAGGGCGCCACCAAAGAAGCCGCGCTGGCGTCCGCGCTGGGTGAATTCATCGAGCGCCTGAACTGCAACTTTTTCTACAACGATCAGTACTTCGGTCAGGAGATCGGCAACAGCGAGTTCGTTCATTACCCGAACGAGAAGTGGTTTCAGCCCGGCCCCGAGGGCGAGCTGCCCGACGGCATTCTGGATGAGCATTGCCTGAGCATCTACAACCCCGACGGTGAGCTGCTCGGAACCCACCTGTTCGACACCAACTCAGGCACGCCCGAGCGGGGCATCTGCGCCATTCCTTACGTGCGCCAGTCGGACGGGGAAACCGTGTATTTCCCATCCAACCTGATCGAAAACCTGTTCCTCAGCAACGGCATGAGCGCGGGCAACACGCTGCAGGAAGCGCAGGTTCAATGCCTGTCGGAGATTCTCGAGCGGGCAGTGAAAAAAGAAATCATCGAAAACGAAATCGCGCTGCCAGACGTGCCGGATGAGGTGCTGGCCAAATACCCGGACATTGTTGAGGGCCTGAACGCTCTGGAAGCACAGGGTTTTCCGGTACTGGTGAAAGATGCCTCGTTGGGCGGGCAGTTCCCGGTGATCTCGGTCACCGTAATGAACCCGAAAACCGGCGGCGTATTCGCCTGCTTTGGCGCCCATCCCTGCCTGCAGGTGGCACTGGAGCGCAGCCTTACCGAATTGATGCAGGGCCGCAGCTTTGAAGGCTTGAACGATCTGCCGGCACCGACCTTCAATTCCATGGCGGTTACCGAGCCCAACAACTACGTGGAACACTTCATCGACTCCAGCGGTGTGGTGTCCTGGCGCTTTTTCAGTGCCAAATCGGATTACGACTTCGTGGAGTGGGATTTCTCCGGCACCAATGAAGAGGAAGCCAACACCCTGTTCGGCATCCTCTCGGACATGGGCAAGGAATGCTACATGGCGGTCTTTGAAGACCTTGGTGCACCGGTGTGCCGGATTCTGGTGCCCGGCTACTCCGAAGTTTACCCGGTGGAAGATCTGGTATGGGACAACACCAACATGGCCCTGACTTTCCGTGAGGACATTCTGAACCTGCACCGCCTGGATCAGGACGCCCTAGCCAGCCTGGTGGAGCGGCTGGAAGAGTCCGAGCTGGATGTCTACATGACCATCGTTACCCTGATCGGCATCGAATTCGATGAAAATACCGTCTGGGGTCAGCTCACCATTCTGGAACTGAAGCTGCTGATCTATCTGGCGCTGGGCGAACTGGAAGAGGCGCTTGAACTGGTAGAAATGTTCCTGCAGTTCAACGACAACACGGTGGAGCGGGGCCTGTTCTATCAGGCCATGCAGGCCTCTCTGGAAGCAACGCTGGACGAAGAACTGGCGTTGGAAGACTACCTGTACAATTTCCGCCGGATGTTCGGTAACGAGGTGATGGATGCCGTCGTCGGCTCGATCGAGGGCTCTGTGCGCTTCTACGGCCTGGAAGAAACCGGCATGGATCTGCGCGGTCTGGACAGGCATTTGAAGATGATTGAAAGCTACAAGAAGCTGCACGCGGCACGGGCGTGCAAAGCCGGGCTGAGCTGACTGTCTGGCGGGATGGAGGGGCACTCTGGATGAGGGTGCCCCAACAGGCTTGTTCAGCCCGCAGTAGGCAGGTTTCCTCCCAGCATATTTTCCACGACGGCCGCATTGTAGAAGGCTTCCACTACCTGAATCCTGCCCTCGTGAACCCGGAACCAGACCGCAAGGCGCACATCGCCAATGGGTTCGAAATGGGTGCGGTAATCCAGAATCGCAAACACATGCTCACCATCCTCGCTTAACTGGCGTAGCACCAGATCTTTCTGGATGGCGGCCATACCAAACTGGTAAGCCAGCATGTCGTCCCGGTTCAGGAACCGCATATTCGGTCCAACGTATTCAAATCCGTCTTCTGCCAACAGCAACTTGGCTTCATCAAAACGCTGATCCTGAATCGCTGCTATAAACTGTGTAACTAACTCTTTTGGCTGCATAAACCAAGTCCGCTGAATAATCCTGAATTCCTTGTCATACAACGGTACCGGTCTTTTGTCAGTAACGCCAGACGCAGTGCGTCTCAAGTGCCCCGTTCGGGCTTGCCAGTGTGTACCACCCTTCGACCAATCACCTTCAGCACACCCGCACGACAATGCATGCTGATTGGGGTTTTACCCGCAATGTCTCCATCCACGGTCACGGTTTTGGGCTTGTTGGTCTGAACCTCACAACGAGTGCCTTTTACCTGAACAACCGTGCTGGTTCTGTCCGGGGTTTTCCGGTTCAGGCGCACCATTACAAAAGCCAGTAGCAACTGGAGCAGGGGCCTCGGCCGGACGGCGATCACATCCAGCAGGCCATCGTTGGCACAGGCCTCCGGGATTTCATGGCCACCACCAAAATAGGCGCCCGTTGCGATGGCCACTGAAAGCCAGCGGCCCTCAAGAACTGACTTGTCGGTGGTTATGCGGGCGTAAAACCCTCGCTGGGCGCCCAGTTTGCGAAACAAGGTGGCAAGATAGCTGAAACGACCCAGACTTTTCTTCGCGGGAGCGCTCACCTGGCGTGAAGGCAACGTACCCAGCCCGACATGGGCCACGTTCAGACATATTCCATCTCCGACATCGGCAACATCCACTCTCTGCACGACGCCTTCTGCCACCAGCCGGGCAACGTCTTCAGGCTTATTGGGTATGCCCAGATTCCGGGCGAAATCGTTTGCGGTTCCGGAAGGCAGGACACCCAGGGTGGCGCCGGTCTTCAGGCATAGAGCTGCTACCGCATTCACCGACCCATCACCACCGGCCGCCAGCAAACAGTCAGATTCGCTTACCAGGCCACACCACTGTGCGCTCTCATCCAGCCGGCAGCAGGTCAGGTTTTCTATGCCGCACTCTTTGAGGTAAGGCTCCCAGAATGCACTGTTACGACCGCCATTACCGGAACTCGGACTATCAACAAGCCAATACGCCATAGTACAGCCCCGCATGAAAGAATATCGCTTTCCCTTTTGATAGCATGGCTAATTCCTTAATTCATGCAGGATGCATTACGGTATGGCAACCCAGATCACTCTCCACTACTGCACCGGCTGCAACTGGCTGCTGCGCTCCGCCTGGATGGCCCAGGAACTGCTAACAACGTTCGACGGCATGATCGACGAACTCATCCTGAAACCTGGCACAGGGGGCATCTTCGAAGTCTGGGTGAACGACACCCGGATCTGGGACCGGAAATCCATGGGCGGATTCCCGGAGATCAAACACTTGAAGCAACTGGTGCGAGACCGAATTGCGCCTGAGCATTCGCTGGGGCATTCCGATAGTAAGCAGTAGGTTGCAGCAGGTCGGTCGGGAACAAGTTTTGACGAGATAACAAGCATCAGGCTTTAGCCCGGAGCTGGGCCAAGACAACCACAGCCCCAACTTGGGCCATGGTTGTATCCGCTACTCAGTGGTTCATATGGGAATGGCCCATATTCGAGTGACCCATCTCACCATCAAGTGAGCGCACCATCAGCTCAATATGGCGCGTTTCTGCTCCCTCAAACTCCAGAGTGACAGGAACATGCTCACCTGCCTTCAGCGGCATGGTGAGCTTCTCCAGCATCAGATGGTAACCCTGGGGTTCGAGCTGAACCGTCTGGCCCGCCGGGATTTCCAGGCCATGCGCTAGCGGCTGCATTTTCATCAGGCCGTCGTGCATACTGGTCTGGTGCAGGGAAACATGGCCCGCGCGATCGGTGTTTGCCGACACCAGCGTGACCGCCTGATCACCGTGGTTGCTGATGGCCATGTAACCCACCCCCATACCCGCGCCCGGCGGGGTCGGACGGCTCCAGGCATTACTGATTTCAATCTGCGCGCCGGAATGGTGCTCGCCGTGATGTTGCCCATGATCGTCGGCAACAGCCGGAAACGTAATCAGGGCTGCGGCCAGGCTCAACAGGCTAAGACGTTGTTTCATGGAAAATTCCTTGATGAATAACCGTTTTGCTTAATGTAGCGGCGACAGAGCAGAGGTTCAAAGAGTCCGGCAGCGACCAATGGTCGCAGGTGATCTGGTTAATCCTGGCTGGCCAAAACGATTCCGTCACGGATCTCCGCCAGAGCCACGGGGCGCCCGAAATGATATCCCTGAAAACGAAAACAACCCAGCTTAATCAGAGCGCTGGCCTGAGCCTTGTCTTCTACACCCTCGGCGATCAGGCTCATCTTGTGGCTGTCAGCAATGGCCACAATGCTGCGCACCATGTTGGCGGCTTTTTCATCATCGACCACCGCATCGACAAAACTTTTATCGATTTTGAGTTCATCCAGTGGCAGTTGTCGCAACAGGCTCAGGGATGAGTAACCGGTACCAAAGTCGTCCATCGCAATGCGTATGCCCCGATCCCGCAAGCGGCACACGGTCTCCAGCACCTGCTGGAAGTTATCCATAAACAGGCTTTCGGTGATTTCCAGAACCAGGCGTTCCGGCGCCACCTGATGAGCCGCCAGGGCCGACAATACCGTTTCCACAAAGTCCGCCTGGCAGAACTGGATAACAGAGATATTGATCGCCAGATCAAGGGCCCTGGGAGAATCTGCCAACAACGGGCTGAACTCTTCGAGACTGGTATCCAGTACGAATTTGCCTAGCGGAATCATCAGGCCGGAGCGCTCCGCCACCGGGATAAACTCGGCGGGCGAGACAAAACCCAGCTCGTCATCCTGCCAGCGAACCAGCGCTTCCAGGCCGGTCATGGTGCCGCGCTCATCTACCTGGGGCTGATACACCATATGCAAATTGCGGGCAGCCAGCCCGAACCGCAATCGCTGCTCAACGCTCAGCCCACGCAAATAAGCCGTTTCCATGTCGCTGCGGTAAACGCAAACCGTGCTCCGACTTTGCCGCGCCTCATGCAACGCCAGGTGGGCACTGCGTATCAACTCACTCACCGCGTCGCCGTCGTCCGGGAAACGGGCAACACCGATCCGAACACCCACTTGCAAGTGCAACCGGCCAACCTCAAAAGTTTCGACCAGATTCTGCACCAGGCCATCACACACCTCCGTCAATAACGGCAGGTCGGTATTCGGGGTGACAATCACAAACTCGTCACCGCCCAATCGGGCAAGGTCATCAGACTCGTAAACGAGCCGCTTCAGGCGCCCACCGAACTCCACCAGCATGTCATCCCCGTGCTCCAGGCCAAAGCGGTCGTTAATGCCACTGAAATTATCGATATTGATAACGACAAGACTGAAAGGTTTGCCCCGGCCAAGCCTGAACTTCAAACGGTCCAGCAAGCCCGCACGATTCAGTAAGCCGGTCAGGTCATCGTGTCGGGCCTGAAAAAGCAGTTCCTGACGTTTGGCTCGTTCTGCACGGTCAATAACCCGGAACAGCAAGTACAGAATGCCGATAATCAACAGAGAGCCAGACACGTAAAACAGCAACGTGGCCGAAAACTTGCGGTGCAAAGGCGCAAAGGATGACTCCGAGATCGTCCATAGCTCGTAGTGCGGATCGTAAATAACCGCCGCCAGGTACTTGAGACCATCTCTTCTGGAGAAAAACGTAAACGCTTCGCGACTCTCCATGATCTTCGGTTTGGACAGCCCGACGGAGTCCTCAAACACCCGCCGCTGATCAGCAATCTCAGTCTCGGAAAACTGCATTTCCGAATACTGTTCAGGGCGAATATTATCCCTCGACATAAACTGCACGTAGCGATCACGTTCCCGGAAGAGAATCACGCTATCGTCAAGGCTGTCATGCAGTTGTTGGCTGAATATCATCCCGGCTTCGCCCACCCGTAAACCCGCCGTCATCACTGCAACCACTCTTCCATCCGGCGCTCTCAATGCTTTGCGGACAGGAATCACCCATTCGGCCAGAGCGTCAACATGATAGGTGCGGCCGACCACCATATGGTCAGACTCAAGCGCGAGGGCAAAACCTTTGGCGGTTGCCGGGTTGGTACGGAGATTAGGCAGCTTGGACAGATCAAGGTTGGAACTGACACGGACCAGTTTGCCATCGGCATTGGCAAGGCCGAACCCACCAGTGTCGGGTTGACAGACAGAATGCTGTCCAGCAACGGAATTGCCCGTTGGCCCTCAAGAATCCCGGGGGAATCAAGCAATTCTCGGCCGATGACATCCAGAACCAGCTCCTGCGTGTGCAGAAAACTGTTCACAGACTGGTGAACCAGTTTTGCCCGGGACACCTGATACATCGCCTCATCCGAGACAATCGAGTGCCAGCGCTGATAGAGCACAGCCGTGAGAATGGCTGCTCCCAGCAAGACGATCAGCAAATAGAGCGCCCAGATGTTCCGTTTCAGAGCTGCCAAGCGGTCAGTCCATTAAATACAGTGGGTTATATAGATCTATCACAAACCTGAGTGTAGTCAACAATGGAACTGTGATCAGACTTTTTTCACAAACTCCGATTTCAGTTTCATGGCACCCACGCCATCAATTTTGCAATCAATATCATGATCACCGTCGACCAGGCGAATGTTCTTCACCTTGGTGCCGACTTTCACCACCAGGCTGGAACCTTTCACCTTGAGGTCTTTGATCACCGTAACCGTATCGCCGTCCTGCAGCTCGTTACCATTGGCATCGCGAATCACCTTGCCAGCCTCTTCCGCGGCCTGCTCGGCTTCCGACCACTCGTGGCCACACTCCGGGCAGACAAGCTGGACGCCGTCTTCGTAAGTATATTCAGAAGTACACTGGGGGCACGGGGGCAACTGGGACATTATCAGTTCCTGTTCATTGAGTGAGCGCAGGATTATACCACTCCCCCACCAACAAAACGCTGCATCGCCCGGCCGCTTCAAAATAGACGTCACTATTTACGCAACCCATCGCTAACAGGCTCACCACCAGTCGGTTAAACTGGTGCTCTGTTTCACTAATTCAGGACTGCCAACATGCCAATCTGGGTCGACGCCGATGCCTGCCCCGTGCCCATCCGGGAAATCCTCTGCCGTGCGGCCACCCGCTGGCAGATCCAGACCACCTTTATTGCCAACCACGCCATCAGTCTGCCACCCAGCCCCTATCTGAGCCGCCGCCAGGTACCCCAGGGTTTCGATGTGGCCGACAATGAAATTATGGATCAGATGAGCAAAGGCGACCTGGTGATTACCCAAGACATCCCCCTGGCAGCGGAAGCGATTGAGAAAGGCGCCGATGTCTTCAACCCCCGGGGGCAGGCCTTTACCAAAGAAAACATCCGCCAGCGCCTCGCCATGCGTAACTTTATGGAAGAAATGCGCAATGCAGGCCAGGTTACTGGTGGCCCCGCGCCTTTTGGCCAGGGCGATCGCAAGGAGTTTGCGGATCAGTTGGATCGCTGGCTGCAAAAAGCCTCCAGACGATGAGAGGATCAGAGCAGGATGGCGAGACTGATCAGCGCCAGGCTGATACACCCGGTCGCGAAACAGGCAATTTTGAGCCCTTCGTAAACTTCGTGTTCCATGACGACTTCCTTGACGGTTTTCGGTAAGCAATAGAGGCATTTTATAATACGCCGACAACAATGCAAATGATAATTCTTATTATTTGACTCAGTTGTTTTGCCTCAGCTGGCGCCCTGCTCCGAATCGACTATTGTTTGGCAATACCGGTACAACCCACCGGAAACCGATAGGAGTTGTCATGCATTCAAGACCGTTCCTGACGGCACTGATCCTTCTTCTGATGGCAACGGGGGCACAGGCCGACCAGCGGTTTTCGCACCGCCAGGGCGAGTTTCGGCTAGAGACCATTGCCGAGGGGCTCGAGCACCCCTGGAGCTTGGCTTTTCTTCCAGAAGGTGACCTGCTGATCACCGAACGGGAAGGCCGTCTGCGGCTTGTGAAGAATGGCCAGCTTCTTACCAAGCCAATCAGCGGCCTTCCGAACCTGGTGGTTTCTGGTCAGGGCGGATTGCTGGATGTTCTGCTTCACCCGAACTTCGAAGACAATCATCTGCTGTTTCTCAGCTATGCCCACCGCAACCGGCAAGGCATGACAACCCGCGTAGCCCGGGCAGTCTACCGCCATGAGGCACTGTCTGATGTCACCGTCGTTTTCGAAGCCCGGCCTCGCTCCAATACCGGTCGTCACTTTGCCGGGCGCATGGCGTTCGACACCCAAGAGCGGTTATATGTCGCAGTGGGCGACCGTGGAGACATGGGTCGCGCCCAGGACACCTCAGACGATGCCGGTGGTGTTCACAGGCTCGCCATTAACGGCGAGCCTGCAGACGGCAACCCCTTTGCCAATCAAAGCGGCTTCAACGAAACCTTCTTCACCTACGGCAACCGCAACATTCAGGGCATGACTCGCCACCCCGAAACCGGCGAAATCTGGAGCCATGAGCATGGCCCACGCGGCGGCGACGAGATCAACATCCTTCGTGCCGGCAGCAACTACGGCTGGCCCAAGGTCACCTATGGCATTGATTATTCCGGGCTGCCCATTTCCAGCCGAACCACCATGGAAGGCGTCACCGACCCACTGCATTACTGGGATCCGTCCATCGCTCCGTCCGGCATGGCGTTCTACGCCGGGGAACTGTTCCCGCAATGGCAAGGCGACCTGTTTATCGGCGCACTGAAGCTTCGAAAACTGGTTCGGCTATCACTGGATGGTGAAAAGGTGGTCGAGGAGGAGGACTTGCTCACCAATCTGGGCGAACGCATTCGCGACGTCCGTGTGGGCCCGGACGGAGCGCTGTGGCTACTGACCGACGCCAACAACGGGCGACTCTATCGCATGGTGCCCGTGGAGTAATCGCTTACCCCGGCCATCCGGTAAAACAGGCGGCCGGGCCGAGCTCAGTGCGGATCGTTGGTTCTTTCGGTTTTCTCGAACCGGGGCAGATCGTCGGTAATTTCAAACCAGTCGGATTTCGACCCGACATAAACGTGCTGTGCCGCCTTCTTGCCCAAAGGTTCATTGATTACCCCCACTCGCAAGCGCAGGATGCCGGGGATCGCATCAACCCGGCTGTAAAGCGCGCTACCGCAGCGGCTGCAGAAAGCCCGATACTTGCCGGGGCGGGATTCAAACTCGGTAATCTTGTCTTCACCCTGGGTGAACCGGAAACGCACCGCCTGCACCGGCGCGCTGGCCGAAAACGCGCTGCCGTGGTTACGACGGCACTGGCTGCAATGGCAAAGCGCCACCGGCCCCAGGGGCCCGTTGTATTCGAACTGGATATCACCACACAGGCATTGGCCGGTAAACATAAGGCGTCAGACTTCCCCGAAAGCAAACAGATCGCGCAAATGATACCGGCTCACCCCGGGATTACCAGCCCCGGGTGCATGACTCACTGGCCATAAGTAATTTCGAGGTATCTCAGAATTCGGGCTGACTCGAACAGCGCCTCCCCGGTGTTCGGATCTTCCAGATACGGCACCTGCACCCGGCCATGGGCCTGAAAAAACGCATCGCGCTTACCGCCGGGCCGCGGCCTGTAGGGGCCGGGTTTGATGCGCTGGCGCGCTGGCCCGACTTCTGACCAATGCTCCTTGCCAAGATTGTGCAGCGTGTAGGGAATCTCCAGTTCGCACAAGCGTTCCCGTACCAGCCTGGAAAACGGGCTGCCCTCAAAACTCCACAAGTGCAAGCCCTGCTCGGGATTGCGGGCCAACCGGGCCCGGGTGCCCCGCAGTTCACTGGCGCCGGAACCTGCCATACCCAATACCGGTTGCCAGGGGCGGGGCTGGTAATAACGGGGCACGGAACACTGGCCATACTGGCGGAACAGGTATTCAACAATGGCGTCGGATTCGTAGATCACCTCACCGGTGTTCTGGTCGTGCAGTAATGGGAACTGCTGCTTGCCGCCAAGCGCCTCGGCCTGGGCCAGATACTGTCGGCCACCTTTCGGGCAAGGACGGATTTCGACGTCCAGATGCAGTGCGGTCAACGCCTCCCGGGCCCGCCGGCAAAAAGGGCAGGCTTCGATATCGTACAGCACCAGCGGCTTTTCAGGTTGCCGGGCAGCCTTCACCACCAGGCACCCGCGCCAGGCAGAGAAGGAAGAGGTGGTAACCGATTCCAGCACGTTCAACGAATGCTTCAGCTTATTCAACATGGCACAACTCACATCGGGGATTGGGAACATTTTGCCATCCGGCATCGCAAAGCCATTGGCCTTCGGGCCGCTTCCAGACGGTTATCTCTTCAAACGCCAATAGTAACTGACTGATTCTGAAAGCCACTTACAGTCCGTCACAAAACCTCAATATAAACAACGCAACTACTGTCATCTTTTAACGTTATGTATAGGCTTTCTGCATAGTAGAAAGACAGAGAATAGGCTATTGTACAAAAAGGTCTCTTCAGCGGGTTCAGGTTATTATGACTCAGGATTCCAGGGCACAATCTGGCCCGGCCGGATGCTACGCCAGGTTTCAACACGGACTTTTGCGGTTGTCCGCAAGCGCCATGCTTTGCGGCAGCCTGCTGTCAGGCGCTGCACTAGCACAGCAACCAGGCTCCGCAGAAGATGCATTTGCCAGCTCGAAGCTATGGGCCACAAAGATACAAGCCTACGCCAAAAAGTCGCTGAACAGTGATCAGGCCCTGGGTGTCGCAGCCATCCCCCTGAACGGGCCGGGCATTGAGCAGTATGTGAACGCTGACACACTCATGAGCCCCGGCTCGATCATGAAGCTGGTCACCACCTACGCCGCCCTGGAGCTGCTGGGCCCGACTTACCATTGGAATACCGATTTCCTGACCGATGGCACCATGGTTGGCGACACCCTCGAAGGCAATCTTTATGTGCGCTTAGGCGGCGACCCCAAGCTGACGATAGAGCGCCTGTGGAGTGCCCTGGGCGAACTGAAGAGCATGGGCATCAACCAGGTAACCGGCGACCTGATCCTCGATGGCAGCCACTTTCTTGTCGATGGCGGGCTCCCTTCCTTCGAAGACAATGGGGACAATCCCCATGCACCGTTTCTGGTGGAGCCTTCCGGCTATCTCGTTAACCTGAATCTGCTGCAGTTTCAGGTTCGTGCCGATGAGCGCGGCACCCAGGCCTGGGCAACGCCGAACCTGAGTGATGTGATAATAGACAACCGGGTGACGGCAGTTCCCGAAGGCCCCTGCCCCGCCCGTAAAGGGTTCGATTGGGAACCGGTGTTCCATGCAGACCAGCGGGTGACCGTACGTGTGACCGGAGAGTTGCCCCAGGGCTGCCGAACTACCCGCTACCTGTCACTGCTGGATCACAAACACTACTCCTCCTCCATCATACGGTCTGTGCTGTCGGATATGGGTGTCGCCATTCTCGGCGGCAATCGCTTCGAAACCACTCCAGACGAGGCAAGGCTGGTCATCCGAACCACTTCCCCGGATCTGGTCTCCATGGTGCGGGATATTAACAAGTGGAGCAGCAACGTGATGGCCCGGCAGATGCTGCTGACCATTGGTGCTGAGCACCGCCTGCCCAAGGAGAAAGACGATCGCGTGGCGGGCATCCGGGTGGTTTATGACTGGCTGGAAAGCAAAGGGATCAACACCAACGGAATGGTGATCGACAATGGCGCGGGCCTCACCCGCCATGGCCGGATCAGCGCCCGACAAGGTGCGCAAATATTGCAGCGGGCCTGGGAAAGCCCCTACGCCTCAGACCTGATGGCCTCCATGCCCATCATCGCAATGGACGGCACCATGGCGCGCCGACTGCGGAACACCGGCATGGATGGCGAAGGCCGGATTAAGACCGGCTATCTGGAAAACGTGCGTTCAATCGCTGGCTTTACCCGGGACGATCACCAGACAACCTGGGCCATCGTCGGTATGGTGAACAACGATCCGGCCTGGAACGGCCAGGCCGTGCTTGATCGGGTGCTCTACTCACTGCATTACCGGCCACCGGTGGGGCTCTCTCTGTCACAGTCTGGTGAAGACAACACTGCCACCGCTGTGCAATAACGTCGTTGTGAACTGTCTTGCTGCCCTCGCCCGCAGTGAAAAAAGAGTGGCTGGCTTGGGCCGGGCTGAAAAAACGTTGTCGACCGCCTGCTAAGAACGAGCGAGAGAGACGAACTCCGATTGCCCGCCTCTCCCGTCTTTGTTACCTCTCTCCTGAGACAATGACAGCGCCACGTTTTCGCCGTTCACGGTGGCCACCAGGTTCGACGGGACAGGGCTTTGAGCAACATTGATCGCTGCGCCCGACTTGACCTCACCCACGGATGTTGCGAGAACGTGATAAGAGAGAACCTTATTCAGGAGTTCCGTATCAGCCAGTAATGTTGGCGCGTCAATTCCAAGATCCACCAGCAGAGCTTCAAAGGCTGTGTCTGTCGGCGCGAAGACCGTTAGCTCATCATCGCCGCCAAGCAAGGTTGCAATCGAAGGATCAGCGGCAAGAACCGCAGCTTCAAGAATTGTTGTATTCTCATTTTCGACGGCGATTTCAAGAATGTTCTGCGCAGGCACATCGGCCTTATCATCGTCATCACTGTCGCTACAACCGGCGAACAAGACACCGCTCGCCAACACTATTGGCAACACATATTTTGTCTTCATTGTTTCCGTTCCTCGTCTGGGACGTTGATTACCTGATCACGTGGTTCGAGCCCGCACTGATTCACCCCCTGATCAGTGTCAAACGCAAACTACGGCAGGTGACGGGAAACGGATTTACACTTTTTTACAATAGGGACAACAGAAGTGTTGTGGGTGATGGCGCCCCCGCTAATCGGGCTGGCGGCGCTCGGATGCGCTACTGGCGCCTGAAAACCTGGCAACCGTCCAGTCTGCCAACCTACCGGCCATCGGAGCAATGAACATAACCAGAGGGAAGGCCACGGCCCAGGCCACCACGAACGCGGCCAGCCAGCGATTCAGGAAGCCCGGCACAAGCCCCATGTTGATCAGGGTGATGATGCCGGACATCAACAGCGACATGAACCCGGACATATACAGCGAAAACACAAACTGGCGCACGCGTGACTGTTTGAACTTGGACATTCTGGTCTCTCTGTAATGGAACATTGGGCAGCTGGCATCCAGCGGGCGGCACAGGCCGTAAAAACTGACACGGCTGGCACGCAAGCGCTACCATCTTAGAAAGCGCACACTGAATTGCCATACGGCATTTTACTGAGGGATATCAACAATGGATGACCCGCTGCAAAGTTCACGGCGCCCGATATTCGGGCTCCTCGCTCTGGTATTGCTACTGGCTGGCTGCAGCTCCACAACGATGGCCTACCGTTACGCAGACTGGGGCATTGTCTGGTGGGTTGAAGACTACATTACCCTCACCAGCGAACAGAAAAGTCGCCTGAATAGCGATCTGGAGGATCTCCGGCAGTGGCATTGCACTGCAGAACTGCCACGTTATCAATCCTGGTTGGCTGATCTGACCTCCGGGCTTTCTGCTGGCCCGCCATCCCCAGACGACGTCCAGAGCCACCAGCAACAAGCCCTGGCGTTTATACCGGAATTACTCACCCGGGCCACACCCATCGCCACCCGCTTGCTGGCATCGTTAGACCACGAACAGGTGCAGGAACTCGCCCGAAACATGCAGGAAAAACAACAGGAACTGGAGCAGGAGCTGCTTCAGGGTTCCCGGGCTGAAGCCGCCCAGGCCCGGGCAGAACGAGCCGCCGAGCGGCTGGAGCGATGGCTGGGCGACCTCAACACAGAGCAGCGTGACATCATTAGCGACTGGTCGGCCAACCGCGGCCAACAGACGGAAATCTGGCTCCACAGCCGACGGAACTGGCAACTGGCGCTGCTGGACGCCCTGGAATTTCGTCAATCGCCGGAATTCGAGAACCGCATTGAGGAACTGCTGCTGCATTCCGACCGTTTTCGGGGTGAGGAATACCGCGCCATGATGGCAGAGAGCCAGCACGCAATGGCGGCTTTGATCCACTCGGTGATCAACGCAGGTGATCGTGAACAGCGCAATCACCTGCTGGCCAAAGCCTCGGAACTTCGGGGCGACTTCGCCTCACTTACCTGCAGCTAAAGCGCCGCACCTGGCGGTCGGAATGCAACACTGCCCGGCCGCCTGGTGCGCTCATTACACCGTCAGATAGCCGCCATCGGCGTTGATGCAGGCGCCGGTGGTGTAGCTGGAGGCGTCCGACACGAGATACAGCACGGTACCGGCCATTTCGTCCGGGTCTGCCACCCGCTTCATGGGAATGTGCGCCATGGCCTGCTTCTTGATGGCTTCGTTGCTGGTCAGCGCACTGGCGAATTTGGTATCGGTGAGCCCCGGTAGCAGCGCATTCACTCTTACTTTTTGTTGCCCCAATTCCATGGCAAAGGATTTGGTCATGGAGATGACCGCCGCCTTGGTGACCGAGTAAATGCCCTGAAAATGGCCCGGATTTACACCGTTCACTGAGGCAACGTTAACGATAGCGCCGCCACCGTTTTTCTTCATCAACTGGGCGCCTCGGGCACACATGAAGAAATAGCCTCGGATGTTCACATCAACGGTTTTCTGGAAGGCCCCCAAATCGGTATCTTCAACCGGGCCAAAATATGGATTGGCTGCGGCATTGTTTACCAGGATATCCAGCTTGCCATGGGTTCTGTCGATGTGTTCCCAGGCCGCTTCAATCTGTTCCATTTCACCAATATGGCAGGCAAAGGCTTCTGCGCTGCCGCCCTGCTCGCGGATGCTGGCCGCCACCGCTTCACAACCGTCAATCTTGCGGCTGCTGACAATCACGTGGGCACCGTGCTGCGCCAACAGGCGGGCAATGCTCTCACCGATACCACGGCTGGCACCCGTTACCAGGGCAATTTTTCCCGTCAGGTCAAACAGATTCTTGTTACTCATGGAATTCCCTCTTGGTGTTCAGTTGGAAAGCTATCGGAAGGTCACCAGGGCGGTATCTTCCGCCTCCAGGTGGCTGTAATTATTGAAAACCGACAAACTGCGCCTGGGCCCGGAATACAATAGACGGGACACGCTGGCGTTGGCGATGACACTGTTCAGTTCGAGCGTCTTGCGGTCTGACAACTCAAGCAACGACTGGGCAATCACCGCAATCGGCCCACCCGACGTGGCAACAATCACATCCGCACCCTCAGCCAGCGCCAGTAGCCGTTCCAGGGCATCGTTCACCCTTACCCGGAAGCCACACCAGGTTTCTGCGTAGTCGGCGTCGTGCTCACCACTCACCCAGCGCAGCACCGCCTGTTCAAAAACCTGCTGAAAGGCCCTGGCGGGTTTCGGAAAGCTGGCGAGATCCCGGGCCATCACCTGCTTGTCGGCCCACTCCGGTTTCAGCCGTTCCACCACCTCCAGATGATTGAACTCGTTCAAACCCTCAAGCACCTGCATATCCGGCAAGGCAACACCATATCCGGTGGCGATCGCCTCGACCGTTTCCCGGTGGCGCTGCAGATTGCCACCAAACACCGCGCCTGGTTGCACCTTATCAGCCAGCCAGCGGCCCAGAACCCGGCCTTGCTCCCAGCCCCTGGGCGATAGCTGATCGTAGTTTTCTTTGCCGAAACTGGCTTGCCCGTGGCGCACCAGGTAAATGGTGGCCATTACAGGTGGCTCTCGTCGATCAGCCGCTGGCAGCGTTTCTGCAGATAGTTGGCCGCCTGGCCAAACACGGCAAAGCGCTTGTCCTGGGTCTGGCCATGGTAGTAACGGTAATAAATCTGCTGAATGATCACCGCCAGCCGGAACAAGCCGTAGATTTCATAAAAGTCGAAGTTATCCGCCCGGAACCCGGATTGTTCCATGTAGTACTCCACCACTTCCTTGCGGGTCAGCATACCCGGCCGGTGGGTGGGCTGGCGGCGCAGCATCTGGAACGGGCCTTCGTCGTCCGCTTCAATCCAGTAGGCCAGGCTGTTACCCAGATCCATCAACGGGTCACCGATGGTGGCCATTTCCCAGTCCAGCACGCCAATCACTTCAAACGGGTTATCGGGGTTCAGTACCACGTTGTCAAAACGGAAGTCGTTGTGGATAACCACCTGGGCAAGGTCTTCCGGCATTTTCTCGTTGAGCCAGGCCATTACGGTTTCGAAATCGCCCACATCGTCGGTGCGTGCCTTGCGGAAACGGTCGCTCCAGCCGCTAATCTGCCGCTGCACGTAACCGGCGCCTTTGCCCAGCTTGTCCAGGCCTGCGGCTTTTGCATCTACCTTGTGCAGGTCTACCAGTTTGTCGATCACGTTCAGGCACAGCTTGCGGGTGTCTTCAGCACTCAGGCTGAAATCCTTGGGAAAGTCCTGTCGCAGGATGATGCCGTGCAAACGTTCCATAACGTAGAAATCACAGCCCAGTACGCTGTGATCGTCGCAAATCGAGACAATCTCTGGCACATAGGGATACGCCGGTTTCAGCGCCTGCATCACCCGGGCTTCCCGCAGCATATCGTGCGCGGACTTGGCGATTTTGCCAAACGGTGGTCGGCGCAATACGTAAGAACGCTCGCCATAATCCACCTGATAGGTCAGGTTGGATGCGCCGCCAGGGTACTGTTTGATGGTCGGCTGCCCTTCCAGGCCGGGGATGGCCTGTTTCATGAACCGGTCGACGGCGCCGGACTCCAGCGCCTCGCCGTCCCGTATCTCCACAGCCTGGTCAATCTGCGTCATTCCTCGTCTCCTGCGGTCAATTCAGGCGTTAGCCCTGGGGGCCATTTTTTTGAGCCAGCGTTTGCTCTCCTGGTGCATCAGCCAGTCGAAGGCCCAGGGCGCATGGCGTTTGAGTATCCACATTCGGCGTTCTTTGGCGTGGGGCAGCACCCAGAAGTCTTTGTCTTTGACGCTGCGGAAGATGTCGTCGGCCACGTCAGCGGCGGTGATGCCGGAGCGCTTCATCAGTTTGTTGACGTTCTGCTGGATGCCCGGAATGTCGGAGCGCATGCTGCTGGTCAGGTTGGTCTGGAAGAAGGCCGGGCACACGCAACTGACGTGTATGCCGGAGTCTCTGAGCTCCTGGCTGAGGGTTTCCGATAGTGCTATAACGCCTGCTTTGGAGACGTTGTAGCTGTTCATCAGGGGCGCCAGCATGAGCCCGGCCATGGAGGCGATGTTCACGAAGGTGCCCTGGCCCTGTTCTTTGAACACTGGGGTGAAGGTTTTGCAGCCGCGCACGACACCCAGCACGTTGATGTCGAGGATCCATTCCCAGTCGCCGATGGTGGTGTCTTCGATGGAGCCTGCGGAGGCAACGCCAGCGTTGTTGATGACGATGTCGACGCCGCCCCATTTTTGTATCAGTTCATCGCGGACTTTTTCGAAGTCGGTCAGGCGGCGAACGTCGCATTCCACAAAGTGGCCTTCACCGCCAGCGTTGTTGAGTTCGGTTTCAACCGCCATGCCCTGCTCGGGGTTAATGTCTCCGATACAGACTTTCGCGCCTTCTTTGGCATACCGCAACGCAATCGCCCGCCCCAGACCACTGGCCCCGCCGGTTATGAATACTCGTTGTGTCATTGTCTGTTCACCATTTTTTGTATGGGAGGTTCGTTATTCTTACGACTGATACTTCCGAAGCTCCAGGCGCGCCACCATCGCGCGATGGACTTCATCCGGGCCGTCTGCCAGCCTCAGAACCCGCGCATAGGCGAACAACGCCGTTAGCGGGAAATCTTCGTCGCTGACACCTGCGCCACCGTGTACCTGAATCGCATCGTCCACAATTTGCTGCAGCATGGTCGGTACCACTGCCTTGATCATCGAGACCTCCTGCAGCGCCCCCATGATGCCTTTGGTATCCAGCGCCCAGGCACACTTCAGGGTTAGCAGCCTGGCCTGCTCAATATTCATGCGGGCATGGGCGATGATATCCGGATTGGCGCCCAGTTTGGCCAGTGGGCGACCAAAGGCCTCTCGGGACATGGATCGCTTGATCAGTAGCTCAAGGGCACGCTCGGCGGCGCCAATAGCCCGCATGCAATGATGCACGCGGCCCGGGCCCAGGCGGCCCTGGGCGATTTCGAAGCCTCGGCCGGGGCCTGCGATGATGGCGCTTTTTGGCAGGCGCACGTTGTCGAACAGTACCTGGCCATGGCCATAGGGTTCGTCGTAAGCGCCAAAGACCGGCAGCATGCGTTCGATGGTGATGCCCGGGGTGTCCAGGGGCACCAGCACCATGGAGTGGCGGCGGTGTTTGTGGGCGCCCGGGTCGGTCACGCCCATGAAGATGCCCACTTTGCAGTCCGGATGGCCAACGCCCGTACTCCACCATTTACGGCCATTGAGTACCACTTCATCACCCTCGACAATGGCGGTGGCTTCCATGTTGGTGGCATCGGAAGACGCGACGGCCGGTTCAGTCATAAAAAATGCAGAACGGATGTCGCCACTGAGCAACGGCGGCAGCCACTCGGCTTTTTGCTGGTCAGAGCCGTAGTGGATCAGAACTTCCATGTTGCCGGTGTCGGGGGCGTTGCAGTTGAAAATTTCCGGGGCAATGAAGCTGCGGCCGGTTTCTTCGGCAATCAGCGCATAGTCGGAGTTGAGCAGGCCGCACCCATAGGTTTCATCCGGAAAAAACATATTCCAGAGCCCCTGGGCTTTGGCCTTCGCTTTCAGTTCTTTGATAACGGGCAGAACAACCCAGCGGTTGTCGAGAGCAGCGAGGTCTTTATGGTATTGCTCTTCGATGGGGTAGATTTCGTCGCGCATGAACTGTTTCACGCGCTGCAGGTAGTCCTGGCCTTTCTCGGAGATGTTGAAGTCCATGGTGCAGCTCCTTGCGCTGTCGGCCCCGGCGGGCGCACTGTCGATTCGTTAGCCGTCAGTCTAGGAGCCATTGCATTATTACGCGACTGAATTGTTCTTATCCTTTACCATTAGCGTTATTTATTCACTAACCGGAACGGGATAATGGCAACGAATCGCCTGGATCTGAATCTGTTGCACGTTTTCGACACCATCTATCGGGAAGGCAGCCTGACTCGGGCTGCGCGGGCTTTGCACCTGACCCAGCCTGCAATCAGTCATTCCCTGGCCCGGCTTCGGGATCATTTTGAGGATCCGCTGTTTACCCGTCAGGGCAATCAGATGGTGCCAACTCCGCTGGCCCGGCGCTTTCTGGAATCCATGCGCCCGGGGCTGACGCAGATCCAGAGCGCGGTCAACCAGTTCCATGCATTTGACCCCGCCAGCCAGCGTAAAACCTATTCTCTGGGGCTGCGGGATGTTCTGGAATCCACATTTTTGCCACAGCTGGTTGCCCGACTGGCACCCTATCCGGATCTGGAGATTCGCAGCCAGCAGGTGGCCCGGCGTGACATGGAAACGCAATTGGCGGCGGGCAAGCTGGACTTCGCTATTGACGTGCTCTTGCCGGTGAGTGATCAGACCAGCCATGAACTTCTACGGCAGGATCGGTTGGTGGTGCTGGCCCGCAAAGGCCATCCTCTTGTTCAGGGAGAACTGGATCTGCCGGGTTATCTTGCGGCCCGGCATATTCTGGTGTCGTCCCGGGCGGAAGGGCCGGGCATTGAGGATTTTGAGTTATCCCGGCTGGGTGTCCAGCGCTCCATACGCATGCGTTGTCAGCATTACTACGCCGCCTGCCGGGTGGTGGAGAACTCCGATTTGCTGCTCACCATGCCGGAAACCTACGCTTGCATTCTTGCCCAGAGCACCGAGATTGAGGTGTTGGCACCGCCGGTGGACATGCCGTCCATTGATGTCCATCTGTACTGGCACAAAGCCTATGCGCAGGAGCCTGCGCTGCTATGGTTCCGGGACTTGCTGAAAAACCTGCAGCCGCTTCAGTAGGCGCCCACCAGCATCAGAAAGCCGAAGAAGCCTGCGGCGGTAATGCCCAGCGACAACAGGACAATACCGAACCCCCACCAGACGGCAGCACCGTCTGAAATCGCCACGTCGTGGCCGCGAAGCGTGCGATAGAACGCCCAGGGGCCCAGCACAAAGGCGCCAATCACAGCGAACACCAGGCCAATGGCAATGCCGGCAAAAGTCCAGGTGGCCAGCACCGTGGCACGATCGGAGGTCTGGTCAGTGACGCCATGGTGCTCCAGAAATTTCTTGCAGAAGAACCACACCAGGGCAAACAGGGCGGCCACGAACACCAGGCCGCCGATCAGAGTCACAATTCGATAGAGCACAGTCAGAATCTCGCCAAACGGGTTAGCGCCACTATAACCTGCTGATCGAAAGCGGTAAAACCTGAAAACCACCGGGGTGTTCACTGGCATCTTCAGACTGCCGGTCTACACTGGGGCTGTTGTGCTGAATTCGCCACGCCACAGAGAAAGGAGCTTTGGGAATGGCCCAGACCACCCGCATTGCAGTTACCCCGGGAGACGGTATCGGTCCGGAAGTGGTTGCGGAGTCTATCCGCTGCCTGGAGGTGTTGAAAGACAAACACAAGCTGGCACTGGACTGGACGCAATTTCCCTGGCCGTCACACGCCTGGCATCAGGAGCATGGTGAGTCCTGGCCTGCCGATGCGCTGGTTCAGTTACAGGCTTATGACGCCATCCTGCTGGGCGCTCTGGGCGACCCCGGGCCGCTTCACGACAAAGACCGGTATCTGTTGAGTGACAGCGTGTCTCTGGGGCCCCTGCTGGAAATGCGCAAGGGTTTTGACCAATGGGTGTGCGAGCGCCCGGCTCGCCTGCTGCCCGGCGCCAGGCAATATCTAAAGGACGATCGCGCCAAAGACATTGATATGCTGGTGATCCGTGAAAACAGCGAAGGTGAGTATGTAAGCCAGGGCGGACGCCTGCGCCAGGGTACGCCGGATGAGGTGGCCACCCAGATGGAAGTGTTCACCCGCCGCGCCACCGAGAGAATTATTCGCTACGGCTTCGACCAGGCCCGCAAGCGCGCCAGCGATCGGCTAAAAGAAGCCCGCACCCGCAGCTTCCGAACCTTCGAGGGACATATCTGTGAAAGCCAGGTATGCCTGATCACCAAGCGCAATGCGCTGCGCTACTGGGGTGATATGTACACCGAGGTGTTCGAGGAAATCGCCCGTGAATACCCGGATGTCGCCACCCACCACGAACTGGTGGATGCTGCCTGCATGAAATTCGTGCAGAGCCCCTGGGCGTTTGATGTAGTCGTCGCCAGTAATTTGCAGGGTGACATTCTTACCGATCTGGCGGCGGTGCTGTCTGGCGGCATGGGGGTGGCGCCCTCCTGCAACCTCAATCCCAGCAACACCGATGTGCCCTCCATGTTCGAACCCACCCATGGTAGCGCGCCTGATATTGCAGGCCAGGGCATTGCCGACCCGACCGCCATGCTGTTCACAACGGCGCGGATGCTCGAATGGCTGGGCCGGAAAGATCCTGTTCTCGCCCATGCCGGGCAGGAGTTGTTCCATGCTGTTGCCGCAGACCTTGCCGAAAAAGGCACCCAAAGGCGCAGCACCCGGGAA
Organism: Marinobacter fuscus; assembly: GCF_003007675.1. Taxonomy (GTDB): domain Bacteria; phylum Pseudomonadota; class Gammaproteobacteria; order Pseudomonadales; family Oleiphilaceae; genus Marinobacter; species Marinobacter fuscus. The sequence goes on along the minus strand of NZ_PXNP01000023.1, from coordinate 254,967 downwards.
ATCGGCGACGCGGTTCGCCAGCGCCTGATTACCTGAATGGTGTCGGGCCGCAGCTTGGCTGTGGCTGGCAAACACCGCTTTGGAAAAGAAGCAGTTCGTTCACTTCGGGAGGTACCCTCATGACGGATCACAAAGGCAAACTTTCCCCCCTGCTCAAGCAGGCCACCGGCATTACCGCCGCCAAAGGCGAAGGTGCCTACATTATTGACCCGGAAGGTCGCCGCTATCTGGATTTCACATCCGGTATAGGCGTAACCAGTACCGGCCACTGTCACCCAAAAGTGGTGGCCGCAGCCCAGAAGCAGGTGGCCACCATGATTCATGCCCAGGCCACCACGGTGATGAATCCGCGTCTGCCGGAACTGGCCGAAAGGCTGGGCGCGCTGACCCCCGACCCGCTCAATGCTTTTTTCTTCTCCAACGCGGGCACCGAAGTGGCCGAGGGCGCCATTCGTCTGGTGCGGCAAGCCACCGGCCGCCCCAACGTGATCGTGTTCCACGGTGGTTTTCACGGCCGGACTATGGGCTCACTGTCGATGACCACCTCCAGCGTCGGCCTGCGGGCCGGTGTCAGCCCGATGATGGGGGGCGTGGTGGTAGCTCCATTCCCCCACGCCTTTCACTATGGCTGGAGCCTGGACGAAGCAACCGACTTCTGTCTGAAAGAGCTCGACCGCATCTTCGTTACCTATTCCGCCCCGAAAGAAACAGCGGCCATGCTGATTGAGCCGGTGCAGGGCGAAGGCGGTTACGTGCCCGCCAATACAAGGTTCATGCAAGGCCTGCGGGAACGCTGCGACAAACACGGCATCATGCTGGTGTTTGATGAGGTACAGGCAGGCTTTGGCCGCAGTGGTAAATTCTGGGCCCATGAACACTTTGGTGTTACGCCCGATGCCATCATGATTGCCAAGGGCCTGGCCAGCGGTTTCCCGATTTCTGCACTGGCGGCATCCGAGGAGACCATGGCCAAAGGCTGGCCCGGCTCTCAAGGCGGCACCTATGGCGGGAATGCCGTGGCCGCAGCGGCTGCCATCGCCACCATCGAAGTGATTCAGGAGGAAGGCCTGGTACAGAACGCCGACACCATGGGCCAGCGGCTGTGGGACAACCTGCAGGCACTGAAAAAAGACTACCCGGAAATGGCAGACATTCGCGGCAAGGGCCTGATGATTGGCGTGGAAATGCGCCGAGGCGATTGCCCGGACGGGGAGCGTGCGGGCAAGCTACTGAAGGAATGCGAGAAACGGGGATTGCTGATGCTCAGATGTGGCCCCTATCAGGAAATCGTACGCTGGCTGCCGCCGTTGATCGTAAATGAACAACAGATCGACGAAGCCACGGGCATTTTTGAGGAGGCGCTTCGGGCAACCGCCTGACTCTTTCTGCTCCATTTGTGCCGCAATAAAAAGCCGGAGGCAGAACGTTTGCCTCCGGCTTTTTTGTTCAATGGTGCAGGCTCAGACCGCTCAACGATCCGCCATCACGAACTCCAGGCGCCCGGGCGCTACCCGCACATCCATGGGCACCATGCCAAACATTTTCTGGGCAAGGTCGGTTTCATCCAGACGATACACCGGCATGGTTTCCAGCATCTGAGCCACCAGGCGCATCACGTTGTCGGTCACCGGTGCCAAATCACCCTTGAAGAATGGTGAATCGATCGAGCTTTCCAGCAACTGCAGCCTACGGATATAGACCGCCTTCTCCTTGCTGTCGTACATCGGTGCGCCTTCGACTTTCAGCGCCAGATCTACCGGCAGCTTGGTCAACAGGGCGTTGAGCGCCACCTGACCGCGTAAATCAATAATCGCCACATCCCGACCGTCCGGGCCCAGCGTAATATCCGCATCCGACAGACTCAAACTCAATGGTGAGCTGCCCTTGAGCTGCTTGCGGTCGAATTCCGCCACCACTTTTTTCAGATGACCTTCAATTTCACCCTCTGAAATCGCATAGGGCGACATACTGGCACAGCCGCTGGCCAGCACAGTAACCGCCAGCAGCAATAGCCAGATTTTGGTTTGCTTCAACATGATACGGAGTTTCCTGATAAAAGAACCGGTTCAATCCTGCGCCAGGCCCGGCTCGGGTTCAAGCTGCAATCATTAACAATTGGTCATACCCTCATTCGTTTTCAGCCCTGGCCTCCACATGGGGCACCAGCTGGTCATCCAGGTGGACTGTCAGCAGGATCGGCTGACAGCACACCTGGCAATCTTCCACGTATTCCTGCTCCGGCACGGATGGGTCAACGCTGACCTCCAGCGTCTCCCAACAGTAAGGGCATTGCACAAGTACCGAGTCCAGTGCTGACATCATTAACCTCAGAACTGCTGCTTCGCCATCCAGGGGATAATGCGGTCGAACGCCTCTTCCATGCGCTCGCAGGTGGTCGAGAAGCTGAACCGTAATGCGTTGGTGCAATCCTCGCCGAAGGCGTCCCCCGGCACCACGCAGACACCGGTTTCCTTGAGCATTCGCAACGCCAGATCAGAGCCATCAACATGAGGCGGCAAGTCCGGAAACGCGAAAAACGCGCCGCCGGGCTTGTAGCCGGTCAGATACGGCGTCTGCTCGATCAATTCGACAATCCGGTCACGTCGCTCCTGGTAGATTCCCACCATCTCCTGCACACACTGCTGGTCAGCCGTAAGGGCAGCCACACCGGCAAACTGGGAAGGGGTATTGGCCACCGAAGTGGTAAACATATGGTAACGGCGCAGGGATTTTATGGCCGCCTGGCTGGAAATGACCCAGCCTACCCGCAGCCCTGCCATGCTGTAGGTTTTCGAAAAGCTGCTGATGCACATGATGTTGTCCAGATCCATCGAACAGTTCAGCACGCTGGCAAAGTCATCGTCATCGAAAATCAGGTGGTCGTACACTTCGTCTGCATACACCTGTATGCCCCGATAAGCGCACTCCTCCAGAATCGTCTCCACCGTACTGCGAGGATACACCGCACCCGTGGGGTTGTTCGGGTTGTTCAGGATCAGCGCGAAGGTGCGAGAACCCATGGCCCGGATCACATCATCCGGATCAAGCTGATGGTTGTTTTCGGCCCGGGTGCGCACGAACTTAACCTCCCCACCGTTCATGCGAATCAACGGGGCATAGAGCAGAAACGACGGATCGGTCACAATAAATTGCCGCCCCGGGGCCGCCGTGGCAGAGATGGCGAGGTACATGGCTTCGGTGGCACCGCTGGTGATCAGGATGTTGTCCCGAGTCAGCTTTCTGTTGTACCGGCGCCCGTAATAATCCCGCAATGCGACCAATAACTCTGGCAGGCCAGCGTCCATGGTGTAACCGGTCTGGCCCGCATTCAGCGCGTCGATATAGGCGTCAATGATGTGTTTCGGGGTTGGCAAGTCCGGCTGGCCAATCGACAGATGAATAACATCCTTCATGGTCGAGGCCATGTTCACCAGACGACGGATGCCGGACACCGGAATAGCCTGCATCGCCGGGTTCCAGCTGGCTTTGGCCTTGCGGTACTTCACTTTGCCCGGTTTCGCCTGCCCGGTTTCCCGGCTAACGGATCCCACCATTTGAACCTCCTGAGGACAAGGTAAACCAATACTCACCTCCTGCAGGTTAGACCTGAAAAATCAGTGGGACAAGGGCGTAAGACCAAAGCATGGCTGGCAACTCGAAAATCCCCGTCAACCGGCCTCAGGTTGACCCGACAGCCGTCGCCAACCAGACTGTCTGCATACCAAAAGATCACCGGCAACCCGGGAGGTTACATGGCCGCTTCATCCAGACCCGTTATTACCGTGCTGAGCTCACCAGGAGAATCGGCACCTCCCGGCATCGAAGCCATCAAAGCCCGGGCCGAGGTGCGGTTTGCCTGTGACGAGGCCAGTCTGCGAGAGACCCTGCCAGGCACCGATGCAATGATGGTGACGGACTTTCGCACAGAAGCACTGGAAGCCGCCTGGGGCTCTGCCGACCGCTTGCAGTGGATTCACGCCACCAGTGCAGGCGTTGACGCTCTGATGTTTCCGGCGCTGATCGACAGCAAGGTCACCGTCACCAACGCCCGAGGCATCTTCGACCGCACGATCGCGGAGTATGTGTTGTGTACTATTCTCATGTTTGCCAAGGACTTTCCCACCTCAATCCGGCTACAGATCAACAACCAATGGCAACACCGGGACACCGAGCGGGCGGAAGGCAAACAGGTGCTGGTGGTCGGCGCCGGTTCCATCGGCCGACAGATTGCCAGGCTGGTAAACGCCATCGGCCTGAACGCCCATGGCATTGCCCGCACTCCACGCCCGGATGATCCGGACTTTGTTGCTGTGCATGGCAACGATGAACTCTACGAGCAGTTGTCTCATGCCGACTATGTGGTTATTGCCGCACCACTGACCCCGCAGACCGAGGGTTTATTCGATGCCAGGGCCTTTGCAGCCATGAAATCAACAGCGCGCCTGATCAACATCGGTCGTGGCCCGATCGTGAATACCGACGCCTTGCTCCAGGCACTGGACAAGGGCGACATTGCGGGCGCCGGGCTGGATGTGTTCGAGGAAGAACCATTACCGCCGGAACACCCGTTGTGGGCCCGGGAGAACGTGATCATGACCGCCCACATGGCCGGGGATTTCATCGGCTGGAAGCGGGCCCTGACAGACCAGTTTCTGGAGAACTTTGACCGCTGGCACAAGGGGGAGGAGCTGTTTAACTTCGTCAACAAGGGGCTTGGTTACGCTGGCAATTAGGACTTCAAGCGTTCTGGGCTCCCCCCCTCGCGAACACCGAACCCACTTCGCGTCGGGCGTTCGCTACTGACATTCAGATTGACATACACCAACCGGACGGCAAGAGTTTCGGACTGATTGGAAACAATGAGGTTTTATGGCATCAATACGATTAGTGATATTAGGTGTAGTAATTCGCCAGCATGAGGCTCCCCACACTACACAGCCGTCACCTCAGCTACCGAAGCCGCCACTTTGTAGTCCACATCACCCAACGCTTTAAAATGCGCCTCTCCACAAAGAATCTTCAGATTCTCCTCCAGCCGACGCTTGTCGCTGTCGTGGGTGGTCTTGGTTTCTCGGATCAGGTAGACCTTTTGATCCTCTTGTAGCACCACGGCCCAGTCCGGGTTGTAGTCGCCCACCGGAGTGGGGATGGTGAACCAGCGAGGGAGTTTGCAGAAGAACTTAATATTTTCTGCGCCATCCAGGGCTTGGGCGGTCATGTGCTCAATGTGGGAATCGTACTCAATGTAATCGTAAGGAGTTTGTACCTGGTCGCCCTGGTTCCCGTGTTTCACCTGGTAGGCGCGATCCAGGTAGGCTTCCAGTTCCGGTTCGTTGAACAGCTCCATCTTGTATCGCTCACCCGCCAGCTTTTCATAGCGGATGCCGTCCACCAGCAGCTCATCCAGCGCCTTGTGGATCTGCTTGCTGGCTTCGGTGATGAAGCCTTGGGGATTGGCCTTGAACTCCCCCAATCGGTTGCAGCGTTTGATGATCGTTAACAACGTGCCCCGGGTGAGTTCGGTGCGATCCTGCAAGGCTCCGATCAGGTCCGGCAGCACTTCGTGAGAACTCACGTAACGCTCTTTGGTGGTAGAGATCTGCCGGTCGCTGCCGAATCCCGCCTCGGTGAGTTTGGCCTGGGTGTGATCAATGGTCAGGGTGACTGGCTTGATCACCGGCATGGTTTGCAGTTTGTGGCTGGCGAGGTCAATCAGTTCCTGGGTATTGAACTCGATGGAATACCGGGTTTTCTGACTGATTCGCTCCCACAAAGCTTCGAAGTCCGGATTCAGCTCCACCCGCTTGTTGTAGGTTACGGGCATCCGCTTGCGAGCATCCTGAACCCGGCCCGCAAACATAAAGCTGCGGAGCTTGTCGATGATATCGTTTTCCAGCGGCTGATAGTCCGCAGGTAGCTGCAGTTGGAAATACATATCATCAGGCTGAAACTTAGCGGTGAGGTCGCCCTTGGTATCCAGATAACCTTCCGCCTTCAACGCCTGCCAGAGGTGGCGGGATTTCTCCTGCCCCAGAGGCTCCTGCTCGTTCAATGCGAGAGGGGCGAAGGCGATGGCGGGCACCCGGCCAAACTTGAAGCCGCCCCCAATGTCCTTCTCCATTTCCGTTTGCAGGTTCTTGGCGTATTCCTCGAAGGACTCACTGGCCACCACCGTCAGGCGGTTCACCTGAGGTTCATACACCCGGTCACCATTAGCATTCACCGCCAAGCGGAGGCCACGACCCAAGGTCTGGCGGCGCTCCTTCTCACTGCCAAACTCCCGCAAGGTGCAAATCTGGAACACATTGGGATTGTCCCAGCCTTCTTTCAGGGCGGAGTGACTGAAGATAAAGCGCAGGGGTTCACCATCATCCAGAAGTCGCTCCTTATCCTGCATGATCAGCTCATACACCTCACCGTCCGACGCCGTGTTGCCAGAGGTGTCCTTGAGGTCTACTACCTTGCCCCGCTTTTTTACCTCCGCGAAGTAGCCATTATGCACCTGCTCAACATCGCGCTTGGGCAGACTACTGAACAACGGATTGGCGGCAATGTCCCGATAGGCTTCCTCAAACCATTGAGCCAACTTGCCGTTCTGCCGGTTGCCATGCTCATCGTAATAGCGGTAGTTGGCCACCTTGTCGATAAAGAACAGGGACAACACCTTCACCGGCAGCCTCTGCTTTTGCAGGTTTCGCTCTTTCTTGAAATGCTCCTCCACCGTCTGGCGAATCTGCTCCTTGAGCACATCGTCATGGATACCGTCTTTTTCCTGCTCCGGCTCCAGAATCACGTTGTTGGCGAAGCGGACGTATTCGGCACCCGGTTCGGCGTAGATTTCATCCACCACATAACCCCCGTACCCTGGGCGGTTGGTGTGGTCGGAGAGGTCCGTGCCCTGCTTGAGCTTGACGGTCATTTCCTTGGTGCCATTTGGGGTATCGTCGAAAATCACCACTGAGGCCGAAGGCGTCTTAGCCTTGCCGGTGTATCCGATCTTGCTCAGCTTCAGGTAGGTCTGGTTGACGTTGCTCTGGGACTGGATAGACGCCACCGAGATCTGTTTCACCAGCTTCATGTCGTAGGCCTTCACCGGCCCCAACTGGTACACCACGTTGTAGGGGTTCTTGTGAGTCGCGGAATAACGCAAGGCGAACATTGGTTTGAGATGACTAATCGCCCGCTTGGCCTTGGCGGTAGTATCCACCGACTGGGGCTCGTCGATGATCAGTACCGGGCGTACGTCCTGGATGAACTGGATGGGTTTAACGCCGGACATCTTGTCCTGCTCCCGGTGAATCACCGACAGCTTTTTGACCTGCTCTGGTGTCAGCTCACCATAATCCACCACATCCCCCGCATCCTTCTGGAACGCCTGGATGTTGATCACCATGATCTGCAAGGTGTTGCCGGTGGCAAAATCCCGTACCTTGGAGAGGTTCTTCGAGCTGTACACGTAATGATCGAACGGCACATTGTTGTAGAGGCCACGGAAGTGTTCTTTCATCAACGCCAGGGACGACAATACCCCTTCACGAATCGCCACCGACGGCACCACGATGATGAACTTACGCAGCCCCAGCCGTTTGTGTAGCTCGAAAATGCTGCGCAGATAGACGTAGGTTTTCCCGGTGCCGGTTTCCATCTCCACGGAGAAGTTGGGGAAGGGATACCCGTCCCCATCCTCAAACAACGCGGCAGACTTCTCGATGTAGTTTTGCTCCTGCACCCGATGCAGGTTCTCCAACAATTTGTCCGGGTTCAACGTCAGGGTGTTGGCGATACCCAGCTGACGATAAGGCTCGCCAGCGGTGGAGAGACCATCGAACACCGCCATGGTGGATTCGATGGCATCCTGCTGGTAATCCAGGTTGGGATTGAACTTCAACTTCATCGTCAATCCCCCTTACACCGTTTTGAAATCAATCTGGTCGATTTTTTCCTTGCCCTGGTTGAAGGCCTGGAAGGTTTTCACGGCGTTGGTTTTGAGCTGGTCGTTACCATGGAAGGCTTTGTCCAGGCAGATAAACTGGCTCGGGGCTTGGGCCAGCACCGCATCAATGAGGGCCTGGTCGATGTCGTCTTCCAGGTGTACCAGCAGGGTGCCCTCAGCGACAGAGAACACCTTGTGGCCTGTCAGTTCGATTTGCTCCAAAGTTTCCGTGGGCATCACGCCGGCTTTGATCAGTAGTTCGTAGAGCAGGTCTTCCTGGCTGGCGTTGGGGTCGATATGGTCGACGTTGAGCTCCATCTGTTGAAGGAGTTCTTCGTCGGAGATGTCTTTGGTCGGGGCTTGCCAGAGTTTGAAATTGCTTTTCATTAACTTCAGAACCTTGAACCCCCATTTATTTTCCTGTTTCTCCCTGCGCCCATGCTCGTCTTCAAGCCCGGAATAAACTTTGCGTAGCCTATCTTTGGATATATCCGCAATCGTAGAGTACCCAGCCTTGAGCGCAGCCTTTCCTGTTTTCTCCTTTTCCGAGTTCGGCTCAGGCAACTGGACCAAAATGTATTTGAGATCTGAAGAATCTTTTATCGCGAGCTCAGCTACAGATTCACCCGTGGTACCGGATCCAGAGAAAAAGTCCAGAACTATACCTTCTTCGCCGCACACGTACTTAATAAGGCGCCTAATTTCAACATGGTCTTTGGGGTTGTTGAATAGCTTTGCCCCCATTAACCCTTTCAAATATTTGACAGCCACTTGACTCTGTTTGTAGATGCAGCTTCCGCGCACCTGTGTTGCCAATCCCTCATCATCACCAGAATCTTCAGAGTCATCCTCCAGCTCTTCACTAATAGGCCTCAGGTGGGTTTTACGAAACGGAGGTTTCGTGTGATCATCCCTGAATTGCACGAGCCCTGCTTCAATTTGCCGCTGCATTTCATCTGGGTTAGCGAACCGCCAACCAGATTCTGGAACCACACAAGGCTTTTTCGTCACTGGGTGGATGACATCGTACTCGGGCCCTCCACCACCTGGCCAAGATATATCTCTGTCGCGCCAAGGGCCGTTTTTATCTATTCGCTTATACCGACTCCATTTTTTTGAAGGGTGAGACTTCGGTAGCTCGGCGAACCAAGCTTGCAATTCGCTTTCGATAGCCTCATCGTTGCCACCACGCAGCTCTCGCAACAACAAATACTGCTCCCAAATTTCTTTTGCGCCGGGCTTTTCTTCCCTCCAGACAATGTTTTTCTCCTTAAGAATACTGCTGCTCTTCGCGTAGACGAGCATGTACTCATGTCCAACTGAGAAAAGTTTGGCATCATTCTTCCGCCCCTTCTCCCAAACTAAACAAGCGATTTGATTCTCCTCCCCAAAAATCTCATCACACATCCGCCGCAGGTTTTCCACCTCGTTGTCGTCAATGGAAATAAAGATCACCCCGTCCTCCCGCAACAGGTTGCGGGCCAGGTACAGGCGCGGGTACATCATGTTCAGCCACTTGGTGTGGAAACGGCCTTCGTTGGCGGTGTTGGTGGAGAAGGTGCGGCCTTCGCTGTCTTTCAGGCCAGCGTATTGCAGGTAGGTGTCCAGGCTTTCGCTGAAGTTGTCCGGGTAGATGAATTCCTTGCCGGTGTTGTAGGGCGGGTCAATGTAGATCATCTTGACCTTGCCATAGTAGCTCTTCTGCAGCAGCTTGAGGACTTCCAGGTTGTCACCCTCGATAAACAGGTTTTCGGTGGTGTCGAAATCCACCGATTCATCCCGGCAGGGCTTGAGGGTGGCGGTGGAAGGCTGCTGGATCAGCCGCAGGCAGTCCCGTTTGCCGGGCCAGTCCATGCCGTAGCGTTCGCGGCGGTTGTCATAGATATCTGTGAACTCACCCAGCTCGGCTTTCAGGCGCTCCAGATCAATGGTTATCTTCAGCTCGCCTTTGTCATTGCGGGTTTCGGTGAAGATGCCCGGGAACAGTTGTTCGAGTTCTTTGCGGCGCTGCTCGGCAACGTCCTGGGACTGGCCGTTCATCTGGGTATTTGGTGTGCTCATACTGCTGGAAATTCCTTAACTCGGGAGACTTTCAGATAGTTCAATACTGATGAGGCGATGGGCGTCAGTCTCGGTAAGACTCTTTTCTCGCCGCGTAGACAGTAAGCTGTAACTCTTCTCCGACCATCTTGTAGTCGGGGCGTTTGCCAGAGAGCTTTTCAGATTCGTTGAAAATCACCGGAACGCCCTCACCCCGTTTGTCCATCATGCGGGATCGGTTAATGGTGGGGTGCTCATAGGGGCAACGGGCCAGCAGGCTGGTGATCAACTGGTTGCGGGAGGCCTGCCGGGCCATGAGTTCGTCCACTTCCATGGTGTTGACCAGAGCGCCGGGTGAACAGATTACCAGCCGGTCGGCAAACATATGCAGGCGAATATGAGCGCCGTAGATATCGTAATCCCTGTGGGCCACCGCGTTTACCAACGCTTCGAAGATAGCGGTCAGGCTGTACTGGGGGATGTCTTCCCGGCCCAGCAGTTTACGGGCGGCCACACGCTGGTTTTTTTCAACGAATGCCAGAGCGCCGCTGATTTGCTGATCCAGAGGGCCAGTGAAATCCATCGCATCCGTTTGCTGGTCCGCATCGCGGTCGTCGCCCGCGTAACAGACGGCTTGAATGTAGGCGTTTGGCAGCCAGTTGACCGGGCTTGGGGTGCCGAGCAAAACCCCGGAAACACTCAGCTTCTCGTTACCCTCATCATCGTCTACCAGCATGCGCAGTTTACGCAACTGGGTGTGTTCGGGCTGGCCTTCCTCACGCAGGAACTTGCGGTACAGGCTCCGGTCCAGATTTTCATAACAGGAGCCGGGCACCGGGCGTTCGTCCAGCCAGATCAGCCGGGACTGACTGCGCTGCATCATCAGCCGGGCCAGGTATTCCTGCTTCATGGGTTGTCTGGATTCGGCCACACGATGGAAATAACGGCCATTGCTGCTGTGCACGAACAGGCTTTTCTCAATATCCACGTGCAGTATGTTTTTCATATCGCCGTGTTCGTCCGGCAGTTCAAGCAAGCGGGTAGCAATAGGCAACGGCGGCTCTATGTTGTCGGTGGCGGCGTCTTTCACCCGTTTCTGCACCGCCTCAAGCATGTCGGCCGGAATGCCGGTGATTTGCCGGGTTTTGTCGTCTACGCCCAGAATCAGGTAGCCGCCTTTCTGATTGGCGAAGGCAGCCATTTCGTCGGCCAGGTCTTTCTGGTCCGGCCCTTTGACTTTATTGCCCCGGATTTCAACACGCTTGAACTCATAGCCGGAGTCTTCCCCCAGGCGAATCTGGTACAGCAGGTCTTTAACCAGTTTTTCTCTGTCCATGATGATCTCTGGCCTGTGTCAGTGGGTGAGTGTCCAGCGAGCGGTAAACAGCGTTTTGATCTCGCACGTCAGCTCCAGCTTTTCGCTTACCTCGTCCAACAGGCGGTCTTCCTCTTGCTCAATGGCTTTTTTGGATTGGTGGTATTCTGCCAGAGCATCGTCCCGCTTGCGCTCCAGTTTGCGAAGTTCTTTCTTGGCCTGGATTTTTTCCGCTGTCGAAGCCAGTTGTCTCGCCTCTTTTTTATAGGCCCGTATTTGCTCGTCAAGCTCATCCACGGTGGCCATGAGCGCTTTCCGTCGATCCTGCGCCCAGCGTTCGAGCTTCTCAGATTCCTGCTCCAGATACTGGTCCAACTCCGCTTCTGTTTCGGCTTCGGTTTCTTCCACAACCTGCGCCTGCCACTCGGCGAAGAGCTCCTCTGGAATGGCATCACTCAGAGGCTCTTCACGGGCTGGCACTGACATCAAGTGGTCGGCATTTTCCAGTGCTAGTCTGTGGCCGTCGTCCGTTTGTGCAAGGACCACCAGCCGAGTGTTCCGCGTTCGCCCCTTGTTGTAGGTGAACCGCACTTCAAAAGCAGAGAGTGTGCCCGAGTGCCCAAGATACTCTCTGAGGGCCACATACTGGCCTTGAAGCTGGTCGTAATGGAACACCAAATGCGCTGGCACCAGGTTACGGGCCTTGGCCCTGCGCACCAGATCCCAGGCCAGATAATGCTCGGTAGCCTGTAAACGGAAAAATTCGGAGTCGTTCTGCTCCGCCAGTGGCCAGCTCAGGTCATAGCGCTGATTTTTGAGGTAAAAATGGTTGGTGTTAAATGTTGCATCCGGCAACTCTGCTCGAGCGAGGTCCATAAGCACCTGTTCATATTCCTGCAAGAAATCGTTACTCTGATCACGGCGGGTTTTGAGAGCAGACACAACATCCCGGTCGAAGTTATTCAGCAAGGCCTCACGAGCAGCCGTTTCTCTGGCAGCCAAAGTCTCCTCAAGGGACCGTTGTAACTGGTCGAACTGGTACTCAATTTCCTGATCGGTACGGCATTTCTGATAGATCTCGTAAATACGGCGTTCAATGTCGATGCTGCCTTCTATGGCTCCGAGCACTTCATCGGAAGCACCAAATACACCTTCAAACAATCGGAGCTTTTCATCAAGAAGTTGAAAGACGCGACGATCGGCCGGGTTTTTGCGGTTTACAAAGTTGACCACCACCACATCGTTCTTCTGGCCGTATCGGTGAACGCGCCCAATACGCTGTTCTACCTTCTGAGGATTCCATGGGAGATCATAGTTGATCAGTACGGAGCAGAACTGAAGGTTGATACCTTCTCCGCCAGCCTCGGTGGAAATAAGAATGTCTGCGTTGTTGCTGCGAAACTGATCCACCAGCGCGGCTTTCATATCAGCGGCTTTCGAGCCACTGATACGAGCTGACCCTTTGTGCTCTTCCAACCATGCCTGATAGATTTCCTTGGAATGAGGGTCGTTATTGGAACCGTTCAGCAATACCGTTCTTCCTGCGTACCCGCCGGTTTCCAGAAGTTCCTGAAGGTATTGTTGAGTTCTGCAAGACTCGGTGAACACCACTGCTTTGCGTTGCCCACCAAGACGTTCTGTCATGGTTAGGGCTTTTTCCAGAACCGCGAGTAGGGCCTGCCCCTTGGCGTTGCTGGCGATGTTCTTCGCAAGGTCGAAAAACTCGCTAAGCTGGGCGATTTCCTGGCTCAGCTTGCTTGGAGACCGCACTGGCTCATCGTTGCCGACCTTGTCATTGCTCTCTTCGTCTCCCCGGTTTTCAGACTCAGCCCAATCGTCGATTTCCTCGATATCAGAAAGCGCTTGCTCATCGAGCCACTGCTGCTGTTCAAGGCGATCAATCATACCCCTGAGCGTGTCGGCTACAGCAAAGGACGACGATGCCAAAATCTTGCGCAAACCCATGCTCACCAAATGGCGAGCACGGGGGTTAATCGCCTCGTTATCCGGCTGCTGCAGATAGTGGGACAGTTTCTGGTACAACTCCCATTCTTCCGGCAACGGCGTGAAGTCTTGAGTAATGGAATAGCGGTTGGTGAAGTTGATACCGCCCTCTTCCTGAACCTGGCGCCGGAGAGTTCGGTGGCATAATGGACGAATGCGACGTTTGAGATCTTCAAGTGCCTTTTCATCGCGCTGCCGGTTTACGTAGAGCGCCCGAAACGACTTTTCATCCCCAAAAAAATGGGGATCGATGACCTGGCTCAGACCATAGAGCTCCAAGAGGTTATTCTGGATCGGTGTTGCCGACAACAGAACACGGCTTTCAGCGAACTCGGTGGCCTCTACCAGTGCTTTTGCCCTCTTGCTGCCGTTGGTCTGATAGAGGTTCCTTAGTTTGTGGGCTTCATCGAAGACAACCAGGTTCCAGCTCACCAATCGTACATAGTCACGCTGGAGAGCCGCGTATTCATACGAGCAGATAACGATCTGCCCATTTTGATCGAACGGATTGATTTTTCCTTCTTTTTTGAGACTTGCAGCAACTTTTCCATCAATGATCACTGATGGCAGCTCAAACTTGTCTCCGAGCTCCTGGCTCCACTGCTTTCGCAATGAGGCGGGCACAATCAGGAGTATGTTACGTTTGTTCTCTGCCCATTTCTGAGCCATCACCAAGCTGGCTTCAATGGTCTTACCCAGGCCAACTTCATCCGCCAGGAGAACACCTTGCTCCAGCGGGGATTTCAACGCAAAACAGGCAGCATCGATCTGGTGCGGGTTCATATCCACACGGGCAGAGGCCATGGCCCGGGAGACCTGATTTTCGATTTTACCGGATTGGGTTAACCAGTGGGCAAAATAGGTGCTTTGGTGAGGGGTGAACATCTCCGACTTTCCTTTCGAACAGACCGCCAATATAGTTCTCGCCATGCGGACTCTCAAGGATTATCGTCCGATGTTCAAGCGCCTCAAAATATCAAACGAAAACGGGAGCCCGAAAGCTCCCGTTTTTTTTATTGGCTGAGCCTCAGCCCCCCGAAAGCGACTGATCCGACGGATCCAGCTCCATTTGCTGAATGGCAATCACCGCCTGGGTACGGTTACGCACTCCGAGCTTGCGGAAAACCGCCGTGATGTGGGCCTTGATGGTGGCCTCCGAGACATCCAGGTCGTAGGCGATCTGCTTGTTCAGCAGCCCTTCCGCCAGCATGCCCAGCACCCGGAACTGCTGCGGTGTCAGCGACGCCAGCCGCTCGGAGAAGTCCGTGGTTTCGGCCTGCATCCGCTCGATCTTGTCGGCAACACCGTCTGGTAGCCAGACATCCCCTTCCAGCACCGCCTGAATGGCTTCGGTGATGGTGGGCAGGGGGGCAGACTTTGGAATAAATCCGGAGGCACCGTAATCAATGGAACGGCGCATCACCTGCAGGTCTTCGGAGCCAGACACCACCACCACCGGCAGCCCGGGATACTGGCCGCGCATGAACACCAGCCCGGAGAAGCCGTGGGCACCCGGCATGTTCAGATCCAGCAGAATCAAATCCGCATCAGGGTGCGACTCTACCGCCGCCTGCAGCGCTTTGATGCTGTCTACCTCTACGGTTTCGGCATCGGGCACCGCCTGATTGACCGCCTGCTTCAATGCTGCGCGAAACAGCGGGTGATCATCAGCGACGATAATTGTCTGTGTCATTCAAAGGTTCCTTGCAGGTTAGTCTCAGCCGCCGATGTTACCTGAACTCCCGGCTGCTGATCAGCTCGTCAACCACGCTCGGATCGGCGAGCGTTGAAGTATCGCCGAGCTGATCGTGTTCGTTGGCGGCAATTTTACGCAAAATTCTCCGCATAATCTTGCCAGAACGAGTCTTCGGCAGTCCAGGCGCCCACTGAATCACATCCGGCGAAGCGATCGGGCCGATTTCCTTGCGTACCCACTGCACCAGTTCCTTCTTGAGTTCGTCGCTTGGCTCCTCACCTTGTACCAAGGTGACATACACATAGATGCCCTGACCTTTAATTTCGTGCGGATAGCCCACCACGGCCGCCTCGGCCACCTTGTCGTGGGCCACCAGCGCGCTTTCCACCTCTGCGGTACCCAGACGGTGGCCAGATACGTTCAGAACATCATCCACCCGGCCGGTGATCCAGTAATAGCCATCGGCATCACGGCGGGCGCCGTCACCGGTGAAGTACATGCCTTTGTAGGTGCTGAAATAAGTCTGTACGAAACGGTCGTGATCACCGTAAATCGTGCGCATCTGGCCCGGCCAGCTGTCCAGAATTACCAGGTTACCCTCGGCTTCACCTTCCAGCAGATTGCCTTCGTTATCCACCAGCGCAGGCTGTACGCCAAAGAACGGACGGGTTGCAGAGCCAGGCTTCAAATCAACAGCACCCGGCAACGGCGAAATCAGGATGCCACCGGTTTCGGTCTGCCACCAGGTATCCACAATCGGGCATTTGCCGTTACCGATTACCCGGTGGTACCACTCCCAGGCTTCCGGGTTGATGGGTTCACCCACGGAGCCCAGCAGTCGCAGGCTGTCGCGGGTGGTGCCGTCCATGCAGGACTCGCCCTGGGCCATCAGCGCACGAATAGCGGTCGGTGCCGTGTAAAGAATGTTCACTTTGTGCTTGTCGACCACCTGCCCCATGCGCGAGCTGTCCGGGTAGTTGGGCACACCTTCAAACAGCAGCGACGTTGCGCCATTGGCCAGCGGCCCGTAGAGAATGTAGCTGTGGCCGGTTACCCAGCCGAAGTCTGCAGTACACCAGTATACGTCACCGTCGTGGTAGTCAAACACATACTCGTGGGTCATCGACGCATACACCAGGTAACCGCCGGTGGTGTGCAAAACACCCTTCGGGGCACCCGTAGAACCAGAGGTGTACAGCATAAATAGCGGATCTTCCGCATTCATCGGCTCAGCCGGACAATCAACAGACGCCTCTTTCATCAGATCTTCGTAGCGGAGATCCCGACCTTCGGTCCAGGGCACCTGATCGTTGCCGGTGCGGGAAACTACAATGACTTTCTCCACTTTGGCATTGGGCTCGTGCTTGAGCGCAGCATCCACGTTCTTCTTCAGAGGAATCGCACGACCACCGCGCAGGCCCTCGTCTGCGGTAATCACGAAACGGGACTTGCCATTAACCACACGGGCGGCCACGGCTTCCGGAGAAAAGCCACCGAACACCACCGAGTGAATGGCACCGATACGGGCACACGCCAGCATAGCCACTGCCGTTTCCACAATCATCGGCATGTAGATGGTGACCACATCGCCTTTCTTGATGCCCTGGCTTTTCAGCACGTTGGCAAACTTGCAGGTTTCTTCGTACAGCTCACGGTAGCTGACGTTGCGGGAAACCGACGGGTCGTCACCTTCGAAGATCAGTGCGGTCTGGTCGCCACGGGTTTCCAGGTGGCGATCCAGACAGTTAACGGAGGCATTCAGCTCACCGTCTTCGAACCATTTGATCGACAGATTGTTGTAATCATAAGAGGAGTTTTTGACCTTGGTGAAAGGCTTGATCCAGTCGAGCCGCTTGCCGTGTTCACCCCAGAAGGCATCCGGATTCTCTACAGATTGGCGGTACATTTCTTCGTACTGGGTTTTGTTGACCAGTGCCCGTTCGGCCACGGCCGGACTCACCGGATATACCTGTTTATCAGTCATTATGCTCCCCCTAGATAAGAGTCTTTTGTCGTTGTCGGTTTATATTTTAAGGGTGGTCTGGGCGAAAAACGCCCGTAGGACAGATGCCTGTAGTTCACCATGTGTGCCACCGCACAATGAATTAGACGAACGTACTAATATGCTCGTGAATCAGGCTTAATCTTTTGATAAATCAATAGGTGGGGAAGCAAAGCCGGTATTCGCCCGGCGTTTTCAGGAGCCGTTCAGGCCCGGGATACGGAGCTATCCCGGGCGGGTGATGTCAGATTTATGCGGCTTTTTTGCGCTGCTCCCTCAGTTTGGCACGTACGGCTTTTCGTTCGGCCAACGCATAACGGTTCAGGCCTGTCAGGTGAACCTTGCGCAGATACACCTCCCAGTCGATGCGCTGCGGGTTCACCGGGAACAGGGCTTTATCCGCCTCGCCCATGCGCGTGGCAAGTGCCTGCAACTCATCATTGCGAAAAATATAATCCGGTGCGGTGTAAAAACCGAAGATGGTGGCCAGAGACTTGGCGGTATCGAGGTTTCGCAACACCCGGCCATTGCCGTCCTTGCCCAGCAAGCGCAGTACCCGATCGCTCAGAGTCAGCGGCATTCTGGCACCACTTACCACCAGGTCGAACAGCCGCCGATTAACCGCGACAAACGGGCGGGTAGGCTGACGGTAGAACAACCGTTCATAGGCGCCGTAGTTGGCTTTGGCTTCCGCCATCAGGTGATCAATAAACTGCCCGAGCGAGATCGGGTTGGCGCTGCCGCTGCAGCACTGGTAAATACGCCTGCGGGGCGCGACAGATACCGCCTCCGCGAGAGACAGGATGATCGCATTGGCCACCAGGTCAACCGGAATCACGTCAATAATCCCGGAACGTTTGCCCGGAAATAACGCCACCTTCTCCCGGGCATAGGCCAGGATAATGGCATCGGCCACCTTGACGCCTTCAATCCAGCCGGGGGCAGGTTCTTCCAGTGCGCTTTCAATAATCGATGGCCGAACAATGGTTAACGACCGATCGGCCAGACGTTTCATCAGCAACTGCTCACCCAGCCACTTGGTAAAGGTGTAGGTATCACTCCAGCCATAGCGATTGGCCTCGCGAATGCCCAGATCGATCAGCTGCTTTTCCAGCGTTTTGCCCGTAAAGCGCTGCCGCACTCCGGCAATCTTCCCCTGCAGTTCGGTAACCAGATCGGCAATTTCGTAAAAGCCATCGTCGGATCGGGGGATCGCTTCACCCACAGGTGCAATAACAGACTCCATCACCTGCCCGGAATTCATACCGTTCACATAGCAGGTGGATACCTGAATCACCGCCAAATTCGGATTGGCATCCGCCAGACTGGCGATATTTTCCAGACACAAGGTATTGATAGCCAAAGCCTTATCGAGCTCTTCCCGGAAGTTGACCGACGCAGCCGAGTTAACCACCAAATCCAGCTTGCCTGCCAATTCTTTGAACCCTGAGGCATTCAGGCCAAAATAAGGCTCGGTCACTTCACCGGTCACACAGTGAATGCGATCTTCCAGAAATGCTTCAAACCGGGCGCCGTCGGTTTCGCGAAGATGGTCGAACACAGACGATGAGGCAACTTCCTCAAGAAACCTCACCCGCCCCTCAGGGTATTGCCGGTTGCCCCGAATCAACAGATAGATATCGCCAATATCCGGCACCGCGCGAATGAGCTTCTCAAGCACAACCTTTCCAAGAAAGCCAGTAGTGCCGGTAATCAGAACCCGTTTGCCCCGGAGCTGTTCCAGAACCCTGGAGGATGAAGCAGCCTGTTGATCAACCTGCGGTGTTGCCATACTGGAACTCCTTATCTGATATGCCTGTTTCCGGGCAGCGCCGGGATTATTCACCATGAATTTTCACACAGTCTGGATGACAACTCGGTGACAGGCCGCAACATTACGCTACAAAAATACAAAATAAAATGACAAATTAGTCAGCACATCAAAAGCCATAGCGAAGGGTATTCAATCCGCGGCATTTATTGTCTAAGCTCTCTTCTCACCACACGTTCAATCGCCTGGTCTACGCCGCACTACGTCACCAGGAAATCCGATGTGCAATGCCGGCAAAACGCATCGGGCACCAGAGGCAAAGCATGACTCCCGAACAACTCTCAGCACCATCATCACCGGCCAGACAGTCCAGGGTGTTGGTGGCAGATGATGATCCCCGGTTACTGAACATGCTGGCCGACCTGCTGAGAGAGCGTGGCTTTGATGTTACCGAGGCAAACAGCGGGCAGGCGGCGATTGACGCAAGTGCAAGACGAAGCTTTGAACTGGCCCTGCTGGGGCTTGATATGCCTGGCGTCGATGGCTTTAAGGTTATGTCGGAACTGCAGCAGGCACAACCGGATTGTGGTGTTATTGTCACCAGTGGCGAAACCTCGTTCCGGAATGTCAGCCGGGCTCTGCGGCGGGGTGCATTGGACTACATCCGAAAACCGGTCGACCCGGAGGAATTGCTCAGCATCGTGGAAGGCGTGCTCGGCAAGCAATCGTTGATCCGTGCTCACGACATGGTTCAGTCTCGCCTGGAGAGTTCGGAATCCCTTCACCGCTACATTGTGAACACGTCGCCGGACATCGTTTTCATGCTCGATGAACACGGCTACATCTGTTTCATTAATAACAAGGTGGAAGCGCTGCTTGGCTACCGGCCGGAAGAACTGTGCGGCAAACATTTCCGGGACATGCTGGATGACGGCGACGCGGCCAGGGGGTTACACGCACTGCAGGCCCCGGATATCTCGCCGGACAATCCACGTGTACTCGAAGTCCGTCTGAAGACCCGCGGCAACCGGGCCACAACCCGGGATTTCGAAATCACCGCTTTTCCGGTCGACCCGCAAACCTGGCCCCACACCGGTGAGACCCGGGGTGGCTACACCGGCAAACCCGCCAGGTATTACGGTATCGCCCGTGATGTTACTGAGCGCAAAGAAGCCGAAGCCTTTATCAACTTTCAGGCGTATCACGACCTGCTCACACACCTCCCCAACCGAACGCTGTTCAAGGATCGGCTCGAACTGGCCATCACCCATGCCCGCGGTGACTTTCAGAAACTGGCGGTCATGTTTCTGGATCTGGATCGTTTCAAGGTCATCAACGACACTTTGGGGCACGCTATGGGCGACAGGCTGTTACAGGCGGTCACCCAGAGGCTGGAGCATTGTCTCCGCAAGGGCGACACCCTGTCGCGGTTCGGTGGCGACGAGTTCACACTACTTTTGCCCTGCATTCATGGAATGGACGACACCCGCCAGATTGCACTCAAGATGATTCAGGCGTTCCAGACACCGTTCAGACTGGACGATCACGACGTTTTTGTCGGAGTCAGCATTGGCATCGCCATCTACCCGGATACCGGGGAAACGATGGACTTGCTGATTCAGAACGCCGACATCGCCATGTATCACGCCAAGGCCAACGGGAAAGACGGTTACTGCTTCTATTCCGACACCATGAGTATCAACTCAGCCAACCGCCTCAGCCTTGAACGTGATCTGAGACTCGCGCTGGATCGCAGGGAACTGATGGTCTGCTACCAGCCCCAGGTCTGTGCCAGTTCCGGGCGAGTGCTGGGCCTGGAAGCGCTGGTGCGCTGGCAGCACCCGGAACGCGGCCTGCTCTATCCCCGAGACTTCCTGCCATTGGCCGAGGAAACCGGCCTGATCGGCAAACTCAGCCAGCAGGTTCTGGATCAGGCCTGCCACGATGCCGGTTTATGGATCAGGGATGGGCACCCGGATCTCCGGTTGGCGGTCAACCTTTCGCCAAGCCAGGTAGAGCATCCGCAGTTCGTCAAAACACTGCTGGAGCAGCTGCAAACCCACCGGTTTCCTGCTGCAAATCTGGAAATCGAGATTACCGAAAACGTCATTATGAACGATCTCGATCAGATCAGCCGGAAACTGCAGGATCTGGCCGACACAGGCATTCGTATTGCCATCGATGACTTCGGAACCGGTTATTCCTCACTGAATTACCTGCACCGCTTACCAATTCATACCCTCAAAGTTGACCAGTCTTTCGTAAGATCAATACGAAGCCGCGACGATGGCGTGTGTATCGTCAATGCTATTATCGCCATGGCCCATGGCCTGAAGCTGGAAATCGTCGCCGAAGGCGTGGAAACCGACGAGCAACTGCACTACCTCAAACGGCTGGGGTGTCATCAGGTGCAGGGCTTCTACTATGGCCCTGCCGTACCGGCTGCCGAGATAGCGCCGCTGCTCAATATTTCGAAACTCCCCCCCTCCCGAACCGGTTAACAGGATTGCCGGACAATCCTAACAGAAACATTGATCAGGTTTGCAAAGTGTATCAAACGGTTACTTTGTGTATCTGAAAATGCGTAGTGCTCCACATCTTTGAATCCTGCCCTTATCTAAGCTCAGTTCATCAGCATCCGATCACCTGAATGTCCGACAAGCTGTCGGCATGACAATCACAACAAGGGTGACGGTTTATCTGGCAACAATAAAAAGGCAGCAGGCATCATGCGCGATAAATACAAATATATTGGTCCCGCCTACGATTTCCTCAGCAATCTCTACAGCGGAAAAAACATCCACCGCTGCAAAACCGCCATGCTTGACGTGGAAACCGTGAAACCCGGTGACCGCATTCTGTTCGCGGGCGTCGGCCATGGCCGCGACGCCATTCGAGCGGCCGAACTTGGGGCCGAGGTAACGGTTGTCGATCTTTCCGAAACCATGTTGCGCAAGTTTGCAGATGCCCAACAGAAGGAAGCGCCCCATCTCACCATCCGGCGCCTGCACAGCGACATCATGAAAGTGGACGAATTTGGCCAGTACGACATGGTCGTCGCCAATTTCTTCCTCAACGTGTTCGATGAAGACATGATGGTAAAGGTGTTGGAACACCTGATCGGCCTGGGCAAAGCCGATGCCCATGTTGTGGTGGGCGACTTCTGTTACCCCACCGGAAACCTTCTGTCCCGGATGTTCAAAAAACTTTACTGGTACATGGCCGTGTTCATTTTCTGGCTGTTTGCCAACAACGCCTTCCACAAAATCTATAACTATCCCGAGCACATGCAGCGCCTGGGCTTGCAGGTTACCGAGAAGAAACACTTCAAATTGCTGAGTATGGATTGCTACTGGTCCATCCTCGGGCGCAAACAAGCCTGACTCTCTGGCCATCAACAATAACAACAGACGATCGGAGCCTCATCATGTCAGACCGTATTCTTGCTTTAGACAATACCACCGCGGTTGCCGACGGCTCATTCGGCTTTTCAGAAAGAGTCGGCTACCTGAAAAAGTACGGACGCCATTCGCAGTCCTTTTCCACCCTGCAGCCTGGCATGCGCTATTTCGACCTTGAAGGTATCGGTTACATTGCGTACATGCGCAAATGGGGTGGAACTTTTGTCCTGTCAGACCCGGTCTGCGCACCAGAACACTTCCCGGTCATTCTGGAGCATTTCCACCAGCGCTTCCCCAATGCCAGTTACATTCAGGTATCCCGGCCGGTTGTGGATTTTCTGAACCTGCGCTTCGGGCTTTACGGCACCCAGTTCGGCAGCGAGTCGCGAATTGATCTGGGCGCCTGGTCCCTGAGCGGTAAGAAAAAG
This sequence comes from Marinobacter fuscus, assembly GCF_003007675.1. GTDB lineage: Bacteria > Pseudomonadota > Gammaproteobacteria > Pseudomonadales > Oleiphilaceae > Marinobacter > Marinobacter fuscus. Next base: position 232,377 of record NZ_PXNP01000023.1, on the reverse strand, counting down.
CAGGTTTTGCGAACCGCCCTGAATCAAGCCGATAAAAACGGCATTACGGTGAAAGAACGCTTCAGCGACGACCACACACGGGAAATCTCGGAAGCCTGGATTCGTACCCGAAAATGCAAAAGCAATGAGATCCGCTTCCTGATTCGCCCCATGGAAATGGAATACCGGGAAAACGAGCGCCATTTCTACGCCTACCAGGATGGCAAAGCGGTTGGCTTTATCTACTTTGATCCTATCTACCGCAATAACGAAATTATCAGCTATGTCCCGAACATCTCCCGGGCCAATGCCGACTTCCGCCAGGGTATTTTCTACACATTGATGGCCCATGCCATGGCTGTGTTCAGAGAAGAAGGCGTGCCCTATCTGGATCTGGGTCTGATTCCGCTGTCGCTGGACGCACAAACCGAACACCAGGAAAGCCGGCTGCTCAAAGCGCTTCTGCACGGTATCTATGAAAAAGGTAATTTTCTTTATAACTTCAAAGGACTGGAATTCACCAAGTCACGTTTCCGGGGAGAACGCTTCAAAACCTACTGTTGCCACAAGCGTGCCATTCCAGCGCTCGAGTTTCTGGCCATGTTCAAACTCACCCGATTGCTCTAGGAGCCTGGCTCAACGGTAAGCCCAGCCCCGACATAAACGGCTCAATGCCCTCCGGTGCCGGGCCGGAGAAGCAAGCACAGAGCACAGCCGGTTGATCTGACCCGGAATTGATCATCAGAGGACTAAAGCCGTCACAGCTGGATTCCAGTAAAAACGCCACCCGGCGCGCGATGGCATCACCAGAATCCACCCAATGCTCTACCTCCGGCAGGCTACGACGCAACCAGGGCAACAGCAGAGGGTAGTGGGTGCACCCCAACACTACGGTATCCACCCCCTCTTTGCTCAGGGGCGCCAAGGCCGCATCCACCTCCGCTTGTGGCGGTTGATTGCCCTCCACCAACCCTTCGGCCCATTGCACCAGAGCCGGGTGCCCCAACCGGATAACCCGACAATCCCCGGCAAAATCCCGGATCAGCTCGTCAAGGTAGGGGCGCTGCACCGTCGCCGGAGTTGCCAGTACCCCTATACGCCGGTTCGCTGATAACCCGGCCGCGGGCTTGATGGCTGGCACCACTCCTACAACCGGTACCGGCGTCATTGCCCGCAAATGCGGCAAGACAATCGTACTGGCCGTGTTGCACGCCACCACGATAACGTCGCTGGGATATTGCCGCAGACAGGCCCGGACAAGGCTGCAGCAGCGCTCGATTACGGCAGGGCCAGACTTATCGCCATAGGGAAAGCCGGCATTATCCGCCAGATACACCAACTCCACACCGGGTGTTTGCCGGTGCACACACGCTGCAACGCTTAACCCGCCAATGCCGGAGTCAAATACCAGCACCCGGGGCCGACGGTCAGGCATCGCTTCTAGCCATAGACTGGCCCCGGATCTCGGCTTTCATGGCATTGATCAACTGCCCGGCAATCGTTGTCTGGCCCGGAATCGGCGGGTGATCATCCACGGTAAACCAGCCCGCATCAGCCAGCTCATCTTCCTGCAGGCGCAGCTCACCGGCCTTGTAGTCAGCAAAGAAACCGGCCATTAACTGATGCGGAAACGGCCAAGGCTGGGATGACTGATAGCGGATGTTCGTCACTTCCAGGCCGGTTTCTTCCATTACCTCCCGCTCAACGGTCTGCTCCAGGCTCTCTCCCGGCTCCACAAACCCCGCAATCAGGCTGTAGAAGTTGCGGGTTACCCGTGCTGACCTGGCCAGCAAAAAGCGATCGCCATCGCGGATCACGGTAATAATGCAGGGTGCAATTCTCGGGTACCAGGGTATGTTACACCGACCGCACCAACGCGCCCGCTCCCGGGGGTGCGCGCCAGTGCGTTCGCCACACCGGCCACAAAAACGGTGATCCTGCCACCACTGCCAAACCTGAAACCCTGTACTTAACAACGCCGCGGGCGCATCCGGCCTGGTCAGCATCGCATCCCGCAATGACAGGGTTTGCATTCCAGGCAAACCGGTGTCTGGCAACATTGTCACGAACACCGGCTTGTCGTTCCAATGCCCCAACGACAGGGCTTCAGGGCGGCTGTCACCCATTTCCGGCCCACCCCAGCGCAAAAACCAGCTATCGGCGGGCTTCAAAATACTACTGCCAGCAAAGGCAAGCACCAGATCATCTTGCTCCGGAGAGTTCTCATGCCAGCCGGGAGTCCACATTGCTGTTGTGTCAGTCATACCCACCCCATTGTTTGTTGCACCTGCCCGTCGTTTTTCCCGGGGCTTGTCGAGTCCGCTGAATGTACCACATCACATTCACTGGCAAGAATGGACGGGTGGCTTTCCGCACCTGCCCCAACCCGTTAAACTTGGCGCCTGTTTCGAGCACCGGAGTACGCTTTTTATGCGCCTTTATCGGGGAATTCGCAGCCTGATCCTGTCCCTTTTTCGCAAAATCCTGTTTCTGTGGGTCAGAACCGATGTCAGCGGCAATACGCTGCAGGCCCTGGGCCTGGATCCTGAAAAGCCGGTTTGCTACGTGCTTCAGTTCAGCTCCCTGTCCAGCCGCCTGGTGCTGGAGCAAGAGGTCATCCGGGCCAGACTGCCCGGCGGCACCAACGCCTTACCGGTAAAAAACGCACCCTCGCATTCGTTTTTCTTTCTCTACAAACGCATCGGTGGGCTGTTCAGGGGCGGCCGCCAGAAGCCGGTGCCGACCCGGGAGTTTACCGATCTGGTTACTTTTGGCCTTGAGCATCCGGAACAGGACGTTCAAATTGTACCGGTGTCACTGTTCTGGGGCCGCTCGCCGGACAAGGAAAAATCCCTGGTCAAGCTTGTGCTTTCCGACACCTGGTCTGTTGCGGGTCGCTTGCAGAAGTTTCTGATCATTCTGGTACACGGGCGCAACACCTATGTTCAGTTCAACCAGCCGGTATCCCTGAAGCAGGTGATCGACGAGTACCGCGACAACGAGCAGAAAGCCAACCGCAAACTGGCCAGAATATTGCGTACACACTTCCGGCGTGTCCGTCAGGCTGTGCTGGGGCCGGATTTATCCCATCGCCGCACTCTGGTTGGCGGCCTGATTCGCACCCAGGCGGTCAAGGAGGCCATCCGGGAAACCGCTGCACAAACTGACACACCACCTGAAAAAGTGCGGCTGAAGGCCTACAAATACGCTGATGAAATTGCCGCCAGCATGTCGATTGTCACCATTCGCTTTATGGAACTGGTACTGGCCTGGCTCTGGAACCGGATCTACAAGGGCATTGCCGTCAATAACATTCAGGTTGCCAAAGAAGCTGCCCAGGACAGCGCTGTGGTTTATGTGCCCTGCCACCGCTCCCATATCGACTACCTGCTACTGTCCTACGTGCTCTACAAGAACGGATTGATGCCACCGCATATTGCCGCCGGTATTAACCTGAACATGCCGATAGTCGGCCCGATTCTGCGCAGGGGCGGGGCCTTTTTCATGCGCCGGAGCTTCAGGGACAACCCACTGTATGCCACCGTGTTCAACGAATACATGCACGTGATGTTTACCCGCGGCTATTCGGTCGAATATTTTGTTGAGGGCGGCCGGTCCCGAACCGGCCGCATGCTGCCGCCAAGACCCGGCATGCTGTCGATGACTATCCGCAGTTTCCTTCGGGATCACCGTAAACCCATCGTTTTCGTGCCGGTTTACATCGGCTATGAAAAGGTGATGGAAGGCCGTTCCTATCTGGGCGAACTCCGGGGTAAGAAAAAGCAGAAAGAAAGCGTGCTGGGGCTGGCAAGAACTGCCCGCAAACTGACCAACTCCTTCGGTCGGGTGGCGGTAAACTTCGGCAAACCCATTGTTCTTGCCGATGTCCTCGACGAGGTTCATGACAGTTGGCGCCAAGAAGCCTACGATGCCGAGTATCGGCCCGCGTGGCTAAACTCCGCCGTCGACAACCTGGCCCAGCGCGTCGCCAGCACAATCAACGCATCGGTGGCGGTTAACCCCATCGGTATGGCGGCAACGGTTTTGCTTGGCACCGAGCGCATGGCAATGGACGAAGGCCAGCTAATACGGCTGATGGACAACTACGCTGACCTTCTGCGCAGCTACCCCTACGCCGAGACCGTTACCCTGCCCGAGGGCGACGGCAAAGACTGGCTGGCCTACTGCGAAGCCATGGGGCTGGTAACCCGGCAGCCGCAGAAACTCGGCGACATCATCGGACTGGAAGGCTCCAATGCCATTCTGATGACCTACTACAGGAACAATATCCAGCATCTGTTCGCGTTGCCGGCACTGATCGTTAGCCTGTTCGAGAACAAGTCCAGCCTGCGCCGGGACAAAATCGTCTTTCTGGTCAGTGTGGCCTACCCCTACCTGCAGTCGGAACTGTTTCTGCAGTACCCGCAGGGCGACGTGGACGGCGTGATCAATCAGTGGATCGACGTGTTGCTGGAGAAGGGGCTGCTGCTGGCACTGGACGATGACCGCCTGAGCCGCCCGGAAGATGGCACCGAAGCCATGCTCCGGGCCCGGATTCTGTCACGCTTCGTGATTCAGACACTGGAGCGTTATCACATCACCCTTGGCATCCTCAGAAAGTACGGCTCAGGTGCCCTTACCGCAGCCGAGCTCGAAGAACAAAGCACGCTTCTGGCAGAACGCATGTCCATCCTGTTCGGGCTGAATGCACCGGAATTTTTCGACAAGACCCTGTTCCGCAGCTTCATTGCCAATATGCAGAAAAACGGCGTTCTGACGACAGACAACAATGATCGTCTTTGCTACGGAGAGGGGCTGGATGAGGTGGCAGAAGATGCCCGCCTCGTTCTGAGCGTTGAGAAGAGACAGGCAATCCAGCAGGTCACGATGATGGATGCCTGACCTGCTTCCGGTATAAACAGGCTCAGGCTGGCAGGGCCTGCAGGGGGTAGATATCGTAACGACTGCTCTTGCCTTCAACCCGGGTGGCAGGCTCCGGCCCCTCCAGCGTGGGGGCTTTTCGGGGGCGTTTGACAACCACCCGGTAACGGGCGCAGGCCAGACCAGCGCCCAGAAGGCGGCTGGCGTCATCATCATCGCCCACCACCTGGCGGAACAGCTGCATTTCTTTTTTTACCAACGCTGACTTGTCCCGATGTGGAAACATTGGATCCAAATAGACGACATCTGCGGCGCCAGCACCTGCGCTCGCCATCCAATCAATCGAACTGCCAGGGTTCAGGGCCATTCGGGCGACAATCGGAGCACAGTCCGGATTGAGCGCCGCACGATAGAGGCCGTCGGCCAGCAGCGCGTGAATCACCGGATTGCGCTCGAACAGGGTGACCGTGCAACCCAGCGATGCCAGCACAAACGCGTCCTGCCCCAGCCCGGCGGTAGCATCCAGAACATGCAGAGATGCTCTGGTCTTTTGCAGGCCCACCGCTCTGGCGACCAACTGCCCTGCGCCACCGCCGTGCTCGCGGCGATAACCCATTTTTCCGGTTACAAATTCGGCCCGCACCGGACCGGGAGCTCCTTTTCCGGTTTGCTGAAGTGCCAGGCCCTGATCATCCATAAACAGCACCATGTTGTAGCCCCGAACCTGCTTTGGCTTTACCACGCCCAGCCAGTCAAGACCCAGTTGCCGGGCAAGCGCGCGGGCCTCGCCCGGCTCTGCGAGAGGACTGTGGGCAACCGCAAGGGTCTGGTTGAGAGGAGGTGCAACGAGGCTTGGTGAGTCAGGCATCAGACCGTAATATCAATGCCGGTCAGAATTTCTCCGGCTTCGAACTCCTGCCCGGCGGCGGCAACGTCAGCAAACGCTGACAAAGCCCGAGCCGTTGGAAGCGCCAGTTCATCGGCCCGAAAACGCTCAAGCCGCACATCTTCGGCGGCACGCCGGGCGTCGACCCGGCGGGATTCGGGTGCGCTGTCTGCGCCAGGTAATGGCTGGCTTTCCGGTGCGGTGTCGCGCCCGTTTACCGGCGCAGCCAGCGGTTGGGCCGCATCAGAACGGGTCAGCGCTTGTGGATTGGCTTCGGGCGGACGGCTACCCTCGGTACGTTCCCGCACCGGAGTACTGTTGCCACTCTGGTAAGCCAAAGCACTTGAATTGCTAACGCCGCCGATCATAACTCACCCTGGAGGAGGTATTTGGCATGAAGACTTCTATTATGGAAGATCTGATCGCGGATGCAAACTGCGGCACCGTCAAAAAGGTGCGCCAGCGTCTATCGCCCAGGCAGCTTTTTCCAGGTGACTTCATCCCGGACATATTTCGGCTGGGCCTGTTCCGCAGGCACCGCCAACCCCCGCTCTGCAACAGGTATCGCCAGGCGAACCACGCTCTCGGCTGCCGGTAGCAGCGTGTCATCTATTCCGACAAACCGGTTCACCCACCCGGCTGGCATGGCATCTTTCAGCGCCCAGCCTTTTCCGGCGCCGTACCACTGGCAACCATCCTCTGCTGGCAGGGTAACGGCATCCGGGGGGCACACTCGCTCGTCTTCCACCGCCACAGGCAAACCTGACCGGTTTCGAAACAGCCCCCAGTAGACTTCCCCCATACGGGCATCAAAAGCGACGGCGATTCCGTCACCCTCAGCAACCGACAAGCGCTCTATCGCAGACAGAGCAACAGCAGCCAGTGAAGACACCGGGACAACCGGAATATCCAGCCCCCAGGCCAGGCCCTGTACAACCCCGGTTGCGATCCGGACTCCGGTAAAGGAACCCGGGCCACGGGCAAAGGCCAGGGCATCAAGATCGGCAGGTTTCAGCCCCTGCTCCGCAAGCAGCTCGCGCACCATGGGCATCAGCAGGCGGGTATGGCCTCGGGGGGCAATTTCAAAGCGTCCAAACACCCGACCATCAAGCCAGAGTGCCGCGGAGCAGCCTTCAGAGGACGTATCCAGTGCCAGACATTTCACAGACTCATACCTCCGGGGCGGCTCCGAACACCATCACTTCAACTGCTGGAGAATCTGGTCACGAATACTGTCCAGACTACCCACACCCTCAACACGCACGTAACGCGGCGCATCGGCAGGTGCCTTTTCAGCCCAGCCCTGGTAAAAGCCGATCAACGGTGCGGTCTGATCATGGTAGATAGTCAGGCGCTTGCGTACAGTCTCTTCTTTGTCGTCTTCACGCTGGATCAGCGGCTCGCCGGTTTCGTCATCCTTGCCTTCGGTCTTGGGCGGATCGTATTTCACGTGATAGATGCGGCCACTGCCTTCGTGTACACGACGGCCAGACAGACGGCTGACAATTTCTTCGTCTGCCACGGCAATCTCAACCACGTAATCAATGGCGATTCCCTGGTCTTTCAGCGCTTCGGCCTGGGGAATGGTGCGCGGAAAGCCATCCAGCAAAAAGCCGTTCTTGCAATCCGGCTGCTGGATGCGCTCTTCAATCAGGGCGATGATAATGTCGTCAGACACCAGACCACCAGAAGCCATCACTTCCTTGACCTGCAAGCCCAGATCGGACTCGGCCTTGACCGCCGTCCGCAGCATATCGCCGGTAGAAATCTGGGGAATCTCGAAACGCTCGGTAATAAACTGGGCCTGAGTCCCCTTACCGGCGCCTGGTGCGCCTAACATGATGATACGCATAACGTTGTGCTCCCATTCATTTATATTATCGTTTGAAAAGTTGCGGCAAAAACCCATGCCTTTGCGACAACCTCTCCGGCGCTGCAGGTACAAATTGAGACCCGAGGCCGTGGAAATCGAGGCCGCATTATACGAACTCAACTGCGGCAGAGAAAGCCTACCTCAGTCTGATGGCTGAGTCAGAGCAGGCGGGGTCAGACTGCAAGAGAGGACGCCAGAGTATCCAGATCGGCAGAAACCTGTTCAATATCCTGCTGAACCCGCTCCAGAACGCTGTCGTCAAGTTCCAGCGCCGCGGCAAGTTCGGGGATGTCGTCCGGATTAAGTTCGTCACCAATGCCCCGCTCCTTGAGCAGAGCGTTGGCCAGTTGCACCATCTGGACATAGTCCTGGTGTTCGCCCCGGTACCCAGGGTGCTGGTGCATCCCCGCTGCCTTGATAACCGCTTCCGGCAGCTGCCAGAGACGATGCAGGATACCGCCAATGGCACCGTGCCCGACCGCCAGAATATCGTGCCGATCCACGTGGCCGAACACTTCCTGCTCCAGGGAGTGCATACTGGCCTGCGGATTGATCTTGCGCAATGCGTTGAGCTCTTCAAATTCTGACGGAAACAAGTGCCCCACCAGAAGCAGGCCAAAGTTGTGCAGCAATCCGCACAGGTAGGCGAGCGCCTTGTCACGGCCTGAATAGCCTGCAAGATTCTGGCACAGAACAGCGCAGTAAAGGGAGTGTCGCCAGAAGTTATCCATACCCAGCATGCCGTCGCGGGGCACATCGAACGCCCGCACCGAAGCGATCCCCAAAGCAATATGGGCAACCCGGTCGAACCCCAGCACCCGGGTAACGGCTTCCTGCACCGAGTTTATCTGGCCGGGGTAATTGAACAAGGCAGAACGGGCATAACGCAGAATCTGCGCCGTCATACTGGGGTCAAATTCTATCAGCTCGGCGAGTTCCCGGGCCGTCGCCTCGGTATCAGCGGTCAGCTTCAGAATCCGCAGAGCAAGGGCGGGCATGGGCGGCAACCGGTACAGCTTCTGCAGCTTGTCGGCCACTTCTTCCAGAGTTAATGCCTCGCGGCCAGTGGAGTTCGGCCCACGGATCACCAGGTGGGCCTTGCGGGCACCGGCGTTCGCCAGACGAAACGCCCGACCATCCATTTCTACCAGACTGTGATCGGTGCCGCCCGTGAACATCACCCGCTCCGCATCAACCACATCGTCATCCAGAAGAATTTGCAAATCCCAGGCACTACCAACCGGCGGTACGAAGCCGGAATCACAATCACCGAACAGGCGGGCGGTCTGCCGGGCGGTCAAAGGCTGCAAGCGTCGCCCGGTAATCTGGTGTATGGCATCCATATCCAGCGTGCTGTCGAAGCGATGAACAGCCATCACCACCCCGCTGATATCGATCAGCAGAGTAGCCTTGATGAAATCATGCTGGGGCTTGCCCGAGGCCAGCACGGCGGCATCCAGGCTGGCCGCTGTGTCTACTTCCAGGTGCTGGTATTCAATGCCTTTGCGGGCGAAAAAGCGCGCCAGTCTCTCCGACAGTGCCAAGCAGCAGACTCCTTATGATGAATGGTCGGGGCGTTCCCGCCCCGGCGCTATTATGCACATTAACCGGTATTTCGCATACCGGCGGATATGCCCGCCATAGTGACCTTCAGGGCGCGCTCCACCCGATCCGCCACCTCTCCCCGAGCTTCGTTGTCACGATCGCGGCGAAGCAACTCGGCCTGCAAATAGTGCAAAGGGTCTGTATAGGGATTACGCACTTTCATGGAGTGGGCGAACACCGGCTCATGCTCCAGCAATTCGGCCTGCTCCTTGAGTTCCAGCAGCCGATCGACACAGCCATCCAGCCGTTCCCGCAAGCTTTTGCCCAGAGTCTGCAGCACCGGATCGGTCACCAGTGTTTGTTCGTAATAGCTGGCAATGCGAAGATCTGCTTTCGCCAACACCATCTCCAGCATATCCACGTAAGTTCGGAAGAACGGCCAGCCCTGCATCATTTCCCGCATCTGCGGCAACCGGCCATCCCGGGCCGCGTCTTCCAACGCAACATCACTGCCCAGCCAGCTTGGCAGCATCAGGCGCATCTGGGTCCAGGCAAAAATCCACGGGATGGCGCGCAGGCTTTCGACACCGCCGGTGGGTTTGCGTCGGGCTGGCCGACTACCCAGTGCCAGCTTGCCCAGCGCAGTTTCCGGTGTCACTTGCCGGAAATAGGGTACAAAATCCGGATTCTCGCGAACCACAGAGCGGTAGGCCGCCAGGGACTTTTCGGTCAGCCAGTCCATGGTTTCGCGCCAGCTATCCTCCGGCGCAGGGGGCGGCGCCAGCGTCGCCTCAATCACCGCCGTGGTGTAGAGCGTGAGACTCTGCACGGCCAGCCTGGGCAGCCCGAATTTGAAGCGGATCATCTCACCCTGCTCGGTAATCCGGAAACTGCCGTTTACCGACCCGGGCGGCTGCGACAGAATCGCCCGGTTGGCGGGCCCGCCGCCGCGGCCGACGGTGCCACCCCGGCCATGAAACAGGGTCAGGTGAATGCCATGCTGACTGGCCACTTTGGTCAATTGTTCCTGTGCCTGATACTGGGCCCAGGCAGCCATCAGCTGGCCGGCATCCTTGGAGGAGTCCGAGTAGCCGATCATCACTTCCTGACGGCCCCGGCAATAATCCCGATACCAGTCCACTTCGTAGAGCGCAGCCATACTGTCGGGTGCCTGGCGTAAATCATCCAGGGTCTCGAACAGCGGTACCACTCGCATCGGGAAAGTCATGCCTGCTTCCCGCAACAAAAGAATCACATGCAGTACATCCGAGGGTTTGCTGGCCATGGAAATCACATAGGAACCCAGAGCCTCGGGCGTCTGCCGGGCAACCACTTCACAGGTGGCCAGCACTTCCCGCACCGGCTCGGAAGGCTCCCAGTTGCGGGGCACCAGCGGGCGCCGCCCGCGCAGCTCCTTGATCAGAAAGGCCTGCTTCTCTTTTTCGCTCCAGGTCTGATAATCACCAAGGCCCAGATAGTCGACAATCTCTGCTACCGCTTCGGTATGGCGGGCGGCCTCCTGGCGGATATCCAGACGAATCAGTGGCAAGCCAAAGGTATGGGCCCGACGAATGGTATCCAGTAATGGACCGTTGGCGATGGCTTCCATGCCGCAGTCCACCAGCGACCGGTAACACAGCTCCAGAGGTTCGGTGAGGTCTTCTTTTTCGAACAGGATGCCCGCGTCATCGGCCGCCTCGCCGCGCACCCGGGCTTCGGCCCAGTCCCGGGTTTTGATCAACCGGTCGCGCAAGCCTGCCAACACTTCACGATAGGGTTCCCGACTGTCGCCAACCTGTTGTCGCAATTCATCGCTGGCCTGCCACATGGACAATTCTGCCCGCAACGAGCGGATATCCCGAAGGTACAGGTCGGCTGCCATCCAGCGGCCAAGCAGAAACACCTGTCGGGTAACGTCGTGGGTGACATTGGGGTTGCCGTCCCGGTCGCCCCCCATCCAGGACGCCACCCGCACCGGTGAAGCCTGCAGCGGAAGGCCCTGCCCGGTGGCGTCGATCAGCGAGCTGTCCAGTTGGCGGAGAAACGTGGGCAGGGCTTGCCAGAGGCTGTTTTCGATCACCGCGAAGCCCCATTTCGCCTCGTCGACCGCGGTGGGCCGTTCATGGCGAATTTCGTCGGTGTGCCAGGCTTCGGTAATCAGCTGGCCAAGCCTGCTAACCAACTCTTCCCGCTCAGACGCCAGGAGATCCTCGTGATCGAGCCGGGCAAGGCAATCCGACATTTCATCGTATTTCAGTATCAGGGTGCGCCGGGCGACTTCGGTGGGGTGCGCGGTAAGCACAAACTCCACCTGCAGGTCGGCAACCCGGCGGTGCAGCTCCTCTGGATCGATCCCGCCCTGTTTCAGGCGAGAGAACACGTCATCCAGGGACTCCACCATCAGATCCGAAGCATGGCCCTGCTTGCGGCGAATCCCATGGTACTGCTCGGCCAGATTAGCCAGATTGAGAAACTGGTTGAAGGCTCGGGTGACCGGCAACAGCTCATCGTCGCTCAGCTGCCCCAGCAAGGTCACCAGTCGCTGGCCGGAGCCACTCTCCTGGCGCCGGTCGGCTTTCGCTGCCGCCCGGATTTCCTCAATTCGATCAAAACACGCCTGGCCTGGATACTGGAGAATGCTCTTACCCAGCAATTCCCCCAGCAAGCGCACGTTTTCACGGAGATCCGGATGCAGTTCGGTCACATTGAGTTCCTTCTGAATTGACGCAGACACAATGAACTCAAGATACTAAGAATGAACCCGGAAAGTCTATTGGCTAGTCCTTCTCAACGCCCTTTACGCTTTGCCAGATGGCGTCAAGGGCATCCAGACTTTCGTCGTCCAGGTTGCGCCCCTGCTCCGAGAGCACCTTTTCGATTGCCCGGAACCTGGCGTCAAACTTGTGATTGGTTCGGTTCAACGCCTGCTCGGGGTTCACTTTCATAAACCGCGCCAAGTTGACGCACACAAAGATCAGATCGCCCAGCTCGTCTTCCACCGCATCCCGCTCGCCCGCACCCTGTTCTGCGGCCTGCCAGGCTTCTTTCAGCTCGTCGATTTCTTCGTGCAGCTTGTCAAACACCGGGCCAATATCCGGCCAGTCGAAGCCGTGCCGGGCCGCTCGGCGTTGCAGTTTTTCCGCCCGGGCCATGGCGGGCAGGGTTCGGGCAATACCATCCAGGCGGCTTGCCGGGGCATCCGATGCCGGTTTTGCCGCCCGTTCTTCGGCCTTGATGCGCTCCCAGCTTTCCTTGATCCAGGCTTCGCTGGGCCGGTTATCGGGATCAACCCGGCTGTCCAGAGTCCCTTCCGGGAAAACATGCGGATGCCGGCGGATCAGTTTGCGCACCAGATGGTCAACAATGCCATCAAAGTCGAAGTGCCCCTGCTCTTTCCCCATCTGGCCATAGAAGATCACCTGGAACAGCAAATCGCCCAACTCGTCTTTCAGATGCGGGTAATCCTGCTGATCAATGGCATCGGCAACCTCGTAGGCCTCTTCAATGGTATGAGGCACGATGCTGTCGAAGGTTTGCCGGGTATCCCAGGGGCAGCCGATATCCGGGTGCCGCAGCCGGGCCATCAGGGCCTTGAGATCCTCTATGTTGTAGTTCATGTGCGTTTGCGCCTTACGTCGATGATGTTCGGCAGGTTACGAATCTGTGCCAGCAAACGGGCCAGCTGTTCCAGGCTGGAAATCTCCACGGTAATGCGAATGGTGGCGGTATTTTCGTCCTTGTTGGTCAGGGTGTTGAGTGCCAGCACATCGCTGCGGGAAGACGACAATAACTGGGTGATATCGCGCAACAGCCCGGATCGATCGTAAGCCTCAATCTCAACGTCTACCGGGTAGACAGCGGCAGGCGTTCCGCCCCAGTTCACCTCAATAATCCGGTTGGGCTCGAATTCCTGCAGATTCAGAAACGTGATGCAGTCCTGACGATGCACGGTGACGCCACGGCCCACTGTGATGTAGCCGCCAATGGGGTCACCGGGCAAGGGTTTACAGCACTTGGCCACCTGGGTTTTCAGTTTGCCGACGCCCAGGATCTGAATGTCCGAATCGGTGTCGTAGGCCTTCTTCCGGTTCGGCGCCAGCTTCAGGTCGAGCTGTTCGGTTTGCGGCTCAAGCATCTGCTGGGCCACGTTGGCCACGTGGGTCGGGCGCAGGTCGCCAGCACCAATGGCGGCAAACATATCGTCGGCACTGTGATAGTTCACCTTGGCCGCCAGCTGCGAAAGCTCAAGGTCGTACAGTGACAATCGTTTGAATTCGTCTTCCAGAATCGCCCGGCCATCCAGCACATTGCGATCGCGATCCTGCTGTTTGAACCAGTGGGTCACCTTGGCCCGGGCCCGGGAGGTCTGGATGTAACCCAGGCTGGGGTTCAGCCAGTCCCGGCTCGGGGCGGCGTTGTTCGAGGTCAGAATAAAGATTTGATCGCCGGTTTTCAGCGGGTAAGTCAGCGGCACAATCCGACTGTTTACCCGGGCGCCCCGGCAGGCGTGACCGATTTCAGTGTGCACCCGGTAGGCAAAATCCACCGGCGTTGCGCCCTGGGGCAAGTCAACGACATGGCCCTCCGGGGTGAACACGTACACCCGATCCGATGCCACATCGGTTTTCAGATGGTCCGCCAGCCCGGAAATATCCCCCAGCTCTTCCTGCCACTCCAGAACCTGGCGCAGCCAGTTGATCTTGGCATCGTAACCGGTGGACTTGTTCTTGGTATCCGTGCCCTTGTAAAGCCAATGGGCGCATACGCCCAGCTCGGCTTCCTCATGCATGTCATGGGTACGGATCTGCACCTCCACCACCTTGCCCTCCGGGCCAATCACGGCCGTGTGCAGGGACTGGTAACCGTTTTCCTTGGTGTTGGCGATGTAGTCATCGAATTCGTTAGGAATGTGCCGCCAGAGGGTATGCACAATGCCCAGCGCGGCATAACAGTCCCGCACTTCCGGCACCAGTATGCGCACTGCCCGCACATCATAAACTTGGGAAAAATCGATGCCCTTGTTGCGCATTTTTCGCCAGATACTGTAGATGTGCTTGGCACGGCCAGTCAGCTCTGCCTTGATGCCCGACGCTTTCAGTTCCGTTTGCAGGGTCTCGATCACCCGCCGGATGTAGCTCTCCCGATCCAGGCGTTTTTCATCCAACAGTTTGGCGATTTTTTTGTAGGCCGAGCTGTGCAGGTAACGGAAGGACAGGTCTTCCAGCTCCCACTTGATGTGTCCGATCCCCAGACGATGGGCCAGTGGTGCATAGATATCGAAGACTTCCCGGGCCACCCGCATGCGCTTTTCTTCCGGTGCATCCTTCACCGCGCGGATCGCACAGGTACGTTCCGCCAGCTTGATCAGGGCCACCCGGACATCGTCAATCATGGTAACCAGCATCTTGCGGACGTTGTCCAGCTGGCCCTCACTCTGGCCCAGTACATTGCCCTTGAGCGGGTGATGGATGGAGGAAATAGCCGCCATCTGCTGCACGCCATTGATCAGCGCTGCCACCTCGTCACCGAACTCCAGGCGAATGGTCTCCAGAGCAACCCGTTCTTCCCGTACCGCCCGGTAAAGCACCGCGGCGATGACACTGGCCTGATCCAGATGCAACTCCGCCAGTACCTGAGCCATTTCCAGGCCGGTCAGAAAACTGCTGGCGCCCGGTGCCCAAAGCCGGTCTTCCCGAAACGCCTTGTCGGCGATGGCCGCGGCTTTTTCACACGCCAGGCGGAGTTTTTCCGGATCCTCAAGGTGGGTCTGTTCAGCAATGTGCTGCACGAAGCGGCCAATATCCACCTCGCCATCACCACTGACCGAATAGTCTTCCCGTACTTTCACCATGGTAACGCTTTACCCGCTTTATCCTGTTTGGTTTCCAGGCCGTCTGGCCCTGTGCCCAGTGTCCCGCCTGGCTTCAGCGTTCGCCATCCCGCTCGAACAGCGCGATGGATTCAACGTGAGTGGTGTGTGGAAACATGTCCATAATGCCAGCCCGCACCAGACGATATCCGTTGCGAACCATCACACCCGCATCCCTGGCCAGAGTTGCCGGATTACAGGACACGTAAACAATACGATTGGCACCAAACGCTGTCAGGTACTTGCAGATTTCTTCCGCACCCGAGCGGGGCGGGTCAATCAGGATCTTGTCGAAACCTTCTTTGGCCCACGACTGACCAGTGAAATCACCGTGCAGATCGGCACCATGGAAGTCTACATTCGACAATCCATTACGGCGGGCGTTTTCACGGCCACGAACCACCATGGCATCGTCCCCCTCCACGCCGACCACCTGACCGCCCTTGCGGGCCAGCGGCAGGGTAAAGTTGCCCAGGCCACAGAACAGATCCAGCACCCGCTCACCCGGCTGAACATCCAGCCATTCCACAGCCCGGTGTACCATATTCCGGTTGATACCCGCATTTACCTGGGTGAAGTCCATGGGATGAAAGGCCATCTCCAGGTCAAATTCCTCCATCCGGAACATCAGGCGCTCTTCATCCCGGCTTTCGGAGGCCGGCCAGATCCGATGCACGGTATCCGGCCCCTTGGGCTGCAGGTACACGTGCACATCGTGCTCCTGCCCGAACGCGACCAGCTTGTCCCTATCCTCCGGAACCAGGTCATCCATATTCCGGAACACCATGGCCGCCATGTCATCGCCACAGGCAACTTCAACCTGAGCAATACGGTCAAATGCCGCCATACTGTGCAACAAAGCCCTCAGGGGCAGGATCCGTTCGCCAATCCGGGGATCGAGAACCACGCAGCGGTCAATGTCGGTCAGAAAGCTGTTCCGTTTCTCCCGAAACCCCACCAGAACAGACTCCCGGGCTTTGACGTAACGCACGCCAAGGCGGGCCTTGCGCCGGTACCCGAGCGCATCCGGCGAACGCATGGGCTCAATCCACTGTTCCGGCTCAATGCCGCCGAAATGGGCAAAATGCTCCCGCAGGGTGTTTTCCTTGAACCGGATCTGGGCATCGGCACTCATGTGCTGCAGGCTGCAGCCGCCGCAAAGGTCGGCATATTCGCAGGGTGGCGTTTGCCGCTCAGCCACCGACTCCAGAACCTCGGTGGTGCGCAGTTCGTCAAACCGACTGCGGGTGCTGACCATTTTGGCCATCACGGTTTCACCGGGCAGTGCGCCATCAACGAACTGGGTTTTGCCATCGGCTCGGGCAATCCCCCGGCCATCATGGCTGAGGGTTTCAATTTCACAGCGTACGGGCTCTTTGGGCAGAACCTTGCGGCGGCGCTTACTCATACATACAGTCTCTTTTGGCGGGTCATTCAGGCGCTGGGGAAGACACCGGTAGAAAGATATCGGTCTCCGCGGTCACAGATAATGGCCACGATTACGGCGTTTTCAACCTCGCGGGACAACCTGAGCGATGCCGCAATCGCGCCACCGGAGGACACGCCACAGAAGATCCCTTCCTGCTCGGCCAGCGCCCGCATAGTGTCTTCGGCTTCCTGCTGGCCAATATCCAGCACCTGGTCAACCCGGCTGGCTTCGTAGATTTTGGGTAGGTATTCCTCAGGCCAGCGCCGGATTCCGGGTATTGAAGCCCCGTCTTCAGGCTGCAGGCCAACGATCGAGATATCGGGGTTACGCTCTTTCAGATAACGGGACACTCCCATAATGGTGCCAGTGGTGCCCATGGAACTGACAAAATGGGTCACCCGCCCGGAGGTCTGCTCCCAGATTTCCGGCCCGGTGGTGCGGTAATGAGCCAGGGGATTATCGGCGTTGCTGAACTGATCCAATACCTTGCCTTTGCCCTCGGCTTCCATCCGAAGCGCCAGATCCCGGGCCCCCTCCATGCCTTCCTCGCGGCTGACATTGATCACCCGGGCGCCATAGGCACGCATCGAGGCCCGGCGCTCCTCGCTCAGGTTGTCCGGCATAATCAGCACCATCCGGTAGCCCTTGATGGCTGCCGCCATGGCCAGTGCAATGCCGGTATTGCCGGAGGTGGCTTCAATCAGGGTATCGCCCGGCGCGATTTCCCCACGTCGTTCGGCTTCCTGAATCATACCCAGTGCGGGCCGGTCTTTTACCGACCCGGCCGGATTGTTTCCTTCCAGCTTTGCCAGAATGACATTACTGGTATTTCCGGCCAGGCGTTGCAGGCGAACCAACGGCGTGTGGCCGACATAATCTTCTATGGTGGGGAAAATCATAAGCAATCCCTGTGATACACTTTCGGCTTGGAATCATACGCGTTATGGCCGCCGTGTCCCAATACAGCTTATCGCTATTTCCATGACAGGCAGCTATATCTGACAGCATCTGGGCTGCACGCCGCCACGGAAAAATCGGCGAGTGGTTCCGGCCACAAGGACGTGTCTGCCACCCGTGCCCGGCACAGGGCGGCAGCAAGAAAACCAAGAACAGGAACAGAGTATGCGACGTTGGGGCATTCGTAAAAAGGTTCTGGTGGTAACACTGGTTCCCACTCTGCTGACAACCTTGATGCTGGGGCTGTTTTTTACCTACAGCTGGGTTAACAACATTGAAAGCCTGCTGAAAGACCGCGGGGAATCCCTGTCCCGCCAGTTGGCCGCTGGCTCCGAATACGGCCTGTTCACGGCCAACCGCAGCCTGCTCAGCAACCTGTCCAATGCGTTGCTCGAAGAGCAGGATGCCCGATCGATCACTTTTTATGACAGCGAAGGCCAGCGCCTGCTGCACAGCGGCCCCGGCAGCACCAATACTGCTACGCCGCTGCCGCTGAGCGCAGAGGGTCCGGGCCAGGTTGTTCATGCCAGCAGCACCCGCTTCATTACACCGGTCTACCTGCAGGATCTGATGATCGAGACCATGCTCGACCCGGATGCCAGGCAATCCGCTGCCAAACTGGAAGCACCTCTGGGCTGGGTTGCGGTAGAAATGTCTCACGTGCGCACCGAGAAAGAGACCTACAAAGCACTGCTGATTTCCCTGTTGCTCATCATTGCAGGCGTACTGTTGAGCCTGGCGGTTGCGCTACGACTGAGCCGCGCGTTCACCGATCCGGTCTTTGAACTCAACGAAGCTGTCGCCAGGCTCAAAGAAGGCAAGCTGGAAACCAGGGTCTACACTGCTGCCGGGCCCGAATTCGAGCAACTGGAGTCCGGCCTGAACGATATGGCTGCCGAACTCAGTCGGGCCCAGGCGGAGATGCAGCAGAATATCGATCAGGCCACGGAAGATTTACGGGAAACCCTCGAAACCATTGAAATCCAGAATATCGAACTGGATTTCGCCCGCAAGGAAGCGCTGGAAGCCAGCCGGATCAAATCCGAGTTCCTGGCCAATATGTCCCATGAAATCCGCACGCCCCTGAACGGCATCATCGGCTTTACCGAACTGTTACTGAAAAGTCCCCTGCCCCGGCAGCAGCGGGATCACCTGAATACCATCCGGAAATCCTCGGAAATCCTGCTCACCATCATCAACGACATTCTGGACTTCTCGAAAATCGAAGCAGGCAAGCTGATTCTGGACCGGGTGCCGTTCGCACTCCGGGATATTGTTGAAGAAGTTATGGTAATGCTGGCACCCGCAGCCCATACCAAAAATCTGGATCTGGTGCCGCTGGTCTATAACGATGTGCCGGATAACATCATGGGCGACCCGCTGCGGGTGAAACAAGTCATCACCAATCTGGTGAACAACGCCATCAAGTTTACCCAGACCGGCGAAGTCGTGCTGCGGGTCAGCCTGGAAGACGAGGACACAGAAAACAACCAGGTTACCCTGCGCCTGAGTATTGCCGATTCCGGCGTGGGGCTTTCCCGTGCCCAGCAGCAATCCCTGTTCAATGCGTTTAACCAGGCAGATGCTTCAACGGCGCGGCAGTATGGCGGTACCGGTCTTGGCCTGGCCATCTCCAAACGGCTGGTGGAAGAAATGGGCGGTAAGATCGGCCTGGAAAGCGAGCTCGGCAAGGGTTCAACCTTCTGGTTTACTCTGACACCGGAGCTGTCCGCGACAATCGACGCCGGATCACCAAAAGAGTCGCTCCAGGGTGAGCGGATCATCTATCTGGAACAACAGAAAACCACCGGCCTGGCGGTTGAGCACCTGTTGCGGGAATGGGGTATATCGGTGGATTGCGTGTCGTCCCCCGGCGCCTTGCTGGAGCGGGTAGAGGAAGCACAAAAACGTCAGGAGGGCTATGCCACTGCGCTCATCGGCATCACCCGTCATTTGCTGAATTCCAGCCAATACTGCAGCCTGTTAAGGTCTCTGGAGGTAGAGCGCGACTGCCGCACCCTACTCCTGACCCCGACGCTGGAAACCCACGATACACCGTTGTCCGGACTTGCCAGCGGCCACCTCACGAAGCCGGTCTGCCGTGATGCACTTTACGACGAACTGCTCTTGCTGATTCACGGCATACAAGCTGGCAACCAGGCCCCGGGGCACACCAGCTTACCGGCGCCAAATGCCCGGCCCGCCCGCACCCCGCGCATACTCGCGGTTGACGACAACGAGGCCAACCTGAAGCTGGTCATGACGCTGCTCCACGACTGCCACCTGGACGCCGAAGGTGCCGCCAGCGGATTCGAGGCCCTGTCCAAAGTTCGCCAGCACGCCTTCGACCTGGTATTCATGGATCTCCAGATGCCGGGCATGGATGGCGTTGAAACCACATCCCGCATCCGCGCATTGGATACAGGCTCTCACCGGACGCCCATCATCGCCCTGACCGCTCACGCCCTGGCCGACGAACAGGACAAGCTGTCGCAACAGGGCTTTGACGGCTACATGGCCAAGCCGATCAGTAGCCATCAGCTGGAGGATCTGATCCGCGAGTACACCGGCTTTGATGCCCGCCAGCCCGGCAATGGCACCGGAATTTCCGAAGTGCGTGACACCCGCCGTCCGCTGCGGCCATCCAACCGCCGCATGCAACAGGACTGTGTCAGCGTGGAAGAAAGCATCCAGCTGGCGGCAGGCAAAACCGATCTGGCCGAGGAGTTGTTCAGTATGCTGCTGGAACAGCTGCCGGAAGACATCGGGCGGGTAAACAAGCTCTGGCAGGACAACCAGCAGAGCTTATTACTTGAGTGTGTTCATAAACTGCACGGAGCAACCCGGTATTGTGGCGTTCCCGAGTTGCGCACCATCGCCAACCGGTTTGAAACAGCCTTGAAATGCGAATCGCCGGATCGCGCAATCCTGAAAGACCAGTTGATAGCCGCTATGGAGCGTCTGCAGATGTGGAGCGACAGAACCGACTGGCAGCGCCTGTTCCGGGAACAGCAGCGCCAGCCGGAAACCACCTGAAACGGCTCAGGGGCGTGCTCTGTCCAGAATCGCTTTCATGTCCCGCACCGCATCTTTCAGGCCGGTAAATACGGCTCGGGCGATGATTGCATGGCCGATATTCAATTCATTGATGCCGGGAATGGCCGCTACGCGCTCAGTGTTGTGGTAATGCAGGCCGTGGCCGGCATTGACGATCAAGCCCTTCTTTCTGGCATAGCCAACGGCATCAGCCAGAATCTGGTAAGACGCCTCGATTGCTTTCGGCGTCTGCGCCTCGGCGTATTCTCCGGTATGCAGTTCGATCACAGGGGCCCCGCAACGAACAGCCGCGTCGATCTGCTCCCGATCGGGATCAATGAACAGAGACACTTCTGAACCGATCGCCGCGAGTTGCTCACAGGCCCTGGCCACCCTGGCTTCCTGCCCGACTACATCCAGACCACCCTCGGTGGTCAGTTCTTCACGCTTCTCCGGCACCAGGCAGACGCACTCCGGGCGTACCTGACCGGCAAACGCCAACATCGCGTCGGTGACCGCCATTTCAAGGTTCATTTTAGTTTGCAGTACATCCCTGAGCAGCAGCACATCGCGATCCTGAATGTGCCTGCGATCTTCCCGGGGATGAATGGTAATCCCGTCCGCACCGGCCTCTTCAGCCACCAATGCAGCCTGGACAGGATCCGGGTATCGGGTTCCCCGGGCCTGTCGAAGGGTGGCGACGTGGTCGATGTTCACTCCAAGCAAAACTCGGGACGTCATGATGTTCTCCCAGCAGACGGATTTGAATGGCGAAAAAGTTCCCGGCTGTGCAAAGGCTTGCCCTGCAACAAGTAATCAATCAACACCCGCATAACCCGTTTGGCGGTTCTGCGCGGTGCCTCATCAAGAAAATTATCGGCGGCCAGCGCCAGCAGATCCTCACCCGGCAACTGCCGGAGCAGGCAGTTATGATCCGGGCACTCGATAATTCCCCGGGTAGGCTCATATCCATAGCGGATGCCCGGCTGCACGGCCGACCCGGTATCCATTGCTTCGTCCCAGCGAAAACTGTAGCCCTGTGACGCGGCAAACACCCTCTCGAAACGACGCAACAGGGGTTCCACATCGGCGCCCTCCGACAGTTCCGCCAGCGCCTGCAGGGTCTCGATGTAGTGGGCAAAAAGCGCCGGTGAGGGATCGGAAGGTGGCAAAACCCGCTGAAGCAGTTCATTGAGGTAAAAGCCACTGTACATGGCCCGCGGTTTGGCGATCGCCGGCGCGCTGCGAACCTCAAGCTGTACCAGGGATTTCAAATCGCTTTTTCCGATCCAGTCTACAAGCAACGGCTGGAACGGCTGCAACTGGGCCTTGAGCGGACTTTTGCTGCTGGTGGCACTACGGGCTATCACGCTGATACGACCGCAGTTGAGGGTGAACAAATCCACCAGCAAGGCTGTCTCCCGCCAGGGCCGCCGGTGCAGCACATACGCGGGCTCCTGTTGCACCGCCCCTTTCATGCCAGCCTCAGAGGTCGCCCATGCCGAGACTCTTTAGTGCACGGTCGCTGTCGGCCCAGCCCCGCTTCACTTTTACCCACAAACGCAACATCACCTTGGAACCAAACATCCGCTCCATGTCGGTGCGGGCCTCCTGACCAATACGGCGCAGGCGTTCGCCTTTATCGCCGATCAGAATTTTCTTCTGGCCTTCCCGCTCAACCAGAATCAGCGCCGAGATATGCAGAGTCTTGCCTTCGGTCTTGAACTCCTCGATCTCCACGGCCACCGAATAAGGCAATTCCGCGCCCAGCTGCCGGGTGATTTTTTCCCGTACCATTTCCGCCGCCATGAAACGCTCACTGCGGTCGGTAATCTGGTCGTCGGGATAGAAATGAATGCTTTCGGGCAGGAAACGGCCAACGGCGGTTTCCAGAGGCTCCAGGTTGGTTTCTCTGAGTGCCGATAGCGGGATGATTTCGGCAAAGTCCAGTTTACGGGAAAGCGCATCAAGGTGCGGCAACAGCAGGCCCCGGTTTTCCAGTTTGTCGACCTTGTTGACCGCCAGGATTACCGGGCAGGACAGCCTGCGCAGCTTTTCCAGCACCATGTCGTCTGCACTGGTCCAGGCCAGCTGGTCGACCACAAAAATCACCACATCAACATCGATCAGCGCAGACGATGCTGCCTTGTTCATGTAACGGTTCAACGCCCGGGGCTCTTCCTCGTGCATGCCCGGGGTGTCCACATAGATCGCCTGCACCGGACCATCGGTCTTGATCCCCAGCACCTGATGCCGGGTGGTTTGGGGCTTGCGTGAGGTAATACTCAGTTTCTGGCCGAGAATGTGATTGAGCAGCGTTGACTTGCCCACGTTCGGCCTGCCAACGATGGCAACGAAACCACAGCGGCTGTCGGGATTTTCCGGGCGGGTAATATCATTCATCAAGGCGTCTCCACACCCAGTTTCTTGAGCGCATTGCGGGCAGCCTGCTGCTCGGCAATGCGGCGGCTACTGCCGGTGCCTGTGGTCTTCCGATCGAGGGAAGGCAAAGCACAGGATACATGAAACGTCTGGTTGTGGGCTTCGCCATCCACCGAGACCACTTCATAGCGGGGCAAGGGGAATTGTCGGGACTGAAGGTATTCCTGCAACCGTGTTTTCGGGTCTTTCTGGGTGTCCTGGATATCCAGATTGGCCAGCCGATGCTCGAACCAGCGCAGCACCTGCTCCCGGCAGGTATAGAAATCGCTGTCGAGATAGATGGCACCGATGATGGATTCCACACCGTCTGCCAGAATCGACTCCCGCCGGAAGCCCCCGCTTTTCAGCTCGCCAGAGCCAAGCCGCAGGTACTTGCCGAGTTCAAATTCCCGACCGATTTCGGCCAGGGTGACCCCTTTGACCATTCGGGCCCGCAAACGGCTTAGCTGGCCTTCCCGGGCCTTCTCGAAGTGCATGTACAGATGCTCGGCAATCACCATATTGACGATGGAGTCGCCAAGAAACTCAAGGCGCTCGTTGTTCTGGTTGCCAAAACTGCGGTGGGTGAGCGCCAGCAACAGGCGCTCCGGTTCTTTAAACTGATAGCCGATGCGGCGCTGAAGCTGGTCTAGGTCTGGTTTTGAATTCACTGGCCCTTGAACTCGTACTCGTGCTGGAAGTGGACAACGGTGTCCACATTCCGGAAGACATTATTGCGAACTTCGTAATCCACTTTGATGATTACCCGTTCACCATTTTTTTCAACGGCGATGTTTTTGGCATCGAAACCATCGACGTTATTCACGCTCAACCGCTTGTTGATCAGGGTTCTTACCTGGGCTGGCCCCATCCTCGACAGACCCTCGGTACCATCAAGGCTCTGCAGAGCTTCCTGAATGGTAAAGTCATCGAGATAGGCCGGGCCAATCTTGATGGCAAGCGTCAACAGGCTGCCGAAAAACAGAGCCACTATCATCAGGGTTAACGCCCCGCCCTGCTGACGCCCAAGGCTTGCCGGGTATTTGTTTAGCATCAGAGTTTGCTCCGAAATCTTTCTCATTATTGAATGCCACCCACACGGTCAAAAGATGGCAGACTTGTCAGGGATTTCCAGTGCATCCAGATGGCAAATGCCTTACCCACCACCATGTCGTCCGGCACCGTACCCCAGAAACGGCTGTCGTTACTGTTGTCCCGGTTGTCACCCATCACAAAGTAGTGCCCCGCGGGCACCACCCACTCGCCCTCACCAGCCCCTGTTAACCGGTTCATGGTCAGGTAGAGATCATGCTCTACGTCGTCAAGCTGCTCCCGCCAGCGCTCTACCGGTGGCAGGCGGGCAACAAAGTCTCTGGGTACCGGTTCATCGTTGATAAACAGCTGCTTGTTGCAGTACCGGATGCGGTCTCCAGGCAGCCCGATCACCCGTTTGATGTAATTGGTAACACCGTCTTCCGGATAGCGGAAAACCATCACGTCGCCCCGCTGGGGATCGCCGATTTCAACCACCTTGGTGCCCGCTACCGGCAGCCGAAGACCATAAGCGTATTTGTTCACCAGGATGAAATCGCCCACTTCCAGCGTTGGCAACATAGAGCCGGACGGTATCTGGAAGGGTTCAATCAGAAACGACCTCAACACCAGAACGACCGCCAGCACCGGAAAGAAGGAGCGACTGACATCGATCAGCCAGGGCTCCCGGGTATCGGAACCGGCTGTACTCTGGGCGTCTGAGCCCGCACTGGCACTTACGTCTGCACTCTGGCCTGCTTCGGCCAACCGGCGCTTTTTCAGGAACAGCACATCAGCCAGCCAGATCACGCCAGTGGCAAAGGTGAGAACCACGAGTACCAGTGGGAAATTGATGTCCATCCAGGTGCCTTTGTCTTATTTATCCACTTTCAACACAGCAAGAAACGCTTCCTGAGGCACCTCGACATTACCCAGCTGCTTCATGCGTTTTTTACCTTCCTTCTGCTTCTGAAGCAGCTTCTTCTTACGGCTGACGTCGCCGCCATAACACTTGGCCGTCACGTTCTTGCGCAGCGCCTTGACAGTCACCCGCGAGACTACGTGGGTACCAATAGCCGCCTGAATGGCGATATCAAACATCTGCCGGGGGATCAGTTCCTTCATCTTTTCGATCAGCTGGCGGCCACGATAGTGCGACTGCTCCTTATGCACAATCAGTGCAAGGGCATCAACACGATCGCCATTGATCAACACATCCAGGCGCACCAGATTAGCGGCCTGGAACCGGACAAAGTGATAATCCAGCGACGCAAAGCCGCGGCTCGCTGACTTGACCCGGTCAAAAAAGTCCATGACCACCTCCGCCATGGGCAACTCATAGGTCAGCTGCACCTGCGTAGACATGAAATGCATGTTCTTCTGAACACCACGCTTTTCTTCACACAGGGCAATAACATTGCCCAGGTGCTCCTGTGGCACCAGGATATTGGCCTCGACGATCGGCTCACGCATTTCTTCGATGGAACCCACATCCGGCAACCGCGACGGGTTATCCACCGACAGGGTTTCACCCTGTTTGGTCACCACCTCATAGATAACCGTGGGTGCAGTGGTAATCAGGTCCAGATCGTATTCCCGCTCCAGGCGCTCCTGGATGATTTCCATGTGCAACATGCCCAGGAAACCACAGCGGAAACCGAACCCGAGCGCATCGGAGTTTTCCGGCTCGAAGAACAGCGAGGCATCGTTCAGGGTGAGTTTTTCCAGCGCGTCCCGGAAATCGTCATAGTCGTCGGCGCTAACCGGGAACATACCTGAATACACCTGGGGCTTGATCTTCTGGAACCCCGGCAACATCGGTGTTTCTTCGGCATGTTTCTGATGCACAATAGTGTCACCGACCGGCGCACCATGAATATCCTTGATACCCGCCACCACAAACCCGACATCGCCCGCTTCCAGCACATTGGTATCGGTTGGTTTGGGATTGAAAACACCCACTTTGTCCGCCGACCAGGCCTTCTTGGTGGACTTGATAACGATCTTGTCGCCCTTGCGCAGCACACCCTCGGTAATCCGTACCAGAGACACCACGCCCAGATAATTGTCGAACCAGGAGTCGATGATCAGCGCCTGCAAAGGCGCATTCCGGTCGCCTTTGGGGGGCGGAATCTTCTGGATCAGGTCTTCCAGAACGTCTTCTACTCCCAGCCCGCTCTTGGCACTACAGCGCACGGCATCCGCGGCTTCGATGCCGATAATGTCTTCAATTTCCCCAGCCACCCGTTCCGGCTCAGCCTGGGGCAGATCCATCTTGTTCAGGACGGGAACCACCTCAAGCCCCTGCTCGATGGCGGTGTAGCAGTTGGCCACGGACTGCGCCTCTACCCCCTGGCCCGCATCCACCACCAGCAAGGCACCCTCGCAGGCATACAGAGAACGGGAAACCTCGTACGAGAAATCCACGTGCCCCGGGGTGTCGATGAAATTCAGCTTGTAGGTTTCACCATCTTTGGCCGTGTAGTTTAGCGTCACACACTGGGCCTTGATGGTAATGCCCCGTTCTCGCTCAAGATCCATGGAATCCAGCACCTGTTCGGCCATCTCACGGTCGGTGAGGCCTCCGCAGATCTGGATAAAGCGATCCGCCAGGGTGGATTTACCGTGGTCGATGTGGGCAATGATGGAAAAGTTACGGATTCGGCTCAGTTCAGTCACAGACAATGATTACTCATAAAAGGCATAGGGTTGGGCCCGGAGGCGCCACTACCGGGATCCGGGAACGCGGTGATTTTACCGGTTACAGGCCGCCATTGCCATGATCAGGAAATCAGCGGCTTCTCGTATTGGCGAATCAGGAACCCGATCAGGGCATCCTCGTCCAGCGGATAGCTGAACAAATTACCCTGACATTGGGTGCAACCAGCCGATTTCAGGAACGTCAGTTGCTGCAGGGTTTCCACACCCTCCGCGACCACCGTCAGGTGCAGTTTGTGGGCCAGAGCAATAACCGCCGAGGCCACATCTGTAGCGCTTACGTTATAGGGTATATCGCGAATGAAGCGGTGATCGATTTTGATCACATCCAGGGGCAATTGCTGCAACGAGACCAGTGAACAGGAGCCGGTACCAAAGTCGTCCAGAATCAGGCAAACACCCAGATCGTTCAGCGAAATCAGAAGCTCCCTCAGCATTCTGGGATCTTCGTTCAGAACTTCCGCTGGCATTTCCAGCTCAAGCCGTTCCGGCGACACGCCAGTCTCGGTGATCACCCGGCGAACCATGTCGAGGAACCCGGCCTCGGTCACCTGGGCAACGGAAAAATTGATGGCGATTTTCAGGGCTTCGAACCCGGCACGCTCCAGCGCCTGCACCTGAATACAGGCCTGCCGGAACGCCAGTTCGCCAAGGCGAATGATAAGCCCGGTCTCTTCCGCCAGCCCGATGAACTGTTGGGCAGATACCAGCCCCTTCTCGGGGTGATGCCAGCGCAGAAACGCTTCAACACCAATAACCCTCTGGCTGGCCAGATCCACTTTCGGCTGGTAATGCAGCACAAACCGGTCGCCATCCAGGGCCGTGAGCAGCTCTTCCTGCTGCAACAGACGGCGAGCCGCCTTGATGTTCATCGCGGGGGTAAAAAACTGATAGGTATTCCGCCCCAACTCCTTGGCCCGGTACATGGCGAGATCCGCATACTTCATCAGAGTACCGGCATCTTCACTGTCGTGAGGGATCATGGTAATGCCGATACTGACACTGATACTGACCTCATGGTCGTTTAACCGGAGGCGCTGGCAAAGCCGGGCGAGAATATTCTCGGCTACCTTGCCGGCTGCATCGGATGCGTCAATCCGCGACAACAGCACCACGAACTCGTCGCCGCCCAAACGGGCTACCGAGTCCTCTTCCCGTACACACCCCTTCAGCCATTGGGCAACCTGGCACAGCAGCTCGTCACCGGCATCATGGCCCAGAGTGTCGTTGATGCGCTTGAAGCCATCGAGGTCAAGAAACATCAGGGCCGAGCCCTCGCCGGTGCGGCGGCTCCGGCTGACCACGTGGTTCAGACGATCCCGGAACAGCTGGCGGTTCGCCAAGCCTGTCAGAGGATCATAGAAAGCCAGCCGGTGCAGCTCGGTTTGGGCGGCCTTGAGCTGGGTCAGGTCCCGCAGGCTCAGAACCACGCCGTTCACGCCGGGCACCGACAGCATGGCGGTAAAAGTACCCTCCATATCCCGCCAGCGGCCCTCAAAATCCCTGATCCGGGCCCTGACCGCGGGTACCTGCTGCCCCGGCGCTGCTATGGCGTCTTCAAACCCGCGCTGCAATTGCGCCCAGTCCTCCATGTGCACCAGATTTCTGAACTCCAGCGACGCAACAGTCTCCGGATCGAAACCCAGAATATCCCGCGACGAGGGGCTGGCGTACAAGGGGTCTCCCTGACGACTCATCACCAGAGTAACGTTGGCGGCACCTTCAGTAATGGCGCGATAGCGGCCGGCACTCACCTGAGCAATCAGCCGCGACCTGATCAGCGAGAAAACGAACAGCCCCAGCAGCAGGCTGATGACCAGCCCGGAACCCAGCACAATCGGTGGCCGGGGATCCGCCGCCAGAAAATCGAAGGCTGGCGTGGAACGGGTCTGCAGCAACCATTCCCGGCCACCATGGGTAATTTTCTGGCTCATCTGGAAACTGTATTCATCATCCAGAGACCCCAGATTGGAGCCGTACATCAGAGCGTCCCGAGCAACCACGCCGCTGTCATAGATGCGCACATCCAGAAAAGGCGAAATCAGCCCGACAATACCGTCGATCAGGTTATTCATCCGAAAGGCGCTGAACACATACCCCTGAAGCAGCATTCGGCGCTCAGCCCTGGACTCCGGCACTGCCCCGCCCTGGTACACCGGGTAGTACATCAGAAAACTGGCCTGATCCTCTCCAACAGACTCCTGAACCAACACCACTTTGCCGGTTACGGTCGGTATGGCACGATCCCGTGCGCGCTCCATGGCAACCCGGTGAACCGGGTCACTGAAGGCATCGTAACCAAGCGCCTTCCGGTTGCCTGTGCTGCCGGGCTCCATGTATACCATGGGGTAATAATCGGGGCCGGTGCCCAGAGGGCGTACCAGATAATGATAAATTCCCCCGGCACGCACCGACGCAATATGGTCGGCCATATCCCGCACACCTATTCGCTGCACATAGCCAATGCCTTGAATACCCGGGTAGTAGCGGTTGATATCGACCTTGTCTATGTACTCTTTCCACTGCTCCCGGCTAACGGTACCGGACACACTGAACAGCCCGGCACTGCCTGCAAGTACCTGTTCGTAGTTGAGCAGCCGTTCTTCGATAGCGGTTTTCAATTGCAGGGACTGGGTTCTGAAACGGGCTTCGGTGCGATCGTCGACCAGGCGGATAGAAAATTGCCAGAGCGCGAGTGCCGTGGCCGAGGCGGCCAAAAACACAATCCAGGCGAGCCAGGAGTATCGCGGCTTGAGAAGCTGGCGGAGGGGAAGCTCCTTATTAGTCATCATTGTTATCGGTCCGTTCCATGACCCGGCTTATTGGCAGACAGTGAAAGCATAACAAAAAGCCCCCGGGCATGTCGCCATACCCCGGGGGCGGTCACCGCTTACCTTGCTCCGATCAGGGCTTGAGCACCAGGTAAATGGCCCTGCCCTGGCGCACCACACGCACAGAAACTGCCCGATTTTCCGGCAACCCACTGACCACCTCGCGGAAGTCACGAACCGACCGCACCTGCTGGCGGTTGATCTCGGTAATGATGTCCCTCGCGCGAATACCTGCATCAAACGCTGGCCCGCGACTGACACCAGAGACCACGACACCACCCTCGACACCCACGGAACTGGCCGTTTCCGGAGGCAATGTCTCCACACTCAACCCCAGCGGGCTGGCTGCACCACTGGCGTCCGCATCAGGTGTGCTGCTGGCTACCTGACTACCGTCTTCCGGCAACTGGCCAATCGCAACATCCACGGAAATCTCGCGCCCACCGCGCAACACGGTCAGCTCTGCGGTTTCGCCAATCCGGGTTCGACCAACCATTGGGGGTAAGTCAGACGACAGCTCGACATCTTCTCCGTTGTAGGCCAACACAATATCGCCGGATTCCAACCCACCCTTTTCTGCAGGCGAGCCAGGCATAACCTCTGCGACCAGGGCGCCCCGCGGACGCTTAAGGCCAAAGCTCTCTGCCAGATCCCGGTTTACTTCCTGAATCAGCACACCCAACCAGCCCCGGGCAACGGAGCCACTGTCTCTGAGCTGACGGAATACGTTCATGGCATCATCGATCGGGATAGCGAAAGACACCCCCATGAAACCACCGGAGCGGGTATAAATCTGGGAGTTGATGCCCACCACTTCGCCGTCAAGATTAAACAGGGGGCCACCGGAATTCCCCGGGTTGATGGCCACATCTGTCTGGATAAAAGGCACATAGTTTTCGGATGGCAGAGAGCGGCCGAGCGCACTGACGATCCCTGCGGTCACCGTGTAGTCGAACCCGAACGGAGAACCAATGGCAAATACCCATTCTCCCACTTTCAGATCCTTTGACCGGCCTACACTGACCACCGGAAGATCCTCGGCATTCTCAATTTTCAAAACGGCCATATCCGAGCGCGGATCGGTTCCGACAATGGTGGCCGTAAACTCCCGGCGATCATTCAGGCGAACAATAACCTCGTCTGCATCCTCAACCACATGGTTGTTGGTCAGCACATAGCCATCTGCCGAAACAATAAAACCGGACCCCATGCTGCGCCGGGGCTGCTGGGATCGGGGAGAACCACCGAAGGGCGAACGGGGGCCCCGGAAAAAGTCCTGAAGAAATGGGGGCAGTTGTTCCAGCTGGCGCTCGTCAAAAGGCGAGCCGTGAAATCCGGAGCCCTGGCTTGCCGCTTCGGTGGTGGTACTGATGTTGACCACCGCACTGGAATTCTCTTCAACCAGCCTGGTGAAGTCCGGCAGGCTTCTGGCAGCCGCATTCTGGCTCCAGAACACCGACATCATGGCCGCCACCATCAATAGAGCGCCCAGCAAAGCCCCCGGCGTGACGGAAGACCGGGCATGGGCGGCCTGTACATCTTGCTCTGGCATAACTACCCCCTTATGACGTCTGTTGGTTGTTTTATTCTGGGGTTGACCGGTGTATTTTCAACTTAAATAACGGTAGGAATCACAGACATGTCGAGACGTGCACTGTGTTGACCCGAAGCAGACGAGGCTTGTAGCGCTCTCCGGCCCGCGCCTGCCAGCGCCGCACCAGCAAGAACCCGGCGCCAAGGCCTGCAAGGGCGCCACCAATGGCGGCGATATCCTGTGGACCAAACACCCGGTGCATCAGAATGCTGCCAGCCACCATCAGTACCAGTGGCCCGCCATACACAGCCACAGACGCGCGCAGCAGTGCCTGTTCATCAAGGCCGATGATCACATCATCCCCCACCCGGGCGCCAATCGTATTTTCAATCAATACCTGGTTGGCTTTGCCGCCAGAGGCGGCCGCCAACACCCTTTGTCCGCAACCCGAACGGGCTGCACAACTCTGGCAGGCGCTGGTCCGGATAGTCTGAACCCAGACACTGCTCCCCGCCTCGGCGACGACACGACCGGTTTCGGTGATCATGACCCCACCCACTCCAGCGCCAGGCGTTCATCGATGCGCACGGAGTCAGCCACTTTTCGCGCCGTTGCAGGTGGAATTTCTCCCACTACCGCAATCAGAAAAGGGCGCTCATTTACGGAGACTTCCCGGAGGAAAATGGTCGTCGCGCCAACACGTGACGCACCGGACGGCATCTTCAATCGGCCCATGGGTTCCACGAACACGGAAAACGCCGCCAAACCATCTGAAAAAGCAACGGCTTTTCCCTTACCTGAGCGTGGTGCTGCCGCAGGAACAAACCCTTCAGGCTGCCAGTCGAGCGTCCAGCCATTCATTCTTGCAACCGCAGAAGCCCGGGGCTCACCGTGATCAAGCTTGCGCTTGATTTCGCGCCCCTGACTACGTATTTCCAGTTCGTCGTCACTGATATCACCGGTAATCTCCAGATCGGTGAACTGGAAATGCTCCAGAACCTCTTCTCCGGGCCCCCGCACCTGACTCTTCACCAGCAGCCCTGTTTCTTTTTCCAGCCACAGTCTGTGGCTGTAACGATGAGAGTCCCTGGCCTCCAGCGACACAATCGCCACATCGTAACCCGCAACCCGATCCTGTCCGGCCAGGGTTGGCCGGTACCAGCGCCCAACCGGCACCAACTGGCTGCTGAACGCCTCGGCAAAGGGCCCTGAGGGAATCACTTCGTCCAGGCGCACCCTCCCCCGATCCGGCAAGACACAAACCACATCCATTCCCTTGCGAACGATTTCGCCGTTGCCGCCGTCCTGCATCACCAGGCGTTCTTCAACCCGCCCATTTTTGTAGCGATGGGCGATGCGCATGGAGTGAACCTGATCGCCCCGGGCATAAATAAACACTCCCCGGTAGGAGGTCATGTTGAGCGCCGGCCCCAGTCGTTCGAGCCATTCCATGGCCAGGGAATCCCCTGCAGGCAACTCAGCAGCCCCCCGCGCAGACGCTGACATCGCTCCGAGCAACAAACAAGCCAGCAGCAATGCGGGCCAGTGCCTGCGCTTACAACGAAAGGTCATACGGTCATACTCCACAATCAGTAATGATTTCCCGCACTGACCAGCCGGGCATAGCCGACGGATCCCCGCCCTGCGCCCACGCTGTTGTGCTGCGCATGCTCAAGCAAAAACTGCCGCATCTGCTGAAGCTGGGCATCATCAAGCTCCTGCAGGCCAACCTGTTGCTCTGCCACGGGCAGGCTAAGCGCGGGCACTGCATCATTCGATGCAATATCGCGGCTGCCGGGCAAAGCATCGCCGTCCCACCCGGCACCCGCTCCAAACCCCACCACCAGAGCCACAGCCACCATCGCGGCCACCGGCCAGCGCCAGGCCGACCGCCCGGCTTCTGCCACTGAGGTTTTTTCCGATCGGGACTCGGGGCGGCCGTCCAGTGCCGCCCGAACACCGGCGGCCACGTCTATGGCACTCGCCGGACTGTGCTGCTCGTGCATCAGGTCGCGGATTTGCTGCCAGCGCTGCCACTGCCCTCGGACATCATGCTGATCGCTATGGGACAGCAACCGCCGCACCGAAAGCTCATCAGCCTCATCGTCCATCATCGACGACAAAGTTTCTCTGAGACGCTCATCCATTGGATGCAACCTCTTCAACGTTCATGAATGATCCAGCAAGGGGCCAAGGTGCCGGTCTACTGCATCACGGGCACGAAATATACGTGATCGCACGGTTCCGATCGGGCACTCCAGTATCCGCGCAATATCTTCATAACTCAGGCCATCATATTCTCTGAGCAGAAAAGCCGAGCGGAGTTCCTCAGGCAACAGGGCAATGGCCTCTGCCAGCGCACGCTGCAGCTGCTCTCGCTGCAGCAGCCGTTCCGGGGATGCCGGATCCCGCAGCCTGCGGCCGTCATCGAAGTTTTCGGCATCAGCCACGTCTGCCGAGCCCTGCGGCCGGCGCCCCCGGGCTTCAAGAAAGTTTTTTGCGGTGTTCACAGCAATGCGGTAAAGCCAGGTGTAGAAAGCGCTGTCGCCGCGAAAACGATCGATGGCCCGGTAGGCTTTGACAAAGGTTTCCTGCGCCAGATCCATAACTTCCTGGCTGTCATACACGTAGCGGCTGATAATGGAAGCCACCCGCGACTGGTACTTCACAACCAGCAAATCAAACGCTGCCCGGTCGCCATTGCGGACTTTGCGAACCAGTTGCAGGTCGGTCTGGCTATCGGACTGCTCGCTGTGCTTCCAGTCGTTCTCGGGTGTCATGGGCGATACAACAGCGGATCCTGGTTTTCTGGCCAGCGGCCTGGCCACAGAAGGCGTTGCTTGAGTCATAGGGCGTTCCGGCAACCGATTGACGGGGTTAACAGTTCGCCCAAATAGACAGCAAGCGTAAAGTTTAGTTCAATACACCTCCACATTATGGCCCGCGATAATCACCCAATGCCACAGTCTTATGAATACG
Organism: Marinobacter fuscus; assembly: GCF_003007675.1. Taxonomy (GTDB): domain Bacteria; phylum Pseudomonadota; class Gammaproteobacteria; order Pseudomonadales; family Oleiphilaceae; genus Marinobacter; species Marinobacter fuscus. The sequence continues at coordinate 198,407 of NZ_PXNP01000023.1, read as the reverse complement.
ATGTCCTGATAATCGGCAGCGGTGCTGCCGGGCTCACGGTTGCCCTCAACCTGCCGCCCCACCTGCGCGTTTGCGTTATCAGCAAAGCGGCAATCAGTTCTGGCGCCACGCTGTGGGCCCAGGGCGGCATTGCTGCGGTTCTGGACAACGCCGATTCCGTAGAGAACCACATCCAGGACACCCTGACGGCCGGTGGCGGCCTGTGCCACGAGGATGCCGTCCGCTTCACCGTTGAACACAGCAAAGAAAGTATCGACTGGCTGATCGACTCCGGTGTGAAATTCACCCGGCAGGATGATGGCGAGGACTATCACCTGACCCGTGAAGGCGGCCACAGCCACCGCCGGATTATTCACGCAGCAGACGCCACGGGCCAGGCCGTCTCCACCACACTGGCCAGCCAGGCCGAGGCACGCCCCAACATAGACCTGAAAGCCGGGCGGGTGGCGGTTGACCTGATTACCAACCGCAAACTGGCACTGCCCGGCAACCGATGTGTTGGCGCCTACATCCTGAACCTCGAAGATAACCATGTAGAGCTTTACCGGGCCAGGTTTACGGTGATCGCCACCGGCGGCGCATCCAAAGCCTATCGCTACACCACCAATCCGGATGGCGCGTCCGGCGATGGCATCGCGATGGCCTGGCGGGCGGGCTGCCGGGTGGCAAATATGGAATTTAACCAATTCCACCCAACCTGCCTGTACCACCCCCACTCGAAATCATTTCTGATTACCGAGGCCGTGCGCGGTGAAGGCGGCCTGCTGAAGCTGCCGGACGGCAACAGGTTCATGGATCGCTTTGATACCAGGGCCGAGCTGGCGCCCCGGGATATTGTCGCCCGGGCCATCGACCATGAAATGAAACGGCTGGGCGCCGATCATCTGTACCTTGATATCAGCCACAAGCCCGCGGAGTTTATCCGCCAGCATTTCCCGACGATTTACGAAACCTGCCTGGGGTTTGGTATTGATATCACCAGAGAGCCCATCCCGGTCGTACCGGCCGCCCACTATACCTGCGGCGGCATCCTCAGCGATGACCGCGCCCGAACGGACGTAAACCAGCTCTATGTCGTTGGTGAAGCGGCCTTCACCGGGCTGCACGGAGCCAACCGTATGGCCAGCAACTCGCTGCTGGAGTGCCTGGTGTATGGCCGTGCCGCAGCTGAAGACATTACCCGCCGCGAATCCGATATCCCGGCGGTTCCGCCGGTGCCCGACTGGGACGAAAGCCAGGTCCGGGATTCGGATGAGGACGTGATCATTTCCCATAACTGGGATGAATTGCGCCATTTCATGTGGGATTACGTAGGTATTGTGCGAACCACCAAGCGGTTACAGCGGGCGAAGCACCGTGTGGATTTGCTGTCGCAGGAGATCAGCGATTTCTACGGCAACTACCGGGTATCCAATGACCTGATCGAACTGCGCAATCTGGTCACCGTTGCCGACCTGATCATTTGTTCTGCACTGCAGCGCAAAGAAAGCCGGGGCTTACACTACACCCTGGACTATCCCGGTCTGCAAAATGAAGCCCGGGACACCATTCTGGTGCCAACCAATTACCGAACGCTGGCCCCCTGAGCCGAAACTTCCTGTTCTTCTTGAGGCAGATGTTTATGTCCGACACACACAATACGACCGACCACACTGACTTTCATCGTTTGTGGTGGCACAGCCGCCGCGGCATGCTGGAGCTGGACGTGCTTTTGCTGCCGTTTCTGGAAGAAGCCTACCGGGACCTTCCAAAAGACGATCAGGCCCGCTACGAGAAGCTTCTGAGCTGCGAGGACACCGACATGTTCGAATGGTTCATGCAACGCAGCAAGCCGGAAGACCCGGATCTTCGCCGCATCGTCGAGATAATCCTTGCGCGCGTCCAGCCGGATTGAACTGGCACTCCGCCCCTCGGTTATCGCCGGTGTTCTTGCCAGCCTGCCCTGGCTTATGTTCGCGCTGGCTTTGGTCGCCGGCGCCCTTGAGCTGACGGCGCTGCTGCTATTTCTGGCACCGGCGGCCTTGTATTTCGGCGTTGCGGACTTCCGACGCTGCGGGCTTTTGCAGGGTAAACATGCGCTTCTGGGGTTATCCATGGAGAACGGTCAGCTGTACGGGCGATTCGCCAACGGCCACCAGCTGCCCCTCTCCCTGCTCCGGTGCACATCAATCAGCGCTTCGGCGGTTACCTTGAAAGTCCGCGCCAAAGGCCTCAGATTGAACAACCTGACGGCAATCCTGCTGGGCCGGAACGGTCGCTTTGGCGGCAACGTAACAGAGCAGGAATTCCGACGCTTCAGAATGTGGCTTATTGCGGGGCCCCGAGCGTGAATCAGTGACCAGACCGCGTTTACCCGGAGCGTTTTAATGACCATCACATCTGCCCACCCACAACCTGCGTCCACCGGTCGGGCCCTGCTGTCTGGCCGGATCATGGCCCGGATCAGTGGCCCCGGCACCGACCAGTTTATCCAGGGCCAGTTTAGCCAGAACATCGGCGAGGTTACCCCGGCTCGATCACTGCGGGCTGCAGCCTGCACGCCAAAAGGGCGGGCATACTGTGTTACCCGGCTGGTACGTGATGACAACGACGTGCTGCTGTTTCTGGAAAAAGAACTCGCAGAGCAGACCATCCAGCACCTGAACAAATACCTGATGCTTTTCCGCGGCACCAGCCTGGAACGGGTCGAGCATGGGCAAATGTTTGGCCTTATCGGTGCCGATACAGCCGCCGCCCTGACCGACGAACGCCAGGCAGCCAGCCTCACGGACGCCGGACAGGTGGCCGCCGGAGACTTTGGTTACCTGATTCGCGTCGAAGACGACAGCGACGGGAACCCGAGATTTGAACTCTGGCAGCCCTCCCCCGGCGCCAGTTTACCGGACACGCGGGCGCTTACGCCTGAGCAATGGCAGGCCTCAGAGATTTCTGCTGGCGTGCCCTGGCTGACCACAGCCAGCCACGAAAGCTACATTCCCCAGATGCTGAATCTGCAGCACCTTCAGGGCATCCACTTCAAAAAAGGGTGCTACACCGGCCAGGAAGTCATTGCCCGAATGCACTTCCTTGGCCAGCTCAAGAAAAGCCTGTTCAGACTTGGCTTTTCCGGAACGGATTGCGCGCCCTTACCCGGCACACGGATCACGAGTGAATCGGGATCCCCCGGCGAAGTCGTCAATGCCGCAATGACCGGCGAGGATCACGGTGAACTCCTGGCTGTTCTGCGCCATGATGCCAGCAACGGCATTCTCGAAGTGGAAGGTCACCCGGAAATCGCACTTACCCTGTTACCTTTACCCTACTCTGTGCCGGAACGGGAAGCTCAAGAGACACCGGATACATAAGTTGACAGGCAAGCATCGCTGAATTTGCTATAAATAACACCAAATACTGCCGCCTATTCCCGACCTGCGGGAGGCCTTTGAATAGTGGAACTCTAGAGTCATGGCGAATATTGTTGAAACGATCAAGTCGGACCTTACGTCTGCCATTGAAAACGACAAGCTGGTCTTACCCACCTTACCAGAGGTCGCGCTTCAGGTTAGGGAGATTGCCGAATCGGAAGATTCCGCCATTGCCGACCTGGTAAAAGTCATCAGCAACGATACGGCGCTGTCGGCCCGGATCATACGGGTGTGCAACAGCCCGCTGTTTCGAGGCAACCGGGCTATCGAAAACCTTAATATGGCCGTAAGCCGCCTCGGCATGGCCTACACCAGCAACCTGGCCATGGGTCTTGCCATGGAGCAGATGTTCCAGGCCACCTCTGACATGATCGATAAACGCCTGCGTGCCACCTGGCAAACCAGCACTGAAGTCGCGGGCATCTGCCACGTACTGGCCCAGCACTATACACGCCTGAAGGCCGACCAGGCCACTCTGGCGGGGCTGGTACACCTGATCGGGGTATTGCCGATTCTGCGCTATGTTGAAGACCGGGATATTCAGATCAGCAGTATCATGCTGGACAATGTCATTGATGAACTGCATCCGAAAATCGGATGTCTGATCCTGAAAAAGTGGGACTTTCCGACAGAACTTCAGAACGTGCCGCGTGAATACGCAAACTTCCAGCGTGAAACGCCATCGGCTGATTACTCGGATCTGGTGATGATCGCAAACCTGCAGCTGGTTGCCGGATCAGACCACCCGTGGAACGAGATGGACTGGACAACCATTTCCGCATTCGATCGCCTGGGCCTGGACCCGAACATCGACATGAGCGAAGAAGAAGACCTGAACGCCCAGATGGAAGCCGCCATGGCGCTGCTTCAGTAGTACCTCGTGGTTTTCGGAGTTTGGCGCCCGTCCTTGCGATCGGGCCAGCTCCCGAAACCCACTGTGAATAATTCCCTGTACGCTCGGCTCCGCCTCACTTTTTATATTTTCTGATCATCTCTGCTTTACTCGGCAACGCCCAGTTAACCGACGCCTTTCCCTGCCGTTCCAACCACTGGTTTGCGTTTGAAAAGTGCCGGCAACCAAAGAAGCCGCGATAGGCACTGAGCGGTGACGGGTGTGGGCCTTCCAGAACCAGGTGGCGGTTCCGGTCAATGTGCTGGCCCTTTTTCTTTGCGTAACTGCCCCACAACAGGAACACCAAGTTGTCACGCTCCCGGTTGATGACTTCGATCACCTTGTCGGTAAACCTCTCCCAACCCTTGCCTTGATGGGCTCCGGCATTCCTTTGCTCGACCGTAAGGACACTGTTGAGTAGCAGCACTCCCTGCTCTGCCCACGGCTGCAGACAGCCGTGATCCGGCGGCGCTATACTGAGATCCTGCTGGATTTCCTTGAAGATATTGATCAACGACGGCGGCAGGGGTACGTCGGGCCGCACTGAAAAACTCAGTCCATGGGCCTGACCGGGGCCGTGGTAGGGGTCCTGGCCGAGGATCACCACACTCACATTCGCCAGCGGTGTGCTGTTCAGGGCGTTAAAGCAGTGGGATCTGGGGGGATACAGAACCTTTCCGGCCTGCTCCTCGGCCGCGAGAAACTCGGTCAGTTGCCGCATGTAGGGCTGGCGAAACTCGTCCGCCAGCCATTGGTCCCAACCGCAGCCGGGCTTCAGTTGTTGAGCCAGTGCCTCGGCTGGGTGCATGGGCTTACTCGCTGTCCGGCTTCTGTTCCGCCTTGTGTTCCGGGCGCATGGCCGGGAACAGAATCACATCGCGGATCGACGGTGAGTCGGTCAGCAGCATGGCCAGTCGGTCAATACCTATGCCTTCACCGGCGGTCGGCGGCAAGCCGTATTCCAGCGCCATCACGTAGTCTTCGTCGTAGAACATGGCCTCGTCATCACCGGCGTCTTTTTCCGCCACCTGGGCCTGGAAGCGCTCGGCCTGATCTTCCGCGTCGTTCAGCTCCGAGAAGCCGTTGGCAATTTCACGCCCCCCCACGAAAAACTCGAAGCGCTCGGTGACGAACGGATCGCTGTCCTTGCTACGGGCCAGCGGCGACACTTCTTTCGGGTACTCGGTAATGAACGTCGGCTGCATCAGACGATGCTCTGCCGTGGCTTCAAAGATTTCGATCTGAACCTTGCCCAGGCCCCAGATGTCTTTCACCTGAATGCCAAGGCCTTTTGCCACAGCACGGGCCTGGGTGTCGTCCGCCAGCTGTTCCCGGGTGATGTCCGGGTTATAGCGCAGAATGGCATCAACCACGGTCAGGCGCTCAAACGGCTTGCCGAAATCGTACTCGATGGTCTCTTCGGTGCCGTCTTTCAGAACCCGGGTATTGGTGACGATGGCGCTGCCCAGCACTTGTTCGGTGATGGTTCGCAGCATGTCTTCGGTCAGATCCATCAGGTCGTTGTAATCGGCGTACGCCTGATAAAACTCGACCATCGTGAACTCGGGGTTGTGCCGGGTCGACAGGCCTTCGTTACGGAAGTTACGGTTGATCTCGAACACCCGCTCAAAGCCACCGACCACCAAACGCTTGAGGAACAGTTCCGGCGCAATTCGCAGGTACATATCGATACCCAGCGCATTGTGATGGGTGACGAACGGCCGCGCCGTGGCGCCACCCGGAATCACCTGCAGCATGGGCGTTTCCACTTCCATGAAGTCGCGCTCGGCAAAATACTGGCGCATCACATTGATGATCTTGGAGCGGGCATAAAACACCCGGCGGCTGTCTTCGTTCACCATCAGATCGACATAGCGATGGCGGTAACGGGCCTCGGTGTCGGTGAGGCCCTTGTGCTTTTCAGGCAACGGGCGCAGGGATTTGGTGAGCAGAACGTATTCTTCCATGGTGACATACAGATCGCCCTTGCCGGATTTGGACAATGTGCCCCGTACGCCGACGATGTCGCCCATATCCCAGTGCTTGGTGTCTTTCTGGACATCCTTGGAGGCATAAATCTGGATACGGCCGGTCATGTCCTGAACGACCTTGAACGCCTTGCGGTCGAGCATCATGCGGCCGGCAATGGCCACTTTGATGCCGAGGCTTTCCAGCTCTTCCTTGGATTTGTCACCGTATTGTTTCTGCAGCTCGGCAGCGGTGGCGTCCCGGCGGAAGTCATTGGGGAACGGATTGCCCTGTTCGCGCAGCGCAGCCAGCTTGGCGCGGCGCTCGGCAATCAGCTTGTTGTCCTCAGGCTGTGTGGCGTTCTGGGTTTGTTCAGTCATCTTGGCTCACTAAAGAAGAAGTCGGAATGATCCGGATGGGTTTGAAAGGCGCTGATTACAGCGCCATTTTCAGACTGGCTTCAATAAACTTGTCGATGTCGCCATCCAACACCGACTGGGTGTTGCTGGTCTCGACTTTGGTGCGAAGGTCTTTGATACGGCTGTCATCCAGAACGTAAGAGCGGATCTGGCTGCCCCAGCCGATGTCAGACTTGGCATCTTCGGCTTTCTGTTTCTCTTCGTTACGCTTCTGCATCTCGTGCTCAAAGAGTTTGGCCTTGAGCTGCTTCATGGCCTGGTCTTTGTTCTGATGCTGGCTTCGGCCAGCCTGACAGGCCACCACAATGCCGGTGGGGTTGTGGGTCAGTCGCACAGCGGATTCGGTCCGGTTTACGTGCTGACCACCGGCTCCGGAGGCGCGGTAAACATCCACCCGCAGATCGGCAGGGTTAATTTCGATATCGAAGCTGTCGTCCACTTCCGGCGAGACAAACACCGATGAGAAGGAGGTGTGGCGACGGTTGCCGGAGTCAAAGGGCGATTTCCGCACCAGGCGGTGTACGCCGGTTTCGGTGCGCAGCCAGCCGTAGGCGTATTCGCCCTGAATGTGAATGGTGGCGCTCTTGATGCCTGCCACTTCACCTTCCTGTAGTTCGACGATTTCGGCCTTGAAGCCACGGCGCTCGGCCCAACGCAGGTACATGCGCAGCAGCATGTTGCCCCAGTCCTGGGCCTCGGTGCCGCCGGAACCAGCCTGTATGTCGAGGTAGGCGTTGTTGGGGTCCATTTCACCGGAGAACATACGGCGGAATTCGAGTTTTTCCAGCTCGCCGTCCAGGCCGTTCAGGTCGTTCTCGATTTCCTGAACGGTGCCTTCGTCGTCCTCTTCCACCGCCATGTCGAGCAGACTTTCCGCATCCGCCAGGCCGTTGGTGAGGTTGTCGATGGTTTTGACGATCAGCTCAAGATCGGAGCGTTCTTTGCCCAGGGCCTGCGCCCGCTCGGGGTCGTCCCATACGGTGGGCTGCTCGAGTTCGCGTTCGACTTCGGTCAGGCGCTCGCTGCGCTGATCGTAGTCAAAGGTACCCCCTCAGCGCGTCGGTGCGCTCGCGAAGCTCTTTGATCTTCGTCACTATGGGATTAATTTCCATGAAATCGTGTCTCGCGTTGGAAAATGATGCGATAAAAACAGAGGGCGGATTCTACCGGATTTCGCGGGTTAAATCAGCTGTTCATGCGCTGGAGCACGCACCGCGTGGGGTAGGGCTTTCCGAGAGACGCGGTAAATCCCCGCAAGCGGGTCCAGCCAGCAATCACAGATTGCTGTCGCTCCGCTGCGCGCGAAGCTGCACTTCTAATGCACTTGCTCTGCCCCTGTACGCTTGACGAAAACATCCCTGTTTTCGACACTCTCGAAAAGCCCTACCCCACACAGCGCCCCGGCTTGGCTCTGGATTCCAGGACAGGGTCTAACCCTCGCGGCCCAGACTTGTTTCGGGGAGTCTGCTACGGCTGATGCCAAGGGGTCTGACCCTCGCGGTCAGACCCCACCCTGGAACCCACCTGAACGCCAAAACCTGACGCCCCTCACCCAAGCGGCTCCAGATAATCCACCAGCAACTGAAGATTAGTCCGCCCCCGAAAGGTATTGGCATCGGGTTTGTAAACCACCCGCGCGCCACTACGGGTGTAATCCGGCACTTCCGGCCCCGTGTTGAAGGCAATGCCATCCACAATGCCGCCCCCTTCCGCAGGCTGGAGAACCAGCTTCAGGTGATTTTCACCCACAATGCGCTGGCTAACCACCTTGAACTCGCCATCGAACACCGGCTCAGGGAAGTGCTGCCCCCAGGGGCCTGCGCGCTTGAGCAAGTAGGCGGTGTCCAGATTGAGCTCATCCGGCGCCAGTGGACCGTCGGTGGTGATGGCCGCTTCCAGATCTTCGGGTTGCAAGGAGTCTCGCACCGCGCCATCGAAAGCTCGGCTGAAGCGCTCCAGATCACCTCGGGCAATGGTCATACCCGCAGCCATGGCGTGGCCGCCGTATTTCTTCATCAGTCCGGGATGCTTTGCATCCACCACCGCCAGAGCATCCCGAATGTGCAGGCCGGGAATGGAGCGGGCCGAGCCTTTCAGGTGTTCGCCATCATCGTCGGGCGCGAAGGCGATGGTTGGCCGGTGGGTCTGTTCGCGGATCCTGGCGGCCAGAATGCCAATCACCCCCTGGTGCCAGTCCGGATCAAACAGTGCCAGCCCCCAGGGCAAGCCTTCGATGTCCAGCGACATGGACGCCAGTAACTCCTGGGCCTGGGCTTTCATGTCTTTTTCGATGGTGCGGCGTTCGCGGTTGAAGTTGTCCAGCTCCCGGGCCAGACGCAACGCTTCGTCGCGGCCATCGGCCAGCAGGCAGGCGATGCCAATGCTCATGTCATCCAGCCTCCCCGCAGCATTCAGCCGTGGGCCCACCACAAAGCCAAGATCCGTGGCACTGATTTCGGTGTAATCCCGGCCAGCCACTTCCAGCAGGGCGAGAATGCCGGGGCGGGCCTCGCCCTTACGAATGCGGCGAATACCCTGCTCGACAAAGATCCGGTTGTTGTGATCCAGCGGCACCACATCAGCCACGGTACCCAACGCCACCAGATCCAGCAGGCACCCGAGATTGGGTTCAGGCTGCGGCAGCAAACCCTGATCCCGCAGGTGCTTTCGCAGCGCCGTCAGCACGTAAAACATCACCCCCACCCCGGCGGCATTCTTGCTCAGGAACGGACAGCCGGGCTGATTGGGGTTAACAATGGCGTCGGCGTCGGGCAGCTCTTCACCCGCCAGGTGATGGTCGGTAATAACCACTTTGATACCCAGCTCCCGGGCAGCCTGCACACCGTCGATAGCGGAGATGCCATTATCGACGGTCACCAGCAAATCGGGCAGATCATTTTCTTCCTGCAAGCGCTGGATGATGCCGGGGGTCAGGCCGTAGCCATCGGAGAAGCGGCTGGGCACCCGGAAATCAATGGCCGCAACGCCCAGCATCGACAGCCCCAGCATCGCCACGGCGGTGCTGGTGGCACCGTCCGCGTCGAAGTCGCCCAACACCATCACCCGCTGTTTGCGGGCAATGGCTTCGGTCAACAGCGCCACGGCACGATCGATACCCCGCAACTGCAAGGGGGAGGCCAGATTTTTCAGGGTGTACTGCAGTTGTTCGTCGGACTGCACACCGCGAGCGGCGTAGAGCCGGCGAAGAATCGGAGGCAGGTTTTGCCCCCAGCCCGCCTGTTCAGACGGCTGGGGGCGACGCAGGATTTTTTTTGGAGTCATGCCGGATCAGGCGTTCTTCCAGTGCTTGCCAATAAAGCTCTGCACTTCCGACACGCTGTTCTCCAGCACGGTGTAGCGCTCTTCCCGCTCGAACAGATCCGCCATGTGCGCTGGCAGCTGGGGCTTGACGCTCAGGCCGGACTCGGTAATGGCATCCGGGAACTTGGCCGGATGGGCGGTGCCAAGGGTAATCATGGGTACCGCGGAATCCCGACGGCAGTTCCGGGCCGCCCGAACACCGATGGCGGTGTGCGGATCGAGCAGGTATTCGTTCTGCTCGTACACCTCGCGGATGGTGTCGCAGGTGGTCTTGTCGTCCACAGCGTCACTGTCAAACAGCTTGCGGGCATGCTTCCAGCGGTAGTCCTCGATGCTGACCGGGCCTTTGGCGGCATTTTCCAGCAGCGTTTTCACCGCCGCACCGTCACGGCCATGCAGATCGAACAACAAACGCTCGAAGTTGCTGGAAACCATGATATCCATGCTGGGCGACAGGGTATGCTCGAGCTGGTGCTGCTCGTACTTGTTGCCGCTCATGAAGCGATGCAGGATGTCGTTGCGGTTGGTGGCAATCACCAGCTGGCTAACAGGCAGGCCCATCTTCTTGGCCAGATAACCGGCAAAAATGTCACCGAAGTTACCGGTGGGTACCGAGAACGCCATGCTGCGATCCGGGCCACCCAGCGCCAGCGAGGCCTGAAAGTAGTAGACAATCTGGGCCATGATGCGGGCCCAGTTGATGGAATTGACGGCCGCCAGCTGGGTCTTTCCACCCAGGAACGACTGGTTGCCAAAGCTTTCCTTCACCATGCGCTGGCAATCATCAAAATTGCCTTTCACCGCGATGTTATGAATATTATCGCCCTGCACCGTGGTCATCTGGCGGCGTTGCACTTCCGACACCCGCTGGTGCGGATGCAGGATAAAGATGTCCACATGCTCACAACGGCGGCAACCTTCGATGGCGGCAGAGCCGGTGTCTCCGGAGGTGGCCCCCATGATGACCACGTGCTGCTTACGCTTTTCCAGCACGTAATCCAGCAAACGGCCCAGCAACTGCAGCGCGAAATCCTTGAACGCCAGGGTTGGCCCGCGGAACAGCTCCATCACCCACTCGTTGCTGTCGAGCTGCACCAGCGGCGCAACCGCCTGATGACCAAACACACTGTAGGTTTCATTGAGCATGGCCCGGAAGTCATCCGCCGGAATGGCGTCCTCGACGAACGGGTACATCACCTTGTAGGCCAGTTCCGCGTAGGGCAGACCACGCCAGCTTCGGATCTCCTCCAGGCTGAAGTGCGGAAGGGACTCCGGCACATACAGGCCGCCGTCGGTGGCCAGGCCGGTCAGCAATACGTCTTCAAAGCCAAGAGCGGGGGCTTCACCCCGAGTACTGATGTATCTCACGTGCGTACCTGTCAGTTGAAGTTTTCGGCGCGGATGCGAACCACCTGGCCGTCAATATCGGCCAGAGCTTCCATTTCTTCGATCGCCAGGTTCATCTGACGCTCCTGCACCGTATGGGTCAGGATGATGACCGGAATCCTGCCATCCTTGAATTCCGATTCCTTCTGCATGATCGACTCGATGTTGATGCCATGCTCGCTGAGAATGGCGGCAACCTTGGCCAGCACACCCGGATGGTCGAAGGCCTGAATCCTCAGGTAATAGGCAGACTGCACATCTTCCATTGGCAGAACCGGAAGATCTTCCAACGCCTCGGGAGCAAAGCCAAGGTAGGGCACCGTCTGGCCTCCGCCACCGGCGACAATGCGGGCCACATCCACAATGTCGGCAATCACCGAAGAGGCGGTGGCTTCGTCGCCAGCGCCCGGGCCGTAATACATGGTCTGGCCCACGGCATCGCCATCCACCAGCACCGCATTCAGAACGCCGTCAACCTGAGCAATCAGATGGCTCTGGGGTACCAGAGTCGGCTGCACCCGCAACTCGATACCCTCTTCCCGGCGACGGGCGATACCCAGATGCTTTACCCGATAGCCAAGCAGCTCAGCATGGGCAATGTCGTAAGGGGTGATGCCGGAGATACCTTCGGTGTACGCCTTTTCAAACTGCAGAGGCACACCAAAGCCGGAGGCCGCCAGGATGGTGAGTTTGTGTGCCGCGTCGATCCCTTCAACATCAAAGGTAGGATCGGCTTCGGCATACCCCAGCGCCTGGGCTTCTTTCAGCACCTCGCTGAACTCGCGGCCCGCGCGCATTTCGGTGAGAATGTAGTTACCGGTGCCGTTGATAATACCGGCGATGGTATCGATGCGATTAGCCGCCAGACCTTCACGCACCGCCTTGATCACGGGAATGCCACCAGCAACACCCGCTTCATAGGCCACCACAACGCCCGCCTTGGCGGCCGCTTCAAAAATTTCGTTACCGTGCACGGCAATCAGCGCCTTGTTGGCGGTTACCACGTGCTTGCCGTTACCAATGGCAGCCAGCACCAGCTCTTTCGCTGCATCGTAGCCACCAATCAGTTCCACCACCACATCGATAGCCGGATCGTTCACAACGTCATAAATGTCTGTCGTGAAGGGAATATCTCCCAGCGCCAGATCATCCCGGCCACGGCGGCTCGCCACCCGGGTAATCCGGATATTACAGCCAGCCCGGCCCGCAATAATTGCCGCGTTGCGAGTCAGGACATTGAATGTACCGCCGCCAACGGTGCCCAGTCCGCAGATTCCGACATTGACGTCTTTCAAGCTCTCACCTCTGTTCCCGATAGGGGTGCTGATGGATTGCATTTAAGGCCGCATAGTATACCCGTTCAGGGCCAACTGAATAAGCCCTGAACAGATCACAATTACGCCAACAGAAGAGAGATCAGGCGATATTGGCAAATTACAGAAGACCCAGGCCCTCGGCCAGGCTGCGGGCAGGCACGTAGCCACGAATCATGTTTCCGTCCTCAAGCAGGATGGCGGGCGTACCGGTTACACCAACCTGGCTACCCAGGCGATACTGCTCTGCCACCGGATTGTCGCAAGTCTTCGACTTGATCGTTTTGCCGCCCTTGGCGTCATCCATCGCCGCCTGCTGGTCGCTGGAACACCAAACCGAGACATACTTTTTGAACGACGGCGTTTCCGGACCGGAACGCGGGAACGCGTAATAGTTCACGGTGATGCCATAATCATTCAGTTGCCCGACCTCATCATGCAGCTTTCGGCAGTAAGGGCAGTCAATATCCGTGAATACATCAATGACCGCTTTTTCTTCACCGTTCGCCGGGTAGGCAATAACGCCCTTGCCACCGTATTGCGACATACGCGCAAGGCGCTGCGTGGCTCTAGAGGCCTCTGTTACATTGGCGATACCGTTGTCCGTAATTTTCAGCAAATCACCGGTCAGAACGTAGGTACCATCGGCGGTGGTGTAAATTGTCTCGCCGTTATTGCTCTGAACCTCGTACAACCCTTTGGCTTCCGACTCACGAACAGAGGTCACCTGAAGACCGGGTACCGCATTAGAGAGTTTTGCCGAAATGCGGTCTTCTGCCTCGCTGGCAAAGACACCGGACGCCCCAACGACTGCAAAAAGCATAGAGCCCGCCAAGGCGAATGATTTGATATTCATGAGCTGAAAACTACCTCTGTGGTTACGTATGGTGTCTGCGACACGGAAATGCGGAATAAGTTCAGCAGCATTTGAAGGCCACCTCAACCCCTGGGATGATGCGAACGGTGAAGATCCTGCAAACGCTGGCGCGCAACGTGGGTATAGATCTGTGTCGTAGACAGATCCGAATGCCCAAGCAGCATTTGCACCACTCTCAGATCCGCACCATGATTCAAAAGGTGCGTTGCAAAAGCATGGCGAAGCGTGTGGGGCGACAGCGGCTTGCTGATGCCTGAGCGCACGGCGTACAGTTTGATTCTGTACCAGAACGCTTGCCGGGTCATGGCTGTTGCACGATTGCCGGGAAACAAAGCATCGCTGGTCTTACCCCTGAGCAACTCTGACCGCGCCAAACGCATGTACTGAAGGAGCCAGTCCACGGCCTCTTCGCCCAGCGGCACCAGGCGCTCCTTCCCACCCTTCCCCAGAATACGGACAAGCCCCTGGCGAAGATTCACCTGGCCCACCGTTAACCCCGTGAGTTCAGACACCCGAAGGCCACATCCGTACAGAATTTCCAGCATGGCGCGATCCCGCAACTCCACCGGTATCTCCGGATCCGGCTCTGCCAGAAGCGTCTCCACATCAGCTTCTGTCAGGGTCTCCGGCAGGCGCCGGGGCAAGCGAGGACTATCCAGCCTGAGCGTCGGATCCTCGGCAATAACCCCCTCTCGCAGAAGATAGCGATAGAAACGCCGGACACCGGACAGACGACGGGCTGCCGTAGTTGCCTTCAGACCATCACTCAGGCCCCGGGACAGCCAACCCAGCAAATTCGTGCGACTCGCAGAAGCAAGCAGGGGTGCCCCTGGCTGCTGATCCAGCCAGCCAGACAGCCGCCGTAAATCACTGGCGTAGGCCTGTCGGGTTTTCTCTCCCAGCCCGTCTTCAAGCCAAATGGCATCGCTGAACCGCTCAATCAACTGCTCATTTTCTGGCCGAGACACACCACCGCCCTCCAACACACTTTTCCATTACAGCCACGTACAAAAAAGGCAGCCATAAAGGCTGCCTTTTCGGGACTGATCCGGAAACCGGAATCAACCAAGCTTTTCCTTAATGCGGGCCGCCTTACCAGACAGGTCACGCAGGTAGTACAGCTTGGCCTGGCGAACGTCACCACGACGCTTCACCTTGATATCGCCAATCAGCTTGGAGAAAGTCTGGAAGGTACGCTCAACACCCACGCCGTAAGAAATCTTACGAACGGTGAAGGAAGAGTTCATGCCACGGTTACGCTTACCGATAACAACGCCCTCGAACGCCTGCAGACGCTCACGGTTGCCTTCAGTTACGCGAACCTGAACAACCACGGTATCGCCCGGCGCAAACGCAGGGATTTCCTTGGTCATCTGTTCTGCTTCAAGTTGACTGATGATGTTGTTTTTGCCGCTCATCGTAATGCTCCTGATACTCAATCTCTCAATGCCCTGATGTTTCAGAGGCACCCGGTTCGTTCAAAATTTCATCCAGCAGCTTTCGCTCTTCTTCCGTAACTACCCGCTGTTCCAGCAGGTCGGGGCGTCGCTCTCTGGTTCGCCTCAGCGATTCTTTTAACCGCCAACGCCGGATCTGTTCATGGTGACCGCCCAAAAGAACTTCCGGCACCGCCTGACCTTCGTATACCTCGGGCCGGGTGTAGTGCGGACAATCCAGCAAACCGTCGGCAAAAGAATCCTGCTCTGCCGACTGCGCATGACCCAGCGCTCCGGGGATGAGGCGTGTAACCGCATCAATAACAGTCATTGCCGCCAGCTCACCACCTGAAAGGACAAAGTCCCCAAGGGAAACTTCCCGGTCAACTTCCGCCGCTATCAGGCGTTCATCAACACCTTCATAGCGACCGGCAACAAGGATCAGCCTCTGTTCGGCGGCCAGGGACTCCACCACCGATTGATCCAACCGTTCACCCTGAGGTGACAGGTAGACCACGCAAGCTTTACCGGGTGCCGATGCCCGAGCGGCCTGTATGGCATCCCGCAGAGGCTGAATCTTCATCAGCATCCCGGGCCCTCCACCATAGGGCCGGTCATCCACCGTTCGGTGACGGTCGTGGGTATAATCCCGCGGATTCCAGTATTTGAAGGTCAGCAGACCTTCACGTACCGCCCGTCCGGTTATCCCGTAATCCGTTACCGCAGAAAACATTTCCGGAAACAGACTGACTGCGCCAATCCACACCCGTCAGAACTCCGGATCCCACTCGACCACCAGACGGGAAGCCGGCAGATCCACATCCCGGACAACCTGATCCGGCAGATAAGGAATCAGACGCTCACGCTGGTCTATCGAAGCCGGGGTTGCGCGAACCACCAGGACATCATTGGAACCTGTTTCCAGCAGGTGGTGAACCTTACCCAGGCACTCACCTCCGATCGTGATCACCTCCAGCCCTTCGAGCTGATGCCAGTAGAATTCGCCTTCCGGCAGTTCCGGCAGTTGCTCGGTAGGAACACGAATCTCAGCCCCGCAGTAACTGCGAGCAAGATCACGATCATCAATACCTTTAAGCCTGACGACAATCCCCTGCCCCTGGCGGCGACCATCTTCAAGCTTTATCGGAATCCGCTTACCGTCCAGGAGCAATGTCCAGTCCCGGTAATCAAGAATTCCTTCTTTCGGATCTGTGTAAGAGAAGACTTTGAGCCACCCCTTCACTCCGAACACCGAGGTGATCCGGCCGATCACAGTTTCCTGCGAAGTCTGCGTCATGCCTTTACTACCCCGGTGGAACGTACTCTTACTCAGCCGTCTTCAGCAACTGTGCAACGCGATCACTCGCCTGCGCACCCTGGCCCAGCCAGAAATCGACGCGCTCGCGGTTAACACGCAGACGCTCTTCCTGACCCTGGGCGACCGGGTTGAAGAAGCCAACACGCTCGATAAAACGGCCATCACGTGAGTTACGGCTGTCAGTGACTGTCAGATGGTAAAACGGGCGCTTCTTGGAGCCGCCACGAGCCAAACGGATTGTAACCATTTCGACCAATATCCTGTTCTGTTGTACGAACTTTGTACGTTTCTCATCGCACCCGGAGGCGCCTGACGAGAATACCCATACTCGAAAGGGGCGCTATTCTATGTCAAAAGAGCGCCAAAGAAAACAGGGAAACAAGCAGTTTCCCTATTTTATGTGTAAGGCTTTTTACATACGGCCAAACGGAGGCATTCCACCGCCTCCGCCAGGGGGCATCATACCACCAAGACCACGCATCAGGTTGGCCGCACCGCCTTTCTTGCCAAACTTCTTCATCATCTTGGACATTTGTTTGTGCTGCTTCAGCAACCGGTTCACATCCTGGATCTGGGTACCCGACCCTGCGGCAATTCTGCGCTTGCGGGAATTATTGATGACATCCGGATAGCGGCGTTCTTTCGGCGTCATGGAACTGATGATCGCTTCCATCTGCCCAACAGATTTGTCGTTAACCTGCGCCTGGGCCATCTGGGCCATTTGCCCCATGCCCGGCAATTTGTCGAGCAGGCCGCCGATACCACCCATATTCTTCATCTGTTGCAGCTGATCCCGAAAGTCTTCCAGGTCAAACCCCTTCCCCTTCTTGATCTTCTTGGTCAGCTTTTCTGCTTTTTTACGATCCAGCTTGCGCTCAGCCTCTTCAATAAGAGACAGCACATCACCCATACCAAGAATACGGGAGGCAACACGATCCGGGAAGAAAGGCTCAAGAGCATCCGTCTTCTCGCCCACACCCAGGAACTTGATCGGCTTACCCGTTATGTGCCGAACCGACAAGGCTGCACCGCCACGGGCATCGCCATCTGTCTTGGTAAGCACCACACCGGTCAGCGGTAGCGCATCGTTGAACGCCTTGGCCGTATTCGCCGCATCCTGCCCCGTCATTGCGTCGACCACAAACAGGGTCTCGACCGGGTCAACCGCCTTATGAAGACGGCCAATTTCGCCCATCATCTGCTCATCGACATGCAGGCGACCCGCGGTATCCAGAATCACAACATCAATGTGCTTGCGCCGGGCCGCGTCGATGGCGCTATTGGCAATCTCTACCGGATCCTGCTCGATGGTGCTGGGAAAAAACTCGACACCCACTTCACCGGCCAGAGTTTGCAGCTGTTGTATCGCGGCCGGCCGGTATATGTCTGCACTCACAACCAGAACCGACTTCTTCTCGCGCTCTTTCAGAAATCGCGAGAGTTTGGCAACGGTCGTGGTTTTACCCGCCCCCTGCAGGCCAGCCATCATAATCACAGCTGGCGGTCTGGTGGTCAGGTTCAGGCTGGCATTGCCATCGCCCATCACCCGCTCCAGCTCCTGTTGAACCACCTTTACGAACACCTGGCCCGGGGTCAGGCTTCGCTGCACCTCCTGCCCGATCGCACGCTCGCGCACTCCCTCAATGAACGCCTTGACGACCGGCAGCGCCACGTCGGCCTCGAGAAGCGCCATACGGACTTCGCGGAGCGTGTCTTTGATATTTTCATCGGTCAGGCGCGCCTGACCGGAGATCTTGCGCAAGCTGCCGGATAGCCGGTCCTGGAGATTCTCAAACATGTTACTCTTCCGTACCCCGGAGAAATTGTTCACACAGATCAAGGAACCGGGCTGGCCCGCTTGATTCCTGTTGCATAATCGCGACATTATACCCAGACTACGGAGCCTCTTAACAACTCCGCGCCGAATTCACTCCATCAGGCAATGCGATAAAGGACGTCATGGGAACGCTGATTCTCGCGGTTACCGCACTTTTTCTGTACAGCGTAGGAACCGCGCTCCAGGCACTTCACTTCCGTGGCAAGGTCGAAAGCAATCTGGCCATCACTACCCTGATTGGCGTACTCGCCCTGACCGGGCACGGCCTGCTTATCGCCCAGACCGTGCATCTGGATGGTGGTTTTGATCTGAGCTTTTTCAAAAGCTCGATTCTGATTTCCTGGTTTATCGTATTTTTGCTGCTCGGCCTTAACCTCAGCAAACCCGTACAAAGCCTGTTTATCGCCGCTTACCCGATTGCCGCGCTAACCATCGTAATGGCACTGGTTACGCATGCTCCGTCCCGGCTGGTACCGGAACAGAATTACGGCATGTTGTCGCACATCGCCCTGTCTGTGACGGCCTACAGCCTGTTCACACTCGCTGCCATTCAGGCCGTTCTGCTCTATATCCAGAACCGCCAATTGAAGCACAACTACAACAGCCCCCTGATTCGCAACCTTCCCCCCCTGCAAACCATGGAGTCTCTGTTGTTCGAGATGGTTTGGGCAGGTGTCGTGCTACTGGTACTGGCAATCGTCACAGGCGCCATCTTCATCGAGGATCTGTTCGCCCAGGATCTTGCCCATAAAACCGTATTTTCCCTGCTCTCGCTGCTGGTGTTTGTCGGCCTGCTGGTTGGGCGCTACACCAAAGGCTGGCGCGGCATGACTGCCAGCCGATGGACACTGGCAGGCTGCGCACTGCTGATGCTGGCTTTTTACGGCAGCAAATTTGTTCTGGAGCTGGTGTTTCACCGGGGTATCTGAACAAATCTACAAGTGCACGGGTGAGACTGTCTTGACACCCCTCCCTGTCAAAATCTATTTTCCCAGTTTACCAATCACAAAAGGGTTCCACTTTTGAACGAGACGTCGCTTCCGGCGCTGTTTACTCTTCTGGTCGCTCTGATCGCATTTTCTGCGTTTTTCTCCAGCTCTGAAACCGGCATGATGTCCCTGAACCGGTACCGGCTCAAACACATGGCTAAAACCGGCCACAAGGGTGCCAAACGCGCCCAGGGCATGCTCAACCGAACGGATCAGCTGATTGGCGTTATCCTGATCGGCAACAATTTCGTCAACATTTTTGCCTCTGCTATTGCCACGGTTATTGCTATCCGGATCTGGGGCGATGCCGGCATCGCGATTGCCACCGTGCTCCTGACGATCGTCATTCTCATTTTTGCCGAGGTCACGCCCAAAACCCTGGCAGCCTTGTTTCCGGAAAAGATCGCCTTCCCCGCCAGCTACGTTCTCGGCCCCCTGCTGAAGCTGCTCTACCCCCTGGTGTGGTCTGTAAACCTGTTTACCAGCGGCATATTGCGAATACTCGGCATTTCCTCTGCCCAGGCATCTGAGGATCATCTCAGCCGGGAAGAGCTGCGAACGGTTGTAAACGAGGCCGGCGCCCTGATTCCGGCCCGCCATAAAGACATGCTGGTTGGGATCCTGGATCTCGAAAACGTGACAGTCAACGATATCATGGTGCCCCGGAACGACGTGGTAGGCATCGATCTGGACGACGATACAGACACCATTCTGCGACAGCTCAGAAGCAGCCAACATACCCGCCTGCCGGTCTTCAAGGGCGACATCAATAATATCCAGGGCATCCTGCACCTGCGCAGCGCCGCAAAACTGCTGCAGGAAACCGAAATCAACAAAGCGATGGTGATGCAGTTGTGCCAGGAACCCTATTTCATTCCGGAAAGCACCGCGCTAAATACCCAACTGCTGAATTTCCAGAAAGGTAAACGCCGGTTTGGCATTGTTGTAGACGAGTATGGCGACGTGCTGGGGCTTGCCACACTGGAGGATATTCTTGAGGAGATTGTGGGTGAGTTCACCACGGATTACGCGGCAACCTCTCCGGACATCATTCCGCAGGACAATGGCACCTATATTATTGATGGCAGCACCGCAGTTCGCACCATCAACAAAACGCTTGGCTGGACCTTACCCACAGACGGCCCGAAAACCCTCAATGGACTGATCACAGAAACCCTGGAAAACATTCCCGACACCAACGTGTGCCTGAAAGTTGAAGGGCATCGCATAGAAGTCCTGCAGATAAAGGATAACGTGGTCAAAGCCGCCATCGTCCACGGCATACGAAAGAGAAAGCGTACTGCCAGTCATTAACCGCGTCGCAAGGTTAGTTTTTAGTCATGTTCATATTGGCCAAAATGAGCTAAATTTAACCAATAATCAGAATCGACGTATAAGAAACGAGCTCGGTCATGTATCCGGTTGAGGCGTAAACAGGAGTCGGCCATGAATAAGCAGTCCGGCATACACTATCTCCGCGAGCATCAGGCTTCAACGGGGGATGCCCCCGTCCCCGCCGAGGTGGCTCGCATTCGCGATACCGTCACTGCAGGGCTGGGTGATTTGCTTCAGGGCGCATTCGACGCCGTCGATGACTCCCTGTTTGAGCTGGCCAACAACGCTCGAAGCAATAACGAACAAAACCGGTATTTCGAAGCGATGCGGGAGATCCGCATCAAGCGAAAAGGCGTTGAGCGACAATTTCAGAACACCGTGGCGCGCTTCTTCTCCAACCCGCCCCACACCCGCCAACTCAGCGGCAGCGAGAGTGTGCAGCCAGCCAATGCAGACTCATTGTCTCTGGTTGGCAACGACGATCTGGAAGAGCAGGTTGCCTTTAATGCCATGGCCACCAAAGCCAAGGCACACTTTCAGGGGCCTCTGTTACAGTTGCAGGCTCGGTTCACAGAAGTATACCCCGACGCAACCGAAGACAATCCCGTTAACCCGATGGCACCGGATCACCTGTGCAACGCCTTCACAGAATCGATCCAGGCCCTCGATATCCAGATTCGCGAGCGCCTGATTCTGCTCAAACAGTTCGATCGCTATGTTATTTCCAACCTGGGCATGCTGCTCGACGAGGCAAACCGGATCCTGGTTCAGGCTGGCGTTATTCCCAACTTCCGTTTTCATGGCAGAAAAGATCAGGAACAATCCAGGCAGCCCACGGGCAGTCACTCTGACTCACTTCGGCCAGCGGCCGCTCCGCAACCCCCCAGCCCCGAAGAGTCGGCTCTGTTCTCCCAGATTCAACAAATGCTCGCGCTGCAACGCAGCCAGGCCGGTACGCCTCCACGCAGTTCCGATGCGTCATTGAGAATCGTCGGTGGCACGGAGCTTGTGTCGATGCTCAGCCAGATACCGGCCAACCCGGCTCCACCACCGGACAATGGAGATCTGAGCACCGGAGAGCCTGTAACACTGGATCTGAGGCAGGTGGTTCATGCATTACTGGCCCAGGCCGATAACGGAGATGGAAAGAAGCCAGCACTCAACGAGATCGATGAGGATCTAATCAACCTGGTCTCCATGCTGTTCGAGTTTATTCTGGATGATTACAACCTGTCGGCTCCCGTTCAGGTACTGATCAGCCGTCTTCAGATCCCTATTCTGAAAGTGGTCATCAAAGATAAGAGCTTCTTCAGCAAGACCTCCCACCCTGCCAGACGGCTACTTAACTCATTGGCCAAGGCCGGAATCGGGTGGAGCAACAGCGACGAAAAAGCCCGGGACAAGCTTTTCGACCGCATTCATGAAGTTGTTCAGACAATACTCAACGAGTTTGATGGAGACATTACCCTGTTCGAAACACTCAACAATGAATTTGAACAGTTTCTGGAACGGGAAAACAGGAAGTCCCAGCTTGTAGAGCAGCGCACGCGGGAATCTGAACGTGGCCGAATTAAATCCCAGAAAGCGCAGGAAGCCGTTGATTCGCTCTTGAAAGAAAAGGTCAATCGTTACCGGCTCCCGGAGACCGTGACCGACATGCTGACGAACGGCTGGAGCAGGGTCTTGTTTCTTGCCTACCTCAAGGATGATACGGAGCACCGCTGGTATGAATCGGTGCGCGTTGTAGACGACCTGATCTGGTGTCTGCACCCCCACGAGGAAAGCGAGGAACGGGAGCAATGGGTTCGGGTGGTTCCCGGATTACTGAAGTCCCTGCGCGCAGGTTTGGAACAAGTCTCCTACAACACCGCGCGCCTCGACCAGGTTATCAAAGAACTGAAACATGAACTGGCCAACGCGTTCCGAACCAATGCGGCTATTGAAGCGCGGCAGGATGATCCTGACAGCGTGCCTGGCACAGAACCGGCAGATCCCGGCCATCCAAGTGCCGTCGAGCGGCAGCAGGAGTTGGAGGACGCAGCGGTGGCCGAGTATGTTACCAAACTGGAAAGTCTGGAGGTGGGCAACTGGGTCGAATTCCGCCTGGTAAATGGCGCAAGCTTCCGGTGCAAGCTCTCCGCAATAATCGAAGAGGCTGGCAGCTATGTGTTTGTTAACCGCATGGGACTGAAGGTCATTGAAAAGAACAGAATCGAACTGGCACATGAAATGCGCCGGGGACGGATGACGATGCTGGAGCAAGGCGCGCTGATCGACCGCGCGCTGAACGCCGTAGTCGGCAACCTGCGCACGAAAACCGCCTGACCGCAATGCCGGTTTCGGATCTGCCCTCGGCTTCCGCGCCGGCAGGCTATCGATTATGGTTGGCGCTGTCGGTGGCTCTGGTCGTTCACACACTGGCTTTGGCCGGGTTGCCAGCCTTTACTGCGCACCAAGAAGTGTCACGGCCCCGGGTGGAAATTATGCTGGCGTCGCTCTCGCGACCCCCGGCTCCTGTCTCCCCGGGCTCCACACCGGTTCCGGACAAGGCGCAACTGGCCTCCACGCCATCTCAACAGCGAACAGATTCCAAATCGAAAGCCTTACCAGAGCCGGTCGCCAAAACGCAAACCCCGGAAACAAGCGCCCGAAAACAAGCGCCCGAACCTGACCGGCAGCGCACCTCATACGCCAGCCCGGCAGCACCAAACACGCCATCGTCCACAGGCGCCTCTCCGGCAGCACAACAAAACCCCAGCCTGCACCGCCGGGAGCTTGAACAGAATACAAAGAATCAGGTCAGCAAATCGCCGAGTGAAACCGATCCATACCTGATCAAACTGGCCAGCCACCTGGCACAACAACTGGAGCATCAACGGATACCCGCGGTATCACAACTCGGAAGCACCGTAACGATGGGAATTGAACTGAGACTGATGCCCAATGGAGCGCTCACACGGGCAAGGGTTGTATCGTCCAGCGGCGTACAAGTTATAGACGAAACGGTGTACAGAACCGCTCTGGCCGCAAGCCCCTACCCGAAACCAGACAACCAGGATTCAGACCGGTTCGAGGTGAAACTGATATTCACCCCGCCCCCGTGGTGATTATGCGGTGATATCAGGCGCTGGCTTCGCCAACAGCCGCTTTTACCACCTTCGCCAGCTCACCGCTTTCGGCCATTTCCAGCACGATGTCGCAACCGCCGACAAGCTCGCCGTTCACATAAAGTTGCGGATAGGTTGGCCAGCTGGAATACACCTTCAGGGCTTCCCGCAACTCCTGGTTGTCGAGAATATTGACGAACGCAAAGCGCTCACCACAGGACATCAACGCCTGCACGGTGCGCGAAGAGAAGCCGCACTGAGGCGCCTGTGGCGTCCCCTTCATATAAAGAATGACCGGGTTTTCTTCAAGCTGGGTCTTGATGGTTGCATTGATATCCATGAACAAATACCTCTGGTTTGACATCGAATGTGCCGTACACGGGCTAATCCCACCATTGTACACGGGTCCCCGATCCGCCACCAAACCAGGCGCTTTGATCCAGAACAAGGCGTTAACTGCCAGCGTTGTTTTCACGATACTGACGGGATAAACTTGACGGCTTTTCCTAACGGGCGGTTTGCTTGAAACAGGGGCCTTTCATGGCAGCAAGACACTTTCTGACATTAAGTGACATGACCACCGCAGAGCTGGAGGACGTGCTGGATCACGCCTCCCGTCTGCGCAAGGAATGGCGAAACGGCCAGACTCGGGACACACTGAAAAACCGAGTCCTGGCGATGATTTTCGAGAAATCCTCCACCCGGACACGGGTATCGTTTGAAGCAGGTATGACCCAGCTTGGCGGCACCGCCATGTTCCTGTCATCACGCGATACGCAGCTTGGCCGGGGCGAACCCGTCGAAGACTCTGCCATCGTTATCTCCAGCATGGTCGACGCGGTAATGATCCGCACGTTTGGCCACGATACCGTGGAACGTTTTGCCGCAGCTTCAAGCAAACCGGTCATCAACGCCCTCACCGACGATTATCACCCCTGCCAGCTGATGGCCGACATGCAAACCTACCGTGAGCTCAGAGGCAGCATCAAGGGCGCCACTGTTGCCTGGATTGGTGACGGCAACAACATGTGCCATTCTTACATGAATGCCGCAGAAAAATTCGGATTCCACCTCAACATCGCCTGCCCGGAAGGCTACGAGCCATCCAGCCAGTTGATGGAACAGCACGCTGAACGCATCACTCTGGTTCGAACCCCCGAAGAGGCCGCTCGTGGCGCCAACCTGCTGGCAACAGATGTCTGGGCCTCGATGGGTCAGGAAGATGAACAAAAGGCCCGCGAAAAAGCCTTCAGCAGCTACCAGATCAACCCGGCGCTGATGACCCTGGCAGATAATGATGCCCTGTTCCTGCATTGCCTGCCTGCACACCGTGGCGAGGAAGTCTCCGCTGATATGATGGAGCACCCCGCATCGGCCGTCTGGCATGCAGCAGAAAACCGGCTCCACGCCCAGAAGGCGCTGCTTGAATTCCTGATCCTGAACCGTCTGGACTGACTATGCCCGAGACACCGAACACCCAATGGCTGCTGGAAGTTGAAAACCTGGCTTGCGGCTACGGAGGCGACTCCGTTGTGCGAAACATCAGCTTCGCACTGAGCCATGGCGACATCGGATGTCTTCTGGGGCCCAGCGGTTGCGGAAAAAGCACAATCCTCCGCGCACTGGCAGGCTTCTTACCGATCAATGAGGGTGAAATCCGACTACAGTCCCGGGCTATCAGCCTGCCCGGTCGTGCCATGCCACCGGAAAAACGCAAGATTGGCATGGTGTTCCAGGACTACGCCCTGTTCCCGCACCTGACCATTGCCGATAACGTCGGTTTTGGCCTGAAGGAACTGGCCAAACAGGAGCGTCGCCAGAAGGTCATGGACTTGCTGCACCTGGTTCATCTGCAGGATCTCGCCGACAACTACCCCCACGAACTGTCCGGCGGCCAGCAGCAGCGCGTCGCACTGGCCCGGGCGCTGGCGCCGGAACCCACGCTGATTTTGCTGGACGAGCCTTTTTCAAACCTGGATACAGACCTGCGCCGCCGCCTCAGCCTGGATGTTCGGGAAATCCTCAAGTCACTTGGCATAAGCGCCATTCTGGTCACCCACGACCAGCAGGAAGCCTTTGCCATGTGTGACCAGGTCGCGGTGCTCCAGAACGGCCAAATCCAGCAGTGGGATGTGCCCTATAACCTGTATCACGAACCGGCCAACCGCTTTGTGGCAAGCTTCGTAGGCCAGGGTGGTTTTATCCCGGGCAAGGCCCTCGGGCCCGACACCATAGAATCGGAGCTGGGCGTGATCGATGGTAACCGGGCCTACAAATGGAAGCCCGGAACCCTGGTGGATGTATTGATCCGCCCAGATGACATTGTCTATGACGCCGAATCAGACCTGAAGCCCAGAGTGATTGAAAAGACCTTCGCAGGAACATCAACCCTCTATCGTTTCCAGTGTTCAGGCGATACTGAGTTTGAAGCCCTGTTCCGAAGCCATCTGGACTTTAACCTGGGAGAGCAGGTGCCGGTAAGGGTTGAAGCGGATCACCTGATTGCCTTTGAGCGCAATACCTGAGATAGCCATCAGCTATTGCACACCCGCTCTACAGCATCCAGCCAACCAGCATACAGCGACTCCCGCAAGGCTGGCTTCATTTCCGAGCGGAACTCGCGCTCGCGCGCCCATAGGGCTGCGATGTCATCGACGCTCTCAAAAACCCCCGTCTGCAGGCCAGCAAGGTAGGCGGCCCCGAGCGCCGTGGTTTCGGTAACCCGCGGGCGGTCGACGGGTACATTGAGAATATCTGCCAGAAACTGCATTACCCAGTCATTCACCGCCATACCCCCATCAACCCTCAGCGACTCGATGCGCGCGCCATCGTTACGGATCGCCCGAACAAGGTCTTTGGTTTGATAGCAAACTGATTGCAGGCCTGCAGTCACAATCTCACCAATGCCGGTGTCACGGGTAAGCCCGAAAATGGCCCCGCGGGCATTCGGGTCCCAGTGGGGCGCGCCCAGCCCGGTAAATGCAGGCACCATATAGACAGAGTTGTTGGCCCCCACCTGACTAGCGTATGACTGCGACTCACTGGCGTCGGAAATCAGCCTCAGGCCATCACGCAACCACTGCATGGCCGCGCCTGCAACAAAAATACTGCCTTCAATGGCATAAGAGGTCTGTCCCTTCAGGCGGTAGGCCACCGTGGTCAACAGGCGGTTCTCTGAGCGGACGGCATTGCTGCCGGTATTGAGAACCAGAAAACAACCGGTTCCATAAGTGGTTTTTGCCATGCCCGGCTCAAAACATGCCTGCCCGATCAGTGCAGCCTGCTGATCACCCGCTACCCCGGCAATTCTTACCGGCCCGCCAAACAGGCGGCCATCCGTAACCCCAAAATCGGCGGCACAATCCAGCACCTCGGGCAACAGTGCTTCGGGTACGCGAAACAGCCTCAATAATTCCGGATCCCAGGCCTGCTTGTGAATATTGAACAGGGCAGTCCGGGAAGCGTTGGTTGCATCTGTCCGATGATGCGCGCCAGCGGTCAGGTTCCACAACAGCCAGCTATCAATCGTGCCGAAGGCCAACTCGCCAGCCTCTGCACGGGCGCGGGCACCCTCTACATTATCGAGGAGCCAGGCAATCTTTGTCGCCGAGAAATAGGGGTCAATCAACAGGCCTGAGCGCTCTACCACAAGAGCCTCGTGCCCATCCTGGCGCAACTTTGTACAGACTGAGGCGGTTCTTCGATCCTGCCAGACGATGGCCTTATGAATCGGCTTGCCACTCTCACGATCCCAGATCACGGTGGTTTCCCGCTGATTGGTAATTCCGATACCGACCAGGTCGGCTGGCTCTGCCCCACAACGCCGAAGAGCCTCCCGGCAAACCGACAAGGTACTGTCCCAGATCTCGCTGGCATCGTGCTCTACCCAACCGTCTTTCGGGAAGTACTGGCGAAACTCCTGCTGAGCCAACGCAACCAGCTCTCCGTGAGCATCAAAGATAATGGCACGAGAACTGGTCGTGCCCTGGTCAATGGCAAGCAAATAGCGGGACATGGTGATCTCCTGTTGTTTTCAGGAGAGTGTAACAGGGGCAGGCACGAGAAAGACGTGAATCAGACTGAAGCTCGAGGCAAAAAAAAGGACTGGAAAAGATCCAGCCCTCAAAAGACGAATGAAACAAGGAAAGTTCGTAAGAACTACAACCTCAAAAGTCATCCCTTACACCGCCAATTGTTAACTATCGGTCAGGCTCGTTCAGTTATAGTTCTGTTGAGGTTTGTTACATTTAGTGAGGCATAGAGAACTGCGTCACGAAAGCCCGTCTGGCGCTTTCCGGCGCGGCCAGACTAAGCTGAACCTGGCACCCCCCAGGTGCTCACTCCGGCCAACAAACGCCTGCCCGCCATGCCAGTACAGAATGCGCCGGACAATAGATAAACCAAGACCATAGCCACCCGAGTTTCGGGTTCGGCTGTCATCCAGGCGGGCAAACGCGGTGAACACTTTTTCCCACTCAGACTCGGGAATCCCAGGCCCATCGTCTTCCACATCAATCCGGCAGTTGTCCTCATCCAGATGGCAGCTCACCTGTACCCGCCCGGCCGCATAGCGCGCCGCATTGCCGACAAGGTTCTGAACCGCGCGATGGATGTAGCGTGGCTCGACATCGGAGATTGACCAGCGTTCCGAACCTTCACTGAACCTGCTTTCGATCTCTATACCTTCACGAATCAGCTTTTGCTCTGCAACAACCTGTTGAACAATATCAGTGACGGATGCCTCCCTCAGGGTAAACACCGGGCCGCCCTGCTCCAGCCTCGCATAGGTAAGGATCTCGTCAATCAGCTCATCCAGCTCCTGAATGTCGCCATCAATACCGGACAACTGTTTTTCCAGTACCGCCTGACTGGTTCCCGGCTCAATCATTTGCACACCAAACCGGATGCGGGCAACCGGGGTGCGCAATTCATGAGAAACCGCATGAATCATTTCCTGCTGTACCTGCACCAGCCGCTGTATGTGCTCTGCCATGGTGTTGAATGACAACGCGAGCCTGGACACCAGTGCGCCATCCTCGGCCTCTACCCGGGCACCCAGTTCGCCTCGGGCAATCCTGATGGCCACCGACTCCACCTTCCGAAGGTTACCATCGACAAAGCGCAAGCCAAGGTACAAACCCAGAGCAATAACGCCGCCAACCAGGCCGGTCAACAATAATAAAACCGGCCATTCCCAAGGGTTAAACGGTGGCGGCATGATCAGTTGCACCAACGCCCCATCCGACAAGCGCATCAGCGCCCGCAAAACGCCGTCATCATGCTCAAAAAGGGTAAGCCCGGAACTGTTCAGGCGCTGCAGAACGTTTTGATCCGGTAAATCTTCTGTTTTCTCAATCTGGTGAACCTGAACACCCAGGGCGTCGCCCAACTCCGGCGCTAGCGTGTGGCGCTGGCGCGCCGGTACATTATCCAGATGCCACCGCACCAGAATCGAATTTAACAAGGCAAGGTCGCGCTCCGGCTGCTCCAGCGTCAAGGCCAGAACCGACTGATCCGGCAACAGCACATACGCCAGCCGTCCGGCATCGGAGCGAACCGAAACTACCTGGCCATAGCCAAGCCGCTCCTGAATCACAGGAGACAAGCCCAGGCTGACCGGAGAGCTTTGTCGAAGATCAAACCGGGGAGGCAGCCATGAATAATTGCTGAGAGGGTCAGGGGTTGCTGCCAACCAACGCATGGCAGGCGCCGACGCCTGCTCGTGCCAGTACTGGCTGCGAACAGAATTAATTCCATGAAACAGCAGCGCGCAAACAAGAGCAACAACCACGACTATCGCGGCAATACGGAGGTAGGCTTTCAGGAAGAAGCTAAGCGACATGGCACCAACCCGGAAGAACGGCGCAGGCGACTGACCACCCGCGCCGCCAGAAATATCAGACTTCCTTTACAAACAGGTAGCCTTTGCTGCGAACCGTTTTGATGCGCCGGGGATGAATAGGATCATCACCAATCTTCGGGCGAATTCTGGATACCCTGACATCAATCGAGCGATCCTGACCGTCGTACTCAATTCCCCGAAGTGCGGTGAAGATCTCCTCCCGGCTAAGCACCCGGCCCGCATTGCTGGCCAGCAGCCAAAGCAGGTCAAATTCGGCGCTGGTAAGATCAATGCTCTGCTCATTCAGCCAGGCTTCCCGCATGGAACGATCCACCACCAGATCGTTGAACTGCAAACGAACGGGCTCTTCCTGCGCGCTCTCCCTGGGCGTGGCCTGAACGCTGTCGAGGCGCCTCAGCAATGCCCGGATGCGGGCCAGCAACACCCTGGGCTGCACCGGTTTACCAATATAGTCATCGGCGCCCATCTCCAGGCCAAGCACCTGGTCGAGATCGTCGGTGCGGGCCGTAAGCATGATAATCGGGCCGGAATACAGCGGCCGGACTCTCCGACAAATCGAAAGGCCATCTTCACCCGGCAACATCAGATCCAGAACCACCAGATCGGGCTGCTCTTTCTGAATGCGCTCAACCGCTGCACCTCCGTGGGACTCCACAGACACCGTCAGGCCGTTGCTTTCCAGATATTCACGGGTGAGATCAGCAAGCCGCTCGTCGTCTTCGACAATCAGAATCCGCCAACTTTCGTTTGTTTGCTCCACGCCATCCATCTCTGTTTATGCTCTTCCGGTTGTATTGGAGGTTCGCCCAACGATACAGGCAACGTTCGGTTACAACAATTATACATGGTATTGAAAAATATACAGGGAACCATCAATAGGTTACACCTGATCACAATAACCACACCCTAAAACAGAGGATTACCCTGCTCGATTTCATCAACTGTCGCCTCACGACGACCGATAATTTCCAGGTCAAAATACAGGGTAAAGCCCGCCAAAGGATGGTTGGCATCGACCTTTACCAGGTTGCCATCAATAGCAAGCACCTGAACCACCTGGGCCCGGTCGCCAGAGTTGGTCTGGAACTTCATGCCGACGGCCAGGTTCTCCACTCCCTCAAACATCGAGCGGGGCACCTTGCGCACAAGGTCATCCCGGTACTCACCGTATGCCATCTCCGGCGGGATCGTTACCTCCAGGCAATCACCAACGCTGCGGTCACGCACCGCTTCCTGGATGCCGGGAATGATGTGGGGGCTGCCGTACATAAAGTGCAAAGGCTCACTGCCTTCAGACGTATCGACCAGTTCCCCGGCCGCGTTTTTCAGCACATAGTGGACAGTGTAGATATCCGGTCGTGTCTTGGCTGTATCAACTTGCATCAGAACTCTTTTCGTCCTCTGTCGGCTTAGGGTCAAGCTGTTGCAGACCATAAATAACCAGTTTTCGATCGAGTCGGGCTTTCATATCCCCAGGGTTGGTTAACCCCATGCGCTCAATCAGCGCTGCGTATCTGCCTGATTCATCTTTTACTTTCAGCGCCTGCAACAAAGTTACAAGTTTACCACGAGGGGTGGCTGTACCGGCCTTCAGGCCCTTAAGGGCTTTCCCTAACCTGAGCTCTTCATCGGTAAAGTCCCGACCAAAGGGGAACGGTGGGAACCAGTCGCCTTCACCCGCGAAGGACAACGCAGTTCGCACCGAAGACGGGGTATTGCCCTGCCACTCCGGAGGCAACCTGAAGTCTGCCCGCACCTTACCCGCCTTCTTCGCCTGCTTCAGCAATCCGGCCTGAAAGCGGGAATCCGCTATCCGGATCAGCCGCAAAATAACCTCTTCATCCGGCTGGCCCCGAAGATCTGCGATGCCATATTCGGTAATCACAATATCCCGCAAATGGCGGGCAATGGTGCAGTGGGCATAATTGAAGACAATATTCGAGACGACCTCCCCACCGGACACCCTTGTTGCCCGCAATGCCAGAATCGAACGGGCCCCCGGCAACTCATGGGCCATGGAAACGAAGTTGTACTGCCCGCCAACACCACTCACAACACGACCATCATCCAACCCGTCGGATACAGCCGCGCCATTGATGGTGTACATCATGGTTGAGTTGATAAAACGGCCATGAACCCGCTGGGCAGCTTTGAGCCTCTGGTTGCCAAACCGGTGATCATAAAGATGATTGATAAAATTGACGCTGGTCATACAGATTTTATCGCGTTGCTCCGGCGGCAGCTCCCGAAGCGCCTGATAGAAGGCCTCCGGTCCTACATAAAAGCCGCCATGCATCAGAATGCCGCCACGCAACCTATCTCCAAGGCCCTCGCGCTCAAGCAGTTCTCGGGTCTGCTCAAGACTGAGATCCGCGTCTGCAACCGAACCCTCACCAAAGTGCAGGCAACCGCCTTTCAGCTCCACCGAATCCTTCAGGATCCCGTACTTCACCAGCCAGCGAAGATCCCGGGCCCGCAATGGCGACGCAATGATTCCCTCCTGCACCAGAGTATCGAGCATCATCAGCGAGGGCGTCTGCGAAATTAACGTGCGGTTAATCAGATCCTGTAAGTCGGCATCATCAAACACCTCTCGTTTGAGAATACCTTCCTGTAACAGATACAGAAATCCATCGACCATCATTTCGCTGCAACCGTAAAGCCCCTCCTCAAACCGGCCGGTACCACCGCATGCTTCGGCAACCGGGAACCGGGAGGCGACATCGAGATGATCGTAAACCGCCCGCCATTCATCGTTGTGCTTGTGGCGCAGAATGGCATTGTGAACCAGAGAAGCACCCAGAGCGCCAATACCAACCTGCAGTGTGCCTCCATCTTTCAAGAGGCTGCTGGCGTAGAAGCCAATCAGATGATCCGCCGGACTTATAGCCATCTGAGGCGCAGAAAAAAGCGGGTACTCTGTATCGGCGCTCGCCAGAAACATATCAAACTGATCCGCAGCAATGGCCGCATCATGGCCAAACCAGGGCAGCTTGGTATTCACTTCGGCGACGGTTGCCACCGGCACCCCCTGCTGCTCGCGCGCCCGCAACTCCGGCAAGATATCGAGTGACAAATCGGGGTTACAGCTGAGGCTCACCATTCCGGGATAGCCGTGAGGCTCTCCGGGCGCGACCAGCTGGCCCACCACATTCACACCCTGCGCCATCAAGTCCCGAACGGCATGCGTATAGTTAGTGCAAACATAGTTCTGCTGCTGGCTCCGGTTATTCAGATAACTACCGGCTTTAAAGAAGAACTCGGACACCCGAACATTTGCGGGCAAGCGGTTAGCCATCACATCCCGGGCGTAAGCCAACTCTGGAATGCTGCCATAGAGGCGGCGAACAAAAGGATCCAGAAAACGCTTTTCGAGTGACGAACCACCCTGCGGAGCCAGTAGCGACAGGGCGGTCACAATATGAAGCTGAATCTCGGGATCAGACTTTGCCCGCTCGTACAGGGCATTGGCAAATCGCAGCGGTTTACCCAGGCCCAGTGGCAGGCCCAGCGTAATCTGCTTACCGACACGCTCGATAACCTGATCGACACACAACTGGGCGTCATCGAAAAAGACTCCATTCTGACCTGTCATTACCGGTTCCTCGTTAATTGAGAATCTCAACGGAACAGATAGTTACACGACAAATGCAGTCTGACAATGCGTCAGGTCATAACCTTATTGAGAAAGCGCTTCTAATTGATAGGTAAAGAAGGGAAGTAGCCGTGAGGGTTCAGAACTTCCAGCGCAGGTTCAGGCAGGCGCCTTCATTCAGCAGAGCAAAACCGTGATCCGCCATGGCAGGATCCGAGGCATAGGTCTTACCACTTTTTTCTGCGCGGCTGAAACCGAGACTGATAAGCCGGGAACCAATGGCCGTCAAGGCCTCCTGGCGGGCGTCTTCTTCGTAGTCTCCAGCCATCCATTCCTGAAGCTGCCGGGTTTCGGCAACGGATACCATTTCATTACGCTCCGCCAGCATCCGCTCAGAACGCAGAGGTTCGGATAACGGGCGCTCAGACGCTTCGGCCCGCACCACGAAAGCGATGCAATTGAGCGCTAGGAGGGCGATAAACAAACGTAAAATCATGGCTATAGACAAATCCGATTCGGGCGGATGATTGTAAACGACTCTTGCGATTAAAGTCTAATGGTTGGCGAAAATAATTGTGTGATCTTGCACACAGTCAGTCAAATCTTCAGCGCCATTTTGCCGCCTTTTTTGTCAACAAATGATCACTTACATTTCAATGTGTAACCGGCCTGCGCCAAACACACGGGCACAGGCCGCCCCCCCCCTGTTTCAGGCTCGGGATCAGGCTCAAGGGCAGGGGTAAGTAAACTCATCGTGAATAGCTTCGATCGCCGATATCAGGTCATCGCTTAAAGCGGTTGTTAATGAACCAATGTTCTCCTGCAGCTGATCCATCGTGGTAGCCCCGATGATATTGCTGGTGACAAAGGGGCGACTGTTTACCCAGGCCAGCGCCAGCTGAGCCGGAGTCAGACCGTGCTGGTGCGCCAGCTCTACATACGCCCGGGTGGCATCACTGGCACGCTCGCTGGTGTAGCGGCTGAACCGCTCATACAAAGTCAGCCGGGCATTCTCGGGCCATTTACCTCCCAGGTACTTACCGGTCAACATCCCGAACGCCAGCGGCGAATAGGCTAACAGCCCGGTACCCTCACGATGGGCAAACTCGGCCAGCCCGGCCTCGAACGACCGGTTCAAGAGGCTGTACGGATTCTGGATAGAAACCGCACGGGGCCAACCCCGCTCCTT
This sequence comes from Marinobacter fuscus, assembly GCF_003007675.1. GTDB lineage: Bacteria > Pseudomonadota > Gammaproteobacteria > Pseudomonadales > Oleiphilaceae > Marinobacter > Marinobacter fuscus. The sequence continues at coordinate 164,158 of NZ_PXNP01000023.1, read as the reverse complement.
TGCCAGCCGCAGATACTCCATGGTTCCCCAGGGGGTCTCATTGGATAACCCGATATGCCGAACCTTGCCTTCACGCACCAGGCCATCCAGCGCCTCAAGAGTTTCCTCAATTGGCGTCATCTGCTCGCGGTCATTATGGACATAACCCAACTTACCGAAGAAGTTGGTATTACGATCCGGCCAATGGATCTGATACAGGTCGATGTAGTCGGTCTGAAGCCGCTGCAGACTGCCTTCACAGGCTTCCCTGATCTGCGGCCCGGTCATCCTCGCGCCGCCCCGAAGATAACCAAAACCGGGCCCGGGCCCGGTTACTTTGGTTGCAATCACCAGATCATCCCGCCGGCCACGCCGGGCAAGCCAGTTGCCCAGGTACTGCTCAGTCCGGCCCTGGGTTTCGGCTCTTGGCGGCACCGGGTACATCTCGGCTACGTCAATAAAGTTGACACCCTGGCCCGTGGCGTAATCCAGCTGATCGAACGCTTCCTGCTCGGTGTTCTGCTCACCCCAGGTCATGGTGCCCAGACAGATGAGGCTGACATCGATACCGGTTTGGCCAAGTTTTCGCGTTTGCATGGAATCTCCTTCAGGTAAACCCGCGCCGGGGAAAGCAATGTAAGCAAAACGTCACCATAGCGTCGCACCTGTGTCACAGGCACACTTCAGAGTGACAGCATGACAGACACACTAAGACAGTCGGCCGCGGTAGCGTCTGCCACCGTTACACCCAACCGCCGAAACATTACCATTGTTTCCGAAACCTTTCCGCCAGAAATCAACGGAGTCGCCAACACTCTCAAGCACCTTTGCCAGGGGCTGACAGAGAACGGCCACAAGGTAACCGTTGTGCGCCCGGGACAAGGAGATGAGCCAACCGGCTTTCGAGAAGGGGAACACGCCCACCTGTGCCACAATGAATGGCGAACCCGCAGCCTGCCGATTCCCGGCTATTCAGAACTTCAGTTCGGCGTTATCACACCAGCTACGCTACGACGTCTCTGGCAACAGGTGCGGCCCGACAGCATCTACATTGCCACACAGGGTCCGCTTGGGCTATCCGCGGTCTTGGCAGCTCGAAAACTGGGACTGCCGGTCAGCTCAGGCTTTCATACCAACTTTCACTCATACTCCCGGTACTACCGTCTAGGCGCTTTCGAACCACTGCTCACCCGTTATGGCAAATGGTTTCACAACCAGACGTCAACCACCCTGGTACCAACCCGGAAAATGCAAAACATTGTCCGCAATATGGGCATCACCAACAGCAGTGTTTGGAGTCGCGGAGTGGATTGCCAGAGATTTTCACCTGAAAAACGGGATCAGGCACTTCGCCAGCAGTGGGGGCTGAGCAATCATGAATGCGCTGTTCTCTACGTCGGCCGGCTGGCCGCAGAAAAAAACCTGCAGCTTGCCCAAAAATGCTTTGAGCAAATCCGGCACCAAAACCCGAGTGCCCGATTTGTTCTCGTGGGCGATGGCCCGCTACGACAAAGACTCCAGGCAAAACACCGCAGTTATATCTTCTGTGGGAATCGGCAAGGAAACGACCTCGCTCGTCACTATGCCTCTGGAGATGTGTTTTTGTTTCCTAGCAAAACCGACACATTTGGCAATGTCGTTCTCGAAGCCATGGCAAGCGGGCTTGCCGTCGTGGCCTTTGACGATGCTGCGGCTGCCGAGCACATTAACCACATGAAGAATGGTTTAAAAATCGACCTGTCCGATGATCAATCCTTCATCAAACAGTCAATTGCGCTTGCGGGCCAGCGCCAACTGATAGCAACCCTGGGGCGCGAGGCACGCTCAAGCGCGCTGAAACTCGGCTGGAAAAGTCAAATCGAACAATTTGAAAGGCTAACCATTCCACCCATGAAAGAGCTTCAAAACCATGATATCGAGCAATAGGACATCACGAACATTTGCGCGGGCAGATCAGTATGAGTTTGCACTGTGCCAGGCGATCAACCGCTACATTCGATTCAGATTCGTTCTCGGGTATTTTCGCCTGGTCAGCCGCCTCGGAGATGGCTGGTTCTGGTACGCGCTGATTCTGGCCTTACCGCTACTACCAGAGTCTGACAGCCCCACGCAGGCATTGCACATGGCACTCACAGGACTTGCATGTACCATCGCCTACAAGTGGCTGAAAAGCGGGCTTGTCCGGGAGCGACCGTTTATTTCGTTTCCCAGTATCGACTGTGCAACGCCTCCTCTGGACAGGTACAGCTTTCCATCAGGCCACACACTGCACGCAGTCTGCTTTCAAACCATACTGTTTATAAGCCACCCGGTTCTTGCGTGGTGGATTTTGCCATTCACAGTATCCGTGGCAACTTCCAGGGTTGTCCTTGGGCTCCACTACCCCTCCGATGTATTAGCTGGCGCGTTTTTTGGCGGAGTAATCGGCTGGTTATCAACGCTCTACTTCACGGGCTGACTATCCGGCGCCTACTCAAAGAGCCGCAGCTGTGTTGTCGGTGCGTCGTCATTGCGAAACCGGACACCCACGCCCAGCAGGCGCACCGGCCTGTCGGTTTTTACCATCAACTCATCCAGTAACGGCTGGTAGTCTGCCAGCGCAGGAGCGCCCACCGACTCCCTGACCCGCTCCAGGGTGTGCGTTGAGAAATCACTGTAGCGGATCTTCACAAACAGTTTGTGGATCGGCTTGCGCCCCCCCTTCCGTGACAAGCGGACACCAAGATCCGCCACCAGAGCGGGCATAACAGCTTCACAGGCGGTTTTATCCGGCAAATCCTGAGCGAAGGTGCGCTCTACACTGACCGATTTTGCAACCCGGGACACCACCACCGGCCGCTCGTCGCGCCCATGGCTCATTTCAAACAGCCGGTAGCCCTGTTTGCCGAAGCGATCAATCAGCACATCGGCGCCAAGGGCCTGCAAATCACCACAGGTTTTCACACCAAGAGCGTGCAGCTTACCGGCAGTCACCTGCCCTACCCCAAACAGCTTTTCTACCGGCAGCGCATGGACAAATCCCGCCACCTCACCCGGCGTAATCACAAACAGGCCATCCGGCTTGCGCCAATCGCTGGCGATTTTGGCAAGAAACTTGTTCGGAGCAACACCCGCAGACACCGTGATGCCCACATCCTTCTTGATTCTCGCCCTTAACTGCTCGGCCATACGCGTTGCACTGCCCTGGCAGGCATCAACATCGGTTACATCCAGAAACGCCTCATCCAGCGACAGCGGTTCCACCAGATCCGTCAACTCCCTGAGGATGGCCATTACCTGCTGTGACGCCACCCGGTATCGGGCCATGTCGGGCGGTACCGTAACCAGCCCGGGGCACAGGCGCCGGGCTTCGCCTCCGGGCATGGCCGAGCGAACCCCGAATGCCCGGGCCTTGTAATTGCACGTGGTGACCACCCCACGGCCGCCAGCTCCGCCAACCGCCAGAGGAACATCGCGCAGCGAGGGGTCATCGCGCATCTCAACGGCCGCATAAAAGCAGTCACAATCCACGTGGATGATCTTGCGCTGGTGCATGAATGGCGCTCACGTTAACAATCTGTACATTTATACAGCCTTGTATCTTACGGTAACATGCCGAGAATGTCAGGATCTCCAATCTAACTGGCAAGCCACAGTGAGGCCCCATGAGCAACCCGATTCCAGATGCACAAAGGACAGAACTTGAAGCCGCCGCTTTCCGGCGACTGGTCAGCCACCTTCAGGAACATACCGAAGTACAGAATATAGATCTGATGAATCTGGCCGGTTTCTGTCGTAATTGTCTGTCCAAGTGGTACCGCGCCGAAGCACAGGAGCGCGGGCTGGAATTATCCGATCCGGAAGCCCGGGAAATTATTTACGGCATGCCCTACGAGGAATGGAAGTCGAAATACCAGAGCGGTCCAAAGCAGGATCACAAATAATGAACATCAACGATACCGTGCGCATTCACCTGGCATCACTGCAGGCCGGGCATTGCGGTTTCGATGAGACACTGGCACTGATCAGTCATCATTTCGATTACCGGCCCACGGGGTTCGACAACGGCCCTCTGCGCAACGAAGCGGGCGAAAACGGAGGCTCCTGCCGTATTTTCGCATTGGGCGAGCACTGCAGCCTTACCGAAAGCGAAACGCTCCGGTTATTTGCCCAGCACTATCAGCAGGTTCTGAACGACCCCGCCGGCGACAGTCATAGCAACATTCGCCAGTTCATCAGCACCGGCTGGTCCGGCATTCACTTTGATACTCCCCCCCTGCGCCTGCGCACAGGTCATCGGGCACCGGACATCAGGGAAGACCAATCTTCATGAACACAACCGCAACCACCAGCGCAGAACAAAGCTTTCAACTAAAGAGCGCCAGTGTCTCGCTGACCGCGCTGGAGCTTTACTATTTCGAGAACGCTCAGTTTGAGGCCGATCTTCGCGATAAAATCAGTCAGGCACCGGGTTTTTTCAAGGATATCCCGCTGATCATCAGCCTGGACAAATACCAGGGCCCGGATCGCGAACTCGATTTTTTCAAGATCATCGGCACCTGCCGGCGCCACAATATTCATGTGATCGGAGTGCGGGCCGCCAATGACGATCAGCGCCGCCTTGCCCGCGGTGCGTCCCTGGCGCTGCTTCCAGGAGGCACCGTCAAAGAAAAACCGGCGCCTGCCGAAGCACCGGACACAGCCCCCGCTACAACAGCCGACTCTGCACCCGCCCCCGAGATCGCCAGTGAAGCGGCACCGGCCAAAATCATCAGCCAGACCGTGCGATCAGGCCAGCAAGTCTATGCTCCTGAGGGGGATCTGGTCATCCTCGCACCGGTGCAGGCAGGCGCGGAAGTTCTGGCGGCGGGTAATATCCATGTGTACGGCCCGCTTCGCGGCCGGGCACTAGCTGGCATTCATGGCGCAGAAAGCGCAAGAATTTTTTGCCAGTCGCTGGAAGCAGAGCTTGTGTCCATCGCCGGACACTATAAAATCTCAGAAGATCTTCAGGACGCAGGCTGGAAGAGCCCGATGCAGATACAGCTCAGGGATGATGTGCTGGTGGCCGCGCCCCTGGACAGGGCATGATGTTCTGGCATCCGATAAAAATCACTGAAGACGCTCCCTGGACGAATACACCGAGAAACAGGAACTGAACCTTGGCCAAAATTATTGTTGTTACCTCAGGAAAAGGCGGGGTTGGTAAAACCACCACCAGCGCCTCCATCAGCACCGGCCTGGCAAAACGGGGTCACAAAACCGTCGTCATCGATTTTGACGTGGGCCTGCGAAACCTGGACCTGATCATGAACTGCGAGCGACGGGTGGTGTACGACTTCGTCAACGTTATCCAGGGCGATGCCACGCTGAACCAGGCACTAATCAAAGATAAACGGGTCGACACCCTTTATATTCTGCCAGCCTCCCAGACCCGCGAAAAAGAAGCCCTGACACGTGACGGCGTTGAAAAGGTCATCAACGAGCTGTCAGAAACCTTCGATTACATTGTCTGCGACTCCCCGGCAGGCATTGAGCACGGTGCTCAGATGGCCCTCTACTATGCCGACGAAGCTGTTGTGGTAACCAACCCGGAAGTCTCCTCGGTGCGCGATTCCGACCGCATTCTCGGCATCTTGCAGAGCAAGTCTCGCCGCGCCGAAATGGGGCAGGACCCGGTGAAAGAGCATCTGTTACTGACCCGTTACAACCCAGAGCGGGTGGAGCGTGGTGAAATGCTTTCCGTGCAGGATGTCGAAGAGATCCTCGCCATTCCCCTGCTTGGTGTTATCCCTGAGAGCCAGGTGGTGTTGAATGCTTCAAATCAGGGCCTGCCGGTGATTCTCGAGGAGCAGAGCGATGCAGGCCAGGCCTATGATGACGCAGTCGCAAGGCTTCTGGGTGAAGAGCGTGAACACCGGTTCATGACCGCCCAGAAGAAAGGCTTCTTTTCACGGATGTTCAAAGGAGGCTAAGGGATGAGTTTCCTAGACTACTTCAGAAGCAAGAAAACCAGTTCTGCCAGCGTCGCCAAAGAAAGGCTGCAGATTATTGTTGCCCACGAACGCGGCCAGCGGGAACAGCCGGACTACCTGCCGCAACTGCAGCAGGAGCTGCTGGAGGTAATCCGCAAGTACGTTCAGATCAGCGATGACATGATCCAGGTGGATGTCGACAGGAACGACGACTGCTCAGTACTGGAGCTGAACGTTACCCTGCCCGAGAAGTAACCTGTTGCCCGGCTTACCAGCGGGCAAAATGGTCTTCCATCAATCCATGCAAACCGTTTACCTGAATCCGTTTACCGGCATCATCCGTGATGGTGCCGGTAAAACTGCCGACAAACTGACGGAAGTTTGAAGCCAGCAGCCAGGCATTCAGCTTCTCTTTGCGCACCCCGGCGGGCACAAAAGCCAGATCCACTCGCCCATCGTCTGTGGTCACCGCCCAGTCCGACCCGGGCTGATAACGGTCAAAGACAAACCGTGCAGCACCCAGCCTGATTCGCTGCCCATCCAGCCAGAGCGCATTTTCTGTCATGCCGGTTTCGTTTACCCCGGCGGCCAGATTCAGCCCCAACGAACGGCCATCGCCAGTCACTCCCGCCAGACAGGCCCAGTTCCAGGCCGTCTCCCGCCTCATGAACCCACAACTCCAGTCAATAGCACCCCGGGTCTGCTCATCACTGCGCCACACCTGGTTACCCAAACGCACCTCACCATCCACTTTCAGGCCAGCGGACTTCCGGGTGAAAACCCAGCCGTTGTAACCCGCCGGGCAAACCAGCCTTAGAGGCTGATCGGTATCTGTCAGTTCCAGATCGACGCGCACATTGCCTGGCGCAGCAACCCGGATATTCCGCCCGCCTGCCGCAAGCTCGATCGCCATACTCACGTCGCCCTTGTGAAATCTGGCGTGGCCACGCTCGGGGTAGGGCTCCAGGCTGGTACCCCGGGCCAGAGGTTGCAGGTACGAATGCTCGAACATCTGCCCGGACTCAAAGTCGTACAGGTAGAAAAACCCGTTGCCAACCAGGTTGAGATCGACAATGGCCAGCCCGAACACCCACCCCGGCCCCATGGCGCTGACAAACTGGAACTGATTGAAGCGCCAGCGCTTGGCAAACTGGCTCCTGGGCTTATCCATGGATGTGCGCAGGTCATAGTCCAGGTAGTTCACGACATCCACCGGCTGATCAATCAACCCGGGCGTAATCCCGCCTTTAGCATTTACCAGATTTTTTTGTGTCATGGTTACGTCAGTTCAGGCCATAAATCCATTCACACGCCCAACCCGGCCAACTGGTTCACAAACCCCTGAATTGACGCACAGAAGCCCGGAATCAGCGTGCTAGACTCGACGCACCTTCACCCTGAAAGTGTAGCCTATGCCCACAATCAAAGCCCGAAGCTTTCCTGGCCTGCGGCAAGCCCTTGCCCTGACCGCCCTGTTGGCGGTTGCCTTGCCGTCGATGGCAGCCCCCATGCCAGAAGAGCAATCACCGGCCTGGATCTTGCGCAAGCAGGTCGATAACATCGAAATCTATACCGCTCCCCGGGCAGGATCCGGTTTCGAAGCGTTCAAGGCAGTCGCCATCCTCAAGGCGCCGATTGAAAATGTCATGGCAGTCATGATCAACCCCGAATCCTGCGAGCAGTGGGTTCATAACTGTTCCGAGTCTTACGCCGTCGGCCAACAGGATTTTCATGACCGCTACGCCTACTCGGTAAACGACATGCCCTGGCCGGTCACCGATCGCGATTACGTTCTGCGCATACGTACCCGGGGCGAGGCCGGCAGCGGCGAAATCGTTATGGACATGAACGCCACCCCGGATATCCGGGCGCAATACAGCAGCCGTGTTCGGGTAGACCACTCCAACACACACTACCGCCTGATTCCGGAGGGCGAACAAACCCGCATGATCTGGATTCAGCACACAGACCCCAATGGTGCCCTGCCCGGATGGCTGGTAAACAGCCTGATTGTTGATATCCCGCTGAAATCGATCCAGGCACTGGAGGCGCTTGCTCAGCAGGAGCAGTACCGGGGCTACCGCCTCGACTGGGCAAATGACGGCAACCTGAAGGCCGTCACCCGGAGTCAGCCATAAACCGCAGCTTTCGGGATGACGTTGCGCCCGGGACGCGATAAGCTTGCAACAAAGGTCAGCAAACGGAAGATGCGCCCATGAGTGTTCTCGCACACGAGATCATGACCCCCACCATCAAGGCGGTGCCCCATCACTGGACTATGGATCGGCTGGCCCGCTTTCTCACCGACAACGAAATTACCGGCAGCCCGGTGACCGATGACAACGGCGACATCATCGGCATTGTCACCTTGAAGGACATCACCGAATTTCGCTGGAACGCCAACGACACGAACGATCAGCCAGCCTTGTCCGACGAGGATCGCGCAGCGGCCCGTCACCTGCGCAGGGTACTCTTCGAAGAAATGGGCAAAGTGCCGGTAGAAGTGCGGGATATCATGACCCCCATCGTGTTATCGGTTGACGAACAGACCCCGGTGCGAGACATTGCCGATATCATGATGCAAGAGCACCTGCACCGGATCTTTGTCACCCGCGATTCAAAAATCACCGGCATAATAACCACCTACGACATGCTGAAACTCGTTTCCGACAGAGACCTGACGCAGCGTTGCGCAAAGACCGACTGAGCCACCAGAGAGGTAGCGCCCCCTATGCCCAGAGCACCGCAAGCTCGCCGGAAAATGTACGTCCTCGACACCAACGTTCTGATTCACGACCCGAACGCACTCCTGAATTTTGAAGAGCATACCGTTATCATCCCGATGACCGTACTTGAAGAGCTGGACAGCCTGAAATCCGGCAAGCAGACCGTCGCCGCCGACTGTCGCCAGGCCATCCGCAATATCGATAAGCTGCTGGGTGATGCCAGCCCGAAAGCGATTGAGAAAGGTGTTCCCATTCTCCGGGGCAAGAAGGCGGATCCGCTTGGCACCCTGTCCATCGTCATGAGTTCAGAAGGCGCAGGCAACCACTCGCTGCCCGAGCACCTGAATGACAACAAGATCATCAACAGCCTGGCCGCTCTGCAAGCCCGGCATACCTCCCACGACATCATCCTGGTAAGTAAAGACATCAACATGCGGCTGAAAGCCCGGGGCTTTGGTGTGGAAGCCCAGGACTACCACAACGACCAGCTACTCGATGACATTGACCTGCTGCCCAAAGGCTACCAGGAGTTCCACGGCTCCTTCTGGGATGGCATTGCCAAAGTGGAGACCGTCCAGCGTGAAGGTGTTACGGAACATTTGCTGAAACGGGAAGGTGAGCTGGCCAAACTGAACATCAATGAATACGTCATCGACGAACAGGGCTTTATCGGCCAGGTGGTTGATGTATCAGAAGATCAGTTGGTTCTGAAAGACCTGCACCAGCACGACCTGATGAACGAGGAAGTCTGGGGACTGGTGCCTCGCGACATCTATCAGGCCATGGCCCTGAACCTGCTGCTCGACCCCGACATTCATCTGGTGAATCTGACCGGTTCCGCCGGTTCCGGGAAAACCATTCTGGCGCTGGCTGCCTGCATCGAAATGACCGTCGCCAACAAAGCCTACAAACGCATCATCGCCACCCGGTCCACCCAGGGGCTGGACGAAGACATCGGCTTTTTGCCCGGCACCGAAGCGGAAAAAATGGAACCCTGGCTGGGTGCCATTGTGGATAACCTGGAAGCGCTGCACGAAGACGACGAAAACATGACCGCCAGTGTCGACTACATCCTCAGCAAGGTGCCGCTGCACTTCAAATCCATGAACTACATCCGGGGCCGCAGCTTCCAACACAGCCTGATTATCATCGACGAATCACAGAACCTGACCCCGCACCAGATCAAAACCATCATTACCCGGGCGGGCAACGGCTCCAAAGTCATCTGCCTTGGCAACCTGGCACAGATTGATACCCCCTACCTGAGCCCACTGAGCTCTGGCCTGACTTACATGACCGAAAGGTTCAAGGGCTTCCGCCACGGCGGGCACATTCACCTGCAGGGCGTGCCCCGCTCTGTGCTGGCGGAGTTTGCGGAGGCCAACCTGTAGCCGGGCACCATTGATCCTGGAGGCAAGGGCTTCGGTCTTCAGGGTTAATCGAGAGCAATATCGCCCAGAGTAGGATTAACCTATAAAAAATCTAACAAAATCATAGGGGAAAGCCATGACCAACGTGATGGCCTCTGACGTACTGGTAGCCGGAGGAGGCCTGGCGGGCATTGTGACCGCACTGGAAGCCTTGAGGGCAGGTAAATCCGTTACCATTGTTGACCGCGATACACCCGAACGCTTTGGCGGCCTTGCACTCTGGGCGTTCGGGGGCATGGCACTGGTCGGCACCCCTCTGCAACAGCGAATGAAGATTCCGGACTCCCCTGCCCGGGCACTGGCGGACTGGATACGTTTTGGTGAACTGAATCCTGATGATGCTCTTGCGATGGAATGGGCCCGCTACTACGTGGAGCATTCGCGCCCCGAGGTGTACGACTGGCTGACCCGCGAGGGCCTGAAGTTCATGCCCGCCGTAAACTGGGTGGAACGGGGTCGCCTGGGTGAAGGTAATAGCGTTCCCCGTTACCACATCGTTTGGGGCACGGCCCGGGAACTGGTGCGCTGCCTGGTGGATGCCCTGCACCGGGCCAACACCCACGGCCGACTCACACTGCTCCATCGCCATCGGGTGACAGGCCTGGAGCAAGCCTCGGGCAAAATTTCCGGTGTCCGCGCAATCAATGAGCAAACCGGTCAGGAAATAGAACTGGATGCTGGCCACGTAGTGCTCGCCATGGGCGGCATCAATGGCAGCCACCAGGAGTGCCGGAAGAACTGGCCCGCCAACCGGCCGATGCCCGCGACCATGCTCAACGGCGCGCACCCGTTTGCCGATGGCAAGCTGCACCACTGGGCGGTGGAACACCTGGGCGCACAAATTGGCAACGCTGGCGAAATGTGGAACTACGCTGCAGGCTTTCCGCACCCCTACCCGCACTATCCCGGCCACGGCCTGTCGACCATCCCCTGCAAATCCGCCCTTTGGCTGAACCACCGGGGCGAACGCATCGGGCCTGAGCCTCTGGTCACCGGCTTTGATACACACTGGCTGTGCCAGCGGGTGGCCGAACAGGAAAAGCCCTGGACCTGGCATTTGCTGAACCGCCGCATCGCCCTGAAAGAATTTGCCATTTCCGGTGCCGAACACAATGCCCGTATCCGCGACAAACAATTCCCCCTGTTCCTGAAAGAACTGCTACTGGGCAACAAACCGCTGGTCAACCAGATGCAGAACGAAAGCCCCTACTTTCTGGTTGACCACACTCTGGATGGCCTGGCCAGGAAAATGAACGCGCTCACCTGCTCGCTGGATGTAGACGCCGCCACGCTTAAAAGGACGGCCGATGCCTTCGACGCCAACTTCAGCAAAGGCAGCCAGCTGCACAACGATGCACAAATCCGCATGATCCGCCACGCCCGCCAATGGGGCCCGGATCGACTGCGCACCTGCAAGCCGGCCGCCCTGCAGAAACCCGGTGCCGGGCCATTTATTGCCATACACATGCAGCTGACCACCCGAAAAAGCCTGGGCGGGCTGCGCACCAACCTCGACAGCCAGGTACTCGATGCCAGCCATCAACCCATACCCGGGCTCTACTGCGTAGGCGAGGCCGCTGGCTTCGGCGGTGGCGGCTGCAATGGCAAACGCTCGCTCGAGGGTACTTTCCTGCCAGGCTGCATCCTGACGGCCAGAGCTGCCGCACGCAGCATTCTTCGGGGAGACTGAACAGATGATATTGCGCTATCCGGCCACTGCGGCCGACTACCAGAAACTGGCCCGCCGGAAACTGCCCCGATTCCTGGCAGATTATCTGGATGGCGGCGCTGGCGAAGAGCTTACCCTGAGCGCCAACAATAAGGGCTGGCAAGCCATTCCGCTGCGCCAGCGGGTTATGATCGACGTCGATCGGGTGGACACCAGCACCACACTGGCGGGCCAGCCCAGCGATATGCCTGTGGCCCTGGCGCCACTGGGGCTGGCAGGTATGATGGCAACGCGGGGCGAGGTGCAGGCCATGCGAGCCGCCACGGCCCACAACCTGCCATTTACTCTGTCTACGGTGGGTATATGTTCACTGGCAGAGGTCAACCAGGCAACGCCCTCAGCCTGTTGGTTCCAGCTCTACATGCTGCGCGACCGGGAATTCGTTAAGGCTCTGCTCGAGCAAGCCTGGCAAGACGGGTGCAAGACCCTGATATTCACCGTCGACCTACCATTACCCGGCCCCCGGCATCGGGATACCCGCAATGGCCTGAACAGCGCTGGCGCACGTTCTCTCGCCCTTAAAGCACAGCAACTGATTACCCGCCCCGGTTGGCTCTGGCACGTGGCCAAAAATGGCAAACCCCTGACCTTTGGCAACCTGAGCAATGCTCTGCCCGCCGCCACGGATCTGGACGCATTCAAGCACTGGATCGACACCCAGTTCGATGCCTCGGCCACATGGCGGGACATTGAATGGCTGCGCCATCTCTGGCCCGGCGCTCTCATACTCAAGGGCATACTGGATGCCGACGATGCCCGCGCTGCGGTAAATGCCGGCGCCGATGGCCTGGTGGTCTCCAACCACGGTGGCCGCCAACTCGATGGCGTTGCCGCAACGGCCCTCAAACTCCCGGAAATCGTCGCAGCGGTTGGCCACCAAACCACCGTTCTGGTAGACGGCGGCATCCGCAGCGGCATCGATGTTTTCCGGGCGCTGGCTCTGGGTGCCGAGGGGGTAATGGTCGGCCGCCCCTGGGCCTGGGCCCTGGCGGCAGGTGGGCAGGCCGCCCTCACCCATATGCTGGCCAGCTGGCAACAGGAACTGAAGCTGGCGATGTCTCTGACGGGCGTCACCCGCATTGCCGATATCGGCCCCGAACATCTGGACTTTATCGAACCACAGACTGTCGAAAGCCTGGAGAATAACAATGAGTAATGGCGCGCAAGCCTTGATGAAAACCCTGGTGGATGCCGGTATCGAGGTGTGCTTCACCAACCCTGGCACCAGCGAAATGCACTTTGTGGCCGCGCTGGACGCAGAACCGAAAATGCGGGCCGTGCTTGCCCTGTTCGAAGGTGTAGCCACCGGTGCCGCCGACGGCTACGCCAGAATGGCGGACAAGCCGGCGGCAACGCTGCTGCACCTGGGTTGCGGCCTTGGTAACGGCCTGGCTAACCTGCACAACGCCCGCAAGGGTAAAGTACCGGTGGTGAATATCGTCGGCGACCACGCCACCTATCATGTGCAATACGACGCCCAGTTGCAGTCGGATATTGAAACGGTGGCCCGCAACGTTTCTCCGGGCTTTGTTCGCACCTCCCGGAGCACCGAAGCCCTGTGTCAGGATGCCGCCGACGCCATTACCGCCGCCCGCGGCCTGCCCGGCCAGGTAGCCACACTGATTCTGCCTGCCGATGTGTCCTGGGGCGAAGGTGGCAAGCCTTGCCAGGTACCAGAACAACAGGAAGCACCAGCCGCCGGTGAACAGGCTATACAGAACGCCGCCGAGGCCATCCGCTCCGGGCAGAAAACCGCCCTGCTGCTCGGTGGCCAAGCATTGCGGGAGCCCAGCCTGATGGCAGCGGCCCGTATTGCCGCCCATAACGGCGCCACGCTGCTTGCTGAGACCTTTCCGACACGCATGGAAAAGGGCGCGGGGTTACCACCGGTAGAAAGAATCGCGTATCTGGCCGAGCTGGCCAGCTTGCAGCTGGCCGAATTTGAGCACCTGATTCTGGTGGATGCCAAGGCACCGGTTTCCTTCTTTGGTTACCCCGGAAAAAAGAGCTATCTGGTGCCGGACAGCTGCCAGGTACATACACTCAGTACCGCCGAACAGAATGCCCCAGCCAGCCTGAACCGCCTGGTCGAAACACTCGGCGCACAGCACGCCACACCACTGGTGCAGCACGCCAACCGCCCAGGGCTGCCCAAAGGCAAACTGACCGCCGAGAAAGTATGCCGCGCGGTTGGCGAACTGATGCCCGAAGACAGCATTCTGGTGGACGAAGCCATCACCTCGGGCCTGATGCTCAACGCCCTGACCGCCGGAGCGCCAAAACACGACCTGATCACCCTTACCGGCGGCGCCATCGGCCAGGGCCTACCCAGCGCCACCGGCGCGGCCATCGCCTGCCCCGATCGCCCGGTGTTTGCGCTTATAGGCGACGGCACCGCCATGTACACCATTCAGGCCCTGTGGACCATGGCCCGGGAAAACCTCAACGTTACCAGCATTATCTTTAACAACGCCTCCTACTCCATCCTGAATGTGGAACTGGATCGGGTTGGGGCACAGGACAGCGGTGCCAAAGCCAAGTCACAGCTGGACATCAGCGGGCCAGTCACCAACTTCGCCACGCTCGCCCAAAGCATGGGGGTGCACGGGGTTCGGGTATCCACCTCTGAGGAACTGATCAAAGCCATCCGCTACGCCCAGAGCCAGCCCGGCCCTCACCTGATCGACGCGGTAGTGCCCGAATCTCTCAACGGCATGAAGCGCAAAGTGCTGCCCTGGTTACTGAAATCATTGCCCAGCCTGCCAAGGCCACTGACCATGGCCCTGAAAAAGAAAATTGCACCCTGAGAGTGAACCTTCGATTACGATGCAATGACAGGCTCAGTCCTTGAACTGAGCCTTGTCCAGACCGTGCTTTTTCATCTTATCGTAGAGGGTCTTGCGGGCGATGCCCAGCTGCACCATGGTGTCTTTGATACTGCCATGGCAGGCGTTGAGTGCGCTGATAATGGCGGTGCGTTCAAAGCCATCCATCATTTCTGACAGTGTCTGGCGACCCGCCACATCCGCCCCTTCCCGGGCGTTGCCATCATCCAGCGCCAACGCCCCCAGCAACACATAACGCTCGGCCAGGTTGCGCAACTCCCGAACGTTTCCGGGCCAGGAATGTTGCATCAACTGGGCGGCCTGGCGGGCATCCAGCGGCACACTTTCCCGGTCGTAACGGGCGGCGGCGATCAGGGCGAAGTGGTGAAACAGCTTGGCAATATCTTCTTTGCGCTCCCGCAACGGCGGAATGTCCACTTTTACCACGTTCAGCCGGTAGTACAGATCCGGGCGGAAGTCGCCCTGCTCACTAAGCTGTTTCAGGTCGGCTTTGGTGGCGGCAATGATGCGCACATCCACGTCCACAATCTGATTGCTGCCCAGGCGTTCCACTCGCTGCTCTTCCAGTACCCGCAGCAGTTTTACCTGCAGCGGCATGGGCATGCTCTCTACTTCATCCAGAAACAGAGTGCCCTTGTGGGCGTGCTCAATCTTACCGATGCGGCGCTTGTCGGCGCCGGTAAACGCACCGGCCTCATGGCCGAACAACTCACTTTCAATCAGGTTCTCCGGCACCGCCCCGCAATTGATGGCCACAAAATTATTGCTGCTTCGAGGGCTGTTTTCGTGAATGTAGCGGGCCAGAGCATCCTTGCCAGAGCCGGTTTCGCCATGCAGCAATACGTTGGCAGAAATATCCAGAATCGGATCAACCGTGGCCATAGCCTTCTGCATCACCACGGAATCACCCAGAATCCGTGGGCCCGGTTTGGCCAGGTGGCGCAACTGGGCTTTCAGGCGGCGGTTTTCCAGAGCCAGTTGGCGTTTTTCCAGGGCATGGCGCAGCAATTCGATCAGCTCATCGTGGTCAAACGGCTTTTCGATGAAGTCGTAAGCGCCCTGCTGCATGGCAGACACCGCCGTGCTGATATCCCCCTGCCCGGTCAGTATGATCACCGGAATGTCTTCATCAATGGCCCGAACCCGCTGCAATACTTCCAGGCCATCCATCTCTGGCATGTTGTAGTCGCACAGCACCACCCCCTCGTATTCCGGCTTAATCAACCGCAACGCCGAGGCGCCATCTGCAAAACTGACCACCGGAATATCTTCCAGTGTGAGAGTTTGCTCCATGACCGGCCTGATATCCGGATCATCATCCACGAAAATCACGGAAGGTGTTGTCATTCCTCTGCCCTGCGCTGTTTGAGTTTCAGACTGAATTCCGCCCCCGGGCCATCGGTGCGATTCTGCCCGGTGAGCGTTCCGCCAAGAGCGTCGACAATCTGGCGGGAAATGGACAAGCCCAGCCCAAGGCCCTGCTTGACCGATCGAGTGGTAAAGAAAGGCTCGAATACCTGTTCGGTATTACCGGGCAATCCGTGGCCGTTATCCCGAACGAGGCACTGCCAGTATTCGCCCTCTTCGGTTACCAGCACATCAATCGCCGGATCGTTACAGCCCTCAACGGCCTGAATGGCATTTGCCATCAGGTTAACCATCACCTGCTCTACCCGAATCAGGTCGCCATGGCACATCACCGCCTGCTCCGGCCGGTGCCAGCGGATATCTACACCCTCAGCAGAGTTCTGCGCCCGGATAATTTTAAGAGCCGCATCCACCGGCAAACGCAAATCGACAATGGATGGCGGCCCCTCCGATTTACGGGCAAACACCTTGAATTGCCGGATAAGTTCCGCCATTTTGTCGCACAGACTGACAATTTCCCGTAAGTTGGCGTCCACCATGCCGGTAGCACCCCGCTCTAAAAACTTACGGCTATTGCGTGCGTATGCCTGAATCGCGGTTAGCGGCTGATTGATTTCATGGTTCAGCCCCGCCGACATCTGCCCCAGCACCGCCAGTTTGGCGGCCTGAATCAGTTCCTGCTGGGTTTCCCGCAGCTCGGTCTGGGCCCGCTCCCGCTCCTGAATTTCTGCCAGCAACTGGTCGTTGGAGTGCTTGAGATCGGCGGTGCGCTGGTTCACCCGCTGTTCCAGTTGCTCGCCACGCAATGCCAGCTCCCGCTCTCGCCGATAACGCTCCCGCAGATAAAGCCAGGTAAGAAAGCCCGCCAGAAAGATAGCCAGCCCGCCCACTGCAAACCCAACGCGATTCCACAACAAGGGCCGGGTATCGGCCAGTACCATCAGGCTCCAGTCCATCCGGGGCAACGGCAGGGTAACGGCAAGGTAAGTCGGCCCGGCCTCGGCCTCTGTAAATCGCAGCAGGCGCGAGTTTTCCGACAAAACCCAGGAGCGCCCCAGCGTACGCAGCGGCATCTGCTGCAAGTCCCGGCCGGGATAACGAAGCAAGGTGTCTGCATCGTCGGCGGCTACAAACGTGGCTTCGAAATCCCGGTACAACCAGCCTGGCTGGCTGGTCAGAAAGCTGACACCGCTGCCGTCGAGCACCACCATGTCGCCCTGATTGCGGGATTCCGGCCGGTGCCATTGGGATTCCAGCTCATGCACCAGCACCTTGATGGTGACCACCCCCAGCAACGCCCCGGCGTCGTCCCGAACCGGATGGGAAAAGTACAGGCCCCGCTCCAGCGACTGGGAGCCAAGCGCAAAATACACCACCGACCGGCCGGTTTTCACCGCATCGGAAAAATAGGGGCGGAAGGAATAATTGTTGCCAACAAAGGTATCCGGTTCACCATAGTTGTTGGCGGCAATGGTCAGCCCGGTGTGGTCCATCAGATACACATCGGAACCACCCACAATGGTGGCCATGCGCTGCATCTGTTCATTCGCTTCACGGAGTTTTTCAGGGTCGTTGGGGCGTTCAAGGGCTTCTGCCAGCAACGGATGCTCGGCAATCAGCTCGGGCACCGGTAAATAACGATTCAGCTCGTTGGCCACCAACTGCCGGTAACGAAAAGCATCTTCCTGGCTTTCCCGCTCCAGTTGGCGCAGCCCAAACCAGCCCCCCACCACCCAAGACAACAGCAGGGTAAACAACAGAAATGAAACAACGCTGATTCGAGGCATCATGGCCTGAGGTTCCCGAAAAAACGGTAAGCCTAGCGTTCAGCTGCAGGCAGGACAACCACAGCAAACGGTTGCCCTGCCGCCGTTCGGGATCACGCCGCCGCAGCAACCGGGCCCCGTTTACGCTGAATCAACATAGCGATCACCGCCAGACCGATACCGGCAAGATCTGTCCAGAGACCACCTTCAATGGTCAGCAACGCCGCAGCCACCAGCAGCAGACGCACCAGTACCGGCGCCGCCGAACGGGCGAACCAGCCCAGCACGCCCGCAGACAGCAGGTACACACCAAAGGTGGCGGTAATCAGGGCCCGGGCAATTTCAAACCAGCCGCCTTCCATCAACAAGGCACTGTTGTAGAAGAACATGAAGGGTACGATGAACGCAGCAATACCAATGCGGAACGATGCCACCGACGTGGACATGGCGTTGGCACCGGAAATACCGGCGGCCGCGTAGGAGGCCAGCGCCACCGGCGGGGTAATGGCCGAAACCACCGCAAAATAGAACACGAAGAAGTGCGCCGTCAGCGGCTCGATACCCAGCTGCACCAGGCCCGGCGCGACCACCGAGGCCGCGACCGCGTAGGCGGCAGTTGTCGGCATACCCATGCCCAGCAGGATCGAAATGAACATGGCAAACACCAGCGCCAGCAGGTTGCTGTGAGCGGCCACATCCAGCAGCAGCACGGAGAAGCGCGCGCCAACACCGGTCAGCGAAATAACACCCACAATGACACCCGCCGCGGCACACACCACGATAATTTGGATAGACATATATGAGGCAATTTCAAACGCCCGCAGAATCTCGCGAATGCCCATCTTGTTGGGGGAAATCCAGCTAACCACCGCCGCAGATACCGTCGCCAGCGTACCGGCGCGAATCACCGAGTAGCCCTGGAACAACGCCACAATCAAAATGATGATGGGCACAAACAGGTACACCTGCTTCATCATCAGCATCAGGTTCGGCAGCTCGTCCTCACGCATACCGCGCATGCCCAGTTTCTTGGCTTCAAAATCCACCATGAAATAGACCGAGGCGAAATACAGGATGGCCGGAATAATCGCGGCAATGGCGATTTCGGTGTAGGGAATACCGGTAATTTCCGCCATGATGAACGCACCCGCGCCCATGATTGGCGGCATGATCTGGCCACCGGTAGAGGCGGCCGCTTCCACCGCGCCCGCAGATTCCTTGCTGTACCCCACCCGCTTCATCAGCGGAATGGTCAGAGAACCGGTAGAAACCACGTTACCGGCACTGGTGCCGTTGATCATACCCATCAGGCCAGAGGCGAAAATAGACACTTTCGCCGGGCCACCCCGGGAGCGACCAGCAGCCGCAAAGGCAAAGTTCACAAAGTAATCACCCACCTTCGAGGCCTGCAGGAAAGCCGCGAAGATGATGAACAGAATAATGTAGGTAGACGAAACCGCCGTGGTCGGCCCGAGAATACCGGCATCGGTATACACCTGGCTGAAAAAGCGCTGAACAGACAGACCGGGGTAACCCAGAAAGCCCGGCAGATAGGGCCCGGCAAACACATAGACCAGGAACACCATGGCAATCACCACCAGCGCCATACCCGCTACCCGGCGAGTCAATTCCATAATCAGGGCCGTACCGGCTACCGCAGCGAAGGAAATACCCACCGGTGCAAACGCAGTACCTGTGGTCATGCGCATGGAGGTGTTGAATACCACCAGCAGGTAAGCCGCAACCGCCATCGAGCACACCACCAGCACCAGATCCGGTACGCTGAACCGGGCACGCTCACGCTGGTGGAACCAGCTCATGACGATACCCACCGCAGACGCCGCCAGCAACGGCCAGCCGAAGTGCCAGGTTTCCAGATCAACGGCAATGCGCATAGTGCCGTTCTGGATCATCTGATAAAAGGAAAACGTCTGGTACAAACTATAAAGCGCGGGCAACAGCGCCGCAGCACCAATCCAGGTCGTCCAGCGATGGCGCGCCTCGCCTTCCTCCCCGGAAACAAAACGGGCACCGGCAAACAGAATAAAGCCCAGAATCAGGGCCCCGGCCACGTGCACAATCCGGAACGACCAGGTTTCCATGGGCGATATGTTCAGGGTGTACAAATGGAACACCGAGTACGCAATGGCCAGCATGATCACGAACTTGAGTAACATGCCCGTGTACAGGCGACGGTTCGCTTCAATCGGCTCTTCGTCCACATCGTGGGCGAGCACATGGTCTTCGTTAATGGTCAGGTTTTCGGCCAACGGCTGCGTGCCGTCTTCCGGAGCGTGTTCTTTGGTCATGTTCAATCCTGCCTGAGGGAAACCCGGGATACCGGTTCCGGTAAAACCCCGAAGAGCCGCTGCGCAGCCCTTCGGACACTTGCCTGCTTATTTAATGGCGCTGGCTTCGATGGTGTAACCGTTTTCGTTAAACCAACGAGCGGCACCCGGGTGCCAGGGCAGTACGTTGTTCTTGGTGTAGTTCTCAGGAACGGAATTGCGTGCTGCCTTGTGGATAGACACCATCTTGTCGTTGTTTTCCATGGTCAGCTTGGTGATTTCATACACAAAGCTCTCCGGCATGTCGCAGTTAACCATGGCGAAGTTCCACATGGAGACAACGCGGGATGGTTTTTCCAGCGACTGATACGTGGTGGCCGGGATGATGAACTCAGACACCGGGAAGTTATCAACAATCTTTTTGGCTTCGTCGTCGTTCATGCCAATGATGTTTACATCGGTCTGAACTTCCAGCTGGCTAACGGCAGGGATCGGAATACCGGCGGCAAACGCCACCACGTCGATCAGGCCATCCTGCAGCTGCCCGCCAAGGTCCGACCAGCTGCCGTTACGGCGTTTGAAGTTAACACCCAGCGCTTCCATCATCCGCGGAAAGTAAGTGTCGGAAGTAGAACCCGCCGGGCCAAAGCCGATGGTGGCACCATCCGGAATCTCAGAGATGCTCTTGATGCCAGAGCTGGACAGCGTCGTGATTGAGAAGGGCGTCTCGTACATCGGGAACATGGCACAGACATTGTCCATCTTCATGCCCGGGGCCAGCGGGCTCTCGCCATCGCGTGATTCACGGGCCGGGCCCATGGTGGTCAGCCCAAATTTCAGATCGCCGGTGTGCACCAGCGCCATGTTCTGTACCGGGCCGCCGGTAATTTCAGCACCGCCGGATACACCCAGGTTTTCTGCCACGAAGTTCGCCCAGCCGGAGCCATAGGCAAAATAGGTACCACCCTGGCTGGCGGTGCCCACAGTAAAGCTGTCGGGCCAACCTGCACGATCCTGGGCAAGGGCTGGAGTGGCGGCAACAAGAGTCGAGGCAAAAGCCACGGCCATAACGGCTTGGGTCTTCATAGAGAATGCTCCCTGGTTCATTTTGATTGTTGGGTGCTCAAACAACAGCGCCCGATCGGGCACGATGTAAGATCATCCAAGGCAAAGATCGGGCCATACCAAGAAAAACCTTACAAAACATCAATCTAAAAAAACTCAGTAAAAAAACCACCCAGAATGGGTGAGACCCCACCCATTCAACATAGTGCATGGGCGCCATTCCACCCAAACCTGCCCGGCATTCAAACCGGTTAAACACACACCAAACCTCTACAACACAAAAGAAATCTCACTCTCTACCGCCCGATATCAGCCAGCATTATTCGCGGTCTAAAGAACTAATCTCCTAGATCAACAGCAATATGCCAATGGTTTTGGCTGCCCCTCCCGATTCCCAATCAAAAAACCGGCATTTGATATTTAGTGGTCAAACCATTAACCTTTGCGGCATTGAATAACCATTCAATTAATTGAACAAGCCTTCAAGACAGCGATCAGGAAACCCTATGGCACGCCCCGGAGTGGAAACAATACGGCGCCAGCAATTGATCGACGCCACGATGAAAGTGATTGAAGCCCATGGCTTTCAGGGCGCCACCATTGGCCGGATAGCCGAAGCATCGGAACTGTCGGTTGGCATTGTCAGCCACTATTTCGGCAACAAGCAGGGTCTGCTAGAAGCCAGCATGCGCTACCTGCTGTCATCACTTCAGCGGGACGCTGCCAAACTGATGGCGGAACGCTCGTCAACGCCCCGTGAACGGCTGTTGGCCATTGTCGATGCCAACTTCTCCGGCGCACAGACCAGTGCCCAATCCGCAAAAACCTGGCTGGCGTTCTGGACCCAGGCCATGCACAGCCCGGATTTGATGCGACTGCAGCGGGTGAATGAACGCCGATTGCTCTCGAACCTGATCGTTCCGCTGCGCCAACTGATGCCTGTGGCGCAGGCCAGAGAAACCGCTGAAACCATTGCCGCCCTGATCGACGGCTTCTGGCTGCGGGCCGCCATGAGTGAGGGCCGGATTGAGCTGGACCGGGCCGTTAGCCTTTGTAAAACCTATGTAGATCAGGCAATTGCCGCAAACAGCGGCAACCACACATCCGACAGCATGGGCCACACCGAAGACTGACCGGTTGCCCGAAACACCACACGCTGTGTAAAAAACAGGAGACTATCCATGAACAAACTGACCCTGGCCTGCGCTGGCCTTGCCTTGAGTGGTGCCGTTGCGGCTGCCCCGAATACCGAATGCAAAACCGTACGCTTTGCAGACGTAGGCTGGACAGACATCACCGCCACGACCGCCCTGGCCTCCGAAGTGCTGGAAGGCATGGGCTACCAGCCCAAAGCGAACGTGCTCTCGGTACCGGTTACCTACCGCTCCCTGAAGAACAAAGACATCGACGTCTTCCTGGGTAACTGGATGCCCACAATGGAAGGCGACGTTCGCCCCTACCTGGAAAGCGGTGACGTGGAAACCGTGATTACCAACCTGGAAGGCGCTAAATACACTCTGGCCGTACCCCAGTATGTGTACGACGCCGGCGTTACCAGCTTTGCCGACATCGCCAAGCACGCCGACAAATTCAACGATCGCATCTACGGCATCGAACCGGGCAACGACGGCAACCGGCTGATCCAGGATATGGTCGACCAGGACGCCTTCGGCCTGGGCGATTTCCGGGTGGTGGAATCCAGCGAAGCCGGTATGCTCTCGCAAGTCAGCCGCGCCACTCGCCGCCAGCAGTGGGTGGTCTTCCTGGCCTGGGAACCGCACCCGATGAACGCCAACCACGACCTGGCTTACCTGGACGGTGGTGATGACTTCTTTGGCCCCAACTACGGCGGCGCCACCGTGCACACCAACGTGCGCAAGGGCTACCTGAACGAATGCCCGAACGTTGGCCAACTGCTGAACAACATGACCTTCTCCCTGGCCATGGAGAACGAAGTGATGGGCGCGATCCTGAACGACGGTGAAGAGCCCCGCGACGCCGCCCACACCTGGCTGGCCAACAACCCGGACGTGCTCGATGCCTGGCTTGAAGGCGTGACCACTCTGGACGGCAAACCCGCCCTGCCTGCTGTGAAAGCCTCTTTGAAGTAAACCTGAACGCCCGGGGGCAACCCCGGGCGCTCGCAATATTCTGAAATATTCACTCCCCGTGCGGGCCACCGCCTGCACCCGAAAAGACAGACGACCATGAACTGGATAACTGAGCATCAACTGCCCTTCGGCGACTTTATGGAAGCCGTTGTTGATTTTCTGGTGATCAATTTCAGCGGCTTTTTCGACGCCGTTTCCGAAACCCTCAGAAGCCTGATCCACGGCCTCACCGACGGCCTGCTGTGGGTGCCACCCGCAGTACTCATCGGCCTGTTTACGGTAGCCGCCCACGCTCGCCATCGCCGCTGGGGGCTCACCCTGTTTACCGCCGTCAGTTTTTTACTGATCTGGAACATCGGCTACTGGGAAGACACCATGGCCACCCTGTCGCTGGTACTTTACGCCACCCTGCTGTGCATACTGATCGGCATTCCCCTGGGTATCTATGCCGCCCACAGCACCTGGCTGTACAAATTCCTGCAGCCGGTACTGGACCTGATGCAGACCATCCCGCCATTCGTCTACCTGATTCCCACCCTGACCCTGTTCGGGCTGGGCGTAGTACCCGGCGTGATTTCCACCGTCATCTTCGCCATCGCCGCTCCGGTTCGGCTTACTTACCTGGGTATCTCCCAGGTACCAACTGAACTGGTGGAAGCAGGCCGCGCCTTCGGCTGCACCAATCGCCAACTGCTGTTCAAGGTTGAACTGCCTGCCGCCATGAGTTCCATCGGCGCTGGCATTACCCAGTGCATCATGCTGTCGCTGTCTATGGTGGTGATTGCCGCCCTGGTAGGCGCCGACGGCCTGGGTGTGCCCGTCGTCCGGGCCCTGAACACCGTGGACATCGGCAAGGGCTTTGAAGCAGGCCTGGCTATTGTTCTGCTGGCCATCTGGATGGATCGCTTCTTCCGTCAGAAAAACGCTACGGAGACTGCAGCATGATCGAGTTTGAGAACGTAAACGTGGTATTCGGCAAGCAGCCTCAGCGGGCCCTGCCGCTGATCGAACAAGGCATGGATCGCGCCGATATCCGCAAGGAAACCGGCCTGGTGGTGGGTGTTCAGAACGCCAATCTCTCGGTGAAGAAAGGCGAAATCTGCGTACTGATGGGGTTGTCCGGCTCGGGCAAATCCAGCCTGCTGCGCTGCATCAACGGCCTGAACGAAGTCACCAGCGGCGCCATTCGCATCGAACACGATGGCAACCAGGTGGATTTCACCCAGGCCGATGAGAAAACCCGCCGCGACATCCGCACCCGGCGCATCTCCATGGTGTTCCAGAACTTCGCCCTGATGCCGTGGCTGACGGTGGAAGACAACGTCGCCTTCGGCCTGGAACTGCAAGGCATGGGCAAAACCGAGCGCCGCAAGAAAGTGGCCAAACAACTGGAGCTGGTGGGGTTGTCTGGCTGGGCCAAATGCCGCCCGGATGAGCTCTCCGGCGGTATGCGCCAGCGCGTGGGCCTGGCCCGGGCATTGGCCACCGAATCGGAAATCCTGCTGATGGACGAGCCCTTCTCGGCTCTGGACCCGCTGATCCGCCAGCAACTTCAGGACGAACTGCTCACACTGCAGGACGAGCTGCAAAAAACCATCGTGTTCGTTAGCCACGACCTGGACGAAGCCCTGAAACTGGGATCGCACATCGCCATCATGAAAGACGGCCAGATTGTGCAGCACGGCAAGCCCGAAGCCATCGTACTGGAGCCCGCTAACGACTACGTGAAGAGCTTTGTTTCCAGCACCAACCCGCTGAACGTACTGGCGGCGCGCTCACTGGCCTTACCGATTGAAGACATTCAGGAAGACGCAAAGGGCAACCGCTGCCTGAACAAGCGCTACGACACCTGGCTGCACACACCGAACGTGGCCGAGCAAGCCGTGGTCACCAGCGGCGGGCAAACCTTCCAGACCCAACCCTGGCAACAGGGCCAGGCCATCGAGAGCCTGGCCAAACAACCCACCCGAATCACACCCGACACCCCTCTGCGCGACGCCGTGGAGATCCGCTATTTCACCGGCCACAGCCTGCTGGTGGAAGAAAACGGCCAGATCACCGGCGCCATCGGCGACCGGGAGCTTTACCACGCCATGCTGGGCAAGCATCTGGACGACAGCTAGGAGTCTGCGCGGCGGCGAACTTACACGCCCGGCGAAGCAGGCGCACCAGCACTTTCTAAGCCGCCTGCGCGGCGGCGAACACGAAGCCGGGCGACTGTCTGACGTGCCGAGGTTTCTAAGCCGCCTGCGCGGCGGCGAACGGGCATCTCTGGGTTCGCCGATTTCGAAGAGCTTTCTAAGCCGCCTGCGCGGCGGCGAACCCGGGCGGGTCGTTAACGGCGGTGCGGGTACATTTCTAAGCCGCCTGCGCGGCGGCGAACTTGTGCCCCAACCTCGTGCTCGCCATCATCGATTTCTAAGCCGCCTGCGCGGCGGCGAACAGACCAGGAGGCTAGACCAGGAGGCTAGACCATTTCTAAGCCGCCTGCGCGGCGGCGAACCAACCAGCGCGAGGCGCTGAACGAATGGGAGATTTCTAAGCCGCCTGCGCGGCGGCGAACTTAAAGCGGAACGGGACGCTGGAATTGAGCGATTTCTAAGCCGCCTGCGCGGCGGCGAACGGCTCACGGTCGGTTTCCCACGTCCAGATTCGTTTCTAAGCCGCCTGCGCGGCGGCGAACTCCGCCACTTCGTTTTGCAGGGCGGTCAGCTTTTTCTAAGCCGCCTGCGCGGCGGCGAACCGAAACAGCGGCCACTGGCTCCGGTATTCGACTTTCTAAGCCGCCTGCGCGGCGGCGAACCGGCTCACCTTCCAGCACGCCGTCCGCGTTCATTTCTAAGCCGCCTGCGCGGCGGCGAACGGCTGGCTGGATAAGCACATGCCGGAGCTTGATTTCTAAGCCGCCTGCGCGGCGGCGAACGACCAAGGCAGACCACCCGGCGCCCGGCTATTTTTCTAAGCCGCCTGCGCGGCGGCGAACTGCGGCAATTAACCTTTCAACAAACGGAACTATTTCTAAGCCGCCTGCGCGGCGGCGAACGTACTGCGTGACCGGTGCCAGCGGGGCGGCCATTTCTAAGCCGCCTGCGCGGCGGCGAACAATTGGTCGGCGTTGCAGTACCTGACGAGAGCTTTCTAAGCCGCCTGCGCGGCGGCGAACCAAACCATTGATGCTCTCGCAAGAGAGCTGAATTTCTAAGCCGCCTGCGCGGCGGCGAACAAAGAGCGGGCCGCTGGAGCTTCGGCGGGCAGTTTCTAAGCCGCCTGCGCGGCGGCGAATGTTCAGGGGCGCCCGGATCTGCTCGGGTTTCATTTCTAAGCCGCCTGCGCGGCGGCGAACAAGGTGGTCAACGCCGCGTGGCGGATGATGATTTTCTAAGCCGCCTGCGCGGCGGCGAACAAGGACGTTGAGAAGCGCCTGGCCGGCGCCAATTTCTAAGCCGCCTGCGCGGCGGCGAACGCTTCGGCGATTCGCTTGGCCGCGTCGATCCATTTCTAAGCCGCCTGCGCGGCGGCGAACCCAGGGTGATGTATGCGGTTCCGCTCATGCGATTTCTAAGCCGCCTGCGCGGCGGCGAACGTGCCGATCTACCGCCCCGGCGATGTGGTCATTTTCTAAGCCGCCTGCGCGGCGGCGAACTCTCTCCGGTACGCCTGTCTCAAGCTGGATCATTTCTAAGCCGCCTGCGCGGCGGCGAACTTTCGATGATGGCTTAAAAAAGCCTTGGTTTGTTTCTAAGCCGCCTGCGCGGCGGCGAACAATGCCCAAAGGGCAAAAAATAAAGTTACAGCAAAGAGTTAACTGAAAAAAGCTTTTTTACCCTTTCCAAAACCCGTTGCTGTAACACACTGTTTAAATAACCATTTTTTAAAAGAGCAAATTTTTGGTTTTTAGAATGCTGGCAAGCTAACAGGGTTGTCTGGATGGCTTAATCCATAGCAGTTTATGGCTCCCCTAACCGGACACGGCTGCTCAGATCGTTTTATAAATAGTGGAAACCGCCTTCCAGCACTTTCCTCCCGCTTTTTCGTTTCCTGACTTTCCATCCAGATAAACGGCAGTTTGCCCTGCAATGTCGGTCGGGATTTTTCCAGTTCATCCAAACACTCCTGGAGGGGCTTCCCTGACTTGGCAGCCCATAACCTGGCTTTATTCTGGTGGTCTTTTTCTATTCTCGCCTCACCCTTGGCATGGTGCCTCACAAAGCTCACATAGCTGGCTACATCTGGCACATCCTGAACGGATTTCAGGTGAACATAATCGTTCAACCTCCGGAGATACTGCTCAATCCCCAACTGCTCAAGCTGTACACGTTCCGAAGCATACAAACGGAGCTTTCTGCCCAGCGGGAATGCCCCGTTTCCGTATTCTGGAAACCCCACCGCAACCTGGCTCTGGTTGTCTCCGATTTTATGTTCAACCAGTGCTATGTGGATCTGCTGGTACACCTTTTGCCAGAGGAAACCAAGAGAAACCTCGGCATCGGGCAAAAGGGTAATGTCCTGGTAAAACCGCATGGCGTACTCCCTACTTGTCACTTTCGCCAAACACACCACCTCGTACCAGCACAGCCATCACATAATGCTCATCGTTGGCGCTTAGTTCACCACCGCGGGCCCAGGCATCAAAGTGCGTGTAAAAATCCTGTTTGTCTTTCGGTGTGCGGTAAGCTTTGCCCAGGTTGGTAACCGCACCGTAGGGTTCAATGGCAATCGCACCAGCGCTTTCCTGCTCGTCGCTATAGTCTGGATACCAGGTATCGATAGAGCGCAGCGCATTGCCGATCTTCTGAGAGTGCATGGCCGCATGGCCTTTCACCTGATACAGCACTTTGCTCTTTTTGCTTTTGCCTTTGTCCAGCACGAGTTCTTCAGAAGGATAAACTTCCTGGGCCTTGCCCAACTGCGAATAGGTGGTTATTTCCAGCATAAGTGCGCCGCCACCACTGGCCAGTGCCGTAGCAATTTTTTCTCCTAACTGGTTCACCTGATCATCCTGCTGGTCAAAACTTCGAGTGCTGTGATTCAGCGCATCAAACACCCATTCCTGCTCCTGGCCCCTGTTGAGCACCTTCACCTGCACTTCAATTTGTTCCGCCCCAACCCGGTTGCGCCATAAAAAGCGCGCATTGGCGATATTATGGGCATAGCGACGCCCCAACTCTCTGAAGCCCTCACGCTCAATGTAATTACGCGCCGCCTGGTAATAGCTTTGCTTGAACAGCGCATTATTACAGGCAGAGGGGCGCTCTACGCCGCCCAGTACCTTGAGGGTAAACTGATGTTTCAGCGTATCCTGCTCGGTTCCCAGGGCGCAGGCATCAACCGTTTGCAAATTAGGCTTTTCGACTTCTGCGTTCAGCTTGGCCGGGTCATTTTTTACTGCGGTCTTCAGGCGATTGGAAATGGTGCCCCGAACGGACTTTTCTTGCAGTTCCAGCACCGTTGCCTCAGCCCTCTCATCCCAGCGGGTGCCGTAAAAGTAGCCGTCTGATGGCACCAATTTTTTCTCGAAAGCCAGTACCGAGGCGGTGTCGTTATTTTTAGCCATGTTGTATCTCCCTTTCTTCCATCATCAAGGTTTAATGAAAACCGTCGTCATTAGTTTCTGGCTGAACCTGTTGGCACAGATACAGATTGTTTGGCATGTCGATGTGGTACTGCCAAAGAAGGTCGTCCAGCATTCCAATGCGGTGCAGCATTCTGAACTCTCCCAGGGTTACCACGCTCTCAGCGAAGCGGTGAGGTGTGTCCGGGTCGCGCTGATTTTTTGCTTGCCCGAGAGGGCTGATACCTTGGAAGCCCGTAGCAATGGGCACTATCCAACCGGGTTTGTTCCCATCCTCTGCGGTTTTGCGCTGGCTATGCCAGCTCACATTGCCCTCTTCATCTTGTTCGCTGCGGTGATGCACTGTCAGGTATTCAAGTAATGCATCCAGCGCATCAGCGCCTTGCTCCATGGCATTCTGCATAAGCTCACGACGCTCGATAAGTGCAAAGCCGGGCATAAGATTGAGCAGCAGCTTGCGAACACCTCTATTGTCGCTGTCATCCAGTGCTACAAATCTTGGCGGGTTAACGTGCTGAAGGTCCCCACCGGCAACTTTCATGATGTTTAACAGTTGCTCAACCTGTTCGAGGAATTCTGGCTGCTCGATTTGCTCAAGATCATCCTCACTGGCACGGCACTCAATCAGCAGACTGGCGTCCAGGTGACACCGGGCCTCTTCGATAAACGCAGACCGCTTCCCATCTTTGTCGAGTGGGTTTGCGGTACCAATGATTGAGTGAACAAAATCCCCCGGCCCCCGATAGGTTTGCAGGTCACACTGGTGACTGATGACACCTGTAGAACACAATTCAAGCGTTGAATAACCACTGGCTTTTAATTTGCGCTCCAGTGCATGAACAAAGCCCAGCCAGGCCGTCATAGCAGGGAAACCAATGGTGAAGGGGCTGGAAAGTGCGTTGGCGTTGTGCACTTTCAGGTGCGGCAGCACCAATATGCGACGGGTACTCATAGCAGCGCCTCCTTGCTCTGTTCAATAATGCGGGAAAAGGCTTCCAGCTCGTCATCTCCTAACGGGACAGCAGCTTTGCCCATCACTTTTCGATAACTGTTGATAAAATGGCGCGTGGCTTCATTTACCAACTCATTCAGCCATTGCGTGCTTTCTGATCGTTCAGCTTCCCGCTCAGGAAACAACCAGACCTTTTGATAGCCAGGCAGGCTTTCTGATCGGCTATGAGGTTGCTCTTCAAACGCTTTGCGCACTTGCCACATCTTCAGAATCAGTTGGTCGAGGTATTCCTGAATCCGGTAATCCCTGCCCTTGCGAATAGGCATATTGTTGTAATCTGTGGTCAGGAGTCTGTGGAAGGCCTGAAAGGTTTCCTGGAGCTGGTTGGGGTAGAGCGTATCGCCAAAGAAATTGCGCGTAGGCTGCCGGGTAGTTCTGGGGGATAACTCTGGCGGCAGCGACAGTAATAGATGAGCTTTGCCAGCATTTTGGTTATTCAGAACACTGATATTCTGTGGCTTGGTGCCCCCGAAGCCTATGGTTGTGAGGTTATAGATCTCCTGGTATCCAGTTTCTGAATACTGATTCTGCCTTCTAAGCTCCCTCTTGGCCTTAACCTCCTCAGAAAATCGAAGCTGATCCAACCTCCGCCGCATTTCAAATAAATGGCCAGAATGGCTGAGGATTGAGAGCAGATGGTACTCCGAACCCTCATCTTTAACCGGGAAATAGACTTGCTTGATCTTGGAGCTGGTCACCGCTTCATCGTTCGTTGCCACCATGGCAAGAAGGCCTGCCTTTAAAGCCTCACTGTCACCACCGGCTTTCTCATAGAGATTCAACGCAATGTCGGTGTCACGCTGTATGTGCTGTAGCAGAGTCATGCCATCTTGCAGATCTAAAGTCAGGAACTTATACACATCCAGTGCGGCCGCATTGCCCAACGCATCCGGCTCAACCTGCAGGTTACCGCTGCGCAGGAACCCATCGGGAGACCGCTCGCCGCCTTGGGCAATAATGGAACTGGCATAGCCATTTTTATTCTTCCGGGCACTTGGATGGCTGAATGTGCAGGGATGGGTTGCCATTGAAATTTGCCCGGCGCGCTTGGCGGCATTCGGCAACCAGTTCTTCAACGAGAAAACTTCTTCACACTCCTGTTCTTTCTCACGCACCTCTTGATCTGACATGGAGGCTTTGAGGTTTTTCTTTAGCCAAGCCTCTTTGCGCTCAGCAAAGAACTGCTCAATGGCTGGATCCAGCATGGTTATCTCCTGTAAACCCATTAGTCTTTATTAACCTTGACCAGCCCCAGCTGATCGTTATACCGGTAGTGGCCAATCTCGTCATAAACACTCAGAGTAATTTCCCCCAACCGTCGGGAGGCTTCCGTTATATCTGTTCCCCTAAGCTGGCTTTGCTCCGCCACCAGGGCTTCATAATCCCGCTTCAGCCAGAGCCGTGCTGTGCGTTCAGGGCTGAGAGGCTGGTGCTGAATTCCCAATGACTTTTCCTTCCGCACCCAACCTGCACGCTGGTCATACACCCAGAAAGCCGCTCGGCCTTTTTCATCAATAACCCGAAAAAGGCTGAGACCGAGGGCACTGTTGCGGAAGCGATTAAACTGCTGCGGCAAAGCGGTCATCCACCAATAATCATCGGTGTAGCCCCAAAGGTTTGCAGGGCTCGTGGCCGGATCACTGCCTTTGGCTTCACCAGTCAGGTAGTGGCAACCCAAAGTGCGGCCAATAACAAAATGCTCCAGAGCCGCCAGCTGTTTGGAGGGCGCTGCATCACCTTTCATAATGCGCGGCACTGCATCAACACGGCGTTCCAACGCCTTGGCGTCCACGATATCCGTCAGGCTTCTCGATGGGCTAAGCTGCCAGTTACCTTGCTCATAACCCGGCCGACTAAAGACGTTTTCTTTACACCCCTTGTAGCCTTTAAGGTTGTATTGCAGCAGTCCCATATTCGGTGCTTCGTTGTTTGGATCGGCAGCCCGATGGCGGCGCACTCGCCCGGCCAGCTGGATAATGGAACGGTATGAGGAGGGCTCAACCACCGCCCAGTCGAAATCGTGATCACGCCCCACTTCCTCGACCGGTGTGGCAACCAGCACAAAAATCAGTTCTCGACTCTCGCCAGTATCCAGGTGCTGTCGAATTACCGGGTTTTGAAACGCCCCCGCCGGGTCATTTGCGGGTATTTTTCGCTTGAGTACCTTATCAAGGTGCTGTTCCTGAGCGTGCCGTAATAGCAGAACCTGCTGGCTATGGTAGGCCATCACCCGCACCTCAACCTGTTCCGGCCATTGTGCATCCAGCAGGTATTCCGTCAGGTCAACGCAGGGTGAAATATTGGCGCAGCGCACCACGCCAAATGAGACATTACGCCCGGTTTTTGCGTCTTGCTCATGGTGTTGGTGGTGTTTATGAACAATTTCATTCTGGATGGCGGAGAAAAACCCTGTTTCAAAGGAATCGCCCTCGGCAGGCTTCGATAACGGCACAATAGCGGCCCGACGCTTGGCAGGCTCGGTGCGTAGTTTTTGACTTCGCTTTTCGATAAAGGCCTGGTGAGCAGATTGATAGTTAGCAGTGGCGTTTTCGCCCTGGTTCACTGTTGCCAGGCTTGTTTTAAACTCATCTGTCCAGCCGCAGGCCACCTGACTGTTCTGATAGCGGCTGGCAGCAAACAGAGCCCATCCCTTTTGATAGGCGGTAAAATACCCAAGCGCAAGGTCAGGCGGAATGGTGGCAGAAGAGATCATCACCTTGCGCCCCAGCATACCTGCCAGGTGGATAAGTCGCCCGATGGCTACCAGATCTTCGCCGGTGAAATCGTCAATTTCATCAATTACCAGATCAGAAGACAGCAAGCGCAAGCTGGGCAGTATGTAACGCCCGCCACGGGTGGTTTCTGTGGCCGCCATAATGTGGTCGATGGTGCAGGCAAGAACCGGAGCGTACAGCAACGCTCGCTCTCTTTGGCCAGTCAGTACGGTGGTCAGCTCTTCTTCTGGTAACAGGTTCTGCCAGCGCTCATCATCCTCAAAGCCAAACACCTGCTCCTGCTCATCCAGCAATGCTTCACAGGACTCTGAGCCAAAATCTTCGGATTCCAATAGCTGATTTTCTTTCTCTACCACCGCGTTAGTTTGCTGATGCAGCTCAAGCACGGCTCGCGAGCCGATCAACACCGCCAGCTCTTCCTCGCTTAAACCGATTCGATCTCGATACTCATCGCCAGTCTGCAAAGTGAGTGTTCGCAAGCCTAATGCTAGTATGAAGCGCAGGCTTTGTTGATCCTCAGACAAAGCCTGCATGATTTTGGCATTTGCCAGGGTTTTGCCACGCCCGGTACTGGCCATATTAACGATGAAATAGCCGGTAACCTTGTCGTCGGTTTCCTGTCGGTAGTTTTTAATGGCCGTAACCGCTTTATCCTGCCAGCCAAACTGCTTTTTGATAGCAGGCGGTACTGTTTTGGCCGGTTTCAGCTTTTCGACGCTTTCAGCCACTGGGGTATCACGTTCGAAACTCGGCAGTATCTTGCAGGCGCGCACGGCCACCTGGGATACCCTGACCAAGTGCTCATCAAGTTGTTGTTTCATTTCCCCTTTGTGGGGACCATCGGGGTGGGTGTTGGCAAACAAACCAACGCTGGCCGTCCATTTTGCATCCTGTGGCCGCGAGGAGTAGTAGTGGTCACCCAGCATCAGGCACAAACGGGCGTGATGAGCGATTGTGCGCCAACTGCCATCCTGGATGGCTTGCGTGAAAAGAGGTAGATACTCTTGCAGTTGGCGGGCGCGGAAGCTGAGCTCTTTTAGCCAGTCTGAAGATGCTGACAACAACCCTTCAGGAAAAACAAAACAATCCGGAAGGCGCTTTTTAAACTCCGCCTCATCTCTTTTGTTCTCATAGCCCCATTGCTGATTAATTCTCCGTAGCAATCGCTGTGGGGTGTCATTAGTTTTGTCACCAAATCCGCTTTGGTCCTCCGGCTTGGGCAGCCTGTGGTGGGACAGTATTAGCCAGAGAAGCAGGCTAGCGGCATCTGGCAGATCCGCCAGCGGATGGCGGCTGCCTGTAAGGGCTGGTAACGCCTGCTGCAGACGTTGTTCATTAATGGTTTGATTTAGCAGAGGCTCAAGCCAGCTTTGATCCTGATCTGGTGTTTTCCCAGATTTAATCAAGGCCATCAATAACAAGCTGGAAATCCACTCATGGCGCAGCGGGTCAGCCTGAAACTTGTTTTTCGATTGCGGATTGAGCTTGTCCTGAAACAGCTTCGTTGCCTTACCCCAATCATGCAGCAACGCCGCCAGCCCGGCGAAGGCTTTGATCAGCGGCAGGTATTTCCAATTGTTTTCATCATCGCTGGTAAGCAGATCCTGTTCGGTGCTGTTAACGGGCACAACGCCCTCTGCATTGAACTTTTTTCGGTTGCCGACAATCCATAGCAGTTGGCTTCGGGATCTGGAGCGAATCCAGTGGCAACTGACTGCCGAGCTTTTACTGGCCGTTTTTTTCAGCATCGTTTGAACGGTGCCCAGTCCCTCTTCAGTAATCAGGGTTTGCCAGGTGTTATCTCCGATACGGTTGGCGAAGGCGTCCAGAACCCGCCGTGTGCGCGGCAGCGCTTTCTTTTCGCACTGTGAAACAAAAATCACCATCATAAGCCCAATACCTCCACCTCTTCCGGCGAAAGATCCTGCAGGGCAACGGCTTTTACCGTATCAAACATGAAATCAAGCGCTTTGTGATCTGTAAACGCCTGTAGCACTTGCTGCCGGAACTCCTGTTCCGTTGCGCCTTCCTTCGCGCAAATAAACGCCCAGGGCAAAACGAGTGCGTCTTTGATCAAATCTGCCACATCAAAGACCAAAGCACCGCGGCGGGTTTTCCCGTGCATAACGGCAAAGCCATGGGGAATGCCCAGAACCCACAAGCAACATGCTGCTAAACCATAGGCCAGATAGTTACCGTGATTCAGAAAGTCATTGGCTTTATCTATTGACTGGTGCTTGCGAGTAAAGCCGCTCTGGCCCGTTGCCTCTGCCGCGTACTTGTACAAAATTTTCGTCAACTGGGCTTCGGTAAGAAGAAGGTCTGCAGGCTTTTCAGCCTGGTCGGTTCGGGTGTGGAATTTATCCAGCGCCTGCTGAATCGTTTGATCCTGTATGTCAAAACCTTCCAGCTTTAAATCCCGGTCTTTCTGCCAAACCTCCAGCATGTAGACAATGCGGGATTGCTGGAATTTGCGGGCCGCTTGCAACCGGCGCGCGTCGTCAAACCAAAAACCCACCCAACCCTGCAGGTACTCGGTTGGTCGATATTCACTTTGAGGGGTAAACCATTCAACCGCGCTACCGCTGTATAGGGGTGAGCCTCCGCCGCCACAAAATCCGATAAGCACACCGGCCTGGGTCAGCATGCGTACTGCAGCCTGAGTGATTGATGTGCCGTTGCCCAGCAACAATACTGTGGTGTTCGCGATGGGTATGTTGTAGTAGAGGTTCTCTTTATCGGCTTCTGTCAGGTAAAGAACGCGGCCATCTTTCTGCATGACTCTGCAGTACTCCAGGTAGTAAAGATTAGCGCGCTTTGAATGCAGAATTGCCTTCAGGTCTGAAGGCGACAAGTCATCCATGAACATCTCCGTTATCGTTCAAACAATCGAAGGGCTTGTTAGAGTTGCACCTTAAACCCATCACTGCCCCACCCCATGCACCACTGTAAAAAACCTCAGTAAATCCCCGCCATCGCCCGAATCCGCCCCGCCACTTCCTCCCGCAACTCCGGCGGCCCAATCACCTCCACCTCGGCCCCATAGCGCAGCACGTCCATAACCAATTCCCGATTGTCCACATAGGGCAAATGCAGGTGGTAACCATCGTCCTGCCACTCGCCATGCTGATTGCGATGCCACTGCTCTTCGGCAACCCAGCGAGCGGCGTGGTGTGAAAAACGCAGGTGAGCGATGGCCGTCGTCTGACCGCCGAATATGCCGAATCCGGCATTGGTGAAGGCCTCCAGCTCTGTCTCTGGCAACGGCGTTGCTGGCGCATCCAGTAGTTGCGCCTTCCGAATTCTGTCCAGGGAAAACAGGCGCAGAGCGTCGGCCTCCTGGCACAGGGCGAGCAGGTACCAGTTGGAGCGATAATGCAGCAGGCGTTGGGGGTGTACGGTGCGCTCCCTGGCGTCACCTTGCCCTCGCGGCTGGTAGTGAAAGCGAAGGCACTGGCCAGCGAGCGTGGCCTGGGCTACCAGGTCAAACATCTGGTGGCTAGTGTGGCGAATCTGGATGGGTTGGATGTGGATGCGGTCGTCGATGGCCTGGGCTTCGTAGCCGGATTCGCCCAGCAGTTCCCGTATTTTGTGTTTTAACGGGGCCAGGCGGCTGGAGATCAGGCCGGGCTGCACGTTGTCCAGCAATTGGCCGCAGGCCAGAAGGGCGTATAGCTCGGCCGGGTTCATCCAGAACCCTGGCAACTCGAACACAGGCGCGTCGGGGGCATAGCGATGGCCATTGCCTTCACGGCAGTATTCCAGAGGCGCTCCTAATGAGTCCCGGAGGAATTCAAAATCACGGGTAACGGTATTTCGGCTGGCTTCCAGTTCGTCCATGAAGGTGCGCATGGGTACCGGATGGCGGGCGTTGCGAAGCAGGTCGTGAATTTTGTAGATGCGGTCGAAACGGCTCACACGTACTCCTTGTGTTACTTCAGTCCGTTCGCCCACATTAGCTACATATTCATTCGTTTACCACGGGTTACGTCAATTATTACCAACGCCCCTGCAAGGTCGCCACCACCCGCCGACTCCCTGCCCGGTTACGGTGCTCACATAGATACAGACCCTGCCAGGTGCCCAGCGCCAGCTGGCCATGGGTAATGGGCACGCTCAGCGAGGGGCCGATGATCACGTTCTTGATGTGGCTGGTGGTGTCGTCCGGGCCTTCCAGGGTGTGTTCGTAGTAGTCGGCGTGCTCCGGCACCATCACGTTGAAATGGCGTTCCAGGTCGCCGCGCACGTCCGGGTCGGCGTTCTCGTTGATGGCCAGGGAGGCGGAGGTGTGCTGGATGAACAGGTTCAGCAGGCCCACCTCGCAGTTGGTCAGGTCTGGCGCCTGGGCCAGGATTTCGTCGGTAACCAGGTGAAAGCCCCGTGGCTTGGGGGCCAGTTCAATAATGCTCTGATGCCAGATCATGGTTGCTCCACCAGTGTGTTATTTTTGCATTTCGTCCCAGGGATGTACCGGCACCACCGCGTCGTCGGCCACTTCGTTTTCGTAGGTGCTGCGGAAATAGTCCATGGCTTTCTCGGCCTCACCCAGTTCATCAAAGCGGGCCACGTGGTAGATGGCTTCACCTTCGTTCACCAGCGGCAGGTTGTTCACGCAGATCACGATGCCGGAACAGGGGGACGTAATGGCTTCTTCGGTTTCGCCGAAGGGGTCGGCCACCATGGCCAGTTTCTGGCCTTTGCGTACCCGCTGGCCAAGGTGTGCCACCGGGCGCATGATGCCGTCGATGTCTGCCCGCACCCACACCGAGTTGGCGGCGGTTTCAGAGCGTTTGCGAGGAGCCTTCGGGCCTTTTTTTGCGGGCATCATTTCCAGTTCCCGCATTACCCGCATCACCCCTTTCACGCCGCTGGCAATCACCACTTCATCGAAGCGCAGCGCTTCGCCGCCTTCAAAGGTGATCACCGGTATGTCCAGGGAATCGGCGTAGGCTCGCAAACTGCCTTCTCGCAAGCCCGCATTAATGATGATGGGGGCGCCGAATGCTTCCGCCATACGGGCGGTTTCCGGGTTCTTCAGTTCGGCCCGAATCTGCGGCAGGTTGAAGCGGTGAATGGCCCCGGTGTGCAGGTCGATGATGTGGCTTACGTTTTCCATAATCTGGGTGCGCAGCAGGTAGGCTATACGGCCGCCCAGCGAACCGCTTTCCGAGCCTGGAAAACAGCGGTTGAGGTCGCGCCGGTCGGGCAGATACCGCGTGCGCTGCACGAAACCGAAAATGTTCACGATCGGCACGGCCACCAGGGTGCCCCGCAAATGCCGCAGCGCCGAGTTTTTCAGCACCCGACGGATGATCTCCACGCCGTTGATTTCATCGCCGTGAATGGCACCGCACACCATCAGCACCGGGCCGTCACGACGGCCATGCACCACCTCCACCGGAATATGCAGCGGGGTATGGGTATAAAGTTTCGCCACCGGCACTTCCACAGTTTCACGGGTGCCGGGCTTTACCTGAACTCCGGCAATCTCGAACGGGGCTCTCGCCATACGCTGTTATCCTCGGCCCTTGGTTTTGGTTTTCCAAGGCTTGTAGTGTTTTTCTGTCCAGTTGATGATCATGCCTGCCACGTTTTTGCCGGTGGCGTTCTCGATACCTTCCAGCCCGGGCGACGAGTTCACTTCCATCACCAGCGGGCCACGGCTGGAACGCAGCAAGTCCACCCCGGCCACATTCAGCCCCATGGCCTTGGCCGCGGTAATAGCGGTTTTGCGCTCTTCCGGGGTAATCCGCACCAGGGAGGCGGTACCGCCACGGTGCAAGTTGGAGCGGAACTCGCCTTCGGCGCCCTGGCGTTTCATCGCGGCAATCACCTTGTCACCGATGACAAAACAGCGAATATCCGCGCCGCCCGCTTCCTTGATGAATTCCTGCACCAGGATGTCGGCTTTCAGGCCCATAAAGGCCTCAATCACACTCTCGGCGGCCTTGCGGGTTTCCGCCAGCACCACGCCGATGCCCTGGGTGCCCTGCAGCAGCTTGATCACCACCGGCGCACCACCCACCATTTTCAACAGTTCTGGCACGTTATCGGGTTTGTTGGCGAACCCGGTTACCGGCATGCCCACGCCTTTGCGGGCCAGCAATTGCAGGGAGCGCAGTTTGTCCCGGGAGCGGGTGATGGCCACCGATTCGTTCACCGGAAACACGCCCATCATTTCAAACTGGCGCAACACGGCGGTACCGTAGAAGGTTACCGACGCCCCGATTCGCGGAATCACCACATCAAAGTCTTCCAGCACCTCTTCGTGGTAGTGGATTTTGGGATCTGCCGAGGTGATGTTCATGGAACAGTGCAGGCAGTCGATTACCTTCACTTCATGGCCCCGGTTGATGCCTTCTTCCACTAACCGGCGGGTGGAGTACAGGTGCCGGTTTCTGGACAGTACCGCAATTTTCATAATCAGATCCTTGGTGCCGGGTCTCCGGCAAGATAAGAGGCTTCGGGGTGAACAATGGCGCGGCCCGCCATGGCGGTGCGCCCTAAAAGCATCCGGAACCGCATGGTGTCCCGGTTGGTCAGTGTCATTTCAATGGGCCAGCTTGTGCCGCCAATCAGTACCTGGGTTTCGATCACCAGTCGCAATTCCTTATGGCCGCCGGAATCGGTCACCGAGCGCTCATCCAGCACCCGGGCATCGCATTCCACCACCTGGTGCATGTCGTTCTGCACCGGATGCACCCAGAACTTCACCCGGCGTTCGCCGTTCTCGGTATACGGCTCGGTGCGGAACGTGTGCAGGCAGGAGGTTCTGGCACCGGTATCTACCTTGGCCTTGATGCGCGGTATATTCAGTTCCGGCAGCCCCACCCATTCCCGCCAACCCAGGCTAACCTTACTGATGGCTTCGTTTACGGGTTCAGTTGTTACGGCTTCATGGCTTTCTGTCGACATTCTCGGCTTCCTTTGCGTGTTGTTCCTGTTCTACCAGCTGAATCCGGAAAGGTTCGGAATGGCTGCCCGCATAAACGCTGGTGTGCGGGAAGGGTATTTCGATACCGGCGTCATCCAGCGCTTTCTTGATGGCAATCATCATGCTGCCCTTGCCTTCCAGAAACTCCTCCCGGGCCACCCAGAAGGAAAACTGCAAATCCACAGATGAAGGCCCAAACCCGGTTACCAGCACAAACGGCTTGGGTTCCTGCAAACACTGGAGATTGCTTTTCGCCAGGTTCAACAGCAGGTCTTTTACCGTTTCCACATCTTCAGCGTAGGCGATACCCACCATCAGGTCGATTCGGCGGATGGGAAAGCGGGAGCGGTTGACCACCCGGGTTTTAATCAGGGTTTCATTGGGAATACGCACATAAAGGTTGTCCGGGGTACGCAGTTTCACACTCAACAGGTCGATGGCCACCACCTCGCCCACCGTGGCATCCACCTCAATCACGTTGCCGATTTCAAAGGGCCGCTCCATCACCAGAAACAACCCACTGATGATGTTGG
Source organism: Marinobacter fuscus (assembly GCF_003007675.1). GTDB lineage: Bacteria > Pseudomonadota > Gammaproteobacteria > Pseudomonadales > Oleiphilaceae > Marinobacter > Marinobacter fuscus. The sequence goes on along the minus strand of NZ_PXNP01000023.1, from coordinate 124,110 downwards.
AAGCCGAGGTTTGCGAAGCAAACCCGATGGCCACCGACAAAATACCGGCCGCACCCAGCACCACCTCCAGGGAAAAACCCGCTTCCCGCAAACCGGCAATGGCAAACAACACAAACACCAGGTAAAACACCAGGCGCCGAATCATCACCTGATGGTGGCGGGTGGTGCGGCTTTCCACCAGGCGCCCGACACTGCGGGCCAGCATGGTGGCCAGGAAGGCGCCGAGTATCAGCAAAAAGCCGGCAGATAGCCACTGGCCCCAGGCGATATCCTGAAAGATATGAGCAACGGTGTTTTTAATGGTTTCCAACAAAACGGCAGCCTCTTTGCTGATTTGCTCTGATTATCCGAACATCCGGTCGAAGGCGCGCACCAGTCGCCGCCCCTTGGCCAGTTTCTCCCGGGCGGGTGCAATAAACTGGCAGTCTCCGGCATAGCCAGGCACGGCATGGTCTATGCGCAAGCTGGCCGAGTTCATATCGGTTTCACACTCCACCGTTACCCCCGGCGTCCAGAGCTGACCCTTGTCATTGCGGTGCAGCGACAATAACGGAGTGGGCAGGCTGAACCGCTCCAATAACAACGGCTGCTCCCGCCGGTTGATAATGCTCACCGGTGTAACCGCCCGCCAGGGCCGCTTGGGAATGGCTTCCAATGCCAGTCGGCCAAAGGTGGAGGAGGCATAACACAACTCACCTTCCATGGTGTTCCGGCCCAGCCAGGTCATCGACGGAATCGCTAAAGCAATGGACGCCAGTTCGGTTTCCGCCGTCCCAACCGCCACTTTCATCCACAAAGACGTGCCAACGTACAGCAGGCAGCGGCCACCGGCCGGGATGGTCAGGGGCTGGTAGGGGCGAATCACGGTGGGCCGGTCGGCCATGGCGGGGTAAAAGCGCACCACACCGTTGTCGCTCATCCGCACAAAACGCTGCACCGGAATATCGGTGGATGGCAGGGTATGGCCCAGTTGCTGTTGCCATTGCAGCGGATCGGCCCCGGTATCCAGCTTCTGTTCCCGAATCTGCCATTCCTGATCCAGCAGGGTAATCCACACCCGGGCATGGCCGAGCTGATGCTGCTGGGTCTGGCCGGATTCCAGTTGATAGGGATGTGCCCAGGCACCCTCAAAGGGGCTGGTGAGTTGTTCTGTCATGCCGTTGAATACACTCCGCAAACGGGCGCCCCGCACAAGGCGATCAGGCTCAACTATAATCCAATCCGGGGGCTGCAGCGAATATACAAGCCTATGATTTTTCGAACGGTATTTACCCCTATTTCCACCGGGCCTACAACACGGAAGATGCAATGACTCAACTAGTGTGGTTTCGAAACGACTTGCGCCTGGCCGACAACCCGGCCCTGACCGCGGCCTGCAAAACCGGCGACCCGGTGCGGGCCTGTTTTGTGGTCACCCCCGGGCAATGGCAGGAACACGACTGGTCGGCCGCCCGGGTGAAATTTGTGCTGGAACACGCCAACGCCCTGGCCAATGCCCTGGCCAAACTCGGCATATCCTTAACATTTTTGCAGGCCGAGCGGTTTTCCGACGGCAACCGGGCGCTACTGACGCTTTGTAAAGAGCAGGGTATTCAGGGCGTGCACTTCAATGAAGAGTACGGCATCAACGAACGGCGACGGGATAAAGAGCTGCACGAACAACTCAAAGCCGCGGAGGTGAAGGCCTGTAAGTATCGAGACCAGACGGTGGCCCCGGTGGGCAGTGTGCTGACCCAGCAGAATGAACCCTATTCGGTATTCACTCCTTTCTCCCGTCGCTGGCGCAGCTGGATTGATGAAGCCCAACCCACCTTGCACCCGGCTCCGTCCGCCATTGGCCAGCCAGTGAAAGCAGAGCAGACCGACACCCTGCCCGCCCCTTTCAGTAATGCCCCCGAGGCACTGGTGGCCACCGGCGAAGACGCCGCCCACGATCAGTTGGAGCAGTTTCTTGCCGAGCGCGCGGCCAGCTACAAAGAGCAGCGGGATTTCCCGGCGGTGGATGGCACCAGCCAGCTGTCACCTTACCTGGCCAACGGCGTGCTTTCCGGCCGTCAATGCCTGATCGCCGCCCGGGAGTCCGGAGCCTCCGGCGAAGGCGTTGAAACCTGGATTAACGAAATTGCCTGGCGGGATTTTTACATCCACATTCTTTACCACTACCCGCGGGTGAGCATGAACCGGGCGTTCAAACCAGAAACCGAAGCCTTGCAGTGGAACTCCCCCGGAGACGCCTTCGAGGCCTGGAAGGAAGGCCGTACCGGCATTCCCATTGTCGATGCTGCCATGCGCCAGTTAAAAGCCACCGGCTGGATGCACAACCGGCTGCGAATGATCACCGCCATGTTCCTCACCAAGAATCTGTTTATCGACTGGCGCCTGGGTGAAGCCTGGTTCATGCAGAATCTGGTGGATGGCTTTCTGGCCTCCAACAACGGCGGTTGGCAATGGAGCGCCAGCACCGGTACCGATGCCGCACCCTATTTCCGGGTGTTCAATCCGGTGACTCAGAGTGAGCGGTTTGATGCCAAGGGCGAGTTCATTCGCCAGTGGGTACCGGAGTTGGCCAAGCTGGATGCCAAGCGCATTCACGATCCGGGAAAAGGGGGGGTGATTCCTAAAGGTTACCCGAGGCCTATTGTTGATCTGAAGGAAAGCCGGAAGGAGGCGATTGCGCGGTTTCAGGCTTTGAAGGACTGACTGCAACGATGACGGGCCGGGTTGGGCAGAGCTTTCCAAAACCCTGTGGAGCCATGGATGGCGGAACGGAGCCTACAGGGATGTATTCACGGCGTGTTTTGGAAAGCTCTGCCCAACCCGGCCCCACTCCAGCGCTTAGAGCTCAGCCCGCACACACCGGGCAATCCGGATCGCGCGCCAGGCGCATTTCCCGCCATTCCATCTGCCAGGCATCCAGTATCAACAGGCGCCCCACCAGCGGGCGGCCAATGCCGGTGATCACCTTGATCGCTTCCATGGCCTGGGTGGCGCCAATCATGCCCACCAGAGGGGCAATCACACCCGCCTCGGAGCAGGTCAGGTCTTCGTTACCCTGTTCCGGATAGAGGCAGTGGTAACACGGGCTTTCCGGCTGGCGAGAGTCGTATACGGTTACCTGGCCCTCGCCCCGGATGGCCGCGCCGGAGACCAGCGGGACGCCATTGGCCACGCAGGCGCGGTTGAGGGCAAAGCGGGTGCTGAAGTTGTCGGTGCAATCCAGCACCAGCGTGGCCTCTGCCACCAGGCGGTTCATAGCATCGCCTTCAAGCCGGGTCTGCGCCGGGTTTACGGTGATTTCCGGGTTGATGGCCCGCACCCGTTCCGCCAGCCGCTGGGCTTTGGAATCACCAATCCAGCTTTGGGCAAAGCCGATCTGGCGCTGCAGGTTGGCCAGTTCGATATCGTCGTCGTCCACCAGGGTAAGCTGGCCCACCCCCGCGGCGCCCAGATACAGGGCCACCGGGCAACCGAGCCCGCCTGCGCCCAGAACCAGCACCCGGGCGGATTTGAGTGATTGCTGGCCTGCGATGTCGAAGCGGGGCATCAGTATTTGTCGGCTGTATCGAAGCAGCTCGTCATCACTGAGCATATCGATCTCCCTCATTATTATTGGTTGCGCGGGTTCTGCGCCAGGGTCATGCGATCGTTGCCGCCATAGTCCTGGCGGGTCTGTATGGTGCGCCATCCGGCCTGCTGGAACAAATGCCGAACCGCTGCCCCCTGATCATGGCCGTGTTCCAGCAGCATCCAGCCATTCGGGGTCAGCCAATCCGGGCCCTGGCGGATCAACAGCCGGATATCGTCCAGACCATCGGCCCCGGACACCAGCGCCGAGGCAGGCTCAAACCGCACATCACCCTCATTCAAATGACGATCGTCCTGGCGGATGTATGGCGGGTTGGAGATCAACAGATCAAATCGGGTGGCGGGCAGCCCATCGAACCAGTGGCTGTGGACAACCGCTATCGGCAAGCCAAGCTGATCGCTGTTGCGCCGGGCCAGTTCCACGGCCTCGGCAACGCGGTCGCTGGCCATGATCTGCCACTGGGGCTTTTCGCTGGCCAGGGCCAGGGCAATCGCGCCGGTGCCGGTGCCCAGGTCCAACACTCGGGCGTTGGCGGGAAGCTCAAGCTCAAGCGCGGTTTCAACCAGGCATTCGGTATCCGGGCGGGGAATCAGGGTCGAGGGGCTGACCAGCAACGGCAGCGACCAGAACTCCTGCTGCCCCAGCAGATAAGCCACCGGCTTTCCAAGAATGCGTTCTGCCACCAGTTGCTGAAAAGCCCGGGCCTGTTCGGCCGGGATCTCCCGCTCCGGCCAGGCGCGAAAGCCGGTTCGGGTCAGGCCGGTGACTTTGCACAACAACAATTCGGCATCAAGCCGTGGGGTATCGCTGGCAATCTGCTTTGAGGCATCAACCAGCAGACTTTCGCAGGTCAGCGGGTGCTCACTGCTGTTCATTAGACAATTCGGCCAGCAGTTCGGCCTGATGCTCTTGTTGCAGGGGCACCACCACGGCGTCGAGATCGCCGGCAATGACTTCGTCGAGCTTGTAGAGGGTCAGGTTAATGCGGTGGTCGGTTACCCGGCCCTGGGGGAAGTTGTAGGTGCGAATGCGCTCGGAGCGATCGCCACTGCCCACCAGGCTTTTGCGGGTTTCGGCCATGGATTTCTGCTGCTTCTCGGTTTCCATATTCTGCAGGCGCGAGGCCAGCAGGCTCATGGCCTTGGCGCGGTTTTTGTGCTGAGAACGCTCTTCCTGGCACTCCACCACCATGCCGGTGGGCAGGTGGGTGATGCGAATGGCCGAGTCGGTCTTGTTTACGTGCTGACCACCGGCACCCGAGGAGCGGAAGGTGTCTACCCGCAGGTCGGCCTTGTTGATTTCGATCGCTTCGGCTTCATCGGCTTCCGGCATCACCGCCACGGTGCAGGCGGAAGTGTGAATCCGGCCCTGGGATTCGGTTTCGGGAACCCGCTGTACCCGATGGGCACCGGATTCGAACTTCAACGTACCGTAAACGCCATCACCAGACACCCGGGCAATGATTTCTTTATAGCCGCCGTGCTCACCTTCGTTTTCGCTCAGGGCTTCCACCTGCCAACGGCGCTTCTCGGCGTAGCGGGAATACATCCGGAACAGATCACCGGCAAAAATCGCCGCCTCGTCACCGCCGGTACCGGCGCGGATTTCCAAAAACACGTTTTTGGTGTCGTTCGGGTCTTTCGGCAGCATCAGACGCTGCAGTTCGTCATCCAGAGTTTCGCTGCGATTGCGGGCGTCGGCCAGCTCTTCTTCGGCCATTTCACGCATGTCGGCATCGCCGTCTTTCGCCAGTTCTTGTGCGGTTTCAATATCATCCAGAGACTGCCGCCAAGCCTGAAAGCACTTTACCACCGGTTCAATCTCGGCAAACTCCCGGGACAGATCCCGGAATTTGTCCTGATTGGCGATAACCGAGGCATCACTCAGCAAGGCGTTCACTTCCTCGAAGCGTTCAACCAGTTGCTCGAGGCGGAACTGAATGGATGATTTCATAGTTTTTCCGTGGTGGTGGGCTCGTCTGCTTCCAGCGCATCCAGCTGGTAGAGTTCTCGCAGGCATTCGGTCACTTCAGCCCGGCCTTCCGCGGTGGCCTTGCGCACCTGAATGGAGGGTTGATGCAGTAATTTATTGGTCAGGCCCCGCGCCATGGAACGCAGTACGGTTTCCGGGTCGGCACCGTTGCGCAGGGCGCGCAGCGCTTTGTCGGTTTCAGCATCCCGAAGCACTTCCGCCCGCTGCCGGAACAGTTTGAGGGTAGACACCGCATCCAGCGCCCGTAACTGCTCCAGGAAGTCCTGTACACCGCTGGCAATCAGGTGCTCTGCCTCCCGGGCTGCCCCCTCACGGGAGCGCACGTTTTCTTCAATCACCTGGCGCAGGTCGTCCACGGTATAAAGGTACACGTCTGCCAGGGAAGCCACTTCCGGCTCGATATCCCGAGGTACCGCGATATCCACCATAAAATAAGGCCGGTGCTTGCGCTTCTTCAGTGCCCGCTCGACCGCGCCTTTACCCAGAATCGGTAACGGACTGGCCGTTGAGGAAATTACGATATCCACATCGGACAAATGATCGGGAATCTCAGACAGCAGTATGCCCTTGCCGTTATGGGCTTCCGCCAGAGTCTGGGCGCGCTCCAGGGTGCGGTTTGCCACCAGGAAATTGCGCACACCGGCTTCGTGCAGGTGGCGGGCCACCAGCTCAATGGTTTTCCCGGCACCGATCAGCAGGGCCTTGTTGCGGGACATGTCCGCAAAGATGTGCTGGGCCATGCTTACTGACGCGTAGGCCACAGATACCGGGTTTTCGCCAATGGCCGTCTGGGTACGCACCCGCTTGGCCACCGAGAAGGTGTGCTCAAACAGGCGGGAAAGGAAAGATCCGGTGGCGTTGTACTTGCGGGCCAAGGCGTAGGCGTCTTTCAGCTGGCCGAGAATCTGGGGCTCGCCCAGCACCATGGAATCCAGCCCGGCCGACACCCGCATCATGTGCCGGACAGCATCGGAATCCCGATGCACGTACAGCACGTTTTCCAGGTCGGCCACGTCCAGCTCGTGAAAACCGGCCAGCCAGCGCAACACCGCAGGCGCACAGTCGTCGTCACCGGCCAGATACAGCTCGGTGCGGTTACAGGTAGACAGGATCGCGGCTTCGCTGGCACCAGAGGCGGCACGAAGTTCCGAGAAGGCCTCGGCCATACGCTCCGGCGTGAACGCCACCCGCTCGCGGATTTCCACGGGAGCGGTGCGATGGTTAATTCCCAGCGTTAAGAAAGCCATTTCGAGTACAGAAAACCCTGCCCAGATTATGGATAATCGCTGCCATTCTACCGAGGCAGCCGCTTGCCTGCCACCCGAAACCACTCTGTTTTCGGCAAGTGCGGACAGGTTGGGCAAGCTCAAATGCTTGTGCCATTATAGGGCCTTGGCCGTGGCCGAAACCCGACTTGCCTCAATTAGCCGGCAGAAAACGGCGGCCACTGACCTATCGACGATCGCACACAGGAAGTTGCATGCAAACATCTGCGCCGTATCTGGCCGCCTGCCTGCTAAGTTTTTCCCTTTTGCCGGGCTGCGCCGTCTTCTCTGAATCTTCCGATACGTCGGCCCAGCCGACAGAATCTGAAATCACCAGTCAGCCTGCCAGGCAAACAACCACGCCCGTGCAGTATGCGGATTTTGAGCCGGAAGTCCTGTATCAATTACTGGCGGCCGAGGTGGCAGGCCAACGCGGCCGCTACGATGTCACTCTGGTTAACTACGTAAAAGCCGCTAAAACCTCGAAAGACCCGGGGGTCATTGAGCGTGCCATGCGCATCGCCCAGTCGCTCAATGCCGACAACGCCCAGACACAACTGGCTGAGCTCTGGCTGGAAACCGACCCCGATAACGTTCTGGCCCATCGTGTTTCCGCCATTCAGGCGGTGAAGCGCCAGGAACTGGAAACCGCCCTGCACCATATGGAACAGATCATGGCCCAGGGTAAGGATGCGGATTTCGATAGCCTGGCGGCGATGGCCTCGCAACTGCCAGCCGAGCGCCAGGAAGAACTGCTGGCACTGTATGATCGGCTGGCGGACAAACACCCGGATAATGAAGAGCTTCAATACAGCATTGCCCTGCTGCTGAAAATCACCGGCAAACCGGAGCAGGGCCTGGCCCGTATCGATGGTTTGCTGACCCAAGCCCCGAATTTTCAGCCAGCCATTGTGCTGAAGGGCGACCTGCTGTACCAGACCGGTGAAAAAGAAGAAGCTCTGGACTACCTCACCACCAACACCCGGCGCTTTCCGGTTAACCGGCAGATGGGCACTCTTTATGGCCGAATGCTGATCAGCGAAGGCCAGCTGCAAGCCGCTCAGGATGAGTTTGCACGTTTGGTGAAACGTTATCCCGGCACGCCCGGGCTGCGCTTGTCTTATGCACTGGTGGCGCTGGAAAACGGCCAGGAAGATCTTGCAAGAACTGAGCTGGGCAACCTGATTGAAAAGGGAGACCACCAGGACGAAGCCAATTTCTATCTTGGCCAGATCGAGCAACAGGAAGGCAACACCCGCCAGGCCATCAGCTACTACCAGGGCGTTGAGCGAGGCAACTTTTTCCTGCCCGCCCTGGCCCGTGCCAGCGAACTTCAGGCCCAACAGGGCGAGCTCGAAGAGGCCATCAAGCGCATTCAGCGGCTTCGGGGCCAGGCTCCGGCTTTCGCAGAAAACCTCTGGCTGGTGGAGGTCAATTTGCTGATTGACCAGGACGAACAAGAACATGCCCTGAGCGCAGCCAGTGCGGCACTGGAACAGCACCCCGACAACATTGAACTGCGCTACGCACGCGCCATGCTCTTCGACGCCACGGGCGAAACGGAGCAGGCAGAACAGGATTTGCGCAGCATCATTGAAGCCCAGCCCGAAAACGCCGTGGCATTAAATGCCCTGGGCTACATTTTGTCGATCAGAACTGAGCGTCTGGATGAAGCCCGCAGCTTTATTGAGCAGGCTCTTCGCATAGACCCGGACAACCCGGCCATCCTCGACAGCATGGGCTGGGTGTTATTTCTGCAGGGCAACACCGAAGACGCGCTAACCTATCTGGCCAAGGCCTGGGGCGCCTACCCGGACCCCGAGGTGGCCGCCCACTACGGCGAAGCTCTGTGGACGATCGGCGAGCAGGAGCAGGCCCGCATCGTATGGGAAAAAGCGCTGGAGGAAGACCCGGAGCACGAGATCCTGCGCGAGACAATTGAGCGGCTGACTGGCCCGGGAGCAAACCGGTAATGCGTTTTCTGGCAATAGCCACACTGGCACTAACCCTGCTAAGTGGCTGCACCTCTATACAGTTGGCCCCGCTTCCCGAAGGCATGACCGATCAGCCACCGGCAGACTGGGTCAGGCGCAGCCAGGCCCTGACCAGCTTCGACCACTGGCTGCTCCAGGGCAAGCTGGCGGTAAAGCAGCCTTCCGACAGCGGGACGGCGGTGATCAACCGCTGGCAACAGCAGCAGGAACACTACGACCTTTCGCTGTCATCTTCGTTTCTCGGCCTTGGAACAACCCGCCTGCAAGGCGTACCCGGGTTCATAGAACTGACACTGGCCAACGGCGACAGCTACCGCTCATCGGAGCCGGAGCAACTGGTAAAAGCGGCGACAGGCTGGAGCCTTCCCGTAGACAACCTGGCCTGGTGGATTCGGGGCCTGCCGGCACCGGACGGCAATTTCCGCTTATTGTTCGACCAGAACCGGCAGTTGGCCATTCTTGAACAGAATGGCTGGGAGATCCGTTACGACCGGTGGCAGACCTTTGTTGACGAGCTCCCGGCCCTCCCCGCCCGAATCACCGCCCTGAAAGAAAACAAACGGGTGCGGGTAGTAATCACCGAATGGCAACGGGAGAATTAACCGGTGCTCACCCCGTTAACCCTGCCCTCCCCGGCCAAACTCAACCTGTTTTTACACATTGTTGGCCAGCGCCCTGACGGCTATCACGAGCTGCAGACCCTGTTCCAGTTTCTGGACTACGGCGACGAACTCACCTTTACCCTGACACCGGGTGATCCTGGCATCCGGCTTGAGGCCCCCATACCCGGCGTAGCCGACGAAGACAATCTGATCATCCGCGCTGCCAGGCTGATCGCAAAAGCCGCCGACGGCCCTTTGCCCGGCGTGGTTATCCGCATCGACAAACGCCTGCCCATGGGCGGAGGCCTTGGTGGTGGCAGCTCCAACGCAGCCACCACCCTGCTGGCGATGAATTATCTGTGGCAACTGAACCTGAGCGAAGACACCCTGGCTGAAATGGGCCTGAACCTGGGCGCAGACGTTCCGGTGTTCGTGCGCGGCAGAGCCGCTTTTGGCGAGGGCGTGGGCGAGCAACTCACCCCCGCAAACCCGCCGGAAGACTGGTTTCTTGTGCTGAAACCCGAGTGCAACATCAACACCGGAAAGATTTTTTCAGAAAAAGGGTTGACAAGAGACACGCCAAAAATGACAATACGCCCCGCTTTTGAGGGAGACGCCTCGAGGTACCGAAACGACTGTGAGGATGTAGTTCGCAAACTGTATCCTGAGGTAAACCAGAGCCTGGACTGGCTTTCACAATTCGGACCTGCAAGATTAACCGGAACCGGGGCTTGCATTTTTGGACGTTTCCCGACAGAATCCGCAACCCGGATTATCTGGGAAAGCAAACCCTCCGGCATCACGGGGTTCGTAGCTAAAGGGGTGAACATTTCACCTCTACACCAAAAGCTAGCAGAGCTGACATGATGCCAAAAAAGCACGATGTTATTGGGGTGTCGCCAAGTGGTAAGGCAACGGGTTTTGATCCCGTCATGCGCAGGTTCGAATCCTGCCACCCCAGCCACCTTTCTCCCGCTTCTTCTGACTCAACCGCCGATACTGAGAAGGATACTGTCGTGTCCAAATTAATGATTTTCGCTGGCAACGCCAATCCCGAACTCGCACGCGATATCGCCAGAAAACTCCATATTCCCATGGGCCAGGCAACCGTTGGCCGTTTCAGCGATGGCGAGACCACCGTTGAGATCAATGAAAATGTACGTGGCCACGACGTTTTCATTATCCAGCCAACCTGCTACCCCACCAACGACAACCTGATGGAACTGATCGTGATGGCCGACGCACTGCGTCGCGCATCCGCCACACGCATCACCGCCGTGATCCCTTATTACGGGTACGCCCGCCAGGATCGCCGCGTTCGCTCCACCCGTGTTGCCATCAGCGCCAAAGTCGTTGCCGACATGATCTCCAGCATCGGCGTTGACCGGGTTCTGACCGTTGATCTGCACGCAGACCAGATTCAGGGCTTCTTCGACACTCCCGTGGACAACATTTACGCCACACCGGTACTGCTGGAAGACATCGAAAAGCAGCGTTTCGAAAACTTTGTTGTGGTGTCCCCAGACGTTGGCGGCGTGGTTCGCGCCCGCGCCGTCGCCAAGCGGTTGGACGATGCCGATCTGGCCATCATCGACAAGCGTCGCCCGAAGGCCAACGTTTCCCAGGTCATGCACATCATTGGTGATGTGCAAGACAAAACCTGCATCCTGGTTGACGATATCGTTGATACTGCAGGCACCCTGTGTAAAGCCGCTAATGCTCTGAAAGAGCGTGGCGCTTCCCGGGTTGTGGCCTACATCACCCACCCGGTGCTGTCTGGCCCGGCCATTGAGAACATCAACAACTCCGAGCTGGACGAGCTAGTGGTCTGCGACACCATTCCGCTGGGTGACAAAGCCAAAAATTGTGATAGAATCCGCCCCCTCAGCATGGCTGGACTGCTTGCCGAATCGATTCGTCGGGTAAGCAACGAAGAGTCCATCAGTGCCATGTTCGAGAATGTCTGACACAGCCAACGCGCTGATGTAACAGACTTTCAGGCAGTTTCCGAGTCGGGAGTCCAACAGGGCTCCCGACTCTTTTCGTCGACCGGAAATCCGGTCTTTATGAAAACTCATCTGTTTCGATGCCTGGTCGCGGGCCACTCAGATGACAACCGAGGTAATAACCATGTCTCAGGATTTTGTAATTGAAGCATTTCCTCGTGACGATCAGGGGAAAGGTGCGAGCCGCCGCCTGCGTCGCGAAGAGAAGAAAATTCCGGCCATCATCTATGGCGGTAACAAGGAAGCCATGCCGATTGCGATCTGGCATAACGAGCTGAAAAAGGCCATCGAAAACGAAGCCTTCTTCTCCCATGTTCTGACCATCGACATTCAGGGCCAGAAAGAAAGCGTGATCCTGAAGGATCTGCAGCGTCACCCGTACAAGCTGCTGCTGAGCCACGCCGACTTCCAGCGCGTTGACAAAGACCACGAAATCTTTGTTCAGGTACCGGTTCATCTGGTGAACGAAGACACCGCTCCGGCCATCAAGACCTTCGGTGGCGTTGCTTTCCGTCTGATGACAGAGGTTGAAGTTGCGTGTCTGCCGCAGAACCTGCCGTCGTTCATCGAAGTCGACCTGACGGACGTGGAGATGGATCAGGTGGTTCACCTGAGCGACCTGAAACTGCCGGAAGGTGTTCGTATTCCGGCGCTGCAGCAGGGCGAAGACCACAACCTGCCGGTTGTGTCTATCCATAAGCCGAAGGGCGCCAAGGCAGACGATGCCGAAGACGCTGAAGGCGAGGAAGGCGGCGAGGAGTAATTGCTCCCGCAGCACTGACGAAGGATACCGGTAATGGCACAGGATATTGTCATGATCGTCGGCCTGGGTAACCCGGGCGCCGACTACGAGAATACCCGCCACAACGCCGGTGCCCTGTTCGTCGAAGCGCTGGCCCGCGATGCGGGCCAGACGCTACGCCCCGAAAAGAAATACCACGGGCTTTACGCCCGCGTTCAGTGGCAGGGCCTGGACCTGCATCTTCTGAACCCCACCACGTTCATGAATCGCAGCGGCACCGCCATTCGAGCGCTCGCCGACTTTTTCAAGATTTCCCCTGAACAGATTCTGGTGGCTCACGACGAACTCGACCTGCCCCCGGGCACCGCCAAACTTAAAAAAGGCGGCGGTCACGGTGGCCACAACGGGCTTCGCGACACCATCGCCCACCTGGGCACCAACAACTTCCAGCGCCTGCGCCTTGGCATTGGCCACCCCGGCGACAGCCGCAAAGTAACCGGCTATGTGCTTGGCCGGTTGGGCAAGCAGGAAAGCGAACAGCTCAACGCCATTTTTGATGACGTCATGCGGGTTTTACCGGATGCCAGCAATGGCAATCTGGCGGCTGCCATGAATCGCTTGCACAGCGTAAAACCCTGAGCTGATCAAAGCACAAGCCCCTATTCGCACCGGTATCGATACACCGGTATAATCCAGCCAAATTTTTGTACCAGCAGAGGCAATCCATGGGTTTTAACTGCGGCATCGTCGGCCTTCCCAACGTCGGCAAATCTACTCTGTTCAACGCACTGACCAAAGCAGGCATTGGCGCGGAGAACTTTCCGTTCTGTACCATCGAGCCCAACGCAGGCGTGGTGCCCATGCCGGATCCTCGCCTGAACAAGCTGGCCGAGATCGTCAAACCCGAGCGGGTACTGCCCACCACCATGGAATTCGTCGACATTGCCGGGCTGGTGGCCGGGGCATCCAAGGGCGAAGGCCTGGGTAACCAGTTTCTGGCCAACATCCGCCAGACCGACGCCATCGCCCACGTAGTGCGCTGTTTTGAAGACGGCAACGTCATTCACGTGGCCAACAAGGTCGACCCGGTGGCCGACATTGAAGTGATCAACACCGAGCTGGCCCTGGCCGACCTGGACACCGTCGAGAAGGCCATCAAACGGGTACAGCGCGTCGCCAAGAGTGGCGACAAGGAAGCCAAGGCCCAGCTGGAGATGTTCGAAAAACTGCTGCCGGTGCTGAATGAAGGTAAACCGGTTCGCAGCATGAACCTGGACAAAGACCAGATGGCCCTGGTGCGCGAGCTTTGCCTACTCACCGTCAAGCCCACCATGTACATCGCCAACGTGAACGAAGACGGCTTCGAGAACAACCCGCACCTGGACAAGGTTCGGGAAATCGCCGAAGCGGAAAACGCCGTGGTTGTGCCCATCTGCAACAAGCTGGAAGCCGAAATTTCCGAGCTGGAAGACGAAGAAAAGGCCATGTTCCTGGATGAAATGGGCATGGAAGAACCTGGCCTGGACCGGGTAATTCGCGCCGGTTACAGCCTGCTGGGCCTGCAAACCTACTTTACCGCTGGCGTAAAAGAAGTGCGCGCCTGGACCGTTAAAATCGGCGCCACCGCGCCCCAGGCAGCGGGTGTGATCCACACCGACTTCGAACGGGGCTTTATCCGCGCCGAAGTCATCAGCTACGACGACTACGTGCAGTACAGCGGTGAAGCGGGCGCCAAGGATGCCGGAAAGTGGCGCCTGGAAGGCAAAGACTACATCGTCAAAGACGGTGACGTAATCCATTTCCGGTTCAACGTGTAGTATCGGAAAAATTTGCGTGGAAGGCCTTGACAGGCCCCACCAAAATACCGAGAATACGCGCCTCGTTTGGGGCGAAGCCCACAACGAAATGGCAAGGTAGCTCAGTTGGTTAGAGCACAGCACTCATAATGCTGGGGTCGGCGGTTCGACTCCGCCCCTTGCTACCAGATTTCAAAGGGTTACCGTTAACGCGGTAGCCCTTTTTTATTGGTTCGACTACATGTTGACTACATCTTGTCCACACAGTGCAGTCATCGGAGAAAACCTCAAAGCCGATTCAAGGTGATTCGGTGCCAGGTGAGCGTAACGCATCGTCATCGTTATTGAGCCGTGGCCAAGGATACGCTGGAGAGTCAACAAGTCGCCGCCATTCATCATGTAATGACTGGCGAAGGTATGCCGGAGTATGTGGGTAAGCTGTTGCGGAGTTTCAAAACCACAACGCTGATAAGCTGATCGAAACGCCGAGCGGCACGAATCAAAGAGCCTACCGGGACCAGGGCGAAGGCGAGGTTTTATCTGTTCCTGTAAGTGAGGAAGAATCGGAACAGCCCGATCCTGTCCGTTTTTCGTGTCTTTGAAAATTACCTTACCTGGTAACCACCCCGAATACGTCAGGCCTTCCGCCTCTCCCCACCTGGCACCGGTTGCCAAACAAATAGCCGCTACACACCAGGTATGGTTGTTGGTGCTGGATTCACACTCGGTCAAGAGCTGGTAACACTGATCCAGGGTAAGGAACATCATTTCGTGATGTTGCTCTTTGACCTGGCGAACCTTTTCAATGGGATTATCCCGTATCACTCCAAGACGGACGCACTCCGAAAAAACCGCTTTAAGGTATCGCTGTTCGTGATTGACCGTAGAGGCCTTGACCTGTTTTAGCCTGGCAACTCGGTATTCAATCCAGTCGGAAGCACTAAAATCAACGGTTAACGGATCACGCAACCGAGCCACAATACCATTAAGACGGCTAAGCCGTTGTTGACTGTCCTTAAGCGTGCAGCCATGGTGCTCATGCCAGTAATTAACCAGATCAGACAAGCGGCGACCAGCACCAGAGCCTTTGTTCTCAAAGCGACGCAACCAAGCGACGGCATCAAGGCGAGTCTTAAAACCACGCTTTCGAATTCTTCGACCGGTACGACCTTGAGGGTAAAAATCGACTTCCCACCCCGTTTTAATCTTTCGTATCACGCGCAGACCTTACCCAACAGACGACGCTTTATCAGACCGTCCTGAACGAGCTGAAACAGTTCGTTTTCGGTAATGTCCCGGTTTCGGTAATAGTTGGTCAGATCATCCCACAGGCCGCTTTTCTTGAGGCAATCCCAAGCCTGGCGAGGGTTAAACCGGTTGCGTGCATAAATTGACAGAAGGTTGCCAAAGGCCAGGGAAACGTTTTTTTCGTTACCGCAACCGGGTTCCTTTTTTGCGCGTTTGTACAGGAGCTGAGGGGCGGGGTGAGTGAACACAACATCATCCCGGAGCTTAGTCCAAATCGGATGCACCCAGTTTTTACGAACTTCCAGACGGTTAGCCCGAAGCGCATACCGCCAAAAGCCAGTTAGGTGAGGTACAGCCTCGATAAACGACTTGATGACCGGCATTCCCTCGGTACCGTCCGCAATTTCATTGATGATGCGGTGATGAAAACGGATTTCAAGACGCCAAACCGGTTGTTCCTGGTCATAGCAGGTATCCGGGAAACACTGTTCGTTCGTGGCCGTTTCCCAAATGCTTTCCATAAATGCCCGCTTGTCGGAAACGTCGATTTCCTTGGACTTGTCGTAGAGACACGTCTGAAGGCTGTTAGCCTTGCCGAAGGTGAAGGTTTCACCGCGACCGTTCACCGTTGAACCGGTTTCCCATTCCAGATCACTGACCCCGTTGTAAACACTGACTGTTTTTGCGCGTGTTACAAATCGTTGCGCAAAATCCTGGGGAGGTTGCCACCCTTGGAAATCCACTGCCAGGTGAATTGCAACGCCGGAAGGCTCACACGCTTGAAGAAAATGACGCGCCCAGAAATTCAGCTCGTCCTGAACCTGTTGACTTCCACGCTCATACAACCAGGTAGGAGACGTTTCTATTTTGACGTGCGTGCCCAGGGAGTCCGGTTCAGCATAGAAGTTCTGAACCAGCATGGTAAGACCGTATTCACGGTTCTGAAGCAGATAACGGAAGCCACCACGGCGACCAGACATTACGGCCCAGTCCAGGTTATTGATACTGATCATTGCGCCGTGGCCCTGTTCGTATGCGGTAACGATATCGGCAAGGACTTCAGGCCGTAACCGGCCCTGGTATAGCTGGCGCACGGTATCAACTCCGGACCAGAGCACGTTAACGCCCTGAAGGTTGTACTGTTTACCCTCAGAAATGAACAGATCACCTTTTCCGGTTTCCCCGGTCGTTACGTCGAACCTTTCAAAATCCCTAACGGCCATTTTGTGATTCCTTGTGATACGTTATGAAATACTTACGTGTTATCTATGAGACGTGTTACAGGGACGTCTAAGCCCCGGATTCTGATGGGGCGTGATGGTCGCTCCGCTCGCATTCACGCCCCATCAGAACCGAGCTTCAGTTCATACCCCCGTGATTCGTCATTAGGCACGTCCCGGGATGGCTCCCTGAAACTGTAGAACGTGACTCGCTTGCCGCCGATCACACAATACGGCTCGCCGGTGTTTAACGTTGTTGCGCAAATACGCGAATGGATTTTTCGGGTGCCGGCATCACCCCAGATCCAATAAACACCGTTAACCTCCCCGACGATCCGCCACTGATCGGAAATCGGTAACCAATCCGTTTCAATCTCGTGTGCTACCTGATGGATCGACTGCCTAGGCGGCTGTGCGTTTGTTCGCGGGTTGGATGACTGTACAGGTGCTGTACTAATTGGTGGATTTTGTGATACCTGGGGCTGGGGTTCGTCCAACGGATCCGATTGAAAATAGTTATACATACGGTATACACCAAAGATACCGACGACTAAGGCGAACGGCATTCCGAACCTAATTAGCGGATGCTTTAATACGTTGGCTCGGTCATCGGCTTTTTCTTCCATTCCGGCAACAAAATCAGTCTTATTCCTTGTGTGACTTCTGTAATACTGGTAAATCTCAGGCTTATAACTACCGTACAACTGCCGCAGCGGCTTGCCGGGCTTTTGCCCTTGAGCTGCCCCCATATAAACATCAATCCTGTATTTGTTTGATTGTCCAATTGCGGTCAATTTGACTGCTCTAAAGGTTTCCTCAATAAGACCCCGAACAAATATGCAAAGCTGGGATAAATCCTGCGTTACTAATACTATTTCATTTGTTCGGCCATCATCGCCGACCACATGCCGGTGTTCTGTAAAAAACTCCTTTTGCTTCTCGGGTATATGCACCGATTTCATACCGCTTTTCCAGAAGCGCCACGCCTCATCAATGACCCAAATGACACCACCTGGATGATCGTCGAGATTGAAAAATTCGGGATCGTCCTCCGCGTCCTTGTTGTTGAATATCGTAACGCGCCCTTTAGGAAAATCGTCGGATAAACGCCCCGTTTTAAGCGGTATGTTAGTCATCACATGCCGCCCGGCCTCCAGTGCAGGGATAATAACGTTTTCAACTACGCCGTACGATTTACCGGAGCCAGGCAAGCCGGAGTAACCAACAATCGACATAGTTAGCCCCCGATAAGCGGTATTCGACGTAACACAAACCTGGCAAATAACGCACTACCGGCAGCCGCAAGACCATATGGCAACTCCATCATCGTCGTGAAGTAGAGAACATCACCAGGTATACCGGACGCAAGAACCGCCGGATCCTGAATATCAATAACGGGCAACCAGCCCAGTAGCACTTCAATCACATCAACATTTAATTTGAAAATCCAACGAGGTACAAACAAAACAATATCAATAAAGGCGTCAATAATTGCCTGGAACATTTTTATGCCCTCAAAAATATAAATATTGCTGTCACTGTCCATAGAAATATGAACAGCCCGGAAAACATGCTTCGATGGTTCTCGAAAATACTGCAATGAATATCCATTACAATCGGCCCTACATACTCATTTGAAGGAATTGTCCATGTCGGACAACTCATATTAGAGGCAATACCTGGTAAAGTAGTCACCGCTTGAATTGTAGGATTATCAAATATGACCGTTTTTAAACGCGCTGCCGTTTCCGAAAATTCCGGCGCACTACCTAAACGATCGGTACTTAGACCACCATCGGGAGCGTTCAGCTTGTCATTTATCTGACCAGTTAAACCGACAAGATCGTCGACATCCTCAGAAATATCATCAAGACGATCATTAGTGCCCTTGCCGAGCTTTTCCAGGTTGCTAAGAGACTGGTTAGTCTTGTCCTGGCCTTTGTTCAGCTGATCCAACTGTTTTCGGTTGATATTTGGATCGTTGTCCGGATTGTATTCGTCCGGCTGGCCGTCGCCGTCCGTATCTGTGTTTGGTTCTTCAGGAGTTTCTGGCTCTTCTGGCTGATTTTCCAAGGGCTGACATGCGAAACCGTAACTATCACCGACCAGAATTTCATTTATCGTGCCTTTCTTACACTGAGGTATACCATAATCCTCGGAAATACAACGCAACTCACCGTTTACAAAGCCCACTTGCCCGGGTTTGTCACCGGAGCACTGGTCAAAATCGCCGCAAGCGTTGATCGGTGGTTTGCCGTAACCGAGAACAACTTGTCCGCGATAGTCCGGTGAACCGCCCTCACCTGTGTTGGGATCTGGCGCTTCGCAATCACTGGGAGGTTCAGGAGGGGGAAGACAGACACCATTGAACATGCCGTGTGCACATTCATTAACGCAAAACGCGCCTAATTCTGTAACAACTTCGACTTGACCTTGTGCCTGACATTCGCCAGGTTCACGATTACGCATACATTGATAAGGGGCTTCGGTACCAGATTCTGATCCAGGACTGTAATCACCCTCAGCTGGTATCCAGCCGCCCTGGCACGATCCGCACGCGGTTATAGTGTCGCCGTTAGGTTCATGGCTCAACTCTTCACATACAGGAGGCTGCTGACATTCGTACTCGGGGTGACCGTTCTTAGTACCGATTTTGACAAGATCAGGATAAGCTGCATCAGTACAAACAAACCTAGTTTTCGTGTGGTAATCGTTATTCCAATAGGTTTCTACTGTGCTAGAAACGGCCTGCTTTGATGGTGCAGGGAGATCACAAGCGCCATATTGATCATACCAAGTGCGGTATCTTTGACAGGTTCCGTCGGTTTCAGCTTGCTGAGCAGCGTTGACAGAATGCGAAAAAATCAGGAGCGCAACTATCAAACATCTTTGAATAAGTAAACGCACAACCCCGCCCCCATCACGAAAAACGTCCAGTCCCACAATTCCGCCATAGTCACTGCCTCAAAGAAAAAAGCCACGGCTGTTAACCGTGGCTAGGTTTTGCGCTTATCGAATCATGCTAAGCAGCAGATTCGCCCCTTTTCGAACGACGTAGAACGTAAACAGTACACCTGTAATAGCGATAATCGCCGACTCTTCACCAGCAAAGCTGAGGCCCGTGGTCATTGACGTCCAATCCGCTGCGCTAACAGCGCCGGAACCCAACACAGACGCACCGATCACGCCTACAGCTACGGAGCGGCGGCCCCATTTCTTTGGCTGAGAAGCCTGGAATTTAACTGCGTTCATAGTGTTACCTCACCATCTTAATGATTTGACGCCCGCCCCATGCGACCGCCAGGAGTGGCAACGTTACCGAGAAACCGTAAAACAGCGCCTCGGTAATCATTGCCGGTGTGTATTCCACAGGTGCGGAATACACAATCTGCGTGACGGCTCCGGTGCAATCCCAGCCGCTGGCTGTTGCCGTCCAGTCACCGTCACACGAGATCAATTTGCCCATTGCACAGCCTCAATATGCTGGAACGCTTGGCTGTAACCGTGAGCGTCCCCGAGCAGGAAACCCGCTAAGAAACAGGCGGTGACAACGATTAATAACTTCATCTTTCCGGACTCCTTTCTGTGCCGCTTTGCGGGACTTCCTGGAAGGCAGTTCCACGCAGCAGGCTTTGCACGGTTGCTGAACACAGGGCTTGTTCTGGTTCCTGCGATTGCCGATGTAAAAGAACTCTCGATCTTCCGGCCAGAACTCGCCGCATTTTGTGCAGCGACGTTCCCGGCCAAGTTCCGTTACTCTCACGACGGCAACCATGGGTTATGAAGCCTTTTTCTGTGGCTCTGCAGGGGTTTTATGCCCTGGAACAACGGCGATGATGTGCGGCTGGCTTTTACCGTTAGCCGCCTTTTTGAGCATGGCCACAAGCTTGAAATCTTGAGGGGACTGCCCCGGCTGATAACCTTCACGCTTGAGCTGTTCGAATACTTCCGGTTCTGCGCTGATTTTGGTCACTTCAACGCCCAGGGTGTTTTCAGCGCTATCGCCAACCGGTGGTTGTCCAGTAAAAACGCTGCAATAGGTACGGCCCTCAACGGTTACTTTGTTGGCGCTGAATACGGTGGTTGTCATTTCGAATTGCATGGCTTATTTCTCCGGGTTTTTGGCCGCTTTATAGGCCGTTTCAGATTTTTTAATTGCCTTGTTTGCGTCGAACAGTTCCAGGTATAGGCGCTGTATCAACTCCGCTTCGTAGGCCTTGGCGGCCATGTCGAAGGGCGGTTTCTGGCCAAAGGCCATTTCGTGTTTCCAGAACGTCAGGCTTGATCGAATTGCCTTTAACTGACGCTCCAGACTTTTCTGTAATTGCCGGGCTTCTTTTGCCGTCAAACTCAATAGCACCGGCTTTCTTGCAACCCCTCCGGGGCGGGCTCTACTCGCTTCGCTCCCCGAAACTAAGGTTTCGGCCCTTACGGGTAACGATCCCTGTTGCCTGCCGCGCTCCGCTTGCCTCCTTTGCTCACCGCTCCGGTTCTGAATCAAGGGGCGGTCATCCACCCCCGACACCGGCGCCAACGCAGCTCCTGGTTGCGGACTGTGAGTCACGGCCTGACCAGCGCAAGGCCAAGCGCTACGCGTGCTGCGCAGCCTTGCGCCGGTCATTCCGCGCCTCCCTGATCGTCCGCGAGCTGCGATGGCGACGATGACGGGGGCGGATTTTCAGACACGGGAGGTTGGCCAGAGAAACCGAAATCAGGACATCCAGCCTTCAACCAGGCTTCAATCACCAGCCCGCCGAGCGTCCAGACGTCCGTACCACGGTCGAAGGCTTCCTGTTCCAGCTGGAGCTTTACGGAACGCTTAGCCGTGACGTAAAAGCGCTTTTCTTCGTCCTTTTGCTGGCGCTTGCGAGGGGGAATGATGTTGGTCATGAGAAGGACTCCAGGCGGACGCCTTTATAGACCTGGCCAGGCAATGCGCCGAGGGTGCGGAATTGTTCGCCGCGAAGAATGACGGAATGAGGCAAGACGCCCTTGCAGTCATGGAAGTAGTCCAGGTACTGATCAAGCTTGGCGCGGAGCTTCAAAGCCTTGTTGTTGTCGCTGAAACGGGCGGCATCACCGTCTTGAGAAGGGCGATCAACAGATGGAGACACGAAAGCCCAGCCAGTAGCACCGTTGAGACGATCACCACCTACGGCAACCCACTGGCGACCGGAGACACTGACGGCAACCGTGCCAGGGGCGACCATGCGGGCAGGCCCAAGGCGCTCAGCAGAAGCGACGAATTCAGAGCCATTGAAGAAATAGAACGTGTTAGCCAGGGTGCGGCCCTTGTCAGCAGCTACACGGATAATGGTCTGTACCTTTTGGCCTACGCGGTTAAGGCGCTTCATCACTCACCCTCCCCTTTCAGTTGCTCTACCAGCTGAACCAGATTCACCAGGCGACGGCGACCAATCTTGATAGACGGGATGTAAGCACGATGCAGCCACATATGAACGACTGTGTGATCAACAGAGATCCAGTCAGCAAAAGCGCGCCAATCCATCATCGGGGGTGTTCCCGACTGGAGCTTGTCGCTAATGCTTTCGGTGATCTGCTCGTCTATCATGTTCAGTACCTTGCAGTGTGTTGCAGTGATTATCACTATTTAAACTTAATTATTACACTGAACTAATGATAGCCTCACAGGCGCGTTAGTGCAATATTTACACTTAACCACAACACTTAATTTTTAGACTTTTATGGAATTAATAGACGAGCGAGCAAAACTTTTAATAAAGAGAGTTGGAATTGATCAGCTCGTAAGAGGCAGTGACATAGGTCATAGCCGGTGGAAGAACGTCCTTTATAAAGACGTTCGTATGAGCACCAGGGAACTGGAAGTGTTGAAGGATCTCTATCCACAGTATGCACTTTGGCTGATAAGCGGAGAGATCCAACCGGAGTTCGGGCAGACAAGCCCCGACTACGACGAAGTTAACTCAAAGTTAAGCAATCGCGCCGAGGGATAAGCATTACGAAAGCAGTTATGGAGCGGTGGTATCACCGAGACGCGAGGGATTAACCAGGAGCAGTAATGAAAAGGATAATTTGCGTCACCGTTGTGATGTGGGCATGGAACAACGCAATTGCGGAATACAGAACGGAACTGAAAAACGACGCACCAGACTATTACGCCTACAGCTACGAAGTCAGCAGCAACGGAAAAATTATCGAAGATTCCGTTTGTAGCGAATACAGCGGCCCCGCATGGAAGGGATGCAGGAGATACGCACAGTGGGAATTTTCGGTTAAATGCTGGGAGAGAGGTTACGATCTTCGACACACAACGGGAAAGGTAAGGCAGAGAATAAAGAAGGAACGGGATTTTTTCTGCGATGCGAAGAGAAGAGTTACGCCGTTAAGTTAGCTCGACTAGCCTGCCGAACGAATGAGAGTTAACACTGAGAAGAAGGAAATGTTCTAAGACGAAAAACCGTAAATCAGCCTATGAAGGTAGTTCGACTACAGCACCAAACGAGTGAGAGTTATTGCGTATTAATGAACTTTATCAGTTTACTAAACTCACGTTTTGAAAGGCTTTGAGAATTACTGAAGGCTGGGTTCAGAAACTCATAATGCTGGGGTCGGCGGTTCGACTCCGCCCCTTGCTACCAGTATTCTGAAAGCCCGGTTCGAAAGAACCGGGCTTTTTCAGTTTTGGGAGCACCAAAACTTATCCCACAATAAGAGGTTCGTAACCGCCATGCCGGAAGCCGCAAACCCGGGGCTGTGCCTCAGTCGCCTGAAACGCATTACCCAGCATTTCGACAACCAGTACATCCAGCCCGGTAAACTCCCGGGCGCCGTCACCCTGGTGGCACGCCACGGAAAAATTGTCTGGTGCGAAGCCCAGGGCCTCCGGGATCTGGAACGCGGCCTACCCATGGCGCGGGACACCCTGTTCCGCGTCTATTCGATGACCAAGCCGGTTACCTCCATCGCCATGATGCAGTTGTACGAGCAGGGCAAGTTCCTGCTCAACGACCCGGTACACAAATACATTCCATCCTGGCGAAATATGCAGGTGTATAAGAGTGGCAGCTACCCGAATTTCGAGACAACTCCTGCCACCAGCGCCCTGACCATCCGGGATCTGATGACTCACACCTCCGGCCTAACCTACGGCTTTACCGAAAGAACCGAGGTGGATGCGGCCTACCGCCAGCTCAAGCTGGACGGCAGCTCGATTCTGACACTCGACAAGCTGGTGGAACGGCTGGGTGAGCTGCCTCTGGAATTCAATCCGGGCAGCGGCTGGAACTATTCGGTGTCCACCGATGTGTTGGGCTATCTGGTACAACTGTTATCCGGGCAGAGCCTGGACGACTACTTCCAGAAGCACATCTTCGAGCCTCTGGAGATGGTCGACACCGGCTTCTGGGTACGCCCGGATCAGCAAGACCGGTTTGCCGCCTGCTATCTCTATCAGCCCGGCGATACCATGAAGCTGCAGGACGATCCCGAACGCTCCAAGTACCTGAAACAACCACGCTTTCTGTCTGGCGGAGGCGGTCTTGTCTCCACCATCGACGACTACTACCGCTTTACCCAAGCGCTGAGTAACGGCGGCGAGCGCAATGGCCAGCGTATTATCGGGCGCAAAACCCTGGAATTCATGCGCCGTAACCATCTGCCCGACAACCAGGATCTGCCCGCCCTGTCGGTGGGCGGGTTCAGCGAAACCCCCTACGCTGGCAGCGGTTTTGGTCTGGGCTTCTCGGTGAAAACCGACGTCGCCAAATCCCACACCATTGGTTCGGAAGGCGAATACGGCTGGGGCGGGCTGGCCAGTACCAGTTTCTTTATTGACCCGGCAGAAGACCTCACGGTGATTTTCATGACCCAGTTGATGCCGTCGTCGTCCTACCCTATCCGTCAGGAGCTGCGTGCGCTGGTATACGGCGCACTAAAATAGTCTCGCAAACAACCTTGCATGCGCTTATAAGGGTATAACGTTCCGGACTGTGCCTTAACCTCACCCGCTATGGCATACTCCGGGGCCGTTCCCAAAAACAATCCACCTGCAAGGAATGTTGTCATGAAACCTGCAACCCTCGCATTGCACGCCGGCTTCAAAAGCGACCCGACCACCCGGGCGGCCACCACTCCGATTTACCAGACTACCTCGTACACCTTCGACGACACCCAGCACGGGGCCGACCTGTTTGACCTGAAAGTTCAGGGCAACATCTATACCCGGATCATGAACCCCACCAACGGGGTGCTGGAAGAGCGCATGACCGCCCTCGAAGGTGGCGTGGGCGCACTCGCCGTGGCCTCTGGCATGGCTGCCATTACCTATGCCCTGCAAACCATCTGCAAGGTAGGCAACAACATCGTCAGCACCAGCCAACTGTACGGCGGCACCTACAACCTGTTCGCCCATTCCCTGCCGAACCAGGGCATTGAGTGCAAGATGGTGCCCCACGACGATTTCGAAGCGCTGGAAAACGCCATCGACGACCAGACCCGCGCCCTGTTCTGCGAGTCCATCGGCAACCCGGCAGGTAATGTGGTGGATATCCAGAAGTGGGCCGACATTGCCCACAAGCACGGCATTCCTCTGATCGTCGACAACACCGTGGCCACGCCAGCCCTGTGCCGCCCGTTCGAGCATGGTGCGGATATCGTAATTCACTCCCTCACCAAGTACATCGGTGGTCATGGCACCACGGTGGCGGGCATCGTAGTGGATTCCGGAAAATTCGACTGGGCCGCCAATGCCGACAAGTTCCCGATGATGAACCAGCCAGACCCCTCCTACCATGGCGTGGTGTACACCGAAGCCCTTGGCGCAGCCGCTTTTATTGGTCGTTGCCGTGTGGTGCCGCTGCGTAACACCGGCTCTGCGCTGTCGCCGTTCAACTCTTTCCTGATCATGCAGGGCCTGGAGACACTGGCCTTGCGCATGGAGCGCCATTGCGAAAACGCCCAGAAAGTTGCCGAGTTCCTTGAAAGCCACCCGGCCGTTGAGTGGGTGAACTACGCAGGCCTTGCCAGCAGCCCTTACAAAGCCACCTGTGACAAAATCTGTGGCGGTAAGGCGTCGGGTATTCTCAGCTTCGGCATCAAGGGTGGCCGGGAGGCCGGTGCCAGATTTATCGATGCCCTGGATCTGATCCTGCGCCTGGTGAATATTGGCGATGCCAAGTCCCTGGCCTGTCATCCGGCGACCACCACCCACCGCCAACTGGACGCCGACGAGCTGAAGAGCGCAGGCGTGAGCGAAGACCTGGTGCGGCTATCCATCGGCATTGAAGATGCCGACGACATCATTGCCGACATCACTCAGGCGCTGGAAAAGTCCCAGGCTTGACCTACCTCAACCGGGTGCGACCAAAGTCGCACCCGGTGCCCCCGCGATTATCCCTACCCACCTTGTAACTGGCCCGCTGCAGGATTACTCTCTTAGGTTACCCTTATTCTTACCCGAGAGTTTCCGGCCCAATGAGCGAAAGCATCAAGCCCCGCATTACCAGTGGTTCCAAATTCCGCAACGAGCACGGTTTTACCGCCATCAAGGACGGCGTAAAACAATCATCCTCTGCCACGGAAGACAAACCCCTGGAGCGCAAGCCGAAATGGCTGCGGGCTAAAATGCCCGGAGGCGAACGCTTTGAAGCAGTCCGCAAAAACGTATCGGAACACCGCCTGAGCACAGTTTGCCAGGAAAGCCATTGCCCCAATATTGGCGAGTGCTGGACCGCCGGTACCGCCACCATCATGGTAATGGGCTCGGTGTGTACACGGGCCTGTAAATTCTGCGCGGTGGACACCGGCAACCCCAAAGGCTGGCTGGATCACGAAGAGCCTGAGAACACCGCCAAGTCAGTAGAATTGATGGGCCTGCGCTACATCGTGCTGACCTCCGTAGACCGGGACGACCTGCCCGACGGCGGCGCTGCCCACTACGCAGCCTGCGTATCTGCCATCAAACAGCGTACACCGGAAGTGGCGGTGGAAGCTCTGACCCCGGATTTCGATGCGGTGATGAGCGATGTGGAAAAGGTGGTGGATTCCGGTCTAGACGTGTTTGCCCAGAATGTGGAAACGGTTGAGCGCCTGACCCATCGGGTGCGCGATCCGCGGGCAGGCTATGAAAAGACCCTGAGCGTGCTGGCCCATGCCAAGAAGCACCGGCCAGACGTACTCACCAAAACCAGCCTGATGCTAGGGCTGGGTGAAACCGAAGAGGAAATTCTGCAAACCATGGACGATTTACGGGCCATCGGCGTGGACATCCTCACCCTGGGCCAGTACCTGCGCCCAACGCCCAACCACCTGCCGGTGGAGCGCTACGTTACGCCCGAAGAGTTCAACCGCTACCGTGACATCGGCTTGGAAAAAGGCTTTATGGAAGTGCCCTCCGGGCCCATGGTGCGTTCAAGCTACCGGGCAGACCGGGTGTTCGACAAGAACAACCTGGGGCTGGCTGTTCCGGAGGTGCCGCAAACCAATGCGGCCATGCAGATTCCGGTAAAAAATCTGGGCTGAATCGTTGCGAACAGAAACCCCCGGGCGCTGTTACAGGCCCGGGGGTTTCAAGACGAGGTTCGAGCTTACTGCTGGCCCTGCATCATCTGCCGCTGTTGCTGCATCTGCTGCATTTACCCGCCGCATTTCACCCCAATATCCCTTCAATTTGTACAGGTTCACAGGCTAAAGCTCTGAAACGCCCGACACACGGGGTATATACCGAGTGTGAAAATTTGGTCATTCCCCTGCATAATGTCGCACCTTATCAAACAGCGGAGACACGACCATGGCCATTAACTGGTTTCCCGGGCATATGCACAAAGCCCGCAAGGAGATCAAACAGGTAATGCCCCAGATGGATCTGATCATCGAAGTGGTCGATGCCCGCCTACCCTTCAGCAGCGAGAACCCTCTGGTACCATCGCTTCGGGGCGACACGCCATTGATCAAGGTTCTGAACAAACGCGATCTGGCAGACCCGGAGATAACCGAGCAATGGCTGGCCTGGATTGAACAGGAGCGCGGCGTAAGGGCTCTGACTCTCACCCATAACCAGCGCCAGGAGGCACTGGGGATTCTGAAACTGGCGGAGGAGCTGACCCCCGGGCACGATCGTCAGAAAAGCGCCCTGCGGGTGATGATTCTGGGCATTCCCAACGTGGGCAAATCCACCATCATCAATACTCTGGCCGGACGCCCCGCGGCCAAAACCGGCAACGAACCTGCGGTTACCCGAGCGCAACAGGCCATCAAACTGCCAGATAACGTATTGCTGTACGACACCCCCGGCTTCCTATGGCCGAAACTATCGCCCGAGCAGTGCGGCTATCGGCTCGCCGTTTCCGGTGCTATTCGCAGCTCCGTGCTCGACTTTGAAGACGTAGCCCTGTTCGAGGCCGACTACCTGGTTGCCCACTATTGCACGCAGGTCATGGCCCGCTATGGCCTGGATAGCAAGCCAGCCGATGGTCTGGCCCTGATGGATGCCATTGCTGCCAAGCGTCGCTTTTTAGGGCGGGGAGGCGTACCCGATCTGTACAAGGTGTCGGAAGTGCTGCTGAACGAATTCCGGGCCGGTACCCTTGGCCGCATCTCGCTGGAAACCCCCGCGATGGTGGAGCAGGAACTGATCGAAGCCAAAGCACTGGCCGCTGCCGAAGCAGAGAAAAAGGCACTGAGGGATGAACAGAAAAAGCGCCGGAAAAAATAACACCCGGGAAGCCTGCCGCTTGGAACATCGCATTGCCGCGAGCGCATAAAAACGCAAGCACAAAGCACTGCAATTTCACTAATATGACTAGCCTTTTTTGTTATACTTGACCATGATCAATGTCGTTGAAACCAGATGTTTCAGCATTGGCACCCATGGCAATCCGCAGTATGCCCCGGTATCCGGATAGCCCGAGGTGTCCACCCCGATCAGCGCCAGCGACTGGTCTGCGGGGATTTGAGGACGTGCCGCGCCCCTGAAAGGCGTGGTCTTGAATGGATCTACCCGGATGGTTCGTTAACTATGGCCCAGGCAATTCGAGTTCAGCAAGTCTCCCCGCTCAAAGCCTCTTGCCACCAATGCAGCCTGAGCAATCTGTGCCTGCCGCTGGCGGTTGAGGAAAACGACCTTGATCGTTTGGAAGACATCGTTCAGCAAGGCAAGATCTACAACCGTGGTGAGCACATCTTTGACCAGAGCACCCCATTCCGGTCCTGCTTTGCGGTAAAAAGCGGCTCGGTGAAGACCTCGATTATTACCGAGGGCGGTGAGGAACAGGTAACCGGCTTCTTCATGCCCGGTGAACTGATCGGCCTGGACAGCATGAGCAGCGAAACCTACGCCTGTACCGCAAAAGCCCTGGAGCGCACCAGCGTTTGCGAGTTTCCGGTCGACAAGCTGGAAGAGCTGACCGGCAAGCTGCCCGAGCTGCAGCACCACATGTACCACCTGATGAGCCAGGAAATACAAAACAGCCATCAACTGGCCATGCTGCTGAGCAAAAACACCGCTGAAGAGCGGATCGCGGCTCTGTTGCTGTCGCTGTCCAGCCGGTTCCGCCGTCGCCGGATGTCAGCCACCAACTTCAGCTTGCCGATGGCCCGTAACGATATCGCCAACTTCCTCGGCCTGGCCGTGGAAACGGTTAGCCGGGTGTTTACCCGCTTCCAGAATCAGGGAATCATCAAGGCGCGCGGCCGTGAAGTCGAACTGCTCGACGTTGAAGCCCTGCAGATGGTCACCCGGGATTTTGCCCGCCAGGGCAGCCAGTAAGCCTGCCTGGCGGAACTCAGGTTTCCGCCTGCTGCTTTGATTTCTCCGCGGCGATGCTCTTGAGCATCGCCAGCTCCTCGGAAAGCCAGGTGCGCCAAGGCAATTGCTTGATACCGAACGTATTGCGGATTTTAGTGCAGACCATGGTGGTATTTTGCGGCTCGATACTGCCCCACCCGGGCAGGTCATCCACCACCTTGATGTCTTCCGGGATACCCGGCATACCGGCGATGGCCAGCCCCAGCTCATACAAGCTGACTTCCTCGGCACCGGCATACTGATAGGTTCCCCACGCTTCGGCACCACAATCCAGCTGCAGTGCCACCGCCGTGATGACTCGCGCAAGGTCTTTTACAGCGACAGGCTGCCCCAGGCAACGCCCCGGTAATACCAGCCCACCCTCGGCAGTACTTTTCTGAAGCTTGCGGATAAAACGACCAAGGCTCCAGCCGGTTCGCAAAATGATATGGCGGGGTAAGGAGGTTCTCAGAGCCTGTTCGCATTCCCACTGCCAGCGACCGAGCTCGTTGATCGGCTGCCCCGGGTTGGAAGCGATATAGCCCCCCTGTTTGCGACCGTCGAAGATATAACAGGATGACAGCTGCAACAGGGCCATTCCACGTTCACGGGCATGCTCGGCCAGAGCCATCGGTAACGAAAATGCTGCCTCATGAGTACCCTCTGGATCGCCTTCTGCTTTTTCCGGATCGGTGAACCAGAGCGCGTTGACGATCAGAACTGTGTCTTCTGGAACCCAGTTACCCAGTGCATGCAAATCAACGTTCGCAGGGTCGCTGACCAGCAGCGGGCTGACCCTGAGATGTGTTGTTCTCAAACGCTCGAGGAGCACTCTGCCAAGGGGACCGTAGTCGTGTACCACAAGAACATGCACGGGAAACCAATACCTCCGCTCTGTCACCGATGTGACGTGGGTGTAGAACTGCCCGGCCAATGGTGCCGGACATCTTTTGCGGCATTATCCGCTGCGCACCAGAGACAGTACGACACGCCATCGCGTGTGTTCAACGCCTACCCGTGCAGGAAACCGCAAGAATACAACAACAGGAGCCCGCATGCTGAAACAACAGAGCCATATTGTTGCCCCGATTGCCGATGAACTTCGTACCAGGGCACTTTATACGGTTCGTGAACTGAAAGACCGTGGCGAAGCCGACAAGCAGACCGTTGACCAATTATACGAACTGATTGTGGAACTGACAGAGTCCGGGCTGGATTTCTTTTTTCTCGAACCGCTGCGGCGGCTGAATGCCGGCAGCGTAATGATGGGCGTGGCCCGGGTTGGCACAGGCAGCATGCTTAAAGGCAGCAAAATGGTGGTTCACAAAGTCCTGAAAAAGCTGGACGCACAGAGCCTTGGCGCCATTCTCGATTTCATCGAGGAAATCATCCACGAACCCGAGGCACCCGCGCTGTAACGCCGGTCAGCAACTCGTAGCCGATCGTGCCTGCACAGGCAGCGACTTCGTCTACACATACGGTACTACCCCAAAGCTCCACCATGTCGCCCTCACGCGCTTCTGGGGCATTGCTCAGATCAACTGCAAGCATATCCATAGAGACACGGCCAATCAGCCGTATACGCCTACCCAGTACAGCGGCAGGCGTATCGGTACCGGCGTGGCGCGGATAACCGTCTGCGTAACCGATAGCCACCATGCCCATGCGGGTTTCTCGGCTGGCAACCCAGCCTGCACCGTACCCCACCGCATCACCGGCCTGCAGCACCCGGGTGGTGATCAGCGGCGCCTGCAAAGTCATTGCAGGCTTCAACCCCAGATCGGCTCCGGTCTTGCCGATCATGGGCGACCCACCGTACAACATAATACCCGGGCGGCTTAGGTCAAACAGTGGCTGGCCGCGGCGGAAATGGGCAGCGGAATTGCCGACACTGCGCAACAGATCGGGCCAGGCTGCTACCGCTTCCTCGAAAAGGGCGGTCTGCTGCTCTGTCCGGTCGCTGTCGGCGTCGTCTGCACAGGCAAAATGGGTGACAAACCCGACCATCTGGGACGCAAACCCGGCAAGCCCCAGTTCGGTCATCACTCCGGGCAGTTCGTCCGGGCGAAAGCCAAGACGATTCATACCCGTGTTCACCTTCAGCCAGAATTTCGGGCACTGCCCCGGCGCCAGCCAGGACAACTGCAGCCGGTTGTGCAGAACCGGCTCAAACCCGGATTCCTGGCATTCGGCAAGATCCACACTTTCATGGGTTCCTTGCAGCAAGGCGATGGTGTGGCGGTGCCCAGCCTGTCGAATGGCCCTGGCCTCTTCAAGACAGGCGACAGCAAATCGTGTGGTCTCGGCCGCGAGCGCATCGGTAGCGGCCTCGATACCATGGCCGTACCCGTCCGCCTTGACCACCGCCATCACCGTGGCGGCACCGGCCAGCTCTTTGGCCTTCAGAAAGTTATACCGGATCGCGTCCGGGTGAATAATGGCAACCGTAGACCGGGGCATCAGTAATCTCCGCCATAATCGCTGTAGTCACCGTGGGCCAGATCTTCAAATTTGGTGTATTTGCCAATGAAGGCAAGCCGTATGGTTCCGATCGGTCCGTTCCGCTGCTTACCAATAATAATTTCGGCAATGCCTTTGTCTGGCGTGTCTTCGTTGTACACCTCGTCCCGGTATACAAACATGATGACGTCCGCGTCTTGCTCGATAGCGCCCGACTCACGCAGATCCGAGTTTACCGGGCGTTTGTTCGGCCGCTGCTCCAGGCTCCGGTTGAGCTGAGAGAGCGCGACAACCGGGCAGCCCAGCTCTTTTGCAATGCCTTTGAGCGATCGGGAAATTTCGGAAATCTCTGCCGTCCGCCCCTCTGTGTTCCCGGGCACCCTCATCAACTGAAGGTAATCCACCATGATCAGGCCGATCTTCCCGCCATTTTCCCTTGCCACCCGCCTGGCACGGGAGCGCATCTCTGTCGGGCTCAGGCCGGGGGTATCGTCGATGTACAGGGGCTTGTCCTTGAGCAAGGCGACCGCCGAGGTCAGCCGGGGCCAATCATCCTCTTCCAGCTTGCCGCCCCGAACCTTGGTCTGATCAATACGCCCCAGAGACGACAACATACGCATGGCCAGAGCATCGGCGGGCATTTCCATACTGAATACCAGTATCGGTGTGCCTGTGCTGATCAGGGCATTCTCGACGATATTCATGGCGAACGTTGTCTTACCCATCGATGGGCGCCCCGCCACAATAATCAGATCCGCAGGCTGCATGCCCGACGTTTGATCGTCCAGATCCCGGAAGCCCGTAGTCAGGCCCGTGGTCTGTTCGCCGGATTCGAACAGCTCTTCAATCCGGCTGAGTGTGCTGGTCAGAATGGGATTGATCGCCTTCGGGCCGGAGCCCTCTTTGGTGCGCGCCTCGGCAATCTGGAACACGCTGCGCTCAGCTTCATCCAGAATGTCGTTACTCTTTCGGCCCTGAGGATTGAAAGCCGAATCTGATATCTGCCCGGACACTTCCACCAGTTGCCGCAGTATCGAACGCTCACGAACGATATCGGCGTAGGCACGGATGTTGGCAGCACCCGGTGTTTTCTCGGCAAGCTCGGCCAGATACGACAGCCCACCGGCATCTTCGATGTCGCCGGAGCGCTCCAGAAACTCGGTCAGGGTAACGACGTCCAGCGGTTCACTTTCGCTCGCCAGGCGTTCCACCGCGCCAAAAATAAGACGATGATCCTGCCGGTAAAAATCCGCCGCAGAAATGATTTCAGCTATCTCGTCAAAACGACGGTTATCCAGCATTAACCCGCCAAGTACCGCCTGTTCCGCTTCAACAGAATGGGGTGGCACCTTGATACGACTGGTTTCCGGATCAATAGACGCAGGTTTGAGAGTGGGATTGGCCATAGACACCGACATCAGGGAATGGGGAACTCGAGGGGACTAGAATAGCAGAAAGCAACGGGCCCGAAACCGTCTCCGGTTCGGGCCCGTTCACGCAGCGCCGGGGAAGCCCCCGGCAACCGGTCGTTTGACCGATGGCAAGTTACCGATTACTCGGCAACAACCGCCAGCTTGATGGTCACTTCAACGTCGGTATGCAGCTGCAGCTCAACGTCGTACTCGCCAGTTACCCGGATCGGGCCTTCCGGCAGACGCACTTCGCTCTTCTCGACTTCGGTACCAGCCGCAGAAACAGCGTCTGCGATGTCACGAACACCGATAGAACCGAACAGCTTGCCTTCCTCACCAGCCTTGGAGGCGATGGTGATAGAAGCGCCTTCCAGAGCTTCTGCGCGGGACTGGGCAGTAGCCAGCTTCTCAGCGGCTGCTTTTTCCAGTTCTGCACGACGCTCTTCGAACGCTTTTACGTTTGCTTCCGTTGCCGGAACGGCTTTGCCATAGGGCAGCAGGAAATTGCGGCCGTAACCGGACTTAACTTTAACCTTGTCGCCCAGGGTGCCAAGGTTTGCAACTTTCTCGAGCAGAATAACTTCCATCTCGTTAACCTCTTCGTGCTTTATTCAGCCGGGCCCGCAGGGTTGATTCGCCCCCGAACATCCAGCCAGCTATCCACAAAAGCCATAATCACTAACAGCATCAACAGATTCGGACCCGTTAAAACCAGCGCAACATAGAACATTGCCAGCCAGTTTCCGTTCCACCGTTTACGCCCGAACACACCATGCACCAGCGCAAGCCCTGCAACCACCAAAGGTGTTCCGGCAGCCCAGGCCAGCAAGACAGCGTTGAGGCCCAGTAAAGGCCCCGTCATCATGGTCAGGCCACAAACAACCGCAATCGCGGGGGACAATCTCAGGCTATGGAACTCCTTACGGAATCCGCCGGGATTGTATAGCGCCGCCTGCCAGTACCGCGCCAGCATCGTCATTCCGATACCTGTTGCGAAATAGGTACCGGCCATACTGGCATTCATGGTGTCCCGTATAACCTGCTCCAGATCGCTGCCCAGAGCCTGGGCCAGTTCGGCGTTGTACTGCCGGTAAACTTCAACACCGGCAGTCACCAGGTCGTTCAACAGCGCCGGATAGACCACCGGCATCAACAAGCCCGAGACTATCGCCAGGAACGCACCGGATAACAGCGCTCTTTCCCAGGACAGACTGCTCCGGATGATGGATGCCATAAGCATCACCTGCAGCAATACCACCAGCGCGGTCGGATCCTGGCCGTAGCCCGCCCACGCCATCGCCGGTACAAACGCCCAGAGCCCGACATTCAGCCCCTGGCGTATGCCCAGTCGCAAAACGACCAGGCCAATAACTGCTGCGCCAATCCAGAACAGCAGGGGAACGGCGGTAGTCACCGCTGCAACCCCACCGGCTTGCAGGGGACCGCGCATTACATATTGTGCAAGTGCACGCATGGTCCCGGGTCCTGTCCGTTAATACTTAGTGATCGTGGCCGTCCGTATACGGCAGCAATGCCAGGTAGCGGGCACGCTTGATCGCGGTAGCCAGCTGACGCTGATAACGTGCTTTGGTGCCGGTGATGCGGCTGGGCACGATTTTGCCGGTTTCAGTGATGTAGCCTTTCAGAGTGTCCAGATCTTTGTAATCGATCTCCTTGACACCCTCTGCCGTGAAGCGACAGAACTTACGACGTCTGAAAAAACGAGCCATACTTTAACTCCTCAACTCCGGTGAATTACTCTTCTTCGTCCTGGGTGTCAGCGCTCTGACGCTCGTCAGACTCGGCTGAACGACGGGGACGGTCGTCTCCGCTGGAACGACGGTCCTCACGGGACTCAGCGGCTTTCATCGGAGACAGATCGGTAACGGCTTCATCGCGACGCAGAATCAGGTCACGGATGATGGCATCGTTGAACCGAAAGTTGTGAGTCAGCTCGTCCATAGCGGCCTGTGAACATTCGATGTTCATCAGCACGTAATGAGCCTTGTGGATCTTGTTGATCGGGTAAGCCAGGTGACGACGGCCCCAATCTTCCAGGCGATGTACCTTACCGCCATCTTCAGTGATGACGCTGGTATAACGCTCGATCATCGCGGGCACCTGCTCGCTTTGATCAGGGTGTACCATAAAAACGATTTCGTAGTGACGCATGAGTTCTCCCTACGGTTTGAACAGCTTTCTTCTCTTTCGGCTTCCCCGAAGGTTATGCCGGAGCATGAAAGCAAGGAGTCGACAGCGGCCGCTGCCGGTTTCTTTTCTGCCGAAAAACAAAGCACTGGAAAGAGCACTTGCGCTCCCGGCAAGATTGATTACCACCACAGAAAGGGCAATAAAAAACCGCCCCTTGAAAAAGGGGTCACGTATTCTAGGCCCATCGCAGGGCCAGTGCAAGGATTAACCAAGGCGCTGGCGCAATGCCTCGTACAGACACACGCCCGTGGCCACGGACACGTTAAGACTGTCTACGTGCCCGACCATGGGGATATGGATAAGCTGGTCGCAATGCTCCCGGGTTAACCGGCGCATCCCCTTACCTTCCGCACCCATCACCAGAGCCACCGGCCCTTTGAAATCTGCCTGATAAAGGGTCGCGGTCGCCTCTCCGGCAGTACCGATCAACCATACGCCCATGTCTTTCAGCTCCCGAAGGAAGCGGGCCAGGTTGGTAACACGAACAAAAGGCACGGTTTCGGCGGCACCGCAGGCCACCTTGCGGGCAACCGGCGTGAGCGACGCCGATTTGTCTTTCGGCACGATCACCGCCTGCACACCTGCGGCATCCGCCGTTCGCAGGCAGGCCCCCAGGTTGTGGGGATCGGTCACCCCGTCCAGCACTAGCAGAAACGGCGGTTTACTGCTGCCAGACAACATCGACAGCAAATCATCCTCCGTCCACTCCCGGCTCTCGGCCACGGCCGCGACCACACCCTGATGAACACCGGCAACCCGCTCATCCAGCTCTTTCCGGTGTACCACCTGCCAGGGCACCCCGAGGCTGTCCAGTGCTTCGGTAACTGTCTTTACCCGTTTATCCTGCCGGCCGGTCTGTATCCACACCCGCTGCAACCGCTCCGGCTGCTTTTTCAGCACGCCATCAACGGCATGCCAACCAAATACATATTCCTGAGACACTGATACTTGTTCCTGTAAAACGGATTACCGGGAGCTCTTGCGTTTTTTACCGCCTGTTTCAGGCTTGCGTTTGCCGCCCTTTCTGGATGCTTCACGGGCAGCCTCGGCAATCAGCTTTTCTTTCGCACTGGCTGGCTTCTTCCGCTTACCGCCCTTGCCTGCCCGATCCCCTTTATTACGAGGCTCACGCCGGGTTACGTCGAGCGCATCCCGGTCTGCCTTGCGTCGCTTCGGCGTGCTGACAAGCTCCAGATCGATTTTACGATCCTCCAGATCAACCCGAACTACCCGCACCCGAACTTCATCGCCCAGGCGGAAGCTGACCGCCGTGCGCTCCCCGATCAGGCGATGTTTGGCCGAATCATGGTGGAAGTAGTCGCCATTGAGCGTGGATACGTGCACCAGGCCCTCGATGTAGATATCCGCCAGCTCCACAAAGAAGCCAAAGGGCACGACCGCACCGATCACGCCGTCAAACTCCTCACCCACGTGATCTTTCAAAAACTCACACTTGAGCCAGGCCATGACATCCCGGGTGGCGTCGTCGGCCCGGCGTTCGGTCATTGAGCAGTGCTCACCCAGCTGCTCCATGCGGGCATAATCGTATGGGTAGTTGGCAAATTCCGGATCCGGCACCTTCGGAGACACCACGTCTTTTTGGGTTTCCGGGTTATGAATACGGGATTTCACCGCCCGATGGACAATCAAATCCGGGTAGCGACGAATGGGCGAGGTAAAGTGGGCGTAGCTGGCGAAGCCCAGGCCAAAGTGGCCCGACTCCTCCGGGCTGTAAACCGCCTGACTGAGCGAGCGCAGCATTACCATTTGAATAACGTGGGCGTCTGGCCTGCTGGCAATCTGCTCCAACAACTGCTGGTAGTCGGCAGACGTAGGCTTGTCACCACCCCCCAGCTGCAACCCCAATTCCCCAAGGAACAACCGCAGATTCCCCAAACGCTCTTCCGACGGCCCGTCATGCACCCGATACAACGCCGGCACCTTGTGCTTTTTCAAAAACCGGGCGGTAGCCACGTTCGCGCAGAGCATGCATTCTTCCACGATTTTGTGGGCATCGTTGCGGTGAACCGGGACAATTTCTTCAATTTTACGCTGGGGGTCGAAAACAATTTTTGTTTCCGTGGTCTCGAAATCGATCGCACCGCGTTCGGTGCGGGCTTTGCGCAAGAGTTTATACAGCGCGTAGAGATTGTGCAGGTGCGGCAGCAAGTCGGCGTACTGGGCGCTGAGCTTGTAACCCTGCTCGGTGTCCGGGTGCTCCAGCATGGCACTGACCTTGTTGTAGGTCAGCCGGGCGTGACTGCGCATAACCGCCTGGTAGAAGGTGTAACCGCTGATATTGCCCGCGGCACTGATGGTCATATCGGCCACCATACACAAGCGATCGACATCCGGATTCAGAGAGCAAAGCCCATTGGATAGCTTCTCTGGCAGCATAGGCACCACGTGATCCGGAAAATACACCGAGTTGCCACGTTGTATCGCCTCTTCATCCAGCGGAGAATCCGGGCGCACGTAGTGGGATACATCGGCGATGGCCACCACCAGCCGATAACCACCCCGAGGGCGCGGTTCGCAATAAATGGCGTCGTCAAAATCCCGGGCAGTTTCGTCATCGATGGTCACCAACCGCAAATTCCGGATATCTACCCGGCCCGCTTTATCTGCTTCGGTCACTTCCTCGGGAATCGCAGCCGCCTGCTCGCCTACCGCCGTTGGCCAACTGTGCGGGATTTCGTAGGAGCGGATGGCCACGTCGATTTCCATCCCCGGGGCCATGTGCTCACCCAGAACCTCAACCACCTGGCCGGTTGCCTGGGTTCGCACGGTGGGCTGGCGCAGAATATTAACCACCACATACTGGCCATGGCGGGCCTTGCCCACATGCTCGTCCGGCACCAGAATTTCCTGGTTAATGCGCGCGTTCTCCGGCACCAGAAAGGCAATACCGCTCTCCCGGAAAAATCGGCCAACGATCTGCTCCGTGCGATGCTCCAGCACTTTCACAATCTTGCCTTCCCGGCGCCCCTTGTCATCCACCTGATCGACCCGGGCCGCTACACGGTCGCCATGAAACACCTGGCGCATCTGGCGGGCAGTCAGGAACAGGTCTGAACTGCCATCATCGGGAATCAGAAACCCGAAGCCGTCGCGGTGGCCACTCACCCGCCCGGTCACCAGTGCCGCTTCATCAATCGGCAGGAACGCATCCCGGCGGTTACAGATAAGCTGACCATCGCGGCACATGGCAATCAACCGGCGCCGCAATGCTTCTATGCCTTCTTCGGAGTTCTGGCCCAGCTCCTGACACAGGGTTTCATGAGTGGCCGGTGCACCACGCTCTTTCAGGTGCGCGAGAATGAATTCGCGGCTCTGGATGGGGTTATCGTACTTGCTGGCCTCACGCTCGGCGTGAGGGTCGTTTTGTTTGTTCTTCCTGGAAACCATTCGGATCCTTTATCTCCCGCCGCACAACAAGCGGCATCGTTCGTGTTTTCAACAGTATAACGTTGAGGCGGGATACCTGCCTAACAACAGGCACAATATAGGCACAAATACCCCCGGCACTTTTTTCAAACTATTTTTAAAAAAGTGTTTGACAGCCCGAAACGGAATCATTAAAGTGTGCGCCATCGGTTGAGGGACACACCTCACCGAAGGCAGAAAAGCTTGCTTATCAACACATTAAGCAGCATACTGCAAATCACCTGCCGAGGTGGTGAAATTGGTAGACACGCTAGCTTCAGGTGCTAGTGGGGGCAACCCCGTGGAGGTTCAAGTCCTCTCCTCGGCACCATTTCTTTCCCCAGGAAATGGTCGAATCAATACCTTGCAGACTTCAGATATACAGGTGTTTGGGTTAGAAAAACCCGATATTAATACACCTGATTAAACCATTCGAAAGCTCAAACGCATACGTTGAAGCGAACGACTTACCTCTGGCAAGGCATCGGCAGTTCTGATGGCCCGTTTCGATGTCTTTGAGAACAAGAACGGCGCCGATTATCTACTGGATGTTCAGTCAGACCTTCTCAGTGGCCTGAACCCTGGGTTGTGGTGCCATTGCTGCCCAAAAACCGGAGCGCCCGCTCCCGCGCAACGGCTGAACCCAGTGTTCAACATTAAGGAGAACACGGTCATCATGACTACTCAATACATGGCAGCCGTGCCTGAAAGCGAATTGCGCTCTGCGGTGGGTCATCTTGCGGACCAGCAAGGGATCTGGGCGCCCCCAAGATCACCAGCGAGCTGATCAAATAGGGGCGGTTTGCGTTTTTTCTCAGTCAGGCAGCCTTCTTTCTCCGAGCGAAACTAAGTCCGGCTAAAGCTAAGCCAAGCAATGCAATTGACGACGGCTCTGGCACGCTTGCTACAACCGCGTCGACAACTATGTCATCAAGCCAGAGCGTGCCTGACCCGCCGTCCGTATCGAAAAAAAAGTGCAGAGATGTAGTGGCAGAAATAGCAGTAAATGTAGATGAAAAAGAGCTCCAGCTATCGTCAGTCGAAAAACTAAATGTTTCTGCCAGATCCCCTACTTCTAAAGACAGATTATTCGTAGGGCTAGTCGAACTACTCCCATAGAAAAAATCTATGCTGTAAGTACTTCCAATATTTGTCGCAAAGCTTTGGTAGCTCAATCCCCCGGGGCCGTTGTCATACCCATAAAAGTGACGACTACCTTCTTTGGGCCCACCCCAACTTGCGGTACCGCAATTCCCTCCTGGAGTCACACACGTCCAGCCAGCCAACCCACTTTCAAAGCCTCCGTTGGTGATAAGTGAAGCATGGCTGCTTTGTGCGGCAAATATTAGTGTCGCAATAGTACAAGCTTTTATTATATTTCTTTTCATCATAAATAATCCTCGCATGTTTAATACTTTCTTCACTATCGAAAAAAAGCAAAAAACACGCCAGATACCAAGCTATTGTTTTTTCGATGGTTTTTTCTCAAATCGAACTTTTGATGTAAACAATATCGACACTTATCCAACTGAAGCGATTGCGTAATCATGCCTAACGAATGGCTTTACGGCGCATCGGAGCGGTAGCTTCTGGCCGACGAGCTTTCCTTTCTCTACTGGCCAACCGGTCGCAAAGCGGCGGAAAATCGATCGCTGTGAAGGCGTGGGTTATGTCCTGTGTCTGCTTTCAGAAACCGCAGTCCACGGACGAATAGTTTTTAACTGATCCTCCAGGGCATCTTTGGCAATCTCAGTGTCGTGGGCTGCCTGAGCGCGAAACTAGTGGGAATCCCCCCACCGCCTTCCCTAATCCGCCAGCCTGCCCTCCAGATATTCCGCCAAACTCTGGTACTGGTACTCCACAATGGCATAAGCTCTTCGCGGCTCCTTCATTGGGCCCGCGCCGCACTGGCTGGCTGGTGCAGGTGGAACCAGGTAGGCACGCTCAATCAGGTTGGGATGCGCCTCTCCATCTGTTTCGTTCAGTGGCGGGTAAACCATCTGCCAGGCGAATACGCCGTCCCCGGCGTTTACGCTCTCAAGCATCGCGGATGCCGGGTCGTAAACCGGCAGAATCAAGGGCCGGGAAACCAACAGCGTGCCCGGGTTGCGCACCTCATACTCGGCCATGCCGCTGTATACCGGCGTGTCATCAGTTACTCTGAACTCGAAAGGAAACAGGTGCGTGACGTACTGCCCAAGTTGATCCGGATCTTCCTCTGTGGCAACCAGGCTCTCAGCTGTGCAGGCCTCTGTCGGCTCGGTGAAAACCTGACTGGCCGCCAGTGCCTCCTGCTCCATCAGGCGATAGCCTGTTACCAGACCCAACGGCGGCTCCTGTGTACCCGTACCCAGGACATCGG
This sequence comes from Marinobacter fuscus, assembly GCF_003007675.1. Classification (GTDB taxonomy): domain Bacteria; phylum Pseudomonadota; class Gammaproteobacteria; order Pseudomonadales; family Oleiphilaceae; genus Marinobacter; species Marinobacter fuscus. The sequence continues at coordinate 83,025 of NZ_PXNP01000023.1, read as the reverse complement.
CGGGTGAATTCTCGCGAATGGGCGCCAGGCTGCGGGCGCCTTCGGTGCCGGAAACCTCTTCGGTCAGGCTACGGTTACTGCGATTCCATCGCCAGAGAATTTCCGGGGCTCCTCCGAGCTCACTGCTCTGCGCTTGCGCGCCAAAGGCCGGCTGGTGACAACCGGTCACCGTATCAAACCGGGCCTCCCCTTCGCCCCACAAGAACTGCAGGTGCTCGTCGGGCCCGCCCTCCTGAAAGAACGAGCGGCTTGTGTTCGCTAGAGACACCGCTGGCAACCATTGCGTGTTCAGTTTCTGCGCATAACCGCCCGCCTCGAAAATTCGGGCGATTTCATTGCGAGACAATCCCATACAGCCATCGCTTGTTACCGACAGCAAGCGGCCGTTTTCATTGTAGTCGAACTGCACCTCGGCAGAGGGCTCCAGGTTACCCGGATAGGTTGGCAGCTGACCCGACCCCGGGCTTGCCAGAATCCGTTGCCGTACCAGAACGCGCGGATTGTTCACTTCCACCGAAATGTCTGGCAGGTTCAGCACATCAGCATCTACGTTGCGATAATCGCCTCCGGAGGCGGCGGCGTCGGCTAGCGCGACCAGATCACCGGCGTTCCGCACCAGTGAGTAGCCCAGCAGGCGGACACCGTCCAGGCTCAGTAACGAGGCTTCACCACCATCGCTGCCGTTGTCCGCCAGATAGCGGTTGTAGGCATCCGGTATCTGGCTGGCCATAAAGCGGGCAAACGTTCGGGCATAGGCGTGGGCCCGGTGATCCCCGGTCTCAATGTAATCCTGAAGCAGGTTCACACCCTCAACGCTGGCTAATCCCTGAACACTCCCGGCGGCACTCTGCCCGAGCAGGCGCTGAAACCGCGCCAGGGTTGTCAAAGGCGTGATGTTAGTGACGCCCGGCCGAGCAGTCATCAGATAGGCGCGCGCCACCGGCTCGTCGCCGAACGTGCGCTGTTCAAGAGTCTGGCCGGGAATAGCCAGGGCATACAGAGGATAGGAACGATGATCGATATCCGGCCCGATATCGGCAGGTACATCAAGCACCGAAACGTCCAGCGAAAACACACCGTCGGCTCCGCTCAGGGCGGTGGGCTCGCCTCCCTCAAGGACATGCCGATATCCATTGTCGAGCACTACCTCCAGAGGTCCGGCGGTGTACTGGCCATTGCCATCGATATCCAGCCAGACCCGGGCGTTACGCAGATAGCCATCAATCACCCGGCCCTGATAGGGCGCGCGCTCGGTGTAGGCCACACCATCAAAGTCCCGACCGTCTACAGGTCGCGGGCTGGATTCTTCGCCGCAGCCAGCAATGGCCAGGGCGAGCAGGGGAACAGAAAGACGGGTCAGGCGTTTCATGGCAGCAACCGTTTATCCTTGTTAGAGGTTGTGCGGCTACTGTAGGAGATGTGCCAGCCGGAGACCTTGACCGGCTTGGCAAATTGTAAAGTTTGGTAACGCCGGATCAGGCCCCGGATTCTTCGCTTGCCTTTTCGCCCCATCGGGGCACCAGCGTTTGCGGCAGGCCCAGATGGTCGAGCAAGCGGGCCACCATGAAGTCCACCAGGTCGTCAATGGATTGCGGGTTGTGGTAGAAGCCGGGGCTGGCGGGCATGATTACCGCGCCCATTCGGGTCAGCCGGAGCATGTTGTCCAGGTGTACTTCCGAGTAGGGGGTCTCCCGCAGTACCAGAATCAGTTTCCGGCGCTCCTTCAGAGCCACATCTCCGGCCCGCTCGATCAGGTTATTGCTGGCGCCTGTGGCCAGGGCCGAGAGGGTGCCGGTGCTGCAAGGGCAGATCACCAGCGGCGCCTTCTCCCCGGAGCCGGAGGCCGGGGGTGAAAACCATTCCTCCCGCCCGAACACCTGCACCTGCCCCGGTGCGGCCCCACTGTATTGGCTGAGCGCCTCGGCCATGGCTGGCGTGGAGCCAGGCAAACGGAAGTCGGTTTCGGTGGCGATCACCACTTGCGCGGCCTTGCTGATCATCACGTTCACCCGGCAGCCCTGGGCCACCAGGCACTGCAACAGGCGCAGTCCGTACTGGGCACCGGAGGCCCCGGTGAACGCAAGATTAACCACTAACGGTGCCCCTGCCTGAAATTCAGCCACGGCGTTTCTCCAGTTCGGTAACCAGTTTGCTGTGAATACCGCCAAACCCGCCATTGCTCATGATCACAATGTGGCAAGTCTCGGGCAACTCCGCCAGCGCGTTTTCAACAAGATCCTCCACCGAACACAACACCTGATGATGATCCAGATTGCCGTGTTCCGCACGCCAGCCATCGACCAGCTCCGGCAACCAGCCCATATCGCTGAGATTGCCCCACAGCACCCGGTCGGCCAGTGCTGCACTGGGGATCAGAGTCTGCTTGTGCACGCCCTGCTTCATGGTATTGGAGCGGGGTTCAATAATGGCCACAATGGGTTCGTCGCCCACCTGGTTGCGCAAGCCTTCAAGGGTTGAGGCAATGGCGGTCGGATGGTGGGCGAAGTCGTCATATACGCGCACCCCGTCAATATCGCCCACCAGTTCCATTCGGCGCTTTACCCCGGAGAACCGACACAGGGCAGCCACCGCATGATCCGGCGTAACTCCAACGTGGCGGGCGGCGGCAATAGCAGAGAGTGCATTGCGCACATTGTGCAAGCCGCTCAGGTTCCACTTCAGCATGGCAACCGGCTGTTCATGATGGATCACCATGAAGCGACTGCCGTCCTCTGCCAGCAACTCGGCGCGCCAGTCCACCGTAGCCGTTGCTTCACTGCCAATCGCAGTATCCTGAACCGGGCTCCAGCAACCCATCGCCAGGGCACTATCCAGATGCCTGTCAACCGCCGGGCGGATGATCAGCCCCTGGGAGGGTACCGTTCGCACCACGTGATGAAACTGGCGTTCAATGGCTTCAACACTGTCGAAAATATCCGCGTGGTCGTATTCCAGGTTATTCAGAATCAGAGTGTTGGGGCGGTAGTGAATAAACTTGGAACGCTTGTCGAAAAAGGCGCTGTCGTACTCATCGGCCTCGATCACAAAAAAGTCGCTGCTGCCCAGCCGCGCCGACACCGGAAAATCCTGCGGCACACCGCCCACCAGATACCCCGCATCAAACCCGGCCTGATCCAGAATCCACAGCAGCATGGCGGTAGTGGTGGTTTTACCATGGGTGCCCGCAACGGCCATTACCCAGCGGTGGCGCAATACCTCCCGCGCCAGCCACTCCGGCCCGGACATATAGTCCATGCGCCGGTTCAGCACGGCTTCCACTTCAGGGTTACCGCGAGACATGGCGTTGCCAATCAACACCAGATCGGGCTGCGGCTCCAGATTTTTCACGCGATAGCCTTCCATCAGGGTAATGCCCTGGGCCTGCAACTGGGTACTCATGGGCGGGTAAACACCCTGATCCGAGCCGGTCACGGTATGGCCAAGTTCCCTGGCGATGACAGCCAGGCTGCCCATAAAGGTGCCACAGATACCCAGAATATGTATGTGCATTAAGGTATTGCCTCCGGTTTGAAACCTGCCAAGCCTCTACCATACTTTCTGCGTGGTCAAGGGGCCGGTAAGTGCTCATGAAAAACCGCCGTGTTTGGCGTATGATCTGCGCCATTGTTGAACCAGCAGGAGGCCTCAGCCCGAGATGGCTATCAAGAACGCGTTTTATGCTCAATCCGGTGGTGTTACCGCCGTTATCAATGCCAGCGCCTGCGGCGTGATTCAGACCGCCCGCAAGCATTCAGACAAGATCGGCAAAGTGTATGCCGGGCGCAACGGAATCATCGGTGCTTTGAAAGAAGAACTGATCGACACCAGCCTGGAATCTGACGAGGCTATTCAGGCATTGATCCACACCCCGGGTGGCGCGTTCGGGTCCTGTCGGTACAAGCTGAAAAACCTGTCGGAAAACCAGCGCGAATACGAGCGCCTGATTGAAGTCTTCCGCGCCCACGATATCGGTTACTTCTTCTACAATGGCGGTGGCGATTCCCAGGACACCGCCTATAAAGTGTCTCAACTGGGCGAGAAGATGGGTTACCCGATTACCTGCATCGGTGTGCCCAAGACCGTGGATAACGACCTGCCGTTCACCGACTGCTGCCCGGGCTTTGGCTCTGTGGCCAAGTACATTGCCACTTCCACCCTGGAAGCCAGCCTGGACATCAAGTCCATGTGCGAAACCTCCACCAAGGTGTTCATTCTGGAAGTGATGGGCCGTCATGCCGGCTGGATTGCTGCTGCCGGTGGCCTTGCCGGCGAAGGCGACGGCGAACCGCCGCACATCATCCTGTTCCCGGAGGTACCCTTCAACCGGGAGAAGTTCCTGGAGCGCGTAGACCACTGCGTGAAGGAATACGGTTACTGCGTGGTGGTGGCCTCTGAAGGCGCCCAGTACGAAGACGGCCGATTTGTGGCAGACGCAGGCGCCAAAGACGCCTTTGGCCACACCCAGCTGGGTGGCGTTGCCCCGGCACTGGCCAACATGGTGCGCCAGGCGCTGGGCCATAAATACCACTGGGCGGTGGCAGACTATCTGCAGCGGGCGGCGCGGCACATTGCCTCGGCCACCGACGTGGAGCAGGCCTACGCCGTGGGTGAGGCTGCCGTTGAAATGGCCCTGGCGGGCAAGCAGGCGCTGATGCCCACCATCGTGCGGGAACAGGCCGCACCTTACCGCTGGTCGATTGGTGAAGCCAACCTGAGCGAAGTGGCCAATCAGGAAAAGAAAATGCCCATCCATTACATCCGGGACGATGGTTTTGGCATTACCGAGGATTGCCGCGCTTACCTGCAACCGCTGATCGCCGGAGAAAACTTCCCTCCGTTCGAGAATGGCCTGCCAAAGGTCGCCAAGCTGAAAAACCAGCTGGTGGAGAAAAAGCTGCGGACAGAGTTCGAGCTCTGACCCAGGCCTCGTAAAAACGAAAAAGCCCGGCTGAATGGCCGGGCTTTTTTGCTTCTGATGGGCAAGTTGATCAGCTTGCAGTGGCTGCCTCACGGCGGCGCACGTAAGCGGAGAACTCATCGAAGCCGCCAACATACTCATCGCCAACAAGAATCTGCGGCACCGTGTGTACGGGATGCCCGATGCGATCAGCAATGTCCTGCTTGCTCATGTTCTTTTCGATCATGTCGACCCACACATAGGGAAAGTTACGGGTTTCACATAAATTTCGGGCGGCAACACAGAAGCCACAGCTTGAACGGCCGTAAATAGTGACCTGTTCCATAATAAAACCTCCGGAGTATCAGGCCGGGGCAACCCCGGCAAATAAGAATGCCACTATGATGCCAGCCAGCGGCAGGAATGGAAATTGATCCTGGCGATGACGGCGATAGTAGCCACTCCTACGGACAGGGGGCTCAGGTCTTCAAACGGCCCAGTTCGGTATCCAGTACCTGCACCTGGTCATCAAGCGCGTCTCCACTTTGACGAACCCGCTGTGCCAGGGCCATCAGATCGTTGGCGGCATCGCCGATCTGGGTCAGGTTGCGGTTGATTTCTTCGCTCACCGAACTTTGTTCTTCGGCGGCCGTGGCCACCTGGGTGACATGCTCAACGATGGTGCCGATGCGCTCCACAACCGTGGCCAGTGAATGGCCTGCTTCCCGAGTGCCATCCACCGCGCTGGTGGCCCGTTCAACGCCGGTGCCGATCACACCCACGGCGCCATCCACGTCTTCTTTCAGGCGCTCGATCATGTCGCTGATGTCATCGGTGGATTCCCGGGTGCGGGAGGCAAGGGTTCGTACTTCGTCGGCCACCACCGCAAAGCCCCGGCCCTGCTCACCCGCCCGGGCGGCCTCAATGGCAGCGTTCAAAGCCAGCAGATTGGTCTGTTCGGCAATGCCCCGAATCACGTCCAGTATCCGGTTAATTTCTTCGCTGCGTTGGGCCACCTGGGCGATGGCGGAACTGGCTTGATCCATATCCGAGGCCAGCGCATCCACCCCGCGGGTCGCTGTACCCAGAGTGTCCTGGGTGAAATTGATGCCATCCCGGGCGGCCCGGGCGTTGTCTGCCGCTTCACCGGCGAAGCCCGCCACTTCTCCGGCCGCAGCGGACATCTCGTTCATGGCGGTGACCACACTGTCGATATCCTGGTGCTGTCGGCTGGTCTGCTCGTCGGTGTCTCGGGCAATGGTACCCACGTCGGCCGCCTGGGTGCGCACCTGTGCGTTTACGCCTTTGAGGTCGTTGATCATCTCGCGCAAGCGCGCCAGAAATGCGTTGAAACCGCCCGCCAGGTCAATCAGTTCGGCGTGGGTGTCAATGTCCAGCTCCCGGGTAAGATCCCCTTCGGCGCTGGCCAGGTTGCGCATCCGGTCGCGAATCTCGTCCAGTGGCCGGGTCACCGAGCGCACCAGGAGAATCAACACACCAATGGCCAGCAACACCACCACAATCCCCACCATCAACTGGCGATCCGCCGTTGCGTCTATTTCTGTCGCCAACAGGTTGGTGATTTCGGTCACGCTGGCCAAAGCGATGTCCCGGGGCAATTCAATAATCAACGCCCAGGTGCGGCCGGGCAGTTCAATCGAGATGGGATAGGATACCGCCAGTATCTCATCGTTCTCGAACTGCGCGTCGGCCTTGTGCAATTCCTGCAGATCACTCGCCAACTCAGGCAGGGCTTCCTGCAGCGGGCGCCCTAGCTGTTCCTGATAATGGCTGCTCGCCACAATCAGGCCCTTTTCGCTAAGCAGGGTAACCTTGGCCTGGCCGTTGTAAAGATCGCGGCTTACTTGCTCGATGGTGGGCTGTAGCGTCGACAGGTTCACGTCTGCACCGACCACACCTGCAAACCGGCCCTCTTTCAGAATCGGAACCACCATGCTGGTCATCAGCGCGTAGTAGCCGTCTTCCACTTCTTCACGATAGGGTTCGATCAGGCATGGCCGCAGATTGTCCCGGGGGCAGAGATACCATTCCGCAGCCCGGGTTCCGAATTCGTTTCGGGTGTCCAGATATTTTTCTGACGGGTCTTCGGTGCGGCTGAAGGCAATACTGCCGCCGGGCTCGCGGTAATAGGCAATATCCAGGGTGCCCTCGTCACTGCTGTGTTCTTCGACGCCGCCGGTAAAATAAATATCCTGACCATCGTAGGCATTGGGCTCGAACTGGGCATAAAGTGAATCCAGTTGCGACCGGCTTTCGAAAACCCTGCCTACGGTCTCCTGCAGGTCTCTGCGGCTCATGCGGCCAGAACTGTCGGCCTGAATGTTGCGGTCGATGATGCTCCGCACCAAATCCGGTGTCTGGTATGCGGTTGCGAAAAAGCTGGCGACCATCTCGCCGTACTGGCCGGAGACGGCGTCCAGTTGATCGACGACCACAGTCCGAACCGTGGCCCGGGCGTCCTCGGCCAGGGTGGTTTCCATGGCATCCAGAGACAGGGTTGCCGTAACGATCATGCTCCCGCCCATGACTAACAGCAGTGTTACAACCAGGGCATACAACTTGAATCTGAGCGAGAGATGTTTCATATACTTCGGGACCTTTTTCTGTGAGGCTTAACTATCATAGCTTAATCGCGAGGCATCCTTGGCGTACCTGACACTGTTTCTGACCTCCTTTGCCGCCGCAACCCTGCTGCCCGCCTATTCTGAAATACTGCTGGGCACTCTGGTTACGCAGAGTTATCCATTGTTCTGGCTGTGGTTCTGGGCCACCCTTGGCAATACTCTCGGGTCTGTCGTTAACGGGGTTATCGGCCGGCAGGTGGATCGCTTTAAGCACAAACGCTGGTTTCCGATCTCGGAATTACAGCTGCACAAGGCCAGAAACCGGTTTAACCGGTACGGACAGTGGTCGTTATTGCTGGGCTGGCTGCCACTGGGCGGCGATGCACTCACACTGGTGGGCGGGGTAATGCGTGTGCCCTGGCTCAACTTTATCGTTCTGGTGGGCATAGGAAAGGGCTTGCGCTATGCCTTTGTGGTCTGGGTAGTGCTGGCAGCAGGGGGCTGATCCGGCTCAGGCTCAGCTGTACAGATATTTGCGCAACAACGGCTCACCATTGAACTCGGCATGCAACACCGCAACGAATGTATACACGCCGATCAGCTTGCGGTTCAGAAACACAAACTCTTTTGGAGGTACCCGAAAGTACCGGCTAATGGCAGAGCGCGCCGCCTGCCGGGCAACCCGGGATGGCAAGTCGCTCTGCTTCCAGCGATATTCACCCTGGCTGTTCACGGCCTCGTCGGGCCACTGGCTGCGATCTGCCGCCAGTGGCTCTAGCACCGACATACAGACACGGCCAAACTTGTCGAGCACCTCGTCAGGCCAGTCGCGGCTCATGAAGCGAAGCTTCACACCACCATCGATTACCTGCTCCAGATTGCCCTCATAGGAAGCCTGGATCATCTGGATAACCGGGGCAAGAAACTCATCGGAATAACGCTGTACCGCACCGAAATCGAGCAAGACAATGCGATCCAGCCCGGGATCCGCCCCCTGCTCTCCGGCAATACGGATGCGGTAATTACCAAAGTTGGGGTCGGTCTGGATCTCACCCCATTCGAACAGTTCCCGGAAAAAGAGTTCCAGTGCGGCCTCACCCAGAGCACTGCGGCGGGCCAGCGGCAGCCCCCTGACCGCCTCGGAACCCACCGAATGGCCATGTTCGTAGGTGGAGGCAATAATCCGTGCGCCGGAATATTCCGGCAGAACCCTGGGCACAATAAACCGGGGGTCTTCCCGTAGCATCTGGCGAAACTTCTCGGTCGTCGCCGCTTCCAGCCGGTAATCCACCTCTCGATGCATCATCTGCCGGACTTCTTCCAGCCAGTCGTTGAACTCGGGGCCGAAACTCACCAGCCGTGCAACCTTGAGCAAATGGGCAACGGCGTTAAGATCACTGTCCACCGCATCGGCCACACCGGGGTACTGCACCTTGAGCACTAACTCCAGGCCATCCGCCCTACGCACGGCCCGATGCACCTGCCCCAGTGAGGCCGCACCTATGGGGTTCGGGTCAACCTCCAGTTCCGCAAGCCTGGCCGGGCCGAGTTCAGCCTTGAGCACACGCTCTATGGCGGGCCATTCCAGGGAGGTGGTCTGGTCTTCAAGGGTGTGCAGGGCTTCGGTGACTTCCTCCGGCAGGAAATGCTCGCCGTACAGCGCCATCACCTGACCAATTTTCACCACACTGCCCTTCAGGCGCCCGAGTTCTTCCACCAGAAAACGAGCCTGGCTGGACAGCATCGCTTTGTGCCGTTGCTCGCGGGAATCTTTACTGCCCAACCAGTTAGTGGCCATGTGTGAGGCCATACGGGTACCGGCAAACAGACCGGCTTTGGTGAGAGACAACCGGCGCTCAAAACTGCCGGTCTTGATGCGGGAAACAGATTTTCCGGTTCGGCTGGAAGACATGAAAGACCTGTATCTGTCGGCGAATGTCCTGCCCCTTCGGGGTGCGTTCATCTATTATACGGATAGCACCCGGGAACAATCTAACCACACCGCCTTGCCGGAGCCGACGCTGCAGCCAATGCCTTGAGCCCGCGGGCTTACCAGCCCTGGCGCTGATCCACCGCCTGATGACCCAGACCAGTGACCAGATGATCCACCAACTGGCGCTCTACCTCGTAAACCGACGCCTGCGGATAGTAGTCCCGCACCTGGCACATGGACATCCCGGCATAACCACAGGGGTTGATACGGGAAAACGGCTCCATATCCATATTCACGTTCAGCGCCAGCCCGTGAAACGAGCAGCCCCGGCGCACCCGCAGCCCCAGCGACGCGATTTTTGCACCCTTCACGTAAACCCCCGGTGCATCGGCCCGGGGCGCAGATTCAATACCGTAACCGGCCAGTGTCTGCACGATGCCCTGTTCAATGATATCCACCAGGGCCCGCACACCCAGCTTGTGGCGGGAGAGGTCAATCAGCAGGTAAACCACCAGTTGGCCCGGGCCGTGGTAGGTTACCTGTCCGCCACGGTCTACCTGAATGACCGGGATGTCGCCGGGTAACAGAATGTGCTCTGCCTTGCCTGCCTGCCCCTGAGTGAAGACCCGGGGATGTTCCAGGCACCAAAGTTCGTCAGTCGTTGCCTCATCACGGTTGGCGGTGAAGGCTTTCATCGCCTCCCAGGCCTCCAGATAAGGCTGCTGGCCCAGTGACCGGACAATCAGATCTGCCATAGTTACAGCACCCTGCAAAAGAAGTTACAGCACCATGTGTACACGACCACTGGCCTTAAGGTCTTCAAACAGCGCTTTCAACTGATCCTCACCGGTGGCACGGATGATCAGCTGTACAGACGCGAAGCGCCCTTTACTGCTGTCTTTCACCGAAATATCCGATTCTTTAATGCCCGGTGCATGCACCTCAACCACAGACACCACAAACTCGGTGAAGTCGGGCGCGGCATTGCCGATTACCTTGATCATGTAATCGCAGGGAAACTCGATTTTTGGTGCTTTCGGCTCAGTCATGCCGCACATTACTCCCGGCCCAGGCGGATAGCGCCCGAGGCTTAATTGAACAGTTGAACAAAGAACAGTTTAACCGCATCCCACAGGCGCTTGAACAGACCGCCCTCGGGAACGTCGGTCAGGGCCAGTACGGGTTGGTCAACCAGGGTTTCCCCTTCCATCACAACGCGCACGCGGCCAAGTTCGGTTCCTACCTTGATGGGTGCCTTGATCACAGAATCAAGGTCTACCACCGATTCCAGTTTATTCCGGGCACCACGGGGAATGGTCACGTATACATCATCGGGCATTCCCACAGACACCTCGTTGGCTTCGCCGCCCCATACCCGGGACGCTACCAGCTCCTGTCCGGCACGGAAGAGCCGCTCGGTTTCATAATAGCGGAAGCCGTAGTTCAGCATTTTCTGCACTTCCTGGGCCCGCGCCTGGGAACTGCTGGCACCCATCACCGAGGCAATCAGCCGGGTTTCGTCCCGTTTGGCCGAAGCCACCAGGCAATAGCCGGCTTCTTCGGTATGCCCGGTTTTCAGGCCGTCCACACTGTCATCCCGCCACAACAGGCTGTTGCGGTTGGGTTGGCGAATGTTGTTGTAGGTAAAGTGTTTCTGTGCGTACAGCGGGTAATTTTCCGGATAATCCTGAATGATTGCCCGGGCCAGCAGGGCAAGATCGTAAGCAGTGGAGTAATGGTTCCCGGACGGCAGGCCGGTGGCATTCTCAAAATGGGTATTTTCCATGCCCAGCAACGATGCCTGCTGGTTCATGATGTCGACAAACGCCCCCTCACTGCCCGCAATAAACTCAGCCAGCGCCACAGACGCGTCATTGCCTGACTGGATGATCACACCTTTCAGCAATGTCTCTACCGGTACGCTGGTGCCTTCGCGCACAAAGGTTCTGGAACCTTCGGTCCGCCAGGCTTTAACGCTGATAGGAACCATATCCGACATGGAAATCCGGCCCTCGCCCAGCTCCCGCTCGACAATGTAAGCCGTCATCATTTTTGTCAGGCTTGCAGGGGGCAAGCGCTCGTGGCTGTTGTTTTCCATGATTACCCGGCCGCTGAGCGGATCCATCAGCACCCAGGAGCTTCCCGCTATCTGCGGGGGCGCCGGTATCAGCACCGACTGGGCGGAAGCCTGGGCAGCCAGCACAAGCAGAGTGAATGTCAGGAGCACGGTTTGGAACAGATTCTTGAAAGCCATGGTTAAAGTCATTCGTCGTCGGATGTTTGTCTTATGGTGATTCTGAACTCAACAGGTTCAGTGCGTATCGGTCAGTACGATAGACTGGCCGAAACCCCGGGATTCCAGGATATTCTGTGCGTATCTGGCATCGTCTTCGGTCTGAAACGGCCCGACCTGAACACGATGGAAGCGGCCGCTACCGGTGCTGATTTCCCGCACCCTTACCGGGTGATCCAGAACACCGAGAACCCGGGAGCGCATGGTCTCGGCGGGATCCCGATTGGTGAATGCGCCCAACTGGACGAACAGGGCCTGATCTGCACCCGCAGGCGCCTGCCCGGAAGGCGCGGGCGGGGCTGCGACCGCTGCGACGGTGCCCTCCGGGCCAAAGGGTTTGCCCGCCAGCAACATGCTGCCATCCGGCTGCACCGTGATGGCCGCCACTTCAACTCTGGCGGTACCCCGGGACTGATAACCCAGTTTCTTGGCCGCAGCGTAGGACAAGTCAATCAGGCGGTCACCGTGAAAGGGGCCGCGGTCATTAACCCGTACCACCACCGACCGCCCGTTGTCCAGGTTGGTCACCCGGGCGTAACCGGGAATACGCAATGATTTGTGGGCGGCCGACATGGCGTACATATCGAATACTTCGCCATTGGAGGTTTTGTGGCCGTGAAACTTTTCACCATACCAGCTGGCAGTACCACGCTGGACATAGCCGTCATTGGAGGGCAGAACCCGGTAGCTCTTGCCCCAGACGGTATACGGCGACTTGTTACCGGCCCGGCGCGGCTCCTCATATCTGGGCACCGCATCCGCCAGCCCGGACGCATCAAAGCCTCCCGCCGGGGCGCGATCCTGGCTAATCGTGTAGCGGCTGGAATGATCCGGCTGCGGCCCGGGGCTGCTGGCGCACCCGGCCAGCATCGCTACCAGGCATAGAACCGGCCAGGATTTGCTATACATTCTGGTCATCTGTGCCCACCGTTCCCCCGGATAGCATTGGTAACTTATTAAAGACCGTCAACATTGTAACGGGTTCCCTGCGGCCTTCACCATTACCGGGCGGCCATCATTGCCGGTCAGGCGGTGATCATTCGCCGGTGGGTATGTATCGACATCAACACACCAAAGGCCGCCATCAGGGTGACACTGGACGTACCACCATAGCTGATCAGTGGCAAAGGCACACCGACCACCGGCAATAACCCGCTCACCATGCCGATGTTGACAAATATATAGATAAAAAACGTCATGGTGAGCGCTCCAGCCAGCAAACGCCCAAACGAATCCTGAGCCGTAACGGCAATATACAGACAGCGAAGGATGATCATGAAATACAGCGCCAGCAACAGGGCCACACCAATAAAACCGAACTCTTCGGCCAGCACGGCCACGATAAAGTCGGTATGGCTCTCAGGCAGAAATTCCAGATGGGACTGGGTGCCCTGAAGCCAGCCTTTTCCGTCTATACCGCCCGATCCGATGGCCGTTTTGGACTGGATAATATTCCATCCGGCGCCCAGCGGATCACTCTGGGGATCCAGTAGCGTAAGCACTCGCTGCTTCTGATACTCACGCATCACGAAAAACCACATCAGCGGTGCCGATACAGATACCATGGCCGCAAAGGCAGCGATCAGCTTCCAGCTGATACCGGCGAAAAACACCACAAAGATGCCAGCCATACCCACCAGCAGAGAGGTTCCCAGATCCGGCTGGCGCACAATCAGAAACATGGGCAACAACACAATCACCAGCCCGGCCATGACCCGAGAAAACGTGGGCGGCAGGTAATAGCGGGAGAGATACCAGGCCGCCATCATCGGCACCACCAGCTTCATCAGCTCGGATGGCTGGAACCTCGGCAGCCCCGGCAAGGCCAGCCAGCGCTGCGCCCCTTTGGCGCCTACCCCAACCACCAGCACCGCCACCAGCCCCACCAGGCCAGCAGCGTACAACCAGGGCGACCAGCGCCGGAAAACAGCCGGATCCAGCTGTGCGAACACGATCATAACCACGAAAGCCACCCCAAACCGGATAACCTGCGCCTTGACCATTTCCAGGTTGCGGTCGGCGCCACTGTAAAGCACAAACAACCCGCCCACCATCAACACCAGTAACAGCAGCAGAAGAGTCGGATCCAGGTGCAATGTGGCCCAGATGCCGCGGTTGCGCCCGAGACCATGATCCCTGGCATTGCCAACCATAGAGTTCAGCGCCATCAGTTACCCCCTCGCTCAGGCTCTGCCCGGGTTATTTCAGTGGCTTGCTGCTCAACATTAAATTCTTCCAGCCATGCATCAAAGAGGCTGCGGGCAACCGGTGCCGCTGTGCCGCTGCCACCACCGCCATTCTCGACAATAATCGCGACCGCAATCTTCGGATTATCCGAAGGCGCGAAGCCGACAAACAGGGCATGATCACGCAGTCGTTCCCGGATCTGCTCGGCGTCGTATTCTTCATCCTGCCCCAGCCCGAAGACCTGGGCCGTGCCCGACTTACCCGCAATGCGATAGTTCGCACCTTTGGCGGCACGCCGTGCGGTGCCGCGGGGGCTGTGCATAACCGCCTCCATGGTGTCCACCACATACTCCCAGTCATCCGGGTTCTTCAGTTCCAGCGGCTGATGGGTCTGTTCCGGCAGGAATTCCGCCAGCGAGCGGTCGCCCGGGATATCCTTGAGCAGCCGTGGCTCTACCCACTCACCCCGGTTAGCAATCAGCGCGGTTGCGGTGGCCAGCTGCAGCGGTGTTGCCAGAAGGAAACCCTGGCCAATGCCCATATTGACCGAATCCCCCGGATACCAGGGTTCATTACGGGCGCCACGCTTCCAGTCCCGGCTTGGCAACAAGCCACTGAGTGCGCCGGACACGTCGAGCGTGGCGTCCTCGCCGAAGCCGAAGGCCGACAGATAGCGCACCATGGTGTCGACCCCCATTTCCACCGCTACTTCATAGAAATAGACATCGCAGGACTGGGCCACAGAGTCGATAAGGTCTACCCAGCCGTGGCCGGAACGTTTCCAGTCGCGATAGCGGCGGCCTCCCTCACGCAGCTGGAAAAAACCGGGATCCCATATCTTGCGCTCGCGGGTGGTCACGCCACTGTCGAGCGCTGCCACCGCCAGCATCGGCTTGACCGTGGAGGCTGGGGGATACTGCCCCCGCAATGCCCGGTTAAATAGAGGCTTGTCGATACTGCTACTGAGCTCCCGGTAATCTTTGACACTGATCCCGGTTACGAACAGGTTGGCATCAAAACCCGGTACGCTGGCCAGTGCCAGGATGCCTCCGGTGGACGGCTCAATTGCGACAATGGCGCCCCGGCGCCCTTCGAGCAGTTCGTGAGCGCGGCGCTGAAGCCGCAAATCGAGATGCAGCTGAAGGTCTTCACCGGGCGTCGGGTTCACCCGCTCCAGCACCCTGAGAATACGGCCACGGGCATTGGTTTCCACGTTCTGGTAGCCCACCTGCCCGTGCAATACCGATTCATAGAAGCGCTCGATACCGGATTTGCCAATATAGTTAGTCCCCGCGTAGTTCACCGGATCAATGCGCTGCAACTCTTCCCGGTTGATCCGGCCAACGTAGCCCAGAGCATGGGCTGTAAGCTCACTGTGGGGGTAATAGCGCACCAGCTCGGCCTCCACCTCTACCCCGGGGAACTCATGCCGATGAACCGCCATACGGGCGATTTCCGCTTCGTTGAGGTCATAGCTCAGAGGGATAGCCTGGAAGGGGCGACGGGGCTCCCGGCGGCGCTTTTCGAACCGTTCCAGGTCTTCTTCGGAAATCTCGAGTATCTGGCCAAGCCGGGCCAGTGTCTGTTCCATGTCACCGGATCTTTCCGGAACGATGGTAAGGCTGAACACCGGCCGGTTTTCCGCCAACAGTTCGTTGTTGCGGTCGTACACCAGGCCCCTCGGTGGAGGCACAGACTGCACCTGAACGCGGTTTTTGTCAGACAGGGTGGTGTAGATATCGTGCTCGACCACCTGCAACTGGTACATACGGGCCAGCAGACCCGCCAGCATCAGTGTTACAAATACCAGGGTAACCATGGCGCGACGCTGGAACAGTCGGCGTTCGGCGGCGGTGTCTTTGAGCTCTCCCCAGGCCATGCTGATACCTAGGCCCGATGATAGGGATGATTGCGGGTAATGCTCCAGGCCCGGTAAAGCTGTTCGGCAAGCAGAATACGAACCAGAGGATGGGGAAGAGTCAGGGGTGACAGCGACCACTGCTGGTCCGCACGCTGTCGGCAGGCATCGGCCAGGCCGTCGGGCCCGCCCACCAGAAACGACACATCACGGCCGTCCTGTTGCCAGCCCTCCAGCTGGGCTGCCAGCTTTTCCGTCGACCAGGGCCGACCGCCCACTTCCAGAGCAACAACCCGATCCCTGGGGCCAGCGGCAGACAGAATGGCGTCGCTTTCCCGCTGCATCAGACGGGCAATATCCGGGTTTTTGCCACGGTGGGCCATGGGGATTTCGACCAGATCGAGAGCCAGCTCAGGCGGCATCCGGCGAGCGTAATCGTTGTAGCCAGCCGTGACCCAGTCGGGCATTTTCTGCCCGACACAGATCAATCGCAGGCGCATGATTATTCGCTGCCTGCAGCACCAAGATCCGGAGCATCACGCCAGAAGCGCTCCAGATCATAGAATTCGCGGGTTGCGGGCATCATCACGTGAACAACCACATCACCCAGATCCACCAGAATCCATTCACTGCCGCCTGCGCCTTCCACATTGCCGGGGCGCACACCCTGCTCCTTGGCTTCTGCGACAACCGAATCGGCAAGGGATTTTACATGCCGGTTGGAGGTACCCGACGCCAGCACCATAAAGTCCGTAACGCTGGTGCGATCCCGAACGTCGATAACGCTTACGTCCTGGGCCTTGATGTTTTCCAGTGCATTTACGACCAGATCTTTCAGTTGTTCAGCCTGCATAATCACCCTGTGGTACGGGCCCTGGCCGGAATGGCCGCCCGATCAAAGATATTCAGGCGCGATTGTAGCACTAAAGGCGCCTGTGAATAACTTTTTCAGCCCTGCCCGGCTGGCGGCCGGTACAGCGCCCAGGTTTCAATCCTTTGCCATACCGCATCCGGCGTGAGATACCGGATTGAACGGCCGCCAGCTATGCGCTCGCGGATACCCGTTGCCGAGATATCCAGTAACGGCGGATTCAGCACCATGACTCGGCCTGCCGGGTTATCCTGCAACTCCCGTACTGACGCGGTCTGATAATCCCTGACCAGTCGCCCGGCCTCACTGCCCTCGGGCAGGCCGGCACCGGGGCGCTGAACCACAACGATATGTGCCAGTTGCAGTATCTGCTGCCAGTCACGCCAGCGGTCAAACGAGGCGAAGGCATCTGTACCCACCACCATCACCAGCGGCATCTCAGACCCCAGTTCCTGCCGCAACTGGCGCAGCGTATCGGCCGTGTAGGAAGCCCCTTCGCGGCGCACTTCGCGCTCATCCAGCACCAGGCGCGACTCACCGGCAATCGCCAGCCGAATCATCTCCAGCCGCTGCTGCGCACTGGCGCCGGTATCGCCACGATGAGGCGGGATATGGCTGGGAACCAGATTCACCTGCGACACTCCCAGCGCCTCTCCAACTTCCAGAGCCATACGAAGATGGCCGTGGTGAACAGGGTCGAAGGTGCCGCCGTATATCACATGCATGGCATCAGGCCCGCACGTGTCCGTCGCCGAACACCACATATTTCTGTGATGTCAGCCCCTCCAGGCCAACCGGTCCGCGGGCGTGTATCTTGTCGGTGGAAATACCAATTTCAGCACCCAGGCCGTATTCGAAGCCGTCGGCAAAGCGTGTGGATGCGTTGATCATGACCGAACTGGAATCCACTTCCGTCAGGAAACGGCGGGCCCGCGTGTAGTTCTCGGTTACGATGCTGTCAGTATGCTGGGAACTGTAATGGTTGATATGGGCAATCGCCGCGTCCAGACCGTCCACCACCCGAACCGCCAGTACCGGGGCAAGATACTCGGCGTGCCAGTCCTCCTCAGTGGCTTCGGTAATGCCTTTAAGTACCTTGACGGTTCGCTCACAGCCACGGAGCTCCACTCCCTTGGCCCGGAACTGTTCCGCCAGCAAAGGCAGCATATCTTCGGCAATCTCCTGATCCACCAGGAGGGTTTCCATGGTATTACAGGTGCCGTACCGGTGAGTCTTGGCATTAACGGCTATATTCAACGCCTTTTCGGGATCGGCATGGCTGTCGATATACACGTGACACACGCCGTCCAGGTGCTTGATAACCGGCACCCGCGCATCCCGACTGATCCGCTCGATCAGCCCCTTGCCGCCTCTGGGTACAATCACATCGACATAGTCAGGCATGGTAATCAGCTCGCCAACCGCAGCCCGATCCGTGGTCTTGACCACCTGTACGGCGGTTTCCGGCAGCCCGGCCTCCGCCAGCCCCTGCCTCAGACATCCGGCGATGGCCTGGTTGGAGTGAATGGCTTCTGAGCCACCGCGCAGAATCGTGGCATTACCGGATTTCAGGCAAAGACTGGCAGCTTCGACGGTTACGTTCGGGCGCGACTCGTAAATAATCCCGATAACACCCAGCGGCACCCGCATTTTCCCCACCTGAATGCCGGATGGCCGGTAGGTCATATCGGTGATTACCCCGATCGGGTCTGGCAACGCAGCCACCTGGCGCAGGCCTTCAATCATGGTATCGATGCGCTCCGGTGTCAGCTCCAGCCGATCCAGCATGGCACTGTCGAGACCATTTTCGCGCCCGTTTTCAAGGTCTTTACGATTCGCATCCGCCAGCGCCGTGCGCGCCTCGTCCAGTGCTTCGGCGGTAGCCAGCAGCGCCTGGTTACGGATTGCCGTTGACGACCGGGCGATCTCCCGGGAAGCGGCCCGGGCTTGCTGCCCAAGTTCCGCCATATAGGCTGCAACATCCATTGGTTTACCCTTTTTCTGCAAGCTGATTCCAAAACTGGAGCGTTACTTTACCTTTCCCGTTTCAAGTCCGCACCCCAAAGCATTATCATAGCGGGGCTACAGCTCAAAATGGATGCCCCTGCAAAGGACTAACTCAATGCCCCATACCGCCGAAAAGTTTCTTCCCGGCAAGTTTGCCCGACTGGGGATGCTGGCCTTCGGCGTGACTACCGGGCTGTGCCTGCTGATGGGCGAGCCCCTGGCCGCCGTTGCTGCCGCTGCCGCTGCGGGCCTGTGCCTGGCCGGAACCTTTCAGGGCCAGAACCGTAACTCCACGCCCTGGCCACAGTTGCGGCTGTTCTTTTCCGCTGCCCTGACCATCACTCTTGTCATGTCGCTATGGCTGGGCCCATGGGCACTGAGCCACTGGATGTATGTCCTCCCGCTGGCGCTTTTCGTGATGATCCCCGGCTATATTGCGGCGATCACCTCAGCCTTACTCATAGTACTGGTCATTGCCGGCAACGAATGGGGCAGTGCCCTACCGGATCGGCATCAGATGACCAGCGCCCTGATTCTGACCACTTTTCTGGGTGCTGTCCTTGTGTTCATGCGGGACTACAAGTCCCGCCAACTGGCACCGCTCAGGCGCACCGATGAACTCACCCGGGCAGCCAGCCGGGAATACCTGTCGGCAGATCTGCACAAGGAAATCCAGCGCAGTGAACGCGAGGGCACTAATCTGTCGCTGATCATGATTGGCCTGGACACTCACCTGAGCGATCGCGAGCCGGATGAGGATATCCGGGCCATACTGCCCAGGATCGGCCGCTACCTGCACTCCCAGCTCAGGGATTTCGACACCTATTACCGGGTGGCCGATCTTCAGTTTCTGATCATACTTCCCGGCGCCGACACGGCCAGCGCCGCACGATCCGCCGAACAACTGCGCCAGGGCCTGGGTGCCCTGATGGCCTCGCACAAGCTAAAGCTGACGGTGAGCACCGGCGTTGCCGGGCTCAATATCGGCGATGACGCCGACAGCCTGCAGCAAAGTGTGGCCAACGCCCTTCGCCGCGCCCAGCAACAGGGTGGAAACCGCACCCAGACATACAGCAACCCGGTGCCTTCCGATGCCCTGGATGCAAACCTGCAAGCGAACCGGGGAATTGCACCATGACAGAAACCCGATTGCGATCCTGGACTCACGCGTTTGGCTACGGCCTGGCCGCCCTGTTCACTGCCGGGCTGGCATTACAGAATCTGCGTTATGGTTTTTACCAGCTTTTCTATCTGGCCCTTGCTATGTCGGCTCTGCTGCTTGGCGGCCTGGTTTACACGTTTATCTGCCGTCGCCACCAGCTGTCTGCGCCCGGGCACCTCACTATTCTGGCCGGGTTGAACAGTGGTCTGGTGGCAGCAGTACTGGCACTGGATGCCCCGGGAATCAGCCACTGGGCCATGCCACTGATCGCTCTTAACTTTCTGATCCTACCTCTGCGGCAGGGGCTTACACTTTCGCTGATCCTTCTCCTTCCGGTACTGGCGGTCACCTGGCTGACACAACCGCTGGGCGATGCGCTGCTCACCAGTATCGGTTTGGCGGCCCTGCTGACCGTGACGGCTTTTTGTGTGTGGCACTACGACCACATGACCCAGTCAGCACAGGACCTGGCCATTACCGATCCGGTAACCGGTGCCTACAATGCCCGCTTTCTGGACGAGGCCCTGCAAAAGGAGATCAGCCGGGCGATTGCCACCGGCCACCCGCTGTCGGCCATCAGCCTGAGCATTGACCACACCGATGAAATCGGCAAGTTGCATGGTGAAGCCGGTTTGCAGTCACTGGTACAGAACATCTGTAGAACGCTGTTTGATGTCGTTCGTGCCGGAGATTCGATTTATCGCGTTAACAGCTCGGAGTTTTTCCTGATTCTGCCGTTCACACCTGAAGACGGTGTCCGTGTAATTGCCGAGCGTGTGCGCCGAACCCTGAGCGAACACGAGTGGCCCGGCATCGGCAAAATCTCGGTCAGTCTGGGCTGTACAACACGGGGCAGTGGCGACACCGGCAACAGCGATTTGCGCGATCGGGCCAGAGCGGCCATGGCACGCGCCCGGTCGCAGGGCTCCGGTACGGCCTGGTTCAGCCCCGGAGCGTCCACCGAGGTATGAGTGAGCACTGGCTGGGTGATATGACGGCCTGGGTGACTGCCAATCCGGGTTCGCTGGTGGTGGCGCTCTTTGCAACCGCCTTCGTGGAATCTCTCGCCATTGCCGGCATTATCGTACCCGGCGTTGCCCTGCTCTTTGCCTTTGCGGCACTGGCTGGACAAACCGGCATGCCCCTGGCGGAAGCCCTCTTCTGGGCAGGCTTCGGGGCCGTGGCCGGAGATGTTGCCAGTTTTGCAATTGGCCGGTGGCTGCAGGGGCGACTGGATGTGGTCTGGCCGTTCCGACGCTACCCGGGCCTGATCGCCCGCGGCGAACGTTTTTTCCATCGCCACGGTGGCAAAAGCGTGGTGATCGGCCGTTTCGTTGGCCCCATCCGCCCGGTCATCCCCCTGATTGCCGGCGCACTGACCATGCCCTGGCGTCGATTTATCGTGTTTAATCTGTTGTCAGCGGTGGGCTGGGCGTTGGTCTATATACTTCCGGGCTTTGTCGTCGGCTCTGCACTGGCCAGCGAAATCAAACCACCCCCCCATTTTTATCCCGTTCTGGCCATCAGCGGTGCAACCCTGGTGGCCGTCTACCTGATTGTACTGCGGGTACGCCTGGGACTGGGCGAAGGCAGCTGGCTGTATCATTGGCTGGAGGGCACCATGGCCAGATACGACGCCACCCACCGGTTCTGGCGCCTGTACAGCAACGAACGCCCGGATCAGCGCGGTGAATTTCCATTGCCGTCGCTGCTGCTGAGCATTGCCAGCCTGGCGCTATTCCTCGCTCTGGCCCAACTGGTCTCGGTAAGCGATCAACTGCAGTATCTCAACGAGCAAGTACTGCACTGGTTCGGACTGCTGCGCCAACCGGTGCTGGAGTTACCGATGGTGGCGTTTACCCTGCTGGGTGACCCGCCCGTTCTGACGTGTGCCGCCATACTGGCGGTGCTGACACTGGCGTTCCGGGGATATTATGCGGCTGCACTGCACGTGGCGGCTGCCGTCGGCATAACCGCTCTCAGCGTCTGGCTGCTTAAGGCGGGCATTGGCATCAACCGCCCGGAACAGGTACTTGCAGCGCCGGAGTCAGGCGCTTATCCAAGCGGTCATACCGCCGGCATGACCGTTCTGGTAACACTGGTGGCCAGCTTCATTGCCGGAGAAAACCGCAGCCAGCAACGCTGGCAGCATTACCTGTTCCTGTCTTTGCCATTGCTGCCGGTCGCCATCAGCCGTCTCTATCTTCAGGTTCACTGGTTTACCGACATTTTGGGGGGGCTGTTTCTGGGGTTAGCAATTACCGGCATTACCCGCGCCAGCTACAGCCGGTTTGACCGGGTTCCGCTCAGCCCGGATGCGCTGGCAAACGCGGCGGTGCTTACGTGGCTGGCCTTTGTTGCAGTCTACATGTGGTTAAGCTGGCCGCAGGCCATGATCGACTACTCGCCACTGCCCTGACGTCGGGTGTCCCCCGCCCGGGCACTATTCATCCTGCTCCAGGGCTTCCAACAATTGCTGCAGCCGATCCAGCCGTTCCAGCGGATCCTGTAATTCAGCAAGCCGCTGTTTTTCCTGTTTGTCAAGGGGGAGCAGTTCGGTCAAACGCCACCCGACATGGCGGGCGTCGTCGTAATCCACCTGCATCTCGAGATCCTGCACCACAGGATGACGAAACAGCGCCCGCAACACCGCAGGCAATTCGTGATAGCGCTCAGGGACATCACTTTCTGCCTCATCCAGCAGGCATTCCACATCCCCCACATTCAGGCCATCCCCCTGCTGCCAGCTTCGCACCACGGTTACCTTGCAGTCGCCTTCAACGGTAATACCCAGCAGTCCGTTCTCCAACTGCTGGAAATCAATAATCCGTACGTAGGTGCCAATATCATAGAAGCCGGCTCTCTTGCTGGTTTCGGCACCGTCACGTAGCAAAACCACCACAAAACCACGATCTTCTTTCATGCAGCGGGTCAGCATATCGAGATAACGGGGCTCGAACAGCTGCAGCGGAATCCGGCCTTTGGGCAAGACCAGCGAATTCAGTGGAAACAAAGGCACATTCATAAGCGCGTCGTTCACGACCGGCAGGCTCCTGCAACGGTGTCGTTATCGGATTGAAAGAAGCTTCTGTACCTCGTCCACCCGGTTTCGGGCTTCACTCAAGAGCTGAAGGCTCTTGGAGGCGTTCAATTCCAGCTCACCCAGGCGACGCCAGGCAGGCACCTGGTCAAACGCGGGCAGCCCGGCATTCTGGCTGGCGCCAATCATCGCGTGCAACTGGGCCACAATGACAATATCCACCAGCTGCGGCGATGCTTCGCGGCACTCATACGACCAGTCTTCGGCGTGCCGCACTGCCTCCAGGAACGGTTTGGGAAAAGACCAGTTCTCCAACACCGCGCACCCCACATCGGCCCGCAATTCGTTGATGGCATGGTGCAGGTTTCTGTCGTCCGCAAACAGGTTTACATGGTGCTCGGCCTGCACAATCACCGGCACCACCCCGATATCATGCAGCAGCCCAGCCAGTAGAGCTTCTTCAGGGTTAATACGGGTAACATGGTCGGCCAGTACCCAGCAGAGCGCGGCGACCTCGCGGGAATGCCGCCACAAGCGCTCCATTTCATTTTGCAGGGAGGCCCGCCGGGTCTTGAATATTTCTCTCATGGCAAACACGGTCACCAGCTGCCGGGTGGTTTTCATTCCCAGCCGCACCACCGCTTCCCGCACATTGCGGACATCGCTGAACCCGCGGTACAAAGGGCTGTTGCACGAACGCACCAGCTTCAGGGCCATGGCCGGATCTACAGTTACCGCCGTGGCCACCTCGGCCGCTGTGGAGTCATCCCGATCGACCAGCCGACGAACTTTCCAGGCAACATCGGGGACACTGGGCAGCTGAATCTGATTCGACCGCAGCTCCGCGTAGAACTCCATCAGTAGATGTTGTTCTTCGCTTTCCGCCGAGCTCTCAAGGCCGGAATCCATCTCAACCTGAGTGATCGGTGCGGCACGCAGAAGCTGGTTTAGAACCTCTTGTTCGATCACCAGAAACTCACAGGCTTTGACTGCCGTGACGTCATACATGCGCGGCTGCAACCGCGCCACCGGATTGCAGGCCTGCTCCGTTTCTGCCTCGATCATCGACTTGCGCCCGTCCACCGAGGCCAGCTCGACCGTGCCTGAAATCAAAAAATAATCCAGGCCATCCCGAACGCCCCGCTCTATTACCCGTTGCCCGGGGCTATGGGTACGGCGCTCGGCACGACTGGCCAACAACACCAGCTGGTCGTCACTCAGTTTACCCAACGGCTGAAAACTCTTCAGCCGACTCAATGGCAGGCTTCCCTTGGCCCCCATAGACAGACTCCCTTTTGAACTTCTGGTTTTAAACCAACCACTCTTGTTACGTATTGTAATCACACGCCATTAAAACAGCCATGCGCAATGCGCCGAATCTGGTATCCTCTGTATCTTCACAACATTCGAATAAACACAGGGAGAGAGCAGCGTACCATGCCCCAGTATCGTTCCCACACATCCACCGCCGGCCGCAACATGGCTGGAGCGCGCGCCCTGTGGCGTGCCACCGGTATGAAAAACGAAGATTTCGGC
The DNA here is from genome assembly GCF_003007675.1 of Marinobacter fuscus. GTDB lineage: Bacteria > Pseudomonadota > Gammaproteobacteria > Pseudomonadales > Oleiphilaceae > Marinobacter > Marinobacter fuscus. The sequence continues at coordinate 58,656 of NZ_PXNP01000023.1, read as the reverse complement.
AAACCGATCATTGCCGTTGCCAACTCGTTCACCCAGTTTGTACCCGGCCATGTCCACCTTAAAGATCTGGGCCAACTGGTGTGCCGGGAGATCGAAGCCGCTGGCGGTGTGGCCAAGGAATTCAACACCATCGCTGTGGACGATGGCATTGCCATGGGGCACGACGGCATGCTGTATTCCCTGCCCTCCCGGGAAATCATCGCCGACTCGGTTGAGTATATGGTCAATGCCCACTGCGCCGACGCGCTGGTGTGCATTTCCAACTGCGACAAGATCACCCCGGGCATGCTGATGGCCGCCATGCGCCTGAACATTCCGGTTATCTTTGTCTCCGGCGGCCCTATGGAAGCGGGCAAAACCAAGCTGTCCGAGCACAAACTGGATCTGGTCGACGCCATGGTCATCGCCGCCGACCCGACCGCCACCGATGAGCAGGTGGAAGAATACGAGCGTAGCGCCTGCCCCACCTGTGGTTCCTGCTCCGGCATGTTCACCGCCAACTCCATGAACTGCCTGACCGAAGCCATCGGCCTGGCACTGCCGGGCAATGGCTCGATGCTGGCCACCCACGCAGACAGGGAGCAACTGTTCCTGAACGCCGGTCGCCAGATTGTGGCGAACGCCAAGCGTTATTACGAGGAAAACGACGCCAGCGTATTGCCGCGCAGTATTGCCTCTCTGGAAGCCTTCCATAACGCCATGACTATGGACATTGCCATGGGCGGCTCCACCAACACCATTCTTCACCTGCTGGCAGCGGCACAGGAAGGCGGCGTGGACTTCACCATGGCGGACATCGACCGCTTGTCACGTGAGGTTCCCCAACTGTGTAAGGTGGCGCCCAACTCACCCAACTACCATATGGAAGATGTGCACCGCGCTGGCGGCATCATGAGCATTCTGGGTGAACTGGAGCGCGGCGGGCTGATCAATGCCGAGCTGCCCACCGTGCATAGCCGCACCATGAAAGAAGCCCTGGAAACCTGGGACATCATGCGCTCGCCCACGCCGGAGGTGATCGAGTTTTACAAAGCAGGCCCAGCAGGGATTCCGACCCAGACCGCTTTCAGCCAAAATACCCGCTGGCCGAGCCTGGACGGCGATCGTGAAAACGGCTGCATCCGCTCAGTTGCCAACGCCTACTCCAGCGAGGGCGGCCTTGCCGTTCTGTACGGCAACATTGCGCTGGACGGCTGTGTGGTAAAAACCGCAGGCGTAGATGAAAGCATTTACGTGTTCGAAGGCACGGCCCGGGTATTCGAAAGTCAGGATGCGGCTGTTGCCGGTATTCTCGGCGACGAGGTGAAAGCCGGCGATGTGGTGATCATCCGTTATGAGGGCCCCAAAGGCGGCCCGGGCATGCAGGAAATGCTGTATCCCACCAGCTACCTGAAGTCCAAGGGGTTGGGCAAGGAATGCGCCCTGCTGACCGACGGCCGTTTCTCGGGCGGCACCTCTGGTCTGTCGATTGGCCATGCCTCACCGGAGGCCGCCGCCGGTGGTGCAATAGGGCTCATTGAGGATGGCGATCGCATTCTGATCGACATCCCCAATCGCTCGATCAATGTCCAGGTCAGCGATGACGAACTGGCTACCCGCCGCAGCGCCCGGGATGCCAAAGGCTGGAAGCCGGAACTGGCCCGCGACCGCAAGGTCTCTGCGGCGCTCAAGGCCTATGCCTTACTGGCCACCAGTGCGGACAAAGGAGCGGTTCGGGATCTGAGCAAGCTCGACTGAACCAGCCGACCGCTAAACAAAAAGCCCGAAACGTTAGCAACGTTTCGGGCTTTTTTTCGGCCGCGATTAACTTACCAGAGCGACCAGCCGCCATCCTCATCTTCCTCGATGGCTTCCTCGGCGGCGGCAGCTTCTGCCGGCTCCACTGCTGAAGCAGGGGCCGCTGGCACCGTTGCCGTCTGGCCCGCATTAGCCGCTGCCTGCTGCACCGTGATCATACCCAGCGCCTTCTCGGTTTCCTCATTAAGGATACCGGTTGCCTGCAGCCCGTTATCCTGCTGAAACTGGCTCAGCTCCGCGCGGGTGGCTTCATCCATGGACGGACTGACATTGGTGATTTCATAGCCTGCACCGTACAACGCGTGTTTGAGCGCAACCACATCATTGTTTGCCTGCGCCGCCCCCGGTAGCGCGAGGATCGCAAGTGTTGCGGTAGAGAGCACCGTTCCGGACCAGCGGGTGACCGCCTGTAGGGTTTTCACCTGACCTTCTCCTGGACATCTCTGTGACATCTGCTGTTGTGTTTTTGTGTTCTGGTGCCGATTCAAAGCTCGACCCGTAAAAACTTAACACAATTCAATCTTCCCGCACGGGATCTGCGTCCGGTTTTTGAGGCACCGGTGAATACTCCTGCCCAAACTCCCGGATAAAAATGCCCCAGAATGCCATAAACAAGGCGGCCACCAGCGGCCCCATCACAAAACCGTTGATTCCGAACATCACAATGCCCCCCAAGGTAGACAGCAGCACCAGGTAGTCGGGCATTTTGGTATCTCGCCCCACCAGCACAGGGCGCAACAGATTATCGGCCAGCCCGATCACAATCACGCCGTAGGCGGTCAGGACAATAGCCGGTACCAGGTCTCCGGCTGCCGCCAGGTAGATGGCTGCGGGCACCCAGACAATCGCCGCGCCAACTGCGGGCAGCAATGAAACCACCGCCATCACCACGCCCCACAGCAAGGCTCCGGCGATCCCGAGAATCCAGAAAATCAGCCCGCCAAGGGCACCCTGAATAATCGCGATCAACAGATTACCCTTAACGGTGGCGCGGGTAACTTCGGCAAATTTGGCGAAGAGAAGGCGCTCCCGCTCATCTCCCAGGGGCAAGGCACGAATCATCAATTCAATCAATTTCTGGCCATCCCGAATGAGGAAAAACGCCAGATACACCATCAGTGCAAGCCCGAGAAAAAACTGAAACGTGTTCTGGCCGATGCCCAGTGCCTGCTTGGCCAGAAACTGGCTGCCGCCCAGGAAAGCGCTGACCGCCCGATCCCTGAGCCCGTCAAAATCAATATCAAACTGGCCAAGAAACGCCTGTATTGCAGGGAACGACTGGTTCACCTGGTCAATGTACTCCCCCGGGCGAATCTCGCCGGCCTGGATTTTCTGGTAGATCGCCATCCCCTCGGCAATCAGGGCCGCCCCCAGAACCAGCACCGGGATGACCACGATCACCATGCACGCAAACAGAGTAATCAGCGCATTCAGGGTTGGCCGATCCCCCAGCCTGCGCACGAGCAACAATTGCACCGGATGAAAAATAAGGGCAATAGCCACGGCCCAGAAGATCGGCCCAAAAAAAGGCTTCATCAACAGAACAAAGGCGAGCGACACCCCCAGCAGCATCGCAAGGAAAGTCCGTGTTTCAAGTTTTGCGTACATAGTGAGCAAGTCCTTTAAATATCAGCCCGGGAAACACCGGGATCGGTCAGCAAACGCAGACTACCACGATGCCATAGCCTATGCCGTGACGTTCAGGCTATAGTGATTGGTTGTTGACCGGCGAATGACGACAGACTATGTGGTTTGAAGCAGACAACTTTACCGAAGAAACGGCACTGGAAGCAGCCATCGAGCTGCAAAAAGTGCTGGCTGCGCGAACCCACAGGCGCAAGGTACTGGGCCAGGAAGTGATGGTTCCAGGCCAGCTCGGGGACGCCCTGCAGCTACCGAAAACCATTCATCAACTGCAGGGCAAGCAGCAGCGCCAGAGAGAGCGTGGCCTGGATAACTTCCGGGAGCTCTGGCCGACATTATCACCTCGAACCCAGCAACGGGTGCTGGACAGCCTTGGCTGGTACAACCCGAAAGAACTCGAGTGGGACGACAAACGCTCGAATCGCCGACCCATGTTGGATTCTGACACGTAAATCCGTCGGTATGCGGAGTGTGATACCGGGCTGACCTTGAATTGCCACATTTCGCCCTTATTGTGAGATGGTCAGGAGGACAACCATGAAAGACAATAAATACTATACCGCTATCCTGGTAGAAGGCAGTGCGGTGCCCACGCTTATGTGCGGCCATTGCCATTCCATTCTCTCCCGTTCCCGGATCTTCAGGAATGAAGGAGAAGAGCATCAGGATACAGATTGCAAAACCATTGGTCTGTGTTCAGCCGACGACTGCGGCGCAGCAAATTGCTGCGACCAGGCCCTGTCACAGATCGACGACCCCGAATTGTTGTTTGATATCGCATCCTGATTCAAACCAACAACGGTCTGTTACCTAACTCAAACACACAGAATCGCCATCTGATTTATCCTGTCCTGAGACGATTATCGTCACGATAGTCACGCTACCACTCAGTCAGGACAGTCGATGGCATGCGTATTCTGAGAACCGACGAGGCCCGCTTTGCAGGCCTCCCGGATTATCCCTTCTCTGCCTGTTACCACCAGATCTCTCCCGATCTGCGGATGCATTACGTTGACGAGGGCAACCCGGCGGCGGCGCCCGTGATCATGTTGCACGGAGAGCCGTCCTGGTCCTACATCTATCGTCACATGATTCCGGTGATCGCGGCTGCCGGGCACCGCGTACTGGCGCCCGATCTGATTGGCTTTGGCAAATCCGACAAACCTGCGCGGGTGGAAGACTACAGTGACGAAAATCATATGGCATGGCTGAGCAACTGGCTGGAAGCCCTGTCGATAGAGAATGCGACCCTGGTTTGCCAGAACTGGGGCTCCTTGCTAGGCCTTCGCCTGGCCGCATCGCACCAGCGCCGCTTCAGCCGGATTATCGTCGCCAACGGCATGCTGCCAACCGGGGATCACCGCCCCCCCGCAATTTTCCGGGTGTGGAAAGCGTTTGCCAGCCATAGCCCCTGGTTCCCGGTCAGCCGCCTGATTCAGCTGGGCACCGAACGCACCCTGAGTAACACCGAGTTGGCAGCCTATGAGGCGCCCTTTCCTGATGCACGGTACAAAGCGGGCGCGAGAGCCTTTCCCGCCCTGATTCCAACATCTCCCCAAGACCCGGTCAGCTCGGCTAACCGTGAAGCCTGGCGCACTCTGGAAAAATGGCGTAAGCCGTTCATTACCTGCTTCAGTAATGGCGATCCGATTACCCGGGGTGGTGACCGGCACATGCAAAGACGCATCCCCGGCGCTTTTGGCCAACCGCACATTACCCTCAATGGCGGACACTTCCTTCAGGAGGACTGTCCCCGGGAGTTCGCGCGGGTCATACTCGACGCCCTGAAGGCCGAACTGGCCGCCTGAAACGGCAACTACCTACCCGGCGGCCAGCAATAGTCGTGTAAAAAATCTCCCGAAACGACTATACTGGGCAACAATCATGCATTGCCCCCGGCGATGCCGTACCCTCCGAACACCGAGTACATTCATGTCAGAATTGTCTTTTGCCGACCTGGGGCTGGACCCAGCTGTTTTAGAAGCTGTCTCCGCCGTTGGCTATGAAACTCCGTCGCCGATCCAGGCGCAGTCTATTCCGGCCCTGCTGTCCGGCAATCATTTACTGGGTGTTGCCCAGACCGGAACAGGCAAAACCGCCGCCTTCGCCCTGCCGTTGCTGAGCCGCATCGACGCCAGCGTTGCCGAGCCCCAGATTCTGGTGCTGGCGCCTACCCGGGAGCTGGCCATCCAGGTGGCGGAGGCCTTTACCACCTACGCCAGCAAGTTCAGCCGTTTTCACGTTCTGCCGATCTACGGCGGCCAGGATTTCTCACCGCAAATCCGCGGACTGAAGCGTGGCGCCCAGGTGATCGTGGGTACACCCGGCCGTTTGCTGGATCACCTGCGCAAAGGCACGCTCAAGCTCAATGGCCTTAAGGCTCTGGTGCTGGACGAAGCCGATGAAATGCTGCGCATGGGCTTTATCGATGACGTAGAGGCCATTCTGGCGAAGACCCCGGACAACTGTCAGCGCGCCCTGTTCTCGGCCACCATGCCGCCGCAAATCAAGAAGGTTGCGCAGACTTACCTGAAAAACGCCACCGAAGTTAAAATCGAGAGCGAAACCCGCACAGTGGAGCGCATCGCCCAGTTTGTGCTGCCGGTTTATGCCGAGCGCAAGCTGGATGCCCTGACTCGCATACTCGAGGTGGAGCCATTTGACGCCTCCATTATCTTCGTGCGCACCAAGGCAGAAACCACTTTGCTGGCGGAAAAACTGTCGGCCCGCGGCCACGCAGTAGCGCCTCTGAACGGCGATCTGAACCAGCGCCAGCGCGAGCAGACGGTGGAAGATCTCAAGCGCGGCAGCAAAGACATTATCATCGCCACCGATGTTGCGGCCCGCGGCCTCGACGTGCCCCGGATCACCCACGTCATCAACTACGACGTACCCTATGACACCGAGGCCTATATCCACCGGGTTGGCCGAACCGGTCGCGCAGGCCGCACCGGCAAGGCGATTCTGCTGGTAACACCCCGTGAGCGCAGCTGGCTGCGCACCCTGGAACGTGCCACCAATTCGCCAATGGAGCCCTACCAGCTGCCATCACCTGCCGCCCTGCAACAAATGCGGGTCGAGCAGTTTGAATCGCAACTTCTGGGCTTCACCGACGACCCTCGCGCCGCCAAGGCAATCGCATTGCTGGATGACATTGCCGAGCGCAACCAGATGGATATGGCCGCCGTAGCAGGTGCGCTGGCGTGCTGGATGGAAGCGTCCCAGCCGGATTCGCTGCCGCTGGAGCAGCCGGAGGCTTTGCCTGAAGTGTCTACCGCGCCCCGTCGTGACCGTAAGGGTCCGCCGGGTAAAGGCGGCTTTCGTAAAGGTGGCCCGGGCAAGAAGTTCAGCAAGGACGGCAAGCCCGGCTTCCGTAAGGGCGGCCCCAGAAGTGGTAAGCCTGCTGGCAAGGGCGGCAAGCCTGCCAGCAAAGGCCCCAAGCGCGCCCCGCGCTGAGGCCTTTAATCAGCCAGCCGGTTGGTTCAGTCTGACTGGCTGCGCTGGTAGACGACGAAGCTGTAGTCGTAAGGATTATTGTCAGACGCGGAGAAGTCTTCGCGTCCGATTTCTTCCCACTCATCCCAGTTCACTTCCGGAAACCAGGCATCGCCATCAACATCGGCGTGCACCCGGGTAATGTACATCCGGTCTACGGTCGGCAGGGTTTCCGCGTAAATCTGGCCACCGCCAATAATCATCACTTCATCACCACCGTCCAGCTCGGCCTGGGCTTCGGCTTTGATCAACGCTTCTTTCAGCGATGCGGCTGAAACCGTGCCCGCCGGCGCTTGCCATTCCGGGTTCCGTGAGATAACGACATTCATGCGCCCGGGCAGTGGGCGACCAATGGAGTCCCAGGTCTTTCTCCCCATGATGATGGGCTTGCCCATGGTGGCCTGCTTGAAATACTTGAGGTCACCCGGCAGGTACCAGGGCAACTTGTTGTTTCGGCCGATGACCCGGTTGCGGGCCATGGCGACAATAAGGGCCTTACGCATAGTCAGTTCCTCGGTCAGATGGCAATAGGCGCTTTAATCACCGGATACGGCTCGTAGCCCTCAAACTCGAAATCCTCTAATTCATAGTCAAAGATGGAATCAGGCTTCCGCTTGATCACCAGCTTCGGTAACGCCCGGGGCTCACGCTTGAGTTGCTCGAACACAATGTCGTCAGTCAGGTGGTTCTGATACAGGTGGCAGTCCCCGAAGGTATGCACAAACTCACCAACCTCAAGGCCGCATTGCTGGGCAATCATGTGGGTCAGCAGGGCATAGGAAGCAATATTGAAGGGTACGCCAAGGAACAGGTCGGCACTGCGCTGATAGAGCTGGCAGGAGAGTTTGCCGTCGGCCACATAGAACTGGAACAGGCAGTGACAGGGCGCCAGCGCCATGCGCCCGGCCTTCACGTTGTCTTGCGGGCCCACGGATTCATCGGGCAGTTCAGCCGGATTCCAGGCAGAGACAATCAGACGGCGGGAGTTGGGTTTGGTGCGAATCTGCTCGATCACCTCGCTGATCTGGTCGATCACCCGGCCATCATGGCACTGCCAGCTACGCCATTGCTTGCCGTAAATCGGGCCCAGATCACCATTTTCCAGCGCCCACTCGTTCCAGATACTGACTTTGCGTTCCGCCAGCCAGGTGTTGTCTGTGGAGCCTTTAAGGAACCACAGGAGTTCGTAGATGATGCTGCGCAGGTGGACTTTTTTGGTGGTAACCAGCGGGAACCCGTCCTGAAGATTGAAACGCATCTGGCGACCAAACACAGAGCGGGTACCCACGCCGGTGCGGTCACCTTTGTTGAATCCGTTGTCGACAACATCCTGCATCAGGTCGAGGTAGGCTTTCATCAGGCGTTTCTCCGGTAAGCAAGGAACATCAGTGCCGCACCCGCGGCAATCATGGGTGTGGACAGCACCTGCCCCATGGTCAGCCAATCAAAGGCCAGGTAGCCCAACTGCGGGTCTGGCTGACGGAAGAACTCCACGATAAACCGGAAGACTCCGTAGCAGATCAGGAACAGCCCGGACACCGCCATCTTCGGCCGAGGCCGGGAAGAGAACCACCACAGAACCACAAACAGCGCGACACCCTCCAGCGCAAACTGGTACAGCTGAGAGGGGTGCCGGGCCAGAGCGTCGGGGGCCTGCGGGAAGACCATACCCCAGGAAACGTCGGTGGGCTTACCCCAGAGTTCACCATTGATAAAGTTTCCAATACGCCCCGCCCCCAGGCCAACGGGCACCAGTGGCGCGACAAAGTCGGCGATTTTCCAGAAGCCGGCACCGGTTTTGCGGCCATACCAGCCCATAGCCACCATGACCCCTAGCAGGCCGCCATGGAACGACATACCCCCTTCCCAAACCCGGAACAGCCAGAGCGGGTCGGCGATAAAGGCATCGAAGTTATAGAACACCACATAACCGAAACGCCCGCCCAGGATGACGCCCAGTGCCATGTAGAACAGCAGATCACCAACTTGCTCTTCCGTTACTGGCGACCAGGGCTTTCGGGAACGCAGACGGCCGAGCCACCAGCCCGCAGCAAAGCCAACGAGATAGGTCAGCCCGTACCAGTGGATTTTCAGGGGGCCCAACGAGATGGCCACCGGGTCAAACTGTGGGTGTTGCAGCATGCTTGTTCTCTCAGCTTAAAAGAAACCGTAGTCCAACGATAACCAGCACAACGGCAAAGATACGCTTGAGTAACCGGCCATCCAAACGGTGAGCCAGACGGGCACCCAGGCGGGCAAAAAAGACACTGGTGGCCACAATGCCTACAAGGGCAGGCAGATAGATAAAGCCGACACTCAGATCCGGCAGCTCCGGATGCTGCCACCCTGTCCAGACGTTACCGACGGCTCCGGCAATGGCTATCGGAAAACCACAGGCAGCGGATGTGGCAACTGTCTGCTGCATACGCACGTTGCACCAGCTCAGGTAAGGCACCGTGAGAGTACCTCCGCCAATGCCGAAAATGGCTGACGCCCAACCTACCAGCCCACCGGCAACCCCCAGCCCTGCGTGGCCCGGTACACCGCGGCCGGGTTTGGGGTTCACTTCAAAAATCATTTTCAGGGCGACCAGGATGACAAATATACCAATAATGGTTTCGAGAACCGGGCCACTCAACGAGGCCGCCGTCCAGGCACCGAGCACGGCTCCGATGACAATGCCTGCGGTCATTGGCCGGAAAATATCCCAGCGCACGGCGCCATGCTGATGGTGGGTGCGGATCGAACTGATGGACGTAAATACGATGGTGGCCAGCGACGTACCTACAGCAAGGTGTGCTGCGATCTCCGGGCTGATGCCCTGAAGGCCAAAGCTGAAAATAAGCACCGGTACGATAACCAGGCCGCCGCCGATTCCGAATAGCCCTGCCATGGTGCCGGCCAGTGCTCCCAGTAACAAATACAGTATGATGATGGCTAACATGCGCTCGGCTCCAGACCACAGCAGTTAAAACGAGGCTGGTATGATACGCATGAATGCTTTCGCCTGCAGCCTTCAGACAGGATTTCACAGGATCATGTGCCTTATTGCTTTCGCTATCGGACAGAATCGACATTTTCCGCTGGTTGTGGCGGCCAACCGGGATGAGTTTTTCCGGCGCCCTACCGCGCTGATGGACTGGTGGCAAACCGGCGACGGGCAACGCGTTCTGGCCGGAAAAGATCTTCAGTCCGGGGGCACCTGGCTGGCTATCCGGGAAGATGGCCGGGTTGCCGCCGTGACCAACGTCCGGGAAGGCAGCCGTGAATCAGGCCACCAGACCCGGGGCGAACTGCCAATCGCGGCACTTGCCGAAACACGACAAACCCTGCAACCCCGGCTTGACTCCAACAGGAATCGTTACGCTGGCTTCAACCTGGTCAGCCTGGATACTGCCGAAAGCTGGTACTACAGCAATCGCGATGCGCATCCGGGTCGAAATCTGTTTCGCGGCAGTTACGGCCTGAGCAATCACTTGCTGCAAACCCCGTGGCCTAAAATGCTCAGGCTTCGCTCCGCCTTCACCCGCTGCGTGGAAAGCGCGGGTAACCAGTCACTGCATCTGCACAATCAGCTTCTGCCACTGCTGAAGGACTCGACGCCTGCACCGGATTCCACCCTGCCGGATACCGGCGTGGGGCTGGATACCGAGCGTTTTCTATCCTCTCCGTTTATCGTCGGTGAACACTACGGCACTCGGGCAACCACGCTTGTTTCGGTCGCCGCCGACGGCGAGGTAAGGGTGACAGAGCAAAGCTGGAGTGTCGGGGGCCAGGCACTGGAAAAACGTGAATTCCGCTGGCAGCGGTAGCCCCGCGGTTCTGGTATAATCCGCGCTCTTTACGCAACAGTCTAGCGGAGGTCGCCCCATGGCCGACGGGAACAACAGCAGCAATTCGATTGCCGACTTTGAAAAATCTCTGGATGAGCTGGAAAACCTGGTGCGCGATATGGAGCAGGGCGAACTGTCCCTGGAACAATCGCTGACAGCCTTCGAGCGTGGCGTCAAACTGACCAGGGAGTGCCAGTCAGCGCTGAAAACCGCCGAACAGCGGGTACAGCAACTCATCCAGAACAGCGACGGCTCTCTGGAATCACGGCCTTTCACTGCAGACGACAGCCATTAATGAACGATCGCATTCCCCAGGCACAGGCATACCTCGAACATTGCCGGCAACTCATTGATCAAACACTGGATCAACACATTACCCGGAACAGCCCCTCGGTACGCCTTCGGGAAGCCATGAGCTACAGCGTTTTGGGTGGCGGCAAGCGCATACGCCCGGCACTCTGCCTGGCCGCTGCCAGAGCAATGGGCACACCGGAGCCCGCTGCACTGGTGCCTGCCTGCGCCCTGGAGCTGATTCACGCCTACTCGCTGGTGCACGACGACCTGCCCGCCATGGATGACGACGATCTGCGTCGTGGCCGGCCGACTGTCCATATCGCATTCGATGAGGCCAGCGCCATCCTTGCCGGTGACGCGCTCCAGACTCTTGCCTTCGACCTGCTGAGCAATGCGCCGGATCTTTCCGACCGCCAGCGCGTGGCCATGATTTCCGAACTTGCCCGCGCCAGTGGCCAGCAGGGCATGGTTGGCGGCCAGGCCATTGATCTGGAATCGGTGGGCAAAATGCTCAACCTCGAGCAGCTGGAGACTATGCACCGCCACAAAACCGGAGCCCTGATTGAAGCCAGCGTGAAACTGGGCGCGCTGGCCTGCGAATCAGTCACCGCGCACCAGCTTGCCAGGCTGGCAGACTATGCAAGCGCTCTTGGGCTGGCTTTTCAGGTACAGGACGACCTGCTGGACATCGAAGGGGACACCGCCGTTATCGGCAAACGCCAGGGGTCGGATATGGCAAAAGAGAAACCCACCTATCCGGCTTTGCTTGGGGTAGACGGTGCAAGACAACACCTGGCCAGGCTGCGTGGCAATGCTCTAGAAGCCCTGCAGGCGTTCGGGCCAGAAGCCGACCCGTTAAGAGCCATCGCCGACTATGTGGTGGCGCGCCGCCACTGAGCGACGATGACGAACGTTTTGTAACAACTGGCCCGGGATGTATGAAACCGACCCGCCTCATCCCCTATAATGCCAGCGACTGATTCCATATTCTGACAAAGACCCGAGCTGATGCAGGACACATATATTTTCAGGGAAATCCCTTCGCAGCGCCCCAACACACCGCTGCTGGACCGGATCGACGTACCCGCCCAGCTTCGAGAGTTGCCGGCAGAAGACCTGCCCCGCCTGGCCAGAGAGCTTCGCGCTTTCCTGCTCTGGTCGGTCGGTCAGACCGGTGGCCACTTTGGTGCCGGGCTCGGTGTCCTGGAATTGACCGTGGCGCTGCACTTCGTATTCAACACGCCGGAAGACCGCCTGGTATGGGACGTTGGGCACCAGGCCTACCCCCACAAGATTCTGACCGGTCGCAAAGAGCAAATGGGCAGCATTCGGCGCAAGGGTGGCCTGGCCGGGTTCCCGAAACGGGCCGAAAGTGAATACGACACCTTTGGCGTTGGCCACTCCAGTACCTCCATCAGCGCCGCCCTGGGTATGGCCATCGCGGCCCGTATGCAAAATACCGGGCGCAAGAGCATTGCGGTGATTGGTGACGGCGCCATGACTGCCGGCATGGCGTTTGAAGCCCTGAATCATGCAGGCCATTTGCATGCGGATATGCTGGTGGTTCTGAACGACAACGACATGTCGATTTCCCACAATGTCGGCGGGCTGTCAAACTACTTCGCCAAGTTGCTGTCGAGCCGTACCTACAACCAGGTCCGAGACAGCAGCAAAAAAGTGCTCAAAGGTGCGCCGCAGCTGATGGCGCTGGCCAAGAAAACCGAAGAACACTTCAAAGGCATGATCGCCCCCAGCACTTTGTTTGAGGAACTGGGGTTCAACTATATCGGCCCAATTGACGGACACGACCTTCCCCTGTTGGTGGAAACCCTGGAAAACATCCGTGAGCTGGACGGCCCGCAATTTCTGCACGTGGTCACCACCAAAGGCAAAGGGTTTGCGCCCGCCGAAGCAGACCCGGTTGGCTACCACGCCATCAACAAGATCGAACCGGTACCCGCCAAAGAGCCAGCCCCGGTTGTGCAGGCCCCGTCACGGCCGAAATACGCCAACGTGTTCGGGCAATGGCTTTGCGATGCGGCCGAGCGCGACAATCGGGTGGCCGGTATTACCCCCGCCATGTGTGAAGGCTCGGATTTGCTGGCGTTTTCCGAGCGTTTTCCCGATCGCTATTTCGACGTCGCCATTGCCGAGCAACACGCAGTCACTCTGGCGGCAGGTCTGGCTTGTGATGGGGCCAAGCCGGTGGTTGCAATCTACTCAACCTTTTTGCAGCGGGCTTACGACCAACTGGTACACGATGTTGCCATCCAGAATCTGGACGTACTGTTTGCCATTGATCGCGCGGGGCTGGTTGGTGAAGACGGCCCTACCCATGCGGGCGCTTTCGATATCAGCTATCTGCGCTGTATTCCGAACATGATCCTGATGACCCCCTCGGACGAAAACGAAACCCGCCTGCTGCTGCATACCGGACTGGAGTTCAAGGGCCCCGCGGCGGTGCGCTACCCACGGGGCACGGGTCCCGGCGCGAAGATCCAGCAATCCCTCAGCACGCTGCCGATCGGTAAAGGCCGGCGGGTAAAGGACGGCAAGGGTATTGCCATTCTGAACTTTGGCACTCTGTTAGCGCCCGCTCTGGAAGCCGCCGAGGCGCTGGGGGCCACCGTTGCAGACATGCGTTTCGTTAAACCACTGGATGAGGCGCTGGTTCTGGAACTTGCAGAATCCCACGATCTGCTGGTAACCCTTGAGGAGAACGTTATTGCCGGTGGGGCGGGCAGCGCAGTAACAGAGTTTCTGCACGGCAGACAGCTGCTCATTCCGGTACTACAGTTAGGCTTGCCGGATGATTTTGTCGAGCACGGGGGGCACAGTGAACTTTTGGCCGATTGCGGGCTGGATGCTGCAGGTATCCGGGCCAGCATTGAAGCCAGGCTGCATCGCTCAGCGCAAAACAGTACGGCCTTGTCGAAATAAGCAGTCGTTGACCAGGGGTCTCGAAGGCGGCAGGCAGCCAATCTGATGCAGCCCCGGTCGGGGCCGCTGCCTGCAGAATTGCCGGTTAAACTACATCGTCGTCCTGATGGGTCTCAAGCCAGTGGCCCAGCTTGCTTTGCTTGGTGTTCAGGTAATGCTCGTTGTGGGGATTGCGGCCCACATGCAGAGGCACCCGCTCGGCAATACGAATGCCGTAAGACTCCAGTGCCTTGACCTTGCGGGGATTGTTCGTCATCAGCCGCAGACTGCGGATACCCAGATGCTCCAGCATATCCTTGCACATGCTGTAATCCCGCAGATCCGCCCCGAAACCCAGCTGTTCATTGGCCTCCACGGTATCGGCACCCTGATCCTGCAGGCGGTAAGCCCGGATCTTGTTGAGCAGGCCGATGCCACGGCCTTCCTGACGCAGATACAGCAGAATACCCCGGCCCTCGCGGGCGATACTGCGCAGGGCTTCCTCAAGCTGGTAACCGCAGTCGCACCGCATGCTGTACAGGGCGTCTCCGGTCAGGCACTCGGAGTGAGTGCGGGCCAGCAACGGCTCTCCGCTGTCGACTTGCCCGAGAGTCAGCGCCACATGCTCTTTCCCGGTGTCCGGCTCTTCAAAGCCGTGCATATCAAATACACCGAAAGGCGTCGGCAAACGGCAGGTCTCAATGTAACGAACAGCCACTGTGGTTCCTCGTGGTTCAGACAATGGTTCAGACAGACTGGGCGTGCATTCTATCATGTGGCTGGCTCTCTGGCGTAGTGGCGATGCCGATTGCGGCCTGTGGCAGCAGGAGAATAACCGGCGGACATCTTCACGAAACCCTACGCCGGGGCCCAACCATCAGATCATTCGCCATCCGCACGCCAGTGGCCGGATCGCCCGCCTTTTTTCTCCAGCAGCCTGACCGCATCTACCACCATGCCTTTATCCACGGCCTTACACATATCGTAGATGGTTAAAGCCGCCACACTGGCCGCCGTCAGTGCCTCCATCTCTACACCGGTCTGGCCCGACAGCTTGCAACGGGTAAGAACCCGCACAGAGGCGCCATCATTGCCGGGGCTCAACTCCACTTTTACCGATGTCAGATTGAGGGCATGGCACAGGGGAATCAACTCGTGGGTTTTCTTGGCCGCCATAATGCCGGCAATCCGTGCCGTGGCGAACACATCACCTTTGGGATGCTCATCGTCAAGAATCATCCGCAAGGTCTCCGGCTTCATCCGTACCAGAGCTTCCGCCTGCGCTTCCCGCCCGGTGACTGCCTTGTCGGTCACGTCTACCATCCGGGCCTCGCCCTTGTCATCCAGGTGTGTCAGCTTACTCACAGTTTTCTCCCTTCAGGGCGCGTATCCGCCCCCAAACAGGTTCTTTATCCGGGAACGGCTGTCCCGCGCTCTTGTTGTCTCATCATGCCTGGGGTGCCAGAGATGCCCTCACGACCACCAGAAGCTGATGCCGGCAATACCCTGGGCTCCCTCTGCTTGCGCCTTTGGGCGATGGGCCAGTGCCAGGCCCCCGAGACCATACACGGGCACTGCAGCATGAGCCACCAGTTCGCCAAAACGAGCCCAGCCCAGGCCCTCTCTGCCGGGGTGGCTCGGCGTTGGCAACACATTCCCGAGGGTAACGTAATCGGCGCCAAGCTTTTCAGCATGGCGCAACTGGGGTTCATTGTGACAGGAAACGCCAAGCCAGGCCCTGTCGGGTACCGGGCGCTCCGTGTACCGCTCGGCCTGATGCCAGGGCAGATGTACGCCGCAGGCCCCGGGCACCCGGTCGAAAACACCAGGCTCACCATGCACCACAAGAGCGGCACCTGCACGATCGCAAACCCTGGCCGCCTCTAACGCCAGGGCCACATAAGGCGGGCTTTCCAATGCCGGGGCGCGCAGCACCACCAGTGGCGGTGAGGCGGCGCCGGAAAGCGCCAAGTGAAGCTTCTGTAATCCGGCTTCCGGATCACGGATGTCACCGGTTATGGCAAGCTGATCAGGCAACCTCAGTGCGCGGATGATGGGCCTGTTGGCCGCGGGGAAATCCTCGTCCCGCAACGCCTCTGGCGCCAGCCATTGGATTGACTGACCTTCCCGCCCCTCCGCTTCCCCCTGCACATCCCTTGCTATCCAGGCATCGAGTAAGACGCGCTTGTCACCGTAATCATGCCGGATGTTGATCAATGGCTGTAACTGCTCCGGGGTTACCGTCAGCCCGGTTTCTTCCGCGACTTCCCGACACAAAGCCTGCTGCACCGTCTCCCCCGGCTCAACCTTGCCACCGGGGAACTCCAGCAAACCGCCCTGATGAACGCCCTCGGGCCGCCGGGCAATCAGTACTCGCCCGGCACGGAGCAGAACACCCACTGCAACATGGACTGTTTTCACGATTAACGCGGCCTCAGGTGCGGTATTCGGCATTGATCGTAACGTAGTCATGGGAGAAGTCGCAGGTCCAGACGGTTTCCCGGACGTCGCCCCGCTTGAGATCAATGGCAATGGTTATTTCTTCCCGGCTCATCACCGCTTGCCCGCGGGCCTCCGAGTAATCTCCCGCCCGGCCACCGTCGCGGACCAGGCATACGTCGCCAAGGTAGATCTCCAGAGCATTGAGATCCAGACCATCCACCCCTGCCCGGCCAACCGCTGCCAGTATGCGCCCCCAGTTGGGGTCGGACGCAAACAGTGCGGTTTTTACCAGCGGTGAATGGGCAACCGTATAGGCAACATCCAGCGCTTCCTGTTGACTGGCTGCACCACTGACATCAATGGTGACAAACTTGGTGGCACCTTCGCCATCCCTGACGATGGCATGGGCCAACTCGAGATACACCTGCCTCAACGCTTCCCTTAGAGGAGGTAGCAGGGGGCTGTCTGCCGTAATCTCCGGCCCGCTGTACCGACCACTGGCCATCAGCATACAGGCATCGTTGGTAGAGGTGTCGCCATCAATGGTAATCCGGTTAAACGATTTCTCGCCCAGTTCCGATGCCAGGTTGGCCAGAACGTCCGGCGCAATCCGCGCATCGGTGGCAATAAAGCCCAGCATCGTCGCCATATTGGGGCGAATCATGCCAGCCCCCTTGCTGATACCCGAAATTGCCACCCGGTGACCGTCCAACTCGATCTGACAGGACGCACCTTTTGGCCGCGTATCCGTGGTCATAATGCCAGCCGCCGCTTCAGCCCAGCGGTCTTCTCTCGCGCCCGCAAGGGCGTCGGGCAAGGCACCGGTAATCTTTGCGACCGGCAAAGGCTCACCAATAACACCGGTAGAAAACGGCAGTACCTCACTGGCCGTAACACCGGCTTCTGAGGCCAGGGACTCACAACAGGCCATGGCGTCTTTCAGCCCTGGCTCACCGGTGCCGGCATTAGCGTTGCCGGTATTGATCAACAGATAGCGGGGCGCGCTCTCGGCCATGTGCTTGCGGCTGACCAACACGGGCGCCGCACAGAACTGGTTTCTGGTGAAAATACCGGAAACTCGCGTCTCCGGCGCCAACTCAAACACCACAATATCTTTGCGCCCGGGTTTCTTGATGCCCGCACTGGCGATCCCCAGCTTGATGCCTGCCACCGGGAAGAACTCGGGTAAGGTTCCTGGTCCCACTGCCATGCCTGTCTCCTTGCAATCATTCGTGTTGTATAAACAAAAAAGCCCGCAAACGTCAGAGGTCTAACGCTATGCGGGCTTCCGGCTTCTGCGGGGGCGCCTTTTGTCAGCTCACCTTGCCGCAGCACTGTTTGTATTTTTTGCCCGAGCCGCATGGACAGGGCTCATTGCGCCCCACCTTTCGCTCCTGTCGGACAAAGGTATCCGGCGTAGCCTGCTGGCCAGACTCACCATCACCGCCCTCTCCGACCGCTTGCGCCGCGCTGGCCTGCTCATGGCGCAACTTGGCCCGGGCCATCTCTCGCTCAAGCTCTTCCTTGCGTCGCTGCTCTATCTCAGCCATTTCTTCCTGACTCTGAACCCGGACATGACACAAGACCCGGGTGACATCCCGCTTCATGGTCTCCAGCATGTCTTCAAACAGATTGAACGCTTCACGCTTGTATTCCTGCTTCGGGTTCTTCTGGGCATAGCCCCGCAGGTGAATACCCCGACGCAGATGATCCATGTTAGACAAATGCTCTTTCCACAGAGTATCCAGTACCTGCAGGAACACCTGTTTCTCGAACTTGCGCATAGCTTCCGCGCCAGCCACTTCTTCCTTCGCTTTGTAATCTGCAACGATCGCCTCAAGGACTTTCTGGCGCAGACTGTCCTCGTAGAGTTTCTTGTCCGCATCCAGCCACTGCTGCACGGGCAACTCGATCGCCATCTCAGACTGTAACTGGGCTTCAAGACCCGCCACATCCCACTGCTCTGGCATACTCTGGGGCGGAATGAATTCGCTAACCACGGCATCGACCACATCGCTTCGAATGGTATCAACCATTTCTGAAATATCCGCGGACGCCATCACCTCGTTGCGTTGTTCGTAAATCACCGTACGCTGATCGTTTGCCACATCGTCGTATTCAAGCAACGTCTTACGCATGTCGAAGTTACGGCCTTCAACCTTGCGCTGGGATTTTTCAATGGCATTGGTGACCATCCGGTGTTCGATGGCCTCGCCTTTCTTCATGCCCATGGCCTGCATAAGGTTTTTCACCCGTTCCGGGGCAAAAATCCGCATCAGGTTATCTTCCAGGGACAAAAAGAAGCGGGAAGAGCCCGGATCACCCTGGCGCCCGGCCCGGCCCCGAAGCTGGTTGTCAATCCGGCGCGACTCATGGCGCTCAGTGCCGATAATGTGCAGGCCGCCTGCCTCCAGAACCTGGTTGTGGCGCTCTGTCCACTCCGCCTTGATGCGGGCCACTTCCTCTTCGGACGGCGCCTCCCTGGCAGCCACTTCGTATTCCCAGTTACCACCGAGCACGATGTCGGTTCCCCGGCCGGCCATGTTGGTTGCGATGGTGACCGCACCCGGGCGACCGGCCTGCGCGATGATCAATGCTTCAGACTCGTGCTGCTTGGCGTTCAGAATCTTGTGCTCAATTCTGGCCTTCTTCAGCAGCATCGACAGCAACTCAGAGGCTTCAATAGACGCTGTACCCACCAGAATCGGGCGGCCTTCTGCGGTCACATCCTTGATTTCGTCAATGATGGCGTGGAATTTTTCTTCCTGGGTCAAGTACACCAGGTCATTGTAGTCGATCCGCTGTATCGGTTTATTGGGCGGAATAACAACCACGTCCAGACCGTAGATCTGGCGAAACTCGAACGCCTCGGTATCTGCGGTACCGGTCATACCGGCGAGTTTTTCGTACAGGCGGAAGTAGTTCTGGAAGGTGGTCGAGGCCAGAGTCTGGCTCTCGGCCTGAATTTTGAGCCGCTCTTTGGCCTCGATGGCCTGGTGCAAGCCCTCACTCCAGCGACGCCCCGGCATGGTGCGGCCGGTATGCTCGTCTACGATCACCACCTGCCCGCCCTGGACAATGTAATCGACGTCTTTCTGGAACAGGTGATGCGCACGCAGAGCGGAGTGCACATGGTGTAACAGGCTCAGGTTGGCCGCAGAGTAGAGGCTTTCACCTTCTTTTAGCAGGCCCCGACCCAGCAAAAGCTCCTCAACCTTCTCATGGCCGGACTCGGTCAGCTCCACCTGTCGGGATTTCTCATCAATGGTGAAATCACCGGAGGCCTCGCCCTCCTCGGGCACTTCGCCTTTCTCGAGACTCGGGATCAATTCGTCAATGGCCTGGTACAGCTTCGACGAATCCTCTGCCGCGCCGGAAATAATCAGCGGTGTGCGGGCTTCATCGATCAGGATGGAGTCCACTTCGTCGACAATCGCATAATTCAGGCCACGCTGAACCTTGTCGTCTACGCTGAACGCCATGTTGTCGCGCAGATAGTCAAATCCGAATTCATTGTTGGTGCCGTAAGTAATGTCCGCCTGATACGCAGCCCGCTTCTCCTCTGGGGGCTGACCAGAAGTGACAACACCAACCTGCATCCCCAGGAAGCGGTAGAGCTTACCCATCCACTCGGCATCCCGGCGGGCCAGGTAGTCGTTTACGGTAACAACATGAACTCCCTTGCCCGGCAGCGCGTTCAGGTACACCGCAGCGGTTGCCACCAGAGTCTTACCTTCACCGGTTTTCATTTCTGCGATACGGCCCTCGTGCAGGGTCATACCACCGATGAACTGAACGTCGTAGTGGCGCATGCCCATCACCCGGCGGCTGGCCTCCCGTGCGGTGGCAAATGCTTCCGGAAGCAGCGCGTCCAGTGTCTCGCCTTCATCAAGGCGACGACGAAACTCAGCAGTCTTGCCTTGTAACTCGGTATCCGACAAGGCGCCAAACTGTTCCTCAAGTTCATTGATGCGCAAAACAGCCTTGCGCATACGCTTGATTTCTCTGGCGTTTTTACTGCCGAACATCTTGGTAGCAAGCTTTGTGAACATAGACCACTGCTTCTTCAGTTAAACGAGGGAAGACGGCATTCTACCTTTATTTGCCGACAGTACAAAAGGCGGGGTTCACGGGAATGAAATCAGCGGCTTGCGCGCTGGATATATTTCACAGGGTTTTCGCTTTTACCGTTGCGGATAACCTCGAAATGCACGTGCGGGCCGGTAGAGCGCCCCGTGCTACCCATCAGTGCCACAACCTGGCCTTTCTGAACCACATCCCCAACCTCAACCTGGATGGTCTTGGCATGAGCGTAGCGGGTAACCAGTCCGTCACCGTGGTCGATCTGTACCAGATTGCCGTAACCGTAGCGTTCTGCCGCCCAGGTAACAACGCCGGCAGCCACCGCGATAATATCACTGCCTTCCTTCCCCGCCAGATCGACACCGCCGTGCCAGGTGCGCTTACCGGTAAAGGGATCCGAGCGATAGCCATACTTGGAAGACAGCCAACCCCAGGTGATAGGCCGCCCCTGAACGTAGAGCTCGTCTTCCAGCTTCTGCCGGGAGGCAACTTTGTCCAGAAGGCGTAACTGCTTTTCCCGATCCTCGATCTGTTGTTCCAGCTGATCCAGCATATCGGTCAGGGCAGGCGCGGTATAGGAGTCCACCGCTGAGCTCTCGTCTTCCGGACCGCCAACAGCTGCCGGCGCGTCGAAGTTGAACTCATCGCTGACGACCATGCCGGATTCAACGAACCGCTGGCCGAGTGCATCAAGCCTCAGCATTCTGCCCTGCAACTGACCGAGGCGAAGCGTCAGGGCGTCGATCTGTTGCTGAACACTTTCCCGCACCAGAACCACCTCTTGTTGCTGGGCTTCAAGCTGCTTTTGCCAGCCTGCAGCCAGCTCGGACTCAGTCGGCTGGCGGGCTTCGACGGCGCTCATCGCCAACCGGTAACCAGCCCAACCCGACGCCAGCAGCACAAAGGCCGCCAGGAATATCAAACCGGTCAGCACAGATGCGTTCAGTGACAAGGTTCTGGACTTGCCATGTCGAGCGCTCAGAAATATCAGGTTCATAGTGTCGTTTGATGTTGTGTTTTTGGGGTGCAACCGATTCCATCACGCGGCGCGCCCCGGGAATTTTCCGGGCGGGTTTACTATCCTGAAAAAAATCACCTTGGGTGGAACCTGGCGCCCGGTAGACATGTCGGCCCCATACAATGTAAAACGTGTACATAGCGAGCACTACGCAGAAAGCGTGCCGAAGTGTAACCAATCGTAAATAGCTTCGTCGAGTAAAAAGCGACTATGGCCGGAAATAGTGACCAGAAATTGATCTTCAGCAGTCAGCCACAGGGCGGCACCGGCAAGACCCTGGCGGATCTGATGTCCCGGGCCCGCTTACACGGAGAGGCAGAAGCGTTTGTGATGTCAGCCGTTCCGGAAGACCTGGTTGAAGGTACGCGGTTTGTCAGTTGCCAGGACGGCGAACTGATACTTTCAACAGACACGGCCAGCAAAGCTACCCGCCTGCGCTTTCGCCAGCACGAAATCATGGAAGCGGTGCGCGCCAACGAGTTGTTCCGGTATGTCTGGAAGCTGAAAATCAAGGTCAGCCCGGGCCGGTTTGATCAGCGCAGAAAACCGGAAAAAACCCGGCTCAGTAAAGAAAATGCCCGACTCCTCCAAGAAGAAGCCGGGCACACGAAGGACAAAGCACTACGCGAGGTTCTCGAAAAGCTCGCCCGTCACGTCCAGGACTGAGGCTTCCCGCCTCAGGCTGGCGCGGCCAGTACGGGCTTCATGTAAGAGATAGGCGCAGTCTCCTCGTTCTCGAAGGTAACCACTTCCCATGCATCTTCCTGTGCCCGCAGTTTACGCAATAATTTGTTGTTCAGGTCGTGGCCGGATTTGATGCCACGGAACTCGCCAATCAGGCTGTTGCCCAGCAGGTACAGATCGCCGATGGCATCCAGTACCTTGTGCTTGACGAATTCGTCGTCGTAACGAAGGCCGTCTTCGTTCAGAATTTTATAGTCATCCACGACGATCGCATTATCGACGCTACCACCCAGTGCAAGATTCATCGCCCGAAGTTTCTCGATGTCCCGCATAAAGCCGAATGTGCGGGCTCTGGAAACTTCCTTGACGAATGAGGTGCTGGAAAAGTCGACAGTTGCTGTCTGGGCACGGCCTTTGAACACGGGGTGGTCAAAGTCGATACCAAAGCTCACCTTGAAGCCCTCGAAAGGCAGGAACGTCGCTTTCTTGTCACCTTCTTCAATCGTGACTTCGCGTTTGATACGGATAAAACGCTTGGCTGCTTCCTGCTCGGCAATACCGGCAGACTGGAGAAGGAAGACGAAGGGACCAGCAGAGCCATCCATAATCGGCACTTCGGCTGCACTCAGTTCCACGTAGCAGTTGTCGATTCCGAGACCAGCCATGGCGGAGAGCAGGTGCTCTACCGTCGCCACACGGACACCGTCTTTTACCAGCGTCGTGGACAGCATAGTCTCACCCACATTCTCCGCACAGGCACGGATGTCGACCATCGGCTCCAGGTCTGTGCGGCGGAAAATGATACCCGTGTCGACAGGTGCAGGCTTGAGGGTCAGGTAAACCTTTTCCCCTGAGTGCAGGCCCACACCGGTCGCACGGATGGTGTTTTTGAGTGTCCGTTGTCTGATCATCGGTTCATTATTCCGTCATACGTAATCAATATTCTGGGCAAAAATCGACGCAAGAATATCAAAACTCAAGACTGATTACCATTTAGCCAACTCAGCCACCGTCGAAAACCAAACGACAGGAGGCCGGGGCATCCAATTCACCGTCTCACCCTCGGCAGACCGGGCACGTTGCCCGACCAACACCTGAAAAAGAGCAGCGATTCTATCAGTCCGCCTGGCGCCGAAGAAATGCGGGAATATCGAGATAGTCGACGCCCTGATCTTCGCTTTCCTTGGTCTGATCCAGAGCCACATTACCCTGGGCAACTGCACGCCGACGCAACACAGCCGGACGATCCAGCTGATTGTAATCGGTTTTGCCATCCAGGGTTCGGGAATTGTCCACTACCTTGGTGGGCTTCTCCCGGTCGCCACCCAGGCCAGTCGCGACCACAGTCACCTTCAGATCGTCGGTCATCTCCGGATCAATAACCGTGCCCACAACAACGGTTGCTGAATCAGACGCAAATTCGCGCACGATGTCGCCCACTTCAGAGAACTCTCCCAGATTCAGATCCATACCGGCAGTGATATTTACCAGAATGCCCTTGGCACCTTGCAGGTTAATGTCCTCAAGCAACGGACTGCGCACCGCAGCTTCTGCGGCTTCGCGGGCACGATTCTCGCCGGTGGCGCGGCCGGTACCCATCATTGCCATACCCATTTCGGACATCACCGTTTTCACGTCAGCAAAATCCACGTTGATCATACCGTTGCGGGTAATCAGGTCGGCAATGCCCTGAACGGCGCCCAGCAGAACGTCATTAGCTGAAGCAAAGGCATCGAGCAGGCTGGTTTTCTTGCCCATGACCGCCAGCAACTTCTCGTTGGGGATGGTGATCAGGGAATCCACGCTTTCTTCCAACTCCTTCAGCCCAGCCTCGGCCACGCTCATGCGCTTGCCGCCTTCAAACTGGAACGGCTTGGTGACGACGGCCACGGTCAGGATGCCCAGCTCACGGGCCACTTCCGCAACAACCGGCGCAGCTCCGGTACCGGTACCACCACCCATGCCAGCGGTAATGAAGACCATGTCTGAGCCGTTAAGAGACTCGGCAATGCGATCACGATCTTCCAGCGCAGACTGACGACCCACTTCGGGGTTGGCGCCTGCACCCAGGCCTTTGGTGATATTGCCGCCCAACTGGATGATCTGGCGCGCGTCCAGATCCTTCAGTGCCTGGGCGTCTGTGTTTGCGCAGATAAATTCTACGCCTTCAATGTCGCTGTTAAGCATGTGGCGCACGGCGTTACCGCCACCACCACCAACACCAACAACCTTGATGACAGCAGTTTGCTGCACGTTATCGACAAGTTCAAACATATCCCCTACTCCTTCGTGCTGTTACCCGTCTTTACAGACCGGTTGCTTCAATCGTTATTTGTTTTCGAGAGACCTTCGTAAACTGCAACCGGAACACCGTCAGAAATGACCGGTGAACCAGGCTTTCATGCGCTCGAACAGTGAGGGAGCGTCCTCACTTTTGAGCACTGGCGCCCGGCCAAGATCCATCTGCCGGAAGCCATGGATCAACAGTCCCACGCCGGTGGCGTAAATCGGGTTGTTGACCACTTCCGTCATACCGGAGACAGCCTGCGGCGAAGCAAGCCGCACCGGCATGTGGAAGATTTCTTCAGCCAACTCAACCACGCCTTCCATGGTGGATGAGCCGCCTGTAATCACGATGCCCGCCGGAATCATGTCTTCGAATCCGGAACGGCGTAATTCTGACTGCACCAGAGTGAACAGTTCTTCGTATCGGGGTTCCACCACTTCGGCAAGCGCCTGTCGAGACAAATCCCGCGGCGCCCGGTCACCCACACTGGGCACCTTGATGGTTTCGTCCGCGCCTGCAAGCTGGGTCAGCGCACAGGCGTATTTGATCTTGATTTCCTCGGCATTCTGCGTCGGCGTGCGCAAAGCCATGGCGATATCGTTCGTTACCTGGTCGCCGGCAATGGGTATCACCGCCGTGTGGCGGATCGCGCCTCCGGTAAACACCGCGATGTCGGTGGTACCGCCTCCGGTATCTACCACACAAACCCCAAGCTCTTTTTCATCTTCTGTCAGGATCGCGTGGCTGGACGCCAACTGCTCCAGAATGATGTCGTCCACTTCCAGGCCGCAGCGCTGTACGCACTTCTCGATGTTCTGTGCCGCATTCACCGCGCAGGTAACCAGGTGAACCTTGGCCTCGAGGCGAACCCCGGACATGCCCATGGGCTCCTTGATGCCCTCCTGGTTATCGATGACAAACTCCTGAGGCAGAATGTGCAGAATCTTCTGATCTGCCGGAATCGCCACGGCCTGGGCTGCGTCGATGACCCGATCCACATCGGCCTGAGTCACTTCCCGGTCGCGAATTGCCACAATGCCGTGGGAGTTAAGGCTCTTGATGTGACTGCCTGCGATACCGGTATAGACGGAGTGAATCCGGCAGCCAGCCATCAGTTCCGCTTCTTCAACGGCGCGCTGAATGGCCTGCACCGTGGTTTCAATGTTCACCACCACGCCACGTTTCAGCCCGCGGGACGGGTGCGAACCGATTCCCACCACCTCGATGGTTCCATCCATCTTGCGTTTGCCAACAATCGCCACCACTTTCGAGGTGCCGATATCCAGGCCGACAATCATGTTTTCCGTTTCAACCGATGACATGTATTCCACCAAATCCCAGGTTCGTAAAAATCGTTGTCAGGACTTCGGAGCGGCCTGAACCAGTTCCGCCTTCCACTGCACCGCCACCCCGTTGGAGTAGCGGGCATCTATCCGGCTCACTTCATCCACCCGGGATGCCAGCCGGTTTTCGTATACCGTAATGAAGCGCTCGAAGCGCTGCTCGACCTGATCGCGGCCAAGAACGACCTCGATGCCATTGCTCAGAACCAGAGTCCAGGCCCCCCGTGCCTCAAGCGTGAGCCCGGCAAACCCCAAACCGTAGCCCGTCAGTTCATCGCTCATGGTGCGGGCCATGGCAATCACGTCCCGAACCCGCTCATCCGGCCCCGCCAATCGCGGCAGCTTTCCTGCAACCTCTGGATTGGGCGGTGCAAACAGCTCTCCGGCGCGGCTGACAAGACGACCGTCAGTCCAGTACGCCAGCGGCCTTTTCTCGCGGATATCGATTTCCAGGCGGCCTGGCCAGATCCGCTTCACCGCCGCCGACGCCACCCAGGGCCGCTGCTCAAGATCAGCCTTGATATCAGCCAGATCTGTGGAGAAGTAACTGGATCCGATCCAACGCCCTGCCGCCCGCTCTATACCGGTACGGCTGTCGCCGACAAATTCTCCACGCACATCCACCGCCATGATCTGCTGATCCATGGCAGCCAGAACCTTGTCTGCGGCCCAGGGCACCATGGCCGCCAGCAAGACAACGGTTGCTCCCAGCCCGATTTGCAACCAGGGCACAGCAGCCAACACGGCTTTCAGAACGCCAAACCGATCCTGCACCGGCTCGACCGAGGTTGCACCCCGGCGCCGGGGCGGCTCGGGCGGTACCGCCCGGCTGCGGATCAGTAAACGTTCAAGCATGGCCGCCCTCGCTGAGCGTATCTTTTAAGATTCTGACCACCAGCTCCTCAAATCCAATGCCTGCAGCTCTTGCCGACATCGGCACAAGGCTGTGGTCTGTCATACCGGGAACGGTATTAACTTCCAGCAGCCAAAAGTCACCGGAGCGGTCCTGCATAATGTCTACCCGCCCCCAGGTTCGGCAGCCAAGCACCCGGAAAGCATCCAGCGCCAGCTGCTGCAACCGCACCTCGTCTTCCGGTG
This sequence comes from Marinobacter fuscus, assembly GCF_003007675.1. Taxonomy (GTDB): domain Bacteria; phylum Pseudomonadota; class Gammaproteobacteria; order Pseudomonadales; family Oleiphilaceae; genus Marinobacter; species Marinobacter fuscus. Next base: position 31,719 of record NZ_PXNP01000023.1, on the reverse strand, counting down.
CAAGCCCGCAGGGAATGCGATAATGGGTATCGTCCGCCAGGTACTTGGCGTCATAATCGTAAAATGCATGATCGGTGCTCAGGCCGATGGCTGGCAGCGCTTGATCCTGCAGCAGGCTGACCGTAAACTCCGGCCCCTCAATCCACTTTTCCACCAGCACCAGGTCATCAAGTGCCGCCGCTGCCTCGTAGGCTTCCACCAACTCGGCGGCATTGCCGACTTTACGTATGCCAATACTTGAGCCTTCATGAGCAGGCTTTACACTCAGCGGCACCCCGAGGCTGGCCACGACCTCTTCGGCCTCAGCCCCGGACGTCATGGCCCGGAAGGCAGGTGTAGGCAGCCCGCAACCCTGGAATACATACTTGGTTCGAAGCTTGTCCATCGCCAGAGCAGAGGCCAACACTTCGCTACCGGTGTAGGGAATGCCCGCCTGGCCGAGAATCGCTTGAAGGGTGCCGTCCTCACCGCCACGACCGTGCAGGGCAATAAATACGCGATCGAATTGCGGCTGTTCAACGGCACCCAACAGGCAGCCACGCACATCCATACCGACCGCATCAACACCGGCGGACTGCAGGGCCGCCAGCACCGCGCTGCCACTTTTCAGCGACACCTCACGCTCTGCGGAATCGCCACCCATGAATACCGCTACCCGACCCAGAGCGCGCACCAGGTCTGGCGACGCCTGGTAAGGCTGAGTCCGGGCATGCATCGTTTCACTCACTTGCTGTTACTCCTGCCGCAACCAATCGCGCGGCGACACCGCCAACGTCGCCTGCCCCCTGGGTGATCAGCAGATCACCATCCTGCAGCACGTTGGCCAGTAAACCCTCGATTTCCCGGTTGTCTTCTACAAACACCGGCTCCACTTTGCCCCGCTGCCGGATGCTCCGACACAGCGCCCGGCCATCAGCACCGGGAATGGCCGGCTCACCGGCCGAATACACGTCCATCAGCAACAGCCCGTCGACGTCAGAAAGAACCCGCACAAAGTCCTCGTAAAGATCCCGGGTACGGGTATATCGATGGGGCTGGTACAGCATCACAATCCGGCGGCCCGGCCAGGCATCCCGTGCGGCACGGATCACCGCATCCACCTCGGTGGGATGGTGACCGTAGTCGTCCACCAGGGTCGCAGTGCCTTTTCCGGCCGGGTAGTCACCGTAAACCTGAAATCGCCGCCCCACTCCGGCAAAGCCAGCCAAGCCGCGACAGATAGCCTGGTCGTCCACGCCTTCATCCGTCGCTACAGCAATGGTTGCGAGGGCATTCAGCACGTTGTGCCGCCCCGGCATCTTGAGCTCAACAGCCAGGTTCGGCCGGTCTCCGGGGCGACGCACCACAAAACGGGTTTTCAATCCGTCGGAAACGATCTGTTCGGCACGATAATCCGCCTCCGGGTTATCGATGCCGTAAGTGATGAAGGTTCGGGCAATCCGAGGCAGTATTTCTCGCACATAAGGATCATCAATACACATCACGGCAACGCCGTAAAACGGCAGGTTGTGCAGAAAGTCAACGAACGTTTGCTTCAGTTTTTCAACATCACCGCCATAGGTATCCATGTGGTCGGCTTCGATGTTGGTCACCACCGAAATCACAGGCGTGAGATGCAGAAACGAAGCATCGCTCTCATCCGCTTCGGCGACCAGATACCTGGACCCGCCCAGTTGAGCGTTGGTACCCGCACTGTTGAGCTTGCCACCGATAACAAACGTGGGGTCCAGCCCGGCTTCACCCAGCACGGATGCAATCAGGCTGGTCGTGGTGGTTTTGCCGTGAGTACCGGCCACCGCTATGCCGTGCCGGTAGCGCATGATCTCAGCCAGCATCTCGGCCCGGGGAACAATGGGAACGCGCCGGGCACGGGCACTGGCCACTTCCGGGTTATCTGCATTGACCGCAGACGACACCACCACAACGTCTGCCTGGCTACTGTTATCCGCCTGGTGGCCGATCATCACTTCCACGCCCATGGTTCGGAGGCGCCCGGTTACCACACTCTCTTTGATATCCGAGCCGGACACCAGATAACCCTGATTCTTGAGCACCTCGGCAATGCCGCTCATGCCGGCGCCGCCGACGCCCACAAAGTGGATTTTGCGGATCCGGCGCATTTCCGGCACCTGAAATACCAGGGGCGGGTTCTTTGCATTAGCCATTGGCGGCCTCCAGACAGTAATTCACGACTCTTTCTGTTGCATCGGGGCGCGCCAGCGCACGGGCCGCCCTGGCCATCTCCAACACTCGCTTTCTATCGGCAGACAGCTCCCTCAGGATGTCTGCCAGCAATTCCGGCGTCAGTATTGCCTGCTGAACCAGCAGCGCCGCACCCGCCTGTACCATATGCTCGCCATTCCGGGTCTGATGGTCGTCCACCGCATGCGGAAAAGGCACCAGTACCGCCCCGATACCCGCAACACACAATTCGGAAACCGTGAGCGCACCGGAGCGACAAACAACCAGATCCGCCCAGCTATAGGCCGCAGCCATGTCCCTGATAAACGGCTCAACACGGGCCTCAATGCCAGCGCCTGTATAGCTGGAACGGGTTTCTTCAAGGTTCTTCTCGCCGCACTGGTGCCAGACTTCCGGCCGCGGCCCCTCTTGTAGCAGCGCCAGAGCCCGCGGCAACTCCTGGTTAAACACCCGGGCCCCAAGACTGCCGCCAACCACCAGTATTTTCAGCGGGCCCGAGCGCCCTTCGAAACGCCGCTCCGGCGTTGGCAAGCTGGCAACTTCTGCCCGCACGGGGTTGCCGGTACAGCGCGTGACCACCGGCTCCGGGAAGCTACCCGGGAACGCCTCCATAACCGTGTGCGAAAACCGGGTAAGCCACCGGTTAGTCATACCGGCAATCGCATTTTGCTCATGGATCACCAACGGTGTACGCATCAGCCAGGCGGCTACACCACCCGGCCCGGTTACAAAACCACCCATGCCAACGACACAGTGCGGCCGGATTCTTCTGAGCAGGGTGTAAGCTTCACCCAGCGCACGCAGCAGGCGGAAGGGTGCGGTTATCAGAGCCAGGCGCCCTTTACCCCGCAGCCCGGAAATATGAATAAGCGACAGTGGAATGCCTGTATCTCCGATCAGCCGCTCTTCCATGCCACCCAGAGCACCAAGCCAATGCACCTCGTGCCCCAGTTCCTGGAGTTTTCTTGCCGTCGCCAGCGCGGGAAACACATGGCCTCCGGTGCCACCGGCCATCACCAGAAAACGGCGGGGCGAAGAATTACTCATACACCGCTCCTCCCACTCGTGCGCTGCCTTGTTCTGCGACTGTGCGGGCCCGATCCTGCCGCTCCAGCTCAACACGCGCGATCACGCCGATACAGACACAGGTAATCATCAGGCTGGAGCCGCCGTAACTGACCAGTGGCAGGGTCAAGCCTTTGGTCGGCAGCAAGCCTGTGCTTACGGCCATATTGATACCGGCCTGGAGCCCGATCAGCAGAGTAATGCCATAACAGAAGGACGCCCCGAAAGGCATACCGGCTTTCTCGGCCCGGCGGGCAATGATAAATCCGGAAACCACCAGTGCCGCGAACAGCGCCAGTACAATCAGGGCTCCAAGCAAACCGAATTCTTCCGCGATGATGGCAAAAATGAAATCGGTGTGGGCTTCGGGCAGGAAGAACAGCTTCTGTACCGAATTGCCAAGCCCAACACCCGACCATTCACCCCGGCCAAAGGCGATCAGCGACTGGGTTAGTTGATAGCCGCTATTAAACTGATCCTGCCAGGGGTCCAGGTAACTCACGACACGCTTCAGTCGATAGGGCTGGGTAACCACCAGCACAACGCCACAAGCCACAAGCAACCCGATCAGCGGGAGAAACCGGCTCAGACGAATCCCGCTGAGGAAGATCATTCCGGTCGCGGCCGTAATCAGCACCACGGTGGCGCCGAAGTCCGGCTGAATGACCAGCAAGGCCGATGCGGCCACCAACACCCCCAATGGTTTGAAGAAGCCCGCCCAGGTTTCAAGCAGCTCCTCACGCCGGCGAACCAGATACCCTGCCATGTAAGCAATCAGGCACAGCTTGGCAACTTCAGAAACCTGAACGTTAAACAGGCCCATGGGTATCCAGCGGGTAGAACCGTTAACGGTACGGCCCAGAGGGGTCAGCACCAGAATCAGCACCAGAAAACCAATGCCCAGAAGCAACCAGCCACTGCGCTCCCACCAGGAAATCGGCACATTTACCGCTACCAGTGCCAGCCCGCAACCCAAAGCTGCAAACAACACCTGGCGGATGACGTAGTGATAGCTGTTCCCCAGTGTCGCGGCAGCCATATCCATCGACGCCGATGAGATCATGACCACACCGATCACCAGCAGCGCCGCAGAGGTGACGACCAGAACAGACAACGGCTGAAGCTCGCCGGTCACGCCGCGATATTGTGGAAGAGTGATACCCGCCTGCATCACAAGGCCTCCACAGTAGCGCGGAATTGCTCGCCGCGTTCGTTGTAATCCCGGAACATATCAAGGCTGGCGCAAGCCGGTGACAACAACACCCGGTCACCGGATTGCGCCAGATCCCTGGCCCGGGCAACAGCGCCGGGCAGTGTGTCGGCACGGCAGCTGTGAACCTTGTCACCAAACGCTTTTTCCAGCCGCCCGGCATCCCGGCCGATCAGCACGACTGCCCGGCAATACTTTTCGATGGGCGCGGCCAAAGGCCCGAAATCCGCGCCCTTGCCATCGCCTCCGGCAATCAGAACCAGCTTACCCTCGGCCGGTGCAAGGCTTTCCAGGGCAGCAACCGTGGCTCCGACATTGGTTCCCTTGGAATCGTTGATGTAATCCACACCCGCCAACCGACGGACAAACTCACAACGATGGGGCAGACCACGAAATGCCCGCGCCGCCTCCAGCATATCCGCCATCGGCAGGCCTGCGGCTTTCCCCAAGGCCAGCGCAGCCATCACATTGCTGATGTTGTGGCGACCCATCAGAGCCAGTTCATCAGCCAGTAACAGGTTGTCAAAGCCCCAGGTAATCCAGGTTCCCCGCTCATCTTCTCGGGTACTGAAGGTATCCGGGTTTACCCGGTTGAAACCAAAACACAGAAACCGAAGATTGTCCCTCGCCATCGGCGTACTCAGCGCGTCGTCCAGATTAACAATCGCGTGCTTACAACCGCGGTAGATCCGCTGCTTGGCCTGAAAATACCCCATCTTGTCGGGATATCTGTCCATGTGATCGTCACTGACATTCAGTACGGTAGCGGCCAGCGCACCCAGAGCCTCGGTGGTTTCCAGCTGAAAGCTCGACAACTCCAACACATAGAGATCAGCCCCCTGGCCAAGAAGATCGAGCGCCGGGGTACCAATATTGCCGCCCACCTGGACCTTCCGGCCTGCCGCCCGGGCCATGTCCCCCACCAGCGTTGTCACGGTGGTTTTACCGTTGGAGCCGGTAATAGCGATTACAGGCGCGTCTGCGGCCTCGGCAAACAGGTCAATATCACCACGAATGGTGGCGCCTGCTGCGGCCGCTGCACCAATCGCGGGTTCGGCAATACTGATACCGGGGCTTACCACCAACTCACTGAAGCCAGCAAACCATTCGCTGTCGAAGTCGCCCAGCTGAACCGGAACATCAGGCCAGCGCTCCCTGAGTTCACTCAACCCCGGTGGTTGCTGGCGGCTGTCAGCGACGGCAATTGTGCAGCCTTGTTCGGACAAATAACGCACGCAGGACAGCCCGGTCTTGCCGAGCCCCACGATTAGCGTTTTCCGATCCGAAGCAATCACACTCATATCAATTCCGGGTTCCTATCGAATTTTCAGACTGGCAAGGCCAATCAGAACCAACACCACCGTAATCACCCAAAAGCGGACAATCACACGGGGCTCGGGCCAGCCTTTCAGTTCAAAGTGATGGTGCAGGGGTGCCATCCGGAAAATCCGGCGACCGGTCAGACGGAACGATGCCACCTGCAGGATCACCGAAATCGTCTCCATCACAAACACACCGCCCATAATGAACAGCACAATTTCCTGCCGAACGATCACCGCCACAGTCCCCAGAGCGGCTCCCAATGCCAGAGCACCGACATCCCCCATGAAAACCTGGGCCGGGTATGTGTTGAACCACAGAAAGCCGAGACCTGCACCGACCAGAGCGCAACAGAAGATGATCAGTTCACCGGAGCCGGGCAAGTGGGGAATCAGCAGATAATTTGCAAACTGGGCATGGCCGGAGAGATAGGCAAAAATTGCCAGTGCACCCGCGACCATCACAGTCGGCATGATTGCCAGTCCGTCCAGGCCATCGGTGAGGTTGACGGCATTGCTGCTGCCGACAATCACGAAGTAGGTCAGCAGGATAAACAACACCGGGCCAAGCGTAAGTGAAACATTCTTCAGAAACGGCAGGTAAAGTGACGTTTCCTGCGGCAAAGACGCGCTGAAGTACAGCACCATTGCCGCCAGGGCCCCAATGACCGACTGCCAGAAATACTTCCAGCGACCCGGCAACCCACGAGGGTTACGCTCTACCACTTTGCGGTAGTCATCCACCCAGCCGATGGCTCCGAACAGCAGAGTCACCAGAAGCACCACCCATACATACCGGTTGCTCAGATCCGCCCAGAGCAACGTTGAAACGGCAATGGCTACCAGAATCAGCGCACCGCCCATGGTGGGCGTGCCAGCTTTGCTCAGGTGAGTCTGGGGGCCGTCATCGCGCACCGCCTGACCAATCTGGTACTGGCTCAGTTTGCGGATCATCAGCGGGCCGATCAGCAGTGATATCATCAGCGCCGTGAGGATGCCCAGAATCGCCCGCAGCGTCAGATACTGAAACACCGTCAGGGACGAAAAGTATTGCGAGAGTATCTCTGTCAGCCAGAGCAGCATCAGCGATTCACCTTCTTCTGTATTCCCTCCACCACAAGGTTCATGGCGGAACTTCGAGAACCTTTGACCAGAATCGTCACGGCGCCGTGAATGCCATCGGTGATGGCATCCACCGCCTGCTCATGGCGCTGGAAAAATTCTGTTTGATTACCAAACCCGGAGCCGTAAGCCTCTGCCCCGGCCCCAACCACCAACAAGCGATCGATACCGCGCCTGAAGGCATGCTCTCCAACCTGACGATGCAGCTCAGCCGCTTCCGCCCCAAGCTCAGCCATTGCACCCAGCACGAGCACGCGGGGCCCGGGATAGCCTGCAAGCACATCAATAGCGGCCTTCATCGAGGTAGGATTGGCGTTGTAACTGTCATCAATAAGTGTCAAACCTTTAGCCGGTTCGAGCACCTGCAGGCGCCCTTTGACCGGCTGAACTCCGGCCAGCCCGGCTTCGATCTGCCGCTTGCCCGCCCCCAGCTGCCGGCATGCCGCCAGCGCCAGCATCGCATTGGTTACGTTGTGCTTACCCGGCAGACACAGCCGCAGACGGGCCTGCCAGTTATCCGGCCCGCGCACGTCGAACGCGAGACCGGACTCTGCCACCTGAACCTCGTGCGCCAGATAATCGGCTTCTGGATGGCCAGCCCTGGAGACACTGACTACGCGGAGCCCTTTCGCCCGCCGGGCCCACTGGTCAAAGGCTGGATCATCCCGATCGAGAACGACGGTACCGCCCGCCACAACGCCATCAATGATTTCGCCTTTTGCCTGAATAATATTCTGGTAGCTGCCAAACCCATCAAGGTGTGCCTGACCGGCATTGGTCAGAATGGCCACTTTGGGCGCCACCATGGCCACGGTGTATGCAATTTCGCCCAATCCGCTGGCCCCAAGTTCAATAACACCGAAACGGTGCTCGGAAGAGAGCCGGAACAGCGTCAGAGGCACACCGATATGGTTGTTCAGGTTACCCTCAGTGGCCAGGGTAGCGCCCAGCTCAGCCAGTATCGAGGCAGTCATTTCCCGCACCGTGGTTTTGCCACTGCTGCCGGTGACAGCAATCAGATCTGCCCCGCTTTCGGCCCGGTTGCCTTTGGCCAGCGCCGCCAGTGCAGCCAGGGTATCCGGCACTTGCAGCTGAGGTATTTCAAGGCGCGGATCCACCTGATCAACCACCACCGCCACCGCGCCCTTTTCCTGGGCCTGGGCCAGAAAACGGTGCCCGTCAAAGTGCTCACCGCGCAGCGCCACAAATAACTGGCCATGCCCCAGGGTGCGGGTATCGGTCGAGACACCCGAGAACTCGACCTGGCTCAGCGCCTCAGCACTTCGGGCAGAACCGGCGTTGATCCAGGCAGCAGCCTCAGCAAGGGTGAACGAGCGAATCACAGGACACCCCCATCCATGTCCAGCAGGCACCGAACCTGCCCGGCATCGCTAAACGGCAAACGCTCGCCCTGAATCTCCTGGTAGTCTTCATGCCCTTTTCCGGCCACCAGCACCAGATCCCCGGGCCCGGCCATACCTACAGCGGCAGCAATGGCCTCTGCGCGATCGTGAATCACCTGCCAGCTATTTTCCCGGGAGAACCCGGCGACGATATCCCGGGTAATACTTTCAGGTTCTTCGCTGCGGGGGTTGTCGTTTGTCACTATGATGTGGTCTGCCCGCTGCGCGGCTTCACGGGCCATTTCGGGCCGCTTGCCCGCATCACGATCGCCACCACACCCGAACACACAGTACAGTTTGCCGCTGACATGAGGCAGCAAGGCTTCCAGTGCATTGGCCAGAGCGTCCGGCGTGTGCGCGTAGTCCACCACCACCTGTTTGCCCCCGGCACTCCGGAACCGCTCCAGGCGCCCCGGTGGCGGCGTAAGCCGTGCCGTGGCAGCCACCGCCCTGTCAACCGGCACCCCCATGGTCAGTACTGTTGCCAGTGCCGCCAGCAGGTTGCTGGCATTGAAACTCCCCAGCAAAGGAACCTTAAGGTCAAATTCTCCCCACTGGCCATCGACTCTGGCCCGGAACCCTTCATCCGTGGGCTCGAATGCCCGGAGCCACAACTCGGTCTGGGCCTCGTGCAGGCTGTAACGTACCCGGTCGCAGTGACCATCCAGCTGACCATAAAGCTGCCGACCGAAAGGGTCGTCAAAGTTGATTACCGCAAAGTGCAGCCCCTCTCTCAGGAACAGCCGGGCCTTGGCCTCTCCGTAGGCCTGCATGGATTTGTGGTAATCGAGGTGATCCCGACTGAGGTTGGTGAATACCGCACCCACCATAGCCAACTTGTCTACCCGGCCCTGATCCAGAGCATGAGAAGACACCTCCATTACCGCGGCCCGACCACCCTCATGCCGGATACGACTTAATACCCGGTTCACCTGGACAACGTCCGGGGTGGTATGGGTTGCCGGCTCGATGCTTCCCGGCATGCCATAACCCAGAGTGCCCAAAACTCCGCAAGGGGTTCCTGTTTGCTCCAGCAACTGGGCAATGTACTGGGTAACTGAGGTCTTGCCATTGGTGCCGGTAACACCCACCACCTTGATATGACGGGATGGGTGCTCGAAAAAGCGCGCAGCAATTCGGCCAAGCAGCGACCGCAGTTGCGGCACCGGCACAATCAGAGCACCGAACCGCTCATAACATTCCCTGGCTGCGTCTGCCTCCAGCAAAACCACCGTGGCGCCAGCCCGGATTGCGTCGTCCAGGTAATGATCTGCCGGTGTTTGCCCGCCTGAAAGTGCAACGAAGGCGTGGCCTCGCTGAATTTTGCGGCTATCGGTCTGCAACCCGTGGATAGTGACATCGAATACCGAAGGTACTTCGACTATCCCCTGCATAAGCGCGCTGATGGAGGTGATACACATAGGCTAGCCTCTCCCCCCAGCCACCGGACGGGCACTGGCCGCCTGGCCAACCTCCAGCTCCGGTTTTACGTTCAGCAATCGCAGTGCGTCACCCATCACACGGGCGAAAACCGGTGCCGCAACCTCTCCGCCGTAATACTCCCCGGACTGGGGGGCATCAACCGCAATCACAGTAACGATCTTCGGGTCATCAATGGGGGCCATACCGGCGAAAATCGCTTTGTACTGGTTATCTTCATAGCCCCGCGCTCCAACCAGGTGAACGGTGCCGGTTTTACCACCAGCAGCATACAAACCTGGCTGCGCGCGCTTACCGGTGCCCTTGGAAACGGCAAGTTTAAGCATGTTGCGTACCGCGCCGGTCACTTTCTCAGATAACACCCGTTGCCCTTGCGGCCGCTGATCCTGCCTCATCAAACTCAGGGGGTAGCGAATTCCTCCGTTGGCAATCACCATGTAGGCTTGGGCCAATTGCAGAGCGTTTACACTCATGCCGTAGCCATAGGACAGTGTTGCCTCTTCCACCGGTCGCCATTTCGGGTGAGCAGGCAGCACGCCCACCGCTTCGCCGGGGAACCCGATACCGGTGGCCTGGCCCAGCCCCAGCCGCGCGTAAAGGTTGCGCAAACGCTCGCCGCCAAGGTCTGTGGCAATTTTGCTAACCCCCACGTTGCTGGACTTGACGATTATCTGGGTCAGATCCATCAGCCCGTAATTACGATGATCACGAATGGTAAAACGGCCAAAACGACGATAGCCGGGGGAGGTATCAATCGAACTGTTCACCGTATACTCCCCGGACTCAAGCGCTGCGGCGATGGTCAGGGGCTTTATGGTCGAGCCCGGCTCGAACAGATCGGTAATGGCTTTGTTGCGCAAATGTTCAGGCGATAGCTGGGAACGGTCATTAGGGTTGTAAGACCCCTGATTGACCATGGCCAGCACTTCGCCGGAATCCACATCCAGCATTACCAGGGTGCCGCCCCGGGCTTTGTGGGCACTGACCACCGCCTTCAGCTCCCGATACGCCAGGTACTGCAAGCGCAGGTCGATACTCAGCGTCAGATCCTTTCCCGGCCGGGCATCCCGGATCAGCATCAGATCCTTGATCACCCGGCCACGATTGTCCTTCAGCACCCGTTTCTGGCCGGGCTCTCCGGTCAGCCACTGGTTGTAGGCAAGCTCGATACCTTCCTGGCCATATTCATCAATATTGGTAAAGCCAACCACGTGCGCGGTCACTTCACCGGCGGGGTAATAGCGCCGGTATTCCTGCCGTGCATAGATGCCGCCAATACCAAGCGCAAGGGCTTCCCGGGCAATGGCGGGCTGTACCTTACGGCGCAAATAGATAAACTCCCGCCCGGAATACTGCTGCAGGCGCTCCCGCAAGCTGCTCTCGGACATTCCGAGAACCCGCGCCAGTGACTTCAGCGCAGGATCAGTCGGGTCGGTTTCCGAGGGGTTGGCCCACAGGGTCTGCACCGGTGTACTGATGGCCAGAGGTTCGCCATGGCGATCCGATACCACACCACGGTGCGCGTCGATCGTCTCGACCCGGATGGTTCGTACATCACCCTGGTGCCGGAGAAAGTCATGATCGACCACATGCAGATCCACAAGGCGCCAGCCAATGCCGGTTACCGCCAGCAAAAAAGCACCAAGCACGCAGCCGAAACGCCAGGCTTTCATGCCTGCCGCCAAACGCACTCTCCAGCTGTCTGGTTGCTTTCCCTGACCGGGCACTTGGTCTCTCCGGATGTTGATAATCGGGTTCAGTTAGCCCTGTGCGGCGACATCAGCGGCACAAGGACAATATCCTGACGGCCGGGTACCGCCATGTTGAATCGCGCTGCGGCCAGGTTTTCTACCCGACCGTGGGCACTGAGTGCACTTTGCTCAAGCAACAGCTGGCTCCACTCCCGCTGATAGCTGTCGCGCTGCTCCTGAAGACTCGCCAGAGTGTTGAACAGCTCACGGCTTTCATGGGCACTGACAACAACCCCCAGGGCCGAAACCAAAAGGACAGCCACTAAACCAAGAGTAACCAGCACTCGCGCCTCGCAGGTGGCCGCAAACACCTGCCGGGAAAGACGCACGGCCGTTGCAACACCCTCGCGCACCCGCTGGCGATTCAACCTCGTAGCTTTTACCGGTTCCTCTATCGCTACCGCACCCATGATGTCACGCCCCCCCTGCGCCTACGCCTTAATTTGATTTGCGTTCCAGAACCCGCATAACGGCACTGCGTGCCCGCACGTTTTCTGCTATTTCCTGCTCATTGGCCTTACTGGCCTTACCGATAAGCCGGAATTCAGAGGCCTCCTGTTCCGCCGTCACCGGAATGCCCCTCGGCAACTTTGGACCGCGGGCGAGATCGCGCATGAATCGTTTCACCAGGCGGTCTTCCAGTGAATGAAAACTGATCACGACCAGGCGCCCGCCCGGTGCCAGGCGCTCAACTGCCGACTGCAACCCGGCCTCGAGATCTTCGAGCTCCCGATTGATAAAGATCCGGATAGCCTGGAATGCCCGGGTTGCCGGATGCTTGTGTTTTTCTTTTTTGGGCACAGCCTCCGCGACAAGTTCGGCCAGTTGTCGGGTGGTGGCAATCGGCTCCTCGTCACGACGGGCCACCACCAAACGGGCGATACGGCGGGAAAAACGTTCCTCGCCATATCGCCAGATCACATCTGCAATCTCTTTTTCTTCCGCCCGGGACAGCCACTCGGCAGCACTGGGCCCCTGCAGCGGATTCATCCGCATATCCAGAGGGCCGTCCCGCATAAACGAGAAACCGCGGGCGGCATCATCCAACTGAGGAGACGACACGCCGAGATCCATCAGAACGCCGTCAACCTGCTGCCAGCCCTGCTCAAGAACCGCCTGATCCAGTTCGGCAAACGAACCGTGATAGCGACGGAAACGGGCATCTTCGGCAGAGAGTGCATCGGCAACACGAATCGCTTCAGGGTCCTTGTCGATACCAAGCAACTGCCCTTCGGCACCCAACATGCTTAAAATCAGACGGCTATGACCGCCACGGCCAAAGGTGGCGTCGACAAAACTCCCGGCCCGGCCCGGCCCGCCAACGAGATACTCCACGGCCTCATCGAGCAGCACAGAGCGGTGTCTGAACGCCTGATCAGCGCCTTGACCCCCGGTCATAGCGACAGAGCCTCCATCTCGGGAGGAATCTCTTCGTCATCAAGCGATTCATCCAGCCACTCGAACCAGCGCTCCTCGCTCCAGATTTCCAGCTTGTTACCCTGACCAATCAACATCAGTTTTTTCTCCAGATGGGCGAAATGCCTCAAGGTAGGCGGCACCAGTATGCGGCCAGCGGAATCCAGCTCCATGGGTGCGGCGTTGCCGATCACCAAACGCTGGAGGCGCCGCACCCTTGCGTTCATGTTTGGCAGGGCATCGATCTGCGGGCGCAATACATCCCACTCCGGCTCTGGATAGAGCAACAGACAACGATCACCGCTCGGATTGACAGTCAATACAATACGGCCACCACAAAGCTGCGTGATCTCCTCACGCAGCTTCGCGGGGATCGCCAAGCGCCCCTTTGCGTCCATATTGATGGCATGACTGCCAAGAAAGTTGCTCATTTACGCCGCATCCATGGGTGCGCTTTGCCACAAAATACCACCAGAAACCACTTCTCCCCACTTCCGCACACTATAGAAACACGCAAATGACAATGCAAGCGCAGCAGCAGGCGCCACACATTAAAAACTTCCTTTGAGGACAAGGGCTTAGGAAGAGGAAGCTGACAGATTTGTTAAAAAGACGTAAAGAAAAGGATATAAAACAATTACCTGCAAGCACCTTTAAATAGCCAACCTGAGGTTTAAGATCTTTTGGCTATAAAAGATGACTTGTGAGAAAGGTGTACTTCACACCGATAAGCGGATTGATGAGCTCGCCGATAAGCCGGGTTCTGTCGTGGACAGTCATTCATCTAGGGCCTGCGTCACCACAGGCCTCAAGCAACCTACCCGAATCCAGCGCGGGCCACGCCATTGGATTCCTATTTGGTCTTGCTCCAGGTGGGGTTTACCATCGCCGTGGACTGTTGCCAGCCACGCGGTGCGCTCTTACCGCACCATTTCACCCTTACCGGTACCCGAAGGTACTTAGGCGGTATACTCTCTGTTGCACTTTCCGTCGGCTCGCGCCGCCCAGGCGTTACCTGGCACCTTGCCCTGCGGAGCCCGGACTTTCCTCCCCCGGAAAACTCCGGCGGCGACTGTCTGGCGAGCTCGGTGCCGACAATACTCCCGCACTGATCAGCATGCAAGCGCTAATCCTGCTTTAATTCAAGCGCCCGCTGGTAGAGTTCGTTTTTTCCAAGACCGCTGACCTCTGCCACTATTTTTGCAGCCTTCTTAACCGGCAACTCTGCCAGCAAAAGCTGCAGCAACCGATCCGCATCAAGATCGACGGTCTCGCCTTCCGACGGCGCCGAACCACGAACCACCACCACGAATTCACCCCGGGTTCCGTTCGAATCTGCCTGTAACTGCTCAAGCACAGCCGTGGCCGTACCGCTGTAAAAGGTTTCAAAGGCCTTGGTGAGCTCCCTGCCAAGCACACACTCCCGCTCGCCACCGAATTCTTCAGCCAGATCCTGCATCAGATCGATGATTCTGTGGGGCGACTCGTAAAACACCAGGGTAGCTTCCTGGGTGCGAAGCTCTGCCAGCGCGGCCCTCCTTCCAGCTCTCCTGGCGGGCAAAAAACCAGCAAACAGGAAGCGATCCGTCGGCAATCCGGCAACCGAGAGCGCGGCAACCAGCGCACAAGGCCCGGGTATCGGCGTAACCGGGTAACCCGCTTTTCTGGCTTCCCGCACCACGACATAACCTGGGTCGGATATCAGTGGCGTACCCGCGTCTGAAATCAGCGCCACGTGCAAACCCTCATCCAGCGCCGCGAGTATCCTGCTGACCCGATCCCGCTCGTTGTGATCGTGCAAGGCAACCATTGGCTTTGTAATCCCGATATATTGCAGCAACCTTGCACTATGCCGCGTGTCTTCAGCGGCCACCAAATCAGCCGCTGACAACACGCTCCGACTGCGGTCGGAGAGGTCGGCGAGGTTGCCAATAGGAGTGGCAACCACAGATAGCCGCCCGCCGGACAGATGCGTTACAGAACCGGTCATATTCATTCCTGCTGTCGAAAATAAATCTCAAGACCGACTCCGCATGACTGCCACGTCATGTGAATTGCGCCGGGAGCTGGTAAACTTGCCAGCTTAATCGCGGCACCACAAGCCCCATGATTCGAAGAGCAATGAGTCCGTTATGACCAAACGCAGCAGCTACAGCACCGGCCTGGCCCTGATCATTCTGATGACGCTTTACCTTGGCGGGTGCGCCGGCATCAACCTGGACCAGCATATGGCGGATAACCCGGAGCAGGCGCTCGCCCTAGCCAGAGACGAGGGCGATCCGGCAGTGGGCCAGCGCTACCTCCTCAGAATGGCCAGCCGCTTTCAAGATCAGGGGCAACCCCAGGACGCACGAACCTTGTTGCGGGATCCGATTTTTGCAACCGCCGGTGACGAGATCGAACGCCAGCGTTACCTTCTGGCCCTTGCCGCCGCGGTAGAACTTCAAGACAGCACCTGGGCGAGAAAGCTGACAGACGGCGTTGCTACCGAGCACTTTCTGGCCTATCCGGCCGAGCTCCTGGCCCGGGCTGCCCTGCTTCAGGCAGACGCCCGGCAGTTGGCTGGCGACCCGCTCTCCGGTGCAATGACATTGATTCTGCTAGGCCAGGCTGACGCCAGCTCGCCGCCTGGGGAGATCCACGACAGAATCTGGCAATTGCTGAAACCAGTTAACCAAGCCCGCCTCCAGGCCGCCGCCGATGATGCGATCGGCTTTGAAGCCCAAGGGTGGCTGGAGCTGGCCCTGCTTCTGCGTGCCCGGGACATCGACCTGGATGATCAGGGCCGCCTGATCCGCCAGTGGCAGAACAATTGGCCGGGCCACCCGGCTGCACAAATTCTGCCAACCGAACTTGCTCTTGTGGCCGAACTGGCGGCAAGTCGCCCGGAAAAGCTGGTATTGGCCTTGCCCCTCAACGGCAACCTTGCCAGCGCTGGAAAGGCCATTCGGGATGGATTTCTGTCGGCCTATTATCAGGATGACAGCACAGATCGCAGCAAAACCGATATCCAGGTAATCGATACCACGGAACGCCCCTTTATCGAGCTATACCGTGATCTGGCAAAGAACAGCCATGACCTGATCGTTGGCCCCCTGAACAAAGATGCCCTCACCCAGCTTTCCCAGCTACAGATTTTGCCCGTTCCCGTGCTTGGCCTGAATTACCTGCCGGCAAATACGAAGAAACCCGACGGACTCTATCAGTTTGGCCTATCAGCGGAAGACGAGGCACGCCAGATCGCCGACCGCCTGGACACCGACAACCTGCGCCAGGTGCTGGTTCTGATTCCATTTGGGGAATGGGGCGATCGCGTGGAGCAGGCTCTGCAAAACCGGATGCAAGAGCTCGGATTACTGGCGCTGAATGTTCAGCGATTCATGCCCGAAGACAATCTGCGTGCGGTGACCGCAGATCTCCTCGGCATCACCGCTTCAAGGGACCGGGCCATACAGGTTGAGCGCACCATCGGTATGAACGTTGAGTTCGAACCCAGGCGGCGACAGGACGCAGAAGCCGTTGTGCTTGTGGCCACTCCCACGGTTGCCCGGCAATTCAAACCCCTCTTTGCTTTCTATTACGGCGGAGACCTGCCCGTTTACTCACCGTCCATTGTCTACGAAGGGGCGCCGAACCCGGGCAAGGACAGAGACCTGAACGGAATCCTCTTTACGGATATCCCCTGGGTGCTGGCGGACGACAATCCGTTCCGCCTTGAGGCCACCCGACATCTCAATGGCACCAGCGGGCAGTTGGGCCGGCTTTTCGCTATGGGCGCAGACGCCTGGCAACTAAGCAAACGCCTCCCGCTACTTCGTAAAGTCGAGGGCACGACCATCGACGGTCAAACCGGGAAACTGACCATGGATCCCGATGGCGGCATTCACAGAGAGCAGTTGTGGGCCAGGTTCCGCAATGGAGTGCCCCGGGTTCTTGCACCGGCTTCGGCAGGCAAGAACCCCCGGCCACAGATTCAGGAATAACACCGTAACGCCATGGACGGCCCCAGAGAAATTGGCAAGCACTACGAGGGTGTCGCGGAGCGATACCTGGCCACCAAAGGCGTCAGGATAACAGAGCGCAACGTACACAATCGCGGCGGCGAGATCGACCTGATCGGCATGGACGAAGATGTTCTGGTGTTCTTTGAGGTTCGATTTCGCACCGAAGGGGCACTGGTTTGTCCGATCAGCTCGGTATCTCCGGCCAAACAGAAACGACTACGCCGAGCAGCGGCCTTCTATCTGCATCGAAACGGCTTGTGGGACACTCTGACCCGAATCGATGTCATCGGTATTACGCCGGGTCAGACCAGCAAATACCGGATACAATGGCTCAAGAACGCAATCCAGGCAGAATAACCGGAGCACCATGACCGATCCAGCTCAAAGAATTAACCAGTGGTTTGCCAGCCACATGGAACATACTGCGCAGGCCGCCAGCATGGTGGGCCCATCCATCGAACAAGTTGCCCAGGCGTTTGTCGACACGCTACTTCAGGATGGCAAGCTGATTACCTGCGCCAACGGCAATGCCAATGTTCTGGCACAGTATTTCTGCACCGCTCTACTGTCACGGTTTGATCAGGATCGACCGGCCCTGCCCGCCATCAATCTGGGCGCAGATGCAACCACCTACTCGGCGATCTGTCGGGATAACCGCTTTAACGATACTTTCTCCCGCCAGGTGCGCGCCATCGGCAAACCTGGCGACCTGCTCTTCGTGATTGTTGATGATGGCCACAAGGCCAACCTTATTCAAGCGATTCAGGCCGCCCATGACCGCGAAATGCAGGTTGCCGTTCTGAGTGCGCGGGAAAAATCCGACATTACCTCACTGCTACTGCCGGAAGATCACGAAATCGCACTGCACGACCTTCCTCCCCATGAGGCCGCCCCCTTGTTGATGGTCATCATCAACACGCTGTGCGACCTGATCGACCAGAAACTATTCGGCGGATAAAAAAAGCCGGCGATTGCCGGCTTTTTTTATTTCACAACTTTCAGGGTAGGCCTGCCTGTGGGCCTCTCGTCCGCTGGCCTTGCACCTGTCGAGTCGGTACCGTCAGGATCCGGCGACCCCGGCTCGCTGCCGAACACCATGCCTTCACCATTTTCTTTGGCGTAGATGGCCACCACCGCCTGCAACGGAATAAAGACCTGCATTGGCACTCCACCGAAGCGGGCACTGAACTCCAGTGCGCTGTTACCAATCACCAGGCCTCTTACCGCACCCGGGCTGATGTTCAACACTATCTGCCCATTGGCGACGTGCTCGGTAGGAACCTGAACACCCTGCACACCCGCATCAACCACAATGTAGGGCGTGCAATCGTTTTCCAGAATCCACTCATTCAACGCACGTACCAGAAATGGCCGGCTGGATGTCATGGCGATACTCATATCAGACACTGCAAACTCCTGCCCCGAAATACGGATTCCGGCTATCAGCTTCGAATATCTTCTTCCAGATCCGAAAGACTGGCCTTGAAGCCTTCACGCGCAAAAATGCTGTCCATATACTTCTGCACCGGCTTGGCCTGTTTCTCGTTAAGCTCGATACCAAGCGCTGGCAAACGCCAGAGGATGGGCGCAATACAGCAATCGACGATGGTGAACTCTTCAGACATGAAAAACGGCATCTCGGCAAACAGAGGGGCTGCCGCCAGCAGGCTTTCTTTGAGTTCCTTACGAGCTGCATCGGCCGCTTTGCCCGTCGGCTGCGCCAGAATCTGATCTACCAGCGCACACCAGTCCCTCTGAATACGATGAATCATCAGGCGGCTGTTGGCCCGTGCCACCGGATATACAGGCAGTAGCGGAGGGTGCGGGAAGCGCTCGTCGAGATACTCCATCATGATATTAGGCTCATAAAGAACCAGATCACGATCAACCAGTGTCGGCAAGGCATTATACGGATTCACATCCGCCAACTCCCCGGAAGGGTTGTCCGGATCCACATCCACGATATCAACGGTGACACCTTTCTCGGCCAGCACGATGCGCACACGATGACTGTAGTGGCTTGCAGGATCCGAGAAAAAAGTCATTGATGACCGCTTGGTCACAACGCCCATATAGCTACCTCACGATTCGGAAGATCGAAACAATGCAAAAACGCAAAAATCCAGCGAACCCGAAGATTCGCTGGAGTCAGGGGTCGGGATTATACCCTAAATCTTAATGTACGTCTTTCCAGTACTCGCGGTTGAGCAAGTAGGCGACGACAAAGAAGATTGCGACGAAAATCAGCACGAAAATACCCAGACGCTCGCGCTCCACTTTCACCGGATCACCCATATACGACATAAAGTTGGTGAGATCCCACATGGCCTGATCGAACTCGGGGCCGGTCATAGTGCCCTCAATGGCATAATCCGGGCAGACGTCTGCATTGTTCACGTTGCCACTGAGCGGCTCCACGGAGGCACCAACACCCACATTGGGCTTAACAGCACACAAACCCTGCATTTCAACCAGCACATGCGGCATACCAACATTGTCGAACACAATGTTATTAACACCCAGCGGACGCCCCTCATCTTTATAGAAGCCGCGCAGGTATGAATATACCCAGGACTCGCCACGCAGACGGGTCTCAAGCGTCAGGTCAGGCGGCGGAGCACCGAACCAGCCTGCAGCCATGTCTTTACTCATGGAGATTTTCATCAGTTCACCGATTTTTGCGCCGGTGAAGATAAGGTTCTCTTCGTAAAGCTCGACCGGGATCTCCAGGTCATCCGCAACACGCTTGTAGCGTGCATACTCCATGGAATGGCATCCCATGCAGTAGTTGGTGAACAGGGCCGCACCGCGCTGCAGCGAAGCCTTGTTTGTGTGATCAGGCTCCATCGGATCGAGAGGAACCGCGGCACCGGCCGCCAGCCCGAGAGCTGGCAGCAGAGCAAAAACGAGACCGAAAATCAGCTTTCTCATTATCCTGTTACCCTCTCTGGTACTGGCTTGGTTTTCTCCATGCGCGTATAGAACGGCATGAGGATAAAGTACAGGAAGTACAGCACGGTCAGAATCTGAGCCACTCTGGTACGGCCTTCTGTTGCAGGCACAATACCCAGATACCCAAGAACTACGAAGCTCACTACAAAGATTACGAGTGCAATCTTGCTCAGCATACCCTTGTAGCGAATAGACCGCACCGGACTCCGGTCAAGCCAGGGCAGAACAAACAGCACGGCAATCGCACCACCCATCACGACCACACCCCAGAACTTCGCGGGCAAGCCCAGGAAGTCGACGGTAACCGCCCGCAGCATGGCGTAGAAGGGCGTAAAGTACCAGACCGGCGCTATGTGCTCAGGCGTCTTCAGGGCGTTTGCCGGCTCGAAGTTCGGCTTCTCGAGGAAGAGACCGCCCATCTCCGGGAAGAAGAACACCACGATAAAGAAGATAAAGAAGAACACACCCACGCCCAGAAGGTCGTGAACGGTGTAATATGGATGGAACGGAATACCGTCTTTCGGAATGCCGTTTTCGTCCTTGTTCTTTTTGATCTCGATACCATCAGGGTTGTTAGAGCCCACTTCGTGCAGAGCCAGGATGTGCAGCACAACCAGGGCCAGCAGTACGATTGGCAGTGCAACGACGTGCAGAGCAAAGAAGCGGTTCAGAGTGATGCCGGAAATCAGGTAGTCACCACGAATCCAAAGCGACAGATCTTCACCAATCACAGGAATCGCACCGAACAGGTTAACGATAACCTGGGCACCCCAGTAAGACATCTGGCCCCAGGGCAGCAGGTAGCCCATGAAGGCCTCTGCCATCAGCGCCAGGTAGATCAGCATGCCGAATACCCAGATCAGCTCACGGGGCTTCTGGTACGAGCCATACATCAGGCCGCGGAACATGTGCAGGTAAACCACCACGAAGAAGGCGGAAGCACCGGTGGAATGCAGGTAGCGCAGCAACCAGCCCCACTCGACGTCTCGCATAATGTACTCAACGGAGGCAAACGCACCCTCAGCCGAGGGATTGTAGCTCATGGTCAGCCAGATGCCGGTAACCAGCTGGTTAACCAGTACCAGCATGGCCAGGGAGCCAAAGAAGTACCACATGTTGAAGTTTTTCGGTGCGTAGTACTTGGCAAGGTGCTTGTTCCACGCATCGACGATCGGCAGGCGCTCATCAACCCAGTTAATTAATTTCTGCATTATGCTGCCTCCGGATCAAGACCAATCGTCATGGTCGAGTCATTGTCAAACCGGTAAGGCGGAACCTCAAGGTTCAGCGGCGCCGGCTGACCGGACAGCACTCGGCCGGACAAGTCGAATTTGGAACCGTGACAAGGGCAGAAAAGACCACCGAGCCACTCGTCGCCCAGGTCTGCAGGAGCAACCTCAGGCCGGTAGGTCGGCACACACCCAAGGTGCGTACAAATACCAACCAGTACCACAAACTCCGGCTTCAGAGACCGGTAAGTACCGCTGATATAGGTCGGCTGCTGACTCGCCGCTTCGGATTCGGGATCCTTCAGCTTGGGCGTCATCTTTTCAATGTTCGCCAGCATGTCTTCGGTTCTCCGGATAATCCACACCGGCTTACCCCGCCATTCGACGGTGATTTGCTGACCAGGTTCGATTTTGTCGACAGTTACGGTAACCGGTGCACCGGCCGCTTCCGCTTTCGCACTGGGATTCCAGGACGCCACGAAAGGTACGGCTGCACCGACGACGCCGACACCACCCACCACAGACGTCGCACCGATCAGAAATCGGCGTCGGCCTTGGCTCACGTCGCCATTACTCATTATGGTTTTCTCCCATCAGGCGAGGCACAGACGCGGAAAACCGGCACTGCGCTTCGAAAAGGACTTCACAACCCAAAAATATAAGCGCTGAAATGGTAATGAAATTACCCCTCTCTTACAAGCCGGAAAGGCCTGCAGCCGTGCCTATCCCTGCGCCAGATCAAAAATATTTTCAGGGTTCGCAAACAAAAAAACCCGGCCAAAAGACCGGGTTTTCCATCGGACAAGACGCCGATTAACGCTTGGAGTACTGCGGACGCTTACGCGCTTTGCGCAGACCCACTTTCTTACGCTCAACTTTGCGCGCATCACGGGTAACGTAACCCGCTGCACGCAGCGACGGACGCAGAGTTTCGTCGTAGTCCATCAGCGCGCGGGTCAGGCCGTGGCGAATAGCGCCTGCCTGACCACTGATACCACCACCTTTGACGGTGATGGAGATATCGAAACGATCTTCGGACTCAGCGACAACCAGCGGCTGACGAACGATCATGCGCAAGGTTTCACGACCGAAGAACTCTTCGATGGTGCGACCGTTGATGGAAATGTTACCGCTACCCGGCTTGATAAAGACGCGAGCCGTGGATGACTTGCGGCGACCAGTACCGTAATTTTGTGCTACAGACATATCCGCCTTCCGTTAGATGTCGAGTTCTTTGGGCTGCTGGGCTGCATGAGGATGCTCAGCACCGGCATAGACTTTCAGCTTTTTGAACATGGCACGGCCAAGCGGGCCCTTCGGAAGCATGCCTTTGACAGACTTCTGAATGATTTGCTCGGGAGCCTTGTCTACCAGCTTCTCGAAATTGATGGATTTGATTCCACCCGGAAAGCCAGTGTGGCTGTAGTACATCTTCGCAGACGCCTTTTTACCAGTAACCTGCACCTGACCGGCATTGATAACAACGATGTAATCGCCAGTGTCTACGTGAGGGGTATACTCAGGCTTATGCTTGCCCCGCAGACGAAGGGCGATTTCGGTTGACAGACGACCCAGCGTCTTGCCGGCTGCGTCTACAACGTACCAGTCACGTTTTACTGTTTCTGGTTTCGCACTCAGAGTCTTCATTGATTCCGCCTTGAACGCTATATAAGAAACGTTAAAAACCACCACCGGTACAGACAAGGCATCCGGAGGCAGTTCACACCTGTTTGTTGCGTTGACACCATTCGGGGCTGAGATAGTGACATCGCATTGAAAAGCCAGGGCGCGAAGTATACTCAAACCCTGAAAAAAAACCAACCCCGCTGTTCTGGGTTTCGCCAATCCCCTATGATTCAGCCTTGGGCGCGAAAGGTAACTCCCCACTGCCACGCTGATAAAGACTGCCGACATTACTCAACAAAATCCGCTCGAGATCTGCTGGGCTTTCGTCACGAAGCCCGGCAAGCGCATCAAATATATGAGGCAGATGCAAAGGCGAGTTCTTGCCTTTGGCAATGCCGCAGGGAGGCATGTCGGGCGCATCGGTTTCCAACACCAGCGCCTCAACGGGTAGCCGGGCAATCGCTGCACGGGTCTTAGCGGCCCGCTCATAGGTAATTGTACCGCCAACCCCGATAAAACAACCGAGATCGACAAACTTGCAGGCCTGCTGGTAACTTCCGGCAAAGCCGTGTATCAAAGCCCTGCCCTGCCAATGTTCTTCCCGAAGGATTTGATAAACCTGGTCGTGCGCCTTGACCGAATGAATCACCAGAGGAAAGCCGAGGTTACTCGCGAGCCGAACTTGCGCTCTAAACCAGTCTTCCTGCATCGAGTGCTGCCCGGCGAGAGCGTCCAGGCCGCACTCGCCGAGCGCCAGGCAGCGCCCGGGCGCCATCGCCAGTAACCGCTCAAGCTCAGCCAGATCAGAAGGCTGGTGCTCGACAACGAACCAAGGATGAACACCCAGGCAATACCAGAGCGCCGAATCGTCACCGGCGACAGATTGCACCCGAGACCAGTGCTTGCTCCGAACGCCGGGTATGACAATATCGGATATGCCCTGCCCTCTGGCCTGATCAACTATCTGCTTCCGGTGCCCGTCAAATACCGGAAAATCAAAATGGCAGTGCGCATCAACCAGGCGCATGGCTGAGCTCCCAGTGGCTTGCTTAGTGCTCCCGGGTCTTGTGGAAGTGAACATCCGGGTATCGCTCCTGCGCCAGGTTCAGATTCACCATGGTCGGGGCAATGTAGGTGAGCCTGTCCGCACCGTCCAGAGCGACGTTATCCTGATTCTTGCGCTGAAATTCATCCAGCTTGCGGTCATCATCACAAGTTACCCAGCGAGCAGTCGCAACGTTGATCGGCTCGTAGACAGCCTCGACCTTGTACTCACCCTTGAGGCGCGCCACAACAACATCAAACTGCAGAACACCTACCGCCCCAACAATCAGGTCATTGTTCTTCATAGGCCTGAATACCTGCACGGCACCTTCTTCCGACAGCTGGATCAGGCCTTTTTGCAATGCCTTCGCCTTGAGCGGATCTTTCAGCCGGATTCGCCGGAACAACTCCGGTGCGAAGTTCGGGATACCGGTAAACTTCATATCTTCACCCGCAGTGAAGGTGTCGCCCAACTGAATAGTGCCGTGGTTGTGCAGGCCGATAATATCACCGGCAAACGCCTGCTCGGCGTGCTCCCGGTCGCCCGCCATGAACGTCAGCGCATCCGAAAAACGGACATCTTTGCCAATCCGCACATGGCGGGCCTTCATGCCCTGATTGTAGCTTCCTGACACGATGCGCAGAAAGGCGATCCTGTCCCGGTGCTGGGGATCCATATTCGCCTGAATCTTGAACACAAACCCCGAAAATCCGGACTCGGCAGGCTCTACGGTACGCAGATCGGTCGCCCTCGCCTGCGGCTGTGGTGCCCACTGCACCAGCCCGTCGAGCATATGATCAACACCGAAGTTACCCAGTGCCGTTCCGAAAAAGACCGGCGTCAGCTCACCGGCAAGGAAGGCTTCCTGGTCAAACTCGTGGGAAGCACCTTTTACCAGCGAGATTTCGTCACGGAGGTCTGCTGCATAAGCTCCGAGCACTTCATCCAACTCCGGGTTATCCAGATCTTTGATAATCCGCTTGTCCTGAATGGTATGCCCCTGGCCCGACTGGTAGAGAATCACTTCATCTCTCAGAAGGTGGTAAACCCCCTTGAAGCTCTTGCCCATACCAATGGGCCAGGTGATGGGCGCACAGGCGATCTTCAGTACGTCTTCCACCTCATCCATCAATTCAATCGGATCCCGCGTATCCCGATCCAGTTTGTTCATGAAGGTGAGAATGGGCGTATCCCGCAACCGCGTGACTTCCATCAGTTTGATGGTTCGCTCTTCAACCCCTTTGGCACTGTCGATTACCATCAGGCAGGAGTCGACGGCGGTCAGGGTACGATAGGTATCCTCAGAGAAATCTTCGTGTCCCGGCGTATCCAGCAGGTTGACCAGCTTGTCGGCGTAGGGAAACTGCATAACCGAGGTGGTCACCGATATACCCCGCTCCTTTTCCATTTCCATCCAATCTGACTTGGCATGCTGACCGGATTTCTTTCCCTTGACCGTGCCCGCCTTCTGCAATGCCTGCCCGAACAGAAGCACCTTTTCCGTGATGGTGGTCTTACCCGCGTCCGGGTGCGAGATAATCGCAAAGGTGCGGCGCTTGGCCACTTCCAGTGAAAGGTTTGACATAGAAAACGATAACCTGATTCAAGGTGGGTGAAAGAGGGGGCTATTATACGGAGTCGGGGCGCCTCAGGTGAACCGTAGCGCCATAACAAGGGCATCTTCACGGCCGGAAACACCCGGGTAGTATCCTTTTCGCCGGCCGATCTCATCGAAGCCTGAGCGCAGATAGAGACGAGCCGCAGCTTCATTGCTTGCCCGCACTTCAAGGATCATTTGCGTGCAAGCCTCGCGCCGGGCCTCGCGGACAACTGCATTCAAAAGAAAAGCACCTACACCCTGGCCGCGCTGCCCGGGATGCACACAAATATTCATCAGGTGGGCCTCATCTGCAAGGTAGCTGACGACAGTATATCCCTGGATAGCCCCCTCGATTTCCAGCACACGGCACCGGTAATTGGCCTTGAAACAATCCTCAAACACCGCTTCAGACCAGGGATGGGAATGCCCAAGCCGCTCAAGCTCCATCACCGCGGGTACGTCGCCCGATACCATCGGACGCACCATACAGTGCAGGCTGGCAACCCTTGCTTCAAGCGGACGGGCGGTCATTGTGCAGGCGCCAAATGACGAATCGCAAGCCACAGCTTTCGCTTCACAGCCGGATCCGAACTCAGGGCTGCGAGTGACTCTGCGAAATTGATCACAGCACCGTCAACACGATTGGAAACAACCTCTTTCAGGGTGCCCAAACCTTTTGCTGTATCCAGCCCGAGCACAATTAACGCGCCTTTCGGCTGAAGCCAACCCGACAGTGCGCCTTCAAGATCCTGAGAACTGTTTACCGAGACCCTCAGGTTATTGAATAAAGGCCACCGCATGGCCTCTGCAGCAAAAGGCGAGCTTTCGCCCAAACTGCGCAGAATATTCAAAGCCAGAGTTTCCTGAAGGGACAGACTGACATCCTCGGAAAGCTGACAAAGCAATGTAGCCCGCTCACCGCGCCAGAACTTGAGATAAAGCCGGGGAACGTCCGAACTAGCCGCAACGGGCATCTCAGCCGGCCCGGACACCGCGCTTTCAAGCACTTCCGGCTCGCCAGCCCGCGACTCGGACCCAGGCACCGGTGTACCCGGCTGCTCGGGCGTATCGGCTTTCCGAACAGCGCCCATCAAGGTCTGCAGCTGAGCGATTTTTTCACGCCCGGACCCGGCGTTCCGCGGGTAATCACCCGTACGTTCAGGTACTGACACCCCAGAAACTTCCGGTACCGTGGTGGCCTCGCGCTGGCCGGAGGAAAAGTCGAAAGCCGGGCTGCGTGCAGCCCCCGGCACCGGCTCCCGGGCATACCACATACGTATCCCGACAGCTCCAAGATAATACTGCCGCTCTGCTTCCGAGTGAATCACTTCAACACCCATCCACTGTGTGCTCGCCAGAACCAGCTACACATCGGCTACCTGGGGGTGCTGCCGGATTCCTCCGCGAGAAATGAGGTTAAGTGCTTCGATGTAGGCTTTAGCCGACGCAATGATGATATCGGTATCGGCCCCGACTCCGTTAACAATTCGGCCACCTCGTTCAAGGCGAACGGTAACCTCGCCCTGCGCATCCGTTCCGCTGGTGATGTTGTTGACCGAGTAGAGCTGCAGATTGCATCCGGAGTCGACCAACGACTCAATGGCCTTGAAGGTTGCATCAACCGGACCGCTACCCTCGGCTTCGACCTTGTGTTCTTTGCCATCCATGAGCAACGTCAGAGTGGCTCGGGGCACTACGCCGGTTTCTGAACAAACCTGCATACACACCAGTTCGAAACGCCCTTCTTCATCTTTCTGACGGGTATCGCTGGCAATCGCCTGCAAGTCCTCGTCAAAAATCTCGTGTTTCAGATCTGCCAATGCCTTGAACCGGGTAAAGGCTTCGTTCAACTCACCTTCGGTATCAAACTGGATACCTAACTCCAACAGCCGCGTTCGGAAAGCGTTTCTACCTGAATGCTTACCAAGTACCAGGCTATTTGTATGCCAGCCAACATCCTGTGCCTGCATGATCTCGTAAGTTTCACGATGCTTGAGCACTCCGTCCTGGTGAATGCCGGACTCATGAGCGAACGCGTTGGCCCCAACAATGGCCTTGTTCGGCTGAACCGGAAAACCTGTAATAGTCGACACCAGGCGGGATGCAGGCACAATGTGGCGGCTGTCGACGCGGGTATCAATATTGAACAGATCCTGACGCGTGCGAACCGCCATGACGATCTCTTCAAGAGAGGCATTACCCGCCCGCTCTCCCAGGCCATTGATGGTACATTCAACCTGCCGGGCTCCGTTGCTGACCGCTGCAAGAGAGTTGGCAACCGCCAACCCCAGGTCGTTATGGCAATGTACCGAAAAAATCGCCTTGTCGGCGTTGGGAATACGGTTTAGCAGCTGATGAATGGTCTCGCCAAACTGCTCCGGGATAGCGTAGCCGACGGTATCCGGTATATTGATCGTGTTCGCGCCAGCATCGATAGCAGCTTCAATAATCCGGCATAAGAAATCAAGCTCAGAACGGCCTGCGTCCTCACAGGAAAATTCAACATCATCAACGTGACTTCGTGCCCGCTTTACCGCCCGAACAGCCTGAGCAATCACCTCGTCGGGCTCCATCTGCAGCTTATGCTTCATGTGGATTGGCGAGGTGGCAATAAAGGTGTGAATACGAGAACGCTCGGCAGGGCGGATAGCCTCGGCAGCCCGGTCTATATCTTTGTCCAGCGCCCGGGCCAGACTACAGACCGTGGATTCCCGAATATTCTCCGCAATGGCCTTCACCGCTTCAAAATCACCCTGGCTGGCAATCGCAAAGCCGGCTTCGATAACATCAACCCGCAGTTTTTCCAGCACCTTGGCTATCCGGAGCTTTTCCGCTTTATTCATGGTTGCGCCAGGACTTTGCTCACCATCCCTGAGGGTCGTATCGAAAATCACCAAATGATCGTTTGCAGCCATGGCACAGCTCCCGTCAAAAATCTTGATTTAATTGTCGTGCCGAGTATATCACTTCTCTGAAGCCCAAAATAAAAAAACCCCAGCTTCATAGAAGCTGGGGTTTGGTATTAGGAGCCTGACGATGACCTACTCTCACATGGGCAACGCCACACTACCATCGGCGCAGGACTGTTTCACTTCTGAGTTCGGGATGGGATCAGGTGGTTCCAGACCGCTATGGTCGTCAGGCAAATCGGTTGATCACTGGTTGGACGGGATAGAAGATGGGAGTTTTCACTCCGCTGTGATGAACGATTTCGCAGGTTATCCGCAATTATCTTGGGTGTTATATAGTCAAGCCGCACGAGCAATTAGTACCGGTTAGCTCAACGCCTCGCAGCGCTTACACACCCGGCCTATCAACGTCCTGGTCTTGAACGGCTCTTCAGGAGGCTCGAGGCCTCGGGGAGATCTCATCTTGGAAGGGGCTTCCCGCTTAGATGCTTTCAGCGGTTATCCTGTCCGAACATAGCTACCGGGCAATGCTTCTGGCGAAACAACCCGAACACCAGAGGTTCGTCCACTCCGGTCCTCTCGTACTAGGAGCAGCTTTCCTCAAATCTCCAACGTCCACGGCAGATAGGGACCGAACTGTCTCACGACGTTCTAAACCCAGCTCGCGTACCACTTTAAATGGCGAACAGCCATACCCTTGGGACCGGCTTCAGCCCCAGGATGTGATGAGCCGACATCGAGGTGCCAAACACCGCCGTCGATGTGAACTCTTGGGCGGTATCAGCCTGTTATCCCCGGAGTACCTTTTATCCGTTGAGCGATGGCCCTTCCATACAGAACCACCGGATCACTATGACCTACTTTCGTACCTGCTCGACGTGTCTGTCTCGCAGTCAAGCGGGCTTGTGCCATTACACTAACCGCACGATGTCCGACCGTGCTTAGCCCACCTTTGTGCTCCTCCGTTACGCTTTGGGAGGAGACCGCCCCAGTCAAACTACCCACCACACAGTGTCCTCAACCCCGATAAGGGGCCAGAGTTAGAACCTCAAACATGCCAGGCTGGTATTTCAAGGTTGGCTCCACCGGAACTGGCGTCCCGGTTTCAAAGCCTCCCAGCTATCCTACACAAGCATGCTCAAAGTTCACTGTGAAGCTATAGTAAAGGTTCACGGGGTCTTTCCGTCTAGCCGCGGATACACCGCATCTTCACGGCGATTTCAATTTCACTGAGTCTCGGGTAGAGACAGCGCCCCCATCGTTACGCCATTCGTGCAGGTCGGAACTTACCCGACAAGGAATTTCGCTACCTTAGGACCGTTATAGTTACGGCCGCCGTTTACCGGGGCTTCGATCAAGAGCTTCGCACGAATGCTAACCCCATCAATTAACCTTCCGGCACCGGGCAGGCGTCACACCGTATACGTCCACTTTCGTGTTTGCACAGTGCTGTGTTTTTAATAAACAGTCGCAGGGGCCTGGTATCTTCGACTGGCTTCTGCTCCACCCGCGGGGGTTTCACATACACGCCAGCGTGCCTTCTCCCGAAGTTACGGCACCATTTTGCCTAGTTCCTTTACCCGAGTTCTCTCAAGCGCCTTGGTATTCTCTACCTGACCACCTGTGTCGGTTTGGGGTACGGTCTCGAATAGCCTGAAGCTTAGAAGATTTTCCTGGAAGCAGGGCATCAATGACTTCGCGTCCGTGGACACTCGTCGTCACGTCTCAGGATTGAGGACCCGGATTTGCCTAAGTCCTCTCCCTACTCGCTTAAACCGGGACAACCGTCGCCCGGCTCACCTAGCCTTCTCCGTCTCTCCATCGCAGCTATCCAAGGTACGGGAATATTAACCCGTTTCCCATCGACTACACCTTTCGGTCTCGCCTTAGGGGCCGACTCACCCTGCGCCGATTAACGTTGCGCAGGAACCCTTGGTCTTCCGGCGTGCGGGTTTTTCACCCGCATTATCGTTACTCATGTCAGCATTCGCACTTCTGATACCTCCAGCATGCTTCTCAACACACCTTCGCAGGCTTACAGAACGCTCCCCTACCCCGCATACAGAGTATGCAGCCGCAGCTTCGGTGACCAGTTTGAGCCCCGTTACATCTTCCGCGCAGGCCGACTCGACTAGTGAGCTATTACGCTTTCTTTAAAGGATGGCTGCTTCTAAGCCAACCTCCTAGCTGTCTGAGCCTTCCCACATCGTTTCCCACTTAACTGGTACTTTGGGACCTTAGCTGGCGGTCTGGGTTGTTTCCCTCTTCACGACGGACGTTAGCACCCGCCGTGTGTCTCCCGGATAGTACTCACAGGTATTCGGAGTTTGCATGGGGTTGGTAAGTCGAGATGACCCCCTAGCCCAAACAGTGCTCTACCCCCTGTGGTATTCGTCCGAGGCGCTACCTAAATAGCTTTCGGGGAGAACCAGCTATCTCCGGGCTTGATTAGCCTTTCACTCCGATCCACAAGTCATCCCCTGGCTTTTCAACGACAGTGGGTTCGGTCCTCCAGTTGATGTTACTCAACCTTCAACCTGCTCATGGATAGATCGCCCGGTTTCGGGTCTATGCCTAGCGACTGATTCGCCCTATTCAGACTCGGTTTCCCTACGGCTCCCCTAAACGGTTAACCTCGCCACTAAACATAAGTCGCTGACCCATTATACAAAAGGTACGCCGTCACAGAACAAGTCTGCTCCGACTGCTTGTACGCATACGGTTTCAGGGTCTATTTCACTCCCCTCACAGGGGTTCTTTTCGCCTTTCCCTCACGGTACTGGTTCACTATCGGTCAGTCAGGAGTATTTAGCCTTGGAGGATGGTCCCCCCATGTTCAGTCAATGTTTCTCGTGCATCGACCTACTCGATTTCACTGAACTCAGGTTTCGGATACGGGGCTATCACCCACTATGGCGGCACTTTCCAGAGCCTTCTCCTACCAGTTGTTCAGCTTAAGGGCTGGTCCCCGTTCGCTCGCCGCTACTGAGGGAATCTCGGTTGATTTCTTTTCCTCAGGGTACTTAGATGTTTCAGTTCCCCTGGTTCGCCTCTTACACCTATGTATTCAGTGCAAGATACCGATCCGAAGATCGGTGGGTTTCCCCATTCAGAGATGCCCGGATCACAGCTTGTTTGCCAGCTCCCCGAGCCTTATCGCAGGCTTCCACGTCTTTCATCGCCTCTGACTGCCAAGGCATCCACCGTATGCGCTTAGTTGCTTGACTATATAACCCCAAGATAACTGGGTTCCGAGGAACTCAATCTCTTGTGGCTGTTTCATCAACAACCTCAACGATAACACCGGATAACGCTTGAAATCGCTATCACTTTGAACAATCTTCTCTCGGAGATAATGAGAGAAGAATATTCTGTTCTATCTCGTCCAATTTGTTAAAGAGCAAATCTGACCCAGTGATCAGAAAG